>NZ_JBHSKE010000021.1:0-284573 GCF_042657745.1 Kribbella qitaiheensis | reverse complement strand
ACAACGCCCTCCAACGCCACCTCAACCCCAACGAGCAACAGGCGGGTTGACACAGGGCTTCTCATGACTGGTCCTTACTTGACTCGGCCTTGTTGTCGTTCCCGACTAGTGCGAGGAAGATTTCCTCGAGGGTCGGCTGCTTCTCGACGTACTCGACCTTCGCTGGTGGGAGGAGTTGCTTCAGCTCGGCGAGGGTGCCGTTCGCGATGATCCGGCCCTCGTGGAGGATGGCGATCCGCTCTGCGAGTTGCTCAGCCTCGTCGAGGTACTGCGTGGTGAGCAGAACGGTGGTCCCCTGGTTGGCGAGCTCCTGGATGACCTGCCACACCTCGATGCGTGCTTCGGGGTCGAGCCCCGTGGTCGGCTCGTCGAGGAAGATCACCTTCGGCTCCCCGATCAGGCTCATGGAGATGTCCAGGCGACGGCGCATGCCTCCGGAGTACGTCGACACCTTCCGCGATCCCGCCTCGGTGAGGTTGAAGCGTGCGAGCAGGTCATCCGCGATCTTGCCCGGGTCCTTGAGGTGCCGCAGCTTGGCCACCAGCACCAGGTTCTCCCGGCCGGAGAGGATCTCGTCGACCGCGGCGAACTGTCCGGTCAGACTGATGGACTCCCGGACTCGGAGCGCGTCCGTCTTGACGTCGAACCCGTTGACGGTGGCCGTGCCGGCGTCCGATCCCAGCAGCGTGGACAGGATTCTCACCATCGTGGTCTTTCCCGCTCCGTTCGAGCCGAGAAGGGCGAAGATGCTGCCCGGCGCCACCTCGAAGTCCACGCCGCGCAGGACGTGCAACTCCTTGTAGGACTTCTCTATGCCCTGCACCCGGATCGCAGGCTCGCGGTCCCGCATTCCTGATTCTGTGTTCGCTGAACTTGTCATGTGACAACCATCGGTGCCGCCCCTGACACGCCTCCGCCACGCCCCTGACATGACCACTGACGCTGAGATCGAGGCGACCATCCGGGGTCAGTCGGCCTCGAATCAGGCCTTTCTCGAGGTGGCGGCTGGGGTTGCGGTGACCGCGGTCGCTGAGCGATACGCGGTTAGTTGTCGGAGCGTCATGTTTAACTTTCGCCAGCATTAACAGGGCGGTCGACAAGGAGAAGTCATGGCAACTTTCACTCGGTCCGACGAGCTGCAGGGAGCAGAGTTCGTCGACGCGGACCTGCGTGGCGCCCGGTTCGTCGGGGCCGATCTGTCCGGCGTCGTGATGCGCGGCGTCGAGATGCAGGGGACGGACATCGACGCACCGTGGCTCTCCGACGGCGAGAACTTCTTGCGCGTCAACGGCGTCGACGTGATCCCGTTCGTCGAGGCAGAACTCGACCGCCGCTTTCCCGGCCGCGCCGACCGGCGCGCCGCAGATCTGGACGGTCTGCGCGCGGCCTGGGCTGCGCTCGAGCGCACCTGGGCGGCCACGCTCGAGCGCGTCGCGGCGATGCCGGCCGGCACGGTCGACGTGTCAGTGGACGGCGAGTGGTCGTTCGCGCAGACGCTGCGGCACCTGGTCCATGCCACGGACACGTGGCTGGGCAAGGCGATCCTGGAGATCGAACAGCCGTACCACCCCATCGGCCAAGCGGACACCGGCACCGGCACCGAGGGCGACGGCTTGCACAGCTCGACCTCCGCGACGGTCACACCGTCGTACGCCGAGGTACTCGAGGTCCGGGCGGGTCGCGTCGCCATGGTGCGTGACTTCATCGCCACAGCCACACCGGACGTGCTGGCCGCGACGCGCAGGAATCCCCACGCCCCCGACCACCCCCAGACCGTCCTCTCCTGCCTGCACGTGATCCTCGAGGAGCAGTGGGAGCACCACCGCTACGCCGTACGCGACCTCGACGCAATTGAGGCAAAGCACGACGCACCAGCCAATAACCCCAGCAATTGACCCCGACGAGCGGCGACCAGGGCACGATAGACGCCGCGTCTGCGGTCTCCACCACCTCAGAGCCCTCCGGCTCCAACACCCACGCCTCGTTGGCCGCGGCCACCACCGCCAGCTCGAGCTCACCCCTGCGGCGGACGCTACCGTGTCGCCGTGCCATGGCGACCGGCACGCAGGATCGCGGCGGCCACCGGAGTTCAAACCACCTTCTTGGCCACTCAGGTCAGAAAAGGCCCTTTCCCCAGCCGGGAAAGGGCCTCTGACGTGTCAATGTCACTTCGTGCAATTCGGTGGTCAGATCTCCGTTGGCCCAGCAGGATCAGATCGCGCTTGGTGAACGTCACGCCACCGACAGAGAGTGAGATTGACGATGGGCCTCATCCGCAGAGGAATCGCAGTGGCCGTAGTAGCCCTCGCCGCGGCGGCACTGGGTCAGCCAGCCGCGATGGCACGAGTCCAGTACGCCTACGACTACTTCGGACCGCTTTGCCCTGGCGACGATTGCAGCGGGTCCCCGCTCGTCGAAAAGTATGCGACCGGATCGATCGCTGGGGACAGCGGACTGCTGAGATGAGGGGAGAAGTCGTCTCGAGCGGGTATGGCGCTGGTGCAGTCCTCACGCTCCATGTGGATGCCTTCGCCGGAACGACCAAGATCGACAGCACGACACGGTCGGCGATCGGCGACAACGACGTCACCCCTTACGGGTTCTTCATCGGTGACCCAAACCTCGCGGGCGGGATCAACCGGATCAGAACGCAGGTCTGCCTCTACAGGCCGAATTACGCCCCGTTGTGCAGCAAGCAGTGGAACGACATCAGAGACTGATCAGGGCCACGCGCGGGCTCGCCTACCTGGCCGTAGCTCGCGCGGCTAGCGCCAGACAGTGAAAGGGGCCTCAGGACGCCGTACCGCGGCACTCCTGAGGCCCCTTTCCACGGTGGTCGCGGCACTCTGGCGACGAGGCGTCGCCGGGTGGAGCCGGGAATTAATTCAAAAGCCTTTCAGGGCGTTTTTGTTATGATGAGCCCTATGGCGAAGAGAAATTACCTTGTCGAAGGTGGTTCGGGCACAGGCAAGAGTTCAGTATGTCGCGAGCTTCGAAAGCGTGGTTACAAAGCCATCGATGGCGATAACGAACTTGCCTATCAGGGCGACCCGGAAACGGGGAAACGAACCGAAGGCGTTAGTTGTCATGAGCACCATATATGGGACGTTGACAGAGTCAGAGAAATCGCAGCAAGCAAAGCGGAGGAGATCGCTCTTTTCTGTGGCGGTTCAAGGAACTTCAATAAATTCCTCGACATCTTCGACAAAGTAATCGTGCTGGACGTGGATACCGAGACACTCAAGCAGAGACTGGCTGGTCGTGCTGCCGATGATTGGGGCGGGAATGAAGAGGAAAAGGAAAAGATACTTCGTCTTCATGCCACTAAAGAAGACATCCCCAAGGGCATGGTTATCGATACCGCACGCCCACTCAATGAAGTTGTCGACGCCATAGTTAAATGTATTGAAGCTTAGTTCTAACTTCCTCCACCACCCGGAGGCGTCCCGAGAGCCACACGAAGCGCCCTCGCATGTAGTCCGGTCAGGACCTCGAAGACACCCATCTTCAAGCTGCGGTGCTCACGCAGATCCTGGGTGACGGCCAGGAGCAGGTCCTACTTCCGGCTGTCGAGAATGCGGCGCTGGCTCCGTCCTAGGTACACCAGTGGCCACGACAGGCCGCGCTGCGAAGGAGAACCACCATGACGATTCAGCGACTGGACCACGTGAGCGTCGTCGTCGACGACCTTGAGGCTGCTATTGCGTTCTTTGTCGAACTTGGTATGGAGCTGGAGGGCCAGGCGCCGATCGAGGGACCTTCGGTGGACCGTGTCAACGGGCTCGACGGCGTCCGGGTCGACATCGCGATGATGCGGACCCCGGACGGCCACGGCCGGCTTGAGCTGACGAAGTTCCATACCCCTACGGCGGTCAGCGCTGAACCGAAGAACGCGCTGGGGAACACGCTGGGCCTACGGAGCATCATGTTCGCCGTCGACGACATCGACGCCACTATCGCCGGCCTGCGAGCCCACGGCGCGGAACTCGTCGGAGAGGTAGCGCAGTACCAGGACAGCTACCGGCTCTGCTACGTCCGCGACCCCGAGGGGATCATCATCGCGCTGGCCGAGCAGCTCAGCTAACTGCCCGTCGCGGCCGACCTGCGACACGCCTCAACCCCACCGCGGCACACGGAGTCTGTGAAGCCGCCAGGAAAGGTCCCGGTGGGATGTCGAGAACCCGCTCGCAGCTCCGTCCCCTGAGTGAATACGGCCACAGTGGGCCGTACGCGTAAGGGAGAACATGATGGCCAAGTACCTGCTGCTCAAGCACTACCAGGGTGGCCCGGCCGCCGCCGCGGACTGGGCTCCGATGGACCAGTGGACGCCGGACGAGGTCGACGCTCACGTGCAGTTCATGCGCGACTTCGCGACCGGGCTGCAGGAGACGGGCGAGTTCGTCGACACCCAGGCGCTGGCGCCCGGCGGCGCGTTCGTGCGGTACGACGGCGACGGCCGGCCACCAGTGACCGACGGGCCGTTCGTCGAGACCAAGGACCTGATCGCCGGGTGGTACATCATCGACGTGGAGTCGTGGGACCGCGCGGTACAGCTGGCGGGGCAACTGTCGGCGGCCCCCGGGCAGGGCGGCAAGCCGATCCACGAATGGCTGGAGGTCCGGCCGTTTCTGGCCGACTCGCCCGCGGTCACCGGGTGATCGAGCCGCTGCTGCGGGACCTCGTGCCCGCGGTGATCGGTGTCCTCGTCCGGCGCGGGGCCGGCCCTTCCCTAGCCGGGAAAGGGCCTCTGATCTGCGGTGGCTTGGGGGAATTCGAACCCCTGACCTCTTCCATGCCATGAGCGAGGGTCATTGTCCCGCTCGTCGCCGTGAGCCTTGTATGCCCTGTAGCGCAAGGGATTGCCGCTCCACCGGTTGGCGCTGGTTGGGCCTCGTTGAGGACCGTTGTTGCGCGTGTTCGGCTCCCAAATCTCTCCCACTTGGCTGGACGGTCCGGTGGCCTGCTGCACCAGATCACCCTGCGATCGGAGGAGGAGATCAGCTTCGTAGGAGAGATCGCACCTGAGTTCATCAAGTGCGCTAGATTCACGGGTCAGTGGGGATGGCAAGGCCCCACGATCGAGAATCCGGGGTTCGCAGGACGATGAACGGCCGAATCGACTATCACGAGGTGGAGCCGCTCACGGTCTGGCTCGACGGCAAGGAACAGCAGTGCTCCGTCGACGAGACCTCCACCACCGACTCCCACTGGACGCTGGTCCTGACAACGCCGGACGGCAGGACCTGGACCGGCTCCGGCCAGGGTTTGTGGACAGCGTTCGTGGACCTGCGCCGCCAAGTGGAACCACTCGGCTACCGGCTGTGCTGCGCGGGCGCGAGGGCCGACGCGTTCATGCGCCGCGGCCGATTGTACGGCGGCTACATCGTCGACCTCTGGACCCGCCGAACCTTCTTCGGCATCAGACACGAGGCCTCGTTGTTCGACTACGCCCCTGCGGGCAAGGTCACCACCGTCGATCGACAACTGGCCCGCTACGACCGCTGGATAGACACGCCCTGGTGGCGAGCCCTCCTCCCCGGCGACCCAGTCCGCTGATGTCACTTCGTGCTAATTTCGGTGGCCGATGAGCGACTATCACGTTGTGGAGCCGATCACCGTCTTGATCGACAGCATCGAGACGGTGTGCTCCCTGGAGCAGACCTCGACGCCGGACTCGCACTGGACGCTGGTTCTGACAAGGCCTGACGGTTCAACCTGGACCGGAGCAGGGCAGGGCTTGTGGACCGCGTTCCTCGAGCTGCGACGCCATCTCGAGCCGGTCGGCTACAGGTTGTGTTGCGCGGGAGCAAAACTCGACGCCCACATGCGCGGTGGCAGATGGACGGGCGGCGACATCGTCGACATTCTGAGCCGGCGGACCCTGCTCGGGATCCGGCACAAGGCTTTCATCTTCGACTACGCCCCGCCCGCCAAGACCGCCACCGTCGACCAGCAGTCGGCCCGCAACGACCGATGGTTCGACACCCCCTGGTGGCGAGCCCTCCTCCCCGGCGACCCTGTCCACTGAGCCAAAGAACTTGCGGGTTGCTTGGAGTCCCCTGTCGGGGGGGGTTACTCGACTGCGGCGTCGTCGGGTTTGTCCGTCGGCCAGAGCAGATACATTGAGGCGAGCGCCATCGCGCAGCCCAGCAGGGTGTCGATCAGGCGGTGACCAGCCCAGGTGCCCAGGTCAGCCGCGGGCCAGCCGCGAGCAGCACGGCCCCATCGCGGACAACGCACCGGCCGGCACCACCCTCGACCCCGGACGATCGGCCGGAGCGCCCACCACGCCCAAATGAAAGTCCGCCCCGTCGCGTGGCATCCGCGCGCTACCGGCGCGACCCTCTTATAGAGGGTTGCGCACCAAGAATCACCCTGTTTAACTGATCCTTAACAGAATCTTAACTGGTTCGTAATTGATTCTCGATGCGTTGCTCCGGTGATGCCCCCTCCACCGTGGGTGCCCATGTTCGGCACCAGGAGCGCACGAGAAGCAGCGCCAGGTGAGGCGCCTTGGCCATGTCGGGTGTGGCCGTGCACGGGGAGTGCGATCGTCGCCAGGCGGCGGACCGACCCGGGAGGTGGGTCGGATGGCAGTACAGGAAATGACGCATCCGAGCGTCGATGATCGCAAAGCCGAGGGTCTGATGGCCCGGGACCGGGCGACTCCGTCGAGCCATACCAAGTGGCGGCCAGCCGATGACCGTCCTGATCCGGTTGGCCTGCTGGAGGAGCAGGACACCACCCGCGAGCCGGACCTGGTGCCCGTCCGCCATGGCCGGATGATGGTCTCGCCGTTCACCTTCTACCGGGGTGCGGCCAAGATCATGGCCGCGGACTTGAAGGACACGCCGGTGGCTGGTCTCAAGGCCGAGTTGTGCGGGGATGCGCACCTGTCGAATTTCGGCCTGTTCGCCTCGCCCGAGCGGCGGCTGCTGTTCGATGTGAACGACTTCGACGAGACGCTGCCGGGGCCGTTCGAGTGGGACGTGAAGCGGATGGCGGCGAGTTTTACGATCGCGGGCCGCAACAACGGGTTCTCCGAGGCCGACACACGCGCGGCGACGCTGGCGTCGGTGCGGGCCTATCGGGAGGCGATGGCGTCCTTCGCGCAGATGGGCACGATGGACATCTGGTACGCCCACCTGGACGAAGAAGAGCTCAGGAGCGCGACGCGCAACGCCGTGGCCGAGTCGAAGAAGGGGGCGAAGAAGAAGGAGAAGAAGGAGGTCAAGAAGACGCTGAAGCAGGCGGGGAAGGTTGCCGCGAAGGCGCGTACGCGTGACAGCATGCAGGCGCTGTCCAAGCTCGGCGAGCTGGTCGATGGGGAATACCGGATCGTCAGCCAGCCGCCGATCGTGGTCCCGGCACGCGACCTGGCCGTCGCCGACGGCTTGTCCCGCGACCAGGTCGAGTCGATGATCCGTGATCAGTTCCGCGCCTACCGGGCCACCTTGCAAGACGACCGGCGCCGGCTGTTGGAGCGCTTCGAGGTGGTGGACCTGGCCCGCAAGGTTGTCGGTGTCGGCAGTGTCGGCACCCGGGCGTTCATCGTGCTGCTCCAGGGCCGCGACGCCAACGACCCCCTGTTCCTGCAGGTCAAGGAGGCGACCGCCTCGGTGCTGGAGCCCTACCTGGGTAAGAGCCGATACAAGCAGTGTGGCGAGCGGGTGGTGCAGGGGCAGCGGATGATGCAGGCCGCCAGCGACATCTACCTCGGCTGGACCAAGGGGGCGGACGTGCGCCGCCACTTCTACTGGCGCCAACTGCGCGACATGAAGGGGTCGGCAGACCCCGAGACGATGACACCAGTCGGGCTCACGTACTACGCGCGCATGTGCGGATGGACGCTGGCGCGGGCCCACGCCCGGTCCGGCGACGCTGTCGCGATCGCCGAGTACCTGGGCGGCAGCGACGAGTTCGACGAGTCGATCACCGACTTCTCCGACCGGTACGCCGACCAGAACGAGCAGGACTACAACGAGTTCGTGACGGCCGTCCGCACCGGACGCCTCGAAGCGGTCGAGGGCGTCTGACGATCCACCTGGGGTTGCCGCGCAACACCGCCGCGAGGAGGTGGTCCGCGACGAGTGAGGACCGGCGGGAGGTGACCGGTGTCTGGCACGCTACGACGCCGACACCCCCGCGACCACCAGTTAGGACCCCGCTCGCCGGGGCCGGACACACACGCATGAGAGGGATGAGGCACGGTGGAACGACGACTGCGTGGCACCGTCATCGCGGCGGTTCTTATTTTGGGGTTGACCTCGGCGGGGAGTGTGAGTCAGGCGTCCGGCCCTGCGGCCGCGCCGGCCGCCCCATCGGGAGGTTTCACCTACAACGGCGATACGGGTCCCGGCTTCTGGGCCGACCTCGACCCGGCGAACGCGGCGTGCCGCGTCGGGATCAGCCAGTCGCCGATCAACATCAAGCACGTGAAGATCGATAAGAACCTCCGGCCGCTGAAGCTTGCTTTGGAAGCCACGCCGATCTCCCTGATCAACAACGGGCACGCCATCGAGGAGGAGATCGAGTCCCCGAACACCCTGACGTTGAACGGCGACGTGTACACCTCAGCTCAGTTCCACTTCCACACGCTCTCCGAGCACGCCATCGGTGGCCAGCGCGGCGTCATGGAACTCCACGCCGTGTTCAAGAACCCTGCCGGGAAGACCGCCGTCGTCGGCACGCTGTTCAGGATCGGGCACAGGAACGCCTTCCTCCATAGGCTCATGTCTGCCGGTCTCCCGAAGCACTCCGGGGACAAGGTGACCTCCGAGGTCGAGATCAACCTTGCCGATGGACTCACGGACACCTCCGAGTACTACACGTACTCGGGATCCCTGACCACGCCCCCGTGCACCGAGGCTGTCACCTGGTTCGTGCTCAAGCGCCAGGCCCAGCTGTCCGCGGCACAGTTCAAGGCCTTCGAGGACATCCTCGGCAACGACTTCCGACCCCTCCAGAGCGTCAACGGCCGCGTGGTGCATGCCACCGCCGATCGCGGCAAGGGCCATTAGGACAACCCACGTCGGGAACGCGCCCGGCTG
This sequence comes from Kribbella qitaiheensis, assembly GCF_042657745.1. Taxonomy (GTDB): domain Bacteria; phylum Actinomycetota; class Actinomycetes; order Propionibacteriales; family Kribbellaceae; genus Kribbella; species Kribbella qitaiheensis. Next base: position 275,523 of record NZ_JBHSKE010000021.1, on the reverse strand, counting down.
ACAGCGTGTGAACATCGTGTGGCCGGCTCAAAGCCGGTCGCCGGATGAAGAGGAGAAGCTCGTGGGATCTGACAGCAAAGCACCAGTCCGCCTGTACATCGCGGCCTACCCGGACCCGAAGGCGGCCCAGGAGGATTGGGACGCCATCAAGCAGCTCGCCGAGGACGACGTGATCAAGGTCGAGGGACTCGTCCTCGTCAGCCGTGACGCCGACGGCAAGATCAACGTCGACGACGACTTCCACACAGCCGCTAAGGGCGCCGCGTGGGGCGCGGTCGGTGGCGCGGTCATCGGCCTGATCTTCCCGCCCAGCCTGCTGGCCGGCGCAGCGGTCGGTGCGGCGGCGGGACTTGGTATCGGTGGGCTCAAGTCTCACGGCGAAAAGAAGGAGATCAAGGCTGACGTCGAGGACACCTTGCCGCCGAACAGTTCGGGCATCGTAGCGCTGTTCGAGGAATCGTGGGTCGCCGATGTCGACAAGGCGCTGTCGCATGCGGAGAAGCTCACCAAGCACGAGGTCGACGCGGACAGTGCGGCGGAGGTCAAGAACGCCGCCAAGTAGTCCGCAGCCGCGAGCTGGTCTCCTGGGCGAGCAGCACGCGCCCGGACGCTGGATCCTTGAGCAGAAGCCATGCCGCGAATCAGGCCTGACAGTCGGACTGGAGGTCTGATGGAAGGCGTACGTCGATCAGTCCTCGCCGTGCTGGTAACCGTTGCTCTGCTCGTCGTACCGATGGCGTGCGGTACCGGCTCACCACAGAGTGTGTCGAGTCCGTCAGCGACAGTAGCGCCGCCGGCAACAGTACGTGGGCGGCGTAGGGTCGTTGAGCTGCGCGGCCGGGGCGAGGCGGAACTCGCGCGAGCGGTCGACGGCGGGTGCGGTCGTTCTTGCTCGGGTTGCTGGCCGGGCTGCCACGGACCAACGGCTGACATCGCCGTGCACGCCGGTGAGGTCGGTCCGGATGGGATGCAGCATTTCGAGGGGCCGGCGGCCCGGGCATGACCTCGGTCGGGATGAGCGTGGCGTGCCGGAACAGGGCCCTGACGCGGCCAATCGGTGCGGCTACGGGGACACCGCGACGGCCACCCGTCGGCCTTGCGGTATCGGCGACGACGATCGCGACACTCGGGGCTACTAGCAGAGAGGGGTGACTCGATGAGGTACACGGTTGCCGCGGCGGGGGAGTCGAGAACCGAGCGCAGGGCTGGCGTGGCGCTCGCAAGCACGCCGAGACAGGATCGCCGCAGCGAGCTGGCCGGCGGTGCGCACGCGGTCGCGGAGGGCACATCGCACACGCAGTGCGGCATCCGTACCGATCAGCTCGAGAAGTTTCCCGAGCTGGCGTTTCTGAGTGTGAATCCGGGACTGCGGTGCAAGGTCTGAGCGAGCGGCCTTGTCGGTGAGGCACCCGAGTAGTTGTTGCTCCTCGGCGACAGCGTCGGCAGCCGAAAAGCGAGCGACGAGCCGGGCTCCTGGACCGAGCCTCGCCAGGATCGGTCCTACAAGCAATAAAACAAGCAGCCGATGAGCGGACGGGCATTGGAGGGTGCGGACCCGTCGTTCGCTACATGCGGCGGGCGTGGTGGCCATTTCGCCGAGTACCACATCGAACTTGACCGGGCTTCCCGCCGATGCCATCGCCGGTTGCGGTGGGACGATCGTGGTTATTGCGTTCCAGGAAGGATCGGACGTCATGGTTCGCTTGTTGGTGATGCGCCGGTTCGAGGCGTTCCGGCACGCCCCGCTGTCGGTGCGCAAGGCGATGGCGGTGATCGTCGCCGCGACGCTGGTGAGTGTGCTGGTCGGCGGCGTGCTGATCAGGCTGGTTGATCCGGAGGAGTTCCCGGACCTGGGTACGGGGATGTGGTGGGCGTTGCAGACGGTGACCACGGTCGGGTACGGCGACGTGACCCCCGAGAACACCGCTGGGCGGTTCGTGGGGGCGCTGTTCTTGCTGGAGGCGATCGCGTTCGTGACGATCGTGACCGCGGTGATCACCTCCAGCTTCGTGGAGCGGGCGCGCCAGCAGCAGATCGCCGACTCCGAGACCGCGGACGCGGCAGGTATCGAGCAGCTGACGGCCCAGCTCGCGGAGATCACCGCGAAGCTGGAGCGGATCCAGCAAACCGTCGACCCCGGAGGATCGGCCGGAGCGCCCACCACGCGTAGTTGAACGTCCGTGGCACGGCTGCCCTTCGCTGCGACCCGCAACGCTCGGAAGGGAATCTGTCAGTGCCCGGCCAGCAGGTTCTTCACGACGGCAACGAATTCCACGGAGTCGGGCAGGAGGAGCACACCAACGGAGACGATCACTGCAACGCCGGCCGCACCGGCCAGCTGGGCACCAGCCAATTCGACATCGGAAGAGCGGACCGAGCCGGCCCCCACCAACCGCGACGAGACACGGAACGCCAACCAGTGCGCGAGCGCGAGGCCAAGCGTGACCCCCCAGATGAGTCCCCACACGTTGGTGTGCTCGGCGGCGCTCTCCGGTATCGCGATCAAGGAGGCCATCAGGCAGATCGCCACGTAAAGGGCCATCGTCAAGGCTTCCTTGCCGAGCTCCAACCTGTGCTCGCCCACGCCCGATATCGGGGCGGCACGTCCGTCTGCCATGGCGCCATCGTCCGATTCAGGTCTGCGCCCGTCCACGCACACGCTGGTTCTCGGCGGTGATCTTGTCAGCGACGTACCAGCAACTGGGCGTACTAGCCTCCCGTTTTGCCTCCCGGGTCATACAAAAGAGGCCCTTTCCCAACTGGGAAAGGGCCTAGACCGGCGGTGGAGCTTAGGGGATTCGAACCCCTGACATCTTCCATGCCATGGATTTCCCCTGCGTTTGGGGCGCTTCGACGACCTATCACTTGCGTCCACTGACGTCCATCCGTGTCCGGACCGGTCGGGGTCGTTGCGTCCCAGTTTGCCTCCCGAAAGGTGGCTCCGCCCACCCACCCTCTCAGCTCAGTGCCCCGTTCGCGTTCCGGTGCCTCAGCACTGATCAAGAGCCGGACCGCGCAGCCGACCAGAGTTCAGGGCGTGCTACCCAAGAAGCGGCGCCACACCTCGCGCTTCATCTCCGCGAAGGAATCCACGACGTCCTGCGCGGTCTCGGCATCTTCGACAGCCCCGACTGCTCGGCCAACATCTCGCCAGGAGGTACCCGACGCGAGAGCCCCACGCACCGCCTCACCAAGTGCCTTATCGATAGCGATCGATGCCCGACAGCATTCGCGCACCGACTCCAGCGGATCTTGCCTCCAGTGACCACGTTGTCGGAGCCGAAGCCGCTCACCGTGTCCCGATAGGCGCAGATGGGGAGCTCGTGCAAACACGGAGACCACCTCCTCGTTGAACTACTTCGAGATTAGGTCTCAACCGCCGACCTCTGGGTTATGAGTAGACCTGATGCTGTCTCAAGTATCCCGTCGAGCTCCATCCGTACCCAGGGAACAGCCTTGAACTGTCTCATGCGTGCCGTACTGTCGGCCCCCGTCCCGGTCCGTCGTGGTCACCGATTTGGTCACGGACTCTGGGCTTCGACGGAGCTCAGGAGCGCCGATTTCGGTCAGGGCTCAGTCGTCGTGCCCGACTTTTCTTTCGAGGCCTGAGCCATCGATCGTCTGGCAACGGTCAGTCCAGCGATAGCCGCGATCAATCCCGCCAGCGACGACACCAGGCCGGCCACCGCCGAGATGACATCGGAGACACCAGAGCTAGCGGAGGGTGCGGGCGGGGCCTGTGCTGACACTGTTGGTGGTACTGGTGATCCTGAGAGCGTTGATGATGGCGCCGGTGATCCTGAGTGCGTCGATGATGGCGCCGGTGATCCTGAGAGCGTTGATGAAGGTGACGGTAGAGGTGACCTGTCAGTGCTCAGAAAGACGGGCCAGAGCGTGACAAGCCCAACTGCCAGCAGCACCAGACCGCCCGCCAGCAGGCTGAACCCGCGCAGCGTCCCCCTCACCCTCCCAGCCTATGACTCCAACCGTAGGTAGGCGCAGGGTTCGAACCCCTTCGCATGATCGCTGGTCCCGGCCATCTCCCTGATCGAGGCCGACGTGAATCGTTGCGGTGGTCGAGGTGTACTCCACGTCGAGGCAGTTGGACCGGTGGCGACGACTCATCAGCAATTGGAAGTCTTAGCCCTCCCAGGTCAAGCAGAAGAGGCCCTTTCCCAGTCGGGAAAGGGCCTCTGATCTGCGGTGGAGCTGAGGGGATTCGAACCCCTGACCTCTGCCATGCCATTCACACCTGACCACCGAACGACGGTCGGACCGCACCCGGCTCTCGTCCATCAACGTCGTCGACACGTGGATGTCTGGGCCTGTTCGGCACCGTTGTCACTCACTTAGTCACTCACCTACGACCCCAACTCGGATGCTGGCCGAGATCGGGTGCCGCTTACCGGCGAGATCTTCTCCAGATCAGCACCGGAAGCATGCTCGGCTCGACGGCTGGGCTAAATCACCTTGCCCCAGAAGGGGATTCCCAATCGATCATCGGCCGGCTGCCGTTCACGCTGGGTCTAAGGGACCGGTGGGCGTGCGGCTTGCGGATCAGTCGCGAGAGCCCGCCAAAGGTCCCCACGAGAGTGTGCACGTACGCGCAATCGTGGAGAAGCCGAGCGACTCGTAGAGACGGCGCGGTGCCGGGTAGCCGTCGTCTCCGCGTGGAGCGAGGGACCGGTTCAGTCGCGCCTGCTCGGGGCGACCTCGCGCACCATCACGCAGTTGCCCAGGCCCTTGGGCCGGTCGTAGGTGAAGCCCTCGCGCTCGTACATCGTGCGGGTGCCGTTGTAGAGGAACGAGGAGTTCTTCTTCCGGACCCCGCCGGTGTCGTGCGGGTAGCCCTCGACCAGGCCGCCGCCGGCCTGCGCGATCAGCTCGACCGCTCCGCGCAGGGCGATCGCCGCCAGGCCGTGACCGCGAAAGCCGCGCTCGACCAGGATGCAGGTGACCCGGTAGTCGGGCAGTCGCTCGGCAGTGGCGACGTACTCCTTGCGGTGTTGGATGTTGGGCAGCTCCTCGGGTGATCCGTACTCCGCCCACGCGACGGCCCGGTCGCCGTCGTAGACCAGCGCCGCGTGCGCGATCCCATCGGCCACCAGACGTTGCTTGAGCGCCCGGTTCCCCTCGGCGGTCTGGCCCTTCTCCGCGCAGTCGGGATGGAAATGCGTACACCAGCAACTGGCGAACATGCCCTTGTTCCGCTCGACGAGAGCGGCGAAGTCGTCGAACGTCTCCGGCGTGAGCGCCTCGATTGTGAAGTCGGACATGCCGACAACGTACCCCCGATTGCGGACGTTCTGCGTCCGGTAGCGATGGACGAGATCCTGCCCGAAACCGGTAGTCACTCAGGTCACGCAAGAGGCCGGTCTCCTGAAAGGGGAAACCGGCCTCTGATCTGCGGTGGAGCTTAGGGGATTCGAACCCCTGACCTCTTCCATGCCATGGGCGGGAGTCACTGTGGCTCTGTAGGTGGCACGGCGCTGCATCCCCTTACTGGCAAGCGATCCCGCCGCTTCAGTTGCTGCGCGTTGGATCCGGTTTCGAGCCGTTCTTACGCCTGGCCAGCTCCCAAATCTCTCCCACTACAGCCGCGCAGGAGCTCCGAGGTTTAAGTTCGACCTGACCCCATCCTGCACTGTCCGCAGCCGTCCGCCGGAGTCGGAGCACTCTCGGCCGATACCCCCTCGATCAGGCGCGAACCGGGGTGAACTGCAACCACAACTGCAACCACGTCTTGTCGTTGCCAACTCGGCACAACTCGTCGAGCCCGTGGGCGAGGAGCCGCCCTGGGTGGTACCGCCATCTACACGGGGCAAGTTTAGGCAGCGGATAAGGCTCCAAAGCGGCACTCTTGGGTCTGACGATCAGCGGGACGCCACCTCGGCGTCCCAGTACGGGGGCAGGTCGGCCGGTTCCCACGACGGATCGGGACGGAAATCCGTGTACCGGCCGTCGAACGGGAACCGGCCGGCCTCGATGTCGCCGATGATGCGCTCGCCAGCGGCGCGGATGCGGTCCGCCTCGACCGCCGTCCAGTACGCCGGATGATCGACACGCTCGGCCAGCTCGTCCTCGTCCTTCCAGGACCAGCTGCGATCGGGCGCGACCACGATGTCGAGCGCGTGATCGAGGATGTCGGTCCCGGCCGACCAGCGGCGCACCGGGGACTCCAGGTTCACGTACCAGCCTTCGAACCGCATCTCAAGGTCGAAGAACCACCACACCGAATGGTCGGCCTCGGGTTCGGTGCGGATCAGCACGTGCCGGCCGTCCCAGCGCCGCGGCCAGAGCATGGACGGCGTACGGTCCCGCTCCGCCAGCGACGTCTTCCGGATCGACGCGCCGTCCCGAGTGCCGCGCAGCATGCAGTCCGATCCGGACGCAGTCCAGGTGAGCAGCGCCTCCGCGTCGTCGCGCACGACCCGCGCGGTCTCCACCGCGGCGATCATCCCGTTGCGGTGGACGTCGCGGCGGGCGATCGATCGACCAGGAGCGAAGATCATCGGGCCATGGTACGGCCGTCTCTGGGCCACGCCGCAGCCCGGCCATGAGGTTCAGGAACAGGCACTAAGGATGCTCTTGACGGTTACGTGTCAAGCGCGCGGGCGGCTCTGGAGGAGCGTTGGCTCGCCTCGGTGCTTGCCCTGGAGGAGGACGAGCGGCAGAAGCTGCTTGCCTGGGTGCCTGTGATCAAGAAGTCCATCGAGAAGGCTCAGGAAGAAGCGGTGACGCTGGCTGCCATGCTGGTGGGAGGCGAGCGGTTCTCCCAAATCTCTCCCACTGGCCCTTCTAACGAAACAGGCCAGGGGACGAAAGTGCCTCCTGACCTGCTGATACTGCTGGTGGAGCTTAGGGGATTCGAACCCCTGACCTCTTCCATGCCATTCACAGCGAGCCCCTGAGTGGCGGCGGAAGGCGAACCGCCCGCCGTCCGGGAACGTTCGTGGTTGTCCGGTCGGACGCGGGCCGGTTGTCACTCAGTTAGACACTCAGGATCTGGGGTCATACCTGGCCTAGGGACTGTTTCAGAAGTAGCGCAGGCGGGGTGCCAGTGGGGGCTGCAAGGATGCGGCCATGGAACAGATATTGAGTCGGCAGGAAGCGTCGGAGGCGGTCCAGGACTCTGGGTGGCGCTTCTTGCTGGGCACTTTGCGAACGTCGGTCCCGGTCGGGTCGTCGGCTCGGGCGATCGGCTTGGCAGCGGACGCTGTCGCGGTGTGCGGCGACGACGCCGACCTGCACCTTCGGGTCGATGTCCGCCCCGATCGGGTCGTCTTCACTCTGCAGTCGTTGGAGCGCGCAGCGGTTACCACCCGGGATGTCGAACTCGCGCTTCGGATCTCTGCCGCCGCGGACAGGTCCGGGTTTCTGACGGAGCCCGAAATCGGAACGGGAGCACCGCGATCCGTCCAGATACTGGAGATCGCGATTGATGCACTGGACATTGCCGGGATTCGGGCGTTCTGGAAGGCGGTGCTGGGCTATACCGATGAGGCGGGGGCCGAGGGACCGGAGGATCCGCTCGTCGACCCGGTCGGGCAGGGCCCGGCCATCTGGTTCCAGCAGATGCACCGGGCGCGCCCGCAGCGCAATCGCATCCACTTCGACATCTGTGTTCCGCATGACGAGGCGCCACGGCGCGTCGAGACCGCACTGGCGGCTGGGGGCCGACTTGTGTCCGCGACGCGTGCCCCAGCTTTCTGGGTGCTTGCCGACCTGGAGGGGAACGAAGCCTGCGTGACCACATGGCAGGGCCGAGACGGCTGAAACTTTCTTCCAACCTGCTGGTCACAGCCACTCGTTGATGGCTGCGACCAGCAGGTTGCCTCATAGCGAACGGCGGGATCTTGCGTCGGCGCAGGTAGGCGCGGTTGGCCCGGGAGCCGTCGGGCACAAGAGCACCCAAGTGACCGAAACGGTGTACCGGCATGAGCTGCGGCCCGTACTGACCGAGGGCGCCGAAGCGATGGACAAGATCCTGTCCGAAACCGTTGGTCACTCAGTTACATAATCGGTTGCACGCCACCGAGACGGGGTGTCAGATCCCGGCTATGACGATTTTGCTGAGTACGCCGACGGCCGACGGGGTGCGCGAGGCTATTGCGGCGCTGCGGGAGTGGCAGCACGACGAAGCGCCGATGCAGCTGCATCCCGGGGACATCGGCTGGAACTACCGGTTCGGAACGGCCGAGACGGCCGCGGTGGTCCGGACCTGGAGCCGGGACGGACGGATCCTCGCTGTCGGGATGCTGGATTCGCCGACGGTGGTGCGGATGACGGTCGCTCCCGACGCTTTCCAGGACGAGGACTTGGCGCGGCGGTTCGTCGAGGACTTCTCGCTGCCTGAGCGCGGCGTGCTGCCGGAAGGAGCGGTGTCCATCGAGGCGCCGCAGGGCCTGCTGCTCCACGACCTGTTGACCAAGGAGGGCTGGGGTGTCGACGAGCCGTGGACGCCGCTCTTCCGCGACCTCGCCGAAGCGGTGGAGGACCCCGACGTGTGGATCAAGGCGATCGGCCTGGAGCAGGCACAGGACTTCGCCGACGTCCTGCGGTCCGCGTTCAACACCACGAGGCCCACGCGCGAGTACCGGCACGAGATGTCCGCGGGACCGTTCTACGCCGACGCCCGATGCCTGGGTGCTTACGACGACCAGGGCAACCCCGCGGCGGTGGTGACGATCTGGTCGGCCGGCCCGGGGAAGCCGGGACTGGTCGAGCCGATGGGCGTCCATACGGACCACCGCGGCCGCGGCTATGGCCGGGCGATCACCGTCGCCGGGGCGGCCGCACTGCGGGAGATGGGCTCGTCGAGCGTGCGCGTGTGCACGCCGAGCTCTAACGTCGGCGGCGTCGCGACGTACAAGGCGGCCGGGTTCGCGGCGAGGCCGGAGATCGCCGACCGGATCCGGAAGGTCTGACGTCGGTGTCTCCGGACCGTCTCACCATGCGGCAGCACCACGTACGTCGGCCGTGCGCGGCAGAGCCTCGTGCGGCAGCCTTACGAGGTGCTCTGCTCTCGACTCGATCGAACATCCACTGCTCCAACTCCGAGGGAGTCCGGCCGACGAGGGCGGTTCCATCCGTCATCCGCATAGCGCATACCAACGACGTACTGCGCAAATGACCGTCCGTCAGCCGTACAAACCTGGGAACCACCTCGAAGCGCCGAAATCAGTAGTCACTCAGGTCATGCAAAAGGCCGGTTTCCCGAGTGGGAAACCGGCCTCTGAGCTGCGGTGGAGCTTAGGGGATTCGAACCCCTGACCTCTTCCATGCCATGGAAGCGCGCTACCAACTGCGCCAAAGCCCCGCGGTGTCTTGCGACTCCGGAAGTTTAGCGGATGGGTGGCCGCAAAGAAAAATCGGGTGGGGCAGGGCTGGAGGTGAGCAGGAGCACGTCTGGGATGGGTGGGTTGGAGGCGCCGATCGGGGTGCTGGAGTGGTAGCTGGGCAAGCAGTTTTGGGTTGCTGGTGCTCGCAGCGCAGTACCGGCGGGTGGGTCAGCGTTGGGGGTCGTCGGACATCACTGGCTCGGGGAGGGAGCCGGCGTTCCACTCTTCGATGCGCCAGCCGCGGCGGCCGGGGAGGAGGGAGATCCAGTTGCAGTTGGAGAGTCCTCCGAAGGCGGGCCAGTGGGCCTTGGGGATGCCCAAGAAGAGGCAGATGCCTACTCGGGCCGCTAGGCCGTGGGTGGTTACGACCACTGTGTCGGAGGGTTCACCGTGCTCGACGGCCCGGGCCAGGGCTGGGGCGAAGCGTTCGGCTACCTCTTCGACGGTTTCGCCGGCTGTACCGCGGCGCTGGGGTTCGCCGGAGCGGATGCGGGCGGCTGCTTCCGGGTGGATCGCGGCCAGCTCTTCCATCGTCATGCCGGCCCAGTCGTCGACGTTGATCTCGCGCAACGCCTCGTCGTACTCGATCTTCAGACCGGTCAGGGCGGCGAGCTCACCGGCGGTCGCGACCGCGCGCTGAAGGTCGCTGGAGAAGAGCCGGGTCGGCGCCAAGGACGCCAGCCGCAGGGCGGCGGCACGGGCCTGGGCGACGCCGACGTCGTCCAGCGGGATGTCGGCCTGGCCCTGGATCTTGTCCTGCAGGTTCCACTCGGTCCGGCCGTGCCGCCAGACGATCAGCCGCCCCGCGGTCATTCGACCGCTGAGGAGGTGCCGGCATTGTCAGCAGCGCCGGGACCGGGAGACGGCAGCGGGATGACCGGGCAGTCGCGCCACAGGCGCTCCAGCGAGTAGAAGCTGCGCTCCTCGTCGTGCTGCACGTGGATGACGACCTCGAGGTAGTCCAGCAGCACCCAGCGACCCTCGCGCGCGCCCTCCCGGCGGACCGGCTTGGCGTCGAAGTCGACCCGCAGCTTCTCCTCGATCGCGTCCACGATGGCGCGGACCTGGCGGTCGTTGGAGGCGGAGGCGACCAGGAACGCGTCGGTGATGGCGAGCTGCTCGGAGACGTCGAACGCGAGAACGTTCTCGGCCTTCTTGTCGTGGGCCGCCTCGGCTGCCGCGGTGAGCAGCTCGATGGCGCGTTCGGTGGCTGGCATGCCTAGTCCTTTGATAGTCGGCCTTCTAGTGGTTGGTGTAGAGCTGGCGCTTGGCGATGTACTGGACGATCCCATCCGGGACGAGATACCAGGTCGGGTTGCCCTTGGCGACCCGTTTCCGGCACTCGGTGGACGAGATGGCCAGGGCCGGTACTTCGAGCAGGGTGACGCGGTCCATCGGGAGCTTGTCCAGCGGCAGCTCGAGCGCCTCGGTCCCCGGCCGGGTGCAGCCGACGAACTGGGCCAGCTTGAACATCTCGTCGACGTCGCGCCAGGTGAGGATCTGGGCCAGCGCGTCCGCGCCGGTGATGAAGAACAGCTCCGCGTCCGGGTAGAGCTCGGCCAGGTCGCGCAGCGTGTCGATCGTGTACGTCGGCCCGGGCCGGTCGATGTCGACCCGGCTGACGGAGAACCGGGGGTTCGATGCAGTGGCGATCACCGTCATCAGGTACCGGTCCTCAGGCGGCGACACCTGCCGCTCGGTCTTCTGCCACGGCTGACCGGTCGGGACGAAGATCACCTCGTCCAGGTCGAAGTACGCCTGTACTTCGCTGGCCGCCACCAGGTGGCCGTGGTGGATCGGGTCGAAGGTGCCGCCCATCACACCCAGGCGGCGACCGGGTCGCACCCGTTCCGGAGAATCCACGTCAGCTCGATCCGCCGCTCAGCTGTGCGGCCGGCCCTTGCCCATGATCAAGGTGATGAGCAGCATCACGACCAGGACAGCCAGGGCGAACCCGCCGTACCACCACGGTGAGATTTGCGCGGCCGTCTCGGCAGCGTCTTCGGTGGCCGCCAACTGCGGCAGGAGGAGGGAAAGCATGAGGCAGAGCCTATCTCTTGCCGGCCTACGCGAGCGCGACCGGTGGGCCGGGTGGCCTGCCGGTCGCGCGGGAGTGGTGTCAGCTGTGCCGGATGTAGCGGGTCAGCAGCCGGCGCCAAGCGGAGGGGCCGATGTGGTCGCGCTGATGGATCGCGGCGACACGGCGCATCTCGTCGATGTGGGCACGGGCGACTTCGGGGGTGATCATGATTCCTTTACAAGGTTGTACCGGACGTCGGAGCGGGTGGCTCCGACACTTGAAAATTGTACGACGCGTCCTGCTACTACACAAACGAATTAAAGGCAGATCAGCTGATCTCCCTACGAATCTGCGGTAAACGGAGGGGAACACATGGACGCGATCGATCGGCAACTGGTCGAGGCACTGCGCGCGAACGGCCGCTCCAGCTGGGCCGAGCTCGGCCGCGAGGTCGGGTTGTCCGGCCCGAGCGTCCAGGAGCGCGTCAAGCGGCTCGAGGAACGCGGAGTACTGCTCGGGTACCGCGCGGTGGTCGCGCCCGAGCACGTGGGGCTGGGCACCAGCGCGCTGGTCGGGCTGTTCCAGCGCGACGACGTGGAGACCGACGACATCGTCGAGGGGGTCCGCCAGATCCTCGCCGTGGAGGACTGCTGGTTCGTCGCCGGCGATCAGGAGCTCGTGGTCAAGGTCCGCGTCCCCGACGTCGGCCACCTGGAGGAGGTCGTCGCCAGCCTCCGCCGCGTCAACGGCGTCGTCCGGACCCGGACGACCGTGGTCCTCTCAACCCGCTGGGAGGCGCGCCCGGCACCCCTGCCCGAGTAACTGCCGGTACTGCGGTTGAAGCGCTCGCGAGTACTGCGACCCGCGCCGCCGCGGCGACCACCGTCGTACGAAGGCTCACTGGCCTGTCCCGAAGAACGAGCGAATCTCGTCGGCGATCCGGGCCACCGCCTCAGGGCTACCGGTGGAGTTGATGGGGCTGGGGTCACTCGACGAGCCGTGGTCGAGGCCGTCGAACTCGATCCGGCGACCGCGCGGCAGCACCTCGATGAGCACCTCGCGCGCGGGCTTCAGAAAGGGCAACCCCTTGCTGCCACCCAGGACCAGTACGTCGGCCGCAACCTCGCGGAACTCGTCGAACCGGCCTGCGAGCTCGACGATCAGCGCACCTTCGTAGTGCACGGTCGGCGCCAGCTTGCGCAAGGTGATGGCGTCAGGCCCCGCCTGCCGATCCTCCTTCTTCATCATCTTCTCGGTGATCGAGGCCAGCAGCCGGCGCGGGATCACCTTGAAAATCGGCGGTGCCAGTTCCAGGCCGTACATGCTGGTGATCATCGCGGCGGCAACGTTGCCCTGAGCAATCTCCTGGTCGAAGCGGGCCAACCAGGCGGCGTGCGGAGCCGCGTCCGCGACCAGGGCGGGTTCGTACACAGCCATCTTGCGCACGGCCGGCAGCGTCCGCGCAGCCTCCAGCACGATCGCGCCACTTGCGCTGACCCCGAACGCCAGGTCTGCCCCGGCTTCGGCGAGGACAGCCTCAAGATCCTCGACCTCGGTGCGCGCACTGTGGTCGGGCCGATGCGGACCGGACATTCCCCGGCCGCGCCGATCCGGTAGGTAGACGGTGAAGTCGTCGGCCAGCGCCCGGGCGAGCAGCGTGTGACTGCGGGCCGATTCCATGCTCCCGTGCAGTACTACGACCGCCGGTCCTCGGCCGGTCTTCAAGTAGCCGATCCGGGTGCCGTCGCGGGACGTCACCGATCCCTGGGTCAGTTCTTCAAGGTCTGGTTTTCTCATGGGCTGATAGTTACATGCGATCTAGTTACATTGCAACTAGTTTCTCTGACCTCTAGACTGCTGCCATGCAGCCGACCTTCCGCCGTTCACCGCTGGCGCTCGCGATCCTCGGCCTGCTGGAGAACGGGCCGATGCATCCGTACGGGATCCAGCGGCTGATCAAGCAGTGGGGCAAGGACCAGGTGGTCAACGTCGGCCAGCGCACGAGCCTCTACCGGATGATCGTCAGGCTGGAGGAGGCCGGGTTGATCGCCGCCGGAGACACCCAGCGGGACGAGCGCTACCCCGAGCGCACCACCTACCACCTGACCGATGCCGGCTGGGCGGCCTCACGGCAGTGGCTCGCGGAGATCGTCGCCACTCCGCGCAACGAGTTCCCCGAGTTCCCGGCAGCGTTGTCGTTCATCATGCTGCTGACTCCGCAGGCCGCGACGGAGCTCTTCGAGGAGCGCCGTGATCACCTGACGCGGCGCATCACCGAGCTCGAGGCCGACCTCGCCTCGGAGTACGAGGGCGCACCGGTCCCCCGGGTGGTGCTGATCGAGACCGAGTACCAACGGGCGATCGCCGATGCCGAGCTGCAGTGGCTCGAAGCCCTGCTCGACGACCTGCGGACCGGCTCACTCACCTGGCAGGCCGCGCTTCACCCCGGTCAGGCCGGCACAGATCAAACCGGCGCAGATCAGGCGATGGCATGACGAGTGGCCCGCGGACTGTCGAGATCTGGTGGGCGCGGATCCGCGACGCACGACCGGAGCTGGCCGCAGACCTCGATGCCGCCGAAAGAGGCCGCCTGGCGGCGTACACCAGGGATGAGGACAAGGCGCGTTTCCTGCTGGGCGCCGCGGTGATCCGCAGAGTGCTCGGGCGAAAACTGGAGGTGCCGCCTGCCGAGGTACGGCTGGATCGAACGTGCCCGGACTGCGGGCAGCCGCATGGGAAGGTCGCGACCGACGGAATGCAGCTGTCGGTATCGCACTCCGGTGACCTGGTCGCCGTCGCCTTCCACCCCCGTACTCCGGTCGGCGTGGACGTCGAACTGGTGGATCCGACCATCGACGCGGACTCCCTGGCCGCGGTCAGCCTCTCCGAGATGGAGGCGGATCAGCTCGCCGAAGTCGAACCAGCCGAGCGGGCGCGCGCGTTCACGCAGTACTGGACTCGCAAGGAGGCAGTCGTGAAAGCGACGGGTGACGGGATCCGCGCCGATCTGCGGAAGGTGATCGTCAGCGCGCCCGATCAGCCGGCCGCGCTGGTCGAGTGGCCTGGGTACGACGGACCCGTCCGGCTGGTGGATCTCCAGGCAGGGCAGGACTACGCGGCCGCGCTCGCGGTGCTGTCGGACGAACCCCTCGATGTGCGCTCGATCGACGCGGGCCCGCTGCTCAGCTCCGGATCTGTCCCTCGCCGATGACGACGTACTTCGTCGAGGTCATCTCGGGCAGTCCCATCGGCCCGCGGGCGTGCAGCTTCTGCGTCGAGATCCCGATCTCTGCACCGAACCCGAACTCGCCACCGTCGGTGAACCGGGTGCTCGCGTTGACCACCACCGCCGCCGAGTCCACTGCCTGGACGAACCGCCGCGCCGCCGCCTGCGACCGGGTGATGATCGCGTCGGTGTGACTCGAGCTGTACTTGCGGATGTGCTCGACCGCTGCCTCCAGCGAGTCCACCACGGCTGCGGAGAGATCCAGCGAGTGGTACTCCTTGCCGTAGTCCTCGTCGGTGGCCACCAGGATGTCATTGCCCGCAGCAACAACCGTGGCGTCGCCGTGCACCGTCACGCCGGCCTCGGCCAGCGCCGGCAGAGCCTTCGCCAGGAAGTCGTCGGCCACGGACGAGTGCACCAGCAGGGATTCCGCCGCGTTGCACACGCTCGGCCGCTGGGTCTTGGCGTTCAGCAGGATCTTGAGCGCGAGATCCAGGTCAGCCTCGGCGTCGACGTACACGTGGCAGTTGCCGACGCCCGTCTCGATCACAGGCACGGTCGACTCCGACACCACCGTCTGGATGAGCCCGGCGCCACCCCGCGGGATCAGCACGTCGACGAGCCCGCGCGCCTGCATGAGCTCCTTCACGGCGGCCCGGTCACCCGGCACACCCTGGATCACGTCGGCCGGCAGTCCCACCTCGGCCGCAGCGGAGCGCAGTACGGCGATGATCGCGGCGTTCGACTCGGCCGCGGAGGACGAGCCGCGCAGCAGTACCGCGTTGCCGGACTTCAGGCAGATGCCGGCCGCGTCGGCTGTCACGTTCGGGCGGGCCTCGTAGATGATGCCGACCACGCCGAACGGCACACGCACCTGGCGGAGCTCCAGGCCGTTCGGCAGGGTGTAGCCGCGGACGACCTCGCCGACCGGGTCCACCAGGCCGGCGAGCTGCTCGAGCCCGGCAGCCATCGCGTCCACCCGGCTGGGGTCGAGAGCCAGCCGGTCCACGGTCGACTCCGGCGTACCGGCTTCCCGCGCGGCGGCGACGTCCTTCGCGTTCGCCGCGACGATCGGCTCGGTGTTCGCGCGCAGGGCTGCCGCCATGGCGTGCAGCGCCGCGTCCTTGGTCGCACGGGAAGCCGCCGACAACGCGTAGGAGGCCTCGCGGGCCCGCCGGCACAACTCGATGATCTCGCTCACCCCATCATCGTAGGGCGACCTCCCGCTCCCCCGCCCACCCGTCTCAGGCGCGGCCTAGGCGACCCAGTAAGTCCTCGTGTTGGTGAACTCGCGGATCCCGGCCGCGGCCAGTTCGCGTCCGTAACCGCTGCGCTTGGTCCCGCCGAAGGGCAGCCGCGGGTCCGACGCCACCACCGCGTTGACGAATGCCGCCCCGGACGTGATCCGACGCGCCACCTCGACCCCACGCGTCGGTGAACCGGTCCAGATGCTGAGCCCCAGCCCGTACTGCGTGGCGTTGGCCAGGGTGATCGCCTCCTCGACATCTGCGGCGACGGCAACCGCGGCCAGCGGGCCGAAGGTCTCCTCGTCGAACGCAGGCATGCCCGGAGCTGTTCCGGTCAGCACGGTCGGCTCGAAGTAGTACCCGGGTCCGTCGATGCTCCCACCACCGGCGACCAGTACGGCCCCGGCCGCGACGGACTCGTCGACCTGCCGCTGCAAGGCAACCCGCAGGTCGTCACGAGCCAGCGGGCCGACCGCGACCTCGCGATCGCTCGGATCCCCGACGGCCAGCGCCTTCACGCCCAGCACGAAGCGATCGATGAACTCGTCGGCGACGGCCGCCTCGACGATGAACCGCTTCGCGCACACACAGCTTTGCCCGGAATTCGCGAACCGCGCCCGTACTGCGGCCGCCGCTGCAGCCTCGAGGTCGGCATCCGCGAGCACCACGAACGCGTCCGACCCCCCGAGCTCGAGCACTGAGCGCTTCGACGCACGGCCCGCAGCGGCTCCAACGGCCGCGCCGGCGCGGTTGCTTCCGGTCAGCGTGACCGCGGCGATCCGGTCGTCCGCGATCAATCCCTCGATCGTGGCCGGCACCTCCGGCTCTTCCACCAGCAGCGTCGTGACGAGGTGCTCCGGGAACCCGGCCGCGACGAACACCTTCTCCAGTTCGAGCGCGAACCCGGTCACATTCGGCGAGTGCTTCAGCAGTACTCCGTTGCCAGCGGCAAGCGTCGGTACGGCGAACCGGAACACCTGCCAGGCCGGGAAGTTCCACGGCATCACCGCGAGCACCAGCCCGACCGGCTCGTATGCCACCCAGGCGCGGACCCCGTCGACCGGGACCTCCTCGTCGGCCAGGATCGCGCCGCCGTTCGCCGCGTAGTACTCGGCTGTGATGGCGGACTTCTCGATCTCGCCCTCGGCCTCCTTGATCGGCTTCCCCATCTCGGCCGTGATCAGCGCAGCCAGCCGAGCGGACTCCGACCGGAGGTGCGCAGCCAGCCGAGTCAACGCCTCAAGCCGGTTCTCGACCGCAGTGCGTCCCCAAGCAGCGGCAGCAGCAGAGCCCTGTACTACGGCCTGCTCGATCTGCGCGGGGGTCATCGCCTGGTAGGCGGCGAGCGTGGTCCCGTCAGCCGGGTTGATCGTGGTGATCATCGGGTCGTCAGCCCGCCCCGGTCGCTCTCCGAGAGGTGCTCGAAGGTCTCACCGGTGGCTGTGATCGTGCGAGTGACCTCGCGGCCGCCGTACACCCAGTAGATCCGCATCGGCTCGTCGCCGCGGTTGAGGAATCGGTGCGGCACCCCGGCCGGAACCCAGGTCGCCTCGCCGGCCACCAGGTCGAAGCGTTCCCCGTCGATCTCCGCGATCGCGAGCCCCTCGAGGATCAGCACGGACTCCTCGACGTTATGGCTGTGCACGGGCAGTCCGGTGCCGACGGCGAACACGGTCTGCCCGGTGGTGATGCGGTTGTCCTCGGCATTCCAGCGTCCGACGTACGGGATGGTGACGACGCCGTTGCCACGGTCGAACGGTACGACCTGGTCGGGACGGATCAGCAGGTTCATCGGTTGGCCTCCGGGCTGTGGTGGTGGAAGAGCCGGCGGGCCAGGGTGTTCACCTGGCTGCCGGGCACGACGTGTTCGGCGACGGCCGCGCGCCAGACCTTGAAGTGCGGCGCGGCTCGGTGCGCGTCGACGGCCGCGTCGTCGGTGTAGGTCTCGTGCAGCAGGAAGTGGTGGTCGTCGGCGAGATCCTGGCTGACGTCGAAGGCCAGGCAGCCGGGCTCGTCGGTGAAGGACCGCTCGGCGTTGGTGCGGATCGCGTCGACGAAGGCGTCGAGGTGGCCCTGGACGACCTGCAGGGATACGGACAGGGTGATCATCGTGGGAGCTCGACCCCTGTCTCCGCGCTCAGGGTCGCCAGGCTCGCCCAGGTGGTGTCGGTGAGCGCGATGCCTGCGGCGGAGAGTTCCGCGTGATGGCGGTCCTCGAGTTCACCGGGGACGAGGATCTCGTCAGCCCAGGAAGCCTTCTCGGCGGCGCGGGTCGAGTCGACGAGTGCCTCCACCCGTTCGCCGTACTCCGCTGGGTCGGCCATCGCGGCGACGTCGATGGTGAGCAGCAGATGGCCGGCGCCGCTGGTCGCGTCCGGTTGATAGGGGCCGGCCACCTCGTCGCCGAACGCGCTGCCGGTGAGTACCCCGGCCAGGACGTCGAACATGAACGAGATGACGTATCCCTTGGGGCCCGCCATCGGGAGGATCAGGCCTTCGATCGCTGTCTGCGGATCCGTGGTCGGGTTGCCGTCGGCATCGGCTGCCCAGCCCTCGGGGATGCCGGTCCCCCGCTCGGCCGCGAGGTAGACCTTGCCGCGGGCAACGGCCGTGTTGGCGAGGTCCATCACGACGGTGCCGTGCCGCCCGGCCGGGGCCGCGATGGACCAGGGGTTCGTGCCGATGCTCTTGTGCTTGCCACCCCACGGAGCCATCGCCGGGCTGGCGTTCGTGCAGAGCAGGGCGACGCAGCCGGCCTCCGCCGCCCGGCGGGTGAAGTACGCCGCGGTCCCGAAGTGGCCCGAGTTGCGGACGCCGATGGAGCTCACGCCGAAGCGCTTGGCCCGCTCGACACCGAGGGTGACCGCGTGCTCGGCGATGACCTGGCCGATGCCGTGACCACCGTCGAGCACGACCAAGGCGCCGGTGTCCCGGACCGTGGCGACCTGGGTGATCTTGCGCATCGCGCCGCTGCGGAGGCGAGCGACGTACCAGGGCAGGCGGAGCATGCCGTGCGAGGCGTGGCCCCAGAGTTCCGCCGTCACCAGGGTGTCGGCGAGCAGGTGGGAGTCCGCGGCCGGGACGCCTTCGGCGCGCAGTACGGCCTGGGTGAACGCCAGGAGGGCGTCCGGATCCGTCCGTTGTGCGGTGGCGGGCGGGGATGCCGAAAGATGGGCCATGCCTTGCTCCGATCGGGTGCGAGACTGGAGCCAGAGAAGCATACTTGTATACAAGTACGCAAAGGAGAGTTCGTATGACGGACAGAGTGCGGCGCGCCTCCGGCGGTCAGGTCGTGTACGCCGAGCTGAAACGGCGCATCCTGTCGCTCGACCTGCCGCCGGGGCGGAGGTTGTTCGAGCCCGAGCTGTCGGCGCAGTTGCAGGTGAGCCGGACACCGCTGCGGGAGGCGCTGCGGCTACTGCTGGCCGAGGATCTCCTGGAGCAGCTGCCGACGGGCGGGATGGTGGTCCGCTCTCTATCGGCGGAGGAGATCGACGAGCTCTATACGGTGCGGGCGTCGCTGGAGGGCCTGATGGCGGCGGAGGCCGCCGAGCGGATGACGGACGGGGGTGCCGAGGCGCTGACGCTGCTGGTGGCGCGGAACCAGCGGCTGGTCGAGTTCGCCGACGACGCGATGAACGCGGGCCACGACTTCCACCTGAAGATCGCGGAGATCGCCCGCCACGGGTGGGCCGCCCGCCTCCACGAGCAGGTAGACGGTCAGATGGCCCGCTACCGAGCCTTCACCAACTCCTCCCAATCCCGCCGAACAGCCGCCCTCCACGAACACCAACAAATCCTCGAGTCCCTGATAGCCCGCGACGCCCCCCGAGCCCGAGCCCTAGCCGAACACCACGTCCTAGAAGCCCGAAACACAGCCCTAACCGCAATAGGCGAACGCCTCCCCTAGCCAGCCCTTCGCGCCCTCCGGTCAACCACCTCCACCACACGCCACGCGCCCCACGGCCAGTGCCACCCCACGAGACCCCACCTTGTGCACCATTCGGCCATCGCGGCCCAACCCAAACGCTCAAGTCACGCACAAAGTCACCCTCACGACCCCGAAGTCTTCTGAGCTGGAAGGTTGCTAGCGGGGTAGCGGGTGGTAGCGGCGTTCGGGGCGGCCGGCGGTGCCGTAGCGGGGACGCATCTCGGCTCGGCCGATGGTGACGAGGTGTTCCAGGTAGCGGCGGGTGCTGCTGCGGGAGAGGCCGGTGGCTTCGGCGCAGTCGGTGGCCGACAGACCGTCGTCGGGAGCGTTGCCGAGAGCCTTCAGAACCAGGTCCGTGGTCTCCGGGCTGATTCCCTTGGGCGGCGGCACGCGGCCGCTCTGGGTGCGAAAGACCCGGTCCACCTCGTCCTGGTGCGCCTCTGTCAAGTGGTGAAGTTCTGCCCAGTGAGCCGCGTAGTCCTCCAGCCGACTTCGAAGAGACTCGATCTCGAACGGCTTCACCAGGTACTGGAAGACCCCGCCACGCAACGCAGTACGAAGCGTGTCGAGGTCGCGGGCCGCGCTGATCACGATCACGTCGACCGGATAGTCGGCCGAGGACTCGCGGAAGCGGCGCAGTACCTCGAGGCCGCTCATGTCCGGCAGGTAGATGTCGAGCAGCACCAGATCCGGCCGGAGCGTGCGCACAGCGGCGAGGGCCTCGGCACCCGTGCGAGCGGCACCGACAACCTCGAAGCCGGTTTGACGCGCGACCACGCTCGAGTGCAGCCGGGCGACCATGAAGTCGTCGTCCACGACGAGGACCTGGATCATGCCGGCGCCGCCGTGGCGAGCATCGGCAGCGTCGCCACGAAGACGGCACCCGAGTCGTTGTGCACCGTCACATCGCCCCCGCGCTTGCGGCAGATCACCCGGACGAGCGCCAGCCCGATCCCATGGTCGTCATCCGACTCGCTGTCCTTCGTACTGAACCCATGCGTGAAGACCCGATGCTGCATCGCACTGTCCACCCCAGGCCCCGAGTCCCGAACCTGGATCCGTACTGCGCCCGCATGCTCGACCACTTCCACGGCGACAAAGGGATCCCGGGCCCCGGCGGCGGCGTCGAGCGCGTTGTCGACCAGGTTGCCGAGCACCGTGGACACGTCAGTGGCGAGTCGTTCGTCCAGGCGCGGCAGCCACGTCGCCTGGTCGACCACGAAGCTGACCCCGCGCTCCGCCGCCTGGCTGGACTTCGCGATCAGCAAGGCCGCGACCGCGGGATCTGCCACCCGCGCGGTGACTCCGGCGGTCAACTCGGTTTGGTCGGCCGCGATGCGCTGGATGTAACGGCGGACGTCGTCGTACTCCCCCAGTTCGATCAGGCCGCTGACGATGTGCATCCGGTTGCTGAACTCGTGAGCCTGCGCCCGCAGGGTGTCGGTGGTGTTGCGGGTCAGGTCGAGCTCGCGCTGGAGTTCGAGCAGTTCGGTCCGGTCACGGAAGGTGGCGACCCAGCCGATGTGGCGTCCGTGGCTGCGGACCGGCATCCGGTTCAGTGTGAGAACTCGCCCGTGCAGCGGCAGAACCCGGTCGGTCGCCGGCTCGGGCCCGTCGAAGATCTCCCCCAGCCGGCCGGTGTCGTCGACCTCGACCAGAGCCCGGCCCGCCGAAACCAGCGGGATCCCCAGCAGATGCGCGGCCTCGTCGTTGACCATGGTGATCCGCCGCTCGAGATCGACGGCGAGCACGCCTTCTTTGATCCCGTGCAGCAAGGCTTCCCGCTGCTCGACCAGACCGGTGATCTCGCGCGGCTCCAGTCCCAGCGTCTGGCGCTTGACGGTTCTTGCCAGCAGCAACGAGCCGAGCACTCCCAGCAGGCTGGCGATGCCGAGGTACGTGAGCAGGTTCGGCGTCGCGGTCGCGAGATTGGCCAGCAGGGACGGGTACTGCCGGCCGACGGCGACCACCCCGTCGGTCTCGCGGGTCTCCACGTTGATGATCGGCGCCATCGCCAGCGCCGCGCCGGTCTCCTCGTCACGCCCCATCCACGAGCGGCCGAGGAACGCGTCGGTCTCCTGCAGCCGCGCCACGGAGGTCTGCGGCACAGGGTCGGTCGAGGCGATGATCCGGCGATCCCGCAGGGCGACCTTCACGTACGTCGAACCGGAGAAGGTCCGCCCGGACTCCACCACGGACTGGGCCTGGCTGACGTAGTCGGGCGCACCGTCCGAGCCGCTGGCCCCGCGTGCTCCGGCCGCGGCTGCTTCGCGGACTCCTGCGGTCACCGCCAGCCGCTCGGCAACCGCGAGCGCACGGCGGCCCTCCGTGTCGCGGAACCGGGCGTTCGACTGAGCCAGCGAAACGGCGGCCACACCGACGAGGACGATCAGCACGATCAGCAACTGCATGGCCAGCATCCGCCCGGCCAGCGTCCACCGACGCCTGCCCAGGAACGCTCTCCACCTCGCGGTCACGGGTTGATTGTGCGCGGCACCGCCCGATCTGGCCAGCAGGCCGTGAGCACAATGAGCACAACAGAGTTTGCGTTCGTAACGGTGACACCGGATCGGCCCCACGCCACGCTGACGGCACCCGCTCCACCGAAGACCCAAGGAGGCCGCCGTGCAAGCACGGACGTGGTTCACCAGTATCACCGCCGCCGTCACCCTCGCCGTAGTGGCGGCCGGCTGCGGCGTCAGTGCCGACGACAACGCCTCCGGCGGAACCAGTTCGGGCCCGGTCGAGGGCCTGCGCATCCTGGTTCCGAACTCACCCGGCAGCGGTTACGACACGACTGCCCGGGCCGCCGCCAAGGCGATGCAGGACGCGAAGCTCACCGACACCGTCGAGGTGTTCAACACCGCCGGCGCCGGTGGCACGGTCGGCCTGCAGCGGCTGGTGAACGAGAAGGGCAAGGACGACATCCTGATGCAGATGGGACTCGGCGTCGTCGGGGCCGTCTTCACGAACAAGTCGAAGGCCACTCTGCAGGACACCGTGCCGATCGCCCGGATGGTCTCCGAGGCCGAGGCGATCGTCGTACCGAAGGGTTCGCCGTACACCAGCCTCGAGCAGCTCGTCGCTGCCTGGAAGGCGGACCCGGGCAAGGTCCCGGTCGGCGGCGCGTCGAACGCCGGCGGGCCGGACCACCTGACCCCGATGCTGCTGGCCAAGGCGGTCGGAGTACAGCCGAAGTCGGTCAACTACGTCGCGTACGACGGTGGCGGCGAGCTGCTGACCGCGATCCTGGGCAAGAAGGTCGCCTTCGCGGCCACTGGGATCGGCGAGGTCGTCGAGCAGGCCAAGTCCGGCGACGTGAAGATCCTCGCGGTGACCAGTGAGCAGCCGGTCGAGGGGATCGACGCGCCCACGCTGAAGAGCCTGGACGTCGACCTGGTGTTCACCAACTGGCGCGGCATCGTCGGTCCGCCCGGGTTGTCGGCGGACAAGCAGCAGCAGTACAACGAACTGCTGACCAAGATGCACGAGTCCTCGCAGTGGAAGCAGACGCTGGCCGACCAGGGCTGGACCGATTCCTTCCAGACGGGTGACGAGTTCAAGGCCTTCCTCACCTCGGAGAACGACCGGGTCGCCGGCGTACTGCGAGAACTCGGCCTCGTCGCCTGATGAGCACCCCGACCATGAGCACCGTGAAGCAGGGCCGCTCCGAGCTGGGAGTGGCCCTCCTGCTCCTGCTGCTCGGCGGCTGGGCGATGATCGACGCCCTCCGGCTCCCGGACCTGGAGACCCGAGGGCCGATCGGGCCGAGGACGGTCCCGCTCGCGGTCGGCCTCCTGCTGGTGGTGACCGCGGTCCTGCTCGCCATCGACATCCTGCGGGGCGGCCGGGGCGAGCAGGAGGCCGGTGAGGACGTCGACCTCGCGCACGGCAGCGACTGGAAGACCCTGGGCCTGCTGGTGGCCGCCTTCGTCGCGAACATCCTGCTGATCGAGCGGCTCGGCTGGCCGGTGTCGGGAGCGGTGCTGTTCTTCGGCACCACCTACGCGCTGGGCAGCCGGCACCTGATCCGCAACGCGATCATCTCGATCGCGCTGTCCGTCGGCAGCTGGTACCTCTTCTACCTCGGCCTCGGCATCCACCTGCCGGCCGGGATCCTCAAGGGAATCCTCTGATGGACGCGTTCACCGAACTGCTCAACGGGTTCGCCACCGCCGCCCACCCGACCAACCTGCTCTACGCCTTCGTCGGCGTCCTGCTCGGTACTGCGATCGGCGTGCTGCCCGGGATCGGCCCCGCGATGGCGATCGCGCTGCTGCTGCCGCTGACGTACTCGCTGGAGCCGACGCAGGCGTTCATCATGTTCGCCGGCATCTACTACGGCGGCATGTACGGCGGCTCGACCACCTCGATCCTGCTGAACACACCAGGTGAGAGTGCGTCGGTCGTCACCGCGATCGAGGGCAACAAGATGGCCCGCAAGGGCAGAGCGGCGGCAGCGCTGGCCACCGCGGCGATCGGCTCGTTCATCGCCGGCACCATCGGCACGCTCTGCCTGGCCCTGCTAGCACCCGCGATCGTCCAGCTGGCCGTGAAGATGGGCGCGCCCGACTACTTCGCGGTGATGGTGCTCGCCTTCGTCGCCGTCACCACTGTGCTCGGCTCCTCGAAGGTCCGTGGAGTGGCCGCCCTCGCGATCGGCCTGCTGATCGGCCTGATCGGAATCGACCCGACCTCCGGCCAGCAGCGGCTCACCCTCGGGCTGCCGGAACTTGCCGACGGCATCGATGTGGTCGTGGTCGCGGTCGGGTTGTTCGCGGTCGGCGAGGCCCTGTGGATCGCCGCGCACCTGCGTCGTACGCCGGCCGAAATCATCACCGTCGGCGCCGCGCGGATGAGCGGGGAGGACTGGCGCCGGTCCTGGAAGCCGTGGCTTCGCGGTACGGCGATCGGCTTCCCGTTCGGCGCGATCCCCGCGGGTGGCGCCGAGATTCCGACCTTCCTGTCGTACGTCACCGAGAAGAAGATGAGCAAGCACCCGGAGGAGTTCGGCCACGGTGCGATCGAGGGCGTCGCCGGTCCCGAGGCGACGAACAACGCGTCGGCCGCGGGTGGCTTGGTTCCCCTGCTCACGCTGGGGATCCCGACCACCGCGACCGCCGCGGTGATGCTCGGCGCCTTCCAGGGGTACGGCATCCAGCCGGGGCCGCGGCTGCTGGAGACGCAACCCGAGCTGGTCTGGGGTCTGGTGGCCAGCCTCTTCATCGGTAACGCGATCCTGCTGGCGCTGAACCTCCCGCTCGCCCCGATCTGGGCCAAGCTGCTGCGGATCCCCCGGCCGTACCTGTACGCCGGCATCCTGTTCTTCGCCAGCATCGGCGCGTACGCCGCCAACCTGTCCACCTTCGACCTGTGGCTGCTGCTCCTGCTCGGTGCACTCGGCTTCGCGATGCGGCGCTTCGGGCTGCCCGTCGTACCGGCGATCATCGGCATCATCCTCGGGCCGGTCGCCGAGGAGCAGATGCGGCGCGCGTTGCAGATCAGCGACGGCCAGCTGAGCGGCCTCTACAACACGTGGTTCTCCAAGACCGTGTACTTCGTGATCCTGCTGGTGCTGGTGGTTCCGCCCGTGGTGAACTCGGTGCGGAAGCGGCGTCAGCCGAAGGACCGGGAACTCCAACCCTCTGAGCGTGCGGGAGACTGATCGTGGCGATCATCGTCGGGTACGTGCCGACTCCTGAAGGCGTGGCCGCGTTGGAGAGCGCGATCGACGAGGCGCAACGCCGGCATCAGCGGCTGGTCGTGGTGAACTCGTCGCGCGGCGAGTCCCTGGTCGACAAGCGGTACGCCTCCGGCACCGAGTGGCAATCGGTGGAGGAACGGCTCACCGCGTCGGGCGTCGACCACGAGCTGACGCAGCTGGTGGAGAGCAAGGATGCGGCCGACCAAATCCTCAAGCTGGCTGGCGAGCTGAACGCAGAGCTGATCGTGATCGGCCTGCGCCGCCGCACCCCCGTTGGCAAACTCCTCCTCGGCAGCCAGGCACAAACCATCCTGCTCGAAGCCGAATGTCCCGTCCTGGCGGTGAAAAGCAGTTAGAGCAGGACGAGGTCGTCGCGGTGGACGACCTCACGCTCGTACGCCGCACCGAGCTCGCGGGCCAGGTCCCGGGTCGAACGGCCCAGGAGTTCCGGGAGCTCGGCCGCGTCGTAGTTGACCAGGCCGCGCGCGATCACCACACCGGCCGGTGACACCAGGTCGACGGGATCGCCCGCGGAGAAGGTCCCCTCGACCCCGCTGATCCCCGCGGGGAGCAACGAAGTACGGCGTTCGGTGACTGCCCGGACAGCGCCTTCGTCCAGCTGAAGGCGGCCCTGTCCCGAGGTCGCGTGGGCGAGCCAGAGCAGCCGGGTCTTGCGGCGGCGCCCGGTCGGGTGGAACAGCGTGCCGACCGGATCACCGCGGAGCGCCTCGCCGACGTGTCCGGCAGAGGTCAGCACGACCGGAATCCCTGCCTCGGTGGCGATCGCGGCCGCCTCGACCTTCGTCTGCATGCCGCCCGTGCCGACGCCGGACGAGCCGGTACGCCCGATCTTCAGCCGAGCCAGGTCCGCCGGACCACGGACATCCGTCAGCATCGTGGTGCCAGGCTTGCGCGGATCCCCGTCGTACAGGCCGTCCACATCGGACAGCAGGACAAGCAGATCCGTGTGGACGAGGTGGCTGGTGAGCGCGGCCAGGCGGTCGTTGTCGCCGAAGCGGATCTCCGTGGTGGCGACGGTGTCGTTCTCGTTCACGATCGGTACGACGCCGAGCTCCAGCAGGCGGGCGAAAGTCCTGTAGGCATTGCGATAGTGGCTCCGCCGGGTGACGTCGTCGACGGTCAGCAGCACCTGGCCGACGCGGAGTCCGTGCGCGGCGAACGCGTCGCTGTACCGGGCCATCAGCAAGCCCTGGCCGACCGACGCAGCGGCCTGCTGGGTGGCGAGATCGCGCGGACGCGAGCGCAGTCCCATCGGAGCCAGGCCGGCGGCGATCGCACCGGACGAGACCAGCACGACCTCGGTGCCCTCCACCCGACGAGCCGCCAGGGCGTCGACCAGCAGGCGAAGGCGTTCCAGGTCGATCCTGCCGCGCTGGGTCAGGGACGACGACCCGACCTTGACCACGATCCGCGCTGCGTCGACAACCTCCGCGCGCCGCTTCATGAGCTCTCCCGCATCATGCTTCCTACGATCCCGTAGTGAGTCGGTCAGATCCCCCGCGGTCCACATTCCGGCTCAAGTGCGGGCCGCCGCGTCATGCGTCCTGGTTGCTGCTCTCGGCCTCGATGTCGATGTCCTGGCCGGCCCTGAACAGCCGCTCGGCCTCGAGCTCCCGAGCAGCCTCCAGCTCGCGGGCTTCCTTGCGCGCGAGCCTCTCGGCGGCCTTCTGGGCCGCCTTCGCCTCGGCCGGCGACAGGTCGACCTCGTCCGCGATCCAGCCCCTGCCGTACTCCGACAGGTCCACCGGGCGCTCGATCTCGCCGGACCTGAGCGCGTGGTACTTCTCGTCCTTGTCCTTGCGGCGCTGCGCGGCCGGACGGTCCTCCTCCAGCCGGTGGTCCTCACCGCGCCGGGCGAGGATCTCCGCACCGGCCTGGACCTCGGGAGCGAAGTCGAAGACGACCGCGTTCGGGCCGTCGCCGATGATCACGTCGTCGCCCTCCATCGCGCCCAGCTCGAGCAGTTCGCGCTCGACGCCGAGCCGGTTCAGCCGGTCGGCCAGGTAGCCGGTGGCCTCGGCGTTGCCGAAGTCGGTCTGCCGGACCCAGCGCTCGGGCTTCTCGCCCTGGATCAGCCAGCCGCCCTCCGGGGTCTTCCGGACCTTGAACTCGGACCCGCCGGTGGCCTGCGGCCGGATGATGATCCGGGTGTTGTCCGGCTTCTCGGCCTCCGCACGCCGCTTGGCGACCAGCTCGGCCATCGCGAACTTCAGCCCGTCGAGGCCTTCGTGGCTGGCGGTCGAGATCGAGAACACCTTGAGGCCGCGCTGCTCGAGCTCGGCAGTCACCATCTCGGCGATCTCCTTGGCGTCCGGCACGTCCACCTTGTTCAGCGCGACCAGCCGCGGCCGGTCCTCCAGCCCACCGTGCGCCTTCAGCTCGGCCTCGATCGTGTCGAGGTCGGTGAGCGGGTCACGGCCCGGCTCGTAGGTGGCGCAGTCGATCACGTGCACCAGCGCGGCACACCGCTCGACATGCCGCAGGAAGTCGTGTCCGAGCCCGCGACCCTCGCTCGCGCCCTCGATCAGGCCCGGTACGTCGGCGACGGTGAAGGAGGTCTCACCGGCCACCACGACACCGAGATTCGGGATCAGGGTGGTGAAGGGGTAGTCCGCGATCTTCGGCCGGGCGCGGCTGATCGACGCGACCAGCGACGACTTGCCCGCGCTCGGGAAGCCGACCAGGCCGATGTCGGCGACGACCTTGAGCTCGAGAACGACCGTGCGCTCCTCGCCGTCCTCACCGAGCAGCGCGAAACCGGGGGCCTTGCGGCTGGAGCTGGCGAGTGCCGCGTTGCCGAGGCCACCCTTGCCGCCCTGGGCCGCGACGAACTCCGCGCCGAGGCCGACGAGGTCCGCCAGCACCTCGCCTTCCGGAGTACTGACGACGGTGCCGTCCGGGACGGGCAATACGATGTCGCCGCCCTTGCTGCCGGCCTGGTGGTCACCCTTGCCCTGGGCACCGTTCGTGGCGGAGCGGTGGGCGGAGCGGTGGTAGTCAACCAGTGTGGTCAGGTCCGGGTCGACGCGCAGGATGATGCTGCCGCCGTCACCGCCGTTGCCCCCGTCGGGACCACCGAGCGGCTTGAACTTCTCCCGGTGCACCGAGGCGCAGCCGTTTCCGCCGTTGCCACCGGTGACGTGCACCGTGACCCGGTCGACAAAGCTGGGGATCGCCATCGGTTTTTCTACTTCCTGCTGGATGAACTAACTCTGTACATAGCCGAAGGGCGGGTCGCGCTATTCCGCGACCCGCCCTTCGGCAACTACTGCAAAGGCTTCGAACTCCGGGTGGCGGTGTTACTCCGCCGGGGCCGGGACGATGTTGACGACGCGACGCCCACGACGGACGCCGAACTCGACCTTGCCCTCGGCAAGCGCGAACAGCGTGTCGTCGCCACCACGGCCGACCAGGCTGCCCGGGTGGAAGTGGGTGCCACGCTGGCGGACGATGATCTCGCCGGCGTTGACCAGCTGACCGCCGAAGCGCTTCACGCCGAGCCGCTGCGCGTTGGAGTCGCGACCGTTACGGGTCGACGCTGCTCCCTTTTTGTGTGCCATGTCTGTCTCAGCTCACTTCTTCTTGGCGTCGATCGCGGTGACCTTGACCTGGGTGTAGTGCTGGCGGTGCCCCTGGCGCTTGCGGTAACCGGTCTTGTTCTTGTACTTGAGGATGTGGATCTTCGGGCCCTTGGTGCGGCCGAGAACCTCAGCTGAAACGGCCACCTTGGCCAAGGCGGCAGCATCGGCCGTCACGGTGTCGCCATCGACGACGAGGACTGCGGGCAACGACACCGTGTCGCCGACCTGATCAGTCAGGCTGTCGATCTCGATGACATCGCCGACGGCGACCTTCTGCTGGGTGCCGCCACTGCGCACGATCGCGTACACCGTGGATCTCACTCTCTGTTTGTTCGGAAGTCTTACGGGGCCTGCACAGACCTACTGCGGCCCACACAAAGGAGGCACGCGAGACGCGCGCCGAAGGACAAGAATACGGCGCGCGTCACGAGTGGGTCAAACCGGGGTGGACTCCAGCTCCGGAGCGCTCACTCCGGCGTCGGATCCGTTGTTGCCTGCATCGCTGTCACCACTGTCGTCCGCCTTGGCCCGGCTACGGCCACCACGCCGGCGGCGAGTGCTGCCACCGCGCCCGGAACCGTTCTGCTGAGCCTTCTCAGCCCCAGCCTCGGCACCGTCCCCAGCAGCACCCTCAGAACCCTCCTGAGCCTGCGCTGCGGAAACCTGGTCACCCTGCGAGTCGCCCTGCGTGCGCTCCTCGCGGGCCTGCCCGGCCTGCGAGTGGTCGTCCTGCGGGCGCTCACCCTGCGACTGGTCGCTCTGCGAGCGATCAGCCTGGACCCGCTCACCGTGCGAGTGGTCGCTGTAGTCCTGGTCGTCCTGGGCCTCGGCGTTGGTGACGCCGGAGGCCGCAGCGATCTGGGCCAGGCGCTGGGCGGCGTCGTGGCTCTGCTGCTCGGTCTCGGGCTGCTCGTCCGACCCGTCGCCACGACCCCGGCCCTTGCCGCGGTTGCGGCTCCGGGAGGTCTTCTTGGCGCCGTCGCCGTCGCTCATCTGGTCGTTGTTCGAGTGCTGCTGCTGCCCGCGGTTGCGTCCGTCGTCCTGCCGGCGGCGGGACTCCTTCGGCTCGTCGTGCAGGATCAGCCCGCGCCCACCGCAGTGGTCGCAGTTCTCGCTGAACGCCTCGAGCAGACCGGTACCGATCCGCTTGCGGGTCATCTGGACCAGGCCCAGCGAGGTCACCTCGGCGACCTGGTGCTTGGTCCGGTCGCGGCCCAGGCACTCCACCAGCCGGCGCAGCACCAGGTCCCGGTTCAGCTCCAGCACCATGTCGATGAAGTCGATCACGATGATGCCGCCGATGTCGCGCAACCGGAGCTGCCGGACGATCTCCTCGGCCGCCTCCAGGTTGTTCTTGGTGACGGTCTCCTCGAGGTTTCCGCCGGAGCCGGTGAACTTGCCGGTGTTGACGTCGACCACCGTCATCGCTTCGGTTCGGTCGATGATCAGCGAGCCACCCGAGGGCAGCCAGACCTTCCGGTCCAGCGCCTTCTTGATCTGCTCGTCGATCCGGTAGTTCGAGAAGACGTCCCCGTCACCGGCCCACTTCTCCACCCGGTCGGCCAGATGCGGAGCGACGTACGAGACGTACTCCTTGACCTGGTCGTAGGCGTCGTCGCCGGAGATGATCAGCTTGGTGAAGTCCTCGGTGAACAGGTCGCGGACCACCCGGATCAGCAGATCCGGCTCACCGTGCAGCAACTGCGGCGCCTGGCCAGACTTCGACTTCTTCTCGATGTCCTCCCAGTACGACTGCAGCCGGCTGACGTCGCGGGTCAGCTCGTCCTCGGTGGCGCCCTCGGCGGCGGTGCGCACGATCACGCCCGCCTCGTCCGGGACGATGTCCTTGAGGATGCCCTTCAGGCGGTTCCGCTCGGTGTCGGGCAGCTTGCGGCTGATCCCGCCGTTGCCCCCGCGCGGCACGTACACGACGTACCGGCCGGGCAGGCTGATCTGGTTGGTCAGCCGGGCGCCCTTGTGGCCGATCGGGTCCTTGGTCACCTGGACCAGGACCGCCTGGCCGGACTTGAGCACCGACTCGATCTTGCGCGGGCCGTTGCCGCCGCCGAGCGTGTTCCAGTCGACCTCACCGGCGTACAGCACGGCGTTGCGGCCCTTGCCGATGTCGATGAACGCGGCCTCCATGCTGGGCAGCACGTTCTGCACCCGGCCGAGGTACACGTTGCCGATCAGTGAGACCTGCTCCTCCTGGGCGACGTAGTGCTCGACCAGGACGTTGTCCTCGGAGACGGCGATCTGGGTCAGGTCGCCGCGAGCGCGGATCACCATCGTCCGCTCGACCGACTCGCGCCGGGCCAGGAACTCGGCCTCGGTGACGATCGGCGCGCGGCGGCGGCCGGCGGCGCGACCCTCGCGGCGGCGCTGCTTCTTCGCCTCCAGCCGGGTCGATCCCTCGACCGCGGTGATCTCGTTCGAGATGGTCTTGCTGCGCGGCTCACGCACCCGTACGACGGTCTCGTCCGGGTCGTCCGGCGCCGCGACCGGGTCCTCGCCCTTGCGGCGGCGACGGCGACGGCGGCGGCGCGACGAGGAGCCGGAGCCCTCCGTCTCGTCCTCGGACTCACCGGACTGGTCCTGCTCGTCGGTGTCGTCCTGCTGGTCGTCCGACTCGTCCGCGTCGTCGTCCTGCTCTTCGGCGCTGTCGTCGGAACCGTCCGCGTCACCGGTCTTGCGGCGGCGCCGGCCTCCGCGACGACGGCGGCGACGACGAGTACCCTCGCCACCTTCGTCGCCGTCGTTCTCGTCGGCTTCGGCGGCGTGGTCCTCGTCGGTTTCCTCGTCAGCCTCGGTGTTGCGGGCTTCCTCGAGCACCGGCTCGGCGCGGTCTGCCGCTACCTCTTCGGCATCCCGGCTGCGACGGCTACGGCGACGGCGGGTGCTGCCCGGCTGCTCGTCGGCAGCGACCTCGGTGGTCTCGGCGACGACCTCAGGCGCGTCGGTGACGGCCACCTGCTCGTTCGCCGCGGTCTCGGCCGCGCCGGAGCGCCGCCTGGTACGCCGACCGGAGGGCGCCTCGGCAGGAGTGGCCTCGACCGGGCTGGTGGCTGCAGCCTGGGCAGGAACGTCGACAGGCGCCTGGAACAGCACGGCAGCGGCGGCAGGCGCACGGCGACGACGCCGCGACCCGCCCTCAGCAGGCTCATCCTGAGCGGAGTCGGCCTGAGCGCGGTTGGTCTGGGCGTTGGTCTGGGCAGCAACCTCGGCGGCAGCGGCCTCAGCGGCGGCGAGCTCTTCCTCGGTCAGTTCTTCCTCGGGGACGTCCGCAGAAGCCACCGGGCCATCGCTGACCGGGTTGTCGGAGGTCAGCAGGTCGGCCTGCGGCGCGGCCGCGGCCTTCTTACTGGTCCGCCGACGAGTGGTCTTCTTGGCAGGCGCAGCCGAGCCGTCGGAACCACCCTGAGCGCCTGAGTCGGCGCTGGACTGCACCGGGCCGGCATCGGCGAGGCTGGTCGAACCGGCGGCGGACTCCACGGAGGTGATGTCGTCGGAGGTGTCGAGCAGGCTGTCCTGGCCGCTGTTGCGGGCGGCGGTCTTCTTGGCCGGGCGCTTCGCGGCGGCCTTCTTCACGGTCCGCTTGGCGGCCGCCTTCTTTGCCGGGGCGGGTGCCGGATCGGCGGCCTCGGCGTCTGCTTGGGTGCTGAGCGCGATGTCGGCGTCAGCGGGGGCGGTCTGCGCAGCGGCCTTCTTGGTCGTGCGCTTGCGGACCGTCTTCTTGGCAGCGGCCTTCTTGGCAGGCGGCTGCGTGGGGGCGGCGGCAGCCGATTCGGCTGCCTCGGTGGTGTTCGGCTCGTTGTCGAGCATGCAGTGCGGGTCTCCTCAGGCCCTCCGGCGCATCCTGCGACCCCTGTCACGGGTCCGGCGCAGCCAGAAAGCGGTCTCGGTCTCGCCGATCCCGCAGTGTCAGCCGGTCCGGCGGAAGCCATCTGGATCCGCTCCCCCGGCGCTCGTCAGGGCGCAGATGGAGCGGCGGCGTCGCCCTCCGCTACATGCGTCTGGTGGTCTACCGCTTGGCCGGTCGCGTTCACCTGGGTGGCGTCGCGGTCACGAGCGAGCGGATCGTCCACAGTGCCGGTGGCCGCGATGAGCGGGCCCTGGGCGAGCCTGGTCAGAAGAGCCGGGCCCGTCACCGGAAGCGTCGCTACGTCGAGCACGCCGACGAGAACGTCGTCGGGTCTCACGGCCGGGGTTCCGTGCCGTAACACCACTTGCAGTATCGCACACGTCTCAAGCGACGCCGGTTCACTGCCGACAGCGAGTCGGAGAACGGCGCCCCGACAGTCGAACGAGCGAGGACCCCGTTTGGTCATGCGCTCGACGATAATTTCCTCCCGGGCGAGGAACGCCTCGACCGCCTGCTGAGCGTCGGCCGGATCCACGCCCGGCAACGCGATCAGCCATTCGCTGGCCTCCAGCCGCTCGGCCAGCGATCCCGCTCCCGCGGTCACCACCTCGATGATGTCCAGCCCGGGCGGCAGCGCCTCGTCCAGGTCCGCGCGGACCCGTTCGGGGTCACGCTCGTGTGTGAGCGAGATCTCCAGGTATTCCGCCTCCGAGGCGGCCCCGGTCGGCGCGGCACCGGCGTACGAGATCTTCGGGTGCGGGCTGAAACCGTGCGAGAAGGCGACCGGCAGGTCAGCACGCCGGACCGCGCGTTCGAAGGCGCGCTGGAAGTCGCGGTGCGAGGTGAACCGCAGCCGTCCCCGCTTGGCGAAGCGGATCCGCAACTTCTGCACGGCGGGAAGCTGCTGGGACGGCGGAGCCTGAACTGGTGCCACGAGCGCCATTCTCGCAGCTCCCCCGCCCCTAGCTCACATCCGCGGACCTCCCACCGCCAGGACCCGCTCACGCCAGAGGCACCCGCGGGTTCAGGATCCAGCCACCCCGAAGTACGCCTGGCCTGCCGCGGAGTCACTGAGGCGGCTCCACCCCTGGGCGCGGGGTTAGCCCACTGCCCTACCAGTGGGCGAACGCTTCCCGCAGGGGTTAACCACCGCCGCCGCTGAGCGAGCTCGCGGACCCAAACGATCGAGCCTCAGGGGGCCACTGCGAGGACGGTGTCGATGAGGTTGGGGAAGCGGGATTCGAGGTCGGTGTGGCGGAGGGTGGTCCAGCGGCGGTTGCCTTCCTCGCGCTGGTGGATGACGCCGGCTTCGCGGAGGACGCGGAAGTGGTGGGTGAGGGTGGAAGGCGCCACCGAGACCGGGAAGGTGCCGCACGCGCGCTCGACGTCCTCGCGCAGGGTCCGGACGATCGTCAGCCGGGTCGGGTCCGCGAGGGCGTGCAGGACCTCGTAGACGGTCAACTCCCCGACCTCGGGGTGGACCAGGGCTGGGCGCCGCGGGTTCGCCATCAAATTCCTTTCGACGATCGTCGTACATGAGCGTAGTCTCGATCTCGACGTACGACGATCATCGAAAGGGATTCGTGATGCGCGCGCTGCTGTTCGACCGACCCGCTCCCGATGCCGGCGCCACCCGGGTGGCAGACCTGGAAAGCCCTCTCCCCGGGCCCGGCGAGGTGGCGATCGACGTCCGGGCGGCAGGGGTGAACTTCATCGACGTGATGGCTCGGCGGGGTGATCCGGGGTACGCGACCGGGTGGCCGTTCGTCCCTGGGCTGGAGGTCGCGGGCACGGTTCGCGCGCTCGGCGCAGGGGTCGACGGACCTGCCATCGGTACGCCGGTCGCTGCGTTCACGGGGTCGGGCGGGCTCGCGGAGGTCGCCGTGGTGCGGGCCGAACTGGTGGCGGTGATTCCGGAAGCCCTCTCATTCGAGAAGGCCGCTGCTGCGCCGGGCACGCTCACTACGGCCGCGCTGCTCCTCAACCGTCTACAACCGGGCGAATCGGTGCTCGTCCACTCAGCCGCCGGTGGCGTCGGCCAGGCGCTTGCGTCTCTCGCCCGCCTGCGCGGCGCTGGCCTCCTCCTCGGCACGGTCGGCGGAGCCAGTCGGGTCCAGGCCGCCGAGAAGGCCGGGTACGACGCTGCGCTGGTTCGTGGTGACGGGCTCGTTGACGCCGTGCGCGAGCGGACCGGCGGTCGGGGCGTCGACCTGATCCTCGATCCGCAGGGCACGGAGTGGATCGACACCGATCTGGAGCTGGTCGCGCCAGGCGGTCGGATCGTGTTGTTCGGCAATGCTGGGGGTACCCCGCTCGCTCCCCTGGCACTCGGACCGTTGTTCGGCGGGAACGCGTCGGTCGGCGGCTTCAGCATCCGCGGGTACTCCACCAAGGCGCCTCACCTGGTGGTTGCGGCCCTCACGGATGTGCTCGGCAAGCTCGCAGAGGGCGCGCTGACCATCGACCCGACGGTCGTCGACAGCCTCGACCGTGCCGCCGAGGCCCAGCAGGCGTTGGCGGACGGCCGCGGCAAAGGGAAGTACGTCGTCCAGCTCTAGGCGTAGCGGGGGTAGGGAAATAGGTGTGACCGGCCGGGACGTTGGCGATGCTCCGGCCCTAGCGGTGTCGGCGCCGGCGCCGGTTGTCGGGAGTGAGGACACCAAGACGGGACCTCGGACAGGCTATGTCTTGTCCGAGGTCCCGACTTGTTGTCCGCAGTCCCCAGTTGTTGTTCGGGGTCCCCATTCGGTGTCCGAGGTCCCGGCGTGGTGTTCGGACCTGCCGCAGGCGCTCGGCCGAGGAGACGCTGGACGGCGGCTGTGGCTGGTGAGTGGGCTGGACCGCCAGCACTCAGTAACCGCACTCGATCCGCTGGCGCGGCGCGTGGCAACGCCCGGCCTGTGGCCTACCGGCGAGGTTGCTGAGTGGTGGGCGTCCGGTGGATCAACCAGCCAGCGCGGATGCCGATGCCGACACCGACACCGCGACCCGACACCTCAGCAAACGGCGGCCCGACTGCCAGACGCCGACCAGCCACGACCGCCACCGCTCCTGCCTCGGGTGGCACCGACGTCATGGCTGAGTACGCCTAGGGCTGGGCGGCGGATTTGCCGGTTAGGTAGAGGGACCAGGCGAGGAGGCCGAAGCCGACTGTGCTGAGGACGGATCGGATCAGGTTGAAGGAACGCCAGCGGGCCTCGTTGAACGCGGTGCGGGCGGCGGTGACGTCGATGGTGTCAGGGTCACCGGCCGCCTTGAGCGCGTCGTTCAGCGGGACGTTGACTGCGATCGTGATGATCACCGTCACCAGGTTGAGCACGAACGCGATCGCGATCCACGCCAGCGCGTCCTCCCCGAGGCTCAGCAGTCCGGCGACGAGGGTGAGCACCAGCGAGCCGACGAACCCCACGACCAGGAACAGCGGGTTGAGGATCGCCCGGTCGACCGCCTGGAACGCCGCCACGAAGGTCTTGTCGTCGGTCTTTCCCAGCCCGGGCATGAAGGCATTCGAATAGATCACGTACACCCCGGCCATCAGCCCGGTGGTGAGGGTCGCGGCCAGCAGGACGGTCACTCGCAGTCCGTTCATGGCGCCTTCCTCAGAGACCCGAGCACTGGCCTGCGCGCGGACCAGAGACCTGGTTCGGGGCTTGCAGGTTGACCGGGGCGGTGGTGTTGGAGGTGCAGTTGAGGGAGCCGTTGATCTTGTTGCCGGCCAGGACGACGGGCTCCGCGGTTCGCGCGCCGGTGACCGAGACCGGGCCACTGACGGTGCTCCCGACCAGTACTGCGCTACGAGTCGTGCCGTCCAGTGAGACCGGGCCGTTGACCGTACTGCGGAGCAGGTGCAGGTCGGCCGCCCTGGCAGCACTCACGGGTCCGGAGATCTTGGTGTCCGTGGCGACCAGTGACGCTCCGGCGCGGACCGAGACCGGGCCGTTGATGGTTGCCCCCTGCAAGCAAGTGACGCCGGAAGCCACCACCAGCGGGCCGTTTCGTACCCCGGTGATCGTGCTCGTGCAGGTCGGGGCCGGTCGCAGCAAGGTGACAGCGAACCGGCGCGGGGTACCGATGTTGCCGGAGGCATCGATGGCGCGGTACTCGACCTGGTGCCGGCCGTAGCCGGACGGGACGTCGTCCCAGGGGACCACTCGCGGGACGCCGAGCTTGCCGTAGACGAGCTGGTCGATCTCGGTGCCCTCGGCGGTGAAGCGGAACGGGGCGTTCGCGTCGGTCGGCCAGCCGTAGTAGTTGTACCAACCGTCGCCGTCCACCCGGAACTCCGGTACGACGTACCCGGTGCTGTCGTCCGTGGCCGTCAGGCCCATCGTGAACGCGTCGTTGTAGATGTACTCCGGTCCGGCCGGCTTCTGCACCTTCAGAAGGGGCTTGGAGAGGGTGGAGTCCACGGTCGGCTCGACGCCGTCGACCTGCCAGGTGAGGGTGTAGCTACCGACTGAGGCGGTCAGGGTGTGGCGCCCGGTCAGGTTCAGCGGGGCGAGGGCGAAGTCGCGGTCGTTCCCCGGGTTCGCCACCACGCTCCCGTCAACCCGCCACTCGACGGCTGGCTGTGCAACATCCGACTGCGTGGTCTCCACATAGACAACCTCATCCGCATTCACCGGGTGATCCGTCGAGGTCGATGTGGTGAAGGTTGCCTCGCTGGCGGCGGACTCCGCCGCGGTGGCGAAGGCACGCTGCGCCGCGGCATCGGTGGTCGTGGCGGCCGCGCTAGTCGGGGGGTGCGGGGCGGCGGTTGCGGGGGTGATGGTCCAGGAGCGGGTTGTGGTTAGGGCTGGGGAGGCTCGGACTGCTGGGTCTCGGACGAAGGTTGTGGGGTCGACGATCTTTGCTGTCAGCGTGTGCGGGCCGGGTGTGAGGGTGAGTGAGCCTAGGGCCACCGCGCGGCTGTTGGCGGTGTCGAGGACGGTGCCGTCGAGGGTCCAGGTCACGGTTAGTTCGTGGCTGGCGGGGTGGAGGGTTTGGAGCCACACGACCTGGTCGGCGGCGACCTGGCCGACGGGAGTGCTGGACTGGAAGAGGGTGGCTCGGGACGAGATGCGCTGGGTCATGCGCTCGCGGGAGACCTGGTCGAAGTAGTAGCCGAGCACCTTCATCATCGAGTGCTTGCTCGGCCGCCAGACCCCCGAGCCGGCGTACATCCCGGCCTCGAAGCGGGCGATCTTGCCGCCTGACTCGCTGTCCTCGCCGAGCCAGCGGAACCACTTCTTCTGCTGGTCGAGCATCTGCTGCTCGGTCAGCAGCGTGTGGTGGATTGAGCTGGGCTCCGGACCCTCGTACGGCGCGCCGCGCTCGCCGCGGGCGTAGTAGTCGTACTCGTCCTGGAGTCCGCCGAGCGAGTGGCCGAGCTCGTGCGGGGTGATCAGCGCGGACAGCGCGTTGCCGCCGGACGCGGTGGCGTAGGTACCACCGGCGCCGCCGTAGGTGTCGCTGTTGCCGATAGCAAGAATCTGCCGGTTCGAGGCGGTGGTGCCGGGCGCCAGGTCGGCGTACTGGCCGGCGGCGGTGGAGCTGACGGTGAGCAGGCGTTGCACGCTGGCCGGGTTGCAGCCGCCCCAGAAGCCCATCTGCAGCGGGGTGTCCACCTTCGGCGAGGTGAGGTCCGGGTCGCAGTCGACACCGCTCTCGGGCGAGGCGATCTCGACCGCGTAGACGTTGATGTAGTTGCGGTACGACTTGAACGGCTCGATGCTCCAGAGCACGTTCAGGTGCTTGTCCACCTGCTCGCGGAACTTTGGCAGCTCGGCCTCGGTGTACCCGTCGCCCATCACCACGAGGTTGAAGCGCGACGACGCCGGGCCGGTCACCTGCAGCGGGACCACCTTCGGCGGCGGCACCGCCTCGGCCCGGGTGGCGCCCGTAGTACCGGCGCCAGTGGTCGATGCGGCGCTCGCGGCGACCGGCAGGCCGGCGAACACCGCCGCCACCACGGTCAGGCTCGCCGTCAGTCTCCTGGTCCTCACAACCCGGCCCTCCCCAGCTCGGCAGACTTGCTGTGAGAACCCTACGGATGGTGGGTACCGGATGTCAGTGGTTCCCGCGCGCCGACTTGGGCGGCAACCGCAGCGGCGGCGGGGCGTTGTACGGCATCATGAGGGCTCGGGGAACGTGAGGAAAGGACATCGATGACGGAACCGGCGCAGGCGCCGCGGCCCGAGCCGGAGCGGGTGAACCCGGTCGACGACGGCGACAGTGATGGCAAGGGCATCTACTGGGTGCTGAAGAACGTGCTGCTCGGCCCGCCGGTCAGGCGCATCTTCCGGCCCAAGGTGGAGGGCGCCGAGCACATCCCGGCGCTGGGACCGGCGATCATCGCCAGCAACCACCTGTCCTACGTGGACTGGATCTTCATGCCGCTGGTGGTCCGCCGCCGGGTCACCTTCGTGGCCAAGTCCGACTACTTCACCGGCGCCGGGATCAAGGGCCGGTTCCAGCGCGGTTTCTTCAAGGGCACCGGCCAGGTGCCGATCGACCGGTCCGGCGGGTCCGCGTCCGAGGGCGCCATCCGGGCAGGTATGAAGGTGCTGGAGCGCGGCGAGCTGTTCGGCATCTACCCCGAGGGCACCCGCTCGCACGACGGCAAGCTCTACAAGGGCCGGACCGGTGTCGCCCGGCTGGCGCTGGAGGCGAAGGTCCCGGTGATCCCGTGCGGGGTGATCGGCACCGACGTGGTCGCGCCGCCCGGCAAGGTGGTCGCCTCACTGGCTTCCCCGACGGTCAAGTTCGGCGAGCCGCTGGACTTCTCCCGGTACGACGGGATGGAGGGCGACCGGTTGATCCTGCGGGCCGTCACCGACGAGATCATGTACAAGATCATGGAGCTGTCCGGACAGGAGTACGTCGACATGTACGCCACCAAGGCCAAGTCGCTGGAAGGCCGGGCGACCACCGGCGCCCCCAAGAAAGTCCGTAAGACGGACACCTGATCCAGAGGGTGAGACACGTGGCGCTAGGCTGGGAAACCGTGAACGGACCGATCGCTTACCAGGGTGAGCCAGGCGCCAACTCGGCGATGGCCTGCACCGAGATGTTCCCGGACCGCGAGCAGCTGCCCTGCACGACGTTCGAGGACGCGCTCGAGGCGGTCAGCACCGGCCGGGCCGGGCTGGCGATGATCCCGGTGGACAACTCGATCG
Organism: Kribbella qitaiheensis; assembly: GCF_042657745.1. Lineage (GTDB taxonomy): Bacteria > Actinomycetota > Actinomycetes > Propionibacteriales > Kribbellaceae > Kribbella > Kribbella qitaiheensis. The sequence continues at coordinate 235,433 of NZ_JBHSKE010000021.1, read as the reverse complement.
CGGGCCGCGTCGCGGACATCCATCACCTGCTGCCGGACTCCGGGCTGCACATCATCGGCGAGTTCTTCCTGCCCATCCACTTCCAGCTGATGGCCACCCCCGGCACCTCGATCGAGTCGATCAGGACGGTTCGCAGCCACGTGCACGCGCTCGGCCAGTGCCGCAAGATCATCCGCGAGCACGGGTGGTCGACCGTCGTCGCCGACGACACGGCAGGCGCCGCCCGCGAGATCTCCGAGCTGAAGGACCCGACCGTCGCTTCGCTCTCGCCGGTGGCCGCGGCCGGGCTCTACGGCCTGGACATCCTGGCCGAGGACGTCGAGGACGAGCACCACAACACCACTCGCTTCCTGGTGCTGTCCCGGGAGCCGCACGTGCCGCCGGTCGGGTCCGGCCCGATCATCACCAGCTTCGTGTACCGCGTCCGCAACGTGCCGGCCGCCCTGTACAAGGCGATGGGCGGGTTCGCGACCAACGGCGTCAACATGACCAAGCTGGAGAGCTACCAGCTCGGCGGGTCCTTCTTCGCGACCCAGTTCTACGCCGATGTGGAAGGTCACCCGGAGGACCCGAACGTGGCGCTCGCCCTGGAGGAGCTCGCCTTCTTCTCGGTCGAGGTCCGGCTGCTGGGCGTCTACCCGGCGCACCCGTTCCGCGAGCAGATCGCCGAACCGGCCGCCAACCGCGCCCTCCGCCCGCACCACTGACGCGCCGCCGCAGGGCCAACGGACCGCTGAGCTTCTACGTTGGGCCTCGTGGAGGTCGTGAGCGTCGACGAGGCGGCTGAGTTCCGGCGGGCCTTCGGCGTACTGGCGTCGGTCGCCGCGGAACGGGAGTTCCCGACGCTGATGCCGGTCGACGAGGCACTCGTGCTGCTGCAGTCGCCACCCGCGGACTACCGCTTCAGTTGCCTGGCATCGGTCGAGGACGGCGAGGTGATCGGCGCAGCCTGGCTGACCTGGCCGCAGTCCGAGAACCCGCAACTGATCGTCGTCGACCTCGCCGTCGCACCAACTCACCGGCGCCGTGGCGTCGGGTCGGCCCTGCTGCACGCGGTTCGGGCCCAGGCGCGGAACGAGGGCCGGAGCGTGCTGCTCGGCGAGACGTTCAGCCCGTACGGCGCTGAGGTGGGCTCGGGTGCGGCGTTCGCGTCGGAGCGAGGTTTCGTCGCCCAGTTCGCCGCTCTGCACCAAGTGCTCGACTACCCGGTGAGCGACCTCTCTGCGCAGGCTGCTGCCGTGGCCGAGCATCACCGCGACTACGAGCTGATCAGCTGGCCCGGGCCCTGCCCGGAGAAGCACCTCACGGAGTACTGCGGGCTGCTCAGTCTCGTGGACGAGGAAGTCCCGCTCGACGACCTGGAGCTGCAACCCAAGCGGTGGACCCCGGAACGACTCCGCGCGGCCGAGGAGCATCGCCGTACCCAAGGGCATTTCGGCAGTACTACGGTCGCGGTCGCGGCGGACGGGTCGCTCGCGGGCTACACCGAACTGACGGGGTCACCGCAGCAGCCCGGCCGCCTGAACCAGCGCGACACCCTGGTCCGGCCGGAACACCGCGGCCACCGCCTCGGCCTGGCGCTCAAACTGGCCAACCTCCAGGCTCTCCAGTCCGGCTTCCGGGCTCCTGCCACGGTCCACACCTGGAACGCCGAGTCCAACGCCCCGATGATCGCGGTGAACGACCATCTCGGCTTCCGCCCGATCGAGCACCAGCACGTCTGGCACTCCCCCGCCTAGACCCGGCCGGGGTCACCGCGAAAACCACCGGCGGCGAGTGGGTGCCGGCCCGTAGGGTCGCCGGGTGGACATTGTGACTGTGGACGGGCGGGACGCCGCGACCTTCGAGCGGTTCTTCCAGTTGAGGGACAACGTACGGCGGACGGAGCAGGAGTTCCCGGCCGGGCTCGGGCTGGAGGAGGCCCGGGTGTTGTTCGCGGGCGAGCACTCGGACATGCGGGTCGACGGGATCGGGCTGGTCGACGGCGACACGTGGCTCGGGATCGCCTGGCTCGACTGGTGGCTTAAGGAGAACACGCATCTCGTCGAGGTCGAGCTCGTCGTGGCCCCGCAGTACCGGCGTCAGGGGGTCGGGAGCCGGTTGCTCGAGATCGTCGCGGAGCGGGCGCGGCAGGAGGGGCGGCGGCTGATGTCGGGGATCGCGCTGGGCGACGCCGAGACCGGTGAGAGCGCCGGTACTGCGTTCGCCGCCGCGCGCGGGTTCGTCCGCAAGCACGTGGACCTGCACCAGGTGATCGAGTTACCGCTGCCGGCGGAGCAGCTCGACAAGCTGGAGCGGGAGGTGCCCGGGTACGAGATCTTGCAGTGGCGGGAGCACATGCCCGAGGAGTGGCTGGAGGAGTTCGCCGACGCGCTCAGCGCGATGACCGTGGATGTGCCGACCGGGGAGTTGCAGCTAGAGGCGACTCAGTGGACGCCGGAGCGGATCCGCGAGGCCGAGGCCCGCCGCGTGCAACAAGGCCGGACCTGTCACACCACTGTGGCGGTCGCCGAGGACGGGCGGCTCGCGGCGTACACGCAGATGGGCGGCGCCGCCGGTACGCCGGATCGGCTCTACCAGTGGGACACCTTCGTCCGGCCGGAGCACCGCGGCCGCAAGCTCGGCATGGCCGTCAAGATCCCGAACCTCCGGTCGCTGCAGGCCGAGCTCGATCACCCGGCCGTGCTGCACACCTGGAACGCCCCGAGCAACGCGCCGATGATCGCGGTCAACGAGCATCTCGGCTTCCGCCCGGTCGCCCAGCGTTCCAACTGGGAACGCGAGCTCTAGACCGGAGCCGCCTGCTCTAGGCGAAGGTCCAGTCCGGATAGGCCTTCTGCAGCACCGCGCGGTGGTCGGACCAGTTCGCGTCGCGGCGGGCCGGGTCGAGCGGGTCGGGGTAGCCGCCGCTGAGGCGGTAGCCCCAGGTGAAGGCGGCGACCGGTACGAGCAAGCGGGTGCGGACCACGTCCGGCACGATCACCAGGAAGGTGTCCGCCCGCCAGACCCCGTCCGGATGATCGGGGTTCGCGGGCGCGTCGAAGAACGTCGGCAGGTGCCCGTAGCTGAACAGCGGGCTCGCCTCGGCGTGGAACGGCAGCGCGTCGACGGACACCTGCCCGTCGAAGTCCCGGGTGGCCAGCTGGACCCAGCCCATGATCGCGTTGATGCCCTGCCCGTGGTAGCGCAGCGTCGCAGTACAGATCGGGAAGCCGCGGAAGGACTCGGCGACCAGATCCGGGACGAGAAGCTGGTGGCCCGACGCCCAGGGGTCGTCGTTGGCCACCACCCGGACATTGACCAGTCCGCGTTGACCGCGTACCTCGAACGGCACTGACAGCTCTCTGCGCATCGCACCCTCCTGGGGACTCCTGCTGCAATTCTCCAACGTGGACAAAGGAAATGGTGGAAATCGACTACCCGGGCTCGCGGGGTTGTGCACCGGCGGTGACGAGAGGAAGCTAGAACGCGAGCAGCGTCTTGGGGGCAGCCTGTTCGGTGGGGGAAGACGGCCGGCGCCGTCTTCGGCCGGTACGTGGGTCTGGGGGATCTGGGAAGCGTCCCGGTCCGGGACCATGGGCACGCGTTGGCGACAGCGCCGCGGCCGGGTTCCGTCCTGCTCCGTTCGCCCCTGCGCGACCAAGGGGGAAGAGATGCCGAGAAAGGCCAACGGGAGAGCGGACAAGACCGAACGGGCCAGCGACAACGGGATGCCGGGTGGCGCGACGCCGACCGGCGGTGGTCAGTCGGCGAACGGGACGCCGGCCGGGAACCAGCCGAGGTCGACGACCTCGACCGGCCCGGCGATGAGCGGCTCCCCCGGTCCTGGAGGCTCCGCGATGAGCGGAGGCGGCGCCGGCATGGGCGGCGGTGGTGACGACCGGAACGTCGCGCAACCCACCCGCCGCGAGTGTGGCGTGATGGACGTGCACCGGCGGCTGCTGTCGACGTCGGCCGAGTACGTCGCGGCCCGGTCCGCGCTGGAGAACGCGACCACGCTGTACGCGGCCAGCAACCAGCGGTTCGACGGGGTGGCCCGGATCCCCGTCGTCGTGCACGTGGTCTGGAACAACGCCGCGCAGAACATCTCGCAGGCGCAGATCGACAGCCAGATCGAGGTGCTGAACCGCGACTTCCGCGCCACCAACTCCGACATCGGCTTCGTCCCGGCGCCGTTCACCGGCCTGGTCTCGGATCCCCGGATCGAGTTCCACCTGGCCACCACCGACCCGAGCGGCGACCCGACGACGGGTATCACCCGGACGCAGACGACCCGGACGTCGTTCAGCACCGACGACGCGATCAAGTCCTCCGCGACGGGTGGCATCGATCCGTGGCCGGCGGACAAGTACCTGAACATCTGGGTGGGTCAGCTCGGCGGCGGCCTGCTCGGCTACGCGCAGTTCCCGGGCGGACCGGCCGAGACCGACGGCGTGGTCATCCTGCACAGCGGCTTCGGGACCAACGGGACCGCGGCGGCGCCGTTCGACCTGGGCCGGACGACGACCCACGAGATCGGGCACTACCTCAATCTGTTCCACATCTGGGGCGACGACGGCTCGGGCTGCAGCGGCAGTGACGAGGTCGCCGACACCCCGAACCAGGGCGGCCCGAACTTCGGCGTACCGACGTTCCCGAAGCTGTCCTGCAGCAACGGGCCGAACGGCGACCTGTTCGTGAACTACATGGACTACACCGACGACCGCGGCATGGTGATGTTCACCAACGACCAGGTGACCCGGATGGAGGCCTGCCTGGACACCGTGCGCAGCAGTCTCAACCAGGGCTCGGGGGCGGCTGCCGGGATGCCGGAACCGGCGGGTCCGGTGGTGTCGTGGGGCGCGGGCCGGCTGGACGCGTTCGTCGTCGGCACTGACAAGGCGATGTACCACAAGTGGTACGACGGCGGCTGGGGACCGTCGGTCGGCGGCTACGAATACATGGGTGGTGTCAGCATGAGTGCTCCTGAAGTCGCGTCGTGGGGTCCGGGCCGGCTGGACGCGTTCGTGCTCGGCACCGACCACGGGCTCTACCACAAGTGGTACGACGGCGGCTGGGGACCGTCGGTCACCGGGTACGAGGCGCTCGGCGGCGTCTGCATGAGCCCGCCGCGGGTCGCCACCTGGGGACCTGACCGGCTGGACGTGTTCGTCACCGGCACGGATCACGCGCTCTACCACCTGTGGTGGGACGGCACCGCGTGGTCCGGGTTCGAGAGCCTCGGCGGCGTCTGCCTGGGCGAGCCCGAGGTCGTTGCCTGGGGCCCGGATCGGCTCGACGTCTTCGTCCTCGGCATGGACAGCGCGGTCTATCACAAGTGGTGGGACGGCACCGCGTGGTCCGGGTTCGAGAACCTCGGCGGCGTCTGCGTCGGTCCCCCGACCGCGGTCTCGTGGGGGCCGAACCGGCTCGATCTGTTCGCCGTCGGCACCGATTCCGCGCTGTACCACAAGTGGTACGACGGGTCGTCGTGGTCGGCGGACTGGGAGAGCCTGGGTGGCGTCTGCGCGAGCGCGCCGACCGTCGTCTCCTGGGGTGCGGACCGGCTCGACGTGTTCGTGCTCGGCACCGACTCGGCGCTGTACCACCAGTGGTGGGACGGGAGCGCCTGGTCCGCGTTCGAGTACCTGGGCGGTGTCTGCGTCGACCAGCCGCGGGTGACGTCGTGGGCGGCGAACCGGCTCGACGTGTTTGTGGTCGGAACCGACAGCGGGCTGTACCACAAGTGGTGGGACGGGAGCGCCTGGGGACCGTCGCCCACCGACTACGAGGCGCTGGGCGGCGTCATCACGGATTTCAAGCTCGACCAGCCGGCCCCCGACAAGGTGCCGGCGGACCTGCACTCGGCGATGCCGGCCGGCGACCGGGCGGTGATGAGCTGACCACCCAGCCGCAGGGACGCCCGGACCAAGGTGCTGCGGGCCGGGTCGATCCGGCCTCGCTGGCCGGGCGGTGGACGCATTCCTCGGAAGAGGACCACGACGGTGTGAGCGTCTACCGCCGCGAGGACTTCGCCTTCCCGCCGGCTCGCGGCCGGCGGGGGGTGGAGTTCCGCCCGGACGGCACCTTCGTCGAATGGCTGCTCGGTCGCGGCGACGCACCCGAGGCCGCACAGCCAGGCCGGTGGCAACCGACCGGCACCGTCAGCCGCGCCTCAGGCCGGACGGGCCGGGTCGTGGCGGCCACACCCGATCGGCTCGAAATCGCTTGGCAGGAGTGAGATGAGCACCAGCAAACCCGTTCGGTACCTCGTCGTGCCGACCGCCGAAGCCGCCGACGAGGCGAAGTCGGCCAGGGTCGGCGACAAGACGATCCTCTGGTGTCCGGCCGCGGATCACCTCGGCCGAGCTTCCCGGACCGCGCCCGGCCTGTTGCTCGTGACGCAGGTCGGCCGCACCTTCCAGGACGAACACCCCGACGTCACCCCGCTGCTGGACCACGGCCGCCACCTGGTGATCTCGGCCGCCGACAAACCCAAGCGCCGGTCGAACCACTGCTGGCGGGTCGAACCGCTCCGCCCGGGCCTGGTGGTCGACGTACCGGTCATGCCGCCCGCGCGGGTGGATCCTTCGGTGGCGCAGCTGCTCAGCGCGTTGTCGCCGACGTCGTACGAGGCGGACCTGACCTGGCTGGCGAGTCTCCCGACGAGGCATTCGCTGAGCGCCTCGTTCACCGCCGCCGTGGACTTCGCCGCCGCGCGGATGGTTGCCCTCGGCTACACCGTGACCCGGACGCCGATCACGGTCGGCGCGGGGCACTCGGAGAATCTGATCGGCGACCGACCCGGCACCGCACCCGGTCCGCGCGGACTCGTGGTCATCACCGCGCACCTCGACTCAATCAACCTCGCAGGCGGTCCGGGCGCGAGTGCACCGGGCGCCGACGACAATGGGAGCGGTTCGGCCGGAGTACTGGAACTCGGGCGGCTGATCGCCACCCGGGCCTGGCAGCACGACGTACGGCTGATCCTCTTCGGTGGTGAGGAGGAAGGCCTGCACGGCAGCAAGCAGTACGTCGCCGCGCTGCCGGCTGCCGAGCGGGCGCGGGTCCGCGCGGTGCTCAACATGGACATGATCGCGAGCAAGAACACTGCGACGCCGACCGTGCTGCTCGAAGGCGCGACCGTCTCGTCCGGCCAGATCGCCGACCTCGCGGCCGCGGCGTCGAGCTACACGGCGCTCAAGGTGGAGACCTCGCTGAACCCGTTCGCCAGCGACCACGTGCCGTTCATCAACGCCGGCGTTCCGGCGGTCCTGTCGATCGAGGGAGCGGACAGCGCGAACGGCCACATCCACTCGGCCTCGGACACGCTGAACTTCCTCGACTGGTCGCTCGCATCGGAGATCCTGCGGATGAACGCGGCGGCGCTCGTCGGCTGGCTCGGCGGCGTAGAAGCCGTTCGGCCCAGGCCCGCGGGACCAGTGGTGTCGTGGGGTCCGGGGCAGCTCGACGTCTTCGTCGCCGGTGCTGATGCCGCGTTGCACCACAGGGCCTATGACGGCGCTTGGCACGACTTCGAGTCTCTTGGAGGTGTCATAAGCTAACGCTGGTGACGCACCTTGACTGGAGTGGCTGCCTGAACACCCGCGATCTCGGTGGACTGCCGACCCGGTACGGCGCGACGACGCGCGCGGGGGCGGTGATCCGGACGGACTCCCTGCACCAACTCGATCCCGACGGCCGGGTGGCCTTCTTTGCCGTTGAAGCCGGGCTGGTCCTGGACCTGCGCTCGGACTGGGAGATCGAAGAACCCCACCCGCTCGACGGCGACTCGGCGTACCGGCGGATCCCGTGGATCGACACGGCTCGCGAGACCGAGCGAGTGCGCGCCGACGAGCGGCTGATGGCCGATATCTACCGCGGCAGCCTGGAACGGAACCAGGGCCAGATCGTTCGCGCGCTTCGTGCTGTCGCGGATGCTCCGGCTGATGCCCCGGTTGTGGTGCATTGCCGCGCCGGCAAGGACCGGACCGGGCTGCTGATCGCCTTGCTGCTGGAGCTGGTCGGAGTACCTCGTGAGGTGATCGCGGCCGACTACGCGATGAGCGAAGAGCGGCTCGGAGTCCTTGCTGCGTTGGAGAATCACCCTGGCACCGAGGAGGAGCGAGCGGCGGCCGCAGTACTTGCGAGGACTTTGCCCGAGACCATCCTGGACTCGCTGGAGCACGTCGACTCGCAGTACGGCGGAGTTCGGGCTTACCTGGCTGCGTGTGGGTTGACCGCTGGGGAGATCCACCGGCTGGCGACGCGGCTGGTGGAGGTGCCGATCGAGGCGGTGGTGTTCGACTTCGACGGGCTGCTGATGGACACCGAGACCACGCTGGTGGAGAGCTGGCGGGCCGAGTGGCAGTGGCACGGGCTGGAACTCGATGTCGAGGACGGGTTCTTCCCGGGGCACGGCGGGGACACCTTGGAGATGCACTACGAGAAGCTGGCCGCCGCGGTGGGGCCGGGGTACGACCGCGAGAAGAGCCAGGCGCGGCGGCTCGCTCACCGGGATGAGCTGCACCGGACGCTGGACTTCAGGCCGGGGATCCGCGATTGGTTGCGGGAGGCACGCGAACTCGGGCTGCACATCGCCATCGCGAGCAGCTCGGCGCGGCCGTGGGTGGTTGGGCATCTCGCGCGGGTGGGAGCTGTCGGACTGTTCGACCTGATCGTGACCGGCGATGAGGTGTCCATGCACAAGCCGGATCCGGAGATCTACCTGCTGGCGCTGAAGCGGCTCGGGCTGGACGGCATGTCAGCCGTGGCGATCGAGGACACCGCGCACGGGGTCGCTGCGGCCGCCGCGGCTGGCATGGTGACGATCGCGATTCCGAACCCGTTCGTGCCGGCCGAGGCTGTCGGGCATGCCGACCTGGTGCTCGGCCTCGCTGACGAAGTACCGCTCAGCGAGGCCTTGCTGGTGGTCTCCGCGAAGGCCTGATTCCTCTTTCTCAGAGGACGGAGAGCGGGAGGAGCTTCTTGCCGGTGGGGCCGACCTGGATCTCGGTGCCCATCTGCGGACAGACGCCGCAGTCGAAGCACGGGGTCCAGCGGCAGTCCTCGACCTCGATCGCGCCGTCCTCCTCGAGGGAGTCCTGCCAGTCCTCCCAGAGCCAGTCGCGGTCCAGCCCGGAGTCCAGGTGATCCCAGGGCAGCACCTCGGCGTACTCGCGCTCGCGGGTGGTGTACCAGGCGAGATCCACCGGCTCGTCGGCGAGCGCCTTCGCGGTCGCCTCGATCCAACGCTCGTAGGAGAAGTGCTCGCTCCAGCCATCGAACCGGCCGCCGTCGCGCCAGACCTGCTCGATGATCCGGCCGACCCGGCGGTCGCCGCGGGACAGCAGGCCCTCGATGATGCCGGGCTTGCCGTCGTGGTACCGGTAACCGATCGCCTTGGCGTACTTCTTGTCCGAGCGGATCGCGGCGTTCAGCTTGGCCAGCCGCGCGTCGGTCTCCTCGACGCCGAGCTGCGACGCCCACTGGAACGGCGTGTGCGGCTTCGGCACGAATCCGCCGATCGACACGGTGCAGCGGATGTCGTTGCGGCCGGACAGCTCCCGGCCGGTGGCGATCACCCGCTTGGCCAGGTCGGCGATCGCGAGCACGTCCTCGTCGGTCTCGGTCGGCAGGCCGCACATGAAGTACAGCTTCACCTGTCGCCAGCCGTGGCTGTACGCTGCCGCGACCGTGCGGATCAGGTCCTCCTCGCTGACCATCTTGTTGATCACCTTGCGCATCCGGTCCGAGCCGCCCTCGGGGGCAAACGTCAGACCGCTGCGCCGGCCGTTGCGGGAGAACTCGTTGGCCAGCGTGATGTTGAACGCGTCGACCCTTGTCGAGGGCAACGAGAGCGAGACGTTGCTGCCCTCGTACCGGTCGCCGAGGCCCTTGGCGACCTCGGCGATCTCACTGTGGTCGGCCGAGCTCAGGCTGAGCAGGCCGACCTCCTCGAAACCGGACTGCTTCAGGCCGTTCTCGACCATGTCGCCGATGGTGGTGATACTGCGCTCCCGCACCGGGCGGGTGATCATCCCGGCCTGGCAGAACCGGCAACCCCGCGTACAGCCGCGGAAGATCTCCACGGAGTACCGCTCGTGCACGGTCTCGGCCAGCGGGACCAGCGGCTTCTTCGGGTACGGCCAGGCGTCCAGGTCCATCACCGTGTGCTTGGCGGTCCGCCACGGCACGCCGGGCTTGTTCGGCGCGATCCGCTTGATCCGGCCGTCGTCGAGGTAGTCGACGCTGAAGAACTTGGGGATGTAGACGCCACCGGACGCGGCCAGCCGCATCAGGACCTCGTCGCGGCCGCCCGGGCTGCCTTCGTCCTTCCACTCCCGGATCACGTCGGAGATGGCGAGCACGATCTCCTCGCCGTCACCGAGCACCGCGGCATCGATGAAGTCGGCGATCGGCTCGGGGTTGAACGCGGCGTGACCACCCGCCAGCACGATCGGGTCCTCGTCGCCCCGGTCCACGGCGTACAGCGGGATACCGGCCAGGTCGAGCGCGGTCAGCATGTTCGTGTAGCCGAGCTCGGTGGAGAACGACAGCCCGAACACGTCGAACGCCCGCACCGGGCGGTGGCTGTCGAGCGTGAACTGCGGGATCTTGTTGTCCCGCATCACCTGCTCCATGTCCGGCCACACCGAGTAGGTCCGCTCCGCGAGGGTGTGCTCGCGCTCGTTCAGCACCTCGTACAGGATCTGGACGCCTTGGTTCGGCAGGCCGACCTCATACGCGTCCGGGTACATCAGCGCCCAGCGGACGCTCACGGAGTCCCAGTCCTTGCTGACCGAGTTGAGCTCACCGCCGACGTACTGGATCGGCTTCTGCACACCCGGCAGCAGCGGTTCCAGGCGCGGAAACAGAGATTCAACAGTCATCACAGAACTTCCAGTCAGAGGTCAGAGCGCCTACCAGCCTAACCGCGTTCTGCCGTGGTCTCGTCATCGATGGGGCCACTCCGGCAGCAGCGGCGCCAGGACTCGCACCATCTCCGCTCGCTGCTCGGCCGTACAGTTCACCGGCTGCTCGCCACACTGCACCATGAGGAGCGGACCATCGGGCGTATCGATCTCCCGGAATTCGGTGAACAGCCCACTGGCTTCCAACGCCTCCCGGCCGCCGACCGACTCAAGGTGCCCCGGTCCGAGCAGGATCCGCCAGGCCGGCCCGCGTACACAACTGCGCGGGTCGCGCCGCACATCGGAGCGCAGCGAGACGAACTGCTCGTACCGCGACCGACCGTCACCCATGGACAGGTCACGCGCGACGTCCACCCACCCGCCGACCACCGGCAGCGTGCTCGCGGCTCGGGTGATCAGGTCCTCGACGAACGGTTTGGCGACCAGCGCGCGCATCGGCTCCGAGATCTGCACAGTCAGGTGAGCGGGCAGGCTGTAGAACTCACGGTCGGCCGCGAGCTGGGCGCCGATGGACAGCCCGCCCCAAGGCTGGATGTCTCGCTGGTTTCCCCTGCCGTCCGCTACCCCGGCACCGATGCTCACGGAGGTCAGCTCACCGGCCCGGAGCCGCTTGAGCGCCCGGCGCCACCCTTTGTCATCTCCTCCGGTGCCTCCGTAGCGGCCGCGTACCGACTTGTACGACACCGTCACGGAGAGTCCGTACGGCGGTACGTCCCGCTCGCCGGAAGGCACCTTGCCCCCGGCCTCGGCGTACTTCTCGGTGAGCGGCGTCAGCAGCAGGGAGCGGGCGTAGTCCAGCCAGTCGGCGACCTCATCCACGCGATCCAGAAGCTCCGTACCCATCGCGAGCTCGAAGCCGGCGTGGTACGGATCGGCGATCGAGTACCGCCACCACTCGTTCCAGCTGATGTCCGGATACCGGCCCGGCGCCTCCACGCCGTCGGGATAGTCCAACGGGAGCTCGACGTTCAGCGGCAAGCGAGCCTCGTCGGCCGGCCGGCCCTGTACTCCGACGTGCTCGCGAGCCCAGGCCACCGCGTCGAGCAGACCGCCAGCATGCTCCGGCGGTACCACCTGCCACTCGCCGGTCACGCCCAGCAGCTCCGAGACCCAGTCGCGCCGGCTCTCGCGACCGTAGCTGCTCAGCGAGATCGGCGGATCGAAGGCGACTGCCGCCGACCCGTTGATGGCAACTATCGCGGGTGGCTCACCGAAGGTGTGCAACCAATTGGTCGCGACCAGCTCGCGCCAGCCGGCCGAACCGTGGTCAATGGCCGCCGCCAGAACCCCCTCCATGGTGGGCCCGGTGTCCGTCTTCTCGACCTCGTCCGAGGCGTCGGGTTCGACGATTTCGGGCACCAGTTCGCGGCCTTCGACCGTACTGTCGTCGACCACGATCCGCAGGCTTTCGAGGAGCTCCGCGAAGCCGGTCTCGGCGAAGACATGACCGTTCTGCAACTGGTCGGCCACTGCCGCCTCGTCCACCTCAGGAAGCTCCGCGCCGGCTGCCCAGGCGGCGATCTGCCGGGAAACTTCGTTCGCGCGGGCCGGCAGGGTGTCTTCCAGCTCCGAGTCATCGACCTCGCGGCCCTGGTAGAACGCCGCGATCGATTCACCGAAGGTCCACTGCCACTGGGGTTCGCCGTCGTGGAGGCCGTGGATGACCGCTGCGTCACTGTCGTAAACGTGAGTGACCAAGGTGTAGCCGAGCCCTGGGTCCCAGGGCTCGCCCCGGGAGATGGGAAGTTCCCACCAGGACCACCCGGCCGCGGTTCCGCCGTACCGGTAGTAGGCAGCAGGCGGATCCTCCCGCTCGCTCCCCACGATGTATGTCGCCCAGCGCCCCACCCTGGTCTCCATTCGTTAGGTGGTGGAGAGCCTAGGGGGCCCGACCGACAGCCTGTTCAGCGGAAGGTGCGTGCTGACCTGCAGGCTCGGAGCTGGCGCCAGCGACTCAAGTGAGGTGGGTGAGGAGGAGGGGGCCGGTGCGGTCGGGGTGGGTGTAGGTGACCAGGTGGGCGGCGTGATCGAGGACTTCCAGGTGGGCGCAGGGGATCTGGGCGGCCAGTGGGATGACGGTTTCCGGCGGGACGGAGGTGTCGGAGTCCGCGGTGGCGAGCAGGACGGGCGCGGTGATGTCGGCCAGCTTGTCGCGCAGATCCATCGAACCGAGCGCCTCGCAGCAGGCCGCATAACCCTCGTCCGAGGTGTTCAGCAGTTGCTGGCGGATCGTCTCCACCTCGGCGGGGTGGGCTTCGACGTACTCCGGGAGGAACCAGCGGGCCAGGGTGGGCTCAACGATCGCCTGGATGCCCTCGGCGCGGACCTGGGCGGCCCGGTCGATCCACATCTGCTGGCCCGCTGCCGGGTACGCCGGCGGGCAGAACAGCGCGAACCGGTGGAACCGGTCCGGGGCGTTCTCCGCGAGCCATAGCCCGACCGCCCCTCCCAGCGAGATCCCGACGTACGACGCCTTCTCCACGAGCAGCTCGTTCAACAGGTCTACGACATCTCCGCCGAGGTCCTCGATCGAGTAGGGCCCGGGGGCGCCTCGGATTCACCGTGGCCGCGGTGATCGAACGCGACCACCCGGAACCGCTCCGCCAGCACGTCCAACTGCGGAGCCCACATCGCGTGCGTCGTCCCCAGCGAAGAGCCGAGCAGAACCACAGGCGCGTCCTCGGGACCGGTGATCTCGTGATGGAGTCGCATGAGCCCACCCTACGGAGATCTGAGCGGTTCAGGGCCGGAACCCTGACGTTCGGCACCACCACCCATCCACTTGAACCCTCACCACCGAGGCCGTCGACCCGCTCCGCAAACGCGGCGGCCCCGGCCCGATTCGCCGTTCCGGTCTTCCGCAGGATTCGGTTGATAGCCTGCGGCGGCGGCTGAGTGTGGAGGAGTGGGTGTGGCTGTGGTTGTGGGTGTGCCGGGGATGGATCGGGTCGTGGAGTTGGCGACGGTTGTGCGGAGTGGGTTTGTGGAGAGCAGGCACTTCGGGGTGGCGGTGGCGGTGGATCCGGGCGGTGAGGTGGTGTTCGCGGCCGGAGATGTCGAGGCGGTGGTGTTGCCGCGGTCGACCGCCAAGCCCTTGCAGGCCGTGGGGTGCATCGTCGCGGGTGCTGAGCTCAGTGATGAGGAGACGGCGATCGCGGCCGGGAGTCACACCGGCGAGGATCGGCATGTCGCCCTGGTCGATGGGATGTTGAAGGCTGCGGGGCTTGATCGCGAGGCGTTGGGGTGCCCGCCCGATCGGCCTCAGGACGAACCCACCCTGTTCCGGTCGATTGCTGAGGGCATCGAGCCGGAGAAGGTCCGGATGAATTGCTCAGGCAAGCACGCCGCGATGCTGAAGGCGATGGTTGCCCACGGCGACGATCCGGCGGACTACCTTGACCCGACGTCTCCTGTGCAGCGAGTGATCGCGGCCGAGATCGAGCGGCTGACCCACTCGTCCACTGGCATCGTGACGGTCGACGGCTGCGGCGCTCCCCTCCTGGGGATGCCGTTGCGTGGGCTGGCGCTCGCCTTCAGCCGTCTCGCTACGGCAGACGCCGGTACTGCGGACAACCGCGTGGCTGAGGCGATGCGCCGGTACCCGGAACTCGTGGGTGGCAAGGGACACCAGAACACCGAGGTGATGCGCCTGCTGCCTGGCGTGATCGCGAAGGGCGGTGCCGAAGGGGTGATCGGGATGGCGACTCCGGATGGCCATGCCGTTGCCGTCAAGGTCATCGACGGCAACCCGCGAGCCACCACGGCGCTCGGCCTCACCCTGCTCGAGAAGTGCGGGTACGACGTGTCTGCGGCGGACGAACTCCGCACGCTGCCAGTCCTCGGCGGCGGCAAGCCGGTCGGCCACATCACCCTGACGATCTAGCCCGGCCGATCCCCAGGCTCGGGGCTCGGCTGACGGGCTGTTCGCCGACTGTCGTCTTACAAGGTGCCAGCGGGCGAACCACGCGCTATCCGTATAGGGCGAGGGCTCCGGTCAGGGAGTCGACGGCGGAGCGAGGGCCATAGATGGCGAGGCCGGTGTACTCGAGGTCTTCTTCCTTGGTGCCACTCATCGTCGCGAGGTACTGCTCGTAGGTTCGCGACGTCCGCGCCACCTGGTTGATGTCGTGCACCGCGACCCCGTCCCGCGCAGCAGCCGCCTCTCGCAGTTCCCGCAACCGCCCCGCATCAGCCTTCAACACCGGGATCGGATGTACGCAGATGCCCGGATGATCCCCACCGGAGCCGTCCGTCGAGTCCTCGCCGACCAGCTCTGCGACATCGGATCCCAGCCCGACCCCGAGCAGAGCAGCCGCGTTCAACGCCACCCCCACCGGCGCGTCCGCGTCGATCACCACCACCAGCTTGTTCGCCAACATGTCGGCCAAGGTAGCCGCCTGCACACCAATCCATACCGACGACCGAACGATGTTCGGCAGAGCTGCCAAACTGATCGTCATGGACGAACTTGATACGGCGCTCCTGCGGCTGCTGCAGAACGACGCGCGCCGCACCAACCGCGACATGGCCGCCGAGCTGGGCATCGCGCCGTCGACCTGCCTGGAGCGGATCCGCGGCCTCAAGGACCGTGGCGTGATCACCGGGTACCACGCCGAGGTCGACCTGCAGGCGATCGAGCGGTCCACCCAGGCGATCATCTCGATCAAGCTCCGCCCGCAGGCGATGGCCGTCGCGACCGCGTTCCAGGACTACGTGAACAAGCTGCCCCAGACCCTCGAACTCTTCATGGTCTCCGGCGCCTCCGACTTCCTCGCCCACGTCGCCGTCAAGGACACCCAGGCCCTCCGGGACCTCGTCCTCGACCTGGCCAAACGCCAGGAGATCGGCGACATCCGCAGCTCAGTCGTCTTCGAACACCACCGCCGAACCACCGTGATGCCACTGGAGCGCTAGCTATCGGCGAGGACGGTGCGGGCCTTTTCCACGGCGGCCTCGGTGGCGCCGTCGAGCTCGCCTTCCTGGCCGGCCAGGATCGAGACGGAGAGGATGACGTCGCCGATGCCCGTGGTGGCGGCGGTGAACTCGCGGCCCTCGAGCGGCCCGGCGGTCCCGGTCAGCTTGAAGGCGAACGGTTCCTCACCGAACTCCGGAGCCGGGATCTCCACGACCTCCATCGGCGACGAGCCCTGACCGGGGACGCGCATGGTCACCTTCTTGCAGGACTCGACAGCTTCCTTGTATGAGGTCTGCAGCTTCCGGACCGCCTTGGTGGTGACCATGGAGTCGATGCCGAAGTCGATGTACGGACCCTCCTGGCTGCCCGAGAAGGACCGCGCCGCGCTCGTCTTGGAGCCGGGCGCCTTCTCGGAGTTCAGGTACTTCACCAGCGTCTTGCACTTGCTGGTCGGCGACGAGAAGGTGCCCGCGCTCTCGTCGTCGGAGTCCTCCGGCTCCAGCGAGAACCCGCTCGGCAGATCCTTCAGCTCGAGCAGAGCCTTGGTCAGCTCGGACTTCGTCCGCTGGGTCGGGCCGACCTCGGTCGGGGTCTCTGAGGGCGTCGGCTCGGCCGGAGTACTGACCGGAGCCGTGGGGGTCGAGGCGGACGGTGAAACCGCTCCGCTGGGTTGGTCCTCGCCACAGGCGGCGAGCGTGAACGTGAGAGCTGCGGCAACGGCGAGCGGGAACGGCGCGAGCTTCATAACCCATCCAGAACCGTCGAGGGCCTAGGGAAGGCTGAAGAGTACCCGACTCACACCTGGTGGGATCGAAGGTGGATGTTCTGCAGCAGCCCGACCGCCAGCAGCCCGGCGAACATCGACGATCCGCCGTAGGAGACGAACGGCAGCGGAAGACCGGTGACGGGCATGATCCCGAGCGTCATGCCGATGTTCTCGAAGGCCTGGAAGGCGAACCAGCAGACCACTCCGGTGGCCACCAGCCGGCCGAACGCGTCCCTCGCGTTCACCGCGATCCGCAGCCCGCGCCACAGGATCAGCGCGAACAGGAAGATGATCGCGCCGGCGCCGATCAGCCCTAGCTCCTCACCGGCCACGGTGAAGACGAAGTCGGTGTGCTGCTCGGGCACGAACGCGTTCTGCGTCTGCGACCCGTGGAACAGCCCCTGCCCGAAGACCCCGCCGTTGCCGATCGCGATCCGCGCCTGGTTCACGTTGTAGCCGATGCCCTGCGGGTCCTGCGACGGGTCCGCGAACGCGGTGAACCGGGCGAGCTGGTACTCCTTCAGCACGTTCAGCTGGATCGCCAGTGCGCCGATCAGTGTCGCCGCGGTGACGATGCCGAGCATCCACCGCTTCGGTACGCCGGAGACCGCGACGATGCCAAACATGATCGAGCCGAGCACCATCACCGTGCCGAGGTCGGGCTGCAGCATCACCAGCAGCACCGGTACCGCGGCGACCGCGATCGCCTGGGCGATGTCGATCGTGCGGGCGTTCTCGCGGTGGTTCGTCTCGCCCTTCTCCGCGATCAGCAGCGCCATCCCGACGATCACCGCGAGCTTGGCGAACTCGCTCGGCTGGACCGACATCCACGGCAGCTGGATCCACGAGCGCGACCCGTTGATCACCGCGCCGACCCCGGGCACCAGCACGAGGATCAGCCCGAGCACCGACGCGGCGTACAGGACGGGCGCGAGGATGCGGACGCGGCGGTGGTCGGTGAGGGCGGCACCGATCGCGAGCACCAGGCCGATCACGAAGTTCAGCGCGTGCCGGACCAGGAACTCGTACTCGTTGCCGTCGGTGAGTGAGGTGCGCCGGTAGGTCGCGGACCAGATCAGCAGCGACCCGATCGCTGACAGCGCGAGCACGCCGATCACGAGCACCCAGTCGGCGTGCCAGAGGGCGGAGCGCCGATCGGCTCGGGGTCGCGCCTGACGGATCGGCGTCAGCAGGCTCATTGCGCCGGCTGCTTCGCGGGCGGAGCGGGCTTGATGTTGTAGAGCGTCTCGTAGATCTTCCGTACCGCGTCGCCGGAGGCGCCGGACCCAGTGCCGGCCTGGCTGATCATCATCACCACGGCATAGCGATCCGAGTACGACGCGAGCCACGAGGTGGTCTGCTTGCCGTAGACCTCGGCCGTACCGGTCTTGGCGCGGATCGGGATCTGGTCCAGGGGGAACCCGGTGAACTTCCAGGCCGCCGTACCGGTGCGGGTGGTCTCCTTCAGCGCCTTGTCGATGTAGCGCAGCGTCGAGGCGGGCACAGGGAGGCGGGACGCGACCTTGCTCGGGACGGGGCGCGCCTTGCCGTTCGGGCCGATCACCGCCTTCGCCACGTGCGGCTGCCAGAGGGTGCCGCCGTTCGAGAGCGCCGAGTAGACCGTGGCCAGCTGCAACGGTGTGAGCGTTGTGTCGCCCTGGCCGATGGCGAAGTTCACGGCGTCACCCGCGCGGTAGCGGTAGCCGTCCACGCAGAACTCGCGGGAGAACTGCTTCAGGAACGCCGACGTCCCGGAGGGCGGGTTCTCCGCGAGCTTGCAGTAGTAGTCCTTCTGCGCGTCGTAGTACTCCTTCTTCCACTTGCGGTCGGCGATCCGGCCAGACACCTCGCCGGGCAGGTCGATCCCGGTCGGCTTGCCGAGGCCGAACTTCTTCGCCATCTCGACCAGCGGGTCCACCGCGTTGATGTCGCCGGAGTTGCCGCCCTCCTTGAGCCACAGGTTGTAGGCGATCCGGTAGAAGAAGGTGTCGCAGGACAGCGCGAGCGCCTGGTCGAAGCCGATCATCCCGTAGGAGGCGGACTCGTAGTTCTTGAACCTGCGGTTGCCGACCTCGAAGAACGACGAGCAGTCGAGCCGGGTCTTCGTGCTGTACCCGTTGGCCATGGCGGCCGCGGTGGTGATCGGCTTGAAGGTCGAGCCCGGTGCCAGCTGGCCCTGCAACGCCCGCGACACCAGCGGGGTCCCGGACTTGGCCGAGTAGAGCGCGTCGAGTTCGCGCTGCGAGATGCCGCCGACCCAGACGCCCGGGTCGTAGCTGGGGTAGCTCGCCATCGCGACGATCTGGCCGGTCTTGGTGTCCATCACCACGGCCGCGCCGGAGTCGGCGACGTACTTGCGCTTGGTGATCTTGTCGTACTGCTTGCGGGCCGTCATGATCGCGCCGCGCAACTGCGCTTCGACCGACGCCTGGACCCGTGCGTCGATGCTCGTCATCAGCGTCGACCCCGGCACTGGCGCGGTCTGCTTCTGCAGACCGGTGGTGTATCCGACTGCGTCGACGATCACGTTCTTCACGCCGGGCTTCCCGCGCAGCAACTGGTCGTACGTGCGCTCGACCCCGGCGCGGCCGACGAGGTCCGAACGGTGCGGCACCGAGTCCTGCCCGGCCTTCTCGAGGCCGTCCAGCTCGGTGGTGGTGATCGGCGACAGATAGCCCAGGATGTGCGCCGCGTTCACCCCGTACGGTGAGGGGTAGGCCCGCAGCGCGGCCGATTCCGCCGCCACGCCCGGGAAGTCCTCGCGGCGCTCCATCACCTCGATCGCCACCTGCTCGCTGACGTCCTTGGCCACCGGGATCGGCTGGTACGGCGTGCCGTTCCAGCAGGCGGGTGGCTTCGATGCCCCGGGCTCACCGCAGAGCATGGTCCGGGCGGTCAGGTCCTTCGGCTTCTGGCCGAGCACCTTCGCCAGCCGGGCGAGCACCGCCTTCTGCTGGTCGTCCGGCAGCTTGGCCAGCACGGACCGGTCGACGGTGATCACCAGCGACACCCGGTTGCCGACCAGGGTGCGGCCGGCCGCGTCGACGATCGTGCCGCGTGGGGCCGGGACGAGCACCTCGCGGGTGTGGTTCTCGGTGGCGGCCTGGCTGTAGTCCTCGGAGGACATCACCTGCATGTACCAGAGCCGCGCCAGCAGGGTGAACATCAACGAGAAGACCAGCACCTGGATCACGAACAGGCGCAACCGCGGCTTCAGCGGCGCCGGGTTGAAGCTGTCGAAGCTCATCGCAGCACCCGCTGCCGCTCCCGGGCCGGCACGACCCGTCGCATCACCCACATCACCAGCGGGATCACCACGATCGCGCCGACCACGTCGTACCCGGCGGCGATCCCGACCCGGACCCCGAACTCACCCCAGTCGACCGCCGGATCGTGCAACAGCGACCCGGTCGCGGAGTACACGGTCAGGGACAGCACCGCACCCAGTACTACGGTCACCGCGACGCCGAGTGGTCCCACTGGTCCGGCGGAGGTCTCTCGCCGGATCAGGCCCGCGACGTAGCCGGAGAGTGCCAGCGCGAGAGCCCAGCGGCCGGCCGTGTGGTCCGCGGGTGGCACCACGTCGAGCATCAGGCCGCCGGCGAACCCGGCGATCGCACCCCACTCGGGTCCTCTTGCCAGGCCGAGCGCGAGGACCACGATCATCACCAGGTCGCCGGTGACCCCGGCGACGGCGATGTGCGGCAGCACCGAGGTCTGCACGGTGACGGCGATCATCAGGAACAGCGCGGCCAGGGCGATCCGGAGCGCGGGCACGTCAGCGTCCCTTCTCCGGAGTCACCGTGGTGCGCGGCGCCCGGGCGGGTGGACCGGTGACAACGCCGACCGTGTCGATGCTGCTCGGGTCGACGAACGGCTTCACCTGCGCGGTCGAGCCGAGCGCGCCCTGCACCGGCGTCACCGAGGTGATCTGACCGATCGGCACCCCCGGGACGTACGGCGCGTTGCCGCTCGACCCCCAGGTGACGATCCGGTCACCCGGCTTGGGCTGCGCCTTCAGATCCACCAACTTGTAGTCCAGCGTCGCGTGCGAGCCCACCTCACCACGGCCGGAGACGAACCCAAGCGCGAGCGTGGAGTTCAACCGGCCGCCGACGGTCGAGTTGCGGTCGCCGATGAGCAGCACGGTCGCGGTCGCCTCGGTGGTGCGCACCACCCGGCCGACGAGCCCGTCGCCGTTGAGCACGGTCATGTCCGGCCGCACCCCGTCCGCAGTACCGGCGTCGATCGTCACCGTGTGGTTGAAGCTCTGCGCGCTGCCGAACCCGATCACCCGCGCCGGCGTCACCGTGTAGGCCGGAGCGACCTTCAGCAGCCGATCCAGCTCCGCCGCGCGGCTGCGGGCGTAGTCGGTGGTCTTCAGGTCACTGTTGAGTTTTTCGTTCTCCGCTTGGAGTTTCTCGTTCTCTGCCTTGAGCCTATCCACTTCGGCGAACCGGTCGCGGAGGTTGTCCACAGGCTGCCTGGCGTTGGTCGCACCCGACTCCAGCGGACCGAACACGGCCGCCGCGGCATGCCGGAGCGGCTCCACCGGCGAACCGGCCGAGCGCCGCGCGTCCAGCACGATCAGGGTGAAGGAGGCCAGGATCACCAGCACCAGGATCGTCCGGCGGCGGCGGATCTCCCGCGGCATACCGGCCGACCGGACCAGGCCCTTGGCCGGTGTTCCGAGGTCTGTGAGCATCGCGTCTGTCTCAGCGGCGGCGGTCGGTGACGAGGATTCGGTTCAGCGTCTCGATGTTGTCGACGCATTTGCCGGCCCCGAGGACGACGGCGTCCAGCGGGTTCTCGGCGACGTGGATCGGGATACCGGTCTCGTGCCGCAGCCGCTCGTCCATGCCCTTCAGCAGCGCGCCGCCGCCGGTCAGCACGATGCCGCGGTCGACGATGTCGCCGGCCAGTTCGGGCGGGGTCTTGTCCAGGGTGGCCTTGACCGCGTCGACGATCGCGGTGATCGGCTCCTCGATCGCCTGCCGGATGCTCGACGACGACACCTTCACGGTGCGCGGCAGCCCGGACACCATGTCCCGGCCGCGGATCTCGGTGTCTGGGCCGTCGGAGGTCGGGAAGGCCGAGCCGATGGTCATCTTGATCTGCTCGGAGGTGGCCTCGCCGAGCATCAGCGAGTACTCCTTCTTGCAGTAGTTCACGACCGCCTTGTCGATGGCGTCGCCGGCCACCCGGATCGACTGGCTGGTGACGATGCCGCCGAACGAGATCACCGCGACCTCGGTGGTGCCACCGCCGATGTCGACCACCATGTTGCCGGTGGCGTCGCGGACCTCGAGGTTGGAGCCGAGCGCGGCGGCCATCGGCTCCTCGATGATGTAGACCTTGCGCGCGCCGGCCATGTACCCGGCGTCGCGGACCGCGCGCTGCTCGACCGCGGTGATCCCGGACGGCACGCAGACGACGATCCGGGGCTTGGCGAAGTACCGCCGGCGGTGCACCCGCTGGATGAAGTACCGCAGCATCTGCTCGGCCGCGTCGAAGTCGGCGATCACGCCGTCCTTGAGCGGCCGGATCGCGGTGATGTTGCCCGGCGTACGGCCGATCATCTTCTTGGCCTCGTGCCCGAACGCGACCGCCTCACGCGGTTCGTCCGTCCGGGTCGCCACGACGGACGGCTCGTTCAGGACCACGCCGCGACCGCGCACGTAGACCAGGGTGTTCGCCGTTCCGAGGTCGACCGCCATATCGCGGCCGAGCATGCTGTTCGCCATCGACGGCGCCCTTCCGCTCGATCCGGGTTCTCAGGCTAAGCGCGCGACCACTGTCGCCGCCGCATCGACACGGGCCCGACAAGTCCGGATTACCCAGGTCGACCGCCCACGCATCGTATCCGACTAGTGACCCCGAGAAGTCCACGGGTCCCGTTGCCCTGCTTGGCGTTGCGGGTCATCAGCCGCCTGACGGTACTAGCCCACGTCGCTCCTGCGTCGGCACCGCCGTACCTAAGGACAGGAAGAGGTCGCATGCGACGCCAACCTCCACGCCTACCGACGAGGTTCAGGCGCGGAGAAATCCCAGTACGTCCTGTCGGTCCGTACGCCGCCCGCTCAACCACCTGGTACTGATCGAGCGGCGACAAACGAGTCGCGCCCGCCGGGGTGCGTCGCCGGACCCCGGAGTACAGGGTCAGGGGAGATCCGGGAACCAGATCTTGATTTCGCGGGAGGCGGATTCCGGGGAGTCGGAGCCGTGGACGAGGTTCTCGCGGTTGGAGAGGGAGAAGTCGCCGCGGATGGTGCCGGGGGCTGCCTTGCGGCCGTCGGTGGCGCCGTTCAGGGCGCGGACCACCTCGACGGCCTCGTCACCCTCGAGGACCAGGGCGACCAGGGGGCCGCTGGTGACGAAGGCGCGCAGCGGCGGGTAGAAGTCGCGCTCGACGTGCTCGGCGTAGTGCTGGTCGGCCTGTTCGCCGTCAATGGTGCGCAGGTCCATCGCGACGATGGACAGGCCCTTCTCCTCGAAGCGGCCGAGGACCTCCCCGACCAGGCCACGGCGTACCGTGTCGGGCTTCAGCAGGACGAGGGTGCGCTGCGACATGTCTGTTCAACTCCGGGGTTTCTAGGCGGCCTTTCGCCGCTGAGCCTATCGATCACAACTTTTCACGCGGATGGCGCATCTAGCAGGTAGCAGAGAAGGCGAGGGGGGCTTGCCGACTCTGTCGCGATGGGTTGCGAGTCGGCGTCACTGCCTCAAGGTGGCGCCGGTTCGCGTCAGCTTGGTTCTTGCTGCGCCGGGCCGCCCTGAGCGGATTGAGCCTGGGCCGCCGCCTTCGCCTCGTCGACCCGCTTCCCCAGCACGATCGCCATCACCCAGAACGTGCCGAAGGCCAGACCGAGCGCGAACATCACCGGTACGACGAAGCCGAGGCCGACCGCCGCGACCTGGATGATCGAGCCGAGCACATAGCCGACCGGGTTCCCGAGCAGCCCGGCCGCGACGACAGCCAGTACTGCGAGCCCGAGGCACAGCGGCAGCGCAGTACTGGGTTCGACGTCGGCGACCGAGATCATCACCGGGGTGACGAGGGCGAGCACGAGCGCCTCGAAGCCCAGCACGATCGATGCGAGCGACCTCATCGCCGGTTCCCCGACTGCTCCTGGGACTGCTGCGACCGGTCCTTGCGGACGAGCAGCGAGCGGGCCTCACCCGCGGTGATCACCGAACCGGTGATCAGGACGCCACCGGTACCCATCGCGAGCGCGTTCTCCTCGGCCAGCCGGATCGCGTCGTCGATCGCGTCGATCAGCTTCGGCCGGACCAGTACCCGGTCCTCGCCGAAGATCTCCGCGGCGATCTCGCCCAGTTCCTCGGCCGGCATCGACCGCTCGGCGAACGAGTTCCGGGTGCAGACGACCGTCTCCATGATCGGCTCGTACGCCTCGAGGAGGCCGTACACGTCCTTGTCCTTCATACAGCCCAGTACGCCGATCAGCGGCTGAAACGCGAACGCCTCGGTCACGGTGGCGGCGGTCGCCTCGGCGCCGTGCGGGTTGTGCGCCGCGTCGACGATCACCGTCGGGCTGGTCCGCACGACCTCCATTCGGCCGGGGCTCGTCACCTCGGCGAATCCGGCCTGGACCAGATCGTTGGTGATCCGGTCCTCGGTCTGCGCGCCGGAGCCGAGCAGTGCCTCGACTGCCGCGAGGGCGGTCGCCGCGTTGTGGGCCTGGTACTCGCCATGCAGCGGGAGGAACACGTCCTCGTACTCGCCGCCGAGTCCCTTGAACGACACCAGTTGTCCGCCGACTGCCACGGAGCGCGCCGTGACGCCGAACTCCAGACCTTCCCGCGCCACCTGGGCACCGACCTCGGCCGCCCGGCGGAGCAGTACCTCGAACACCTCGAGGCTCTGCTGCGAGATCACCGCCGTACCGCCCTGCTTGATGATCCCGGCCTTGTCCTGCGCGATCGTGACGGGATCGCCGCCGAGTATGTGCGCGTGGTCGACCGCGACCGGGGTGATCACCGAGACGGTGCCGTCAGCGACGTTCGTGGAGTCCCAGGTGCCGCCGAGGCCGACCTCGATCACCGCGACGTCGACGGGT
Organism: Kribbella qitaiheensis; assembly: GCF_042657745.1. Classification (GTDB taxonomy): domain Bacteria; phylum Actinomycetota; class Actinomycetes; order Propionibacteriales; family Kribbellaceae; genus Kribbella; species Kribbella qitaiheensis. The sequence goes on along the minus strand of NZ_JBHSKE010000021.1, from coordinate 210,761 downwards.
GCGTCCGCGAACGCCGCGAACGCCATACCGGTCATCACCTCGAAGAAGGACAGCGGATGCTCGTTCTCGGAGTCCACCACGTTCACGTACGGCTCGATCTCGGTGTAGATCTCGACGAACCGTTGCTCGTCGATGGGCTCGCCGTTGAGCGTGATCCGCTCCCGGACCGACTCCAGGTGCGGGCTGGTGAACCGCCCGGTCCGCAGCCCGGCCTCCTGCAGCAGCGAGTCGATCATCCGCGCCGTGGAGGTCTTGCCGTTGGTACCGGTCAGGTGGACCACGGGGTACGTCTTCTGCGGATCGCCGAGCAACTCGACGAGCCGCCGGACGCGGTCCAGCGTGGGTGAGATCTTGTGCTCCGGCCAACGGGCCTGGAGCCGCGCCGACACTTCGGCAAACGAAAGGTCGCTCATCAGGAGACCCACTCTAGTGAGGGGTGTGGATAACCGGTCGGAAGCACCCCTTGACAACCACTACGATTGGCGCATGACCGAAACGTCCCGTGTTCCTGACAAGCCCACCCTCGAAGGCCTCGAGGAGAAATGGGCTGCCGTATGGAAGGAACAGCAGACGTACGCGTTCGACCGGACGGCTGAGCGGGCCGACGTCTACTCGATCGACACCCCGCCGCCCACCGTGTCAGGCAAGCTGCACGTCGGCCACATCTTCAGCTACACCCACACCGACCTGATCGCCCGCTTCCAGCGGATGCGCGGCAAGAAGGTCTTCTACCCGATCGGCTGGGACGACAACGGTCTGCCCACCGAGCGGCGGGTGCAGAACTATTACGGCGTGCGCTGCGACCCGACGCTGCCGTACGACGCGTCCTTCGAGCCGCCGGAGAAGCCGGATCCGAAGAAGCAGCTCCCGGTCAGCCGGCAGAACTTCGTCGACCTGTGCGGTGAGCTGACGCACATCGACGAGCAGGCCTTCGAGCGGATGTGGCGCCAGGTCGGCCTCAGCGTCGACTGGAACTACCTCTACACGACCATCTCGGAGGACTCGCGCCGCGCGTCGCAGCGCGCCTTCCTGCGCAACTTCGCCCGCGGCGAGGCGTACCTGTCCGAGGCGCCGACCCTTTGGGACGTCACCTTCCAGACCGCCGTCGCGCAGGCCGAGCTGGAGGCCCGTCCGTACCCAGGCGCGTTCCACCGGATCGCGTTCCACGGTCCGAACGGCCCGATCTACATCGAGACCACCCGGCCCGAGCTGATCCCGGCGTGCGTCGCGCTGATCGCGCACCCGTCCGACGAGCGGTACAAGGACCTCTTCGGTACGACGGTCCGCTCGCCGCTGTTCGACGTGGAGCTGCCGGTCCTGGCACACGAGGCGGCGGAGCCGGACAAGGGCGCCGGCATCGCGATGTGCTGCACCTTCGGCGACCTCACCGACGTCCAGTGGTGGCGCGAGCTGCAACTGCCGGTCCGCACCGTGATCGGCCGCGACGGCCGCCTGCTCCGCGACACCCCCGAGTGGCTCGAGGGTTCGGAGCTGTACGCCGAGCTGGCGGGCAAGACCGTCTTCAGCGCGCGCGAGCTGATCGTCGCGAAGCTGCGCGAGAGCGGCGACCTGGACGGCGAGCCGAAGCCGACGGAGCGGATGGCGAACTTCTACGAGAAGGGCGACAAGCCGCTCGAGATCGTCTCCACCCGGCAGTGGTACATCGCGAACGGCGGGCGTGACGAGCACCTGCGCGAGGAGTTCGTCGAGCTCGGGCTGGAGGAGGAGTGGGTGCCGGAGCACATGCGGCACCGCTACCAGAACTGGGTCGAGGGCCTGAACGGCGACTGGCTGATCTCCCGCCAGCGCTTCTTCGGCGTGCCCTTCCCGGTCTGGTACCCGATCGCCCACGACGGCGAGCCGGACTACGAGCACCCGCTGATGCCGCGCGAGGAAGACCTGCCCATCGACCCGACCTCGCAGGCCCCCAGCGGGTACGACGAGTCCCAGCGCGGCAAGCCGGGCGGGTTCCAGGCGGACCCGGATGTGATGGACACCTGGGCCACCTCGTCGCTGACGCCGCAGATCGTCACCGGCTGGGAGCGGGACGAGGACCTGTTCGCGCGGACCTTCCCGATGGACCTGAACACCCACGCGCACGACATCATCCGGACCTGGCTGTTCTCCCGGGTGGTCCGCGCGAAGTACGAGAACGGCACGCTGCCGTGGAAGCGCTCGATGATCTCGGGCTTCGTCGTCGACCCGGACCGGAAGAAGTTCAGCAAGTCCAAGGGCAACGCGGCGCTGCCGGACGACATCCTGAACAAGTTCGGCTCGGACGCGGTCCGCTGGCGTGCGGCGATGGCCCGGCCGGGTCTGGACTCGCCGTTCGACGAGTCGCAGATGAAGGTCGGTCGCCGGCTCGCGATCAAGGTCCTGAACGCCTCGAAGTTCGTGCTCAGCTTCGGCGCCACCACCGTGGACGCCGCTGCCGTGACGCAGCCCGTCGACCTGGCGATGCTCGCTCAGCTGCGCACCGTCGTCGACACGGCGACCGCAGCCTTCGAGAACTACGACTACACCGGTGCCCTCGAGGCCACGGAGCGGTTCTTCTGGACGTTCTGCGACGACTACGTGGAACTGGTAAAGGAGCGCGCGTACGGCGGACATGGTGAAGCCGGCGCCGACTCGGCCAAGGCGGCTCTAGCCGTCGCCCTGTCGGTCCAGCTGCGCCTGCTCGCGCCGTACCTGCCGTACGCGACCGAAGAGGTCTGGTCCTGGTGGCAGGAAGGCTCGATCCACCTCACGTCCTGGCCGGTCGCGTCCGTGGACGTCGCGACCCCGGAGCAGGACCCGCGGGTCCTCGACGCCGTGGCGGAGGTTCTGGCCGGGATCCGCGGTGCCAAGTCCACTGCCCAGGTCTCGATGAAGACCGAGGTCTCCAAGGTCGAGGTGAGCGGCCCCGCCGACCGCCTGGCCCTCGCCGAGCAGGCCGAGGTCGACCTGCGCGCCGCGGGCCGGATCACCGGCGAGATCGTCTGGAGCCCTGACGAGTCCGATACCGTCTCGGTCGTCGCAACTCTCTGACCTTGGCCGACCGGCCGGATCTTGGTCGACCGGTTGACCGTTGGCGATGGCCGATCGCAGCCTGGTAGCGCTCGCTTCTGAGGAGGCGGGCGCTACCGCTGCGAAACGACCGACTACGCTGCGGAACCAATTTGTCCCGATATGGAACCATCGGGACCGACACACGGCCCACCCCGGCGAGTCCGTCCGCGCCCCGAGGAGCATCCATGACCGACCCCACCACCCCTCCCCCCACGGACGACTCCTCCACCCCGCGCGCCGAGACTCCGCCGGCCGACGCGACCACGCCGCCGGCCAAGAAGGCCACGCCGCGCCGCCGTACCAGCAAGAAGGCAGCCCCCGAATCCGCCGCCTCGGCGGAAACGCCTGACACCGCGCCCGCAACACCCGCCTCAGACGCCGCCGCGGCACTCACCGCCGCCTCCGAGGCCGCACGCCGCACACCCACCGCCGCTTCCCCCGAGAAGCCCCCCGCCGGCCCCCGGAAGCGCCCCATCCAGAAGTCCCCCACCCCCGCCACGCCCCGTGAACTCCCCTTCCACGGAACCCCCGCGAGCACGCCGTCTGCCTCACCCGCACCGCAGCGCGCCGCCAACGCGCCGGCGACCGCAGACGCAGGCGCCCCGGCCAGCTCCGCGGGCAGCGCAGCCTCTGGCACGTCGACTGCTCCCGCACTTGGCTCTCCAGCCAACCCGGCGACCGGTACGCCGGCAGCGAGCAGCCCGACCAACGCTCCGACGAGCCCACGCACTGATACTGCAGGCACCGCCCCGGCAACCCCGCCTACAGGCACGCCGACTGCTCCTGTACCTGGCACAGCCGGCACCACCAGACCGAGCACTCCGACCAGTCCTCCGGCGAGCGCTGGACCAGCTACTCCGCCCAACTCCGGCCCCAGTTCTCCGGCTCGCCCAGGAACCGGTAGGCCGGGCGCTGGTGCGGCCGGCATGCCGAGCGCCGGTGCGGCCAGTACGCCGAGCGCTGGCGCGGGTGCGGGGAGTGGGACTGCACGCGGCGCGGGAACCGGCGCTGCTACCGGTATCAGGGCTGCGGGCGGGTCTGGGACCGGTGCAGCTGCTGGTGCGGTGGGCGGTGGAGTGGTTGGGCGTGACATTGCGGCTGATGACACCCAGCCGATTGCCCCGCAGAGTGCTGGCACGCACGTCGTCGGCTCGACTAGGGGTGGTAGCTCTGGGCTTGGTGGCAGTACCGCTGCCGGCGGCTCCGGGGCCAGTGGTGCGCCCACCGACGGGGGGAAGGGTGGGTCTGTGGTTGAGGAGGCATTGGTTGTTGGGAAGGGCCACAAGCGGGCTAAGCGCGCTCGTGGGATCGGTGGTTTTGGGAAGCGGGTTTGGGGCCGTGTTCGGAAGGTTCAGTGGCGCCGGAATCCCTGGGTGACCATCGGGGCCGTGCTGGTGGCGCTGGTGGTCATTGCCGGGTTGGGGTATTTCGCGGGGATCGGGCCGATGAACCGGTTGAACGCCTCGCGCGGGATCGAGCCGCCGGCGAAGCTGGCCGGGCTGGATCGGATCACGGACCAAGGGATTCGCGGGCAGTTGCAGCTCGACCAGACCAAGGATGCGTTGAGCCGGATCAACGACGGAAAACAGGCGACGGTCGAGGCGTACGGGAATCTCGACGGCAAGCGGCTGTTCGTCGTGATCGCGATGCGTGGACGGGTCGACATCGACAAGACGGTCAAGGATTCCGGGGCGACGCCTGATCAGGTCAAGGTCGTCGGGAAGTCCACCTGCGTCGAGTCGACCGACAACCTGCCGACCCAGTGCTACCGGGGTTCAAACACCCTGACGGTGATCGCCCAGGCAGCCAACGCCGACGCCGGCGTGAACGACGTCGGCCCCGTCGCCGACGAAGCCTTCACCGCCATGAAGTAACCCACACAAAGTCGCGATACACACAACGAGAACCGCCGGACTTTGCCGTGGGCAACGGATCGAACGGCTTCCGGTCCGGCTGACACGTCGACCCGTCAGCGGGAGACTGCAACTTCACCAGGCACGCCGTGATGGTGGCGTCGGCGCAGGCGCTCTTCCCGCCCCGTCCGGCAACTTGCCAGCGGCAACAGTCGCCCGACGCTCGGCGACGGTGGGCCGCCATCGACGCTGGGCGGGCGGTCCCTCGGTCCGCGTCCACCACGAGAAGGAGGCCGGCACCCGCCTGTCAGCGGATGCCGGCCTCTCTCGAAACACCGAGCTCGGAACAGAAACCCCGAGCGGTCAGGCGGTCTTCTCGCGCCGCTCCCGCTTCCGCTCGATCTGATCCCGCGGGATCAGGGTCGGGTTCACGTTCTCCAGCACGACCTCGCCGGTGACGACGACCTTGGCCACGTCCTCACGGCTGGGCACCTCGTACATCACGTTGAGGAGCACCTCCTCCATGATGGCGCGCAGGCCGCGAGCACCGGTGCCGCGCAGCAGCGCCTGATCCGCGATCGCCTCGACCGCGTCGTCGCTGAACTCCAGCTCGACGTTGTCGATCTCGAAGAGCCGCCGGTACTGCTTGACCAGCGCGTTCTTCGGCTCGGACAGGATCTTGATCAGCGCGTCCCGGTCCAGCGGGGACACAGTGGTGATGACCGGGAGCCGGCCGATGAACTCGGGGATCAGGCCGAACTTCAGCAGGTCTTCCGGCATCACGTCGGAGTAGCCGCCGACCTCGCGGGGCTTCTCCGGCTCGCGCTTGGCGTTGAAGCCGAGCGTCTTCTTGCCGACCCGCTGCTCCACCATGTGATCCAGGCCGGCGAACGCGCCGCCGACGATGAACAGCACGTTGGTGGTGTCGATCTGGATGAACTCCTGGTGCGGGTGCTTGCGGCCGCCCTGCGGCGGGACGCTGGCCGTAGTCCCTTCCAGGATCTTCAGCAGGGCCTGCTGCACGCCCTCGCCGGAGACATCGCGGGTGATCGACGGGTTCTCGCTCTTGCGGGCGATCTTGTCGACCTCGTCGATGTAGATGATGCCGGTCTCGGCCTTCTTGACGTCGTAGTCAGCGGCCTGGATCAGCTTCAGCAGGATGTTCTCGACGTCCTCGCCGACGTACCCCGCCTCGGTCAGCGCGGTGGCGTCCGCGATCGCGAACGGCACGTTCAGCATTCGCGCGAGAGTCTGGGCCAGGTACGTCTTGCCGCAGCCCGTCGGGCCGATCAGCAGGATGTTGGACTTCGCCAGCTCGACTGCCTCGTCCTTGGCGTGGCGGCCGGCGGTCGAGGAGCCCTGGCCGTCGCGGACCCGCTTGTAGTGGTTGTAGACCGCCACTGCGAGCGCCTTCTTCGCCACGTCCTGTCCGACGACGTAGGCATTGAGGAAGTCGTAGATCTCACGGGGCTTCGGCAGCTCCGTCAGACCGACCTCGGAGCCCTCGTTGAGCTCCTCCTCGATGATCTCGTTGCAGAGATCGATGCATTCATCGCAGATGTAGACGCCGGGACCGGCGATGAGCTTCTTGACCTGCTTCTGGCTCTTCCCGCAGAACGAGCATTTGAGCAGGTCGCCGCCGTCACCTATGCGTGCCACCGGGACAGATCCCTTCTCTGAGCAGTCGAACCGGGCTGTCGAACCCGAACAGGGCCCGGATCCCGATTTCGACGGTACCGCGCCGAGGGCCGAAACGCTGCGCTCACCGACGCGTTGTGACTACGCCGGTGGCGAACGCCCGCCCCCCTTGACAGCACCGCCGAACCGGGGGTGGTCCGGTCAGACGCCGGCCGGAACCGGGGTCTTGAGGGTCTGCAGGATGTCGTCGATCAGGCCGTACTCGATGGCCTGCTCGGCGGTCAGGAACTTGTCCCGCTCGATGTCGCGGGAGACCTCTTCGAGCGGCTTGCCGCTGGCCTCGGCGATCATCGTCTCCAGCAACGCGCGGAGCCGGAGGATCTCGTTCGCCTGGATCTCGATGTCACTCGACTGGCCGTAGGTGCCCTCGGTGGCCGGCTGGTGGATGATGATCCGGCTGTTCGGCAGCGCAAGCCGCTTGCCCGGCGTACCGGCGGCGAGCAGCACCGCGGCGGCCGAGGCGGCCTGGCCGAGGCAGACCGTCTGCACGTCCGGCTTGATGTAGCGGATCGTGTCGTAGATCGCGGTCAGCGCCGTGAACGAACCACCGGGCGAGTTGATGTAGATGCTGATGTCCCGGTCGGAGTCCATCGCCTGCAGGCAGAGCAGCTGCGCCATCACGGCGTTGGCGATCTCGTCGGTGATCGGGGTGCCGAGGAAGATGATCCGGTCCTCGAACAGCTTGGTGTAGGGGTCGATCCGGCGCATGCCGTACGACGTGCGCTCCTCCCACTGCGGGATGAAGTAGTTCATGCGAGTTTCCTTACTACGGAGTGGGAGATCAGGAGTTGGGGCTGCCGCTGCTCAGCTGGGCGGCGCTGGCCACGACGTGGTCGATGAAGCCGTAGTCCTTCGCCTGCTCCGCGGTGAACCAGCGGTCGCGGTCGGCGTCGTTCTCGACCTGCTCCAGCGGCTGACTGGTGTGCTCCGCGATCAGGCGGAACAGCTGCGCCTTGATGTGCAGCGACTGCTCGGCCTGGATCTTGATGTCGGAGGCGGTTCCACCCATACCGCCGGACGGCTGGTGCATCATGATCCGCGCGTGCGGCAGGGCGAACCGCTTGTTCTTCGCGCCGGCGCAGAGCAGGAACTGCCCCATCGAGGCGGCCAGGCCCATCCCGACCGTGGCGACGTCGTTGGAGATCCACTGCATGGTGTCGTAGATCGCCATGCCCGAGTCCACCGAACCACCCGGCGAGTTGATGTACAGCCAGATGTCCTTGTTGGGGTCCTCGGCGTTGAGGAGCAGCATCTGAGCGCAGATCGCGTTCGCGTTGTCGTCGCGGACCTCGGACCCCAGGAAGATGATCCGGTTGCTCAGCAGGCGCTGGTAGATGTGGTCGTCGAGTCCGCCGGATCCGTTGCCGCCCGCGGCGGTGGGGCTGGCTGCAAATGTCTCGTTCACGAAGCCGACATTACTGGTCCGTGGCGACAGACCTAAGGGTGGTCGGCAAGTGTTCGCTCACGGCGCACTGTGTCTGCTCTGAGCGAAGACGTCCAACGTCACCACGTACACACGACAGCCGACCCGAAGTGGTGCAGTTTCTTCCGCATCCGGGCAGCAGGAACCGCGCCGGCCTGCGCCCTCCCCTGTACTGCGGGCGCAGGCCGTCCCGGTACGGCGAAGGCGGGCCGACCCGGTACTGCGAGACCAGGCCTGGCCGGTACTGCGGGATCGCCCGCGCGCGCTTGTCTGCCAGCCCCGTGGCGCACCGGGATCTCCCGATGCAGGCGCGACCCGACCGGGCGAAGTACAGGCTGGCCCTGCACCCGCCGTACGCGCGGCTGCTGGAGATCCGTCACCTTCGGCTTCATCAACCGACCCCTCTCGCGGTTGGGAAGAACAGCCGCAAAGGTATGGACGGTCGCTTTCAGATCGCTTTCACAGACGAACTACGGCCCGGATCCAGCAGGATCCGGGCCGTAGTGAGTGCTCTGTGTGGGGCTTGATCAGGCCTTGGCGGGCTCTTCCGCCGGGGCCGCGGCCTCGTCGGTGTCGGCCTGCTCCGCCTCCGGGTCGGCGTACGTGCCGTCCGGCTGCAAGGTCTTCAACTCGACCTCGTTGCCGGAGGCGTCGGTGACCTTGGCGTTCTCGACCAGGTGCGCGAGCGCCTTGCCGCGGACGACCTCGGAGACCAGGCTCGGCACCAGGTTGTTCTCGACCGCGTGCTGCGCGAACTGGTCCGGGCTGATGCCCGAGCGCTGCGCGTGCCGGACGATGTGCTCCGTCAGCTCCTGGTCGTTGACGCTCAGCTCCTGCTGCTCGGCGACCATGTCGAGCACGAACTGGGCCTTGATCGCGTCCTCGGAACGCTTCTTCAGGTCCTCGTCGAACTCTTCCTCGGTCTGCTCCTCGCCCTCGAGGAACTGCGCGAAGGTCATCCCGGAGTAGCCGAGCTGCTGCTCGAGGTTCTCCCGGCGGGCCGCCAGCTCGTCGGTCAGCAGGCCCTCGGGGACCGGCACGTCGACCATGGTGAGGATCTTCTCGAGCACCGCGTCACGGGCGTCGCCGGCCTGCTCGAGACGCTTGCCGCGCTCCAGCCGGCCGCGTACGTCGGTGGTGAGCTCCTCGGCGGTGTCGAACTCCGACGCGGTCTGCGCGAAGTCGTCGTCGAACTCGGGCAGCTCCTGCTCCTTGACCGCGGTCACCTTGACCTCGACCTGGACGTCCTCGCCCTTGAGCTCGCCGCCGACCAGCTGGGTGGTGAAGGTGGCCGACTCGTCCGCTGACAGGCCGATGACGGCCTCATCCAGCCCGTCGAGCAGCTGACCGCTGCCGACCTGGTACGACAGGCCGGTCGCCTGCGCCTCCTCGATCTTCTCGCCGTCCTTGGTGGCCGACAGGTCGATCGTGATGAAGTCCTTGTCCTGCACCGCGCGCTCGACCGGGTTCAGCGAGCCGAACCGCTGACGCAGCGCCTCGATCTGCTCGGTCACCTCGTCGTCGCCGATCGCGATGTCGTCGACACCGGCCTCGATCCCGTCCAGGTCCGGCAGGGTGATCTCGGGACGGACCTCGACCTCGGCGGAGAACTGCAGGCTCTCCTTGTCGTTGAACTCGGTCACGTCGACCTCGGGCCGGCCGATCGCCTTGACCTGGTTGTCCTGGACCGCCTGCGAGTACAGCTTCGGCAGCGCGTCGTTGATGGCCTCTTCGAGAACCGGCCCACGACCGACCCGCTGGTCGATCACCTGCGGGGGAACCTTGCCCTTGCGGAAGCCCGGGACGACGATCTGCTGGGCGATACTCTGGTACGCCGCGTCGAGGCTCGGCTTGAGCTCCTCGAACGGCACCTCGACGATGAGCCGGACCTTGGTCGGGCTCACGGACTCGACGGTGCTCTTCACGGTGGCGGTTCTCCTTGGTAGATGACGTTCACAGCCGGGGCCGGACAGGCCACGCTGCACGGTGCTGCTGGGGTTTGTCGGGGCGACAGGACTCGAACCTGCGGTCTCCTGCTCCCAAAGCAGGCGCGCTAGCCACTACGCTACGCCCCGCAGTGACCGCACGAGTCTAGTGGACGCGGACCAGTGCTCGCTCCACCACCCTCCCCGACCCCGGAATTGGGTCCGGACCACAGGATGTGGAATCATGTCCGAGCGCTCGCCGACGCGACCGCACGCGGGTGTAGCTCAATGGTAGAGCCCCAGTCTTCCAAACTGGCTACGCGAGTTCGATTCTCGTCACCCGCTCGGCACGCGAAAGGCCCCCAGCCACAGGGATTCTGAGGCTGGGGGCCCTTCGTCATGCGCGGACCGGATTCGAGCGCCGTGCCCTCCCCGTGCGCTAAGGGACCGGCACCAGCACCCCGGCAGTCCCGTCGTCATCCGGCGTGCCCCCATCCCTGACCTTCGTTTCCCGTTCAACTACCTCGTTCAGCCGGACGGCGATCTCCCGCGCGCGCTCATCCGTGGCGTGCTGGTAGATCAGTGGAGCCCGCATCGTCGAGTGGCCCATGCGTTGCATCAGCTCCCGAGTGGACGCGCCACTCATCGACGCCAGGTGATTACCCGTGTGACGCAGGTCATGGAAGGTGAACCCTGCCGGGAGTCCAGCTTCCGCCACCCGGCTCGTCCACTTAACGGTGCTCCGCCAGCTCCCCCGCTTTGGCGTGCCACCGCGCTCCCCCACAAACAGGAGCGCGTCATCGTCCGGACCGACGTACTTGTTCAGGTGTGCCGCCAGCTCGCCGACCAGGACTTCGGGGATGGTCACACCGCGCTCGCTCGTATCGGACTTCGGCGGCACGACGACGAGCCGGCATTGGTCACGGCGGCTCCGCCCCACGCGACAACAACCATGGTCGAGCCGGACTGTCGGGGCGGTCGATCGGACGCGGGATCGCGTGTTCGACGACTTGGTCGGATGGCAGAGCGTTCATCGGCGTTGGGGCCAGCGACGGTTCAGCTCGTGTCATCAGGCTGAACTATTCGGGCGGATCGTCCGTGTTCATCTGTACAGGCCTCGGCTCGCACGGGCCCACGAGTGTAAGGCAGGTCAGGACATGTCATCGCAGCCTACGGCAACCGGTTCATTCCGTTCGTTCGGTGTCAGCCACCGCACGCTGATCGCCTGGCGACTACTTAGTGCGATCATGTTGCTGGTGATGGGCGGGATCCATCTCTACCTCGTGTTCTACGGAGTAGGCGGCTTGCTTGGCGCGCTGTTCCTGCTCAACGCGGTTGGCGCGCTCGTGCTGGCAATCGCGGTCACCGTGCTGCGTGGGCGGCTCCTGACGCTGGCAACGGCACTGAGCCTGCTATTCGTGGTGGGCACGCTGCTTGCGCTGGTGCTCGCGCTGACCGTTGGACTTTTTGGCATTCACGAGGTCTTAAGCTTCAAGCTGGTGCCCACCACACTGGTGGTGGAGTCCATCGGCACGATCATATTGGCGGTAACCGCCGCGCTCGTGTTGCGGTCGCGACGAGCACCCTGACGGCGCACTTACCGGCAACATCACACCTTGTGCCTATGGCTCCGATCATCGGTAGCGCCGATCATCGTCGTCGTATCTATGGGCACAAGCAACGGGCACTGATCTAGCCGCGATCCGCGCTTTCGACTGTCGCAGATCACCTGGCGGGCGAGTGTTGCGCATCACCCGACGGAGGACTCCGCCTGACCCGCTCTCTGCCGAGTTTGGCTCTCATGGATCAAGGGCGCGCCTTCGGCGCGCGGACCCGGACTGCGGGCGGCGCTGGGGCGCCCGGCGAAGGATGGCGACCCCCGGCTCGCCGTCGAGATCCATGGAGACCGAGCCGACGCTCGCGTCGCGGAGACCTCGGGGATCCTCAGATCGCTCATCCCACAGCTACCAGTGCTCGCTGCGGACGCGTTGAGCGCGGCGCCGCCAGGTTGGCATCGCAGCTATCCTCACGCGGACCTCTGGCTAGACGGCATCGAGTTCCATGCGGACGGCCGAGTGCGTCTGCTGTACGACTTCGGTGACCTGGACCTGCTGGTTCTTGAATTGCACGGCAACGGCGCCAAACACGTTTCGATCGAGCCCTAGCACCGGCGTCGCCGCTCGCTCATGGCGCAACGACGACAGCTTCCAGTCCGGTCGGAGTATCCATGGCTCCGATGATCCCTGATGGGCGTCCGGATCTGCCGCCCGCGCGGTCGTGCCGATGTCCGTGCCCTGTGTCGGTCTATTCGAATCGCAAGGACACCTCGGGATGGGCGACGCGGGCAGATCCCCAATCGCCCTCCATCGCCCAAACCTCGCCTGCATGGAGAACGAAGCGGTCGATGTTGCCCAGGTCCTGCTCGCCGCTGGCGTCGATCGCCGGAGGTATGCCGCTGAGCCGAACCTCAACCGGTTCGCTGCTTCGCACCGACAACCAGCCGGTCAGGTAGCAGTACTGCTCATCCGCCGGTCGGGGCCGGTACCGGGGGTGTTCCGGAGTCAGCACAGCTTCAAGGCGGAAGGACACGCCGTGCTCCGTCGGCGCTACGTCCAACACCCACGAATCTTCGAGATACACCCCGGCCAGGTCGCTTCGTCCGATCTTCCAAACTGGCTACGCGAGTTCGATTCTCGTCACCCGCTCCGACAGCAGAACGCCCCCAGCCACAGGGATTCGGTGGCTAGGGGCCTTCTTCACATCTGGGCCAGATCAGGCCGCGTGCGATTCGTCGCCGCCGATCGGAGGGCTCAACGGTTGGCGGCGACGAGCGCGATGACGCCGACGTTCATCCGGATGAGTGTCGGGCTTGCTCCAGGTTCGACTGGTGGGGGCCGGAGAGCCAGTCTTGACTCAGACGCGCGTCGACCGGTTCCTCTCCTCGCCGCAGCGCGTCGATGTAGGCATGATCGGCAGCAAGGCGGGCCGCCACCTCGGGACCCTCGGCAACGGCCCCGTGGCCGGGGACCAGGACATCGGCGTGCCGGGCGGCCTCACCGAGCCGGTCGAGTGCCGTCTCATAGGCGCCCACCTGATCGGGGCGGCGAGGGTCGAGGAGCGGGATCAGGACGTCGGAGAGCATGTCGCCGGCGAGCAGGACGCCGCGGTCCGCAAGGAGGACCGCGGCATGGCCGATGGCGTGCGCCTGATGCTCGACGATCTCGCCCGGCACGGGTCCCCCGTCCGCGGGCAGCGGGGAGAGGAGCCCGATCAGCTCGAGAGGGATGCCCGACGCGCTCTCCGCCGCCATCGCCTGCGCCCGCTCTCGGGCTTCACTGGCAGCCTGGGCGCCGCCGGGGGTGGCGTAGCGCGGTACGTCGCCGAACCGGGAATGCCAGAGCAGGTGGTCCCAGTGGGGATGGGTGGAGAACCCGGCGACCACCGGACTGCCGAGCCGGTCCACGTCATCGGCGAGCTGGTTCAGATCGGAACCGTCGATGCCGGGATCGACCAGGATCAACCCACCCTCCCCGCGCACCACGATGGCATTGCTCCAGACCCACTCGCTCTGCCGGACCCACACGCCGTCGGCCACCTGATTCAGCATCCGTTCACTTTCTCAGGTGTCTCCATCCGGCGCGAGTTGCGACGCCCTCGGGTCCGGATTCGGGACCGGCGGGCGTCCCCGAGTTCGATTCTCGTCACCCGCTCGGACAGCAGAAGGCCCCAGCCACAGGGATTCGGTGGCTAGGGCCTACTCTCACGTCTGGGTCAGGCGGTCGATCATTTGACGTTCAGGCAGTCTCGGGGACGCCGGCGGTTGCGTACCGGAAACGTCGCACCTCCTGCGGCCAACCGCAGGCCTCCGCGATCTTTCCCGCCCACAGCCGCGCAGCCTCCTCGTCGGCCACGTCGACGACGGCGAAGCCGCCGAGATGCTCCTTGGACTCGACGTACGGGCCGTCTGTGAACAGCGGGGCGCCGCTCGACGCATCGACACTGAACACGGGTGCAGCGTCGTCCAGGCCGCCGGTGAAGATGAGGACCCCGGCAGCCGTCATCTCTGCCCTGAGCGCCCTTGTAGCCCTCGACGCGTTGCGTAGATCTTCGTCCGTGAGATCGCCCACCCACTCGTCGTTGAATGCGATGAGGTACTCGGTCATGTCTCCTCCTCTGCGGCGTGGCCCCTGCGGTCACTCTCCACCTTCTCCACGAACGGCGGCAGCCCAATCCGACACCGCGTCAGAATCCTCCGGCATCCGCGCCTGGCGGACGAGCGCCGCGCATCACCCGACAGAGGACAATCGCCGCCGTCCTGGCGTCTGACCGCCGGTCAGCCCGGGCACCGTCCATTCTTCGAACTAAAGTGCCTGCTTCTGAGGCCCTGGCAGGTCTAAGGTCGGCGGATGACCTTGGAATGGGAACAGGTAGTTGTTCACTCGGTAGATCCGGTGGCCTTGGGGCAGTGGTGGGCTACAGCTCTTGGTTGGGTGGTGGTCTACTCCTCTGATGACGAGTTCGAGATCCGCCCGGAGCCGGATCGCCTGCCGGGGTTGGACTTCGTCCGGCTTGATGAGAGCAAGAAGGCCAAGAGCCGACTGCATCTCGACTTCAGGCCTGATGACCAGGACGCCGAGGTGGCTCGTCTGGTGGCTCACGGCGCACAGCGTGTTGATATTGGCCAGGGTGATCAATCGTGGGTTGTCTTGGCAGACCCCGAAGGTAACGAGTTCTGTGTCCTTGGCCAGCGACGTCAATAAGTGGCTGTTCTGATCCCGAATCTGGGCTTCAGGCTCAGTCGTGTTGACGCCCTCTCCCGTGCGACTACCTTGTTCGGGCCGGGGGGCGGCGTAGCCTCCGGTGCCGTGGAGGTTATTCGGGCGGCGGCTGGTGAGTTCGAGCGGGTGGTTGGGTCGCTGCCGGTGGACGTGTGGGACAACGGCACTCCCTGTGACATCACCGTTCGTGAGGTTGTCGACCATGTGGTGGCCGGCAACGTCTTCGCGGTACGGCTGCTGGCGGGGGCGTCGGTGGCGGAGGCGACTGCTGGGCTTGACGCGGATCAGCTGGGCGACGACCCACTCGGCGCGGTGGTGGCGTCCTGCGAAAGCCAGTCGACGGCGTTCGCAGGCGCCGACGAGAACCGGGTGCTGCACCACCCGAGCGGCGATATCTCTCTGGATACGTTCGTGCGGTTTCGGCTCGGAGAGTTGGTCGTTCACTCGTGGGACCTGGCGGTTGGCGGGGGCCTCGACCCGTCCCTGGATCCCGCTGTGATCGAGGCCCTGTGGGCCCTGGTCGAACCGAATCTTGACGAGATGCGCACGATGGGCGCCTTCGGCCCCGGCGCAAGCGCCAACCTCCCGGACAACTCGTCACCCCAGAACCGCCTGCTAGACGCCTTCGGCCGCCGCCCCTGATCACCTACACGTCAGATGTTCCGGTACTGCGTGCCCCGTGGCCGAGGTCAGAGGTCAGAGGTCTACTTCGACGTTGACGGTGATGAGGTCGCCTAGTTCTAGGTCTTCCGCTTTTCGGACCCAGGACTTGATGGGGACTATGTAGGCGCCGTCCTTGGGCCAGAGGGCTGTCTTCCAGTTGGTCTCGCCGATCTGGGCGGTGACGGGGATCATGCCCCAGCCGTAGGAGACGGCGGTGGACGTCGCCTCCAGGTCGCCGCACTGGTCGTCGGGGACGGTGACGAAATGCCACGGCGAAGGGCCCTTCCAGAACCACATCTCACCACTGAACTCCAGCTCCATCCCGCAAGCATAAGAATCCAGCCGCGGATTTGCGTTGTTGCACTAGGTGCGGACCGTGAGACTGCGAGTGGAGGTGGTGCGGGTGGCGGCCATTGTGGTCGAGGTGGGGGTGCGGGATCTGGTCGAGGAAGACTTGGGGGCGTGTCGGTTCGCGGGGACTGAGCTGCATCTGGAGCAGGTGCGGCGCGAGCTCCAGCGGGTGAAGTTGGGTGAAGTCGACTACTTGGCGGTGTGTACGAAGGCGGGCCTGCCGGTCGCGATCGGTGGGGTGGACTACGTGCCGCATCCGGGGGCCGGGTCGCTGTGGCAGCTGGCGGTGCAGCCGGCGCTGCAGTCCTGTGGGATCGGAACGTTGCTGATCGGGGCTGCTGAGGAACGGATTCGTGGTCGAGGGCTGCAGCGGGCCGAGGTCGCGGTCGAGTTGAGCAATCCGCGAGCCCGGGCCCTGTACGAGCGGTTGGGCTATGTCGCGTACGAGGAGAGGCTCGAGGGGTGGGACCAGGAGAACCCTGACGGATCGGTCATGCGGTACGAGACGGTTTGTGCTCAGCTGAGGAAGCGGCTGGCGTAGACGAGAGTCGGCGCAGGGGTGAAAGGGCTACGGGCAAGGTGCCGAGGACCATGCCGGCGGTGCTGAGGGTCAGGGTCAGGCGGAGACCCAATGGGCCGGCGAGTAGGCCGGACGTGAGGGCGCCGAAGGTTTGGCCTCCTATGGCGAGGGTTCGCCAGGTGGCTGTGGTCTGGCCTAGGAGGGGTTCGGGGACCAGCGACTGGCGGAGTGTCCGTTGCGGCACGCCGTAGAGCGGCATGCCCAGGCCGCTGAGGAGTTGAGCCAGGAAGACCAGTGGGCTTGCGGCCAGAGCAAGGAGGACGCCGCCGAGCGAGGCCGGGACCTGGCCGGAGAGGTACGCGCGCCCCAGGCCGAGGCGGGTGCTGTACGCCGGGGCGACCGCCGCGCCGACGACTGAAGCGGCGCCCGCGACTGTGATAGCCACGCCGACCATCGCAGGCGACCAGTGGAGCTCCCGGACCAGGTAGAGGACGACCAGCGGACCTTGCATGGCGCCGGTGATCGCCCCGATGGTTGCGGCGATGGTGAGCGGCCGCAGCACCGGATGAGCGAAGAGCACCCGTAGACCCTCGGACAGCCGCACCCGGGTACCCACGGCGGCCGGAGTACGGGCCGGCTCCCGCAACAAGTAAGAAGACACCGCGGAGACGACGAAGGACAGCGCGTCGATGGCGATCGCGAATGGGGCGCTCACCAACTGCACCAGGAACCCGGCCACCGAAGGACCAGTGGTCGAGGCGACGGTCTGGTTGAGCATGGACGCGCTGTTGGCCCGCATCAGGTCATCCCGTGCCACCAGTGAAGGCAGTAACGTCATGGACGCCGTATCGGACAGCAGCGTCAGCACGCCGACCAGCACAGCCACCACATACAGGTGTTCCACCCGCAGCAAGCCGAGAGCGGACAGCACTGGGATGGCGCCGAGCAGCAAGGCCCGTCCCACGTCAGCGACGACCATCAGCCGACGCAGCGACAGGCGATCCACCCAGACCCCAGCAGGCAGGCCGAACAGCAAGTGCGGCAGCACTGTCAGCGCAGCCAGCAACCCCATCTGGAACGGCGTGGCACCAAGCGCAACCACCGCGACCAGTGGCAGCGCGACTGTGGTGATCGCATTACCGCCGGCAGATATGGCCTGACCTATCCACAGCTTGCGGAACTCACCCCCTGACGACCCATGGCATGCCCAGCAACCTGTCAGCCGGCAGAGCCCAGTACTACGCCTGTTCACCACCAGCGATGCTTGTTCACTGCACGCGAAACACAGGCCCTCGTGGAGTGAAGGGCAGCGACGCAGAGGCCGGGATCAGCCAGGCATGATCGCGCCGCACGCGCACCACGTCGCAGTACCCGTCGGTGATGAGCAAGATCGGCCCGGTCGCCGGGAAGTCCTCAGCCCGCTCCAGGAGATCCACCCCCGGCTGCAGCACGGTCCCGCCACGGCCACGCACCTGCACGCGCCCGCCGATCTCCTCGACCGGGATGTACCCCGCGTCATACGCGGCGGCATCGCAGTAGACCACCCGCGCCGCCGGAACGTCCCGCGCCTGCGAGTACGACGCGATCGCGCCGAGCGCTTTCCCCAGCAGTACCCGGTCCATCGAGCCCGAGGTGTCCAGCACCACCCCGTACGTCGGGAGCAACTCCTGCGACACCGGGCGGATCCACCCCGGCCGTGGGATGTCCGGAGTACTGGCCTGACGACGGGAGGCGCGCGCATACGTCCGCACACGCGTCACCGAAGGCACGTGCTCCTCGAACCACCGGGCCAGCTGCGCATCCCAGGCCAGCGGCGGGTGGTCCAGCGCCCGGATCTCCTCCACCAACCCACCAGGGAGCAACCCGCGCGAGGGATCGTGGTACGCCAGCCCGGTCGTCAGTGCGCGCCGGTAGATGTCGTCGAGCCCAGTGGCCCGGCGGTACTCGCCAGGATGAGGCAGTGGCTGACCCAGCACGTCGCCGAGTCCCACACCGCGCAGCGTCGCCAGCTTCCGGTAGCGGCGCAGGTCGGTGGTAATCCGGTCGTACACGGCCTCAGCGGACAACCCCTTGAGCGCCGGATCGTGCAGTGCGCCGTCCGGCATCACTCCGACGCCCATCTCCAGCAGCCACCCGTTGATCACCAGGTCGGCCGCCACGTTCCACAGGTAGGGATCCCGGCCGCCCACCCGCTCGCCGTGCCGCAGGGCGGCGTGCAGCATCTCGTGGGCCATCACGAAGCGCCACTCGTTCTGCGTCAGCGACGTCAGCGGGTTCACGTAGATCTCCCCCGCGGCGGCGTTCACGGCAGCCACGTGGATGTCCCAGCCGCGCGCGACCTCGACGTCGGCGACCACCTTCATGCAGGCGGCCATTGCCCCCAGCAACGGATAGGACGAGACGAACCAGCCGAGCGCGGAGTCCCACACGTCGACGCGGCTCCGAGAGTCCGACAAGGACGTCCGCGCGCCACCGGCCACATCCACCGCCGCGGTCGCCGCGGCCGACAACCCGGCCGCGAACCGTTCCTCCCACTTCGGCGGATCGCCCCAGCCGGTGTACGCCGCGATCAGCACGTCCGAATGAGCACCCGCCACACCGAGATCGCAGTACTCGGCCGGTACGCCGACGCGGCGCCACTGCCGCGCGAGGGCATCCTCATCGGTGCCCGGGTACGACGGTGGTAGCTCGACGACCGGCCGACCGATCTTGAGCGACCCGAGGAACCTGTTCACGGCGACATCGCAGGCCGCGCCGGCAGCGGCATCCGGCGCGGGTCGATCGGGGTCCGCATGGCCGAGGCCGAGGTGGATCAGCAGGTGCGCGAACACCCAGGTCCACTCCTCGGCAGACGCCCGCCGGGTCGGGTGCACGCGGACCTGCCCGTTCGAGTCGACGGTCCCCCAGCCGTCGCGAGGGAACTGGTCCTGACGTTGCGGCACCCTCCACTCGCTCGCCATCGGGGCGAACAGGGGATGCGCCGAGATCACCTTCCAGGCGGCATGGATCGCCTCCAGCGCCGGATCCCGCCGCGCCTTCTTCCTAACCATCGCCCACCGCACCAGGCCCCAACCCCCGGCAACCCCGAAGACCGCAGCGCCGCGGACCACGTACCAGCGCGCTCATCAGGCCCGAGCAGCCACGAGTCGCGGCAGGTCCCTCGTCACCTCGACCAGGAACCAGGCCGGCAGCACCGGCCGGCCGTCCTCGTCCGACGCGATCACGATCTGCGCCACCTCGAGCGAGATCGCCGCCAACTCCACCAGCAACGCCTTGCCCCGATGGGCCAACTGCTTGGCGGCCGGACTCGCCGAGACCTTGTCCGCCGCCAGCTCCTTCACCAGCCGGGCCCGGAACGTCTCGGCCAGGAAGTACAGCAGATCGCGATCCTCAGGCGCCGCCGGCCAGCCGGCCTCACCCTTCAGCACCGCCTCGAACCCGAAGGAGTTCCGGATCGTCTTCACGAATGCCCGGAAGGTCGAGGCGTGCGCCGCCGTCAAGGTGCCGAAGGCAAGCACCCGCAGCATCTCGTCGTCGACCCCCGCGCCGTACGAGTGCAACGCGTCCGACAGCATGTGCCAGCTTCGCGGCGTCGAAAACGGCTCCTCCGTCTTCGGCGGCGCGGTCCACAGGTGATCGGGCCGGTTCCGCAGGTAGTCCAGCACCCACGGGTGGATGCCGGCGCCACTGGCCCAACGCAACCAGTCGTCCGCCGAGGCGCGCAGATGCAGGTGCACCAGCCGGTTCACCAGCGCCGAGGCCATCGGCCGGGCCAGCGCGTTGTCCGTGGCCCGGTTGCCCGCGCCGATCACGACCGAACCCGGCGGCAGCTCGTACTCCCCGATCCGGCGATCCAGGATCAGCGAGTAGAACGCCTTCTGCACCTCGGCTGTCGACGCGTTCAGCTCGTCCAAGAACAGGCAGTACGGCCCGTCCCGGGCGATGCTCAGCGGCGGCGCGAACCTGCTCCGCCCGTCCACGATCTGCGGTACGCCGATCAGGTCCTCGGGCGCGAGCTGGGTGCCGAGCAGCGTGACGCACTCCAGCCCGAGCGACTCCGCGAACGCGCGGACCAGACTGCTCTTGCCGATCCCGGGCGCTCCCCAGAGGAACACCGGGCGGACGACGGCGACGTGCAGCAACACCTCGGGCAACTGGGCCGGTGTCACCGTGATGGCAGCCTGCATCGGGTCCTTTCCGCGGGAAATCGAATCCCCTGAGGGTCCCGCAGCCGCCGCTCGCCTGTCACCTGGATATCGACCGGCGCTGTCCGGTGACCGGCCGCAACGGTTATTGTTCCGCGGTCAAGGGGACACGCCGAGGGTGCGGCGTCCCCGGGGGAGAGTCACGCATGATGTTCCGTACCAAGGCGCTGGCTGGTGCCTGCGCGCTGATCCTGGTGCCACTCGTCGCGAGTCAGGTGATGGCCGCCGATCCGCCGGCCCACCTCGGGCAGGGCACCGCACTGGGGAACCGCCTGGTCGCCGACCCCGCGGTACAGATCAGGCAGGCGACGAGCTCGTACTACGTGACGTCATACGGGCAGGCGGACGACCATTCGCCCGAGCCGTGGGAGATCCTCAGCACCACGAACGGCGCGCTCGTCCGCACCGCCCCGCGACTGCGCGACGAGCCTGACAAGGTCCCCACCCTGCTCGGCAAGTACGTCGTCGCCCCGAGCGCGACGAAGGTTACCTTCCGGGACATCTCCACCGACGCGAGCACCGACGTCGACGTACCGGCCGGTGCGACGTACCAGGGCGCGTACCCCGGCGGCATCCTGCTGTCCCGTGCGGCTGACGGCGGCTCGTTCGCCCTGCGCGGCGTCAACAACACCGAGAAGCCCGTCACCGGTGCAACCTTCGGCGACCCCGCGATCCTCGACAGCACGGATACCGCCCTCCTGATCAGCGTCGCCGGCCACCTGTACGTCGTCGACGTGGCCACCGGTACCGCGACCGCGGCCGCGACCCTGGCGGTCAATCCCGCCTGGGCGCAGCTGACCCCGAACCGGGTGATCTGGCAGACCGCCGCCACCGCGGACTCCAAGACGCTCGGCTGGAAGCAGCGGACGAGCGCGACCACCGGCACCGTCGAGGTGCCCTTCGGACAGCCCCTCCTGACTGTCGGCGACGACGTGGCGGTGCTGGTGCCCGCGACCAAGGTGATAGCCAAGGTCGCGGTCACCGACGGAACAGTGACCCAGTCCTTCCTGACCGGCGTGCACGACGCCACCGACCTCGGGAACGGCCGGCTGCTCGTCTCAGCCCAGAGCAAGGTGGCCAGTGTCGGCGCCGACGGCGTGCTGCAGACGGTGAAGGCGACTCCGGCCTTCACGGCACAGGTCAGCAACGTCGGCCTGTCCGGCGCGCGCGTGGTCACCTCGGACAGCCAGCCGGACCACGGCCTCTACGAGACGACCACCGACGGCAGCACCTGGAGCGCGCTGAACACCAGCAACGCGACCAAGCCGCTGCAACTGGAAGGGACCACGCTGGTCAGCTACCAAGGGACCACCGCGCGAGTGCGTGGTTCCGCTGGTGACCTGACCTTCCCGGCAACCGACGAGGTCGTGCTCGGCAAGGGCGGCAAGCTGGTCTCGCACCACGTGGCCGGAGCAGCCGCCGCGGAGATCTACGACGTCGCCACCAAGACCAAGATCGCGGACTACGCTCCCCCGTTCGCGCTGGCGGACAACACCGTCTGGAAGGTGACCGAGCCCGGCCTACTGGCCGGCAAGGACCTCGTCCTCGACACCACCAAGACCGTCACCGTCGCCAGTGGTTGCTCGGTCGGCCCGGATCGGGTCAACGGCCGCTGGGCTCTGCTGTCCGGCTGCAACGGCGGCAACCAGGTCGTCGACGTGAAGGGGCCGGAAGCCCCACGCATCCTGACCGTCGGGGCTGACGCCCAGCTCGGCAACGGGTTCGTGGTGCAGTCCTCCGCGAGCGAGGACTCGAGCGGTCTGCCGACGAAGGACCTGCTCGTCACCGACCTGAACGACCAGTCGCTGGGCCAGCGTCGCTACGGCCCGATCCTCGGTCGCCTGCAGCCCGCGAGCTTCCGTGCGGACGGCGCAGGCGGTCCTAAGATCGTCTACGCCGATGCCGACGCCCGACCGCGGATCGCCACGCTCAGCTGGCTGGCACCGGACCCGCAGCAGCGGCCGGACACGACCCCGCCGACGCTGACGAGCGCCTCGGCGGGCGACCGTCTGCGGGACAACACGAGCCTCTCGTTCGAGTGGGCCTACACAGATCCGCAGGACCCGAACGCGCCGGCCAGCGGCATCCTCTCGTACGACCTGAGGATCCAGCAGCGCCCGAACCGGACCTCGCCGTACGGCGCCTGGAACCAGGTGGCCGGCTGGCAAGGGCTGAAGGCCACAGCCGCCAGCATGAGCGCCGCGGCGGGCACCGACACCTGCTGGCAGGTCCGCGCCCGCGACTACGCCGGGAACCTGAGCGCCTGGAGCAGCTCGTACTGCACCGAGGTCGACGGCATCGCGCCGACGGCCGTCACCCTGAAGATCGGCGACCGGATCACCCTGACCAGCCCGACCACGGTCCGCTGGGCGTACACGGACGAGACCTCGGTCTCGACGTACGACGTCGTCTATAAGACGGCCGCCGCGGGTGCCGCGTTAGGCAAGTGGATCTACCCGGCAACCTGGCAGAACACCCAGATCACGTCGATCACCTGGGCTCCGCGGCTGGGCATGGACGAGTGCTTCATGGTCCGCGCGCGGGACGTCCTCGGGAACCTGTCGGCCTGGTCACCGCAGCTGTGCACGGTGGCTCCGCAGGACGACCGGGCCCTGATCTCGTCGTCGGGCGGCACGGTGACCAGGGGGACCAGCACGCTGGCCTTCCAGGGCACCACCTCGACCCTGCTCAAGAGCGGCGCCTACCTGACCAAGACCGCCGAGGCCGGCGTGCGGGTCCTGCTCGTCACGATCAACGGCCCGGGCCAGGGCAAGGTGGACGTCTACCACGCGAACATCAAGATCGGCACGGTGTCACTCGCAGCCACCGCCACCCAGCGCAAGGTGACCTATCTGCCGATCACGCCGTTCCGCAGTGGCGCCATCAAGCTCGTCTCCACCTCGACCGCGCCGGCTGTCATCGACGGAGTCGCCTTCCTCCGCCAGAATCCCTGACCCCCGACTCATCACGATTCGTGATGGGTGTGAGCCCTGTCACCGCGCGGTGGCAGGGCTCACCCATTGCACAAAGCGGTAATTCATCACCGGGGAATGGAAATCGCAGGACAAGCGCTTACCTACTGAGCGATACTGGAAAGTGCGCCGTTTTCCGGTCGCGTCCCCCTCCCGTGCCGAGCATGTTGGGAAGTGCGCCCCTCCAGATGCCCTCAGAGCAACCTGTCCAAGCGCCGTCGATCGCAGCCCCTTCTAGCCGCAGTACCCCCCGGCGGAGCCAGAATCTCTGGCGACTCCGCCCCTATCTCCGCCCCCACAAGTGGCGCCTGGCGATCATGTTCTCCACCGCCATGCTGGGCGTCGGCGTCGGCCTCACCGTCCCCCTGGTCACCCGGGCCATCATCGACGGTCCGGTCACCCGCCGGGAGATCGATCTGCTCCTCCCGCTGGGTCTGCTGGCCCTCGGCCTCAGCATCAGCGAGGTCCTGCTGGTCTGGGCCCGCCGCTGGGCCCAGTCCCGGGCGGTCAGCGACCTCGAGGCCGCTCTCCGTAACGACCTCTACATCCGGCTGCAATCGCTGCCGATGGAGTTCCACAGCCGCTGGCAGAGCGGGCAACTGCTCTCCCGGGTCACCACCGACCTGTCCACCATCCGCCGGTTCATGGGCTTCGGCCTGCTGTTCCTGGTGATCAACGTGGTGCAGCTGGTGGTCGTCACCATCCTGCTGCTCCGGCTGTACTGGCCGCTCGGCATCGTGGTCCTGGTGGCCGCGGCACCGATCATCGTGGTGTCGCTGAAGTTCGAGAAGAAGTACCTGGCGATCTCCCGGCGCGTACAGGACCAGCAGGGCGACCTGGCCACCCGGATCGAGGAGTCGGCGGTCGGCTTCCGGGTGATCAAGGCCTTCGGCCGCCGCGAGCACGTGAAGAAGCAGTTCAACGGCGGCGCGGTGAAGCTCTACGACACGTCGGTGGACAAGGTCCGGCTGGCGTCGCGGTTCTGGACCTTCCTGGAGGTGATCCCGAACCTGACCCTGGTGATCGTGCTGCTGCTCGGCGCGCTCGCGGTCGGCCGGGAGGCCATCACGCTCGGCACCCTGGTCGCGTTCATCACCTTGATGCTGTCGCTGATCTGGCCGGTGGAGTCGCTCGGCACCATCCTCGCGATGGCGCAGGAGGCGATGACGTCGGCGGACCGGATCAGCGAGATCCTGGACACCGAGTCCACCATCACCGACGGCCCGGACGAGCTGGTGAACCCGCGGGGGCACCTGCGGTTCGAGCACGTCAGCTTCCGGTTCAGCGCGGACTCGGCCGACGTACTGCGTGACATCAACCTGGACCTGCCGCCCGGTACGACGCTGGCGCTGGTCGGCGCCACCGGCTCCGGCAAGACCACGCTCACCTCCCTGGTCCCCCGGCTGTACGACGTGACCGGCGGGCGGATCACGATCGACGGGCACGACGTCCGGGATCTCACCCTGAAATCGCTGCGGACCGCGGTGGCCTCGGCCTTCGACGACCCGACGCTGTTCTCGATGAGTGCCCGGGAGAACATCACGCTGGGCCGGCCGGACGCCTCCGAGGCGGAGGTTCAGCAGGCCCTGGAGATCGCCCAGGCGACCTTCGCGAACGACCTGCCCTGGGGGCTGGACACCCGGGTCGGCGAGCAGGGCATGTCCCTGTCCGGTGGCCAACGGCAACGACTCGCGCTCGCGCGTGCGGTGCTCGCCAGGCCCGCCGTACTGGTGCTCGACGACACGCTGTCGGCGCTCGACGTACACACCGAGGCACTGGTGGAGGAGGCGCTGCGGAACGTGCTCGCGGCGACCACCGGCATCGTGGTGGCGCACCGCGCGTCCACGGTGATGCTGGCCGACCAGGTGGCGCTGCTGGAGAACGGCACGATCACCCACGTCGGGACTCACGCGGAACTGCTCGCCACGGTTCCGGCGTACCGGACCTTGCTCGCGGCGGAAGAGGAGGAGGTGCACGCATGACGACGACCCAGCAGACACCTCCGCAGTCCTCGACCGACCAGCCGACCGAGCAGCAGGACTCCTGGCGCGGGTACGCCGAGGAGGGCAACGATGAGTTGTCCAGGGCAACGACCGTGCGGCTCAAGGAGCAGTCGCGCAAGTTGCTCGGCGAGCTCCTGCGGCCGTACCACAAGCTGATCTGGCTGCTCGTCGTGATCGTCGTGGTGGAGAACGCGGCGCGGCTCGCGGTGCCGTACCTGGTCCACCTCGGCATCGACAAGGGTATCCCGCCGATCCTGGCCGGCGAGGGCAGCAAGACGCTGCTCACGGTGGTCGCGGCGGTCTTCGCCTCGGCGCTGATCCAGGCCGCGGCCCGCTGGCTGTTCCTGATGCGGTCCGGCCGGCTCGGTCAGACC
Source organism: Kribbella qitaiheensis (assembly GCF_042657745.1). Taxonomy (GTDB): domain Bacteria; phylum Actinomycetota; class Actinomycetes; order Propionibacteriales; family Kribbellaceae; genus Kribbella; species Kribbella qitaiheensis. The sequence continues at coordinate 184,948 of NZ_JBHSKE010000021.1, read as the reverse complement.
ATCCTGCTCGGTCTGCGCCGGCGAGTGTTCGACCACTTCCAGCGACTCAGCCCGTCGTTCCACGACAAGTACACCTCGGGCCGGGTGATCTCCCGGCTGACGTCGGACGTCGACGTCATCGACGAGATGCTGGAGACCGGGTTCGACGGCCTGGTGACGGCACTGCTCACCCTGATCGGAACGTCCGTCCTGCTGCTCACGCTGGACGTCAAGCTCGGCCTGCTGGCCCTGCTGTCGTTCCCAGCACTGTTCCTGCTGACCGCGTGGTTCCGCCGCCGGTCAGCGATCGTCTACCGGCGTACGCGTGAGGCCGTCGTACTGGTGATCGTGCACTTCGTCGAGTCGATGACCGGTATCCGCGCCGTCCAGGCGTTCCGCCGGGAGCCGCGCAACGAGGAGATCTTCTGGGGCGTCAACGACAAGTACCGCGAGGCCAACCTCGAGTCGTTCCGGATCAACGCGATCTTCATGCCGTCGATCAAGGGCGTCGGCAACATCACCATCGTCGCCATCCTGGCCTACGGCGGCTGGCAGGCCTACCACGGACACGTCACGGTCGGGGTGCTCACCGCGTTCCTGCTGTACCTGCGGCAGTTCTTCGAGCCGCTGCAGGACATCTCGCAGTTCTACAACACCTTCCTGTCCGCGAGCGCCGCGCTGGAGAAGCTGTCCGGCGTGCTCAACGAGAAGCCAGACGTCGCGGAGCCGGAGGCGCCGGCCCAGCCGACCAAGGCACGGGGTCACCTGCAACTGCGTAACGTGCAGTTCTCGTACGTCGACGGGGTGGCCGTGCTGCCCGGGCTCGAGCTCGACGTACCGGCCGGGCAGACGCTTGCCCTGGTCGGGACCACCGGCGCGGGTAAGACCACGATCGCCAAACTGGTGGCGAGGTTCTACGACCCGACTGGCGGGCACGTCATGCTGGACGGGATCGACCTGCGCAAGCTGACCGAGGACGACCTGCGCCAGCGGGTGGTGATGGTGACGCAGGAGAACTTCCTGTTCACCGGGACGGTGGCCGACAACATCCGGTTCGGCAAGCCGGACGCGACCATGGACGAGATCGTCGAAGCGGCCAAGGTGATCGGCGCGCACGACTTCATCATGGCACTGCCGGACGGCTACGAGACCCCGGTCGCGAAGCGCGGCAGCCGGCTGTCCGCGGGTCAGCGGCAACTGGTCGCGTTCGCCCGGGCCTTCCTGGCGGACCCGGCGGTGCTGATCCTGGACGAGGCGACCTCCAGCCTCGACATCCCCAGCGAGCGGCTGATCCAGCGCGCGCTGCGGACCATCCTGGACGACCGGACCGCGATCGTGATCGCCCACCGCCTCTCCACCGTGGAGACCGCGGACCGGGTGATCGTGCTCGAACACGGCCGCATCATCGAGGACGGCACCCCCGCCGACCTCATCACCACCGGCGGCAACTACGCCGGCCTCCACCAGGCCTGGGAAGACTCCCTCGCCTAACCCCGCAGTACCAATGGAAGCCGCCCCGAGCCTCGTCCGGCTCGGGGCGGCTTCTTATGCGGCCCCCGGCTCTAGGCTCACCGCATGCGTTCTGCTCTGGAATTGAAGAACAAGTGGCTGGCCGAACTGCCCTTGATCATGGCCCGGACCGGCATGTACGCGATGAGCGGCACCCACGTCCAGGACGTCTGTCGACGCCTCCTGGACGAGCTGTGCTTCCTCGACGAGCGGGATGACGGTTACTGGCGCGATCTGATGTACCGGTACGGCAGTCGCGGGGTGCAAGGACCATTTCTGGAGATGTTCGGACGCGACCGCAATTACACGGCCGAGGTGGCATCCGTATTTGCCGAGCAGTTCCATCGGCTGGGCTATCTGACCGTCGACCGTACGCTTGACGAGGCGGACTGGGTTGCGTTCACCACCGCCGTTCGCGAACGCTTCGGCGCCACCGACGTACGTCGGAGCGAGATCGTGGCCGAGTTCGGCGAACCAAGTCTGGTCGTAGACAGACGTGTGCTCTGCTATATCCCCAGCAACTCCAGCGGCTGGGCGTACGTGGATTGCTGGACGGAGTACCAGAGCGCCTACGTCCCGGGCGAGGGCACGTATGAAACGGCAAGGGACGACGACCCGCTGGTCCGGGAATTCCGCTTGCCTGCGGACACTTTCGAGTCAGGTCTGCACCTGACACTGTTCGGAAAGGTACTGGGCTGGGGGCCGGGCTGGTGGATCCATCACCCGGACGACACCGTGCCCGCCGAGTCCCAGGCGATCGCGGCTCAACTCCGTCAGGTCGAGTCGGACGACCCTTCGCTGCCGTAGGCAGTTCACCGGACATCGCGGTGGAAGGACTCGATGAGTTGTTGGGTTCGGTGGGCGGTGGGGAACGTGGCCAGTTCGGGGGTGGGGTGGCCGTGGATGGCTTGGGCGAAGAGGGTTAGGCGGGTGGATTCCGGGGCGGCCGCGGGGAGGTCGAGGGAGGCCCAGGAGTTGCCGTGGGCAACGGAGAGGGCGGTCCAGTTGGTCAGGCGGTAGGACTGCTTGGTGCCTCGCAGGGTCCACTCGTACGTCGTGGGGCCGGCGGCACCCGCGACGCCTGTGAGTTGCACCGGGACCTTGCCCGCTCGGAGCAGGCCGTACGCCGCTGTCTCGGCGGAGGTGGGGTCGTCGTGGTCCAACTGGACGTGAATCGGGTCGAGGGGACCAAGCAGGCGGTCGGTGAGATAGGCGAAGTGGGAGAAGACCTCGCGGACGAAGCCGCCCTGGTCACGGCCCGCGAGCCAGGTCGCCTCGGCCTGGAACTTGCGCGGCCACTCGGCGAAGGCGAACCGGATCTCGACCGCCAGTACGTCGCCCGCCCGCCCGTCGGCGATCGCCTGTTCGAGGTACTGCGTGGCCGGCTGGTTCGACAGGGAGAAGTTGACGGCGGTTGCTCGGCCGGAGGCTTGCGCCGCAGCCACCATCGCCTCGCCATCGGCAGCCGACACGGCCAGCGGCTTCTCGCAGAAGACCGCCTGCCCCGCCTCGAGAGCCGGTACTACGAGCGCCGCGTGCGTGGCCGGCGGAGTCGCGACATAGACGGCGTCCACCGAATCGGCGCCGATCACGTCCTCCACCTTCGTACTGAAGCTCACCCCGGACTCCCCCGTGTTCCAGGCTGCGGCGACAGCGGCCGGGTTCAGGTCGACGGCGTGGGTGAGGGCGAAGTCGGAATGGGTCACGGCCTCCGCGAGCATCCGGCGGCCCATCGCACCCAGGCCGACGATTGCAAGGCGGATCGGAGCATCAGTCATAGCCCATTCTCAGCCCGCGAGCTCCCACCGGCTCCACCTGCGCAACACCCTGCACACTCCCGCTCCACCTGATCAACACCCAGCGACCTCCCGCCGGTGAGCGGTCACTCATTCGTGGATTGCGCGCACGAGAAACCGATTACCCGCAACGGAAATCCACGAGTGAGCGACCACTCACCCCGAACCAGCGACCCCGGCGCCGGGTTGCCGAGGAGGCGCTGCTCGGCGTTGGAGCAAGTTGGCGCAGCTGTCGGAGGGCGCGGGTACGTTGGCGGGCATGTTGAGCACGCTCGCCATCGAGAACTACCGGTCCCTCCGGCGGCTGGTGATGCCGCTGGGCCGGGTGAACGTGGTGACCGGCGCCAACGGGACCGGCAAGTCCAGCCTGTACCGGGCGCTCCGGCTGCTGGCCGATGCCTCGCGGAACGGAGCAGTGGCGGCCTTGGCCCGCGAGGGCGGGTTGCCGTCGACCCTCTGGGCCGGACCGGAGAACATCTCCAAGGCGGTCCGTCGAGGTGAGCAGCCGATCCAGGGAACCGTCCGGACCGGGCCAGTCAGTCTGCGGATGGGGTTCGCGTCCGACGACTACGGGTACGCGATGGACTTCGGTCTCCCGCGGCCGACGCCGGGCGAGTTCAGCCGCCCCTCTGCCTTCAACCTCGATCCCGAGATCAAGCGGGAGGTGCTGTGGGCCGGGCCGTTCCTGCGGCCGGCCTCGTTGCTCGTCGAGCGGGGCGGCGGCGGGGTGCGGATCCGCAAGGCCGACGGGAAATGGCACGACGGCGGCCACGTGCTGCAGCCGTTCGACAGCATGCTGAGTGAGTTCGCCGACCCGGAGCGGGCGCCGGAGTTGCTCACCCTCCGGGAGCGGATACGGTCGTGGCGGTTCTACGACCATCTCCGGACCGACGTCGACGCACCGGCGCGCCAGGTCCAGATCGGCACCCGGACCACGATCCTCGGCCCGGAGGGAGCCGATGTCGCCGCCGCGCTGCAGACGATCCGGGAGATCGGTCCGAACGGCGCGCTGGACGAGGCGATCGACCTGGCCTTCCCTGGCAGCAAGCTCGAGATCCGCAACAACGCGGGGCGGTTCGAGCTCGCCTTCCAGCAGCACGGACTGCTGCGGCCGCTGTCCGGTGCGGAGTTGTCCGACGGCACCCTGCGGTATCTGCTCTGGGTCGCGGCGCTGCTGACCCCGCGACCGCCCGAGCTGCTGGTGCTGAACGAGCCGGAGACGAGTCTGCACCCGGATCTCCTGCCTGCGTTGGCGAATCTCGTCGTCACCGCGGCCGAGGAGACCCAGATCATCATCGTGACCCACTCGCGCCCGTTCCTCGCCGCGCTCCAGGCCGGGGCGGACGAGACCGGCGTCGACCTGCGGACCGCCGAACTGGTGAAGGAGTTCGGCGCCACCATCATCGAAGGTCAACGCCCGCTGGACGAGCCACCGTGGAAGTGGCCGAGCCGCTGAAGACCGGCTAGTGATTGGCCTCGGCCGGTTCGGACTCGTCCTTGACGGATTCGAAGCGGACCAGGACCAGCGCGCCGATCGCGGTCAGCACGAACCCGCCCAGCGCCCCGGCGTACCAGCCGTCGCGTACTTCGTCACCGAGGATCAGTACGCCGACCGCGGCCGGGGTGATCGTTTGCAGGGCGATCATCGGGGTGGTTGCCAGCGTCACCGAACCGCGTTGCAGCGCGAGCGAGTAGAGCACGAAGGCGAGTGCTCCGCTGATCGGCAGGGTGTACGCCGTCGGGCTCCGCACGAGTTCCCCGAACGAGCCGTCCTCGAGCAATCGGGCCGAGATGGCGACTCCGGCGTACCCGAGTCCGGCCAGCAGGCCGAGCACCGCGGGGGCGCTCGCGTGCTTCGAGCGGCTCGCCAGCCCACCGAGCACGGCGATGCAGACGAGTCCGACGATCAGGCCGACCGTCAGTCCGTGGTGGGGGGCGCTCTCCCCCGGGTCACCGGCCGACACCGCGAGCAGGCCGAGCCCGACGCAGACCCCGACCACCGCCGCCCACTCGATCGCACTGAGTTGGTCCGCCATCAGCCGGGTCGCGAGTAGCGCGGTGACGACCAGGCTGGCGGCGATCCCGGCCTGGGCCAGGTAGAGAGGCAGCAGCCGCAAGGCGACGAAGTGCAGCCCGAACCCGGCCAGGTTGAGCACCAGCGCGCCGAGGAACGCGGGCTGCCGCAACAGCGCGCCGACGAACCCGGCGAGCCGCCGCGGGTCGAGCTCGGACCCGGTCGGCACCTTGCGTGAGCCGACCGCCTGCAGGATCGCGGCGATGCCGAAGAGCACCGCCGCCCCGAGCGCGGCGCCCAATCCACCTATCACTCAGTCAGCCCCGTCACTCGGTCGGCCCTGGCACTCGGTCTGCCCTGTCACTCAGGCGACCTTGCGCCGTGGCACCCAGAAGGTGAGGTAGAGGCTCAGCCCGCCGTAGTACACGAGATAGGCGAGCGAGACCCCGATCACGATCGGGTTCGGGTCCGGCATCTGCGCCAGCAGCACGGCGTACGCCGCCAGCCAGACCGCGGTGGTCAGCAGGTTCATCGTCCGGAACGCCTTCGTCCGCGACGGGTAGACGTACTTCACCGGCACGAACACCAGGATCGAGCAGATCAGCAGGATCAGCCCGGTCGCCGTCGGTCCGAGGCCGAGCACGACGACGTAGAACGCGACCACGTTCCAGTAGCTCGGGAAGCCCAGGAAGAAGTGGTCGTCGGTCTTCGCGTCGGTCCGGCAGAACTGGTAGCTGGAGGCAAGCAGCGGCAGTGCGGCCAGGGCCGCGCCAAGGAACCCGTTCGGCAGGTAGTCGCCGGTCCACAGCAGCACGATCGGGGCGAACGCGTACGTCAGGTAGTCGACGATGTTGTCGAGCATCGCCCCGTCGAACCACGGGATCGTCTCCTTGACCCGGAGCCGGCGGGCGATCATTCCGTCCGTGCCGTCGATCACCAGCGCGGCGAGTCCGAGCCAGAGCGCCCGGACGGCGTCGCCGTCGATGGCGGCGATCACGATCAGCAGCGCGAGCACCGTTCCGCTCGCGGTATAGGCGTGCAGTGCAAGTCCGGCCAGACGCAGTCGCGTCGACCCGACGAACGGTTCCCGCACCGCGTCGTGTGTGGTCAGGAGGACTCCCAGAACTCGGTCGACGCCACGCGTCGGTCTACTGTGGTCAGCGTCTCACAGGGCGGGTACTAGTCCCGTGACCGCATGCCATTCCGCGGTGGACGTTGGTTCCTGCCCGGTCTGATCACGGGCGCCGCGTTGTCGGGCCTGGTGTTGACCATCGGCGGCATCACCAAGACGATCTTCGAAGGCCTCGGCTACCCGGCGATCTACCAGTACGTCGCGTTCGGCATCGGCGTGGTCGTCGAGGTCGGGCTCGTCAACCTGGTGGTCCCTCTGGATCACCGACGGCGTCCTGAAGATCGCCGCCGGCGCCAGCATGGTGTGGCTCAGTTACTCAACGAGTCACTCAGTGAACCTCTGAGTTACTGAACGGGCTCCAGCACGAACTGCGGGATCTTCCGGGTGGTCTTCTTCTGGTACTCGGCGTAGTCCGGGTAGGCGGCGACAGACCGCTTCCACCACAACTCGTACTCCTCGCCCTCGATCTCGCGGGCGACGTACTCGCCGGTCTCCTCGCCGTCCTGCAACTGCACCTTGGCGTCGGCCTTGAGGTTGTAGTACCAGACCGGGTTCTTCGGGGCGCCGCCGAGCGACGCGACCGCGACGTACACGCCGTCGTGCTCGACGCGCATCACCGGCACCTTGCGGATCTTGCCGGACTTGGCGCCGCGCATGGTCAGCAGCACGACACCCCTTCCGCCGAATCCGGCCACGCTGGTACTGCCGGTCTTCTCGATCTTCTCCACCGCGTTGCGGACCCACTTCGTCGGACTGGGGGCATATTCGTCTTCGGGAGGCATGTCGCCGAGTCTACCGTTGACACGTCATCATTTCGTCACCCTGCGTCCGGCTCGGCGAGCTGGGTCTCCGCCTCGGCGAGCTGCTTGATCACCGCCAGCCGCTGGTCCCACTGTGACGCGACGTCCTCCATCCACCGGGCCGTCGCGGTCAGCGCGTCCGGCCGCAACCCGAACCGGACCTCCCGCCCGCTCTTCAGACTGCCGACGACACCCGCCTCCTTCAGCACCCCCAGATGCTGTACGACGGCCTGTCGGGTGACGGGGAGTTCGCCGGCCAGGGAGGTCGCCGTACGGTCGCCCGCCCGGGCGAGGAGTTCCACCAACCGGCGGCGGGTGGGGTCGGCCAGGGCAGCCAGGACCTCGCCGGTGCTCACCGAACCTCGCCCGTTGTCACAGGGACAACCCCGGTGATCACAGGTTCCGCGCGACGGCGGCCAGTCCTTCGAGCCCACGGTCCCAGCCGTTGGCCGAATCCTCAGCCTGCTTGGCTCGCACGTCCGCAGGCAGGTCGAGCCGGTCGAAGCCGCTCTCGACCACGCGCAGCCGGGTCCCCTCGCCCTCAGGCGTCAGGGTGAACTCGACCAGGTTGGAGTTGCCCGGCGCGGGGTCCACGTCCGGGTCGACCGCATACCGGTAGGCGAACCGGCGGCCGGGCTCCACCTTCTCGACGAAACCGCGGTACTCGCCGTGCTCCTCCCAGCGCATCACCAACTGCCCGCCGGGACGGAGGTCGATGTCGGCACCACCGAATGCGTACCAGGTGGCGAAGTGCTCCGGCCGCGTCAGCGCGGTCCAGACCTGCTCCGGGCGCGCCTCGACGTACACCTCTCGCTCAATGCTGTCCATGCCTCCGGAGTCTGTCAGCTGGGCAGCTGATGTGCAAGTGGTTGCTTGCACATCGGGAAGACCTACAGCCGACCGGCTTCCTTCGCCTGCTTGGCCCGCTGAGCACGCGCGACCTTGGCGGCGCGCTCGCGCTCCATCCGGCTCCGAGGATCCAGGTGCTCGGGCAGGCTGGCCGGCCCGGCGACGTGCAGCAGCAACCACGTGGCGCGCCACCTGATCCGGTACAGCAGGCTCAGACCCTCGTTCTTGTTGCTCATCACGACTCTCCAGACGTTTGGTGTGGCAATAGTTTGTGCACCAATTGATATTCTAGTCAACGCTGCCCGAAGGAGAGAAATGCCCAGAACGCCTGAAGCACCTGAAACTTCTGAAGAGGCCGACCTGCTCGCGCTGGATCGTCAGGTCTGCTTCGCGCTCGCGGTGGCGTCCCGCAGCGTCATCGCGCTGTACCGCCCGCTGCTGGAGCCGATGGGCCTCACCCATCCGCAGTACCTGGTGATGCTCGCCCTGTGGGAGGAATCACCCCTGTCGGTGAAGCAACTGAGCGGTCTGCTCCAGCTCGACCCCGGCACCCTCTCCCCCTTGCTGAAGCGCCTGGAGTCCAGCGGCTACGTGCTCCGCCAGCGAGACCCTCGCGACGAGCGCTCCCTGGCCGTCACCCTCACCCCCGCCGGCCAGTCCCTCCGCGCCAAGGCCCTCGCCATCCCCCCAGCCGTCATCGACCGCCTGGGCATGTCCCTGACCGAACTGGAAAACCTCCACAAATCCCTCACCAGAGTCATCGCCGCCGCGACCGACTGACCATTGGAGGGCGACACCGTCGAGGTGCGGACCGCTGCCCGATGAGTCTCGTCAGCGCGCCCGCCAGTTCATGATGGATGCCGGTCTACCAGTCATCCCGACGGCTTGACGCTCTTACGTCCTCGATCGGGGTCAAGCTTCAGCTGTTCGCTGTTTAGCGGAACAGGCACGCACTAGGCGGTGCATTCCTGGAGTTGGGCGGCGGTGGCTATCTTGGCTTCGATCCAGCGGCGGCGGAGGAAGTGGGCCTTGAGGAGGCGGTGGACGCCGTCGAGGACGACCAGGCGGCCGCGGTAGGCGACCAGATGGATGGGGAAGTCGAGGTCCGCGTCCATCACGCGCTGGTAGTGCGGGCGGAAGTTCATCGGGGTGGCGGCGACCTGGTTCGGGGTCACCTTGAAGCGTTTGCCGTTCAGTTGCCACAGCGGCAGGTCGAACATCCAGAGCAGGTCGGCGACCTCGACCGGTTCGACCCGCAGGTCGAGGGCCCAGAGCTTGCCGAGTTGCCAGCGCGTCGGCGGGAACACGTCACGCATCGACTCCGGCGTCATCGCCAGGAGGTCCTCGAACGACGCCGCCGGCGCCGTCCGGTCCGCGCCACTCAGATCAGGCTCGCCCACCCCATCGATCGTCACGGACGAGCAGGCTACGCCATTCGCTGGGCGACCACGACGACGTTGCTGAGGTACACCCTGCCGTTCCAGTCCTCACAGGTGATCAGCACGAGCCGCCCCGGCACGTTCTGGTCGAAGACGCGGACCGCGTTCCTCGCCAGGGCCTGCTTCCGGTACGTCGTGACGCCGGTGACCCGATAGGTCAGCAATCCGCGCGAGGTGGTCACGGAGACGGAATCACCGGCTCGGAGCTGCTCCAGATCATCGAGGGCGCCGCCACCGGCGCGCACGGTATGCCCGGTGATGACGGCAGAGCCGCGACGCGCACCCGGCTGGGCACCACCGGACCACCACCCCAGCTTCCGCGGGTTCGACGGCGGCGTCAGCGAGCCCTCCTCGGCAACGATCGGCACGACCGGCGCGGACACCCCCAACCGCGGGATGGACACCAGGGTGGGCTCACCGGGTCGCGCCGCCGGTGAGCCCACAGGCCTTGTGGGCGTCGTACGTCGTGGCCCGCCGGCTGATGAAGTCGCGCTCGCCGTCGAGCCCGGCGAATTCGGCGTTGCGCTCGGCGTCGGACGCGGCGAGCTCGCGCCGGGCGGAGTCACGGCGCGGGGTGTGGACTCGGTCGGCTGGACGGTCCCGGGAGCACCAGCGCGGTCGCGGTCATCGAACTGGAGACAGCCGCCGAGAGCCGACAAGCCGATCCCGGCAAGTGCGAGCGACCCACCCCACCGAAGGGGGGCGAGTCGACCGCGTCGTCGAGCGACTGTCACGTCAGATGCTGTGCCTGCCGCGTCGCCTGAGCGCCATCGTGGATCCCGCGGCGAGCAGTAGACCGCCGGCCGTGAGCAGCCCGCCACCCAGGAGACCCAACGGCCCGCTGGGCATACCCGCACTGCCCGAACCACCGCCACCGAAACCAGCGTTAACAGCGGTCGGTACGCCGGTCGACGGGGACTCCGAGACGTCCGAGACCGGTGTGGAGTCGGTTGCGGTCGGCGTTGCACTGCTCACCGTCGGCAGCGTGGTGGGCGGCGTGGTCCGAGGTGTGGTCGGCGGCGTCGAAGGAGGCGTGGTCGGCGGCGTCGAAGGAGGCGTGGTCGGCGGCGTCGAAGGAGGCGTGGTCGGCGGCGTCGAAGGAGGCGTGGTCGGCGGCGTCGAAGGAGGCGTCGAAGGAGGCGTCGTCGGAGGCGTCGTCGGAGGCGTCGAAGGAGGCGTGGTCGGCGGCGTCGTCGGAGGAGTGGTGGGCGGGGTGCAGCCCTCGACCCAGAACACCTTGTGCTTGACCGGCGAACCCTGCGATCCATCGGCCTCGATGGTGATCTTGATGTGGTAGCCCTGCTGCGGCTGACCCGTGAACGCCACCGTGTACTTCACCGAGGCATCCAGGTCGTTGCCACCGCCCGCGGCGTCCTCGCCGATGAAGGGGGTCAGGTCACCCGACGCCACCGTCACGCCGCCGTCGGAGGTCGGGGCCTGGTCCTCGAAGGTCACCTCGGCCTCGAAGTCGGCACCCTCGTCGTAGTTGTAGAACTCGACCAGGAACGTGCAGCCCTGATGCGGATTGTTGTCCGGCGGGCCACTGATGTCCTCGCCCTCGATCTTGATGAAGCCGTTGTTGCCGGGCGGATCAGCTTTCGGGCCCGCAGCAACGACCTGGTCGGCCGATGCGGCCGGCGCCGCGACCAGGGTGGCCGCCCCCAGCAGCAGCGACACCGCGCCGGCTCCGGCGACGACGCCGGCCGCGCGGGCGCTGACACCCGATTTCGCCATCATGACTGTCCTCGTTTCAGGAGAGGATCTCACCTGAAGTATGGGACTTTCGTTGCACTAGTCAACTACTCACGGCAACAATTCACCACATTTGCACCGCGGCCATCACGCTGTGTGCGCATTCAACTATCTCCGACAGGCCTGCAACCGTCAGACCGGCCGTGGGCGCGAGTCCACCGTCAGAGTCGGAGGAGGGCTGCGCCGCGCCGGCGCAGTTGGGCGGCACGGTCCGGGGGGCATTCCGGGCCGAGGTCGGCGGAGTGCATCTGGCGGTGGATGATGACGATGGCGGAATCGTCGCCCGGGCCGCCGATCTTCTCCACCAGTTCGTCGGCGGCGCCCTTGAAGCCCTTCGCCACCAGGCGTTCCGCGTGACCGGCCAGCCGATCCGTGCCTTGGCCGATGTCGCGCTTCGGCGTCTCGACCATGCCGTCGCTGTAGAGGAAGAGTGCGTCGCCCAGCTTCAGCTGCCCCTTGTTCACCTGGAACTCGGGCGCTTCCATCAGGCCGAGCAGCGGCCCGTCGGCGTCACGTGTCTGCCAGCGCCCCGACCACGCGTCGAACTGGATCGCCGGCGGATGCCCAGCGGTCCGTACTTCGAAATCGCCGGTGACGAGGTTGACCGCGACGTGCACGACGGTGGCGAAGTCGTCGTCCCAGTCCTGCCGGCGCAGGTACTGGTTCGCGGACGGCAGGAACTCCTCGACCGGCACCACCCCGAGCAAGCCGCCGAAGGCACCGGAGAGCAGCAGCGCCCGGGTCCCGGCATCGATTCCTTTGCCGGAGACATCGACCAGCGCGACCTCGAGCTCGTCACCGCGGGTCGTCGACACCACGAAGTCGCCGGAGAACTTCGCTCCTCCGGCCGACTGGATCGACTGCTCGGCGAGCCATCCGGCGGGCAGGTCCGGCAGCTCGCCCTGCGCAGTGAGGGTGTCCCGCAGCTCGATCAGCATGGACTCGCCCCGCGTGCCCGGGACCCCCAGCCGGCTGCGCACCTTGGCACTGGTGAGCACGATCCAGGCGGCGAGCCCCAGGGTCAGGACGAACCCGGTCTTCGGCAGCCCCGCCGCCCGTTCGGACACGACGTACGAGCCCAGCATCAGCGTGATCAGCGTCAGCGCGAGCAGTGGGCGGAATCTCAGCAGCAATCCGCCGAGCAGCAGAGGTATGACGAAGACGGAAGCGGGTATGAAGGATGGCAGCGCCAAGGCGGCGCCACTCAGAGCGAGGGTGAAGACCAGCAGGCCGACGAAGGCCAGCCGGTGAGATCGGCGCGCGCGACGAAGCACCGTCTCGACCCGTCGGCCGATCCGTCGCGCGAGAGCCATGCCAGCGCTGCCACTCATGGTGAGACGAATGTAACGGCCTGGCGCGGTCCGCGCATCAAGTCGTCACAACTTGTCCGGACAGCAGGCCGGATTCGGCGGGATCGTTCCCCCTTCGAGACCTGCCGGGGCACGTTCAGCCCTTCCTGGTCAGGCCGGTGCGCTGACACTTCGGGCACCAGAAGAGGTTGCGTCCGGCCAGGATCTCGGTCCGGATCACCGAGTTGCAGACGAAGCAGTGCTGGCCCTGCCGGCGGTACACGTAGACCTCGCCACCGTGGTCGTCCCGGCGCGGGTCGCGGCCCATCGCTTCCGGAGTGTGGTCGTCGCCGACGGTGTCGATCCGGCCGGTCTCAACGCCGTACTTCATCAGGTCGAGCAGGTCTTCCCACATGCCCTGCCACTCGCGCTTCTTCACCAGGTGGCCCGGCGTCTTCGGGTGCAGCTTGGCCCGGAACAGCACCTCGGCGCGGTACACGTTGCCGACGCCGCTGAGCACCCCCTGGTCCATCAGCAACTGCCCGATCGGCTGCTTGCTGCGGTGGATCCGCTTCCAGGCCAGGGCCGGATCCGCGTCGTCGCGCAACGGGTCCGGACCGAGCCGGCCGATCAACGTCTCCCGCTCGTCCTCGGTCAGTACTTCGCACACGGTCGCGCCGCGCAGATCGGCGTACGCCGTGGCGTTCTGCAGGCGGAGCCGGACCTGGCCGACGGGTTCGGGAACCGGCGCCTCGCCGAAGTCGACCTTGCCGATCAGGCCCAGGTGGATGTGCAGCCAGCCGGCGCCTTCGAAGTCGGCGAGGAAGTGCTTGCCGTGAGCCTCGGTCCCGCGCAGCACATGGCCGTTCAGCCGCGCGGCGCCCTCGACGAAGCGGCCCTGCGGGCTCGAGGCTGTGACCGGTCGGCCGCCGAAGGCGTCCCAGACGTCGTTCGCCAGCCTGTGCAGGGTGTGACCTTCGGGCATGATTCCTCTTATGGGTGTGACATCAGGCAAGGGCCGGAGCGGTGGGCCTACTCCGGCCGTCGTGGGGACCGGCCGGTCGATGCGGGCCCGGGATGTCTCGAGACCGCGTACGGCCGAACAGCACAAGCCTCAGAACGAGCAAAGGAGCAAACAGCAGGATCAGGACGACGGCAAGGGCGGCAGTTCGCCGGTCTCCTCGTAGCCGGACAGCATCTCGATCCGCCGGGTGTGCCGCGCCTCGCCCGAGTAGTCGGTCGCCAGGAACGTCTCCACGAACCCGGTCGCCTCCTCCTCGGAGTGCATCCGCGCGCCGACACTCACCACGTTCGCGTTGTTGTGCTCGCGGCTGAGCCTGGCGGTCTCGGTGCTCCAGGCCAGCGCGGCCCGGACGCCCTTCACCTTGTTCGCGGCGATCTGCTCGCCGTTGCCCGAACCCCCGATCACGATGCCGAGGCTGCCCTCGTCCTTGGTCACGGCCTCGGCCGTGCGCAGGCAGAACGGCGGGTAGTCGTCGACGGCGTCGTACACGGCCGGGCCGTGGTCGACGACGTCGTGGCCGGCACCGGTGAGGTGCTGGACCAGGTGGTTCTTCAGTTCGAAGCCGGCATGGTCAGAGCCGATGTGCACTCGCATGGGCCGAAGTCTTCCACCCACTTCAGCAATCCGGGACGCCGGGGAGCTTGGGGCCACCCGAGCCGACGTACACGTTGGTGACGTAGCCGCCGTACTTCGGCAGGTACCCCCACCACTCGCTACTACGCGGCGGCGCCTCGATGAGCTGGCCCTTCCGCTGACAAGCGACCAGCACGTCGACGCCCGACGGCAGGGTGCCGAGGATGGCACCTGAGGTGTTCGGAGCACTCCGCACCCGTACTCCGGAACCCGTGGTGGTCAGCCAGCTTCCGGCAGACATCACACCGCCCGGCACGTTCAGGGTCCGGGTGAGCCGGGTCAGGTCCGTGTACGCCTTACCGTACGGCGTGCCGTCCGGATGCAGAGTGAACACGGCGACAATCGTCCGGTCGCCCGTACCGACGGTCCCGGTGGTGTGTAGAGCCTCCCGGGTCAGGTCCACCCCGGCCGCCACGGGCTTGGCGCGATCGGTGCCGAACCCGCTCGATCCGGCGAACCCGGACCAGCCCTGCTTGATGCTGAAGGCCGGGTCGAACACCGACGCGATCCCGAAGTACTGGTCGAACCCGTCGCTGCCGAAGCGGGTCGCCTGGTGCAGGTTGCCCATCACGAAGTCGCGCACCGGCGCCGGAGCCTGGTCCAGCAAGTACCGGTAGATCCGGACCGTGTCGGCCGCCGTGAAGGCGACGTACCCCCAGAAGCCCGGGTGGGTGGCCGGCGGCCCGGCCGTGTGGGTAAGGCCGAGCCGCGGCACCATCCGGTCGACGATGTCGGCACCGCCGAGGTGCTCCCAGTAGTAGCTGGCCGCGTCGTCATCGCTGCTGCGCAGCATCACTTCCAGCCGGGCCCGGTCGGCCGCGGGGACGTCGTACTCCGGGCCGCGGTTCCACAGGTAGTCCAGCGCGATCAGCAGCTTGACTACCGAGGCGGACCGGAACTGCAGGTCCGGGTTCAGCACGTCCGTGAACGTGTTCGCCTGCCGGTCGAACACCGCGACGCCGGCCGTGACACAGCCACGCAAGAGCTTCACTCGGGAACCTACTCACCATCCGACGATGTGCTTGGTGAGTAACCTTCGCCGCTGCTGGTCGAACGTTCAACCCTTGTCGGGCTGAAGGATCAGTCGAAGATCGGGCCGCGGTCGCGGGTGCGCTTGATCTCGAAGAAGCCCTCGGTGCCGGCCACCAGCCGGACGCCGTCCCAGAGCTTGCCCGCGGCCTCGCCCTTCGGGGCCGGCGTGACGACCGGGCCGAAGAACGCGGAGCCCTCGACCGAGATGACCGGCGTACCGACCTCCATGCCGACCTGGTCCATGCCCTCGTGGTGCGACTTCTTCAGCGCGTCGTCGTACCGGTCGGTGGTCGCGGCCTCGATCAGCGAGGCGGGCAGGCCGACCTCGGCGAGCGACTCGGCGATCACCTCGTCGGCGCCGTCGCGGATGCCCCGGCCCTCGACGTGGATGCGCCGGCCCATCGCGGTGTACAGCGGCAGCAGCACCTCGTTGCCGTGCGCCTGCTCGGCAGCGATCAGCACCCGGACCGGGGCCCAGGCCTTGACCAGGAAGGTCTTGTATTCGTCGGGGAGTTCGTCTCGGCCGTCGTTCAGGACGGCGAGGCTCATCACGTGCCAGGTGGTGCTGACGTCGCGGACCTTCTCGACCTCGAGCATCCAGCGGGACGTCATCCAGGCCCAAGGGCAGGCCGGATCGAACCAGAAATCTGCGGGAGCGGTCATATGCACGATCGTACAAACTGAAACCAACTCGGTCACCGCGGGGCGTGGCGGCGTCACGATCCGGCAACGGCCCCGGGCCGATGGATGCGCTTTCATATCCGTTTCGGAAGTCACGGGGAAACCCTCGGCAATCGAAGCATCCAGGTGCATAGGATGCCGACATGCCTGGAACCAACCTGACGCGCAACGAAGCGCGTACCCGCGCCGGCCTGATCAGTGACGTCAGCTACGCGATCGAGCTCGACCTGACCACGGCCGCGAGCGGAGCCGCGACGTTCGCGTCGACGACCACCCTCGGCTTCAGCGCCGAACCCGGCGCGAGCACCTTCGCCGACCTGATCGCGGCCACCGTCCGCGAGGTCACGCTGAACGGCCGCTCACTCGACCCGGACACCGTGTACGACGGCGCCCGGATCCAGCTCGAGGGTCTCGAGGAGCGCAACGAGCTCCGGGTGGTCGCGGACTGCGTCTACTCGCGCACCGGTGAAGGGCTACACCGCTCGGTCGACCCGGCCGACAAGGAGACCTACCTCTACACCCAGTTCGAGGTGCCGGACGCGCGCCGCGTGTTCACCACCTTCGAGCAGCCCGACCTCAAGGCACCCTTCACCTTCAGCGTCTCCGCACCCGCCCGCTGGGTGGTCATCTCGAACGCCCCGACCCCCGAGCCCACGCCGTACAAGGGTGAGAACGGCGAGGACCTGGCCCGCTGGGAGTTCGCGCCGACGCAGCCGATCTCGACGTACATCACCGCCGTCGTCGCCGGCCCGTACCACGTGGTCACCGACTCCTACGACGGGCCGAACGGCAGCTACCCGCTGTCCCTGCTCTGCCGGCCGTCGCTGAAGGACGCGCTGGACACCGAGGACCTGTTCGAGGTGACCAAGCAGGGCTTCGAGCTGTTCGAGCGCGCCTTCGGTACGCCGTACCCGTTCGCCAAGTACGACCAGGCCTTCGTGCCGGAGTACAACATGGGCGCGATGGAGAACGCGGGCTGCGTGACGCTGCGGGACGAGTACCTGTTCCGCAGCCGCACCACCCACGCGGAGCTGGAGTCGCGGGCGAACACCGTGCTGCACGAGCTCGCCCACATGTGGTTCGGCGACCTGGTCACGATGACCTGGTGGGACGACCTGTGGCTGAACGAGTCCTTCGCCGAATGGGCCAGCCACTGGGCCCAGGCGGTCGCGACGACGAAGTACCCGGACGCCTGGACCACCTTCTGCAACGCGCGGAAGAACTGGGCCTACCGGCAGGACCAGCTGCCCTCGACGCACCCGATCGCCGCGGACATGGTCGACTTCCACGCGGTCGAGGTGAACTTCGACGGCATCACCTACGCCAAGGGCGCGTCCACGCTGCGCCAACTGGTCGCGTTCGTCGGTGAGGACACCTTCATCAGTGCGCTGAAGGAGTACTTCGCCGACCACGCGTTCGGCAACACCGAGCTGACCGACCTGCTGAAGCCGCTGGAGAAGGCGTCCGGGCGCGACCTGGACGACTGGACCGAGCGCTGGCTGCGGACCGCCGGGGTGAACACGCTGCGGACCGACTTCAGCGTCGACGTCGCCGGCGCGTTCACCAACTTCGCGATCGAGCAGACCGCGGCGCCGGCCTTCCCGACGCTGCGGCCGCACCGGCTCGCGGTCGGCCTGTACCGCAAGACCGATGACGGCCTGGTCCGGACCGAGCGGTTCGAGGTCGACATCGACGGCCCGCGCACCGAGCTCGCCGAACTGGTCGGCGCGACCCAGCCCGACCTGGTGCTGCTGAACGACGACGACCTCACCTACGCCAAGATCCGGCTGGACGAGCGGTCCCGCGAGACCCTGGTCGACTCGATCGACCAACTGAAGGACTCGCTCGCCCGCGCGCTGGCCTGGGGTGCGGCGTGGGACATGACCCGCGACTCCGAGATGCCGGCCAGCCAGTACGTCGGGATCGTGCTGAAGGGCATCCGTGCCGAGACCGACCTGACGGCGGTCCGCGCGCTGCTCGGGCAGGCCACCTCCGCGATCAACAGCTACGCGGCGCCGGAGAACCGCGCCGAGCTGCGCGCGTCGTACGAGCAGACGCTGGCCGACCTGCTCGCCGACGCCGAGGCGGGCAGCGACCACCAGCTCGCCTTCGCCAGGGCGTACATCGCCGGCGTCTTCTCCGACACGGGTGCGGACCGACTGACCGGCTGGCTCGAGGGCAACGGCCTACCGCCGGGCCTGGTGGTCGACACCGACCTGCGCTGGACGCTGATCGTGGCACTGGCACGGCTGGGCCGAGTCGACGCGGACGCGATCGAGGACGAGCTCACCCACGACACCACCATCACCGGGCAGGAGCGGGCCGCCCAGGCGCGCGCGGCCCGGCCGACCGCCGAGGCCAAGGCCGACGCCTGGCGAATCGCGGTGGAGTCCGAGGACACCCCGAACGAGACGCAGTTCCGCACCATCCTGGGCTTCCAGCAGCCGGGCCAGGAGGAGCTGCTCCGCCCGTACGTCGGCAAGTACCTGAGCGCCGCCAAGGACGTCTACACCCGGCTCGGTTCCTCGATGGGCGAGAACGTGCTCGTCTACCTGTCCCCACGCAACCTGCCCGAGGCCGCCACTCTGGAGGCGCTGACCGGCTGGCTCGACAGCGAGGCCGAGGCAGTCGACGCCCCGACCCTCCGGTACGTCGGGGAGGCGCGCGCCGATCTCGAGCGTGCCCTGGAGGCTCAGCGGCGCGACGCGGTCGGCTGATGGGCTCGGATCCCTCGTTAGCGGGCCGTTCCGCGGTGGCTCTGACGGGACTGGCCGAGGCCTACCGACCTCGGCCGGTCACTCCGTTGATGCCCTGGCGGTTCCCGGGCCGGCTGGTGAAGCCGTACGTGATCACCGCACGAGGACGATCCTGGGACGACCAGATGGTGGGGCTGGCGCGGGCCGCCGCCGCCCGCCAGCTGGAGTTCGACGACGCGATGGGCGCGCTCGGCCTGGCCGTGGTGATCCTGCACCTCGGTGACGACGGGATCTACCTGGTCGTGCAGAGCTGGGCGAAGGACTTCCAGTCGCGGCTGAGCATCTTCAGCGGTATCGACGTGGACGATCTGCGCCCGGCGCCGATCGGCGTCGCGCCCTGCGTCTGGGAGCTGGAGGTGCTCAGCCACGAGCGGGCGGCGTACGTGAACCACATCCTGAACGCCGAGGTCGACGTCGAGTCCTGGCTCGACGACTGTCTCGACACCCGGCCGACGCCACGAACCGAAGGCATTCCGTCCGGAACCTAATTCGGAACGTGTCTGCGCAAATGCCCGCAGTGATATTCAAACGACTGCTTGGCAGCGGATAGTCGCAACCCGCCTCCGGTGCGCAATCAATTGTTTCACAAGGGATTCCCGTCACCTGAAGAGCGCTCACTTTATTGCCGGATCGGCTTATGCTGACCGCGATATCCGCTCAGAGGACTTTGGGGAGGGCCTTTGTCGTGACACCCGTCGATCACCGGAGAGCACCCAACCGGGCCTCGCACGCAAGCCGGCCCGAGCACATTCCCGAGGGTCGCGCGGCCGCCCGTGCGGCGCGGAAGAAATCGAACAGGTCCCACAGCGCGGTCGGAGCCGCGATCGTCGCGGGTGCCGCGATGGTCGCGACTTTTGCTTTCATCATCACCAACGGCACGTCCTCGTCCCCTCCGGCTGACGAGACCCTGCCACCCCTGCCCGCGGCCTCGACCCCCGTCTCGGCGCCGCCGAAGCAGAGCGCGAAACCGGCGCCGGCGGCCAGCACCGCCAAGGCCGACCGGAAGCCTCCACCGACCACGAAGTCCGCGGCCCCGCCGAACACCGGCCCGGTGTCACCTGTCTTCAAGCGCGGCCAGTGGATCGCCGTCCTCGACACCTACCCGACCGACGCCGGTCTGGAGGCGGACACGCTGGCCAAGAACCTGGCGGCCAAGCTGATCGCAGAAGGCGTACCGGCCAAGGCTTTGTGGGCGAAGGGACAATACCCAGGGCTGGCGAGCAGCAGCGGAGTAGCGGTCAGCGATGCCTGGGTCGTCTACCTCGGCCCCAGCTCGACGTCCGAGGGTGCTCTAGACCTCTGCCTCGCACCGAAGACGCAGCAGGCCTACACGAACGCGGCCTGCCCGACCTACGAACCCGCCAGCTCACTCGGCTGATCCGCCGAACCGGGTCCGCACGCAGCGGGTCCGCCGTACCGGGTTCGCCTCAGCGGGTCGTCCAGGCCGGTGCATTCTGGCTGCCCGGGCTGTTCGACCAGATCGGCCTGGCGTCGCCCTTGCCGCTGGCTGCCGTGACGTAGATGCCGGTCCCCGCATCGACGTTGCGCTTGAAGGCGATCTGATCCCCCGTCGGCGACCAGGTCGGATCCTGGTCAAGCGTGCTGCCGTCGGTCACCTGACATTGATTGCCGCCGCCTAGTTCGTTGGACCGAACCAGCCCGGCACAGGGAACCGCCGCCCGGTCCGCGTTCACCAGGACGATCGCCCACGAATTCGCCGTGATCGCGTGCCGGTAGGCGACGACTCCGGGCGCGGTCGGCGACCAGACCGGATCGGCATCGGCGCCGGACGTCAACTGGACCGGCTTGTCCTTGCCGGCCATCGCCATCACGAACGTCCCGATGCCGGGAATCCGCTGGCCCTGGAAGACGACCCGGGTACCGTCCGGGGAGACAGCGGGATCGCTGACCCCGACGCCTTCTCCGCTGGCGGTGAAGAGGGTGCGGAGGACCTTGCCGTCGGTGTTGACCAGGTACAACCCGGTGGTCTTGCCCACGAAGCAGGCCAGGACGAGCTGCGTCGGGTCCTTGGCGTTCCAGGCCGGCCGGGTGATGCCATCCGCGCACTGGGTGGGCAGCTTCTGGAACAACGGCCGCGCTCCGCTGCCATCCGTCCCGGAGACCCACGGGATGCCCTTGGCCGGCGCCGTCGCGTGCATGTAGATCATCGACCGCCGATCGGGCGACAGGGCAGGCCCAGAGTCGGTGCCCGGCCCGTTGCTGAGCTTGGTCTGCTTGTCGGGGTCCGTCGCATCAGCGAGAAATAGCCGCTCGCCCTCCGGGGTCTTCAACGGGATGACCAGCTCGGAGGCGCTCAGTGGAACCGGCGCGACCGGCAGAACCTTCAGCGCGGGGGGTGCCGTGGTCGGAGCCGAGGTCGCCGTCACGCTCGCCGGAGCCGACATGGTCGGTGGCGGCTGGCCCCCGCTCGTCGCGGCGGCACCGGAGGGATCGCCGGTGAGCAGTTGCACTCCCACCACGGCGCCGATCGCGACCAGTGCCAACCCTCCGGCCGCCACGGCGATGCGGCGCTTGGCCTGGGCCGACAGCGGCTGCCTGGCCGGCTTCGGGAGCAGGCCGGGCGCGGTACCGGCTGCTGTGCCGGTCGTCGAGCCGACTGCTGCCAGCGGCGCGGTCGTTGCTTCGGCCACGTCCGAGAACTGCACCGCGCCCAGGGCGATGTCGTGCTTGGGGTGGGTGTCCAGCGCCGTCGGCGTGGCGAAGCGGGACTGCAGCAGATGGCTGACCAGCGGGATCCGGGAGCTACCGCCGACCAGGACGATCGCGGTCAGCTGTTCGCTCGCTGTCCCGGCCGCGCGCAGAGCCCGGCCGGTCGCCTCGACGGTCTGCTCGAGCGCGGGGGCGATCAAGGTCTCCAACTCGGCACGTGTGAGGCGCACCGACGTACTGCGACCCGGCAGCGTCACCGGGATCACCGTGTCCACGTCGACCGACAAGGCTTCCTTCGCCTCGACGCACTCCCGGCGCAGCCTCGTCAGAGCGGCCCGCCCCTCCGGGCTGTCGAGATCGAGCTGCTCCAGGGCCGGGCCGAGCGCACCGACGACGTGTTGGAAGACCGCTTCGTCGAAGTCGATGCCGCCGAGCTGCTCGATGCCTTCGGGAGTGCCGAGGATGGTGAATCCGCTACCGGTCTTCTCCAGCACACACACGTCGAAGGTGCCGCCGCCGAGGTCGTAGACGGCTACCCGGTCGCCGGGCTGGAGCTGCGCCCGCGCGGCGTACTGGATCGCGGCGGCCTGCGGCTCGGGGCAGGTGATGGTGGGCCCGACGTCGGCGAGCGAGATCACCTGGTCGACGAGTTCGCGTTTGTACGCGCCCCAGTTGGCGGGGTAGGTCAGCACGATCTCGTCCGGTGCCGCGCCCCGGCGCTCGGTGGCGGTCGCGACCACCGAAGTCAGCAGCCGGGCGGACAAGGCCTGCGCCGAGAACGGTGTACCGGCCACCATCAACGGGATCGGGTCGCCGATGCGCCGCTTGAACTCCCGGACCACCCGGGCCGGGTCGGTGGCGCCACGGCGCTCGGCGGCCTCGCCGACCAGGAACTGTCCGTCCTCCTGCAGGTAGAGCACGGACGGGATCTGCAGCGCGCGGTTGCCGAGTCCGAGCATGCTTGGCGGACCGCCGTTGCGCATCGCGGCGGCAGTGAAAGTCGTCCCCAGATCTACGCCCAGCCGATAGCCCATTCCCCACCCCGGATAGCCCGACGGTTCACTCAGCGTAGGGCAAGTACTCAGTGCAGGGCACTAGAATGAAGGCAGGATCGGAACAGGGGGTTCTGATGGCCAAATTGTCGATCGGGGAGATCTACAACGCCGCACTGTCCGCGGGGTTCACGCCGCAGCAGGCGACGACGTGGACCGCTATCGCCATGGCCGAATCGGGTGGCCGGACGGGCGCGCTCAACGACCGGGGCGAGCACTCCATGGGGCTGTGGCAGATCAACGTCGCCTCCGACGGCAGCCGCGGCACGAAGTACGGCGATCTGAACGACCCGCTGAACAACGCCAGGGCGGCGTACGACATCTCGCACCACGGCAAGGACATGCGGCCGTGGACGACCACCCATGACTCCAACAAGGGCACCGCGGCCGACTACCGCACCTATCTGGACAAGGTGGAAGCCGTCACCGGTGTGCAGGGCGACGGCCGTGGAGTCGGCGGCTACGGCTCGCAACTGCCTCCTCCCCTACCGTCCGCGAACGGTCCCCTGCAGCCGGCCGGACTGCTGGCCACGTCGTACGACCGGATCGATGCCGGACAGACGGTCGGGATGCAACTGGACACCGACCGCGATGGTCTGACGGATGCGTTCGAGCGGTCCGCCGGGACCGGGTTGAAGCTGGCCGACACCGACCACGACGGGCTCGCCGACGGGTACGAGATCGCCGTCAGCCATTCGAATCCGAAGCTGGCCGACAGCGATCTGGACAGCTTGTCGGACAGCACCGAGGCGACGCTCGGCAGCGATCCGCTGAAGTGGGACAGCGACAACGACGGGCTGTCGGACCAGATCGAGGTGCAGTACGGATCGGATCCGCAGCACGCCGACAGCGGCGACGGGGTGATCCCCGCGACGCAGCCGGCCGGTACGACGCAGACCGTCGCCATGCAACCCGCTGTACAGACCGTCGCCCCGCAACCCGTAGTACAGACGCTGCAGGCTGCTGGTGCGCCCGCGGCGGCACCCGGTGGGAACACCAAGGTGGGGCGGTTCGTCGATGAAGCCCTGGCACAGAAGGGCGATCAGTACGTCTTCGGAGTCCGTGCCAACCTGAGCGATCCGGATCCGGAGAAGTTCGACTGCTCCGAGCTGACCAAGTGGGCCGCGCACCAGGCCGGGGTGGAGATCCCGGACGGCGCGATGTACCAGTACCTGGATCTGAAGAAGCAGGACGCGCTGATCCCGGTCGACCAAGCGATGCACACCAAGGGCGCGCTGCTGTTCTACTTCTCGAACGAGCCCACTCCAGGTGGCGGCCGGCCTTCGAGGGCGCACGTCGCGATCAGCCTTGGCGATGGGCGGACGATCGAGGCCAAGGGCACGAAGTACGGCGTGGGCGAGTTCACCGCACACAACCGGTTCAACTACGCCGGGGTGATCCCCGGGCTGGACTCGTCGCCGGCGCCACTCGCGAACCCGGCCGCCAGCTCGATGCCGGTCGCGACCCTTGCCGCAACCAACCCGTACGACCAGATCGACCTCGGTACGGCGATGACGGCTCCCCCGGACACCGACAAAGACGGCCTCACCGATGCCTTCGAGAAGCTCGCCGGGACCGATCCGGCCTCGGCCGACACGGACAAGGACGGGTTGCCGGACGCGTTCGAGGCGATCAAGTCGCACACCGACCCGTTGGTCGCGGACACCGACAAGGACGGGCTGTCCGATCCGTTCGAGGTCTCCGCGGGCAGCGACCCCGGCAAGATCCCGGGCGTCGCCGGAGTCGGCGGCCAGGGCCAGTTCGCCGAGGTGATCCGGAACGGGGTGGTGGACACCGACCACGACGGGCTGACGGACACGTACGAGACCAAGGCGGGCCTCAATCCGAAGAGCGCGGACACCGACCTCGACGGCCTGTCCGACAACACGGAACTGTCGCTGGGGACGAAGCCGACGATGCTCGACTCGGACGGCGACGGCCTCGGTGACGGGCTCGAGGTGCAGTTCGGTTCCGATCCGCTGAAGAGCGGACTGGGCGGCGAACTCGGGGCAGGCGCGGGCGACGGAGTGGGCGGCACGGCGGCCGGCCTCGACGGCCTGGACCAAGGAGTCGGTGGAATCGATGGGCCTGATGGGCTGGGCGGGACCCCCGATGGTGCTTCACACTGAATCCTGACGTCTGTCACGCCGGGGGGCTTGCAGTGGGTTCAGTGGTGTTCAGGGAGAAGGTCCGTCGACCGGAGCCATCCGGCCTGTCCCGCGACCGCTTGGAACGTCCGCTGCTCGACGAATCGGGCCCCAGCGTCTGTCTGCTGCTGGCACCGGCCGGCTCGGGCAAGACAACGCTGCTCGGGCAGGTTGCCGCTACTCCGCTCCGGCCGACTGCCTGGTACCGGGCCAGACCAGAAGACCGATCCGAGGATGCTCTCGTCCAGCACGTGACCGAGGCTCTGTCGGTGGTGCTGCCGAACGCACTGGCTCCTTCCACCACAGTCGACCAGCTCATCGTCGCCACCGAAGGCGGCGTGCCTTCGCCTGCCCAGCTGATCGTCGACGACGTCCACGAGCTGGCCGGCAGCCCGGCCGAAGCAGCGCTGGAGCGGTTCCTCGAGTTCCGGCCACGGCATCTGCGGTTGCTGCTCGGATCACGGCGGCCACTTGCCTTGAACACACCGCGGCTGATCGTGTCCGGGGACCTGCTGGAGCTGGACAGCGACGATCTGCGCTTCCGCTCCTGGGAGGTCGAGGAGTTGTTCCGGTCGGTGTATCGGCAGCCCCTGTCGCCTGAAGCGGCGGCCGCGCTGACCCGTCGTACGGGCGGGTGGGCTGCCGGGTTGCAGCTGTTCCACCTGGCCACGATGGGCAAGTCCAGCACTGAGCGGATCCGGGCCGCGACCGAGCTCGGTGGCCGGTCGCGGTTGGTGCGCGCCTACCTGACTCGCAATGTGCTCGCCGGGTTGGCTCCTGAGCGGCGGAAGTTCCTGCTGATCACCAGTGCGCTCGGCCGACTCACCGGGCCGCTCTGTGATGAGTTGCTGGAGCAGACCGGCAGTGCGGCGGTGCTGGAGGAGCTGGAGACGCTGCAGTTCTTCACGACCTCCACGGACGACGGCTCGACGTACAGGTATCACCAGGTGCTGCAGACGCACTTGGAAGGCTTGCTGATCGACGAGTTGGGTGCGGCGGCGTCGCGGGAGATCCACTCGCGCAGCGGGGACCTGCTGGAGAAGGCCGGGCATCCGCGCGAGGCGATGCGAGCACACGCACTGGCTGATGACTGGGCTTCGGTGGCGCGGTTGCTGCAGCAAGGAAACACGGTCGCGCACGACTGGGTCACCCGGTCGGGCCTGCCGGACGACGATCCCTGGCTCGCGTTGGCCCGGGCCAGACGGCTGTTCCGGTCCGGTGCGGTCGATGCCGCTGCCGCTGCCTATCGGGATGCAGAGGCGCTGCTGGACGACCCCGAGTTCCAGGCCCGCTGCGCTGACGAACGTGCGCAGGCTGAGGTCTGGATGACGCAACCACCCGCGCAAGCAACACCCGTACGGCGTACTGGGCAGGTGATCCGACAAGCGACCAGACGGTTGCCCGGACTGGGTCCTGGCCTGCAGGCGGCTCCGGGCGATCCACTGGCGGCAGGGACGATCGCCTTGCTGGGTGGACGGTTCGACCTGGCCCGGGAGAGTTTGATGCCAGTGGCGGCGGACCCCGCGATGCGACAGGCGGGGCGGTTGTGGGCCGCGATCGCTGTCGTCGTCACGGACCTCGCGGTGGGGAACTGGTCGCACGCGGAAGTGCCGCTGGAAGAGATCGCGCTCTCGGCCGAGCTGGAGGAACTCCCCTGGCTGGCCCGGATCGCCCGCGGGTTGCAGGCCGCTGTCCTGTTGGCGACGCGACCCGAGGACTGGCGGCCGGACGGTTGCGCCTCGCTGGTCGAGGACTGCACCCGGGACGGCGACCGCTGGGGGTCGTTGCTGATGGCAATCTTCATCGGGACGGCGCAACTGAAGGCCGGCCAGAACGAGGGCGCGATCGAGTGGCTCCGGCGGGCAGCGACGGCGGCCGCGGGCCTCGAGGCCCGCGCGCTCCAGGCCTGGGCCTTGACCCTCGGGGCCGTCGCGATGGCGAGGCTTCGACATCCGGACACGGCTGTCCAGCTGAAAGGGGCGGAAGCCCTCATCCGCTCAGCGGCCGTGACCGGCGCCTACCAACTCCTCGACCACGCCCGCCAGCTGGCCGACGAGGGCAACAGCACGAACGACGTCGCACCCGCTGTCCCGCCGAGCACCGCACCCGAGCGAAGCGGTTGTGTGCTGCGGACTCTTGGTGGGTTCGAGGTGGTCCTGAACGGAAAGCCGGTCGTCTGGCCGCCCTTGCGTCCGAGGGCGCGAGCGCTGCTGCTGTTGCTGGCCATCCACCAGGGCAAGGATCTCCACCGCGAGCGGCTGATCGACGCGTTGTGGCCGGACGCGCCTGCCGAGGCCGGTCCCCATCGGCTGCAGGTGGCCGCGTCCAACGTGCGGCAGAGCCTGGCCGCAGCCGGACTGGGCGACCAGGCTGTCCAGCGCAACGGCGATGCCTATCGACTGGTTCTCTCCGGCACCTGGATCGATCTCGCCGAATTCGAGACCAGGCTTCGGCGAGCCAGGCGATCCGGCACGCTGGCGGACTGGTCGGGAGTGCTCGACCTGTACGCAGGCGAGTTGCTGCCCGAGGTAGGCGCCGCGGAGTGGGTGTTGGCCGAGCGGGATCGCTACCGCCTGGCCGCGGCCGACGCCGCAGTACAGGTTGCTGGTCTGGCCACCGATGCCCAGGCACTGCGAGCGGCACATCGTGCGGTCGACCTCGACCCGCTGCGGGACTCCTCCTGGCTTCTCCTGGCCGATTTGCAAGAGGAGCAAGGCGATCCGACCGCTGCAGCGGCTACCCGCCGGGAGCACGCCCGGATCTGTGCAGAGCTGGCAGGTCCCGTCAGTCCGCGGGTACGACCTGTACGCGATGGATCACGTGTGCAGGCTTGAGTGCCGCCACCGCTTCCTTCAACCGTTCCTCGTCGATCTCCTGCCCCGCCACCGGAAACACCTGTACTACGACCGCGGGCCGCGCCTCTCCCGGCAACGGGTCGTTGGGGTCGACGGACCAGCTGGCACCACCGGTCTCGACCACCTCCGTCCGCACGCCCAGTACTGCGCTGATCGCCAACTCGATGCCGAGCCGCGTCCCTTGCCGGCCGTGCAGTTCGCTGGTCGACCGCAGCAGCTCCCGCTGCCGAACAGGGTCGTCACCGCGATCCACCGCCAGCCCGATCCAATGCGCCAGCCAGGGCAGCATGTCCTCGGGCGCAGTGCTGAGGTCCAAGTACGCGGGCAGGTTGTCGAGCGCGCTGATCACCGGCGCGAGCACGTCGTCGAAGCTCGCACACAACTGCTGGGTGAACTGGTCCGTGCGGTAGATCGCCGGTAGCGACTCCCCGAACGGGTGCGGGCTCGGCAGCTCTCCCAGTGCCCCGCGCATCAGCGCACCCGCACTTGGTGCTCGTAGGAGAAGACGAGTGCCGTGGCCGGCAGGTCCAGCCGCTGCACGGGTGCCGACCGCCGTCCGGTGACCGGGTCCGCGGGGAACAGCGCCACGCTGATCTCCTGGGCCATGTCGACTCCCGGGATCCGTGCCAGTGCGGCGTGGACCTCGTGCGACTGCACCGATCTCCCGAACGGCCAGCCGGTCCCATCGGGGCCGCCCGTCAACGGGTGCAGCAGGTCGTACAGGGCCTTCAGCACGCCCTCCTTCACTTCCTCCGGCTGGAATCTGGACCGCGCGCTCACGTCGACCACCGCCGTCAGCCCGACGTACTCCGGCGGCGCCACCAGCAATCTCGTGCCGACCAGGCGACGCTCGTCCAGGGTCTGGGTGATCCGCTCCAGCGTTCCCTCGGGAGGGATCAGGTCGTTCCGGCGGATCCGTCCAACGACATCACCCGACACGTGCGGTACGACGAGGACGCGGATCCCACCAGCGTCGGCAGCCTCCGTCGCCGGGACGCAGTGCACCCGGGCCGCATCCGGTGCGACCTCGCGAGCGAGCTCCTCGAAGTCCTCCACGGTGACGGCGCGGCCCCGCGACCTGAGCAGCATCGGCCCGCGGACCTTGGCCTCGTCCAGAGTCTCCGCATCCGCTCCACCGATGGCCGGCGCGCGGTTCTCGACCCGGGCGACGTACGGGACGCTCGTCTTCAGCACCCGGACCTGGCCGCGGGCGACGTTCCCGCGCCGGCCGCCGCCGGTCCGGTACGAGGAGATCGCGATGCTGGTGCCCGAGGGGGGCGTTGCTCCGTACTGCTGAAGTCGCCCGTCGGCAGTCCGTACCGCGGGGCCGAACTGGACACCACCGGAGAACGCGTCGATCCGGAAGTGTCGATCTCTCTCGGTCGAGTCGGCGAAGCTCGTCACCGGCTCCCAGGTCTCGACCCCGTCCTCATCGGTCACCTCGACCGTGCAGGGTTCCTCGGACGGCACCACCGGATGCCGCTTCAGCGCGAACCGCTGCGCGGGCGTCCCGTCGGAGCGGCCGAGCAGCTCGTGCCGGATCACCTCCGCGTGCATCATCCGGACCGTGCCCCCGATGGTGAAGGCGGAGGCAGACAGGATCCGTGGCGAATTCTTGTACGTCGGCCGGCCCTCGTCGACCGGGAGCAACCGGCACCGGATCCAGCCGGCCCGCTGGCGGGCAACGATCGAGGTCTCGTGCTGCGGCGGGACGTGGACAACCACATCGCCGGCCTTGTTCAGTCCACCGGTGTCGTCCTTGTCAAGATCGCATTCGGTCCAGCCGGACCCGGTCCACGCTTCCCAGACCAGAGGTGGATGCCGCGGATCGACGCCGCTACCGGAGACGGGGCAGGTCAACCTGATCGTCACCGCGCAGGACGGGACCGCCTCACTGAGGCCGATCAGCAACGCGTCGCCAGGGGTCGGATGCTCCGAAAAACAAGGAAACCCTTCCCTGCCTGACATGGCCGTGGTCATGTCTACCGGCGGTCCGTCGACCGGCATGGCACCGGCGTGGGCGAACGAGCACGGGATGACCTCCAGATCCTGGGTCGTCGTGAAGACGATCGGCTCGTGGATGTCTGTGCGCGGCGTCGCGATCTCCGTACCGGCCCGGACCAGGACCCGCTGCGGCTGGGGCGCGGACAACCAGAACGTCACCCCACCACGGGCGGCGGCCGGCGGACGTAGTTCCACCCCGATCAGCTCGAGGAACTTGACGTAGTTCAGGTCCGGGACCCGGTTGAGCCGGTAGATCAGCTGGTCGACCATCTGGGCGAAAGCCTCGATCAGCGTGACCCCCGGGTCCGAGACGTTGTGGTCGGTCCATTCGGGGCAACGCCGTTGGACCAGCCGTTTAGCTTCGTCCACCAGCCCTTGGAAGGTCCTGTCGTCCAGGTTCGGCGCCGGCAGCATCTCAGACCCCCAGCTCGGCCGGCAGCGTCGTACCGGCGATCTCTTCGTCCGGGATCGTGTAGAACGGGAAGACCAGGTTGCGTGGATCGTTGGTGCCGAGGATGACGTAGCCGATGTCGACCAGCACCCGGCCCTGTTCGATCCGGTCGTAGCCGACGCCGACGTCCTCGACCGAGATCCGCGGCTCCCAGCGTTCCAGCGCTTCCCGGACGTCGTACGCGATCTGACCCGCGGTGGCCGCGTTCGCCGGCCCGAAGACGTGGTCGTGGATCCGGCAGCCGAACTCGGGCCGCATCGGCCGCTCGCCCCTGGCGGTGCCGAGGATGAGGCGGATCGCCTGCTCGATCTCGCGTTCCCGGGTGACCAGTGCGACCCCGCCGGTGGCGTCCGTGCTGACCGGGAAGGCCCAGCCGGCGCCGATGAAGTCGGTACTCATCTCAGCCTCCGATCATGACGGTCGGTGCGCCCATCACGATCGGCGCACCGCAAGCGGCCAGATCGCCCATCCGCGCGGCCGGCATGCCACCGATCAGCACGGTCGGGCAACCGGGCGGCGCGATCACGGTCGGCGGATGCACCGCCGGCGGTGGGAACGAGCAGATGTGCGGCGTCCCGACCGTCGCCGCGGGCATCCCGGCGATCAGCACGGTCGGTACGCCGGGTGGGCCGATCACCCCCGGATGTCCGGTCGGGTCGCCGACCCGGGCTGCTGCGGGCATGGCTGCCTCCTCAGTTGATCTTGACCAGGGCGGCCGAGACGGAGCACATCGCGCCGCCCTTGACCTCGGTGTTGGCGCTACCTTCGACGGTCGTGTTGGCGCCTTTGAGCTGCAGGTTGCCGGTCGCGGTGACCGCGACCTCGCCACCCTTGAGTTCGAGTTTGGCGGCGGCCGCGTCGATCACGATGCCCTTGCTGCCCTCGATCTTCACCGTCCCGTCGGCGTGCACGGTGATCGTCGTACTGGTCGAGTCGACCGTCACGCTGAGCTTGCCGTCGCCGGTGGCCAGCGTGATGCCTTCCTGCTGGCCGTCCTGGTCGAGCAGGTCGATGCGATGGCCCTTCCTCGACACGATCGATCGCCGGTTGACCGCGCCCGAGCCGGAGTCGATCGGGTCGATGCCGTTGGCGTCCGGTTTGTCGACGCCGTTGTAGAGACCGCCGAGGACATAAGGCCTTCTCAGGTCGCCCTGCTCGAAGACGACCAGTACCTCGTCACCGACCTCGGGGATGATCAGCGTGCCGCGGTCCTTGCCCGCACCAGCGTGGACGGTCCGGGCCCAGGCGCTCACGTAGTCGTCCGACAGCCACGGAAGCGTCACCTTCACCCGGCCGAGTTTCTCGGGGTCGTTGTTGTCGCTGACCTGGCCGATGACGACTCCCGTCGGCGCCCGCTGGGCTCCCGTCGAGCCGGTCAGGCCGAGCAGGCTGCGGTCGTGGGCGCCGGTGACCGCGAACGACGTCGTGTAGCCCGTCGTCGGGTCGATCCGGTGCCTGGTCGTGGTCACGGTGTACTTACCGTCGAAGGGCGCGCCCAGGTTGTCAACGGTGATCGCCACGCCGGCTTTCAGGGCCGGGTTCCCCTGGGCGACCCCGGTGAACTCGGCGAACGCCCCCGCGATCCCCTCCGCGATCGCGGCGGCGGCCGCATCCACCTCGGCCTGGGTCCGGTGCGGTACGTCGGTCGCGACGTACACCTTGTCGCCGAAGGCATGCGCGAAATCGGCCGGACTCGCCTGCGGCAGTTCGGCGCTCCTGGTCTCGGCCGGGCGCCTGGTCGTGAGTGCTTGCTTGGTCGACGTGTCCCAACCGCGGACCTCGACCTCCTTGACCTGTCCGGCCGAGGTGAGCACGGCACGGAACCTGAGCAGGTCCGTGCCGAGCTTGAGAACGAGCGGGTTCTCTTCGCCGTTGGGTGCGGCGGATGCCGTCTCCGGTGGACCGAAGTTGAACTTGCCGTCGCGGACCGAGACCTCGTAGCCGGCATCCGCGGCCAGCGCGTCCAGCAACTCCCAGTCGCTCGTACCTGCTTGTGACACGTGCTCGAACACGGTGGTCGTCGACTTGATCGTGCCGTTGGTGAAACCGGCTCGCTGCGACACCTTCTGCGCGATGTCCGACGCCGTCATCTGCAGGTAGCTGCCGGTCCCGCGTCCCCGGAACAGTCGATGGGCCGGGTCGTAGCCCCGGATCACCGTGAACGACCCGCCGGTGTCGAACTCGGCCTCCAGCGCGGTGATCTCGCCGGCCATCAACAGGACGGCGGTCTGACTGGTACTGGGCAGCACCGAGATCCGTACCGCGGCGCCGATCTTCGCGCCGGTCTTCGCCAGTACGACGTGGTCGCCGTCGCGGAACCTGATCTCGAACAGATCCGGCAACCGCTGGCTGTCGTCCACGTAGATCGTGCTCAACAGGTTAACCACATCCTCCGGCAGCGGCGAGGAGTTGATCTCGATCAGGCAGCTGTTGACGATCGACATCAGACCAGCTCCTCGGCCGCCGGGAACACGACCACCGAGCCACTCGGCAGCCGGATCGGATCGTCGATCCCGTTGTACTTCGCGATCGTGCGCCACATGCCCGGATCGCCGTACTCCGCGTAGGCCAGCGAGGCGAGCGTGTCACCGTCGATCGTCCGGTGCGACCGGCGAACGGACTGGCCGCCGGAGGTCGGGTTCTGCCGCCACGGCTCGTTCGGCATCTCCTCCATCGCGACACTGCAGACCGCGCGGATCGGGATGCCGTCGGAGCTGAACAGCGTGTACTTCACGTTCACCGAGGTGACGAAGGCCGGGAAGCTGGCGATCTTGCCCCACTGCAACATGACCAGCGGCGGCGTCGGCTTGTCCTTGCCCCGGCTGTCCTCGGTCGGCACGCAGCAGCTGAACAGCTTCTCGACCGCCGCCACCACGCTGCCGTCCTGGTTGCCGGAGGCATCGAAGAACATCTCGACGGTGAGCTTGCACGGCTCGGCGCCGTTGAACTCCACCGACCCGGCCGACTTCGCCTTCTTGGCCGGCTTCCGCTCCCACTTGGCGGACTTCTGGATCGTCACCTCCTTCGGGTTGAACTGGAACGGGATCTCGCCGCGATCCTGGCCCAGCGGACCACCCTTGGTGGTCGGATCGAACAGCTTCAGCTTCGCCTTCTGCAGCGACTTCTTGTCCTCCGCCGGCGCCGAACTGCCGGCGCCGCCCGAGGCCTTGAGCGCGATCGGATTGGTCATCACGCGACCCTCTCCGCGGTGAAACCGTGATGCGCGATCTCCAGCGTCTCCATCGCCACCTTCGGCGAGTCCAGGTTCAGCCCGGGCCCGCTCCACTTCACCGGGATCACGCCGGCCAGCTTCCACTGCGCCACCGGCTTGAGGGCGGCCGTCATCGCCGTGATGCTTCCGGTCGACGGTTTCACCCCCGACGTCATGCTGGCCAGCCAGGCCATCACCTCGGTGGTGTCCTGGCACAGCGGCCGGGTCAGCTTGATGTTCGTGTACTTGATCCGGGTCGGAAGCTGCCAGATGAACCCGTTCTGCCCGCCCTCCTCGCGCTGCTCCACCACAACCTCCAGCCCGAGCCCCTCACAGCTGTTGAACGCACCCAGCCGCTTGTCGTCGATGGTCACCCCGAAGCAGACACTCACCGCCGGTTCCGGATACTGCGGATTCATCCCGCCACCCCCACTGCAGTCGGTCCTACCATCTGTCAGTCACCCGCCCGGCGCGTTCACGATCCAGCCAGAGCTCGGCCCGTAGTTTCGCCGTCAACGGCTCGTACAACCGTTTCGCCAACTCCTCCACCTCGGCCGCACTCACCGTCTTCGCCCCGCCTGCAGCGGGACCCGCCGCTGGTGCTGGTACTGGTGCCGCCGCTGGTGCTGGTGCTGGTTCCGCCGTCTGGACCGCGGGTGCTTCCTGCGGTGCTTCATCCCGCTGTACTGCGTGGTCCGCCTCTGCTGGTGCCGTCATGGCATGCCCACTGAACATCTGCTGCAGGGACACCGACCGAACAACCTCAGCCCGCTGTACTGCGGGCTCTACGGGTTCCCCCGCGTGAAAGCTGTCCCCCAAAGTCCAGGAGAGCACTTCCCCGTCCGCACTTCCCTGCCCAACCGAGGCCGGTACTTGCGCTGCTGGTGCTGCTTGTGCTGCAGGCGCGGTTTGTACTGAAGGCGCTTGGGGTGCAGCTCGTGGAGGCCTGGCTGGTGAGCCAAGACCAGGGTGTCCGTAAACAACCCGCTGAACTGCCGGGGGCGTGCTCCCCACCGGAACACTCACCGGCCGCTGCACCTCCGGCACGGTCAAAGGGACCGCACTGGACAACGGCGCCGTCTCCCCCTCATCCACTCCACCTGGAGGCGGCCACAACAGTTCAGCCGTCCCTGCTACTTCCCGCGCCACCACCGGCCCGACCTCAACAGCCCGCTGCACAACCCGTTCGGCCCCCGGACCGTGTGCGGCCGCTGCGCCCCCACCAACGATGCTCCGCTGCACCGCCTCAACACGACCCCGCTCGGTCGGCCCAGCCAGCCCGTTTGCGCCTTCGACAGCGCGTTGCACCTGGGCACTGCCCCCGGCTGCCCGTTGCACTCCGTCCGCACCCTCGCCGACCCCCTGCACGACCGGGCCAATCCCCGCGATGCGAGTCGGATGCCCATCGGCAGCAGCTTCCCGCCCCGCCGACTCTGCCTCGACAGCCCTCTGCACTGCCATCTCACGCTGCCCCACAAGCCCAACCTCGCTACGCGTTCCGCGCGACGGCTCGTCCACACTTGAGCGCTGTACCGCCGGCGCAACCGGCTCGCCGCCCACCGTCCGCTGCACATGATGGACAGGCAGTACTCCGTCTACCGCCCTCTGCGCGACCGCCGCATCAGCCACACTGTCCGGCACCACAGGAACAGGCATCGCATGCGCGGTCACCGCTGCCCCATCCCCGGATTCGCCGCCAGAGAGGTTCCCGCCGGCTACATTCCCGCCAGCCACGTTCCCGCCCGACACCAATCCACCGGATACCACTCCACCGGACTCCGCCGCCCGCTGCACCGCGAACTCGGGCTGCAACCACCGGTGCGCCACCGGCATCGAGTTGACGTTTACCGACGCCTCCGGCACCTCTCGCTGAACCTCCACAGCCCGCTGCGCCACCGGCCCAACCTCCGCCACCCGGTGCACCACGAGCTCAGCCCCTGGTGCCTGCTTCACCACTGGCTCGGCCTCAGCTGCCCGCTGAACGCTAGGTCCTGGCTCCGGACCACCGAGCGCAGACACGAACGGCGATTGCCCAAGCGGCTCCGACAACCCAACCAGCGGCATCTCCTGCACCGGTGCCCCCACCACCTCGCCCCCTTGCCCAGCAAGCGTCTGCTCATCAGCCACGTGCTCGTGTTGGGTGTGGTCGTGTTCTGTCTGCTCGTGCTGGCTGTGGTCGTGATGGCTGTGATCGTGTGACTCGACCGACCTCGAGACCACCGGCGCGGACGGCGCGGGCGGCGCTGATGGGACGGATGGCACGGTCGGCACAGACGTCGACGGCACCGGGTCGGGCGAGGTTTGGACCACCGGCAGGGAACTCGCCGGCACCGAAGTCACCGGGGCCGGAGTCGCCGGGACGGGAGTCGCCGGGACCGGAGTCGCCGGGACGGCAGTCGCCGGGACCGGACGTGGTTCTACCGCCGGGAGTTCCGAGGCAGCGAATGTGGTTGCAGCTGGCAACGAAAACGCACGCGGGACGGACGACGAGGAACCTCCGTCGACAGCTCGTTGCAGACCGACCGGCGCCCTGCCGGTTGCAGTACCGGAGATGTCTGCACTCGGCGGATGCGGAAAGCTCACCCTGTGCGCAACCTCCGACACAGGTGTCGCGTATCCACTGACCTCACCGGCCGGCGCGTCGACAACGAGCGAATGACCGAGCGGCGCCAAGAAGCGTGGGTCCTGATGCGCGGCCAGCGACTCGCGAAACGAAGCCGCCGGCGCGATCGGTACGAGATCCTCGGTCGACCGCTGCAACGGCGGAAGCTCTCGCCACCCAGCCCGCACTTCAGCCGACCCGGCGCCAGACTCGCCGCCACCTACACCAGCGCCCACCCCGGTGTCCGGCGAAGGCGTCGTGTTGCGGTGGAAGGGCCAGCGCATGGGTCACCTCCCGGACTGGATGCGGGTGTTCAGCGAAGCGATCTCGTCGACGAAACGGCGGCGTTCGGGGTGCTCGAGGTCGAGGATCTCCTCGCGGGACCAGTGGAAGTGGTAGGCGACGTACGCGACCTCGGAGTACAGCTGGTCGGGCGCGTACGTCACGATTCCCCCAGGCGACCACCGGCCAGGTCGACCGCGAACGCGTGACCGCACTCGGGACAGTTCACCCCGGCCCTGGTGTGCCCTTCCTGGTTCACCCGTCGGTACAGGTCCTGCAGGAACGCCAGATCCGCCGCGAACAGGTCCTCGATCACCCCGGCATGGATGTCGGTGTGACTGCCGAGCCGGGTGACGACCCGGCCGAGCAGGACGACCGTCAGGTACGCCGGGTTCTCGCGCACCCGATCGTCCCGTAACGGCACCAGCTCGTCCCGTGCCGTCGCCAGCCGCATCACCCCGTCGCGATGCACCACGCCCGCCGAGTCGACGTACCCACGAGGCAACACGAACGGAAACTCGGTCCGCAAGGTGTCGCGCGCGGCGGGCGCGGCCGCGAGGTCCGCAGGTCCGGCCGGTTGCGCGTACTCCGGGGCCTGGTCGAGCGTGCCGGACGTGGTGCGGCGCATCACTCCACCTCGAGCCGCTCGCAGGTGACGACCAGCTTCTCGGTCATCACCGAGGTGTCGCCGGCCTTCATGGTGCCGATCTCGAGGCTCTTCGGCCAGGCGTTGGTGAGCTTGTACCGCTTCAGCGGCGCGCCCTCGTAGTCGTACACGATGATCGCACCGCCCTTGCGGACCGCACCCATCTTGCCGAACTGGGAATCCTTGATCCACTTGTCGAAACTCGTGTCCGACGACAGACCGCGGGTCAGGGTGATCTCCGGTGCCTTCCAGCGGCCGGGCAGCTTCTTGATCACATACTTGCCGTCGGCACCGTTCTCCTTGAGCTCGATCACGTCCTGTTCCATCTTCAGGCCGCTGATCTCGGTGATGCTCTTGATCTGGATGCCGTCGAACTCCAGCCCGAAGGAGTGACCGACACCGGAGTCCATGTCCGGAAGTGGCATGACTGGTTACCTTTCTCGCTGCGTGGAGGTCACTCGCTGACCAGGCTGGTGCCGCCGGAGTACTGGGACAGGCGGAAGATGATGAACTCGGCCGGCTTGACCGGCGCGACCCCGATCTCACAGACCACCTGGCCGGCGTCGATCCCTTCGGACGGGTTCGTCTCGGCGTCGCACTTGACGAAGAACGCGTCGTCCGGGGTCTGGCCGAACAGTGCGCCGTTGCGCCACTCGTTCACCAGGAACGCGGAGATGGTCCGCCGTACCCGGGCCCACAGCGCCTCGTCGTTCGGCTCGAACACGACCCAGTTGGTGCCGGCGAGGATGGACTCTTCCAGGTAGTTGAACAGCCGCCGGACGTTCAGGTAGCGCCAGGCCGGATCGGACGACAGGGTCCGCGCCCCCCAGACACGGTTGCCCCGGCCCGGGAAGGTCCGCAGTACGTTGATGCCGACCGGGTTGAGAAGATCGTGTTCCGCCTTGGTGATCTGTACCTCGAGGCTGACCGCGCCCCGGATGATCTCGTTAGCCGGCGCTTTGTGGACGCCGCGGGTGTCGTCGTTGCGACCCCAGATCCCGGCCATGTGCCCGGACGGCGGCATGAAGCCGAGCTGCCCGGTGGACGGGTCGGCAGTCTTGATCCACGGGAAGTAGAGCGCGCCGAACGCCGAGTCGTAGCCCGCCTTGTCGACCAGCCATTCCTTCACCTGCTGGGCGTTCAGCCCCGGCGGCGAGTCGAGGATCGCGATCCGGTCACCCATCAGCTCGCAGTGCGCGAGCATCGCCAGCTGGACCGCCTGAACCGTCTCGAGGTCGATCGCGCCCTGCTGATACGCGCTCATCAAGTCAGGCACGCAGAGCATGGTGATCTCGTCGACCGCCTCCAGCCCGCCGAACCCGGTCCGGTCGGACACGTCGCCGACGTAGTCCTCGGCGCTCAGCCGCGGCGACGGTACTGCGGGCGCCGGCGGCGGTACGGCCAGCGCGACCTCCCCGAGCGCGGGCTTCTCGAGTGCCGCGCCCGTGACCTCCTCGATCTTGATCAGCTTGGACTGCGCGTTCACCACGGTGGCGACATTGGTCTTGCCCCGGGACACGGTGAGCCGGTCGAACTCCTCGACCTGGTTGCCGTTCTGCTTCACCACGATCTTGAACATGTCCTCGGACGGGTTCTCCCCGCCGGCGTCGGTGATCTCGACGCTCAACTCCCCCGGCGCCTGCTCCGCGTCGATCGCCACCACCCGGAACCGCCCGAGCATCGCCTGCGGTCCGGCCGGCAACTCCTTGCGTCCGCGAGCACCCTTGCCATTGCCGTCGCTGGAATCAGCTCCACCGCCGATCCGTACGACGTAACAGTTGCCGCCGCCGTTCAGGAAGTATCCGTACACCGCCTGCGCCATGTACGACCCGGCGACGAATCCGCCGAAGGTATCCGTGAACGCCGTCCAGTTGCTGATCAACGTCGCCTGGTTGAAGGGGCCGTCCTCGGCGAGCCCGACAAACGCGGCCACCGCCGTACCGACACCCTCGAGCGGGCGTGCGCCCGATTCGACTTCCTCCACATACACACCTGGTGACAGGTACGTCGGCATGCTGCCCCTCCTCGATCAGGTTTGCTCCAGCCTGAAGCCCCCACCTGCCCCCGTGCCCGACCGACCGGACGCAGACCAGGGCACTCCTAATTGCCCGAAGGGGAACCTCGTAGTGCCAGTAGGGCAAGCGCGACAAGCGGGGCAAGCAGGCAAGCCGGGCAAGCGACAGGCCAGAACACGGGACCGTGAACAGGAACTGGGGACGTGAGCAGGAAATAGCGTGTCCGAACCCCCACCTTGGTATCCGAACCTCCGCTTCGTGTCCGAAGCTCGCTCCGGTGAGGGCTCAGCAGTCGAGATCGATGGGCCGTACGAAGGGATCGATGGCGGCCGAGTGATTATCGGCTGCGGTGGCGCGGTCGGCGGCCTCGGTGTCGTGCATCTCCTGCAGCTTGGTCGACATCTCGGTCTCCAGGCCGGCCTTTCCACAGCCTGTGATCGAGTACGGCCGGCGCGTGGTCCCGTTGTACGTCCGCAGCCGCCGCGCATGGTCCTGCTCATGCGGCCCGAGCACGTCCCGGAGGAACGACCTCGCCCGCCGCTCCTGGCACTCACTCAGCCCGTCCGGCACTGGTGGCATCCGGATGTCCACATCCACGTGGTACGTCACCGCAATCGTCCCAGTAGCCCGCAGACAAGGATCCTCGTCCGGGCAGTCACACCCCTTCGCCCGCACGACCTTCGGCTTGCTCACGACGCTCGTACCGCCGTCGTAGTTGCCCTTGGTCTCCCCATGCAGATTCACACTCACCGGCCCACCACGCAGTGCCATCGACACCGCGCGATTCCCCACCGTCTGCTGCAACGCCAACACCCGCTCGTACTGCGTGCCGCCGGTGACCGCCCGCGCCACAACCCCCGACGCCTTCCGCGCCGCCGTACCTCCAGGCCGCTTGCGCACATACATGTACCAAGTGCACCCGCTGGCCCCCGCCGCTGTCCACACAAGCGCCGGTCTGCTCGCCGAATCGTGGATTTGGGTGCGGGAAACCGATTGCCAACACCGCCAATCCACGACTGAGTGCCAGCTCACTGGGGTTGTAGGCGTGAACTCAGGACTCTTCCTCTTGAACTTCTTCCTCATCGCGCTGGACGAAGGCGCCCTGAACGGCTTCTTCCTCCTTCTCCTCCTCGGCCGGTGCCTCATCCCGCTGCACAGGCGGCGCGGCAGCCTCATCCACATCACGCTGGACGGGAGCCGCAGCAGCAGCCACGAGCGATGGGGCGGGAGCAGGAGCCGCCATCGCACGCTCCGCAGTAGAAGCAGCCTCGCGCTCGAACCGGTCGGAAGGATCACTCACCTTGATCCCACCGGGAGCCGAAGACCCATCCACCGGCCCACTCCGCTGCTGCACCACATGCGTCAACTCATGCGCCAACATCACCTTGCCGGCATCCGAACCCGGGTCGTACTTATCCCGCTGGAACACCACATTGCTCCCCACGGTGTACGCATGCGCATTCACAGCCTTAGCCGACTCATGCGCAGCCCCATCGTCATGCACCCGCACATCCGAGAAGTCATGCCCCAGCCGCCCCTCCATCTCCCCCCGAACTTCAGCCTCCAACGGCCGCCCCCCACCCGAAACCACGTCATGCACCGGCGACCTCTCCTCCTCGACCATCGCCGTCACCCCGCTATTCCCCACAGCCCGCTGCAACCCCAACATCCCGGGCCCACCCAGCACATCGGTACGCCCTTCAGCCGCAGCCTTCCCCACGTGATCCGAAACCTGCTCCTTAACCCGCCCACCCTTAGGCCGTAGGGCCGCTTCCTCCGAGTCAAAACTGTGGTCACGCATCACGAGCCCTCCTGAAGTTCCCTGACTCCCAAGGTCCCACCCCGATGCCAGCCGAACAACGCCTCGCCCTCGATCGCCGGGCACCCTCCGCTGCCCGAAAGGGCAGGCCCTCCGGACTTCTCATACCCGCCGCAGCTCCGTGGGCATGCCTGAACCCCTAGTCAGTCTTGAGGTCGGACACCGGGATGCCACTGACGGCGGAGAGATGGTCTAAGGCCATGTCAACGTCAGGAAACAACTGGAATTCCTCTCGAATGGAATCGCCGAATGCACCGACCGCTCGATAGAAGTCGACCGTGACGAGGAACTGCTCACCGGATGGCTGCACGGACGCGGCGACGAACAGATCGTCCCCTTCCAGCTTTCTGGTGCCGTAGGCGGCGCGGCCTTCCGCCGCCCGCCTTCGCACTTCCGTCTCCCGCCGAGACTTCTCGCCCATGTCAGGTAGCCCCGAAGTAGATGGTCACGCTGATCGACTCCCGTGCTTCTATGCCGTTGCGCACGACGATCGTCGAGCCCTCGACGTTGATATGCGGAGCCGTGCGATGCGGGTGACCGGACGCGACGGTCTCATGTCCATACAGCATGCCCTCCGCTTCTCGAGCTTGGTATGTGGCCAGGTTGCGGCTAAACGCTCGCTTACTTGCCTCCAATCCGCGTCTGTGCCCCTCGAGCTCAGCGATCTGTGCGGTCAACTTGGCCAACTGCTGGGAGTAGTCGACTCGCACGCCGGGGTTCACCCTCGGGGAGCGAGCCTGCCGGCTCTCGATCTCCGCGACGATGTAGTCCTGTGCCTGCCTGGCCGCCGCGATTGCCTTGTCCTTGCCTACAATCTCAGCATCAATGGCCGGCATGATCTCGGCGACTCGATATTTCGCGGCATCGACGTGATAAAGCAACAAGCGTTGACGGTCCTCGCGGTAGGAGGCGATGGATCGGCCCACGTCCCCAGACTCGTACGCAGATCCGACGTTGGCCCCAGGCCGCTCGAGTGCATTCGGGTACGCCTCCCGCACTACGCGGAGCCCCTCTTCTCGATTGCGGACGGTGACCTCAGTGGCCCCTCGCCGCAGCGCTCTGACCGCCTGCTCCACCGTCATGCCACCGGTCGTGTCTTTGCTGTCCTTGGTCGGGTTCAGGACGGCATGTGCGTGATACTTAGACGGCGTGCTGCTGTCGACAAGCTTCAGTTCCTTGAGTCCATGCCGCTTTCGGATCGCGGGCAGGGCCGCCGCTACTTTCGTTCGGTCCGCATCTGGACGGGACATGGCACCCTCAACATCGCGAATGGCTGCATCCACCGCTTCCTGCTTCTGGGCGGGTGTTCGCCGGTCATCCTCGTGCTTGCCGGTGAGTTTGTCCTTGGCGGAGGCGATCTTCCCCTTGACGTAGGCCTTGCCGGCTTCGACCTTGCCTTTGACGTACGCCTTGCCGGCGGCGATCTTGGACTTGACCTTCTTGCCGATGCCTTTGAGGCCTCGGATGAT
Source organism: Kribbella qitaiheensis (assembly GCF_042657745.1). Classification (GTDB taxonomy): domain Bacteria; phylum Actinomycetota; class Actinomycetes; order Propionibacteriales; family Kribbellaceae; genus Kribbella; species Kribbella qitaiheensis. Next base: position 143,040 of record NZ_JBHSKE010000021.1, on the reverse strand, counting down.
GGGGCCGGCCAACTTGAGGCCGGTTTTGATTACGAAGTCGAGGGCTTTGTTTACTGGTTTTTGGAGCTTTTCTACGATCTCGCGGATCTTCTGGCCGATGCCGCCTAGGCCTATGACGCTGGCGAGGAAGCCGATGATGATGGGGACCATCTGGCCGAGGACGTCGTTGATCTTGTTGACTACTCCGGAGACGTTGCCGCGGACGATGTCGGCGACCGAGTCGATCACGGTGTTGACGAACTTCATGATCCGGCCGGCGTTGTTCACGAAGAACATCACCACGTCGTAGATCAGCTTGCAGGCCTTGATGAACGCTGCGGCCGGGTTGAGCAGGCCGATCAGCCAGGTGATGCCGGCGGTGATGATCTTCGTGATGACGAAGTCCTTCACCTGCTCGAGGATCATCTCCTTGATGTCGCCGAGCTTCTCCATCAGCATCTGCCACAGCCCCGCGATGCCTTCGCTGCGGAGTTTCTGGAAGATCTCGACGCCCTTCTCCATCGCCGCCATCGCCGGCTCGCCGATGTTCTTCACCAGCCGGTTGCGGATGTTGGCCCAGGTGAGGCCGAACAGCGACAGCAGCAACTGCAGGATGCCCTTGATGTCGAACTTGTCGGGCAGCTGTACGCCGCCCTCGGCCAGCGCCCCGAACAGCCAGCTCATCAACCCCTTGCGCAGGTGGTCGAGGATGTTGTCCTTGAACTTGAGGATGCCGCCCTTGACCCCGTCGATCAGGTTCGACAGGAAGCCGACCGGGTTCTTGACGATGTCGCCGACCACGCCGGCCACCCGGGCGAGCACGTTCTTCAGCATCGAGACGAGCTCGCGGATGGTGTTGATCACGGCCTTGATCGCGCCGATCGCCTTGTCCACCAGGCCCTTGTTCTCGGCCTGCAGCTCCTCGATCCGCTCGTCCAGGCCCTTGCGTGCCTCGCTGTACTTCGTCGCGAGCGTGTCCACCAGCGCGTCCTGCTTGGAGTCGACGTCGCTCTCCAGCTCCGAGAACTTCTCGCCGATCTCCTTCGACGCCTCGGAGCCGACCTTCTGAAGGTCCGTCGGCAGGCTCTTCACGTACGTCGCGATCTCACCCCGGCCGGTCGCGATCCGAGTCTTCGCTCTGGTCAGTTCGCCGCCGACGATGTCGGCGACCTTGGAGATCACCACGTTCATCTGCTGGAGGTAGATCTCCCGCCCGGCCTCGTAGAACTCGTTCACCTTCGACGGCATCCCGAACAGCTTGTCCTTGGCCCAGCGCAGCCCACCGAGCCAGCCGCCGTACCGGTCCTTCTTGTACGCCGACATCTTGGCCGCCACGTACGTCTCGAAAGCGGTCCGGGCCTTCTTCTCCCCTTGCTCGAATTCGGCGTCCACCTGCGGGTCGATGCCGTCCAGGATCTTCTTCACGTCGGTCTCGGCGGCGGCGAAGATGCTCTGGATCTTGGTGGTGACCTCGGCGCGTTTCGCCTCGTCCTTCGACTTGGTCTTGCCCTTGGCAGCAACCAGTTTGGCGAGCGCGGCTCCCTTGGCACCTTGTAGTCCGGCGACCCCGGTCTTCGTCTCGGCGGCCGCCTCGGTCTTGTTCTGCTGGATGACCTGCTGCTCCTGGGCGCGGAACTCGGCCGGAGCGGTGTCAGCGTGGGCGGCGGCAGTCTGCTTGTCGGCGAGCGCGCCCTGGAACTGCGGCTCGTTCGACTGCGCCAACTGCTGATCCGTAACCTCAGCCTCGGCCATCTCCTGATTAGCCTCGTGCTTGCCGGCCTCCAGGTTGGTCTGCTCGGGCGGCGCCACCTTAGGAGCGGCCCCGGCCGCCGGGATCGCGGCAACCTGGCCGGGTTGCTCGGTCTCCATCGGCGTGACCGGCTTCGCGACGCCCTTCGACATGTCCGGCGGTGCCTCGGTCGCGGTCTCGATGTCCTTGGCCTGACCCTCCTTGCCCTGGCCGACCATGCCCTTGATCTCGCCCTTGACCTCGCCCGCCTTGCCGGACTCCTTGTAGTCGTCGGCTTCCTTCAGGGTCTTCGGCGACTTCGCCTCGATGGCCGTCTTCACCGCCGTGATGAAGGCCTTCTTGTCGAAGGTCCCCGCCTGCTGGGCGTCCATCGTGTCGGCCTTGGCTGCCTTGGCCTGGCCGGTGAGATCGTCGGTCGGGGCGAGCGCGGCGTCCTGGGCCTCCTTGGCCTTCGACGCCGCCGGCGGATGCGCCCGCTTGGCCTTGGCGAAGCCCTTCACGTTCCCCGTCACCTGGGTGAACGCGGCATCCTCTTCAGGCCGTACTCCGGTCGGCGCGACGGGCGGCTGCAAGAGTTGATCGGCAGACAGCGGAGCCATCTCCGGCGCGGCCGCACCGCCCCCGCCGGCAGCACCACCCGCGACCGCCGGGCCCGCAGTACCGGCGCCGCCGCCGCCCGACTTGCCAGGCTTGGCAGCCTTCGCGCCCGCCTTGCCCAGCGGGCTGACCTTAGGTACCGGCTTCGGCGGCGGCACGGGCTTCTTCGGCGCAACCGCTCCAGGTCCGAAGCCGGTCGTCGTCACGGCCAGCGCCGACGCAGGTGGCTTGGGCCCTTCCAGATCAACCGGCACGCCAGCCGCCTTGGCTGCCTTCAGCCCCTTCTCCACAGTGTCGACCGCCGGCTCATCGCGCCGGACCTCTCGCAGCGCCGCATCGATGTCACCGACAGCGTCCCCGCCCGGCGACCTGAGCTTCGCAGCGAGCAGCGCGTTGACGGCCGCGTTCCCCGCTGAACGCTGCAACGCCATCAAGCCGCGCGGACGAGCGTCGCTGCGTGCGGGGACCGCCGCGGCCCGGCGCTTGCCGTCGGCAAGAGCGTCACTGACCTCGGTCTTCACAGAGGAGCCCGTCTGGCGTGCGGCGGCCATCCTCGAAGCGTGATCGGTACGCGATCGCCGCACCTGCTGCACTCAGGCATCTTCGAGGGCAGTCTTCTCTGCCCGAAGGCGCAACGGCACCGCTCGCGGTCAGCGACCGGGTGGCCGGGAACGAGCCATCGTCAGGGTCATCCGATCGTGATCGGCGGGGTGAACGTCGGCGTGATGGCCCGTGACGGAGTGGGAGTGGGCGAAGGGCTCGTCGGTGTGTCGGGCGGAGGTTCCGTCGTAGTCTCCGGCGAGGTGTGTGGAGCGGACGTCCGCCGGGTGGCTGGGGGCGGTGCGGTCTTGCGTCTGGTCGGTGGCGGATCGGTCTGCGGCGCGTCCGACGGCGAAGGCGATACCTCGATCGGTTGACCGACGGGCTCGTTATCCGCAGTGTTGATGACCGAGACGGTCCCCGAGTCGTTATTGGTGACGTACAGGCGCTCCCCGTCCTCGCTGATGGCGATGCCGGCCGGCTCGTCGCCCACCGGAATCGGTACGCCGACGCGGGGTGTCGTGCGGGTGTCGACCACAGCAATCAGGCCGGACTTGTTCAACGTCGCATACAGCCTCTGCCCGCGCCCGCTCAGGACCAGGTCGAACGGCTCTGCCGCGAGCTTGATCTGAACGCCCGTGGGCTCCCAGTTGGTGGTGTCGATCACCGAGATGACGTTCGATCCGTTGTGCGTCAGGTACAGCCGTTGGGTCTCCGAGCTGACCGCGATGTCGTGAGGCTTCGCACGCACTGGGATCGTGCCGGAGATCTGGTTCGTCGCGGTGTTGATCACCGAGACGGTGGCGGAGCCGGCGTTCGCGACATACACCCGGCGGCCACTCGCACCGATGGCCAGATTCAGGGGTCTGTCACCGACCCGAATCGTCTTGATGACCTTCTCGTTCTCGAGATCGACGACAGAAACCGTGTCATCCCCGACGTTCGTCACGTAGGCGATGCTCCTGCCCGGCCTCGTCACGATCGATTGCGGCTGCGTTCCCACCCCGATCGGCGAACCCATCGGAGCGAGCGTGGCTTCGTCGATCTTGGTGACGGTGCCCGATCCGGAGTTCACCGCGTAGATGTGACCATCGCGGTCACTGACGGCAACCCCGAGCGGCTGGCGGCCGACCTTGATCTGGCCGACCACGGCCTTCGTGCGCACATCGACGACCGAGACCAGGTTCGACCTTTGATGACTGACATAGACACGTTGGCCATCGGGGCTGATTGCCATGCCGAAGAGGGCTGCGCCTGCTGGCAGCGGCACTGAGCTGGTCGGAGCCGGCGTCGGCGACGCGGTATCTCGTGGGTCGGTAGCAGTCGACGCCCCATCCTGTGTGGCGAAAAGGACGGCGACGACTGTGACCACGGCGACCGCGATCGCGGCCGCGGCAACTGCGGAGAGGCGCCGGGTGCGCTCCGACAGGCCGGCGACCCATTCGAGCGGCCGAAGCCTTGCGATCCGGCCGCCCCGACTCACCGAATCGGCGACCTGATCCGCCTCATCGATCTCCATCGGCCAGGCGACAGGCAGCGACGCAGCCGGCTGCTCAGCGCCGATCGGTCGCGCCGGCGCGACCTGGTACTCCGCGGCTCCCAGCGCGACGTCGTACTTCGGATGGGTGTTGACCGCAGGCTGGATCAGGAACCTCGCCTGGAGCAGCTGACTCACGAGTGGGATCCGGGAACTGCCACCGACCAGCACGATCGCGGTCAGTTGCTCGGCAGTCGTACCGGACGCATGCAACGCCCGAGCGGTAGCCTCCAGGGTCCTGTCGAGATCTGGTGCGATCAGCGTCTCGAACTCGGCTCGCGTCAGCCGGACCGACGTACTGCGGCCCGGCAACGCTACCGGGATCACCGTGACAACATCAGTCGACAGGGACTCCTTCGCCTCCACACACTCCCGCCGCAATCGGGTCAGGGCGGCGACGCCTTCCGGGCTGTCCAGATCCAGTTCGTCGACGAACGGGCCCAACGCCTCGAACACGTGCTGGAAGACCTTCTCGTCGAAGTCGACCCCGCCCAGCTGCTCGACGCCGTCCGGCGTACCGAGGATCGTGAACCCGGACTCGGTCTTCTCCACCACACACACGTCGAACGTGCCGCCGCCGAGGTCGTAGACCGCCACCCGGCTGCCCGGTTCCAGGTGCGACTCCGTCGAGTAGTGAATCGCGGCCGCCACCGGCTCCGGACAGGTCAGGGTCGCGCCGACGTCGGCCAGCGCAATCACCTCATCGACCAGCCTGCGCTTGTGGACGCCCCAGCCCGCCGGATAGGTCAGCACGACCTCATCCGGCGGAGCGCCGAGCCGCTCGGTTGCCGAGGCGACCACCCACGACAACAACCTGGCCGACAAGACCTGGGCAGTGAACGGCGTACCGGCGATCAACAGCGGCACCCGATCACCGATCCTGCGTTTGAACTCGCGCACCACCCGGGAGGGATCCGTCGCGCCGCGACGCTCGGCAGCCTCCCCCACGAGGAATTGCCCGTCCTCCTGCAGATAGAGCACGGACGGGATCTGCACGGCGCGATTCCCCAGCTCGTGCATCGACGGGTTCTCATGCCCGGTTTCGACCGCAGCAGCAGCCGTAAATGTCGTACCCATGTCGACAGCCAGTCGATAGCCCATGTCTCCGCCCACCCCGGCTAGACAGTCATTCGACTGTAGTCCTCATCGGCACATCGAGTCGCTGGGTTATCGCCCGATCACCGGGTCAATGATTCACGGCGAAATCAATTCATTCGTAGCTCCAGCACGTGTCCGTCCAGCAGCGGGAAATGCCCGCCGAACTCGCGTTCCGGCACCAGGCGGCCGAGGCCGAGCGAATGCTGCCGCCCTATTTCGGGACGGAGATGGTGGTCTCGACGCGGTTGGAGGTGGTGTTGATCACTGAGATCGTGCCGGCCTTGTTGTTGCCGACGTACAGGTGTTTCCCGTCGGCGCTCTTGGCGATGTCGGTCGGGTTCTTGCCGACAGAGATCGGCGGGGCGAACGGGTGGAGCGTCGACGTGTCGATGACCACGACCTGGTTGCGGTCGTGGAGCGTGCCGTAGAGCCGTCGGCCGTCCGGACTGACCGCGATGTCCCAGGCATTCGCGGGCAGCGTGATCGACGGTCCGATGACGGATCCCGACGACGTGTCGATCACGGACACCTCGTTCGACTCGATGTGGGTGACGTACAGCCGGGTGCCGTCCGGGTTGAGCGCCAGCGCATGAGGTTTCGCGAGTACCGCGATCGGTTTGCCGACTATCCGGTTCGTGTTGGTGTCGATCACGGAGATGTTGTTCGACCCGTAGTTCGCGACATAGGCGCGGCCGCGAGCCGGCGAGAGCGTCACCTGCAACGGATTGTCCCCGACGGGGATGGTGGCGATGATCCTGCTCTCCGCCGTGTCGATGACGGACACGCTGTCCGATCCGGTGTTGGTGACGTAGGCCCGAGCGGCCGTCGGATGGACGGCGATCGCGAGCGGCATCCTGCCGACCTTGATCGGGCGGCCGATCTTCGCGAGTGTCGCGGTGTCGATCACGGTCACGGTGCCCGGATCGGCGGCGACGACGTACGCGCGGGTGCCGTCCGGCAGTACGGCCACCCCTCGCGGTTGGCTGCCCACCGCGATCGGGGGTCCGGCGAGTTTGCCGCCGCCGATGTCGACCACCGACAGGGTGTTCAGGTCAGCGTTGCTGGCGTAGATCCGGCGCCCGTCGCTGCTGACCGCCACGCCATAGATACCCGGGGCGCCGGGGACGACACGGGTCGGGGCGGATGTCGGTGCAGACGTCGGGGCGGACGTAGGCGCGCTCGTTACGGATGACTGCCCCGGGCTCGGGGCTGGCGTCGACGGGCCTTGCTGGGCCTCGTCAGGAGCGTCGTCTCGCAGGGCAAGGGCGCCGACGACTACCACTGCCAGTACTGCGGCCGCGGCGAGGCCGATCGCCAACCAGCGGTTCCGCCACCACGGGTTGCCCTGGTCCGCGCCAGGGCCGGAAGGTCCGGCGCCGGCAGGCCCGGTCCCCAGCAACGTCGTGGCAGCGGGGATCTGCTGGGTATCCGCCTGGGCGGGGATCGACTGAGTGTCGGCCTGGCTGGGGATCGGCTGGGTCTCGGCCTGATCGGTCGGGATCGGCTGGGTGTCGGCCGCGGTTGGGTCGGGCTGAGCGACAGGAGGCAGGACCTCGCGCAAGACTCGTGCGTCCGCCAGGGCACGGGCGTCCCGCGCCGCCTGCCCGTCGCGTCGTACCGGAGACGGCTGCTCCACCGCGGCCTCGGACGAGGTGTACAGGACGGCGCCGAGGGCGATGTCGTGCTTGGGGTGGGTGTCGAGGGCGGTCGCCGTACCGAAGGTGCTCTGCAGCAGATGGCTGACCAGCGGGATCCGGGAGCTGCCACCGACCAGGACGATCGCGGTGAGCTCGTCGCTGGAGATGCCGGCCACGCGCAGTGCGCGGCTGGTGGCCTCGACGGTGTCCTGCATCGACGGGCCGATCAGGTTCTCCAGTTCGGACCGGGTCAGCCGCACCGACGTGATGTGGCCGGGCAGAGTCACCGGGATGACCGTGTCGACGTCGGCGGACAGCGCCTCCTTGGCCTCGACGCAGTCGCGGCGCAGCCGGGTCAGCGCCACCTTGGCCTCCGGCGTCGTCAGATCGAGGTCGGTAACCGCCGGGCCCAGCGATCCCACCACGTGCTGGAAGACGGCCTCGTCGAAATCCACCCCGCCGAGGTGCTCGACACCGTCCGGACTGCCCAGGATCGTGAAACCGGCCCCGGTCTTCTCCAGCACACATACATCGAAGGTGCCGCCCCCCAGGTCGTACACCACGACCCGGGCGCCGGGGTCGAGTTGGGCCCGCGCCGCGTACTGGACGGCGGCAGCCTGTGGCTCCGGACAGGTCCTGGCCGGTCCGACGTCCGCCATCGTGATGACCTGGTCGAGCAGGTCCCGCTTGTACTCACCCCAGTTCGCCGGGAAGGTCAGCACCACCTCGTCCGGCGCCGACCCCAGCCGCTCGGTGGCGGCCGCGACCACCCACGCCAGCAGCCGCGCGGTCAACGCCTGCGGCGAGAACGGCGTACCCGCCACCAGCAACGGAACCGGATCACCCATCCGCCGCTTGAACTCCCGCACCACCCGCGCGGGATCGATGGACCCCTTGCGCTCGGCCGCCTCGCCGATCAGGAACTGGCCGTCCTCCTGGAGGAACAACACCGACGGGATCTGCAGGGCGCGATTCCCCAGCCCGAGCATCGACGGCGGCTTGCCGCTGCCCAGGTCGTACGTCGCCGCGGCCGTGAACGTGGTCCCGAGGTCGACGCCGAGTCGGTATCCCATCGTCAGTCCCCCCGGAGTCCTGTAGCAGTCAGTTTGCGCGCATCCCCGGCATTTGTCCGTCCAGCAGCGGGAAATACTGACCGAACTCGCGTTCCAGGACCAGCCGGCCGAGTTTGCGGTACTCCTGGCCGACCGCCGTGATGAGATCCACCATCCGTACCGGCTGGCCGGACTCGGCGGCTAGGTAGGCAGCGCTCACCGAAGCCGACCGGATGTTGCCGCCGGCCAGTTCGAAGGACTGCGCGCAGAACTCCAGCTCCAGGTCGTCCCCGAGCGGCAGCGGTGGCGCCAGACACTGTTGCCAGAGCCGGAGCCGCAGGTCCGGGGTCGGCGCGGGGAAGTCGATGATGGCGTCGAGCCGCCGGGTGAAGGCGTCGTCGATGTTGGCCCGTAGGTTGGTCGCCAGGATCGCCAGCCCGTCGAAGCTCTCCAACCGCTGCAGCAGGTAGGCGCTCTCGATGTTGGCGTACCGGTCGTGCGCGTCGCGGACATCGCTGCGCTTGCCGAAGATCGCGTCTGCCTCGTCGAAGAACAGCACGGCGTTGACGCCGCCGGCCTCGCTGAAGATCCGCTCCAGGTTCTTCTCGGTCTCCCCGACGTACTTGTCCACCACGGTCGCCAGGTTGACCGTGTACAGGTCGAGCCCGAGCTCGGTCGCGATCACCTCGGCCGACATCGTCTTGCCGGTGCCGGAATCGCCCGCGAACAAGGCGGTCACGCCCCGGCCGCGCCCCCCGCCGCGCCGCATTCGCCAGTCGGTCAACACGGTGTCCCGGTGCCGCGCCCGAGCTGCCAACCCCTGCAGCGCACGCAGTACAGCAGGAGCAAGGACAAGGTCAGCCCACCCGACCTCCGGCTCGATCCTTCGGGCCAGCCGCTCGAGTCCGGCCGCGTTCTGAGCCCGTACTCCGCGGCGCAGGTCGTCTGCGGTGATCGCAGCGCCCGCCAGCAGGGCCGATGCGGCCGCCGTCTTGAAGACGTTCCGCACCTGACCGGGGCCCAGCGCGAGGTGGGCCGCCAGGATCTCGGGATCGAGCTCCGACTCGCTCAGGTGTTCGCGCCAGAGCTCGATCCGGTCATGCGCGCCGAGTACGGGCGCGTCCACCGTCAGCGGGGTCTCCGGACTCCACCGCGGGTCCCAGGTCGTCGTGCCGATGAACAGCACGGGCACTTCCCAGCGGCTCAGCCGGTGCAGCGACTCCAGCGACGCCTCGGCCAGAGCTTCCACCGGCCCGACGACCAGCCCCGCGTCCTGCAGCAACGCCTCACGCCCGGCGATCACGGCCAGGCCGAGCGGATCGGCGTCGCGCGCCATCAGGGTCAGGTCGATCGCGACGACATCCCGCCCCGCGGCCGCCAAAGCCGCCGCCGCGATGGACTGCCCGGTGCCTGCCTCGTGCTCGCGCACATGAACCAGCCGTACGCCGGCCGCCAGGGTCCGACCGAGGTCCGCGCTCGCGTCGGTCTTGTACGGCGTCAGCTCCGCCAGCATCGGCACCAGCCGGTGATCGGGCAGGTCGTCCCCGAGCAGGTGCGCGGCCACCCGGTCCGGTACCCGGATCGCGCGAGTCAGGAAAGGCCGCTCCGGGTCCTCCACGATCAGCAGGCCACGATCCACCAGCGGCCCGCTCGCCATCAGCCGGCCGCGGGCAACCGACGACATCGACGAGGCACCGGCGAGTTCCAGCGCGAGTCCCACGCTCGGACGCCGCCGGGTCACGTCGTCGTTGAGGTAGCCGTAGAGCCGTTCGAACCTGCTGTCGAGATCAGGCAGCAGCGCGATCACCAGCAGCTCGGTGTCCAGCTCCGACAGCCCGGCGACGGCGGCCAGCCGGCGCAGCCGAATGACGTTGCCCTCAGCAATTAATTCGTCGGCTGAGCGTTCGAGTCCGGCGGCCGCGGCCTGGTCCACGACCGCGGTGTGCGCCTCGCCGCTGAGCAGCCGGTCGACGAGTTCGTCGTTGACGTACAGGCCGCGGAACGGGTCGTCCATCGCGGGATCGTCCGCACGGCGCTGAGCCACCAGTGCCCGGATCCGGTCCTCGACCAGGCCCAGGCGCGCCAGGAGATAGTCCAGCCCGTGGGTAGTCACCCGGTCCTCTTGCGCGGCCGCCGGGGATTGGGGCGCTGCGGCTTGTTGGCAGTACGGCCTGCCTCTTCGCGCGGCGGCCAGCCATCCGTGCCACCCATCGACACCCGCGGCGGCTGATCCACCAGCGTGGCCGCCTCGTAGACGCGACCGGTCGGGGTCGGTGCGCAGATCACCAGGTCCAGGGACGGTTTGAGCTCTCCGCCGAGTGCGGACCAGACATCGGCGAAGGAGCGGTCCTCCGGCGGCGGCAGCGCGATCGAGACCGGCACCGAGAGGCCCAGCTCGGCCAGGGGGCCGGTGAGCAGGTCTGTGGGCAGCGCGTCGTGCCGCAGGAAGCAGGAGAGCAGGCCGGAAAGCAGCCGGTGCTCGTCTTCGGGCCGCTGGGTCCAGGCCGTCACCAGGTAGGACAGCTTGAAGTAGCGGGGTGGCAGGTGCCGCGCTGTGATCCGCTGGTCGTCGTCATACTCGTTCAGCAGGCCGCGCTCGCGGCGGCGGAGGTCCTCGCGGATGTCGTAGAGGTAGACGTCGATCGTGGGAGCGTTACGCCGGCTCGACCAATCCTTGGTAGGGGCGTCGAACACCACCTCGACGTCCCGCGCACCGATCGCCTCGCGCTGGATCAGAGCCTGCAGCGCCGAGTCCACCTCTTGGATCACGTGAACGAGTGTTCTGCCCGGGCCGCGCGGGCCCGGAGCGGGCGAGGGTCGAGCCTGGGGCACTGTCGACTGCCCTATCGGGCAAACGGGGCTGCACCAGCAGGCAGGCGGCTGGCCCTCCACGAGGTACGCACTACGGGCTTAGCCTGAGACCGACACCGGCGATCGAGCCGGACGGCTGAGTGGGGGGAGGGCCGAGTGACGGACCCAGTACTGCGGCTGGAGACGACGCAGTTGACCGTCGAGCCCGGCGGGCAGGCTCGGGCGGAGTTCACCGTCCTCAACCCGGGCACGATCGTCGAGAGCTACACCCTGGACGTCGTCGGCGAGCAGCCGATCCCGTGGGCCGAGGTGACGCCGCCGGTGCTGTCCGTCTATCCCCAGCAGCAGGAGACGGCCACGGTTGTGTTCAGCCCGCCGGCCGGGCCGACCGGTCCGGGTGGCACGGTGCCGTTCGGGATCCGGGCGAAGTCGCAGGTCGACCCGTCGAGCAGCGCGGTGGTGGAAGGCCAGCTGGAGATCGGCCAGGTCTTCGGCCTGCAGGCCAAGCTGACCCCGGTCACCTCGTCCGGCCGCTGGCGGGGGCTGCACACGATCCAGTTCAGCAACTGGGGCAACGCCCCGGCCCGGCTGCGGATCGTGGCGTCCGACCCGGACCAGGCGCTCGGGTTCCTGATCCGCCCGGAGGTGGTCGACGTCCCGCTGGGCGCCACAGTGACGGCGCGGATCAAGGCCCGCACCCGCAAGCCCGTACTGCGCGGCTCGAACAACAGACTGCCGTTCAAGGTGGTGGGCGAGCCCGATCCGCCTCGTCCACTGGGTACACCGGAGGTCGCAGGTGCCGATCCGGGCCGGCCGACTGCCGATGGAGCCTTTACCCAGAAGCCGATCCTGTCCCGCGGCGTGGTGATGGCCGCCACGGTGGTGGGGGTCGCGTTGATCGGCGTACTGGCATTCGCCCTGACTCGCGGCGGTCCTGCGACCACCCCGGCGGGCGACGGGACGACGCTGCCTGCCAAACCTGTGCTCACGGCCGCACCGGCCGGTCCCGGTGCCATCGCACTCGTCTGGACTCCTCTGACCAACATCGACTCCTACGCGCTCCACCACGTCGATCAGGGCGGGCATATCAACAAGACGGACCGGGGCGTCGACGTGAAGATGACTGCCATGAACGTCAGCGGGCTCGACGCCGGCGTTAAGTACTGCTTCACGTTGAGTGCGATCAACGGCAAACTCGAAGGCCCGCTCTCCTCCGTAGTCTGCGCAACAACGGCCAAAGCGGTGGTCACACCGACTTCCGGCCAGCCAAGCAGCGGTGCGCCCTCGAGCGGAACGCCGTCGAGTGGACCCACAAGTGAGTCGCCTGCCGGGGCCAGCAGCTCAACACCTCCCACCTCAGGCCCAACGCAGTCCGGCCAGCCGTCTGTCACCGTCGGACCAGATGCCCCATCGTTCACGCCGGGCGGCTGGATTGCCGTCCTCGAACTTCTGCCGGGAGCGACGGGGAACGCCGAACGGACGGCCAAGGAGCTGGCCGCGAAACTGAAGGGCGACGGAGTCGACGCGAAGGTGCTGCACGCCACAGGCCAATACCAGGGGCTGACCATGGCCGACAAGAAGACGCGACTGGCTGACGTCTGGGTGGTCTACCTGGGGCCAACCGCCTCGCGGGACCAAGCGGTAGCCACCTGTCAGTCCGAGAAGGTGCAGGAGGTGCACCCCACGCAATGCTTGCTCTACGAACCTGCCGTGGCCCCCAGCTAGCGGGGACGAGACAGTACAGCCAGGCTGGTCAGCGCTGTCAGGTTCTCGGCGGCATCAGTACGGCCCGGATAGGTCGCACCGACCGCGACCAGCAGTTGCTTGACAGGCACGCCGGTGTCGAGCTTGAGCTGCTGGAGATCGCTGATGTCCTTCAGTTGCAACTCGCTACAGCGGCCCTCGTACATCACAAGCAGCACGCTCGGCCGGAACTGCAGTGTGCGCTTGGCGTTGTCAGCCGGCAGCCCAGCGCGCACATCCAGCCGCCGAACGCGGACGGGATCCTTGAAGGTCAAACTCACCAAGCCCTTGGCTGCGGCTTTGCCAGGACAGCCGTCGAGCGGAGCAAGTGGAGTCCAAGCCGTGGCCCAGGCATCGTCCACGGCGGCGGACCCGAGCGCGGCGGGATCGTACCCCTTGGCAACAGACTCCGGCGGACTTCCTGCGTAGTCGACCGGATCAGCGACCACGAGGGTGCCACGAACGGCGTAGAACTTGTCCTTGGCCCAGCCCACCGGGTCCTTCCCGATCAGCGACAACAACACCAGTACTGCGACCAGCAGGCCGACGGCGATGATCACCCGGCGCCAGCGATAGAGCGGTGGCAGGCTGCGGCGGTACTCGCGACGGGCGCGGCGATCGGTCGGGTCCCTGAAGCGCTGCCACCAGGTCTGGGGGACCGCCGCTCTCTGCACCTGACTCACCGGTTGGGTGGGCCGCAACGCAGTGCCGCACTTACTGCAGAACCTGAGCGTTACGGCGTTGGGTTGGCCGCACTGGGGACAGGGCGGATCGCTGGACCGCCAGCCGGCGACCGGTTGGGCCTGGACGGTGGGCTGCTGGCCCTGGGCGGCGAGTTGCCCCTGGACGCTCTGCGGCTGGGTCGGGTTCTGCGATGAGTAGGCAGAGGTCTCGGCGGACGGAACGGCTTGGCGCGTGGCCGGCTGGTCGGCAGTGCTCGCCTCGTCCCAGCCCAGGTAGACCCCGCAGTACAAGCAGAAGGCCGAGCCGGCCGGGTTGCGTTCCCCGCACGCCGTGCAGACATCCTCGATGGTCCCCACCTCCCCAGCCCCACTGTGGCGGATCGGAGACCAGATGATCAACTGCGGCAACTGCGGACGCTCGAACCCCGACGACGCCATGTTCTGCGCGTCCTGCAACCACTACCTGGCCTGGACCGACCCAGAACCCACAAAACCAGCAACTGAGCCCGCGCCCGAAGCCGAACCCGCGCCCGTCGCCGAGCCAGTACCCGTCGCCGCGCCCGAGCCCGAGCCAGTACCCGAGCCCGAGCCCGAGCCCGCACCTGTCGCCGAGCCGGCTCCGGTGGTCGAGCCCGCGCCGGAACCCGTCGTCGAGGCGCCGCCGGCACCCGCTCCCCCACGGCCAAGACCACAGACCAACGTGGGGCAACTCATTGCCGCCATCGACCAAGGCAAGACCTTGACCCAGGAGAGGAAGCGACCGGACCTTGCGGCCCGGCTGGACTCGGCGAAGAAGAAGCTCGACTCGCGGACGGTGACAGCTGTGGTGGTCGGCGAGTTCAAGCGCGGCAAGAGCACCCTGGTGAACGCGCTGCTGCAGACCGCCGTCTGCCCAGTCGACGCCGACATCGTGACGGCTGTGCCGACGCTCGTCCGGTACGGCGACCGCCCCGGCCTGACCGCCTACCGGCAAGGGATCCCCGGACAGGACCCCGTTGGCTTCCCGGCGCCCCTCAACCAGATCGCGCAACTGGTGTCCGAATCCAGCGAAGGAGCCGAAGAAGGCCGTCTGCAGTCCGTCACGGTCGAAGTCCCGCACCGCATGCTCCGGTCGGGGTTGAGCCTGCTGGACACCCCAGGTGTCGGTGGTCTCGACTCCGTCCACGGCCAGCTCACCTTGGCCGCGCTGTCCGCGGCGGACGCGATCCTGTTCGTCACAGATGCTGCCCAGGAGCTGACGGCCCCCGAGCTCGAGTTCCTTCAGACAGCAGTCTCCCGTTGCCCTGCAGCCGCCGTGGTGATCACCAAGACCGACCTGTATGGCCAGTGGCGACGCATAGTCGAGCTGAACACATCACACCTCGCCGCAGCCGGAATAGACCTGCCGATCATCCCGGTGTCTTCGTTCCTCCGCCTGCGCGCAGCTCAGCGCCCAGAGCTCAACGAGGAGTCGGGATTCGCCCCACTCGTGGAGTTCCTGGCCACAGCAGTCGTAGTACCGGGTACTACGCGCGCAGCGGCCACGATCGCGCAGGAGGTCGACTTCGTCGCCACGCAACTCGCGCAGGAGTCCGACGCCGAGCGCGTGGTACTCACCAAACCGCAGAGCCGCCCGGAGGTGCTCTCCAAGCTCACCAAGGCTCGTGACCAGGCGGCCGGTCTCACCGCGGCTGGCGCGACCTGGCAGCAGACCTTGTCCGACGGAATCGCCGACCTCGTCGCCGATGTCGAGCACGACCTGCAAAGCCGGCTGCGCACGGTGATGCGGGACGTCGAGACGATCATCGACCAGGGCGACCCGAACGAGACCTGGGGCGACACCGAGGTCTGGTTGCGCCGCCAGGTGGCCGTGGCCGGAGTAGCGAACCGGGACCTACTGATCGAACGCGCACGCGACCTCGGCGAGCGCGTCGCCGAAGCCTTCGACCTGGAGGCGGGGACCGAGGTCGAGGTCGAGCTGTCCCAGTTCAGCACGGACCTGGAGCAGCTCGAGCTGGCCTCGGTCAGCACCCTGTCGATGCCCGGCGGCCGGCTCGCCTCGCTGATGATGGCCGGCCGGACCGGGATCTTCGTCCCGATGATCGTCTTCAGCCTCGGCTCGCTGTTCCTGCCGGTGATCGCGGTCGCCGGCGTCGCGGCCACCCTCGGCGCGGGCATCGGCGGCAAGCTGCTCAAGGACGAACGCAAGCGCCAGCGCACCTACCGCCAGCAACAGGCCAAGGGCGCCGTCCGCCGGTACGTCGACGAGGTCGCGTTCGTGATGAACAAGGACACCCGCGACAGTCTCCGCAAGACCCAGCGCCAGCTCCGCGACGACTTCCAGGAACGGGCAGGCCTGATCCACCGGTCCGCCGCAGCCGCCCTGACCGCCGCCGACCGGACCGCCAAACTGCCACCCGCCGCACAGTCCGCGCGGGCCGCCGAACTCGCCGCCGAAGGCGATCGCCTGCGCTCACTCCGCTCCGGCCTTCGCGAGGTGGCGATGGCCGGCGCCCGCCCCGCGATCGGTGCGGCCGCCGGGATCGGTGTCGGCGCGGCAGCTCACCAGATGATCGACGACGACCAGGTGGACGACGATGACTGACGACCTGTCCGGCGCGATCCTCGCCGTCCTCGACCAGGCCAGGAAGGCGGCCCGGACCGACGACGACCGCGAGCAGCTCGCCGAGATCCACGCCCGCCTGACCGGCCCGCTCCGGCTGGCGATCGCCGGCAAGGTGAAGGCCGGCAAATCCACGCTGCTGAACGCCTTGCTCGGTGAGGAGCTGGCCCCGACCGACGCCGGCGAGTGCACCAAGATCGTCACCTGGTACTCCCTCGACGACCGGCCGCACGCGACCTTGTTCCCGCTCGAGGGCAAACCCCGCGAACGCCCCTACGACCGCGACGGCGGCGCCCTGCAGGTCGACCTCGGCGGGTTGCGACCGGCAGACGTCGACCACCTGGAGATCGGCTGGCCGACCAGCAGGCTGCGGGAGCTGACCATCCTCGACACCCCCGGCATCGCGTCGATCTCGGCCGACGTGTCAGCCCGGACCCAGCGTGTGCTGGCCGCGGACGACGGCCGGGTCCCGGTCGCGGACGCGATCCTGTACCTGCTCCGGCACACCCACTCCAGCGACATCCGGTTCCTGGAATCCTTCCACGACGACGAACTAGCGCACGGTACGCCGATGAACGCGATCGGCGTCCTGTCCCGGGCCGACGAGATCGGCTCTTGCCGGCTCGACTCGATGGAGGTCGCCGAGCGGGTCGCCAAACGCTACGAGGCCGAGCCGAGACTGCATCGGTTGTGCCCCGTGATCGTGCCGGTCAACGGGTTACTCGGCCACACGGCGACCACCCTGCGCGAGGCGGAGTACGCGTTGCTGGCGACCATCGCCCGGGCACCGGGCGAAGAGGTCGCCGAACTGCTGCTGACCGCCGACCGGTTCACCTCGACACCGACCGGACTCCCGGTCACCGAGCTCGAACGCGAGCACTTGCTAGGACGGCTCGGACTGTACGGCGTGCGGTTGAGCGTCGAGCTGATCCGCAGCGGTACCGCGACCAACTCGTCCGAGCTGAGCACCGAACTCACCGAGCGAAGTGGGCTGAACCGGCTGCGGACGATCCTGGTTCGTCAGTTCGAGACCCGGAGCCGGGTGCTCAAGTCGTACTCTGCGGTGGCGGCGCTGGCGGATCTCCTGCGCTCGGGAGACTTCGACGCCGCCACCGAACTGCAGGCGCGGGTGGAAGAGATCAGTGCCGGGGCGCACGAGTTCCAGGAGATCCGGCTGCTGTCCGAGCTGAGGTCCGGTGGGATCACCCTCAAGCCGGAGCGGGTCGAACAACTCGATCGCCTGCTCGGTGGTTCGGGTCATGACCCGAGCGCGCGGCTGGGACTGGGCGCGGACGCCTCGGCGGACGAAGTACGCGAGGCTGCTTTGGCAGCGCTAACGTCCTGGCAGGCGTTCGCGACCCATCCGCTGACCAGCCGCCCCGGCCAGCTGGCCGCGAGAGTCGCCACCCGAACTCTCGAGGGACTCCTAGCCGACACAGGGCACTAGATGAGACCTTCGCGGACCGCGTAGGCGACCGCGTGTGAGCGGTTGCGGAGCTGGAGCCGCGTGGTGAGTTCGTGCAGCACGTTCTTCACGGTCCGCTCGCTGTAGTTGAGTTCTTCGGCGATCTCACCGGTGTCGAGGCCGTCCGCGACCAACCGCAGTACGTCGACCTCGCGAGGGCTGAGCCCCGTGAAGGTGAGGCCGCGCGGGGCCAGCACCTGGCGTTGCAGGCGGCCGAGTTGTTCCATCAGCCGGCCCAGCAGATCGGACGGGATCTCGCCGTCCCCCGCGGCCACCCGCGCGATCGTGCGGACCAGCGCCTCCGGGGTGGCATCGATCCGGCGCAGCAACCCGCCGACGCCGATCTCCGCGGCCACCACCAGCGCGGCCTCGTCGAGCACCGTCGCGACCAGCAGCAGCCGGGGCAGGTCGCCGCGGCGCAGCGCTCGCATCGTCCGGGCGGTGTTGTCGTCGAGCACATCGGTGACGACGACCGCGACCGCGGCCTCGTCCACCTCCATCTCGTGGACCAGCCGGATCTCGGGCCGGGACCGCAACTGGCTGATCACTCCCGCCCGCGAGATCGGGTCACTGCCGTGGACATAGGTCAAGATCGGCGCGCTCATCCGGAACCCCTCCCAAGGTCGAGCACTCACCGTCCCGCACCCCGGTCAACAGCTGTTCCACACCCGCTCTACAAACGCTCCGCGGGTCGGGGGTCGGTGGCGAGGCGGGCATGCAGGTGCGAGTCATGGCGCCTGCCGTCGGCCTCGACGTAGTAGTCGCGCATCGTGCCTTCGAGCAGGAAGCCGGCCCGGGTCGCAACGCGGCAGGAGCCGACGTTGACGAGGGCGTGGTCGAGCGACAACCGATGCAGCCCGAGGCCGCCGTCGCCTGGTGAGGTGAACGCCCACCGGGCCGCCGCGTCCAGCGCCCGCGCCGCGAGCCGCCGCCCTCTCGCCACGGGACTCACCCAGTAGGCGACGACCGCCTGGTCCGGGACCCGGTTCACGTCGCGGAGCGTGACAGAACCCAGGAGTACGTCGGTCGCCGCGTCCGCGACCGCGAACACGGCGTTGTTCCGCGACCACCCGTCGATCCGCGACTCGAGCCACTTCACCGCCCGCTGATCAGCCGGCGTCCGCACTACGGCAGAACCCGCGGTCCACCGGAGGATGTCCGGGTCCGCCATAGCTACCGCCACCGCGGCCTCGTCCCCCGCGACCAGCGGGCGCAGTACGAGCTCGTCGACTTCGATCCGCGTCGGCTTCAAGCCCACAGCTGTTTCCACCCGGCCTTTCTACCCGACTTGGTTTCGGGCTTCTCGCGATTTATCCGGACAGCAGTTCGCCCGCTCCGGCAGTTGAGCGGGAGCGGGCGAAGGCGGAGCGGTCCTACTGCTTGTGGGGTTCGTTGGCGTGCAGCAGCGGGGCCTGGTGTGCGTGGTCGCCCAGTTGCTGGACGCCGGTGACCAGGCCGCCGGTCAGGTCGCCCGTGGCGAACGAGGTCTGCATGCTGAGCGCCGCGAGACCGGCCGCGTGATCCGACAGCTGACGCTTGGCGGTGGCGCCGGTGACGATCTCCAGCCGGCGGCCGGCCGGGTCGACGTACACCAGGACACTGCCGTCCGGGTCTTCCAGCTCGTTCAGCAGCTCGACCGCGAACGGGCGGGTCTCGGAGTCGGCACCGCCGACGTACACGGAGAAGTGCAGGCCGGACACCTCCTCGGCATACCGGACCGCGCGCTCGAGGTCATACAGCTGCTCCGGGGTGAATGCGTCACCAGCTGGCACTTGCGCCTCCGGTCGTGCGGGCGACGCCGGTGGAGGCGATCGCGGAGTTGGGGCCGCCGGGGAGCTCGGGCAGCTTGGCCGGGTCCGGCTTGGCGTTGACGTCCGGCCCGCCGATCCAGACCGGCGGAGCCCACCAGGACAGGCCCGGACGGTAGCGCGGACCACTCGCGATCGACGACGCGAAGACGAGCAGCGCCACCACCACGACGACCAGCGCAGGGATGCCGACGAACACCAGCAAGGTGTGGCCGGAAAGCAGAGTGATCACACCCAGAACCCTAGCTGGTGCACCTCCCCACGCAGACTCCGACGTCACTCCTCCGTCACCGGCTCGGGTAGTGATCAGCCCGCCGCGAGGTGGTCAGGCGGCTGGCTCGCCTTGCGAGAAGTCCACCACGGGCTTCTGCACAGGGCCCGCCGTACCGAACGACAGGAAGACGTTGCTCGCGGCGTCAATCTCCACGCGTACCGCTTCGGTTGCTGCGCAGTGGGAACGCAGTACTTCCTGTCAGTGCGTACGCAGCTCTCGCCCATCCCCAGCAATTGCCGGAACGCGCTTCATCTTCAAAACACCGCGGCGCCGGGGCCAACACACCCGCACCACGAACTGCGCGGCCCCCGCGCCCGCCGCCGGAGATTGCCGGAGGCGGGCGCGGGGTGGGCGGACGGGTCAGCAGCCGCCGCAGTTGTAGTAGGTGATGTCCCAGTGGTTGCCTTCGTTGGCGTAGATGTTGCCGGCGCCGGAGCGCCACTGCTGGGCGCCGTCGCCGCGGTTGGCGATGCGGGTGAACGTGTTGCGGATGTAGTTGCTGACGCAGGTGTAGACGGAGATGTCGACCTTGTAGCCGTTGCGGTGGCTGTAGGTGCCGCTGGCGTGGCCGACCTCGGTGCCGCCGGTGATGTTCACGGCGCAGCCGCTCGCCTGCTTCAGGGTCCGGGCGCCGTACACCGTGCTGTCGTTGATGTTCGTGAACGAGGTGCAGGTGGAGACGTTCCAGTCGGAGCAACCGCCGGTGGACGACCAGGTGATGCCGGCCGCGCGGAAGATCGAGGCGGCCTGCGAGTGGGTCATCTTGGTGAGCGCGGAGGCCTGCTCGACCGCGATCACGCCGGGCAGCAACCCGACGAGCACGGCGACGATGGGCACGACGACGCGACGTACGAAGGATTTCATGGGAACTCCTTGAAACTCGGGGCGGACGGTTTCAAGGAGGGGATTGCCCAGGAAAGTTATTGACGAAACGTGAACATCACCGGACGAGGGTGCAGACAAGGGGCGGCGAGGGAGCCGGACCGAGGGCAGTCGGCCCGGCTCCTCGACCGGGGTTCCCGTGAAGTGGGGCGGTGGGGAAAGAAAGGAAGGCACCTTCGTCCACAATAGATAACAACCGTTCAAATCTATTGTCAACGGTTCGTGAGCACTCGCTTACACAAAGCTAGCTCGACAAGCTCCCGATCAAGCGTCGGAGCCGCTGGTTGTTGGGCAGGTCCTCGATCAGCACCCCACCGTCCGGCCCGCCCAGCGGGATCCGCCAGTTCGGGTACTCGTCGGTCGTTCCCGGCTGGTTCTGCGTCCGCCGCTCTCCCACGGCATCGGTCAGGGAGACGCCGACCAACTTGGCCGGGGTGTGGGCCACATACCGATGCAGGGCTTCGACGATGCGCTCGACGTCCCCGTCCGCGTTGCCAAGCAGGTGCCGCTCGCGCAGTGCGTTGAGCCACGAGTCCCGCTCGGCCTCGTCCACGGCCAGTTCCTCAGCCACCGGCCGGGTCAGCAGTCCGAGCCGGTCTCGGAGCTCCACGTGATCCCCAGCCAGATAGCCCGCGGTCGGCGGCAGGTCATGCGTGGTCACCGTGGCCAGACAAAGCTCACGCCACCGCTCGGGCGGCAGCGGATTCCCGTCCGCGTCCCGCTCGAACCACAGCACCGAAGTACCCAGTACGCCGCGCTCGGTCAGGTAGTCCCGCACCCACGGCTCGACCGTGCCGAGGTCCTCCCCCACCACAACCACGCCGGCCCGGGACGCCTCGAGCACGAGGATCCCGATCAGCGCCTCGTGGTCGTACCGCACGTACGTGCCCTCGGTCGGCCGCTCGGGCGAGGTGACCCACCAGAGCCGGAACAACCCGAGGATGTGGTCGATCCGCAGGCCACCGCCGTGCCGGATCACCGCGCGGACCAGGTCCCGCCACGGCGCATAGCCGGTAGCAGCCAGAGCATCCGGGCGCCAAGGCGGCTGCGACCAGTCCTGGCCCTGCTGGTTGAACGCGTCCGGCGGAGCACCCACGTGGATGCCGGCGGCCAGCACCCGCTGCAGAGCCCACGCATCCGCGCCGTCAGGGTGTACGCCGACCGCGAGGTCGTGCACGATCCCGAGCGACATCCCGGCCGACTTGGCCCGCGCCTGGGTCCGGGCGAGCTGCTCGTCGAGCTGCCACTGCAGCCAGCAGTGGAACTCCACCGCGTCCGGGTTTTCATTGCGGAAGGCAACGACATCCGGCGCGGCCGGGTCCTGCAGCTCCTCCGGCCACTTGCTCCACTCCGGCCCGTGCAGGTCCGAGATCGCGGCCCAGGTGGCGAAGTCGATCAGCCCCTGCCCCTCGCGGTCGCAGTACGCGCCGTACTCCGCGATCCGTCCGATCGACGGGCGGACGCCGAAGAGCAGTTGCAGGGCTTCGCGCTTGGCGGCCCAGACGCCGTCCCGGTCGAGCGCGGTCGCGTCCTCGTTCAGCACGCGGGTCTGCAGGCCGAGGGCCCGGACCCGGTCGCGCTCGGCGGGCGCGAGGTCGCCGTACTCGTCGATGTCCTCGATCCGCAGGTACAGCGGGTTCGCGAACCGGCGGGAGGCCGGCAGGTACGGCGACGGCTCCATCCGCCCGGCGGTCTCCGCGGCGTGCAGCGGGTTCACCAGCACGAAGCCGGCGCCGAGGTCGTTCGCGGACCAGGCGGCCAGATCGGCGAGGTCGTGCAGGTCCCCGATCCCCCACGACCTGCGGGAGCGCACGGAGTACAGCTGGAGGACCCAGCCCCAGGTCCGGTGCAGCTTCTGCGGTTCGAGCCGCTGCGGGGTGACGATCAGCGTGCTGACCGAGATCTCCGGGTTGCTGCCGATCCGTGCGCACAGCCGGTGGTAGCCGAGCGGCAGGTCCCCGGGCAGCTGGAAGGTCGCCTCGCCGATCTGTACGCCGTCCACCCACTCGGGCTCGACCCAGTGGTCCTGCTGCGGGATGTCGCGGCGCTGGCCACCGTCCTCCAGGTCGACCCACACCTCGGCCGTGGAACCGTGTGGCAGGTGTACGGCGAACCACGGCGTCCAGCCCTCGCGCATCACCACAGTGGCGGGCAACGTACGCCGCCAGCGCGCCAGCTGGTACTCCGCCAGCGCATCGGCGGCTCGCTCGGGAGTGGAGGCGTCGACACCGAGCGCAGCCAGTACGGCGGAGACGACCTCGCTGGAGACCAGTACGTGTTTCCCCTGCCAGTCCCAGTACTCGGTCGCCACTCCATGCGCGACGGCAAGCTCTACAAGGGCCGGAGTGGGAGCAGTCACGCGTGCGAGTCTGCCGTATCCCGGGCCGAGCCACCGAACGGCGCGCGCCGTACACCCACAACCCGTCACCGCGCGGAGGCATCCAAGCACACCCAGTCCCTTCAAAAGCCCGAACGCGAAGCGCGGCTGCCGTCCGATGGACGGGAGCCTTTACCCTTCGGTGAGCGAAGGGGCAGTCGCGCCAGCAGAGGGGGTATGGATGGAGAGGCCGCACGGGATCACCAGGCGCACCACCCTGGGGTGGCTCGGCGCACTCGCAGTGGGCTCGGCCGCCGCCAGCGGCTGCGAGGGCCCGTCCGCGAAGAGCACCTCGGCGACCGGCGACTACAACCTCACGCACTGGGTCGCGGACCGCGGCGACAGCTACCTCGTCGGCCACCGTGGCGCCGGCGACGTGTTCCCCGAGCACAGCATGGAGTCGTACCAGGCGGCGGTCGCCTGGGGTGCGCAGGCGATGGAGATCAGCGTCGGCATCACCTCCGACAACGTGCTCGTCTGCCTGCACGACCTCACCCTCGACCGGACCACCACCCTGACCGGCAACCTGCGCACCACGACGTACGACGCCGTACGGGACGGGTGGCTCGACATCCCCCGGCTCGGCCCGGCCTGGCAGAACAAAGCGAAGGTGCCCCTGTTCGAGGACGTACTGCGAACCTTCGGCGGCCGGGTGATCCTCTGCGTCGAGGCCAAGGACGACCGGGCGCACGGGCCGATGATGTCGATGATCGCCAAGTACGGGCTCGAGACGTCGGTGATGCTGAAGACCTACTTCAAGAGCAAGCGGATCACCGAGGCCAAGGGCGCCGGGCTGGGCGTGTTCGCCTACTTCACCACGCCGACCGAGATGACGGTCGACGCGATCCGGACGGTGGCGAGCAAGTTGTCGCCGGGCACCGACGCCATCGTGGTGCCGAACTCCGGCCCGGGCGGGTACCTCGCGCCCGAACTCGCCGATGCCGCCATGGCCACAGGCCTACCGGTCTGGCCGTATCCCCTGCACAGGCGCGCGGACGTGACCCACTACAAGGCGCTCGGCATGCCCGGCGCGGTCACCTCGAACATCGGCTACCTGCTCGGCAAGACCAAGGTCGACGTCACCGACCAATGGGCCACCGGCGCTGTCGTGCCCGGCGAGCTCACCCGCGATCCGTACGACGACCGGTTCGCGGTCGGGTGGGGCAAGGACGGCACCATCCTCCTCGGCGCCCAGAAGACACAGCACTTCCTCACCCTCGGCAACCTCGGCCCGATCACCGCGCCGAGCTACTCGGTGGAGTTTCAGGCGTCCTACGCCACCTTGCCGGCGGACCCGACCGCCAACCTCACCCTGGCCTTCGGTCATCAGGACGACGCGTACTACGAGCACCACCTCGGCACCGGCAACGGCTACCACGCGATCCTGCAGGCCGACGGGGAACTCGGCCTGTACGCGCACCGCAAGGGCAAGGCCGCAGGGATCAGGCTGGCCACCACGAAGACCGCCGCGCCGTTCCGGGGCGAATGGCTGTCCTTACGGCTCGAGGTCACGCCCACCCACCTCACTTGGACCCGGCTGGACCAGTCCGCCAAGGTCCCGCCCAAAGTGATCGTCATCGACAGGGCGTACCGCGGCGGCTACCTGCACATCGGCCGAGGCTCCACCGACGGCGTCCTGGCCCTGCGCGGCCTCAAGGTGTCGACCCTCTAGCCAGGAACCCGTCGTTGGCGGCGGCTCAGCAGCAGTACTGCGACCAGCAGCACCGCGCTCGCCACCACGAGCCCGATCGCCACCCCGGCCATGTTGTCGGTCAACTGGTAGAGCGCGGTCGGCCAGATGACCAGCAGGATGGAGCACCCGACCACCGCGTACGCCGAGGCGTGGCGGCGGCCGTACGCGACGAGCAGCGCCGCGGGTCCCGCGGTGCCGACGACAAGGGCCATCACCTCACCGCGGTCCTGGATCAGCCAGCAGATCGAGGAACTGAACATCGCGGCGCCCGCGAGGGACCAAGCGGTCACCTGATCCCGGACCAGGCCGAGGATCGCCATCACGAACGCCACCAGGATGAACCCGGTGCCGGCGATGCCGGCCGCGTTGGTGGTCGTCTGACCGGCAGGCGTGAGCAGATCCGCGGTGATCACCAGGACGCCGACCGCGAGGATCCCGAACGTTGCCACTAGCAACGATGAGCCGCCGAGCCACCAGACTCCCAGCGCGGCGATGGCCAGCGCCACGGCTACTCCGACGACACGACCCGTCACGCCCTCGACCGCGACGTACACGGCGAAACCGGCGACGCAGCAGCCGAGCGAGGCCAGCGCGGAGCTGAGTTGTTCACCCCTGCGTAGCAACGCGAGGACCACAGCGACACCGAGCAGGATGACGGCGGCGCTGGTTCCGGTGCTGATCCGGGCCGCTCGGCCCATCTCGCCCCAGTTCGCGACCGTGAGAAGGGCCACAGCGCCGAGCAGCAAGGCACCACCGATGTAGCCGAGCACCTCGGTCAAGGCCGACGAGTGCGTCGCGGTGGGTGGCTGCCGTGAGGTCCTGGGGGTGGTCAGCTCGGAAAACCCTTGCGTGGAGGCGGGAGCGGAGTCGAAGTCCGCAGCAGCGGCGGATCGCAGCGCGTCGGCCTGGTACTGACGCAGCACACCCGCGCTCACCAGCCTCGTCAGCTCGTCATCGAGCCGGCTCGGCATGACCGTTTCTCCTCCTCGCGCTTTCCGGGGTCTGGGGATGCGGCGATCCTGGCGGTGATCACTACAGTAGGGCGGCGAGATGCCTATTCTGCTCAGTTACCCCGTGTCCCTGCTCAGTCACCCCCTGCTTTCCGTGCCCCAGAGCTTCCCGACGTTCATCCGCAGAGGGAACGACGGCAAGCTCGAAGTGACCGACCAGATCATCACGGTCCCGGCCCGGATCCTCGGTCTGATCGTCGCCTTCTTCGTGCTCCGCTGGGTCCTGCACAAGGCCATCCGCCGGTTCGCCCGGCCGCCCGGCAACGGCGCTGTCGCCGGGGTGCTGGCCAAGTCCAAGCGCGGTCAGGAATTCGTCGAGCAGACCCTGCTCAGCGAACGCCGGACCCAGCGGGCGGAGACCATCGCGTCATTGCTCTGCAGCACCGTCACGATCGTGCTGACCGCGATACTGGTGGTGATGGTGATGGCCGAGCTCGGCTTCAACATCGTGCCGGTCGTCGCGTCCGCGAGCATCATCGGCGTGGTCCTCGGCTTCGGCGCCCAGACGCTGGTGAAGGACTTCCTGGCCGGCGTCTTCATGATCTTCGAGGACCAGTACGGCGTCGGCGACCTGATCGACATGGAGAAGGCCACCGGCGTGGTCGAGGCGGTCGGCCTGCGCGTCACCCGGCTGCGCGGCGAGGACGGCACCACCTGGTACGTCCGCAACGGCGAGGTGCTCCGGGTCGGCAACCTGACCACCCGCGACCCCGACGCGCCCACCACCACGTCCACCGGCGTCGGCAGCGCCGCCGAGGCAGCCGACAACCCGCCCCACCTGGAGCAGCAGCCCACCGAATCGCGCGAGACCCGCCCGGTGGACGCCAACAGCACTGCCGCGCCGCCGCCCAGCGCAGGCTCCCGAGGCCACGAACCAGACGCCTGACCCGTGCAGCCAGGTCACTCACCCCCAGACACGACGACGCCGGCCTCGCTCCGCGATGGAGTGGGGCCGGCGCCGGTTCGCAGTACGGCGGAACGTCAGGCGGTGAAGGTGACGTCCAGGGTGATCGTGGTGCCGGTCAGCGCCTGGGAGACCGGGCAGTTCTTCTTGGCCTCCTCGGCGAACTGGGCGAACTCGTCCGCGGTCAGGCCGGCGACCTTGCCGTTCACCGACAACACGATGCCGGTGATGCCCTCACCCGGCTGGAAGGTCACGTCGGCGGTGGTGTCGATCGACTCCGGCGCGTGGCCGGCGCCGGCCAGCGCGTGCGCCAGCGCCATCGAGAAGCAGGTCGAGTGCGCGGCGGCGATCAGCTCCTCCGGGCTGGTCTTGCCCCCGGCCTTGTCCTGGGACCGGGCGGCCCAGGTCACGTCGAAGGTGCCGAGGCCCGACGACTCGAGGTTGACCTGACCGGCCCCCTCCAGCAGCGAACCTTCCCAGTGGGCCTTGGCGGTGCGGGTAGCGGCCATGCTCGTTGTCTCTCCTAAGGCTCAGTTGCCGGACACGTCGATCGCGCCCGGGTACTGCGGTTCGTCGGTGTTCACCATGCTGTGTGCCGCCATCACCATGTACGTCCAGATCTCCTGGTCACGGTCCGGCTCCAGCTTGATCTCGTCGAGGGCGGCTCGCATGTGTCCCAGCCAGCGGTCCCGTGCGCTCGGGGTGACAGCGAACGGGTTGTGCCGCATCCGCAGCCGGGGGTGCCCGCGCTGCTCGGAATAGGTCCGCGGCCCGCCCCAGTACTGCACCAGGAACATCCGGAAGCGCTCCTCGGCCGGGCCGAGGTCCTCCTCCGGGTACAGCGCGCGCAACTCCGGGTCGGCGGCGACACCGCGGTAGAACGCGGCCACCAATCGGTGGAAGGTGTCGGCTCCCCCGACGGCGTCGTAGAAACTCTGTGGCTCGCTCATCGCTCCCAGTGTCTCAACCCGCCGAAACGTGCCGACCGAGGGCTGCCCGCTCGGTCTCGCCCAGCGGCCGCTTGACCTGCGTCTCGCCGTCCACCGCGACGATCACCGAGACCGCCTTGGCGTAGACGATCTCGGCCTCCCCGCCCCGGTCGACGATCCGCGAGCCCAGCGTGTACGACGTGGTACCGATCGCCTCGACCCACACGTCCACGTCGTACGGCGGGTGCCGGAGCAGGATGGGGCGCAGGTAGTCGACGGTCTGGCTGACCAGCACACACGGGTACTCCGTGAAGTAGTCGCCCGCGCCGGTGCCGACCACCTCGGCCAGGAACAGGATCCGGGCCTCCTGCAGGTAGTCGAAGTAGCGGACGTTGTTCACGTGGTCGTAGGAGTCGATGTCCGACCAGCGGACGAGGACCGGATGGGTGAAGCTCATGAGCCCACCAGCTTCGACAGGGCCTCGCGCTCCACCGGGGAGATCCGGCGCAACCGGTTCGCGGCGAAGTCGAACGGGACCAGCCGGGTCCGCGCCTCGACGTACGTCCGGCGCGGTTCGGCGTCGAGGATCTCGTAGTCGACGGTGAACGAGGCGGCCTTGATCTCGCTGATCCACAGCTCGATCCGGACCGGCTCGGCCCGGAAGACCAGCGGGGCGCGGTACTGCACCTCGTGCCGGGCCACCAGCAGTCCCGTCTCCAGGTCGTCGGCGCCGAGTTCCTTGGCGGTGCGGAAAAGGAAGTCCACCCGGGCGTCCTGCAGATAGTCGACATACCGGCCGTTGTTCACATGGCCGAGCGCGTCCATGTCGCCCCAGCGGAGCGGACAGTGATAGACGTGTCGGTTGTGGGGCTCGCTGTGATCATCGTTGTGATCATGCACACGGCGATCATCGCATCCGTGCCACAGCGTGTCCGACGAGGCGTGGGTAGTCTGCATCCCGGACGCGTCCGCCGGGCGCGGTGGTAGGACTTGCCCTGCAGCAGTGGGTTAAAGGCAGTGGACCGAGGCAGCGAAGGAGTTCGGCGGATGAGCGAGCAGCAGAGGGTGGCGATCGTCACCGGGGCAGCCCGGGGGATCGGCGCCGCCGTGGCGCAGCGGCTCGCCGCCGACGGCAACGCGGTCGCGGTACTGGACCTGGACGAGGCGGCCTGCGCCGGCACCGTCGAGGCGATCACCTCCGCGGGTGGCAAGGCCGTCGCGGTCGGGTGTGACGTGAGCAAGTCCGACCAGGTCACCGCCGCCGTGGAGCGGGTCGTGGCCGAGCTAGGCGCGCCGACGATCCTGGTGAACAACGCGGGCGTGCTGCGCGACAACCTGCTGTTCAAGATGACCGAGGACGACTGGGACACCGTGATGTCGGTGCACCTGCGCGGCAGCTTCCTCATGTCGAAGGCCTGCCAGGCGCACATGGTCGAGGCGGCGTACGGGCGGATGGTCTTCCTCTCCTCCACCTCGGCGCTCGGCAACCGCGGCCAGGCCAACTACGCCTCCGCCAAGGCCGGTCTGCAGGGTCTCGCGAAGACCCTGGCGATCGAGCTGGGCAAGTTCGGCGTCACCGCGAACGCGATCGCGCCGGGCTTCATCGAGACCGACATGACAGCGGCCACCGCGGCCCGGGTCGGCGTCGACTTCGAGGAGTTCAAGAAGGCCACCGCGGCCACCATCCCGGTGAACCGGACCGGCAAGCCCGAGGACATCGCCGCCGCCGCGTCGTTCTTCTGCAGCGAGGAGGCCGGCTTCGTCTCCGGCCAGGTCCTGTACGTCGCCGGCGGCCCCCGCAACTGAGCTAGGAGCTGAGAGACCGACATGGCGCAAACCTTCACCGGGGTCGACGAGGTCGTCCACGCGGTCGGCACCCAACTCGGCGAGACCGAGTGGCTCGAGATCACCCAGGACCAGGTGAACCAGTTCGCCGAGGCGACCGGTGACCACCAGTGGATCCACGTCGACGTCGCCCGCGCCGCCAAGGGCCCGTACGGCGGGACGATCGCGCACGGCTACCTCACCCTGAGCCTGATCGCCCGCTTCGGCGAGGAACTCTTCTCGATCAAGGGCGTCACCGCCAAGCTGAACTACGGCGTCAACAAGGTCCGCTTCCCCGCCCCGGTCCCGGTCGGCTCCCGAGTCCGAGCCAGCGCCTCCATCGCCGGCGCCCAGGAAACCCCCGCCGGCGTCCAGGTCTCCCTCCAATGGGTCATAGAACTGGAAAACTCCACCAAACCCGCCTGCGTAGCCGAAACCGTAGTACTCCTAGTCCGCTGACCTCGTCCGCTGACGTCCCTTGCGTCCGAAGAACTGCGGAGACGTCTCGCCACTTCTTCGGACGTAACGGGTCAGAGTGGGCAGACGAGGACCGAGTGGGTGGTGGTGCGGTGGTAGCCCAGCCACTCGTTGACGGCGATCATCGGCTCGTTGCCGTCGTAGTTCGCGGTGTAGGCACCGACCACCCCGGCGTCGGCCGCTCGATGCAGCGCCGCGCACTTGACCAGCTTCGCCAGCCCACGACCCCGGTACTCCGGCATCGTCGCGGTCATCTGCGACCAGATCTTGTGGTGATCCCCGTTCCCTAGCGTGAACCCGATCACCCGATCCCCGTGCAGCGCCGCGACACTCAGGTCGAGCACCATCTCCGGCGCCTTCCACACCGCGGCCAGCCAGTCGTCGTACGGCCGGCTGGTGATCTTCGCGTCGCCCGGTTTGGTGCGCTGGGCAACTTCATCGGCCTCGTAGACACCCCGCGGATCCACCTCGGCCAGCGGCATCAACCGCACCGCCGACGGCACCTCCGGCATCGCGGGAGCCAGCCGCGGCTCGATCCCCGCGTAGTACACCTGCCGGGTCTGCACATAACCCCAGCGTGATGCCCAGTCCACCGACTTCGGATCCGCGAACACCCGCACACTCTGCGCGCCCGCGTTCTTCAGCCGCGCGTGTGTCGCCTCCAGCAACTCGGTCCCGGCGCCATGCCCCCGGTGCTCCGGATGCACCAGCACCCGCAGTTGCGCGCTGACCGGATCGGATCCCGCGATCAGCGCGGCGGAACTCCACCCGATCACCTCGCCGTCCTGCACAGCGGCCAGGCTGACCCGCGCCCGCGATCCGCCGGCCAGGCTGATGCTGGAGCGCACTCCCCCAACTGTGCACACCAGATACGGCTCGACGAGTTCATAGAGTGCGACGGCGGATTCCGCATCCGCGACGACGGCGGGCCTGATCTCCATCCCCACTCCTTCCACCCGAGTTCTGTGGAAGATAACGCGGCCCCGGGGGCGATCAGGGGGAAGAAGGTAAAAAAGTTACGTAGTTCAGAGGGTTCGCAACAGTCCGGTCTGGGTCTGCACCCGGCGGTAACCGAGCCAGTTGTTCACGGCAAGCATCGGACCGTTCTCGTCGTCGTTGGAAGTGAATGCGCCGACGATCCCTGCGTCGGCGCAACGCCGCAGCGCTTCCCATTTGGCGAGCTTCGCGAGCCCTCGGCCGCGGTACGCCGGGATCGATCCGGTCATCGCCGACCAGGCCCGGTCGCCGTCGGTCTCGATCGCCGAGAACGCGGCCACCTCGTCGCCGGCCATCGCCGCCACGCCCAGGGACTTGTCCAGTGCCGGCGACTCCCACACCTCGCGGACCCAGTCGTCGTAGTCGATCGCGTCGGCCGGCGAGTCGCTCGGCTCGTCCAGCGTCGCCACCGCGTCGGCGGTGTAGGCCTGCCGCGCATCAAGGGTGTCCATCGTGACCAGTTCGATCCCATCGGGGGCCGGCGGCCGCTCCGGCAACACCCGCGGATCGACGCCGGAGTAGTGCATCTGCCGCGTCCCGTCGTACCCGAACCGCTTCGCGAACTCCACCCCGCCCGGCTCGGCCAACGTCCGCACCCGTACTGCGCCGATCTCGGCGAGGTGGTCGTGCAACGGCTTCGCCAGCGCGTCCGCGATCCCCTGTCGCCGGTGCTCCGGGTGCACGTAGATCGAGATGCCGGCCTGGCCTTCCTCGCTCGTCCAGGTGTTCAGCCCAGTCGCTCCCCAGGCCACCAACTCACCGCCGGAGATCGCCACCAGCCCGAGGAACTTCTCGGCCGGCGAGTGCACCTCGATCAGGTGACGAGTACTCGCCGGGGACATCACGGAGTACGAGAAAGTCGCGCGCCGCAGCGCGGACACCGCCTCGGCGTCGTCCGGTACCGCGGGCCTGATCTCCATGACGTGGACGATAACGAGCCCCCGCAACCACCCGCCAGGCATTTACCGCCAGGCACCCGCGCACGCCGCGTTTCGCGGTACCGGCGGCAGTTGGGACGTGATCGCAACAGCCGAGGGGTGCCTGTGATTCTGCCCAGACACCCTCGGGCCTTAGGGTTGGCCGGTGCCCGTGATCGCGACCGCATCGTTGACCAAGCGATACCCGCGTGTGACGGCCCTGGACGAGCTGACCGTCGAGGTGGGGTCCGGCGTGACCGGACTGGTCGGAGCCAATGGCGCCGGCAAGTCGACCCTGCTGAAGATCCTGCTCGGACTGATCGCCCCGACCGCCGGAAGTGCCATCGTGCTGGGACACGACGTGGTCACCGGCGGCGAGGCGGTCCGCGCGCTCGTCGGCTACATGCCCGAGCACGACTGCCTGCCGCCCGACGTGTCGGCGACCGAGTTCGTCGTACACCTCGGCCAGATGTCCGGCCTGCCCGCCACCGCCGCCCGTGAACGCGCCGCCGACGTACTGCGGCACGTCGGGCTGGACGAGGCTCGCTACCGCCCGATGGGTGGTTACTCCACCGGCATGAAGCAGCGGGTGAAGCTGGCGCAGGCGCTCACCCACGACCCCAAGCTCGTACTGCTCGACGAGCCCACCAACGGCCTCGACCCGGCCGGGCGGGACGAAATGCTCACGCTGGTCCGGCGGATCGGCACCGAGTTCGGCATCCCCGTGCTGATCACCTCGCACCTGCTCGGCGAGCTCGAGCACGTCTGCGACCACATCGTCGTGCTGGACGGCGGCCGGTTGCTCCGGTCGGAGTCGAAGGCGGCCCTGACCGGCGAGACCGGAGTACTGGCTGTCGAGGTCCGCGACCTCAGCGGGCGCGACCGGCTCGGTGCGGCGCTGGAACGGGCCGGCGCGAGAGCGAGGGCCGAAGGGCCGCTGGTGCTGGTGGAGATCAGCGGCGAGGAGACGTACGACATCGTCCGCGACACGGTCGCCGAGCTGGGCCTAGGCCTGGTCCGGGTCGAACAGCACCGGCACCGGCTGGAAGAGGTCTTCAGTGTCTGACCGCACGGGCGTCATCCACGACATCGGCTACCGGCACTACGACGGACCACGGCTCGGCCGGTGGGCGATCACGCAGGCCCTGATGGTCAGCAGCCTCCGGCACGCCTACGGACTCGGCCGGTCAGGCAAGTCCAAGGTGATGCCGATCTTCCTGCTCGCGGTGATGGTGGTGCCGGCGGCGATCGTGGTCGGCATAGAGAACGGCCTGCAGTTCGACAAGCCGCCGGTCGAGCCGGTCGACTACATCTACCTGCTGCAGCCCGTGATCGCGTTGTATCTCGCCTCTCAGGCTCCCCAGCTGTTCTCGCGCGACCTCCGCTACCGCTCGATCGTGCTGTACCTGGCCCGGCCACCCCGCCGCACCGACTACGCGCTGGCGAAGCTGACCGCTCTGGTCGCCGCCCAGATGATCCTGATCTGCATCCCCCTCGTCGTCCTGTACGCCGGGGCGTTGCTGGCCAAGTACAACTTCCTGCAGATGAGCAAGCAGTTCGTGGCCGGGCTGGCCGGGGCGTTGCTGCTGTCGATCCTGCTCGCCGCGATCGGTGGTCTGATCGCGGCGGCCACCCCGCGCCGGGGATTCGCCGTCGCCGCGATCATCGCCGTACTGATCGTGTCCTTCACTGCGGCGACCACGACGATGGCGATCGTGGACCAGAAGGGCGACATGTCGAGCACGGCCGCGCGGTACGCGAGTCTGGTGTCGCCGTTCAATCTCACCGAGGCCCTGCAGACGTGGTTCCTGCGCAACAACCGCGACGGCAGCTGGATGCCGACCACCCAGCAGGGGCTGGTGTTCACCGCGGTCTACGTGCTGCTCGTCGCAGCCTGCGTCTGGGGCGTCAACGCGCGGTACGCGAAGGTGGCCCGCGGATGAGCGTGATCCGGATCGAGAAGGTCTCCCGCTGGTACGGCA
This sequence comes from Kribbella qitaiheensis, assembly GCF_042657745.1. Taxonomy (GTDB): domain Bacteria; phylum Actinomycetota; class Actinomycetes; order Propionibacteriales; family Kribbellaceae; genus Kribbella; species Kribbella qitaiheensis. The sequence continues at coordinate 109,473 of NZ_JBHSKE010000021.1, read as the reverse complement.
ACGTGGTGGCGATCAACGACGTCACCATGACGATCGGCCCGGGCGTCACCGGTCTGCTCGGCCCGAACGGCGCGGGCAAGTCGACGCTGATCACGATGATGGCGGGATTCCTGCCACCCTCGACCGGCACGGTCACGCTGGACGGCGCCGAGGTGTGGCGCAACGAGGGCGCATACCGGCACATCGGCCTGGTCCCCGAGACCGAGGCCGTCTACGACACCTTGACCGGCTCGCAGTTCGTGGTCGCGAACGCGCAGCTCCAGGGTTTGCCGAATCCCGGTGCCGCCGCGGCCGAGGCGATCACCACCGTCGCCATGGAGGATGCGGCCGGGCGGCGCATCTCGACGTACTCGAAGGGCATGAAGCAGCGGATCAAGATGGCGGCCGCGCTGGTGCACGAACCGTCGGTGCTGCTGCTCGACGAGCCGTTCAACGGGATGGACCCGCGGCAGCGGCTGCACCTGATGGACCTGCTCCGCAAGATGGGCGCGGACGGGCGCACGGTGCTGTTCAGCTCGCACATCCTGGAGGAGGTGCAGCAGGTCGCGACCCACATCGAGGTCGTCGTGTCCGGCCGGCACGCGGCCTCGGGTGACTACCGTGCCATCCGCACGCTGATGACGGACCGCCCGGTGCTCTACCGGCTGCGCTCGTCTGACAACCGCCGGCTGGCCTCCGCCCTGATCGCCGACCCCTGTACGTCGGGCGCCGACCTGGACGAATCGTCTCTGCAGGTGCAGGTGCTCGACTTCGAGCGCTTCAGCCGGCTGGTTCCCACGCTGGCGCGGGAGCTGGGTATCCGGCTGCTCGAGGTCGCGCCGACGGACGAGTCCCTCGAGAGCGTCTTCTCCTATCTCGTCGGGAGGCGCTGATGGTCGCCACGATCGCCCGGCTCACGCTGGCCACGCTCTTCGGCCACCGGCGCGGGTTGCTGCTGTTCATTCTGCCCGCGGTGCTGCTCGCGCTCTGCGTGCTGCTCGCTCTGACGGTGGACGACACCGCCGACTTCAGTGCCGCGTTGCTCCAGCAGTTCGGGCTCGCGGTGATCCTGCCGCTGGTCGCCCTGATCGCGGCCACCGGCGCGATCTCGACAGAGATCGACGACGGCTCGATCGTCTACCTGCTGGCCAAGCCGATCAAGCGCTACACGATCATCCTCACCAAGGCAGGCGTCGCTCTCTGCGTCATCTTCGCCCTCGGCGCGATCCCGATGACGCTGGCCGGCATCATCCTCGATCCGTCCGACCTCCGGACGGCCCTTGCCTTCGGCATCGGCGCCCTGGTCGCCGGCATCGCCTACACCGCGATCTTCACCGCCATCTCGGTGATCTCCGCCAACGCGGTCACCATCGGTCTGCTCTACTCGTTGCTCTGGGAAAGCGTCATGGGACAGTACGTGGACGGCGCCAAGGCTCTTTCGGTCCAGCAGTGGTCCCTCGCGGTCATCCAGAAGCTCTCCGACGCTCCCCACATCGAGTCCGCGGTCAAACTTCCGATCGCTGTGATCCTCCTGGTAGCAGTCACCGTTGTCGGCCTGACTTTGGCCATCACCCGCCTCCGCTCGCTGGTGCTGTCCACCTCCGAATAACCTCCACCAGCGTCTTGCTGGGGTTGGCCGGCAGTGCGCATGCTGGCGTGGTGGGCAACTGGCGGCAGACCAGTGTGCGGGCGCTCGCCGTCTTCTATGCGCTGGTATGGCTTCTGCCGGGCTTTGCCATCATCGACCTGACCGTCACGTGGAGTTCGTCCTGGCCGGTGATGCTGGAGGCTGGTTGGGGCCTCATGTTCGGCGCCTTGATCGCCGCGCCTCTGATTGCCCTCGTCCATACCCCTTTCAACACCGCCGCGATCGTCCAGTTGACCGTCGTCTGCCTCGTGATCGCCCTGGCGGCGGCTGTGTCGCTGGCCTGGCAGGCGGCAGTTCTCGACGGTGTCCTGGCCGTGCAGATCCTCTCCATCGTCCTGATCGCTTCTCCTCGCGCTTGGCGCGGCCTCGGACCTTCACGTCTCTCAGTACCGCTGGCCGTGCTCGCGCTCGTCAGCATCGGCCCCTGGGTCGCCTATGCCTTCGAGATGTTCGCCGCGGATCGCGAGAATCGCCCGGATGGCGACTACACCAACGGCGTGGACCACTACTCCATCCAGGGCGCGCTGGCGCTGGCCCTGGTCGCCCTGACCGCGTTGGCGGCGTGGTGGCCGCATCGGTTCCTGCTCGCCGCGATCGGAGTGGCGGTGTCCGGGATGTATCTGGGCATCGTCTCGGCGGCGCACCAGGGCACCCCGGGCGGCTTCAGCACGACCTGGTCCTGGGCGGCCGTGCTCTGGGGAGCCGCGGTTGGCGCCTCTGCGTTCCTGACCAGATACCAACAGCCATCAGCAGCAGGTCTCCGCTCCTTCGATTGACAGCACACTGTCAAATGAGAGGTATGCTGTCACCATGACTGAGGTAGCCAGGACTTCACCGGCCGAGAGGTTGGCCGGACTGATGGTGTCGGACGGGCCGCGGGAGGAGTTCGCCGAGGCGTTTGCTCCGTTCGCGACACTGATCGGCAGCTGGGATCTCGAGGTCACGTGGTACGACGACGCCGGCGAGGTGGTGCGCGAAACCAAGGGCGAGTGGCACTTCGCCTGGGCCCTGGACGGACGGGCGGTCGCGGACATCTGGATCACGCCGAGCCGTGCGCAGCGCGCGATCGACGGAGACGGAGAGTGGGGGCTCACCATCCGGCTCCATGACCCCGAGCTCGGCGCCTTCCGCTCGACCTGGATGGGTCCCAAGCACGCGATGGTGATGACCTTCATCGGTCACCGGGGCGCCGACTCCATCACCCTGGAGGCTCGCGAACCCAAGTCCGCCAAGACCCGCTGGATCTTCACCGACATCACCCCCACCAGCTTCCACTGGCGCAACGAAGACGAAGACGCCAACGGCATCATCACCGTCCGCCAGCGCTTCACCGCCACCCGCTCTCAGCTGTAGACCTCGACGGCGGCTGTCGCGAGGCGGAGGAGCTCGGCGCGCAGGTCTGGCGGCTCCAGAACCTCGACGTCTCCACCCAAGCCCAGGAGCACCCCGCAAGCTGCTTCTCGGACGCGAAAGCGCAGTGCCACGTGGGGCCAGACGTCGTCGGGAGCAGGGACGTCGCGGGCTTGTTCACCCTTGGCCAGCATCGGGGTTGCTACGCGTCTGACCAGTTCGGCTCGCTCCGGGCGGACTCGGATGACAACGTCGACCCCGGCCGGCAGGCTTCGCTCGAGTCCGGACCGGAGGCGTTGCCACTCCTCCTGCAGGTCCAGGTCGGCCGGCCTGACCGCTGGCTCCGCCCGTGCGTCGACCTGCTGGATCCGCGACACCCGGTACATCCGGGCCACCCCTCGATGCGCGGCCACCAGATACCACCGCCCCGCCTGCTCCACGAGCCCCCAGGGGTCGACGGTACGACGTACAGGGCGTCCCGCGGTCGCTGAGGCATACCGCAGGGACACCCGCCGGCGGGTCACCACGGCCTTCCGGAGGGCGGGCAGTGCGCCGACCTCCTCGGCATCGGCGAACCACCGTCGCCGGTCCACCACGATCGCGTCCGACAACGCCTCGGCATCGCCCTGCAGTTGCAGCGGCAAGGTGGACGACAGCTTGCCCATCGCGGATTGCAGCGCATCCCGCAGCCCGAGCTCCTCCGACAATGAGGCCCGGCCGGACCACGCGAACAACGCCTGAGCCTCGCGCGGGGTCAGCCCGCTCACGTCAGCCCGGTAGCCCGGCAGGAGCACGCAGCCACCGTTGCGCCCGCGCTCTGTGTAGACCGGGACGCCAGCGGCCGACAACGCCTCCATGTCGCGCATCACCGTGCGCGTGGAAACCTCGAGCCGCTCGGCCAGCTCACGAGCGCTCAGCCGGGGATGCCGTTGCAGCAACAGGATGATCTGCAGCAACCGGTCGGCTCTCATGCCGACGATGATGCCAGGAATACCCGACAGAAGATGTCGTATATAGGGCGCGAGAGTGGTTCCGACACCTACTACTGGAGGAATCGTGACGGACCCACGCCCGATGCTCGTACTCGCCCTGGACCAGACCCAGGCCATGATCGACACCATCGGCGCCGACGACCTGGACCTGCCGACGCCGTGCCCGGAGTACGACGTCCGCGCCTTGCTGGGCCACCTGATGACTGTGGTCCGCCGGATCGACCTGGCGCTGACCGGGAACGACCCGCTGTCGATCCCGACGGTGACGCCTGGCGTGACGGACTTCCCGGCCACGTGGAAGGAGCGACGCGCGACTCTCGACGAGACGCTGTCGAACGGGTCAGTGCTCGGCCGCGCCTGCAAGCTGCCCTGGGGAACCCTGCCGGGGGTCGCCGCCATCGCCGCTTACACCGGGGAGCTCACCACGCACTCTTGGGACCTTGCCAAGGCGACCGGCCGCACCGACCTGCTGGACGACTCGCTAGCCAAGTACTGCCTGCCGCTGGTCCAGCAGTTCATCCCGGCCGAGCCTCGAGGCGGCCACGTCCCCTTCGGGCCCGTAGTACAGGTCGCGGACGACGCACCGGCGTACGACCGCTTGGTCGCCTGGGAGGGGCGTAAGCCCTAGGTGCTAGGTGACCATGCCTCCGTTGAGGGTCAGGCCGCCATCGATGGTGATGGTCTGACCCGTGATCCAGGAGGCTTCGTCGGACAGCAGGAACCAGACGAGCGACGCGACGTCCTCGGGCCGGCCTAGCCGCTTCAGCGGGTACGTCGACGCCACCTTCTCCTCGCGTCCTTCGTACAGAGCACCGGCGAACTTGGTCTTCACCACCGCGGGCGCGACCGCGTTGATCCGGATCGCCGGTGCCAGTTCCACGGCGAGCTCGATGGTCACCCGGGACAGCATCGCCTTGGTCGCGCCGTACCAGCCGATGCCCGGTGACGGCGACAGGCCGGCCACGGACGACAGGTTGACCACAGCACCGCCGTGCACGCCCATCCAGGCGTCCCGGCATGCCTTCACCCAGGCGATGGTCGCCAGCACGTTCGTGTCGACCATCTTGGCCGCCACCGCACTGTCGACGTCGAGGAGCGAGCCGTAGATCGGGTTGATGCCTGTGTTGTTCACCAGCAGATCGACAGACCCGTACGTCGCCACTGCGGCGGCTACGACACTCGCCCGGTGCTCAGGGTCGGCAGCCTTGCCCTGAACGGCCATCGCGTACTCCCGGCCGCCCAGGGACTCCACTGCCTCGTCCAACGTCTCCTGGGTGCGACCGGTGATCACCACGCGAGCGCCATCGGCCACGAGACGCTTGGCGATCGCCAGCCCGATCCCCCGGGAGGCGCCGGTGACGATCGCCGTACGGTCCTTGAGGCTCATCAGCTGAGGCGCTCGAGGACGACCGCCATACCCTGTCCACCACCGACGCACATCGTCTCGAGGCCGAACTGCTTGTCCTCGAACTGCAAGCCGTTCACCAGCGTGGTCATGATCCGGGCGCCGGTGGAGCCGAACGGGTGCCCGAGCGCGATCGCGCCGCCGTGCACGTTCAGCCGGTCCTCCTGGATGCCCAGCTCGCGGGCCGAGCCGATCACCTGGACCGCGAAGGCCTCGTTGATCTCGACCAGGTCGATGTCGTTGATGCTCATCCCGGCGCGAGCCAGTGCCTGCTTGCTGGCCTCGATCGGGCCGAGGCCCATGATCTCCGGCGACAGGCCGCTGACGCCGGTCGAGACGATCCGCGCCAGCGGGGTCAGGCCGAGTTCGCGAGCCTTGGTGTCGCTCATGATCACCACGGCCGCGGCGCCGTCGTTCAGCGGGCAGCAGTTGCCGGCGGTGACGGTGCCGTCGGGCCGGAAGACCGGCTGCAACTGGCTGACCTTCTCCAGCGTGGTGCCCGCCCGCGGGCCGTCGTCCTTGCTGACGACAGTGCCGTCCGGCAGCGTCACCGGGGTGATCTCACGCTCGAAGAAGCCGTTGTTGATCGCCTGCTCGGCCAGGTTCTGCGAGCGGACGCCGAACGCGTCCTGGTCGGCCCGGGTGATCCCCTTGAGCGTCGCCACGTTCTCCGCGGTCTGGCCCATCGCGATGTAGACGTCCGGGATCTGGCCGTCCTCGCGCGGGTCGTGCCAGGTGTCGTTGGTCTCGGCGTACTTCTCGGTGCGCTGGACCGCGTCCGCGAAGACGGTGTTGAACGAGCTCGGGTCGCCGACGCCGGCCGACCCGAAGTTCTTGTACCGCGAGACGCACTCGACGCCGGAGCTGACGAAGATGTCGCCCTCACCGGACTTGATCGCGTGGTACGCCATCCGCGCGGTCTGGGTCGACGACGCGCAGAACCGGTTGACCGTGGTGGCCGGCGTGTTGTCCCAGCCGAGCTGTACCGCGATCCGGCGGGCCATGTTGCCGCCGTGCTCGTCGTGCGGCTCGGCGCAGCCGACCATCAGGTCCTCGATCTGGTCACCGGTGAGACCGGCCTTCTCGATCGCGGCCCGGATCATCTGCACGGCCAGGTCGTCCGGCCGGATGTCCTTCAGCGAACCCTTGTAGGCCCGGCCGATCGGCGACCGCGCGGTGGAGACGATGACTGCTTCAGGCACAGCTCTTCCCTTCTACAGGCCCAGATCGCGGCCGATGAGTTCCTTCATGATCTCGTTCGATCCGGCCCAGATCTTGGTCACCCGGGCGTCCCGCCAGGCCCGCGCGACGCGGTACTCGTTCATGTAGCCGTAGCCGCCGTGCAACTGGACGCACGCGTCCAGGATCTCGTTCTGCACGTGCGCGCTCCACCACTTCGCCTTCGCGGCGTCGACCGCCGACAGCCGGTCCTCGTCGTGCGCGACGATCGCGTTGTCGACGTAGGCCTGGGTCACCTCGGCCTTGGTGACGAGCTCGGCGATCAGGAACTTGTTGTACTGGAACGAGCCGACCGACTGCCCGAAGGCCTTGCGCTGCTTCACATAGTCGACGGTCTCGTCCAGGATCTGGATCGCGTGCGCGATGTTCGACACCGCCGCGCCGACCCGCTCCTGGGCCAGCCGCTCCATCATGTGGATGAAGCCGCGGTCGACCTCGCCGAGCACGTTCTCGTCGGGCACGAAGACGTCCTCGAAGAAGAGTTCCGACGTACCGGACTCGGTCTGGCCGACCTTGTCCAACTTGCGGCCGCGGGCGAAGCCCTCCATGCCCTCCTCGATCGCGAACAGCGTGATGCCCTTCGCGCCCTTGCTCGGGTCGGTCCGGGCCGCGGTGATGACGAGGTCGGCCATGTCGCCGTTGGTGATGAAGGTCTTGGAGCCGTTCAGCACCCAACCGCCGTCGGCCTTCTTCGCGGTCGTCTTCAGCGCGGCCAGGTCGGACCCGCCGGACGGCTCGGTCATCCCGATCGCGGCGACCAGTTCACCGGAGCAGAACTTCGGCAGCCAGCGCTGCTTCTGCTCCTCCGTGCCCAGATCGACCAGGTACGGCGCGGCGCAGTCGAAGTGGATGCCGAAGCAGCTCGACAGCGAGGCGGAGACCTTCGAGACCTCCTCGGCGAACACCGCGTTGAAGCGGTAGTCCCCGACGCTGGACCCGCCGTACTCCTCCGGGACGTCGAGCCCGAGGAAACCCTGCTTGCCGGCTTCGAGCCAGGCTGCCCGGTCGATCGTCTTCTCCTCGAGGAACTGCTCCATCCGCGGCACCAGCGAGCGGTCGGCGTACTCCTTCGCGCTGGCCCGGAAAGCATCGTGGTCCTCGTTGAAGATGATGCGCTGCATCCTTGGGCCTCCCGAGTTGAGACGAATCACCCAGTGTGTTGATCTTATCGCTTGGCTAAGCGCTTGCTTAGCTTCCCGAATCTAGGGCAAGGTGTCAACGTGTCCGCAGTCACCAGTCCCCTCGTCTGGGAGCATGTCCAGCCGGCCGCCGCCCGGCGGCTGCTCACCGGCGCCATCGACGCCTTCGCCGAGCGCGGCTTCCAGGCCACGACCACACGGGACATCGCCTCCCGCGCCGGGATGAGCCCGGCCGCGCTCTACGTGCACTACCCCTCGAAGGAACGCCTGCTGTTCGAGATCAGCCTGTACGGCCACCGCGCCGCGCTCGACGTACTGCGGGACGCCGACGTGGGTGATTCGCCGCGGGACCGGCTGGCGGGGATGGTGTCGGCGTTCACCACCTGGCACGCCGAGCACCACACGATCGCCCGAGTGGTTCAGTACGAACTGGCCGCGCTGACGCCGGAGCACCTGGCCGAGGTGGCGACGATCCGGCGAGCGATCTCCACCCAGATCGAGCAGGCTCTCACCGATGGCATCGCCGACGGATCGTTCGCGGTCGAGGATCTGCCCGGCACGACACTGGCGATCCTGTCGCTGTCGATCGACGTCGCCCGCTGGTACTCCCCCGCCCGCCGCGACCCGGGCAGCCTCGGCGTCCTGTACGCCGACCTCGCGCTCCGGATGGTCCAGTCGTAGCCCTCGGACATGCCGAAGGCCCCGCACTTCCCCTCGAAAGGGGAGGCACGGGGCCTTTTTCGGATCTGCTCGGCGCCGGCGGACCGGCGTACGAGTCGACCTGTCGCCGGCGGACCGGCGTACGGGGTCAGATTTCTCGCCGGCGAACCGGCGGACGGATCAGGCCTGCAGGGCGGCCTGGACGTCGAGGTGGATGTCGACCTTGTCACCGATCAGCAGCTTGCCACCCTCCAGCGGCACGTTGAAGTCGATGCCCCAGTCCTTGCGGCTGATCGAGGCGGACGCCTCGAAGCCGATGATGGCCTGGCCGTATGCGTTCTGCTGGGCGCCGAGGAACTCGAAGGCGAACTCGATCGGCTTGGTGACGTCCTTGATGGTCAGCTCGCCGGACAGGATGTAATCGTCACCCTCCGGCTTGATCCCGGTGCTGACAAAGGTCATCTTCGGGCTGTTCTCGGCGTCGAAGAAGTCACCGGAGCGCAGGTGACCGTCGCGCTGCTCGTTGCGGGTGTGCACGGATGCGAGCTCGACGGTGACGTTGGCAGTCGACTCCTCGATCGAGTCCTTGACGACGATCTCGCCGCTGAACTCCGGGAAGGTGCCGCGGACCTTGGTCATCAGGTGACGGACGGTGAAGCCGATCTCGGTGTGCGCGACATCGAGGGCGTAGGTGCCGGCCACCAGGCCGGGAATGGTGGTGGTTGCGGTCTCGCTCATGGGGTCCTCTCGGAAGTGAAGCAGATGGGGGCGACGCGGTCTTTCGAAAGAAGTTCAAATTTCAACCGTCTGACCACGACAGTAGACAGTAACTGTTTAAAAGTCAATTACATTCCCGGTACACTGTCCCCGTGACGATGACGACTGGGACCCGGTGGCTTGACTCCGAGCAGCAGGTGGCGTGGCGCGCGTACCTGCTGGGCACTGCGCGCCTGATGGCGAAACTCGACGACGACCTCCGTCAGTTCGGCCTGGGCATCAACGACTACGAGATCCTGGTCCGGCTGTCCGAGGCGCCCGAACGCCGCCTCCGGATGGCCGAGCTCGCCGACCGGCTGCACCAGAGCCGCTCCCGGCTGACCCACACGGTTGGCCGGCTCGAGGCCGCGGAACTGGTCCGACGGACCTCCTGCAAGAGCGACAAGCGGGGTGTCTGGGCCGAGCTCACCGACGCCGGCTTCTCCCTGCTCGAGCAGGCGGCGCCGTACCACGTGGACGGCGTCCGGGAGAATCTGGTCAACCTGGCCTCGCCCGAGGACTTCGCCGCCATCGGCCGGGTCTTCGACGCCGTCTCCGAACACATCGGTCAACGCTGAGCGCTGACGACCCCATTCCCGCGGCTGAGGCCGGCGGGCGCTCGAACCTGCCCATCGAGGACAGGCTAGGGCGGGAGTTGCTCGGGATGGGTGAGCTGGTCGTGTTCCAGGGAGACTCGATCACGCACGGTGGGCGCGGGGAGACCAAGGATCCGAACCACATCCTCGGGCACTCCTACCCGTTCCTGATCGCCGCCGAGGCGGGTGCGACCCACCCGGACCTCGGCCGGCGCTTCGTGAACCAGGGGATCAGCGGTGACACCCTCGCCGCGATGACAGCCCGCTGGCAGCCGGACGTCCTCGACCTGCGACCCGATCTCCTGAGCATCCTGATCGGCGTCAACGATGTCGGCGCGATCATGGACGGTCTGTCGGAGGACCTGGACGGGTCGCGCTTCGGTGCGCAGTACGACGAACTGCTGACGCGGACGCGAGCGGCGCTGCCTGGCGTGCGGCTTGTGCTGGGTGAGCCGTTCTATCTGCCGACGAGCCCGAGGCCGGATCTGCGAGCGACCTGGGCCGCGCATGTCCACGCTCGGGCCGCGATCGTGCGGGCGCTTGCCGACTCGCACGACGCCGCGTTCGTGCCGTACCAGCAGGCGATGGACGCTGCCGCCCTGCGAGCTCCGGCGTCGTACTGGATCTGGGACGGCGTCCACCCGACGTACGCCGGCCAGCGGATCCTGGCGGACACCTGGATCTCCGCGGTCACCGCCGGTACGGCGTAACGCAGTACGGGCCGAGTCGCCAGCCGCGGGGTGATACGCGGTACGGGTCAGTTCGCCAGCGGCGGGGTGATCTCGAACGCGGTCTCGTCGCGATCAGCGCCGCGGTAGGCGAGCATCGAGTCGCGCATCCGGCGCTTGACCGGCGGCAGGTGATTGACGGTCCGCATCGCTGTGCGCATCCCGGCCAGCACGACCCGGCCGACCACTGGCTTGTGCATCGGGTCGCTCGCGCTCATCTGCGCCTTCGACTTGATCACCGCGTCGAAGCCGTACTCGATCATCTTCGCCTCGTACTCACCGAGCGCCTGGAGCAACTGCGTGCGACCGTCCCGTACCTCGATCAGCTTGCGGCACAGGAGCATCGCGTCGCGGAGGGCGGTGTTCGCACCGACACCTCGGCCGGGCGTCATCGTGTGGATCGCGTCGCCGAGCAAGGTGACGTTCGTCGTCTGCCACGGGTCGAGCGGCACCGAGGTCCAGATGTTCACCGGGAAGCAGGTGCCCGGATCGGTCAGCTCGAACAGCCTGCGCAGGTTCGGGTGCCAGTCCGGCGTGATCTTCAGTGCGAGGTCGACCAACTCCTGGCCGCGCAGGTCCATCACGTCGGCCGGCAGCTTGTCAGCCGTCGCCGACAGACCCCAGTTGATGTAGTCGCGGGTGTTATCGAACTGCAGGCCGGGCCACTGCCGGATCAGCTCCTCTGTGTTGCCGCCGATGCCCTGCTTCACGTTGCCGTCGCGGTCCCACTGGAACTCCATCACGTGCAGGATGCAGGCCAGCCCGTGCGGCGCGTTCACTATCGAGATGCCCTCGAACACCTTCGGGGGAACGAGTTTCGCGCTCTCCTCGGTGAGTGCCAGCTTGCCGGCAAGGGCGATGATCCCGGTCTCCTCGGTCTTCGCCTGCGGCAGGTATTGCCGCCGTACGCGCGAGCCCGACCCGTCCGCGGCGACCAGCAGATCACCCGTGGCTGTCGTACCGTCCGCGAAGTACGCCGTGACTCCGTGGCCGTCCGCGTGCTGCTCGTAGCGGACGAAATCCTTGCCGAACTGGACCACGTCGTCGAGGCCGGTGAGGAGCACCTGGCGAAGCGTCATCCGGCTGATCGACTTCTCACTCTCCACCGGATCGATCGAGGGCGGGATGTCGAGCGAGAGGACCTCCTTGAAGTCGTCGGTCAGCATGTTGAAGTACTTCGGGTCGCGGGCGCGGGTGGCTACGAACGTGTCGTAGAGGTGCTTCGGCAGCAACGCGTTGAGCGCGCGACTCCCGTCGGGGTCGATCCCGACGCGGTAGCCGTGCAGGCCGTCGGTGCGCAGCGCGTCCCGCTCGAACACGGCCACCTCGATGCCCGCCCGCTTCAGCCCGTGCGCCAGCGCGAGTCCCCCGGTCCCTCCACCGATCACCAGCACCTTCATCGTTCCGCCCTCCACTAAGATCAGTTCTCTCGGTCATTCAAGTATCTTGTCAATCCGAGTATCTTGGAGATCCGAGAGAAAAGCAAGACCGTCGTGTCTGGGTGGTCGTGGTCGTGGCTGCCGTGAACGTGGAGGTTGTGATGAGCACCAGAGAAGAACTCAGCGCCGAACTACAGGAGCGGATGATCCGCTTCATCGCCGACGTGATCCTGTTCAACCACGCCGTCTCGGCGAAGGTCGGCCTGGGCGCGAGCGATTCCCAGTTCATGACGCTCCTGCAGTCCTACGGCCCCCTGACGCCCCGGCAACTCTCCGAACACACCGGACTCACCTCAGGCACAGTCACCGGCGTCGTCGACCGCCTGGAGTCCCTCGGCCTGATCACTCGCCGGCCAGACCCCACCGACCGCCGCAAGGTCCTGGTCACCCCGTCCTACGAGGCCATCCAGGAGAAGCTCGCCCCTCTGTACGCCGAACAAGGCGCCCGCATGCACTCCATGCTCTCCACCCGAACCGACGAAGAACTCCGCACAATCTCCACCTTCCTGGCCGACGCCGTAACCGCCGCCCAACCCCCCAACGACATCTGACCGCCTTTCTCGCCTGAGGCGGATCGCCAGCGCGGACTGCACACCCCGCGGATCGCCAGCGCGGACTGCACACCCCGCGGATCGCCACCGCGGACGGCAGGCCCCGCGGATCGCTAGCGCGGACGGCAGGCCCCGCGGATCGCTAGCGCGGAGTGCTGGGGGCGGCACCTCGGGCCGACGCGGCTCGTGTGGAGCTGACGCGGGGGTGGCGGTAGCGTCAGGAGATGGATGGTCTGAAGATCGAAGTGACGTCGATAACCATCGCGACCCCGGACCCACGAGCGCTGGCGGCCTTCTACTCCCGCCTCCTCGACCTCCCGATCACCAGCGAAGAAGGCCCCCGCCCAGGCGCGCCCGAGACCGACGGCTGGGCCCAGATCCGCAACACCTCAGGCCCCACCCTCAACTTCGAATACGAACGGGTGTGGACCACCCCGATCTGGCCCAGCAAACCCGGCACCCAACACGTCACCCAGCACCTCGACATCCACGTCTCCGATCTGGAAGCCGCCACCACCCACGCCATCTACGCCGGCGCCACCCTCGCCCCCTACCAACCCCAAGAAGCAGTCCGAGTCCTCTTCGACCCCTCCGGCCACCCCTTCTGCCTCTTCACCTAATCCCCACCCGACCGCGACACCGCAGCGAATGAATACAAAGAGCCCACGACCGGCAGAAGTCGGCGTGGGCTCTTCGGCGCGAGAGACCGTCGCTGGTCAGTCGCGAGTGAGTTTGCGGTAGGTGACTCGGTGGGGGCGGGCCGCCTCGGCGCCCAGGCGTTCGATCTTGTTGGCTTCGTAGGCGGCGAAGTTGCCCTCGAACCAGAACCACTTGGACGGGTCCTCGTCGGTGCCTTCCCAGGCCAGGATGTGGGTCGCGACGCGGTCCAGGAACCACCGGTCGTGGGAGATCACCACGGCACAGCCCGGGAACTCCAGCAGCGCGTCCTCGAGCGACTGCAGCGTCTCGACGTCCAGGTCGTTGGTCGGCTCGTCGAGCAGCAGCAGGTTGCCGCCCATCTTCAGCGTCAGGGCCAGGTTCAGCCGGTTCCGCTCGCCACCCGACAGCACGCCGGTCGGCTTCTGCTGGTCCGGCCCCTTGAACCCGAACGACGCCACGTACGCGCGGCTCGGCATCTCGAAGTTCGCGACCTTGATGTAGTCGAGCTCGTCGGACACCTGCTGCCAGACCGTCTTCTTCGGGTCCAGCCCACCCCGCGACTGGTCGACGTACGAGATCCGGACGGTGTCGCCGAGCTTCAGCGAGCCCGCGTCCGGGGTCTCCTCGCCGACGATCATCCGGAACAGGGTCGACTTGCCGACGCCGTTCGGACCGACGACGCCGACGATGCCGGCGCGGGGCAGCGAGAAGTTCAGGCCGTCGATCAGCTTGCGATCGCCGAAGCCCTTCTCCAGCTTGTTCGCCTCCAGCACCGTGCTGCCCAGCCTCGGACCCGCCGGGATGTTGATCTCGTCGATGTCCAGCTTCTTGGAGCGCTCGGCCTCGGCCGCGAGCTCCTCGTACCGGGCGAGGCGGGACTTGCTCTTGGTCTGCCGGGCCTTCGCGTTCGACCGGACCCACTCGAGCTCGCGCTCCAGGATCTTCTGCCGCTTCGCGTCCTTGCGGCCCTCGACGACGAGCCGCTCCTGCTTGGTCTCCAGGTACTTCGAGTAGTTGCCCTCGTACCCGTAGGTGCGGCCGCGGTCGAGCTCGAGGATCCACTCGGCGACGTTGTCCAGGAAGTACCGGTCGTGGGTGATCGCCAGGACGGCGCCCGGGTACTTCTGCAGGTGCTGCTCGAGCCACAGCACGGACTCGGCGTCCAGGTGGTTGGTGGGCTCGTCCAGGAGCAGCAGGTCAGGCTGCTGCAGGAGCAACTTGCACAGGGCCACCCGGCGACGCTCACCACCGGACAGGGTGTCCACCAGCACGTCCGGCGGCGGGCAGCGCAACGCGTCCATCGCCTGCTCGAGCTGAGCATCGACGTCCCACGCGTTGCGGTGGTCGAGCTCCGTCTGCAGGTCACCCATCTCGCCCAGCAGCGTGTCGTAGTCCGCGTCCGGATCGGCCAGCTCGGCGGAGATCTCGTTGAAGCGGTCGAGCTTCTTCTTGGTGTCGCCGACTCCTTCCTCGACGTTCTCCAGCACCGTCTTGCCCTCGGTCAGCGGAGGTTCCTGCAGCAGGATCCCTACCGTCGCACCCTCGGCCAGCCGCCCCTCACCGTTCGAGGGCTGATCCAGCCCCGCCATGATCTTGAACAGCGAGGACTTGCCGGTGCCGTTCGGCCCGACGACCCCGATCTTCGCGCCGGTCAGGAAGTTCAGCGTGACGTTGTCGAGAACGACCTTGTCGCCGTGCGCCTTCCGGACATTGCGAAGCGTGTAAATGAATTCCGCCATGCCCCAGAGCCTATGCGCTCGCCCCCTCCCAACCCCAACCGCCCGTCCACGCGCTCACCCGCACCAGTTCGCCCACCCACAGAACAAGTCACCACCACCTCCACACACCCAGCCCACGGTGACCCGGCTCACACCTCATGAACCGGGGCACCACGACGTGTGCCCGGCCGTGTGGAGTGCGGTCGGCCATCACGTGCGTCGCCGCCGTTGCCGGTACAGCGCGGTACACGGTGGTGCTGATGCCGGCCGAGACGGCGCCGCTGATCGAAGCTGCAGGCGGTACGCGCGTCGTCAGGCGGCCTCCTGTTCCTGGGGCGGGAGGGAGGCCGCGGCTATTTCTTCTGCGGGGAAGGGGTGTGGTTCGTCCTGGTGATGGTCGGCTTCGGCTCGGGTGGAGAGGTCTCGCATCTCGGTATCGAGGGTGCTGGGGGCTTCGGGGAGCTGGGTCTGGGGTGGGTTCTTGGTGAAGGTGGCCGTGCCGCGAGTGAGATCGTGGCCGACGGAGAACGCGTCGAGGACCGTGCGGCTCTTCATCTGGCCCTCCTCGAGCCACTCCGTGGTCTTGAGGCGGCCGGTGACGACGACCGGGTGGCCTCGCCGCAGGGATTCGTTGACGTTCTCGGCGAGGGTCCGCCAGCACTCCACGGTGAACCAGGTGGTCGGCCGGTCGACCCAGGCCTGTTTGGTTCGGTCGTACTGGCGTGGGGTGGTTCCGAGCCGGAAGGAGGCCAGTGCCACCCTGCCCGAAACCTCCTTGAACTTGATGTCGCTGCCGACCCGGCCCTGCAGGCTCAGATAGGTCTCACCGACGCTCATGTCGTGCACCTTCCCTTCGGTCTCTTCTGTGCTGACACCAGAGAAGATGCACGTCTCGCACCCAGATTCACGCTCCGACTTCGCAACCTGGGGACAACTCGCTATCTCAGCCTTGACTTATATAAGTGGGACCCGGCAGTCTTGGCCCATCAGGCCATGTACCCGGACCGCCCGGCACTGAGGCGTCCGCAGGCGAGTGCCGTCCGACGAGAGGGAAGACAGTGATAGACATCCTCGACCAGATCAACGCGATCCATCGCCAGGTCAGTCAGACCGGCGAGGAGGTCCGCGTGGTGCTCCAGCGCACCTACTCCGCAGAGGTCGAGGAGGTCTGGGACGCGCTCACCGATCCCGAGCGGATGCGCCGCTGGTTCATGCCGATCAGCGGCGAACTGAAGGTCGGCGGCAGCTACCAGCTCGAGGGCAACGCCGGCGGCGAGATCCTCGAGTGCGAGCCGCCGGAACGGTTCAAGGTCTCCTTTGGCGGGCCCACGAGCATCGTCGAGATCGAGCTGACGCCGGGACCGGGCGAGACGACCAACCTCCAGATGGACCACTCGGTGCCCGCGGACTTCGGCGGTGCCGGTGGCGCTCTGTACGTCGGTCCCGGCTGGGACGGCGGCCTGATGGGCCTCGCGCTCTACCTCGACGGGAAGATCACCGAGGACATCGACCCGACCGAGATGGCCAACTCCCCCGAGGTCATCGAGTTCGGCAAGTACTCGATCCGCGCCTGGCTCAAGGTCGTCCGCGAATCAGGCCTGATCAGCGACGAGGAAGTCCAAGCAGCCGCCGAAGCCTCAGTCGCCCAGTTCACCCCGGGCACTTCAGTAGAAGACATCGACAACCTGGAAGACCCGGCCAAGTAACCCGCGCCCGTACTGCGGACCCGCCGACGCCTGGCGGTTCCGCAGTACGGGTACAGAGCGGAGGCGACTGGTCGGGATCACTGGCGGGTTCGAGGCCCTGCGATGATGGTCGGCGATGACCATCGACCGCCGAACGAAAGCGCTGAACTCCCTACACGGATTGGCCCTCGGCGACGCACTGGGTTCCCAGTTCTTCGTCCCCGCCAACTACCACTTCCTCGAGCAGCAAGACCTTCCGCCCGGTCCTTGGCAATGGACCGATGATGCCGAGATGGCTTGCTCGATCTTCGCTGCGCTACAACGGACCGGGGGCATCGACCAGGACGAGCTGGCGACGAGCTTCGCTGATCACCATGACTTCGATCGCGGTTATGGACCGGGTATGAACCGGATGCTGCGGTTGGTTCGGCAGGGTGGGGCGTGGCGGGAGCTTGCTGTCGAGTTGTTCGATGGGCAGGGCTCTTGGGGGAACGGCGCTGCCATGCGGGTCGCGCCGCTTGGCGCGTGGTTCGCTCACGATCCGTATGAGGCGGCGCAGGAGGCTGCGCTGTCGGCTGAGGTCACTCATGCGCACCCTGAAGGTGTGGCGGGTGCGGTCGCAGTTGCCGTGGCTGCAGCGATCGCGGCTGGGCAGACATCGCCGGAGCCGCGCGACTTCCTGGACCAGGTTCTGGAGCACGTGCCGCCCGGGCGTGTGTACGAAGGGATCCGCGCGGCCCGGGGCATGGCGAACATGCCGTCCGCCGAGTTCGCGGCGTACGAGTTGGGCAACGGTCGCCACACAAGTGCTCGCGACACCGTGCCCTTCGCGCTCTGGGCGGCCGCCCGCAACCTCACCGACTACGAGCAGGCCTTCTGGACGACGGCCGGCGCGGGCGGGGACGTCGACACCACCTGCGCCATCGTCGGCGGGATCGTCGCTGCACAGGTCGGCCTAGAGGGACTACCCCAACGCTGGCGCGCAGCCTGCGAGCCACTGCCCGACTGGGCCGGGACAACCTAAGCAGGAGCTGCCTGTACTGCGGAACGCGCCGCGCCAGCGTTCCGCAGTACGGGTCAGGATCGGGCGATCGCCAGTTTGTCGCGGCAGATCGTGTAGGCGTCGAGCTCTTCGCGGGCCGGGGCGATGACGTGGCTGTCGGCAACCTTCTCCAGCTCGCCGCGGAGGGCCTTCGCGATCAGGCGGGCGCGACGGCTGGCACCGGTGGAGGCGAACAACCGGCAGGCGGCCGATACCGCGACACCCAACAGTGCTCCGCCGATCAGCATGATCGTGGCGTACGGAATCCCCTGCCACTTCGGCAGCGCGTAATCGTCCACCTGCAGGAAGGCGGACAACAGCAACCACACGGCTCCACCCAGCGCGACCAGGAAGAGCAGCCACTGCAGGAAGCGCGCCGCAGCCCACCAGCTGGGGTTGTTGTTGGCCCCGAGGTCAGTACGCGCCACTGCCTGGTCCAACTCGTCTCCGAGGGACTCCTCGCGCTTGCGGATCGCAGTACGGACCGAGTCGGCCCAGGGGCGGGACAACCCGGCTGCGGCCTTGTTGGTGATGTTGCGGACGGCCGTATCCATCCGGGCCCGCTGCACGGGTGTTGCCGCGGGCAACGACGACCGCGCGATCGAGACCTCGTTGGACGCCGACTTCCGCAGCGCCTTGCTCTGCTGTCTCGGCACCTGGTCCAGGTGCAACCGGCGCAGCGGATCGGGCCGGAAGCGACCGAGCCACTTCGTGACTGGCCAACCGGTCGCTGCACTTGCCCGCTGCAGGTACGACCGGCGTACGGCCTCGACTACGACCGGGACGCCACTCGCGTCAGCCAGCGCGTCCACCAGCTCGGTGATGTCGGACTGGGCGATCTCAGGAGTCTTGGCGTTGCCACACTGACTCGCCATCCGGTCCGAGACCCGGTCGGCGTCCGCGGCCAGGCGCTCGCGTGCGGCCCGCTTGGCGTTGACCCGCTTGACCAGCAGCGTCCGCAGGTCGTCCAGCCCGGCACCACTTACCGCTGACGTGGCAACGATCGTCGGGCTCTTCAGGCCGTCCGACTTCAGCAGCCGGGTCAGGTCGGCCACGCAGCTCTTGCGCTGCTCTTCGGTCAGCCTGTCGGCGTGGTTGAGCGCGAACGCCATGATCGACGAGTGCGACGCGAACGGCTTGATGTAGCGGTTGTGCAGCGCGGCGTCGGCGTACTTCTGCGGGTCGACCACCCAGATCAGTACGTCGACAAGCTCCACCAGGCGATCCACGATCAGCCGGTGCTCCACCTCGGTCGAGTCGTGGTCGGGCAGGTCCAGCAGAACCAACCCGTCCAAGTCCTCCGACTGTGCTTCCTCCAGCGAGCTGCGGTGCTGCACCTGGTGACGGCGCGGGATCCCCAGCCAGTTCAGGAGTTCACCGGCGGGCTCCTCGCCCCACACACAGGCCAGCGGCATCGAGCTGGTCGGGCGGCGAGTACCGATCGCGGCCAGGTCCAGTCCCGTCAGCGAATTGAACAGCGACGACTTGCCCGAGCCGGTCGCACCGGCCAGCGCCACCACAGTCAGGTCGCCGGACATCCGGAGCCGTTGCCCTGCCCGGTCCACGATCTGCGAGGCCTCGCTCAGAACCACCTGGTCCAGCCGTCCCCGTCCGGCCTCGGTGGCGTCCTCGAGCGCCTCGATCTTCGTCAGGACATCGGTAGAGCCCCTCACCAGGCCCTTGACCGTATCCACTAATCCCGTCACGTGCAGTCCTCCACCGCGCGCGCGGCCTCCGTCAGTTGCCTGGGTGTGTCGGGATCGACCGGATGTTGGTCGAGCACAGCCAGATAGCGGGCGAATTCGGCATCCATCAGGGCATGAACCTTACCGTCAAGGTCGTCGCGGGCCTTGGCAGCCAGGGTACGAACCGCCTGGTCGCCAAACACGGCCTCCAGCAGCTTCTGCCCGACCACCGCGGTTCCGAGTCCGGCGCCCACCTCGGCGCCGGTGGGGATCCCCGCAGTACTGGCGAAGATGACGATCATCAGCGACAGTCCGAGCCCGTTCACGCCGTACGCCAGGATGCGCGCGGTGGAACGCTTGTCGGCGCCTTCCTTGCGCACCAGGTCGAGCACGTAGCCCTGCCACTCACGGACCAGGCGGCCTGCCTCGGCAGGGAACTCCTTCGACATCCGGCCCATGTCGCGGTCGCCCGCTGCCAGCAACTGGCGTCCGGCGGCCGTCGACTGCCACGACTCCTCCGCGCGCTCTGCTGCCGCCTCGGCATGCTCCCGCAGCAGGGACTCCAGCCCGGATTCCACCGCGTCGTTGAGGTCCCGCGTCGGCGGCGGCTTGCCCACGACCGAGGTACGGACCTTGTCGCGCATCCGGCCGACGTTGGTCTGCAGGCCCTTCAGCAGTTCACCCGTGCCGACGAACTCCTGCCAGCGCGCGAGCACCTCACCGCGCAGCATGGTGCCGTCCTGGGTCGCCGTGGCGATGTCCTTGGCCGCTCGCTCGTACGCCGTCTCCGCGGTCTGCCGGAGATCCGCCGCGGTGTCCGCCTGAGCCCGAACGGCCTTGGCGAACGCGGGGGCCTTCTTCGTCATCGCGGTGACCGCGCCGTGCAGGGTCCGCCGTACGACGGCCGACCGGGCATCGGCGTCCGCTGCCAGGTCGATCAGCCAGTCCTTGATCGAGGCAACCACCTCGGACGGCAGCATTCCGTTGCCGTCGACCACTGTTTCCTTGATGCTGAACAGCGGCGAGTCACCGAGGCCGCGTTCGAGCAGCATCTGCGCGAGGTGCCCGGTGATGTCGTCGATCGTGTCGGCCGGCGCCCGGTCGAGCACCACCGCGACCGCCGTACTCCGGTCCGACG
This sequence comes from Kribbella qitaiheensis, assembly GCF_042657745.1. GTDB lineage: Bacteria > Actinomycetota > Actinomycetes > Propionibacteriales > Kribbellaceae > Kribbella > Kribbella qitaiheensis. Next base: position 89,063 of record NZ_JBHSKE010000021.1, on the reverse strand, counting down.
CGCTCTGCAGGAAGTCCCACGGCACGGCATCGGCGTACCGCGCGGCGGTGGTCACGAACAACCAGAGATCCGCCGCGGCCAGGAGCTGGGTGGCGAGATCCCGGTTCGCCTCGACCACCGAGTCGATGTCGGGGGCATCGAGAATCGCCAGACCCTGCGGAACGGTGTCGGAGGCAACCAAACGGATCTGCCCAGGGTCCTCCATCCCGCCCGGGCTGTCACCGCTGGACCGTGCCATGCCGGGCAGCACGCGGTCCCCGGCGAACCATTCGGCGTCGGCCGAGTTGTGGATGAGGACAGGCGACCGCGTGGTCGGCCGGAGTACGCCGGGCTCGCTGACGACCTCGCCGATCAGGGAGTTCACCAAGGTCGACTTGCCGGCGCCGGTCGAACCACCGACGACGGCGAGCACCGGAGCCTCGAGCTGAACCAACCGCGGCAGGACGTAGTCGTCGAGCTGATCGAGCATCTCCTTCTGCTGCTGCCGGGCCTCATCAGCGCCGACAACATCCAGCGGCAACCTGCTACTGGCCAGAGCACCCCGAAGCCGCATCAGCGCCGTAATCAACGCCATGGCCGCTTGCTCGGCGGCGACCTCCTCCACCGACTTCGCAGCCGGCTCCTCCACAAGCTCCTTTGCAGCCTGCCCCTGAGCCTTCCCAGCCGCCCCAGCCGCTGGCTGCCCCTCAGCCTGCGCGGCGTCGCCGTCAGCCTGCTCCACGTCGCCGTCACCGTGCTCGGCGTCAGGCTGACCATCGCCCGACTCCCCGTCAACTGCAGGCTCGTCGCCGCTTGCAGAGTCGCTCTCGGCCGCAGCCTCACCATCGGCGCCGCCCTCGCCTGCAGACTTGTCATCGCCTGCAGACTCGCTCTCGGCTCCGGGCTCGTCCTGGACCTGTACTACGTCGACGGCGGCCTGCGCAGCTGCTTCGTTTTCATCGGCAGGCGCGTCGTCCGCCTGCCCGGCAGGCACGTCGTCGGACCCCTCAGCCGGCGGTGCATCATCGGCAGCCTGCTCGCCAATACCCGCATCGGCCGATGTCTTGTCAGCAGGCACGGCCTCGCCGGATGCATCAGCACCGGCCTCGGCCTGGTCGGTCTTCGACTCAGGGTTGTCGTCGGTAGACGCGTCCTCGGCAGCATGCTCAGCGGCCGCATCGTCGGCAGATTGCTCGCCGACAACCTCCTCGGCCGGTGCCTCGTCGGCGGGCACAGCCTCATCGGCCGCATCACCAGCATCCTCAGCCTGTTCGACCTCCGACTCAGACCCTCCGTCAACCGCGTCGGTCTGCTCCGCAGCACCTTCGTCAGCAGCATCCTCAACGGACGCAGCTTCGTCGGGCGCAGCCTCGGATCCCTCGGCCGCAGCGTCGCCCCCAGCCTCGTCGGCGGGCGCCTCGTCGGCTGCATCCCCGGAACCCTCACCTACAGGCTCGCCCACAGGCTCCTCGGCCGATGCCTCGTCAGCGGGCACAGCCTCGCCGGCCGCATCACCCGCGTCCTCAGCCTGTTCGACCTTCGGCTCAGGCGTCTCGTCAACCGCGTCGGCCTGCTCCACGACAGGCTCGTCAGCAGCGTCCACCGTCGGCTGCTCGACTGCCGGATCGTCGACTGCAGGATCGTCGGACGATTCCTCGGTCGACTTCGCGGACTTCTTCTTCGAGGCCGGCTGCTTGGGGAGGCCGATGATGATCTCGCCGTACTCCATCGGGAATCCGTCCGGCGACTCATCAGGCTCGTACACAACCCCGACCCTCGGCCGCGGCTCTGCCTCGACCTGCTCCTCAGCAACAGCCTCGGAGTCGGCAGCTTCAGAATCCGCAGGCTCGGCAACAGCAGTCTCGTCGGGCTCGTCAGCGGCCACATCCTCAGCCGCCTCGTCCTTCTTGTCCGCATCTTCCTCTGCCGCGTCAACTGGCTTGGCGCCAGCTTCAGCGCTCGCAGCCTTAGCGCTCGATGCGTCGGACTCCGCGTCAGGCTTCCCCTCGGCACCGTCCTTCACCTCGGCTGCATCGTCCCCGGACTCGACCTTCTTGTCCTGGGCACCAGCAGCAGTGTCTTCAGCAACCGCCTTCGGGGCATCAGCAGCAGCCACCTCGCCAGACGGCTCGACCGAGCCACCCGCAGCCGCGGCCGCAGTACCGGCCGGCGTGGCGTCCGGGGTACCGACCGGGGCGGGGGCGTCCGCAGTACTGGCCGCCTTGCGTTTGCGGCGGCGCCAGAATCCTTTGCCTTTGGCATCGGTTTCGGTGATCAGCTTCGCGAGGTCCTGGGCAGCCTGATCCTGGGCCGGAACCTTCGGCTCTCCCGAACGCTCCGAACCCTCACCAGCTGCTGACCTGGTGTCAGCCACGGCTACCGCCCACGAGCACAGAGTGCCCGGTAGGACAGCGCAGAAGCAAAGTCATCTTCATCCCCGTTTGGCGGCGTGGACGGGTGGCAGTCACTGCGACGGTGGATAGGGACCGTATCCTCCCGGCGGTCCTTGCGGTCCAGGGGGTCCCGGCGGGTAGCCGGGCTGGGCCGCTGGGTAGCCGGGCTGGCCCGGTTGATACGCGGGTTGTTGCCCGTTCGGGTACCCAGGCTGAGGCTGTGGATAACCCCCCTGTGGATACCCACCCGCCGGCGGTCCGGCCTCGAACTGCGGCTGGGTGAGCGGTACCTGGGGTGGTCCGGCCTGGGCGAACGCGGGCATCGGCGGGAACGGGACGCTCGGGCGGCGGGCGCGAAGCTCGTCGAGCAACTGCTTCTCCGTCACCAGCGCCTCCGGCCCGATCACCTGGCGGACGATCTTGTCCCGCAGATAGGCGAGCTCCGTCGCGTTCTGCTGGAACGCCTTGGCCGCGGCCTCAGCCTGTACGCCGTACCGCTTGGCGTTCTGGCGGAGCGCCTTGCGGCCGCGCAGGGTGGCGATCAGCGGCACGTCCTGCGGGACCAGCCAGCCGAAGCGCACGTAGTCGTACAGCCGCGACGCGATCATCTGCCCCTCGCGGGACCGCATCACCAGGGCGAACACGACCATGCCGATGAAGATCGGCACCATCAGGAACAGGTACACGGTGATGAAGCCGCCGCCACCGGCCCAGCTCGCACCGCCGTTCCACAGCCCGTGGGCGAGCACCGCGGCGAGATAGCCGACGACCGGGGCCAGGAAGCGCACGGCCGTACTGCGGTGCCGTACTGCGATACCTATCCCGATCGCGGTGAACGACGTGAAGAGTGGATGCGCAAACGGGGAGATCAGCCCGCGGATCACGAACAGCACGAACGCGCCCCGGAGTCCGGCGTCGCTGCCGGCCTCCTCGGAGAGCTGGTTGAAGATGCGGCCGTAGTACAGGATGTTCTCGGTGAAGGCGAAGCCGACGCCCACCATGCCGGCGTACACGAGCGCGTCGATGATCCCGTCGAACTCCTTGCGGCGCAGCAGCGCCAGCAGCAGGATGATCGAGCCCTTCGCGAACTCCTCCACCGGCGGTGCCACGAACACCGCGGACCGGTTGCCGCCGCTCCCGGTCTCATGCATCCACTCCGACACCTGGGTGTTGATGAAGATGGCCGCCAGGGTCGCGATGAAGGCACCCCAGCACAGCGCTACCAGGATGTACTTGGCCGGCTCCGGTTCGTAACGGTCCAGCCAGAGATAAAGCGCGATCACCGGGATGACTGGGATGAAAGCGAAGATGAGTCCCCACGTGAAGCCGCCCGCGCCGGTCGACTTGGCCACGATCGCGAAGATCGCCAGCCCGGCGATCGCGAACACCACAGCGATGCCGACACCGATCAGGATCCCCTGGTTGCGCCGCTGCCCCGGCACCGGGTGCGTGCCGAACGTGTTCGGCTGCTGGGGCGGGCCGCCGGCCGTGTAAGCCGACCCAGCCACCGGTTGCGGCGACTCGGTCGGGCCTGGAGAGGGGTAACTCATGCCCGCAGCCTAGTTGTACCCCTCCCACCGTCACAGGACAGCCCACGCAGCGTTACAGGGATGGAACGACAACCTCGTACTTACCGGTAGCCAGAACCCGTACGCCGTACGCCCCGGGGACGCGCCCAGGAACCCACGAGCACGATCACCCCGCCATCTGAGAGACTCTGATCCGTGCCGGGCCCACCCCGGCCGAGCGCCCGTAGCTCAGCTGGATAGAGCGTCGGACTTCTAATCCGTTGGTCGCAGGTTCGAATCCTGCCGGGCGCGCCACCCTTGACCTGCGGATATGCCCCACTAGGCATTTCCGCCGAACCTGCGGCGACGGCCACCGTCCGACGGCTCGAGGCGCCGCAAGAGTTCGACAACGCCACACCTGGGAGCCCGACCCACACCGGCTGACCGCTGGACGCAGCCGTGTGGTTTCTGTCGGCGGCGCCGGTGATCATCGAAGCATCGCGAGGGTGATTGGCGGCGACGCTGATGGCACGGAATCAGCAGACAGTCAGACTGTCCGGAGGACCCGGCAACGGCCAGGTCTTCTACATCGACGACTGGGAAGAACGCCGCCGCGCCGCCGAACGCATGGGCAGATCACCAGACGACGTCCGCGGCTGGGCACTCGGGTACCGACCCGAGCAGCCAGGCTCGGATATCTGGGTCTGGACTGGCGGCCGATAGGTGCCGCTACTTTCAGCGGTCGACGCCGCCCTGTTCGCCGTCGGTGGTGAAACCGGCTTATGGGACGACAACGGCCACCCCGCACCCTGGCCGGACGACATCGACGAATAGACACCCGCCACCAGCCCTTCTACTGACTTTCAAAGCGTGGGGTATCGCGGGCGGGGTGTGGCTGACACTGTTCACGGGGGTCGGCGTCGGCGCGCTCGTCTACGGTGCGTCGCTGCTCGGCCTTCGATGCCCTCGGCATCAGAGTCCGCCTCGCCGGGTTGTGGTTATGTGGCCGGCACCGACAGTTGGAAGACCGACCAGCCGTCCACCGGCTGGAAGCCGAGCATTGCGTTGACCGCCCGCATGTGCGTGTTCTCTTCGGCGTTCCACGCGTCGATGACGCGCAGCGCCGGCTCGTGTGCCCGTGTGTACGCATGGTTGGCCGACTTCACGATCAGACCGAGACGCCGACCTCGGTGGGCCGGCTCGACGATCGTGACCCGCTGCCGCGCGTGAGTGTCGTCGTTCGCCTCGAACGACAGCTTGGTGCGGGCGACGATCTGGCCGCTCGCGTCGTGCCGGGCCGCCGTCGAGTAGGAGCGGTGGCCGCGACCCAGTTCGGTCGCCTCCTGGCCGCGGACCCGGGCGGCGTCGTACAACTCCTGCTCGACCACCAGGTCACCGGTGGGGGCGTCGAGCATGAGCCGGCTCTGCAGCGCGGCGACGTCCTCGATGATCTCTTCGGGTGCCGCGTCGCGCCACTGCACCAGCGAGTACCCGTCCGCGTGGGTCCACGCCTCGGCGAGTGTCGCCTCGTCGCCCCCCGAATGGTCGGCGATCTGGCATCGGGACCTGATGCTGGTCACGCCGGGCAGCTGAGCGCGGTTGGTGAGGTAGCGGTAGCCGGCCTCGTCGCGGGCAACGCCGCCAGGCAGTGCCCGAACCGTCTCGATCTCGATCACGCTCCGGTGGTGCCGTCGGGCGGCCGCGTAAACCTCCTCCAGCAGCCTGGTGCCGATGCCGCGGCGCCGGTACTGCGGGTGCACGATCAGCTCTAGGTAGACCATGCTCAGGTTCTCCGCCTGGGGCAGCAGGTACGACGCGGCACCGACCACCCGGTCGCCGTACCAGGCCAGCAGCGCTTCTTCGGTCAATGCGGGCCACGGGTGCTCGAACCGGGCCGTGTGTTCCTGTCGGCTGGGCGTGGGGAAGTCGGGCAGGTCGTGGCGGGTGACCGCGACCATCAGGTCGTACCACTGGCCCATCGCCACGGAGTCGGCCGGATCGAGCTGCGTGATGGTCATGCCCGCATCGTCCGGCGGGCGTGACCGATCAGCAATTGAATTACTCCACCAGCCTGAGCGCCCCGAAACCTTCGCGCTGTCGGATCGCTGACAACCGGCGTACCAGAAAGTCCTCGAACGAATCCGGGAGGCGGTGTCGAATCGGGGCAAAGGCGTTCGTAGCGGAGGTGAGAGGCCGCCCATGACGGGCGCCCCCACGGAGAAGGGAACAGCGATCATGAAACTGACGACCATGACGCAAGTCACCGTCGATGGAGTGATGCAGGGAAACGGCGGCGCGTCGGAAGAGGACCGCAGGAACGGATTCGAGCGCGGTGGATGGGCCCTGGGGGTGGGCGACAACGAGACCATGACGTTCATCAACCAGACCTACCAGCGCGCCGACGCGTTTCTGTTCGGCCGGCGGACCTACGAGATCTTCGCCGCCCACTGGGGAGCGATAACAGATCCGGGCAACCCCATCGCAGCGCCCTTGAACACAAAGCCCAAGTACGTTGCATCGAAGACGCTCACCGAAGCTCGCTGGGCGAACACGACCGTCCTCTCCCGTGACCTCGCGGCGGCAATCGGTGAGCTGAAAGCCAAGCCGGGAGGCGAGCTGCAGGCGCACGGCAGCGGTGCCCTGGTCCGATGGCTGCTCGAAAACGACCGGGTCGACGAGATCACCCTGCTCGTCGTCCCAGTGGTCCTCGGCCAGGGCATGCGGCTGTTCCCCGACACCGGCCCGGACCTTGCGCTAGACCTGGTCGACTCGCGAACCGATTCGAAGGGCGTAGCGATCCAGGTCTACCGGCCCGCCGGGCGCCCGCAGTATGCAACCGACTGAAGCCAATGTGGGCAACCCCCGTAAAGGTAGGTGCCCATCGGCCGCTCGAAGTCATTGACGAACGCGAACAGTTCCTCATCGGGGGCCGCCCACTCGAAACTGCCGCTCTTGTCCTCGACATAGCCGTCCAGGGATGCGATAGCAGAGTAGATCAGCTTGGCCACGTCAAACCTCCATCGTCCTTGAGCACTGCTGTTCGCTGGGCATCGTGCAGCCTCGGCTGCGCCACGCTAGTCGTGTGCAACCTAGTCGGCTGGCTGAACAGAAAATCCGGGAGGCGGGTGTCGGATCGGGGCAGAGCTGTTCGTTGCAGGGTTGAGCGACCGCACATGAGGGCGCTCGCTCCATCGTACTGACAGACTGCGAGCACGGTGTGACGTCTGAGAACGGCTCGGCGTCGTCGTACTCGCCCTACAACCAAGGAAAGGCGCCATGAGGCTTCTACTCACTTCCGCTGGCATCAAGAACGCGAGCATCCACGACGCGCTGGTCGACCTCCTGGGCAAACCGATCGCCGAGTCCAACGCCCTCTTCATCCCCACCGCCATCTATCCCTTCCCCGGCGGGCCCGGCATGGCGTGGCGAGCGATCAGCGGCAAGGCTCCATCGCCGATGTCTGAGCTGGGGTGGAAGTCGATGGGGATCCTGGAGTTGTCGGTGCTGCCGAGCATCGAGGAGGCTGCTTGGGTGCCAACGGTCCGCGACGCCGACGCACTGCTGGTATGGGGCGGCGACCCTATGTTTCTCGCCAACTGGATGCAGCGCTCCGGGTTGACCGCTCTCCTGCCGACGCTGCGCTCCGAGGCGGTCTACGTCGGGGCGAGCGCCGGGAGCATGGCTGCTAGCTCCACCTTTGTCGAGACCTATCGCGAACCGCCCCGCGGGAACGCCGAACCGCTGAAATCGGAGGACATCGTCTTCGCCACGCCCCAGGGTGACATCGACAGAACCCTGGTCACGGGACAGGGAGCGGGACTCGTTGACTTCGCGATGATCCCGCACCTGGACCACGCGGACCACCCCGACGCTTCCTTGGCCAACGCAGAGAAGTGGGCGGCACGGATTCCTGCGCCGACGTACGCGATCGACGATGAGACCGCCATCAAGGTGACCGACGGCTCCGTCGAAGTCATCTCCGAGGGCCACTGGAAGCTGTTCACTCCCTAATACACGAAGAGGCCGCGATTTCACCCTATGGTCGGGATCCCGGTCTAGCTGCACCGGGCTTTCGAGTTCGAGTGACAAGTTGCCCACGGCCACAGTGTCACTCCACCGGCGGGCACACGGATACCTCAAGCGCGTCGCGATCTTGTGGCATCCGCCGACAAACCCGGACTAGCCTCGCTCGTTCGCTAACAACTTTCTCGATCGTCGTCTCGGCCATGCGGAAGTGCCCTGCGACACAGGTGGATCGGCTTAGCCCTCCAGGACGAGGAGCATTTCCTGGTGAAGCCTGCAGGCGTCGCGGGCCGCGGTGGCCCCTTCGGTACGAGCGGAGGGGCCGGGCTGCGTCGGATATGGCTCACATTCCGCGTGAGCCGTCGAGGGTCTCGCGGATGATGTCCGCGTGGCCGGCATGGCGCGCAGTCTCCTCGATCATATGGAACAGGACGTATCGCACATTGCACTCGATGAGGTCTGGCCGCGCGCATGGACTGTCAAGATCCATCGAAGCCGCGACAGCGCGGGACTGCTCGATCTGCTCCCGGTAATACGCGACCCAGTGGTCCACTGTGTCGTTCTCACCCACCATCAGGTCGGCGTCTCGGGGTTCGGTTTTGACGGTGGGCCACTCGTCGGGAAACTCGCGTCCGCCCATGACGACTTGGAACCAGCGGCGCTCCCAGATCGCGGAGTGCTTCACCAGACCCAGCAGCGACAACGAACTCGCAGTCGGTGCCTTCCGCGCCGTGGCGTCGTCGACTCCTTCTATCTTCCGGATCAGCCCCTCGCGCTGGGCGTCGAGGAAGCTTTCCAAAGCCTCGCGCTCCGAGGCGGCAAACGTCTTGTTCTCAACGTAGGACACGCGTCGATGCTAACGGCGATTCGGTACCGTCCTCAGCTGTGGGTATCCGGCGCCTCGCGACCGAGCGTCGCTCGGATCTGGCCTAGCCATTCTGTGCCCAGTAGGCGCCCGTTCGGGAGTCGGTCGCCTCGATCCCAGCGCCACGTTGTGATCATCGCCAGCACGAGGATCCGGCAGTCGCGTAGCAGCTCTTGATCGACATCTGGATAGTGCTCGCTGACCTCGTCGGGTGCATGGGCGAGGTCGAATTCGACAGGCCCGTGGCAGCACGTTTCAAGGTCAATGAACAGCAGCCCGTTCTTGGTGTTGAGCACGTTGCCTGGATGCGGCTCGCCGTGCAGGAGCTGCTCGGCGGGGCCGCGCTCGTCGATAGCTCGTCTCAGACGTCGCAACGTGTTACTGAGGAGATCCCGGTCCGCGTCGGCGAGCTCTGGGGTGAGATCGCGGCTTGCCACGAGTTGTTGGGCACTCTCAACTCGATCTGTGAGGTGCGGCGTCGGGACATCGATCTTGCGCATGCCGGCATGCAGCTGCTCGAGCGCATGGGCGTAGTCGGCTGGTGAGACCACTTCAGGTCTGACGGGTTCGTAGTAGGTCCACAGCGTGACCACGAAGCCATCATGCTCATAGACACGCGGTTCCACTCGAGGCTCGAGAGCAGCCACAGGGCTCCCGGACTCGGCGAGGCGTTGTGCAAGCTCAATCTCGAACAGTGCGACCTGCTGGGCCACAGGTGCCACCCGAGCCAGGACCTCACAAGGCAGGAGACGCAGAGTGAGCTTGTTCGAGTCATTGAGAACGATCGCTTCGTCGACTGGCAGTCCGAGTGATGAGGCGATCGACATGGCCGCAGCCACCGCACGCTGGGCCTCTGTCGCCTGCATAGCTCGCCTTGCCCCTCTCCTTTTGAGAGCCGTCGAATCGCTCCAAGCGGTACAACCTGGGCACCATACCAAGCTGTCGACAGCGAGCCTTTGCATTATTTATGGCGGGCGATCTCGCCTCGACCACGATCTGCTCTGCAGAGCTCGTCATCACAGTTGCTTCCTGGCCTCGGTGGGTGTTGGCGCGTCAGGGTCGATGCCCAGTGCGGCAAATCGCTTGGCGAGGTCATCGACCCAGGCTGGCGGTGTTCGGTGATCCAGCAGCGGGACGCCTGCCTCGCTGCGCCACAATGCATCGCTGAGGGTCGTGCGCAGATGCCAGGCCATCACGGGAGGCGGGCCTGGGCTGATAGCGTCTTCGGTCGTGGACAGCGCTGATGACTTGCAACTCGCGTTCGACACCTCGGATCTGGCGTCGGACCTCGCGCTCGCCTACTTCGAGTCTGGCGTTTCGGCAACGCTGAAGGCCGACGGCACACCAGTCACGGAAGCCGATCGGGCAGTCGAGCGACTGTTTCGCGAGACGTTGTCTGCGGCGAGGCCGAAAGATGCGCTCCTCGGCGAGGAACTTGGTCAACTCGGTGAGTCCGATCGGGTCTGGATCATCGACCCGGTTGACGGTACGTCGTTCTTCAGTCGGCGTGACCCGAACTGGCGAGTTCAAATTGCGCTGGAGGTTGCCGGGAGCATCGAGATCGCGGTCGTCACCGCTCCTGCGCTGCGACGCTGCTGGTGGGCGACCCGAGGCGGCGGTACTTTCGAGTCGTCCTGGCCACGCGAGGAGGCTGAATCGAAGCGCCTCGAAGTCAGCACCACTTCGAGGTTGGATGATGCTCGGCTCGCTGCTCTGGATGACGCGTCCAGAGCCCGTCTCCCACCGAGTGCGGCCCGCGCACCGGCAAGCCCCCTCCCGCTCGTCGAGCTTGTTCGTGGCGAAATCGACGCCTTCTTGGTCGAGCGCTACCACATCTGGGATCACGCGCCATGGATTCTTCTCGTCGAGGAAGCGGGCGGCCGTTTCACAGATCGAGCCGGAGGACATGCGGGCGATCAAGGCGGTGGCCTGTACTCCAACGCCAGTCTGCACAGTCAGTTGCTCACCGCGCTTCAATACCCGGCGCACCCTGACCGCGGGGACCAAGCACCCTCCGGCGGTGACGGTTGATGCGGGGCGGCGGAATGTGGCACCGCAGCACGTCGCCAACGGTTGTGCCTCAACCGCTTGCCCGTCACTCGCCGACGAGGCCGTCCACTGACTCCCGGATGAGGTCGGCGTGCCCGTTGTGCCGGGCGTACTCCTCGATCATGTGAACCACGATCCACCGCACGCTGGGCATGCGACCATCCGGAAAGCTGCGCCGTGCCGGCTGGTCCAAGCCGCCATCCACCAGGGTCTCGGAGAGCAGATCGCGAGAGCGGGACACCGCCTCGTGCCAGAGGGCGTGCAGGTCCTCGGGGGAATCCTGGGCGGCCGAGTTCCACTCCCAGTCAGGGTCGGCGTCCCAGTAGTCGTCGTTCCACATCGCCTGGCGCTTGTTCCCCCGCATGCGGTGGGAGAACCAGTGGTCCTCGTAGTAGGCCAGGTGCTTGAGCATCCCACCCAGCGTCATCGTCGAGGCGCCCACGGTCGCGTTCAGACCGGCCACGTCCAGGCCGGAGCACTTCCAGGCGAACGTCGCGCGCTGGTACTCCAGGAAGCCGACGAGTGTCTCGGCCTCGCCGGATGCGAGCGGAGGCTCCGGGCGCCCCTGGTCGTCTTGGAGGGTCACGGCCAGGAGTTTATAGCCGCCAGAGGTCGCCCAGCTCGAGAACGGCTCGCGACGTCGCCTGGTCGGCCGGTGCACATCGCAGACACCCAAACGGATTATTGAATTAATCAATTAGCACAGGTAAAGGCGTCACAGCAGCACCAAGCTTGTCCTGGCTCGCAATAGATCTCGGAAGCGTGCTATTGACGGATCTCTAGTCGGCCGCGCACGCTCAAACTAACGGGCAACTTTTTGTCCGCACGCAGGGGGGAGCGTCATGAGTGGGTGGGTTTCCGTAATCAAACAGTGCGAGCGCAACATGCATCCCGGTTCGATCGAATTTCCTTGGCTCCGCAATGCGGCCTGCTTCGCGATACTTGTTTCGTCGGCCGTCAGTTTATTTATGGCTCGCCCGGCCGCAGCGCAGACCGTCGACTTCAGCGCCGAGATCAGGGGCCAGCAGCAGCGGCCCTTCGGGTGCGGCGGTGGAGGCCTGATCCGCCACTTCGCGGGCGCCCACCTCAGCGGCAACTACACCGGCGCCGTCGAAGGCTGACCACACGGCCCCGCGTTCCGGCTGTTCACGATTCGACGGCCAGCCAGTTCATTCCGGAGTCAAGCAATATTCAACATCCCGCCGACGACTCTCACCGTCTAATCATTTCGGAGTAGCCATGTCATCGTCCTGGCGTTTCATGCAAACCGTCACACCGAGCTTGATCGGGATCGACGTCGTCGACCGCGAGGTTGTGTGGGCCTCCGGTAGCTTCCAAGGCCCTGGAGAATCTCCCGGTCCTGGAATCGTGGTCCGGACGAAAGACGGCGGCCAGTCATGGCAGAACGTCACCCCTCCCGGCGGGGAGCGTTCGGCCTTTCATGACATCGAGGCGCTCGACCGTAACCATGCCCTCGCGCTGGCAGTCGGTGATGGCAAGGACTCGAAGATCTATCGGACCGCTGACAGGGGTGCCACCTGGAATCTGGTGTTCGAAAGCCAGGAGCCAAAGGCGTTCTACGACGGCATCGCGTTCTTTGACCGGGACCACGGTATCGCCCTCAGCGACCCTGTCGACGGCAAATTCCGCATCCTGACCACCGGCGACGGTGGCCAGACCTGGCAAGTTGCGCCCAGCAATGGAATGCCTGACGCACTGCGCAAAGAAACTGCCAGAGCGACCGGGACCTGTCTGGTCACCAAAGGTCCTCAGGACGCCTGGTTCGGCACCCGGGTAGACGGGCCTAATTCGCGTGTGTTCCACACGCGCGATCGTGGTCACACTTGGTGGGCGGTCACCACCCCGATACCCGGTGTCCCAGATTTCGGCATCGCCTCACTGGCCTTCTGGGACACCCAGCACGGCCTGGCCCTTGGGGGTGGTGACCCTTTCACCAACAGCCCGAGCGTGGTTGCTGCGACCGCCGACGGGGGCACGACCTGGTCACAAGTGGGAACAGCGGCCGGCTTCCGCACCAACATGGCCTCAGTACCGACGAACAACAGTGACACCGCCGTGGCTGTTGGCTTCACCGGCAGCGACGTCACCACCGACGGTGGGCGTACCTGGCAGCGGTTCGACCAAACCGACCTGCGCGGTGTCAACTGCAATCAAAACGCAAGTTGCTGGGCCGTAGGAAAAGACCTCATAGCCGCCGAACTGATGCGATGACGAAGGCGGCCCGACCGGGACAGAACCGGCATCGCCTCGGACCTGGCCGGCTAGAGAGGTCGACGACGTCCGTTCACCTTCTGATCCGCTGGTCGCAGGTTCGAAGCCTGCCGGGGGCGCCGGAAACGACCAGGGCACATAACCCCTGGGGGATGTGCCCTGGTGCTGGTGTGGGATTTACGGGGGCTCAGGAGTTCTGTAGTGGTCGGAAGGCGGCTCGGATCTCGGTCGCGAATAGGTCGGGATCCTCCCAGGCGGCGAAGTGGCCGCCGCTGTCGACCTCGTTGAAGTAGGCGAGGCCGGGGTAGACCGTCTCTACCCAGCTGCGCGGGGCGGCCCAGAGTTCGCCGGGGAATGTCGTGAAGCCGACCGGAACCGAGACCGGCGGAGGAGCCTGGCCAGCCGCACCGGCTGCAGCTAGGAACCGTCCGAACTCCCAGTACCACCGGGCGGCCGAGGCGCCGGTCCCCGTCAGCCAGTACAGCGTGATGTTGTCGACGATGTTGTCCCGGGTAAGGCCGCCCGTCGGCTGCTTGTCGACGAACGCCTGGGACATCTTGTAGTAGCTGTCCGTGTCGTGGTCGAGCATCCAGGCCGCCAGCCCGACGGGTGAATCCAGCAGGGAGTAGCCGATCGTCTGCGGCCGGGTGGACTGCTCCAGGAAGTAGGCGAAGCCGTCCGTCGTGAACGTCGCGAGTGCGGCGTGCGCCGCGCGTTCCTGCTCGGACTCCCGCGGCAGTTGATCGACAATGCCCAACGCCGTCGCGAGCAAGTTGACGTGGATGCCGACCAGCCCCTCGGGTCCTTGGCGGCCCATCGCGTCCGTGACGGCGGCGCCCACGTCGCCGCCCTGGGCGACGTAGCGCGTGTAGCCGAGACGGTCCATCAGCTGCGCCCACGCCTGTGCCATGCGGCCGGACTCCCAGCCGAGCTCGGTCGGCTCGCCGGAGAAGCCGTAGCCAGGCAAGGACGGCAGCACCAGGTGGAAGGCGTCCTCGGCGTTGCCGCCGTGAGCGGTTGGGTCCGTGAGCGGGCCGACGGCCCCGAGCAGCTCGACGACCGAGCCCGGCCAGCCGTGCGTCATGATCAGCGGCAGGGCGTTCTCGTGCTTCGACCTCACGTGGATGAAGTGGATCTCGACGCCATCGATCTCAGTCGTGTACTGCGGTAGGGCGTTCAGCCTCGCCTCGAACGCGCGCCAGTCGTGATCGGTCGTCCAGTAGCGGGCCAGCTCCTGAACGGTCGCCAGTTGCACGCCCTGGGAGCGATCGGCGACCAGTTCTCGGGTGGGCCAGCGCGTGGCCGCGATCCGGCGATGCAGGTCGGCGAGCGCTTCTTCCGGCGTGTCGAGCCGGAAGGGACGGATTTCGTTTTCGTTGGACATGTTCCACCTGCCGGGTAGGTACGACGGCGCCGGGGCGCCGGCGGAAGGATCGGTCGCCACTCAGCGTCGCGCTCGGCCCGGCGCTTCGCGCCAGTGAGACTCCCTTGCCCAATCCCGGGCCGGCCTGACGCGCGCCGACTCGAGCCAGGATCCCCCGTCCATGGCCTCAGTGTGACTTCGGACCGCCCAGGTGGGGAGGCCACCACCGAGCGCTCGCGGACTCGGACCGGACCGCGTCAGCGTCGTTGGGCGGTGATGACCCAGGCGCGTGAGTCGAACCAGACGCCGTCTGCGGTGTGGTGAGCCGCGAGGGTGTCGAGCAGCCGCTGGTGGGCGTGTTCGGTTTGGGCTGGGTCCACGTCAGTTCGGAGGTCTTGTGTCATCCCCAGGCTGCGGATGGCGTTGAAGGCGGCTTCGGCGTCCGAGCCGTAGTAGACGGGCTCGCGGACGTCCGTGACTTGTATGTCGATGAAGCCGGCGGCGGTCAGGAGGCGTTCTGCGTCTGCCGGGTTGGCGAGGGAGAACGCGTTGCCAACGGCGGGAACGGGCGGTGTGCGTCCGTCGCCCAGGGCATGACGGATCACGGTGGCCCACTCCTGGTGCCTGCTGTCCTGCCACACCAACTGCACCAGCCGCGCCCCCGGACGCAGCGCGCGGGCGATGTTGGTGAACGCGGCGTCTGGGTCGGTGAAGAACATCGTGCCGAACCGGCTGATACCCAGGGAGAAACGTTCCGCTGGAAAGGGATGGACTTGGGCATCAGCCTGCTCGAAGTGAACGTTGCGCAGGCCATCTTGTTCGCTGAGCCGGCGGGCGGTCGCCACCATCCCGGCGGAGATGTCGACGCCGACCGCACTCCCGGACACAGCGCGTCTGGCGGCCTCCCGGGTAGTGAGCCCGGTACCGCAGCCGATGTCGAGGACGTTGTCGTCAGGTCCGACATCCATGGCCGTCAGCAGCCGCTGGTGATAGCGACGTAGCTCGGCGTCATAGTCGAACGGCAGGTTCTGGGGATCCGCGGTCATGGCACGACAGTAGGCTCGCCGGTACATGGTGAAAAGCGATAGTTCTCGATCGGATCCATCGCGAACCACGATCTACTTGGTTATCCTCAGTCTATGTCCGAGGTTGAGCTGCGACATGTGGCCACCATGGCTGCCGTCGCCGACGAGGGCTCATTCGGCCGGGCGGCCACCCGGCTCGGGTACACCCAATCGACGGTGAGCCAGCACATCGCCGCGCTCGAGAAAGTCGTGGGCGGTGCGGTGTTCGACCGGCCCGGCGGACCGAAGCCGGTACGGATCACCCCGCTCGGCACAGTCGTGCTCTCCCACGGTCGAGACCTCCTGGAGAGGCGCGAGGTCATGACCGCCGCACTCGACCGGTTCAGAGCCGGCGAGGGACGCATCGATATCGGCACCTTCCAAAGCGTCTCCAACGTGCTCCTACCCCTTGTCGTCCGCCAGTTGCGCGAGGAGCACCCCGGCTGCGACATCCGGCTGTTCGAGGATGAATCCGATCCCCCACCGGTCGACCAGGTGGACCTGATGTTCTTCGACAGCCGCGTTGACGGCGACATCGAACACCTCAAACTGCTAGACGACCCGTACGTCCTGGTAGCCCCGCGCGGCGCCTTTCCGGAAGGTCCGGTCCAGCTCGCCAGTCTTCACGGCGCACCCATGGTGGCGTGGCCGCCCACCTGCGACCAGCCCCGCGTGGAGCAGATGTTTGCCGGCAACGACGTCCAACCCCGGATCGTGTTCCGCGCCGCCGGTAACGAAGCCGTGCTGGCGATGGTCCGATCCGGACTGGGCTCCGCCGTACTCCCAAGGCTCGTCCTGAACAGCGCAGAAGCCGATCAGGGTTTGTCCATTCACGAGCTGCTGCCCGCGCCACCACGACGCGAGATCTACCTCCTCTGGCGAGCCGGGCGTACGCAGTCCCCACTCACCACACGAGCCATCGAGATCGCCGCCGAAGTCGCGGCGCAAACGCAAGCACGCCGCGTCTGACTGCCGTGCCGGCGCGCTAGCGTTCGGTTAGCAGCAAGTCACTGTCGCTTGCGGCGGTCGGATCGCGACTGCGCTCGCCGCCGCTTCCGCTCCCGCCGCGCGGCACTGCCCGACGCGGTGCGAGACGCGTCAGCGGTGCCCGTCGGGGCCCTGGAAACGCCGCCGCCATCGGCCTTGACGCGCGCGTTCCGGATCAGCACCACGACCACGAGAAGGATCGCCAACCCGGCGAACATGAAGACGTACCACACACTGATCCCCTCCTGTCCCCGATTCTCCTGGGAATCGCCGGCGGGAGCCTCATCCGCCGCGGACCACTTCACCCTGCGCCCGCCGGGCCACCCACAGTTCCTCAGCCGGCCAGCTCGAGGCCCACTCAGCCGAGACGATCTCGTAGATGGGATGGTCCGCCGCGTCGGGCGGTGCGTAGAGCTCGTGCAGTGCCTCGACGACGAAACCGAATTGGCGCAGGAGCCGGATCCAGTCGCCGTGGGACGGGTGGAACTCGGCCCCTCCGCCCGACCACCGCACGTGATACGCCGCGCGCTGGCCGCGTTGGAGCCGGTCCGTGGCGACACCCTCGTCGTCAGGGACACAGAGCGCCGACAACAAACTGTTGGTCAAGAACACGAGTCGCCCACCGGGCCGCAACACCCGTGCCGCCTCGGAGATCCAGCGCTCCGGGTCGCACCACGCCGCAGTACCGTGCTCGCTGACCACGAGGTCGAAGGAGCCGCTACCGAGCGGCACCTCCTCCGCATCCGCCTGCAGCAGCGGGAAGCCGATACCCGTCCGGCGCTGTTGGTCTCGGGCCGTCAGCAACTGTTCGACCGACAGGTCGACGGCCACCGGACGACCGCCGGCTCTGGCCAGCCAGGCCGAGAAGTACGCCGTACCGCAGGCCAACTCGAGCACATCGAGCCCAGCGACATCTCCGAGTACGCCGAGCCTCAGTTCCGGTACCGCGAACAGGCCCCACACCATGTCCGGCGTCGACCACAGCGCTTCCGCCGCCGGACCGGTCAAGCGCTCGTTGACCAGCGCCCATAACTCACGGTTCAGCCCGATCTCTTCAACCCGGCGTTCCTCCACCTGGCCAATCTAGGCGCAACAAACCTGTGCTACCCAGACCCACGACCGCCACCCTGATCTGGCGGCTGGGACCTTTGCAACCGGATACCTCCGGCGTAGCGTCCCTGATAGCTGTGTCAAGCATGGCGCGCGCCTAGGCCCTGCGGGTTTCCATTTGCTGAAGCCGTTGGTCAGGCGGCCCGCGTCCCGGCGTCTCCGCTGACAGAGGCAATCATGAAGCGAACTCAAATCTTGTGCGACTCTTCGCTACGACCTCGCCGCCTGCTGGTCGGCCTCGTCGCGTTGCTAGCGGTACTCGTCCTGGCAACCGGCTGCAGCCCCGACTCGGACAGTGGTGGATCGGCTTCGTCGGCACCTGCGACGCAAGCGTCGTCGAGCGGCTCAGCCGCTCCCGCCGGTGGGTCGATGGTGGAGATCAACAACTTCATGTTCACGCCCCAGACCTTGACCGTCGCGGTCGGTACCACGGTGACCTGGAAGTTCGACGACTCGACGCAGCACACCGTCACCGCCGATGACAACTCGTTCGCGTCGTCGCCGATGTCGAACGGGCAGACCTTCACACATACCTTCAGCGCCGCCGGCACAGTGGCCTACCACTGCTCCATCCACCCGGAAATGACCGCAACCATCACCGTGAAGTAGTCCGTTGGTCGCAGGTCGATTCCTGACGGGAGGTGGCGTACGCCGGGGCCCCTAGCCCCGGCGTACGCCACCTCGTCACGTCAACAGCTGTGGAGCCGCTCGCCCTCTCCGCCACGGCACCGGCCGCCGGAGTCGGGTCGGGCTGCGCGACGGGATCGTCCGCTCGAGAGCCGAGGCGACGGTCAGGTCGTAGCGGTGGGCTCTTTGGCTCGGCCGTCCCAGCCGTGGAAGTGGGAGTGGTCGCCGGCGGCCCAGGCTTCGCGGAGGCCGGGGGTGCCCAGGTCCCAGTCGGGGCGGACTTCGGCGGAGGCGGCGCGGAGGTCTCGCCAGAGGTCGTCGATGGAGGGGCGGCCCCAGAACCAGTAGCCGTTGTAGATGCTGTGGATGACCAGGCCCGGCTTGAGGACGAAGGTGTACGGGATCATCGGGTCGTTGTCGGGGTCGGTGTACTCCTGGATGTCGAGGTCCTTCTGGACCGTCCGGCCGGGATCGGACAGGAAGGGCCAGAAGGCGCCGACCGACGCGCGGAACTCCTGCAGCGTGTGGTGCCCGTCCGTCGAGATCGTGACGATCTGCGTGTACGCCACCGCGAGCTTCGGCTGGATCGCCGCCAGGTCGAGGTGCTGCTGGTGCTCCTTGGGGCAGAAGTGCCCGCGCGCCAGCGTGAGGATCATCGGATCGTCCCCCTGGAGCTCACTGAGCGTCCGGACGGTCTCCGTATGGTCGGGCAGCGCGTAGTCGGGAAAGACTCCGCCGGGAGTGATATCTGAACGCATGGAATAGCCGCCTCTCACATGACGTCGCAGGCGCGACCTCTGAACGTGTCATCACCAACTGTCGTCGCGCGGAGCGAACTTCGCACCCGGGCATGCCCTGGCCCCGGCACTGGTCCGGGCGCCACAGGTCAGGAAGCGTCGGAGTCAGGAAGCGTCGCGTTTGGCTTGGCGGCGGGTGTTGGCGGCTCGGGTGGAGGCGTCTTTCTTCAGGCCGCCGGTGGTTTTGGTGGCGCGCGGTGGGCTGCTGGTCTTGGTCACAGAGCTGCGCGGTGGGCGGGTGGTGGCCTTGGGTGCGGCGGAGGTCGAGCGGGCCGCTTCGAGGCGTTCGGCTTTGAGTTCGGCGGCGGCTCGGTTGGCGGCAGCGGCTACTTCGCGGCTCACGCGGGCCAGGGAGAGTTCGAAGAGTTCGGCCTTGTCGCGGTCTCGCTGGTTCTTCGGGTACGAGAAGCCGCGGCCGCCCCGGGCCGCGACGGCGGCGCTGGCACCTCGGCGGTAGTTCTTCATGTACTTCGTGCGGGCGCGCCGGATCCGTTGGTGCAGGTCCAGGAGTTCGTCTTCGTCGAGGCCCTTCAGGGCGTCGCGTTCGGTCTCCGCGACGAGCAGACGCTCAGCGTCTGTCAACGAGTTCAGCAGACGCTGGTTCATGGATGCCTCCCGTGCAGCCGGATTTTCGAGAGTACTGGCTGTGACGATGCCCGTCGAGGGCAAGCCGGCGCGGGAGCATACTGGTACGACGGCCCGTCCTGGAGGTCATCGTGATCCAGTCCTCAGCGCGAACGCAGACGTGGGTGCGGGCTCAGCAGCGGCCCAGGAGCGTGCTCTACCTGTCCTCCCCCATCGGGCTCGGGCATGCGCGCCGCGACCTCGCGATCGCGCGGGAACTGCGCCGGCACCACCCCGACCTGCGGATCGACTGGCTCACCCAGCATCCGGTGACCAAGGTGCTCGAGGACGCCAGGGAGAACGTGCATCCGGCATCGGCCTGGCTGGCCAACGAGTCGGCGCACGTCGAGGAGGAGTCCGGCGAGCACGACCTGCACGCGTTCCAGGCGATCCGGCGGATGGACGAGATCCTGGTCAACAACTTCATGGTCTTCAACGACGTCGTCGAGGACCGGTACTACGACCTAGTGGTCGCCGACGAGGCCTGGGACGTCGACTACTTCCTGCACGAGAACCCCGAGCTGAAGCGCTTCGGGTTCGCCTGGATGACGGACTTCGTCGGCTGGTTGCCGATGCCCGCGGGCGGCGAACCCGAGGAGCGGTTGGCCGCCGACTACAACGCGGAGATGCTCGCGCAGCGCAAGAGATACCGGCGGCTGCGCGACCGCTCGATCTTCGTCGGCAACCCGGACGACATCGTCGACCACGACTTCGGCCCCGGCCTCCCGAAGATCCGCGACTGGACCGAGCAGAACTTCGACTTCGCCGGCTACGTCACCGGCTTCGAACCCTCTGCTGAGGAAGAGCGCGCACAGCTGCGGTCCCGGCTCGGCTATCGGGAGGACGATCTCGTCTGCCTCGTGACCGTCGGTGGCTCCGGCGTCGGAGCATCACTCCTGCACCGCGTCCTGGACGCCGTACCGCGGGCTCGCCGGTTGGTCCCGCAGCTCCATTTCCTGGTCGTTTGCGGACCCCGGATCGACCCCAGGTCTCTGCCCAGCCGCCGTGGTGTGAAGGTGCGCGGATATCTGCCCGAGCTCTACCGACACCTGGCCGCGTGCGACCTCGCCGTAGTACAAGGCGGTCTCACGACCTGTATGGAGCTCGCCGCGAACCGCAGACCGTTCCTCTACATCCCTCTTCAGAACCACTTCGAGCAGAACCTCCACGTTCGTCACAGGCTCGACCGGTACGGCGCCGGCCGTTGCCTGACGTACGCCGAAGCCCGGGATCCCGACGCGTTCGCCGAGGCAATCGCCAAGGAAGTGCGTCGCGAGGTGGACTACCGCCCGGTCGAGACCGATGGCGCGGCGCGTGCGGCCGCGATGCTGGCGGAGCTGTTCTGATGCGCGCGCTCGCCCCTTCGACTACCGGGTACGTCGAGCGCGACGGCATCAGCGTGTACTACGAGTCGTACGGCGACGGGGATCCCACAGTGTTCCTGCTGATGCCGGACCTCATCGTGCAGTCGCAAGCCTGGAAGGCTCAGGTGCCCTTCCTGGCCAGGCACTACCGCGTCGTCGTGATCGATCCCAGGGGCAACGGCAAGTCCGATTCGCCAGGCAGTCCCGAACTGTTCACCACTCGCCAGTTCCTCGATGACGCCTGGGCAGTGCTCGACAGGATCGAGGTAGAACAGGCCGTTCTGGTCGGCCTGTGCACGGGTGCCGGCCATGCCGTGATGATGGCTGCGGAGGCCCCGAGCCGGGTGCTCGGAGTGTGCGCGATCAACCCTGGCCTGGCCCTCTCGCCGCCGCATCCCTTCAAGGTCGCCCACGACTTCGACGCGGTACTGGACAGCGACGAAGGGTGGCACAAGCTGAACCGTCACTACTGGCGGCGCGACTGGCCCGGGTTCGCCCGCTTCTTCTTCGGCGAGATGTTCCCCGAGCCGCACTCGAGCAAGCAGTTGGAGGACTGCGTCGCGTGGGCCTGCGGAACAACCGTGGACGCGATGCTGGCCGAGGCGGATGCCCCAGCCAGTACGCAGTACGACGCCGCTGACATCTGCCGGCAGGTGACCTGTCCCGTGCTGGTCATCACGGGATCCGAGGACCACTGCCAATCACCCGAGCGCGGCCGCAAGGTCGCCGAACTGACCGGCGGCGATCTAGTCGTCATCGAAGGCGCGGGCCACCTCCCGCAGGCGCGCGACCCGGTGAAGGTCAATCTCCTGCTTCGCGACTTCGTACGCCGAGTAGGTACTTCGCCGCGCACAACCTAAGCCCTGAGAAATGAAGAAGCGCACCAGCAATTCGGCTGATGCGCAGAAAATCGCTCGGATACCTAGACCGGATCCAGGGGTCAGGCTTATCCTGACCAAATGCATAGAACAGACTTGAACACAGATCTCCTCTCAAACGTAGCATCAAACAATTCGGAGCGCAAGTCCGCCGCTTCGGCCGGAAGCTGCAGGATCGGCGACCTGTCGGTGAACCGGCTCGGCTTCGGCGCCAAGCGCCTCGCCGGAAGCGGAAACAGCAGCGGAAGCGGACACAGCAGCGGAGGCGGGGAGGAGGGCACTGGAGCCGGCCGGGTGTCGGCAGCGGACCAGGAGCGGATGGTCGGACTGCTCCGGCGGGCGGTGGAGCTCGGCGTCAATCACATCGACACGGCCGCGTTCTATCCGTCATTCCGGCAGGATCGGCCGGGCAATCACTTCAGCCCGCTGAATCCGGACGGGCCGAGCAATCACTTCACCGGCCTGAATACGGCCAACAAGGTGATCCAGGAGGCGCTCGCGCCGTACCCGGACGACCTGGTGATCGCCACGAAGGTAGGGCCGCTCGAGGGTGGCCTCGCCCGGCCCGACCAACTCCGCGGACTCGTCGAGGAGAACCTCCGCCAACTGAAGCTCGACACCCTCGATGTGGTCTACCTGCGCCAGCACGGGCTCGACTCGATCGCCGAGCACTTCGCAGTATTGGCCGCGCTCGGCGACCAGGGGATGATCCGGCACCTCGGGCTGTCGAACGTCCGGCTGCAGCACCTCGCGCAGGCTCAGGAGATCGCGCCGGTGGTCGCGGTCCAGAACCGGTACGGCGTGGGGTTCGGGCGGGTGAACGACGAGATCCTCCGGGTCTGCGGCGAGCAGGGCATCGCGTTCGTGCCGTTCTTCGCCGTCACCGCGACCGGTCGTGAGGCCGGCGGCGTCGCCGAGTCCGACCCGGTGCTCGCCATCGCCCGCGAGCACGCAGCGACGCCGGCCCAGATCCGGATCGCGTGGACCCTCGCCCAGGGATCGCACGTCCTGGCCATCCCCGGCACCGGCAACCCCGCCCACTTGACCGAGAACGTGGCCGCCGCCGACATTCAGCTCTCCCCCGCCCAACTAGCCACCCTCGACGCCATCCCCAGCCAGTAGCCCGCAGGGTGGTGCGTCCCGGCCGTTCGGCGCGCAGACTGAGTTGAGAACCCGGCTGTACTGCGGGTTGCGCACCAGCTAGTTCGGGCAGTCGTCGCTGGGGAGGTGGCGACTGCCCGACAGGGCCCCTTGAGGACGGGCCACCCACGGGGAGAGCGCTGACGGATCGGCAGTACGCCGACCCGTCGGCGGAGCATCACCCAGAGGGAGGCACAGCGATGACTCTGTGCACGCAGGAGTCGCCTCGCCGGCCACTGCTCGCCACCATGGCCGCGATCGCCGTGATCGCCGTGATCGCGGTCAGCGGCTGCAGCAGCGAGCCGGACTCGGCCGACCCCGGATCCACGTCCTCATCGGTGACGAGTACGCCGGGCGTGGCGCCGGATCTCGTCCGCCTCCGCTACGAGGGGATCACCGAGTCCGACGTCGGGGCGCTGGAGATCATTGCTGACGGCAACCGCCGGTACCGGATGACGGCGTACACCGGGCCGGACGCCGGGTCCTTCCAGGTGTGGGACGGGGCGACGATGCTGTCCTACAACCTTCACGAAGACCCGCAGTACCAGCGACAGGAGCACCCGAGCGAGAGCGAGTTCCCCAGGCCGACCTTCTTCTACACCGAGGGGACGGAGGAGTTCCGGAAGACCTGCCCGAACGCCCGCCGGCTGGGCACGAAGACGCTCTTCGGCAGGAGCGCGGTGCGGTACGCCTGCGACAAGGTCGTGCCGGAACCAACGGCACCCGAGGAACCCATGGATGCCCGGGAGATCGTGTTGGACGAGCAGACCGGCCTGCTGCTGGTGGACGGTCCGTCCGTCCCGACCGAGGTGACGTTCGGCCCGCCGATCAAGGCCGACACCTTCTCCACCAGCCTTCCACCGGGCGTCGAGGCGACACCATCGCCAGGCGCAGAGCAGACGTCAGAAGGCGCGCTCGGAGGTTTCCGGATTCGGGCGGTCGGTGGCGGCTACCTCGACGCCGCGTCGTATCGGGGCAAACCTGTTGTCGTGGTGACAGGACCTGCCGACGGGATCAGGGCGGAGATCGCTCGCCTGTTGCCGATGACGGCCGGTGGCAAGAAGCCTGCGGTGATCGGACTGCTGATCGCGATCCCACCCAGCGACTGGAAGGGTTCGCTGCTGAATGCTGCCGACGAGAATGCCTTCGTGGACACGGTCGACAAGACCGCCGGGCGGTTCGCCGTACCGGTCGGCATCGATGTCAAAGGTGCCGCCGGATATTCGATGACCGGCGGCATCCCGGAGATGCTGCCCAGCGAGCCGAGCTACGAGACCTCGGTAGCGATCGCGATGGTGAACTCGATCGGCGCGCTGGCCCGCGTCACGCTTGCCGACCAGGTCGACGACGCTCAGTTGCGCAACTGGGTGGCCGGGCTCTCGTAAGCAGCGGCCTCAGGCTCCCCAGAAGTCGTCTTCGGCCTTCTGGTCGCCGGAGAAGAGCCAGACCTCGACGATCTGGCCGTCGGCGACGCGGAGCAGGTCGACACCGTCCATCGTCATCTCGACCTCGTCGCGGCGGGCGCCGAAACGGATCGCGGCGGCCACCAGGTCGCCGTTGAGCATGGGCGGCGCGATCAGTTCCAGCTCGAAGGTGCCGGCGCTGGCCGCCATCATCCCGCCGATCATCGCGTTCACCGCGTCGGCGCCCTCCCGGGTGCCGGAGAACTGGTTGGCGCCCGGCTGGTGCCAGACGATGTCCGTCGCCAGGAAGCTGCCGACCTTGGCGAAGTCCTTGGCCATCAGCGCGTCGAAGTACTGCTGCACCACTGCGACCGGGGCTGTCATTTGTCCTCCACCGCTGGGATTGTTCCTTCTGGAAGCCAATCCTTACTATTGGTGACCAATTACCTCAACGTAACTAATGGACGGGGCGCGATGTCGCAGCAGAAAATCTACTCCCCGCCGCCGGGCGCGAACTGGAACGTGCTGTCCGGCAGTTGTCCCTCGCGGACGTCGCTCGCGAGGATCGCGAACAAGTGGACCGCGATGGTGATCACCGTGCTCGAGGACGGGCCGCTGCGCTTCGGCGACATCCGGTCCGCGCTCGAAGGCATCAGCGCCAAAGTACTGACCGACACCCTGCGCGACCTCGAACGCGACGGGATGATCACCCGGCAGTCGTACCCCGAGATCCCGCCGCGGGTCGAGTACGAGCTCACCGACCTGGGCCGCACGCTGCACGGTCCGCTGACCGCGCTCTGCCGGTGGGCGGAGGAGCACATCCCCGAGGTACTGGCCGCCCGCGACGCCTACGACGACCGCTGACCCGCGGCCGCCGAACCGGCGCTCAACCGGCCGGCCCCAGACTCAAACACATACTCACCCGCAGAAGCCCAGTCTCGTCAGCTTCCTGACCTGAAGAAGTCCTTGAAGGCTTCGACCAGCACGTCCTGGGAGACCTGGTGGAACTGGCCGTCCAGGGCGGCCAAGTGGGCGTTGGGAAGGGCGGCGGCAGTGGTTGCTACCGCGGATTGCATCCACGCGGGGCTGCCAGTGCTGTGGATGGCGAGGGTCTCGGTGGAGATCTTGCGCAGCAGGTCCGTCGGGAGTGAACTGTCGCCCATCTGAAGGGCGTCGTAGACGAGGGTGGGCGCCATCGCTTCGAGGGCGGTCCACAGAGGCGTGCCTTTGAAACCGTCGACCATTTCCTGGGGCTGCCCGACCGCCTCGACCATGAAGAGTTCGGCGGCGCCGCCCGGATTGCCGGTGGCGATGAACTCCTGGAGGCGCTCGAGGTAGCGGTCCGGGGCCGGCGGTGCACCGTCGACGCGGAACGGCGGCTCCATCACGGCCAACTTGTCGAAGGGGACGCCTGCCGCGACCGCCCGGAAGAGCACCATCACGCCCGACGAGTCGGCTGACGCGTAGACGGCGCCGGTCGCTTCGCGGAGAGCCTGAAGATCCTCGATCTCCCGTTCGACCGCATACGGCGCGACGTCCGTGCTGTCGCCGCGACCACGCCGGTCGTAGGTGACCACGGTGAAGTCCGGGGACAGCGCGGTCGCCAGCGGTACGTAGTACGAGCGGTCGGTGAAGGCGCCGGCGATCAGGATCAGCCCGGGACCGCTGCCGAAGGTGTCGTACGCGATCGAGGTGCCGTCCTTGGAACTGACCTTGTCCATGATTGCCTTCCCGTCAGTGCGGTGATCTTGCCAACGCGTCGAACGAGCACCCCCGACCTCGACCCGGTCGCACTGTGACTTGGGTCACACCGAACCGCGACCCGCCCAAGATCTGTCCCTGCCTCGCCAAGCCACGTAGTGTTGGATTATGTATACAGACGAACGGTATGCCGTAGGCGCTCCTGCCGGCGTCCGGTCGCGGAAGCGAGGCTGATCCGCCATGCTGCTGCGCCAGCTCGAGTACCTCGTCTCGCTCGCCCGGGAGCGGCACTTCGCCCGCGCGGCCGACGCCTGCTACGTCTCCCAGCCGTCGTTGTCCGCCGCGATCCGCAAGCTCGAGCAGGAGCTCGACGTACCGATCGTGCGGCGCGGCCGGCGGTTCGAAGGCCTCACCCCCGAAGGTGAGCGGGTGCTCCTGTGGGCGCAGCGGATCCTCGCCGAGCGGGACGCGCTCCGGCACGAACTGTCGGTGATGCGAGGTGGTCTCACCGGCACTCTGCGGCTCGGCGCGATCCCGACCGCGATGCCGGTCGTCTCCCTGCTGACCACGCCCTTCTGCGAGCGCCACACCCAGGCACGCGTCACCCTGGAGTCGCTCTCGTCCCGCGACATCACCCAGAAGCTGGCCGAGTTCGAGCTCGACGTGGCGATGACGTACCTCGACGACGACACCCTCGGTCAGGTCCGTAAGACCCCCTTGTACGAGGAGCGCTATCTGCTGCTGACTCCGGAGGACGGCGACCTCGCGGAGTTGCCGGTGGCAACGTGGGCGCAGGTGGCGGAACAACCCCTCTGCCTGCTGTCACCGCAGATGCGGAACCGCCGGATCATGAACGGCTACTTCACCGACGACGGCGTGACGGCCACGCCCGCGATCGAGAGCGACACCGTCAGCGGCCTGTACAGCCACCTCCGCGGCAACCACTGGTCGACGGTGATCTCGCACGCGTGGCTGCACATGTTCGGAGTACCGGCCGGCATGCGGGTGGTACCGCTGAAGAGCCCTGCGCACGGACCTCGCGTCGGCCTGGTGATCGCCGCGAGAAGCCCCGAACCAGTACTCGCCCGAGCACTGCTGGACGTCGCCCGCCAGGCCGGAGTACACACCGCTCTGGACGAGTTGCTGGACGTCCATCTGATGGGTTCCGGCTATTCCGCGCAGTTCAACTGATAGCGCGGCCCTATCCCGAGATAGCCAGCAAGTCTTTGACCGCCATCGGCGGGGCGAGCACCGTTGGAAGGGACGAAACCCCTTCAGACGTTGAGGAGTTGCCCATCATGGCCAAGGTCCTGTGTGTGCTGTACGACGACCCCAAGGACGGGTACCCCACCAGCTACGCCCGCGACGACATCCCCACCATCGAGTCCTACCCGGGCGGCCAGACCGCGCGGTTGCCCGACGCCGACGTGGTGATCTCGCAGCCGTTCTGGCCCGCCTACATCACCGCCGAGCGGATGGCGAAGGCGCCGAACCTCAAGCTGGCGATCACCGCCGGCATCGGCTCCGACCACGTCGACCTGGACGCCGCCACGAAGCACGGGCTGACCGTTGCCGAGGTCACCTACAGCAACAGCATCAGCGTGGCCGAGCACGTGGTGATGATGATCCTCGGCCTGGTCCGCAACTACCTGCCGTCCCACCAGGTGGTGCTCGACGGCGGCTGGGACGTCGCCGACTGCGTCTCGCGCTCGTACGACCTCGAGGGCATGCACGTCGGCACCCTGGCGGCCGGCCGGATCGGTCTGGCCGTACTGCACCGGCTCGCGCCGTTCGACGTGAAGCTGCACTACACCGACCGGCACCGGCTGCCCGAGTCGATCGAGCGCGAGCTCAACCTCACCTTCCACCCGGACACCGCGAGCACGGTGCCGCACTGCGACGTGGTCACCGTCAACGCGCCGCTGCACCCGGAGACCGAGGGACTGCTCGGCGACGAACTGCTCGCCACGATGAAGCGCGGCACCTACCTGATCAACACCGCCCGCGCCAAGATCGCCGACCGGGACGCGATCGACCGCGCCCTGCGCAGCGGCCGCCTCGCCGGGTACGCCGGGGACGTCTGGTACCCGCAGCCGGCGCCCGCGGACCACCCGTGGCGGACGATGCCGCACCACGGCATGACCCCGCACATCTCCGGCTCGTCCCTGTCCGCCCAGACCCGGTACGCCGCGGGCACCCGGGAGATCCTCGAGTCCTGGCTCGCCGGCACGCCGATCCGCGACGAGTACCTGATCGTCGACGGCGGCCGCCTGGCCGGCGCGGGCGCCCACTCGTACTCCACCAGATAGCCCAGGGAGATCGCCGTGTAACCGGGATCACGGTGGACGTAACCGGGATCACGTGAGACGCGGGCATAACCGGTCGGTACTGCTGGTTGAATGTATGCAGTAGCCAGTATTTCCAGAAAGTCTCCGGTGACAGAGCCGGAGCGGAGAGGGAGAGATGATCTTCACCCGTAGGTTCGGCGCTCTGGCGGCTCGCCCGCAGTTCCCGGATGCACCGGAGCTGCAGCAGGAACTGGGCATCGATGTCGACCTGAAGCAGCACGACAAGGACGGCAACAAGCCCACCGACGGCGACCGCTCTCGCGAGACGACGGCCGCCTGACCCTCGCCAGATCGGGTGCTCCGGACAACGGTGTCGCAGCGACGGGACACCAGGAAATCCGGCTCCACGGCGGCGGACTCCCCGCGGAACGGAATTCCAGGGATCCGGAGCACCGGAAACAGGCGAATCGCCCTCGGCACTTGGTAGACTGTCTACCAAGTGCCGACATGTTTTTCGGGAAGGACCTCATGACCACCATCAGCGCGGGCCCGGACTCCACCTCCGACTCCCCCGGCGTCCGGCACGTCAAGCGGCCGACGCCCTTGCGTGAGTCGGTCTACGAGGCGCTCACCGAGATGATCATCGACGGCACTCTGGAGCGCGGCCGGCACCTCGTCGAGGTCGAGCTGGCCGGCATGCTGGGCGTGTCCCGGCAGCCCGTCCGGGAGGCCCTCCAGCGGCTCAACAACGAGGGCTGGGTGGACCTGCGGCCCGGTTTCGGCGCGATGGTGCACGTGCCCGCCGAGGACGAGGTCGACCAACTGCTGGCGGCCCGCGCGGCCCTGGAGTCGGAGTCGGCGCGCCTCGCCGCCCGCAACCCCGACAAGGACGCGGTGGCGAAGCTGAAGGACCTCTGCAAGATCGGCGCGAGCCTGCAGGAGTCCGGCGACATCGACGGCGCGGTCCGGACCAACGGCGAGCTGCACGGCCTGATCACCCAGATGTCGGGGAACCGCTTCCTGGTCGACTTCGCCGGCCAGGTCGACCGCCGCGTCCGCTGGTACTACACGCCCGTGGCGCCTGTGCGCGGCGCGGCCTCCTGGCGCGAGCACAACCGGCTGGTGAAGGCGATCAGCGACGGCGACGAGGACAAGGCCGCACAGATCATGCGCGAGCACACCGAGCACACGCGTAAGGCGTACCACGACCTGCAGGCGGGGACGACGCCCGAGCCCGCGCCGATCGTCGAGAAGAAGATCACCCGGCGCCGCCGCAGCGCCGAGTGAACCACCTTTACTTCGGCGTACCGCAGTACAGGTGATCCACGACGAGCCGGCGAAGAACTCCCCGCCGGCCTCGCCGCCGGCGACCCAGGGTCAGCCCGACGCCGAAACGTGCATGAGCTCCTCCGGTGAATATGCGGCCGCCCGCGGCTGTCTGGGCAGACGCGGGCGGCCGAGAGGGCACAAGGTGCTAGGCGATCCGTTCCCGCCCCTTCTTGCGGGCACGCACGGTGGCCGCCTTGCGCTCCGCCAGGGACGCGGCGAGCTCGACGTACTGCTCGACCACCCGGCGGGCATAGAGGTTGTGCTCCAGGATCCTCGGCCACCAGTGCCGGCCGAGCTGCTCGTGCATCCACAGGAACCCGATCGCGAACCCCATGCTGAGCAGGGCCCGGAACGCGAGGAACTTCCACGGCTCCGCCGGCAGCCCCGGCGTACCGGTCACCGTCCACTCGGTCACCACGGAGTGCACCAGCAGGGCGACGGGGAACCCGATCACCCAGTAGACCGCCGCCGGTGCGAACACCCCGGCCGGGAGCTTGCCGAGCGCAAGCAGTACGGCGTACCCGGCGCCGAACAGGATCAGCGGGACCGCGAGACCGAGCCCGGTGACCAGGGCCCAGCCGAGGGGCCGGCCGACGAACGCGGCCAACCCTCCGGCTACCAGACCGGTCGACGCACCCACCACGGCGGCGGGGACGGAGAACTCCGCGAGCTGTCGAACCTTGTCGTTGTCCATCACCTTGTCCATCTCAGCTCACGACCACACCGAAGCGGAACAGGCTGTAGAACAGCATCCCGAGGTAGAACACCGCACCGAACCCGATGATCAGGTTCCGCACCGGTCCCGGCCGGATCGGTTTGGGCAGCAACCTGTTGTTCACCAGGAGCAACACGATGCAGTACGCGCCCATCGCGAAGGTGGACAGGAACGCCAGGATGTCCAGGATCCCCGCCGGACCGTCGGCCGGCCCGAACAGCAGGATCAGGATGCCGAACGTGATCACGCCCCAGAGGAACCCGGCGTACAGCTTCGACATCGAGAACCGCTTGGCGCCCGGGACGAAGTAGTAGGTCATGTCCGCCTGGCCCCGGGAGAACGAGTCGAACAGCCCCAGGGTGGCGTTCAGGCCGATCAGCGCGATGAAGGCGAAGAACAATGTGCCGAGGATCGGGCTGCCGGCCGAGGCGAAGGCGTCCGACATGGCCTTCAGCGCGGCCTCTCGGTCTCCTCCCTCGATCAGCCCGGCCACATCCGGATTCTCCCGGGCCGCCGACATGGCCAGCACGGTGAACGAGATCGTGACGAGCATCGTGATGCCCCAGAAGAGCAGCAGGGCGTCGAAGGTGACCCACTTGCGCCACCCCTTCCACTTCTGCAGCTCCGCGGGGTCCTCGGTGTCGAACATGTAGCCCCGCGACGGCATCGACTCCGCCTCGTCGGCCGACCGCAGCCCGCGGATCTTCGGGATGTGGGCACCCATGCCGGCCCCGCTGTCGCGCAGTTGCAGGGTGTACCACATCTGCTGCATGCCGGACGGGCCGGCGAAGGCGATCGATCCGACCAGGATCGGGAACCAGGCCTCCGACAACGCCTTGTCCGGCAGGAAGCCAAACGCGAACATGCCGGAGATGGTCTGGGCCAGGTCGTCCCAGCTGCCGACGATCGCCGCGATGATCGAGGTACCGACGACCAGGAAGCCGATCAGCAGGCCGAGCAGCTTCTCCAGGAAGTTGTAGATCACCGACAGCATGCTGAACAGCACCCCGACGAAGACCAGCGCCACGCAGGCTGTCACCTGCCATGGAATGCCGGTTATCGCCTCGAAGGCGGCCGCGCCGGCCGAGAGGTGCCCCGGCCAGATGTAGATCAGGATCGCCGCGACGTAGAAGAACCACATCAACGGTTTGAACACCCGGGCGGCGCCGAAGAAGATGCTCTCACCGGTCGCCATCGCGTACCGGGCCATCTCCAGCAGCACGAATGCCTGCAGGGTGACACCGACCATGAACAGCCAGCGGATGTCGGGACCGAACACCAGGACGAGCCGGGGCCACATGTAGGACTCACCCATGCCGACGCCCAGCGCGACCAGGAAGACGGTCGGACCGAGGATGTGCAGAGAGGGCGGTGCCGGCGGCAGCGGGCGGATCGGCATCGGCTCGAGTCGGCCTGCCTTCCAGACCCGTTCGGTGCCGACCGCTGACGCGGGCTCTTCGGGTACTTCTGAGGTCTTGCTTGTGACGTCCAAGGCGGACTCCTTAGATCGACGCCAGCTGACGAGACTTATCGCTCCCCCGTGCTCTCCCCGCGGACCAAACGCATCACCGCCTCCTGATCGGACCCAGCTCTGGGACTGAGTCGTTGTCTTGCGGTCGACTAGGAACCGAGCGGCCCCGCGTTCCGGGCCCATCGGTACTTCGCGCCGAGCACCTGGACCGGTGTCTCGGTGGTGTACGGGTAGGCGACCACGCCGTGCTCGAACAGGTACTGGCTGGCCTCCTCGACCTCGACGTCACCGGACAGCGAGGCGACCACCGGCTTGTCGATGCCCTTGGCGCGGTACTCCTCGACCACCTCGGCGACGAGTTTCGCGAACACCATCGGCGGCGTCACGATCGTGTGCCAGTAGCCCAGGATCAGCGCGTGGATCCGCTCGTCCTCGAGCCCGAGCGCCACCGTGTTCCGGTACGTCGACGGCGGCTCGCCACCGGTGATGTCCACCGGGTTGCCGGAGGCACCGAACGGCGGGATGAACTTCTTGAACGCGGCGTCCAGGTCGGCCGGCATCGACATCAACTGCAGGCCGTTGTCGACGCAGGCGTCCGACAGCAGGACGCCCGAGCCACCCGCGCCGGTGATGATGACGACGTTCTCACCCTTCGGCGTCGGAAGCAACGGGATGCCCCGGGCGTACTGGAGCATCTCGTTCAGCCCAGGGGCGCGGACCACGCCGCTCTGCCGCAGGATGTCGTCGTAGACCTTGTCGTTGCCGGCCAGCGCGCCCGTGTGCGAGCTCGCGGCCCGGGCGCCCATGTCGGTCCGGCCTGCCTTCAGCACGACGACCGGCTTCTTCTTCGACACCCGCGCCGCCGTCTCGGCGAACGCCCGGCCGTCCTTGAGATCTTCCAGGTGCATGGCGATCAGGTTGGTGTTGTCGTCGGTCTCGAAGAACGTCAGGAGGTCATCTTCGTCGATATCGGCCTTGTTGCCTACCCCAACGATCGCGGAGACGCCCATCCGGCTGGACCGGCTGAAGCCCAGGATCGCCATCCCGATGCCTCCGCTCTGGGATGAGAGCGCGACACTGCCCTTCACGTCGTACGGCGTGCAGAACGTCGCGCAGAGGTTCTCCGGCAGGTAGTAGTAGCCGTAGATGTTCGGCCCGAGAATCCGCACGCTGTGCTTCTTCGCGATCGCGACGACCTCGTCCTGGAGTTCCTGCTCACCGGTCTCGGCGAACCCGGACGGGATCAGGATCGCCCCGGCGACACCCTTCTGGCCGCACTGCTCGAGCGCGCCGGCGACGAACTTGGCTGGTACGGCGAACACCGCGACATCCACGTCGCCCGGCACGTCGGTGATGCTCGGGAACGCCTTCAGCCCGAGCACCTCGCCACCCTTGGGGTTGATCGGGTAGATCTCGCCCTGGTATCCGCCGTTGACCAGGTTCTTCATCACCGAGTTGCCGATCTTGCCGGCCTCGTTCGACGCTCCGATCACAGCTACCGCCCGCGGCTTCATGATCCGGGTCATCGCGGTCTGGATCTCTTCCTGGCTGTAGCGATCCACCGGCTTGCCGGCCTCGGCGTCCACGATGATCCGGAAGTCCACCGCGGTGGCGCCGTCCGGCCCGGCCAGTACCGGGTTCAGGTCGACCTCGGCGAACTGCGGGAAGTCCTCGACCAGGTCCGACAGCCTGCTGATGATCGCCGCGATGGCGTCCTTGTCGACCGGCTTGGCGCCGCGGACGCCGTTCAGCATCTCGTGCGCGCTGATCCCGTCGACCATCGAGCGGGCTTCTTCGGGCGTTGTCGGCGCCAGCCGGAAGGTCACGTCCTTGAGCACCTCGACGAGCACCCCACCGAGGCCGAAGGCAACGATCTTGCCGAAGGTCTG
Organism: Kribbella qitaiheensis; assembly: GCF_042657745.1. Lineage (GTDB taxonomy): Bacteria > Actinomycetota > Actinomycetes > Propionibacteriales > Kribbellaceae > Kribbella > Kribbella qitaiheensis. Next base: position 55,264 of record NZ_JBHSKE010000021.1, on the reverse strand, counting down.
GTCGGTCACCGCGCCGACGATCACCTCCTGGACGTCACCACCGGTGACCAGCATCTTCTGCACCTGCACGCCGATGATCTCCGCGTCGGCCTGGTAGGCCTTCGCGTTCGCGACGATCTGCCGGTACGCCGTGACCGCGGCCTCGGCGCTGTCCACACCGACCACCACGCCGCCCGCCTCCGTCTTGTGCAGGATGTCGGGCGAGACGATCTTCAGCACGACCGGGAAACCGATCTCGGCGGCGAGCCCGGCTGCTCCCTCGGCAGTCGTGGCCAGCCCTTCGCCCGGCGTCGGGATGCCGTACGCGTCCGCGACCAGCTTGGCCTCGGGGGCGCTCAGCGAGGTGCGGCCTTCCGCCAGAGCCTGGTCGAGGATGGACTGGACGACTGCCTTGTCATATGTCATGCCTGGAGCTCCTCAAAAGCGTGGTGGTTTGCTGCTTGCGTCCGAAGAACCGAGGGTCCTGACCCTCGTCCGTTCGGACGTTCGGGACGTCAGACGACGCCGGCGGCCTTGAGTTCTTCGAGCTCGGCGGTGTCGATGCCGAGCCCGCCATAGATCGCGGAGTTGTGTTCACCGAGGCAGGGCGAGGTCTCCACCTGGACGGGCGAGTCGGACAGCTTGATCGGGCAGCCGACGGTCTTGAAGGTGCCGCGCTGCGGGTGCTTCACCTCGACGACGGCGCCGAGCTCGGCCAGCGTCTCGTCCTCGATCAGTTCCCGGGTGGACAGGATCGGGCCGCACGGCACGTTCAGCGCGTTCAGCTTCTCCATCACCTCGAACTTGGTGTGCTGCTCGGTCCAGGTCTCGATCAGCGCGAACATCTTGTCGAGCTTGTCGAGCCGGGCGGCCGGCGTACTCCAGTCCGGGTCGTCGGCCAGCTCGGGCTTGCCGATCAGGTTTGCGATCGGCGCCCAGCCGGGAGGCTGGACGATCACGTAGATGTAGTCGTTCGGGCCGCCAGGTGCCGTCCGGACCGCCCAGCCGGGCTGGCCGCCGCCGGACGCGTTGCCGGAGCGGGGTACCTCGTCGCCGAAGTTGTCGTTCGGGTACTCCTTCAGCGGGCCGTGCGCGAGCCGCTGCTGGTCGCGCAGCTTCACCCGGCTGAGGTTGAGAACGGCCTCCTGCATAGCGACGGAGACGCGCTGACCCTTGCCGGTGGCAACCCTCTGGTACAGCGCGGCCAGGATGCCGGCGACCAGGTGGATCCCCGTGCCGGAGTCACCGATCTGAGCTCCGGTGGCGGTCGGCGGGCCGTCCTCGAAGCCGGTCGTGCTCATCGCGCCGCCCATCGCCTGGGCGACCACCTCGTAGGCCTTGAAGTCCTCGTAGCGGCCCGGGCCGAAGCCCTTGATCGAGGCGTAGATCAGTTCGGGGTTGATCAGCTGGAGGCGGTCCCAGGTGAAGCCCATCCGGTCGATCGCGCCGGGGGCGAAGTTCTCCACCAGGATGTCGGAGTTCTTCACCAGGTCGGTGAAGATCTCCTTGCCCCGCTCGGACTTCATGTTCAAGGTGATGCTGCGCTTGTTGCAGTTCAGCATGGTGAAGTAGAGGCTGTCGACGTCCGGGAGGTCGCGCAACTGCTGGCGGGTGATGTCACCCGTCGGCGCCTCGAGCTTGACGACGTCGGCGCCGAGCCAGGCCAGGATCTGTGTGCAGGACGGTCCGGACTGCACGTGGGTCATGTCGAGTACGCGAACACCTTCAAGGGCCTTACCCATAGTGGTCCTCCAGTACTGGGCGGCGGCTCACCGGGAGGGGAGAGCCGCCGCCGGGGATCGCTACTTGTACATGGTCTGGTTCATCGTTCCGGGCGCGTACGCGTCCGGGTCCACCCACACGTTGATCAGCGACGGCAGCCCCGACTCGCGGGCCCGCTGCATGGCCGGCCCGATGTCCTTGGGGTCGCGGACCTCCTCGCCGTAGCCGCCGAGCATCTTGGCGAACTCGTCGTACTTCACGTCGCCGAGGGTGTTGCCGATCCGGCCGCGGGCGTGGCCGTACTTCGCCTCCTGGCCGTAGCGGATCTGGTTCATCGACGAGTTGTTGCCGACGACACCGACGAACGGCAGGTTGAACCGGACCAGCGTCTCGAAGTCCCACCCAGTGAGCGAGAAGGCGCCGTCACCGAACAGTGCGACGACCTCCTTGTCCGGCCGGGCGTACTTGGCCGCCATCACGAACGGGATGCCGACGCCGATGGTGCCGAGCGGTCCCGGGTCCATCCAGTGGCCGGGTGACTTCGGTTGCACCACGCCACCGGAGAAGGTGACGATGTCGCCGCCGTCGCCGATGTAGATCGAGTCCTCGGTGAGGAACTCGTTGATCTCGTGGGCCAGCCGCAGCGGGTGGATCGGATTGGCGTCCGACAGCTGCCGCGGCAGCCGCTTCTGGTACGCCGCGTCCTCTTCGGCGCGGAGCTCGCTGAACCACGCCTTGCGGTCGCCGGCCTTCTGGATCCGGCCCGAAGAGGCCTGCGTCACCGCGGCCAGGATCGCGCCCGGGTCGCCGACCAGGCCGAGGTCGATGTCGCGGTTCTTGCCGACCGTGCGGTAGTCCATGTCGATCTGGACCACCGTCGCGCCCTTCGGCAGCCGGCGGCCGTAGCCCATCCGGAAGTCGAACGGGGTGCCGACGATCAGGATCAGGTCGGCGTTGTTGAACCCGTACCGCCGGGACAGGTGGAAGTGGTTCGGGTCGCCGGGCGGCAGGGTGCCGCGAGCCGAGCCGTTCATGTAGGCAGGGATGTTCAGCTTGCGGACGAAGTCGATCGCCGCGTCGCTGCCGCGCGACGTCCACACCTGGGTGCCCAGCAGTACTACGGGCTTCTCGGCCCGGGCCAGCAGGTCGGCCAGCGCCTCGATGTTCGCCGGGTCGCCGATGCTCTTGGTTGATGCCCGGTACCGGCCGGCCTCCGGAATGGTCGCGGACTCCACCGGGACGGAGTTGTCCAGGATGTCGCGCGGGATCTCCAGGAAGGACGGACCGGGAGCGCCGTTGTAGCACTCACGGAAAGCCATCGACACCATGTCGGCCACCCGGGCGGTGTGCGGCACCGTGGCGGCGAACTTGGTGATCGGGGTCATCATGTCGACGTGCGGCAGGTCCTGCAGCGAGCCCATCTTGTGCTGGTTCAGCGCACCCTGGCCGCCGATCAGCAGCATCGGGCTCTCCGCCCGGAAGGCGTTCGCGACACCGGTCACCGCGTCGGTGGTGCCGGGGCCGGCGGTGACGACCGCGCAGCCGGGCTTGCCGGTCATCCGGGCGTAGCCGTCGGCGGCGTGTGCCGCGACCTGCTCGTGCCGGACGTCGACGACGGCGATGCCCTCGTCGACGCAACCGTCGTAGATGTCGATGATGTGGCCGCCACAGAGGGTGAAGATCACGTCGATTCCCTCGGCCTTGAGGGCCTTGGCCACCAGATGCCCGCCCGAGATCGTGGCGGTGCTCGGTTCCGGCTCGGTCACTTCCGCAACCGCTGCTGCAGCGTCTGACTGGGAAGCTGGGGACACTGTTTGCGCCATCTGTGCAGTCATCTCCTCGAGGAAGGCCGGTCTGGATTCACGGAGCGACACTTCGTAGATTGCATACCGTATGGTGTAGTCGTAGTCATATCGCACCGCCGAACCCGTTGTCCAGAGCTCGGAACCCGGCAGAATTCTTGAGGACGACTGTATGCAGTATCCCGTATGCTTGTCACTACCAAGTGGCGATTCACCTTGAGAACCCGGGAGCTGCGATGACGATCCACGACGAGCTCGGCCAGACCCGCCGCGCACTGCAGAACCTCGAGAAAGCCCTTGCGGGGTTGCGGAACCAGCTCGGCCCGCACCTCGACGTACTGCGGCTGATCGACGACGTGTCCCGGTGCTCGACGGACCTTCGCAGGCTGGAGGAGCAGGTCGGACCTCCCCGCCGGCACGAGCTCGTGGTGATCCCGGACGACGACCGCGACCACGGTCTGTGGGGCGCGGGCGACGTCGACCACGAAGGGCTCGGCGCACCAGGCCGCCGAGGGGGTGTCTGACAGTCCCCTGCAGTCGCGAGCAGGTGCTCGGTGCGGTAGCTCGGCGTGCTGGAGTGAAGGCCTCGATGCTTTTCCATCGTGGCCTTCGCTCCAGTGCGCCGAGGTGCCGTGCCGAGTGCCGCGCAGCACGCAGGGGGCTGTCAGACACCCCCTGCCCCCTGAGGCGGTCAGGCCGTTGCCAGGCACTGTTTCAGTAGCCGCCTGAGCCGTACGTCGCGGTCGCCGCCCGATCCCCGGGCGGCCACAGCTACGGCCTCAGCGGCGTGCTCGGTGGCCACGAACCCCCGGTAGAACGCCTCGCTCAGCTTCAGGTGGTCCAGCACGGGGAGCCACCAGCGGGCGAGTCCGCCCGGTCTCTGGTCAGCAGGACGTGAGGCCAGCAGATACAGCGCGGTCTCCTGAGCGCCGGCCAGCCGTCCACGTTCATCCTTGGTGATGCACTCCTGGTCCGGGCTCGTGAGTGCGGCGGAGACACAGAGAGCGACCAGCCGGGCGGAACTCTCGAAGCCGGCGTGGGCGGTCGCGAGGAACGAAGGTGCCAGAGGCAACAACGCCCGCTGCCCCGCGCGACTGCTGTAGTCGTGGACTGTCCGGGCCACTGCGCCGAGGACCGGGTGCACTGACGACGGCCTGTCCGTCCAAGGCTCCTTGGCCAGCTTCGAGACGAGCTCCATCACGCAGGGCTCGGAACGTGGCACCCGGGCGTAGTACGCATTGCCCGGGGCACCCTCGGCGTACAGGTCCGTGGGAGTGCCGGGGCTGAGCGAGGCCCCGGCTTCTGTGCGGCTCACTCGCCCGGTCCGGCGACCGGCGTTCCCAACTGAGGTCGGACTGGCAGAGCTGGGCGGCCAGGTTGCTTGAGGAAGCGCACGGTGAGTGCCGTGAGCAGCCCCAGCAGGCCGGCGCCGAGGAAGACCGGTCGGTAGCCGATCGTCGCGACCAGGCTCGCGGTGACGCCGACACCGACCAGGCCGCCGACAGCCTTGGCGCTGTAGAGGATCGCCTGGTTCTGCAGCAGGCTGTTCTCGCCGAAGAACTCGAGCACCAGGTTCGCCATGATCGCGTAGAAAGCACCACCACCGAGACCGGCGAACATCGCGCAGAGCACGAATGCCCATCCCACCCCGGACTCGCCCGCCAGCACCAGTCCGACGTGGGTGAAGCCCTCGATCATCAGCACCGCCGCAAGCACCCGGCGACGGCCGAACCGCTCGGACAGGTCACCGGCGAAGGACCGACCGAGACCGTTGACCGCGGCAAGCAATCCGGCGGCGAATCCGGCGACCGCCAACCCGAGGCCGGCCTCGATCGCGTAGCTGACAACGAACGCAATGCCGAACAACGACAGCGCAGTACTCAGTGCCAGCGTCAGCCACATCAGGGGCAGCGCGCCGGTGCGCATCGCCTCAGCCGGACGGTAGTGACGGACCGCGGGGAGGTTGTTCGGGATGCTGCGGTTGAGCTTGCGGTCAACCGCCCACACCTGCGCGTCGATCTCGGCCGGCCACCAATGTCGCGGCGGATCCTTGAGGACTCCCCCGGCCGTCAGGACGATCAGCAGCGCTACGCAGGCCATCAGGTCGAACACGAGTCGATGCCCTCCGGCCGAGTCGAAGATGGTGAGCAGCGCGATGCTCGGCACCGCTCCCACCGCGAAACCGCCGGTGACGAACCCGATCGTCGCGACCCGCCGGTCGGGGAACCACCTGGCCGCGGTCGTGATGCAGGCCGCGTAGACCAGCCCTGCCCCGGTGCCGCCGACCACCGCATACCCGAGCACCACGGCAGCGTAGTTGCCCGAGTGCGCCAGCGTCGCAAGCCCGATCGCCGCGAACACCCCACCCAGTACTACGAGTTGGGTCGGCGAGGTCCGACGTACTCGTTGGGTCCAGGCGGCGGGGATCGCGACCAGCGCCTGACACGCCACGAACAGGGCTAGCAGCCACATGGTCTGCACGGTTCCCCAACCCCGGCTGGATTCCAGGCCGAGAGCCGCGGAGCCGAAGGAGTACTGGAGTGGACTGATCGCGACCATGCACGCCCAGGTGGCCCACAGTTGCCATTGTCTCGAGTGGCCGGTGAGCTCCCGGGCGTCTTCGCCGATGCGATACCGGCGGCCGTAAACGTCGCGCACGTCCCGTGGAGGCGTGCTGGTGGTTGCTTCCTTCATGAGGTCGCCTCCTGACTACTGCATACCGTATGGAACTTTGGTACCCCTCCTCGCTAATCCTTGTCCAGACCCGGACACCGATCGCTGCGGTCTTGTGAAGCTCTGTGATCTTGTAAAGGAATGTGCATACAGCATACAGTCGTCACATTCTCGCGTCCGAGCTGTCCGAGGAGGACTTCCCGTGGATCTGATGGAGTACCAAGCCAAAGAACTCTTCGCCCGGCACGATGTGCCGGTCACTCTCGGCCGGGTGGTGGAGGACGCGGCGGATGCCGCCGGAGCCGCCGAGGCGCTGGGCGGCCGGGTGGTGGTCAAGGCGCAGGTGAAGGCCGGCGGGCGTGGCAAGGCAGGCGGCGTGAAGCTGGCCGCGAACCCCGCTGAGACCACCGATCGGGCCCGCGACATCCTCGGGATGGACATCAAAGGCCACACGGTCCGCCGGGTCCTGCTCGCTCCCGCCGCGGACATCGCCGAGGAGTACTACTGCTCTTTCCTGGTCGACCGGGCCAACCGCAACTACCTGTGCATCGCGAGCACCGAGGGCGGGGTGGAGATCGAGGAGGTCGCGCACACCAACCCGGACGCGATCGCGAAGGTGTCGATCGACCCGGCCACCGGGGTGGACGAGGCCAAGGCCGCCGAGATCGTCGCGGCCGCGGGATTCCCGGCGGAGGCGGCGTACGTCGTAGAGAAGCTTTGGGCGGTGTTCATCGCCGAGGATGCGTCGCTGGTCGAGGTGAACCCCCTGGTGAAACTTGCCGACGGTTCGCTCGAGGCGCTGGACGGCAAGGTCACACTGGACGAGAACGCGGCGTACCGGCACCCGGACCACGCGGCCTTCGACGACAAGGCCGCTGCGGATCCGCTGGAGGCGGCGGCTCAGGAGAAGGGCCTCAACTACGTCAAGCTCGACGGCTCGGTGGGCATCATCGGGAACGGCGCCGGGCTGGTGATGTCGACCCTCGACGTGGTCGCGTACGCCGGTGAGGCGCACGGCGGCGTGAAGCCGGCGAACTTCCTCGACATCGGCGGCGGCGCCTCGGCCGAGGTGATGGCCAACGGGCTCAGCATCATCCTCGGCGATCCGCAGGTGCGCAGCGTGTTCGTGAACGTGTTCGGCGGCATCACCGCCTGCGACGCGGTCTCGAACGGCATCGTGCAGGCGCTGGCGCTGCTGGGCGACCAGGCGAACAAACCGCTCGTCGTCCGGCTGGACGGCAACAACGTGGACGAGGGCCGCCGGATCCTCGCCCGGGCGAACCATCCGCTGGTGACGGTGGTCGACACCATGGACGGCGCCGCTGACCGCGCCGCCGAACTGGCCGCACAAGCCTGAGGAGGCAGACGGATATGGCAATCTTCCTGACCGAGAAGAGCAGAGTCATCGTGCAGGGCATGACCGGCGCCGAGGGGCAGAAGCACACCAGCCGGATGCTTGCCGCCGGCACCGACATCGTCGGTGGCGTGACGCCGGGCAAGGGCGGCCAGTCGGTCGACTTCGCCAAGCGGTCGATCCCGGTCTACGGCTCCTGCGCCGACGCGGTGAAGTCCACCGGCGCCGACGTGTCGGTCGTCTTCGTACCGCCGCGGTTCACCAAGGGCGCGGTGATCGAGGCGATCGACGCCGGCATCCCACTGGTGGTGGTGATCACCGAGGGCGTGCCGGTGCACGACACCGCCGCGTTCTTCGCCCACGCGCAGGCCTCCGGCACCACCCGGATCATCGGGCCCAACTCCCCCGGTCTGATCAGCCCGGGCCGTGCCAACGCCGGCATCATCCCGGCCGACATCGCCGGGCCCGGCCGGATCGGCCTGGTGTCGAAGTCGGGCACGCTGACCTACCAGATGATGTACGAACTGCGGGAATACGGCTTCACCACGGCGATCGGGATCGGCGGCGACCCGATCATCGGGACGACGCACATCGACGCGCTGCAGGCGTTCCAGGACGACCCGGACACCGACGCGATCGTGATGATCGGCGAGATCGGCGGCGACGCCGAGGAGCGCGCGGCCGCGTTCATCAAGGACCACGTGACGAAGCCGGTGGTCGGCTACGTCGCCGGCTTCACCGCGCCTGGAGGCAAGACGATGGGCCACGCGGGCGCGATCGTGTCCGGCTCGTCCGGTACCGCGGCCGCCAAGCAGGAGGCCCTCGAGGCGGTCGGGGTGAAGGTCGGCAAGACGCCGAGTGAGGCCGCGCGGTTGATGCGCGAGGCGCTCGAACAACTCCTGGTTCACTGAGAAGGGCGCGACCATGCAGAAGATCGGATTCATCGGGCTCGGCATCATGGGCTCGCACATGGCCGCCAACCTGGTCCGAGCCGGCCACCACGTCACCGGGTACGACGTGGTACCCGCCTCCGTCGACAAGCTCCTCCAGGCCGGCGGCAAACCGGGCCCGGATATCGCGTCGGCTGTATCCGGCGCGGAGGTGATCATCACGATGCTGCCTGACTCCCCACAGGTGTCGGAGGTCGTGGTGGGGCCGGGCGGAGTACTGGAGTCCGCTGCTGCCGGAGTACTGCTGATCGACATGAGTTCGATCGCGCCGGAGACCTCCCTGGCCGTCGCGGCGGCCGGCGCAGAGCGCGGAGTACGAGTGCTGGACGCGCCGGTCAGTGGTGGCGAGCAAGGGGCGATCAAGGCGTCGCTGTCCATCATGGTCGGCGGCTCAGCGGTGGACTTCGAAGCAGCTCGACCGATCTTCGAGGATCTCGGGCGGACGATCGTCCACGTCGGTGGACACGGTGCCGGCCAGACCGTGAAGGCGGCGAACCAGTTGATGGTCGCCGGCATCATCTCGCTGGTCAGCGAGGCGATCGTGCTCCTGGAGGCATCCGGCGTCGACGGCGAACGAGGCCTGGAAGTCCTGGCCGGCGGCCTGGCCGGCAACCGCATCCTCGACCTGAAGTCCGCCTCGATGCTCGCCCGCCAGTTCGAACCAGGCTTCCGAATCGACCTCCACCACAAGGACATGGGCATAGCCCTGGCCTCCGCTCGAGCCGCCGGCGTCGCCCTACCTGTGACGGGCGTAGTCGCTCAGTTGGTGGCGGCGGCCCGTGCCCAAGGCAACGGTTCCCTCGACCACTCAGCTCTGCTCAAGGTCGTGGAACAACTATCCGGTCGCTGATCAGCGCGACGGCGCGGTGCTGCTGCGGACCACCAGTTCGGTGGCGACGGAGACGGGCTGGTGGTGGTGTTCGCCGGCCTGGATCTCGTTGATGAGCGCATCCACGCTCCGGCGGCCGACCTCGGCGAACGACTGACGGATGGTCGTCAGCGGCGGCCAGAACTGCGCGGCCTCTTCCTGGTCGTCGAAGCCGACCACGCTGACGTCCTCCGGTACTGCGCGCCCTCGCTCGTGGAGGGCGCGCAGGAGCCCGAGCGCCATCTGGTCGTTGGCCACGAACACGGCACTGACATCGGGGTTGTCGGCCAACTGCCGGCCTGCCTCGTACCCGGACGCCGCCGACCAGTCCCCGACCAGTACCGGCGGCACCGGGCGACCTCGATCGGTCAGCGTCTGCTGCCAGGACCGGAGCCGCCGTGCCGCGGCGAAGGACGACGGCGGGCCGCCGAGGTGCCAGACCGTCTGATGCCCGAGATCCAGCAGGTGCTCGGTGGCCAGGCGCGCGCCCTGGGCCTGGTCCGTGTCGACGATCGGGTAGTCGTAGTGAGCGCTCGAGTCGACCACGACGACCGGCAGCCCGTCGGGTAGCGGCACCTCGGCGTCGTCGAGCGTGTGGGCCTCGATCAGGATGATGACGCCGTCCACCGCCTGTTCGCCCAGCCGGCTGAAGGCACCCGACACGGCCTCCTGCGAGGCGTCCAGCACCGGTAGCAGGTTGACGGCGTAGCCGCGGGTGGTGGCCGCCGCCGCGATCGCGTCGAGCGTGCGCGTGTTGCCGAAGCTGGACAGCTCGAAGACGATCACGCCGATACTCCGGAACCGCCCGTTGCGCAACGCCCGCGCGGCGCTGTTCGGCCGGTAGCCGACCTCCCGCATCGCCGCCAGCACCCGCTCGCGGGTGTCCGCGTCCACGTTGTGCCGTCCGTTCGCGACCCGCGACACCGTCTGCCCGGAGACGCCGGCCAGCCGGGCCACGTCGGCCATCGAAGGCCCGCGCCGCCGCCGTACCGGCGTTTGCTCCGCTGTCATTGGCTCTCCCCAGGGGTCTCCGCTGAACTATAGACATGTTGACGTAAACACGTTAGCGTCCTGGCGATCATGTTGACGTTAACATCGGAGGTCGACGGGCAGATGGCCGAGTCCGCTGTACTGCGCCCTCGGCGTGGCTGGTTGCACCGCGACACGAAGGGCTGGATCTTCGTCGGGCCGTTCCTGGCCGTGTTCGCGCTGACCTTCCTGGCGCCGATCGGGTACGCGATCTATCTCAGCCTGTTCCGCGAGCAGGCCTTCTTCGGCGGCAACACCTTCGTCGGGCTGGACAACTACGCCGAGGTGGTGCGCGACTCCAAGTTCTGGGAGGCGTTCCTGCGGGTGCTGCTGTTCCTGGTCGTCCAGGTGCCGGTCATGCTCCTGCTCGCCCTGCTGGCCGCCCTCGCGATCGACAGCGCGCGGCTGCACGCCTCGAGCTTCTTCCGGATCGTGATCTTCCTGCCGTACGCCGTCCCGGGGGTCGTCGCCGTCTTGATGTGGGGCTACATCTACGGCAACAACTTCGGGCTGGCGGCCGACCTGAACGACCTGCTCGGGAGCACCGCGATCCAGCCGCTCAGCAAGTCCTGGATGCTGCCCTCGATCGCGAACATCGTGACCTGGGAGTTCGTGGGCTACAACATGCTCATCTTCTACTCGGCGCTGCGGACCGTGCCCGAGGAGCTGTACGAGGCCGCCGCGATCGACGGCGCGGGAACGGTCCGGACCATCCTGGCGGTCAAGTTGCCCGCCCTGCGCGGCGCGATCGTGATCGCCACCATCTTCTCGATCATCGGCAGCTTCCAGCTGTTCAACGAGCCGAACATCCTGCGGACGCTAGCGCCGAACGTGATCACGACGTACTTCACGCCGAACATGTACGCCTACAACCTCTCCTTCGCGGGCCAGCAGTTCAACTACTCCGCCACCGTCGCCATCGTGATGGGCGTCATCACGGCAGTGATCGCGTACGTCGTCCAGCTGCGTGGCTCGCGGGAGGCGCTGTGAGTACGACGACCTCGCCGCTGCGGCCCCGGCGGTCACCGCTGCTGACCGGGTTGATGCTCCTCTACCTGGTCTACACGCTCGTGCCGTTGCTCTGGTTGTTCCTGAGCGCGACCAAGACGCAGGACGATCTCCTGTCGAGCCCCGGGCTGTGGTTCGGGAAGTCCTTCGCCTTGTTCGGCAACATCAGCGACACCCTGACGTACGACGACGGCATCTTCCTGCGCTGGCTCGGCAACACCCTGCTGTACGTCGTGGTCGGTGCCGGCGGAGCGACGCTCCTGGCGACCGCCGCGGGGTACGGGCTGGCGAAGTACAAGTTCGCGGGCCGGCGGGCCGTCTTCGCCGTGCTGCTGGGAGCCGTGGCGGTGCCCGGGACCGCGCTGGCCGTGCCGACGTTCCTGATGTTCTCCAACCTCGGGCTGACGAACACGGTCTGGGCCATCATCATCCCGTCGCTGGTCAGCCCGTTCGGCCTGTACCTGATGTGGGTCTACGCGACGGACGCGATACCGCACGATCTGCTCGAGGCGGCCCGGATCGACGGCGCCGGCGAGATCAGGATCTTCTTCACCGTCGCCCTGCGGTTGCTTGCCCCAGGCATCGTCACAGTGCTGCTGTTCGCGGTGGTGTCCACCTGGAACAACTACTTCCTGCCGCTGATCATGCTCAGCAAGCCGGATCTCTACCCGCTCACCGTCGGGCTCACCCAGTGGAGCAACCAGGCCACCGGTGTCGGCGCCCGGCCGATCTACAACCTGGTGATCACGGGGTCGCTGCTGACCATCGTGCCCCTCGTCGTCGCCTTCCTCCTGCTCCAGCGGTTCTGGCAGTCCGGCCTGAGCGCGGGCAGCGTCAAGCAGTGAGAAGAACAGTGAAAAGCCACCGTCGAACAGTAAAGGGAGTCCGATGAGAACTGCAGTCTGGCGAACCATCGTGGCCGCGGTCGTCCTGGTGACCGGCGCGGCCGCCCTTCCCGCCACCGCGTCACCGGCCCACCCGTCGGGCACGAACGACTTCCGCGGGGTGAACTGGGCGGACCCGCGGGACAACTACGCGTCGGACGAGGTCGTGCCGTCAGGGCTGAGCACCGACGACGACTACGCGACCACCTACCGCCGCGCCTCGGGCATCGTGCAGGAGTTCCGCAACGAGCTGCGGGCGAACACGATCCGGATGCCGATCAACCCGTCGAGCGTCGGCACGGACTGGTGGACGTCGTACCGCGGCGCGATCGACGCGGCCACCCGGCAAGGGTTCAAGGTGATCCTCAGCTACTGGGAGGCCGGCGACGCCAAGGACGGCCGGGTCGACGACCAGGCCGCCTTCGACAGCATGTGGAACACCGTGGTCGGTGCCTACCGCAACAACCCGCACGTGTACTTCGAGCCAATGAACGAACCGTTCGGCTACTCGCTCGATGAATGGGTGTCTCTGACGTCGTCGTGGTTGGCGCAGCACAAGGACGTCCCGCGCGGTCGGGTGGTCATCTCCGGCACGGGCTACAACGACAACGTCACCGGTGTCGGCGCGGCCCCCGCACTGGAGGGCACCCTGCTGTCGCTGCACTTCTACGGCTTCTGGGACGACGCGACGACCGAGCAGGAGTGGCTGGCGAACCTCCGGCCGCGGATCGGTTCGTACGGCTGGCGCACGATCATCGACGAAGCCGGCGCGCCGATGACCACCGGGCTGAACTACGGCAACCACGAGGGCAACGTCTACACGTCGTACTTCGGAGCTCTCACCCAGGTGGCCCGGGAGCAGGGCATGGGTGTCGTCTACTGGCCTGGCCTGCGCACCGGCGACGCGTACTCCATGACGACGCTGGTCGGCGACGGGGATCTCGAGGTCAACAGCTCGTCCGGTCTGGCCCAGCTGCAGTGGGGTTGGGGCCTGCTCAAGAAGGAGCCGGTGAACGACCTGCCGCCGGCTCCGCCAGGAGAGGTACTGCGAGGAGCGGCGAGCAACCGTTGCGTCGACGTACCGGGGTTCTCCACTACCAACGGCACGGCTCTGGATCTTTGGGACTGCAACAGCGGCGGCAACCAGTCCTGGAACTGGACGACCGACAAGCAACTCACGGTCTACAGCAACAAGTGCATGACCATCGGCGGCGACGGAGCCGTCGCCGGCAGCCCGGTGATCATCACCGACTGCACCGGCGCACCCAACCAGGCCTGGGAACTCAACGAGGACCAGTCCGTCAGCAGCGTCGGCCATCCCGGTCTCTGCCTCGACGCCGCGGGGGCCGGCACGGGAAACGGAACGGCCGTCGACGTCTGGTTCTGCAACGGCCAGGCGAACCAGCAGTGGCTGCGCTCGTGAAGACATTCGTAACAGCGAAAGGAACACCCATGAAGACCACCCATCGGCGCGGCCTCAGGCGACTCGTCGTCGCCACGGCTGCCGTCACGGCCGCGTCGCTCCTGCTCGCCGCGTGTGGAGGCTCCGATGAATCCGGCGGCGGCGACCAGCCGCAGGCCTCGCCGGACGCCGTGAACGCCGCCCTGGAGAAGGGCGGAACGATCACCTACTGGAGCTGGACCCCGTCCGCCGAGGCCCAGGTGAAGGCGTTCGAGAAGGAGTACCCGAACGTCAAGGTGAACTACGTCAACGCCGGCACCGGCAACGACCAGTACACCAAGCTGCAGAACGTCATCAAGGCAGGCTCCGGGGCGCCGGACGTCGCACAGATCGAGTACCAGGCGCTGCCGCAGTTCGCGTTGCCCGGCTCGCTCGTGGACCTCCGTCAGTACGGCTTCGACACCTTCGCCTCCGCCTACACGCCGTCGACCTGGACCGCCGTACACGCCGGCGACGGTCTCTTCGGCCTGCCGCAGGACTCCGGCCCGATGGCGCTGTTCTACAACAAGGAGGTCTTCGACAAGTACGGCATCGCGATCCCCAAGACGTGGGACGAGTACGTCGCCGCGGCGAAGAAGCTGCACGCCGCCGACCCGAAGAAGTTCATCACCAACGACACCGGCGACGCCGGCTTCGCCACCAGCATGATCTGGCAGGCGGGCGGCAAGCCGTTCAGCACCAACGGCAAGGCAGTCACCATCAACCTCGCCGACGCCGGCACCCAGAAGTGGACCGGAGTCTGGAACCAGCTCGTCACCGGCGGTCTGGTGGCAAGCATCCCGGGTTGGTCAGACGAGTGGTTCAAGGCACTCGGCGACGGCACGATCGCCACGCTCGCCATCGGCGCCTGGATGCCCGGCGTGCTCGAGTCGTCAGTCAAGGGCGGCACCGGGAAGTGGCGGGTCGCGCCGCTGCCGACGTACGACGGGCAGCCGGCCACCGCGGAGAACGGCGGCAGCACCCAGTCCGTCCTCAAGCAGAGCGCAAACCCCGCGCTGGCGGCCGGATTCGTCCGGTGGCTGAACCACGACGGCGGCGTGAAGCCGTTCCTGGAGAGCGGCGGCTTCCCGTCGACCACCGCTGATCTCAAGGACCCGGCGTTCGTCGACAAGAAGAGCCCGTACTTCGGCGGTCAGCAGATCAACCAGGTGCTCACCGGCGCGGCCGGTTCGGTGGTCAAGGACTGGAGCTACCTGCCCTTCCAACTCTACGCCAACAGCATCTTCGGTGACACCGTCGGCAAGGCCTACCAGTCCAAGTCTGACCTGAATCCCGGGCTCAAGGCGTGGCAGGACGCGCTGGTGAGCTACGGGAACCAGCAGGGCTTCCAGACCAACGGCTGACGCCGCCTACCCGGCGGAAATCCACAGTTCGGCAGAGAGAGACGCATGTCTGACTTCACGATCGGTGAGTCCGAGTTCCTGCTCGACGGCGAGCCGTTCCGGATCCTGTCCGGTGCGCTGCACTACTTCCGGGTGCACCCTGAGTCCTGGGCGGACCGGATCGAGAAGGCCCGCCTGATGGGGCTCAACACCATCGAGACCTACGTGCCCTGGAACGCCCACAGCCCGCAGCGTGGCGTGTTCGACACCGAAGGGATGCTCGATCTCGGGCGGTTCCTCCGGCAGGTCGCCGAGGCCGGCATGTACGCCATCGTCCGGCCGGGTCCCTACATCTGCGGGGAGTGGGACAACGGCGGCCTGCCCGCCTGGCTCTTCCGGGAGCCAGGCGTCGGCATCCGCCGGTACGAGCGGCGCTACCTGGCAGCGGTCGAGGAGTACCTCCAGCAGGTACTCCGGATCGTGCGGCCGCTCCAGGTGGACCAGGGCGGGTCGGTGCTGCTCGTCCAGGTCGAGAACGAGTACGGCGCGTTCGGCGACGACCAGACCTACCTGAAGGCGCTGGTCGAGGTCATTAGCGGTGCGGGCATCACCGTGCCGCTGGTGACCGTGGATCAACCCGTGCCGGACATGCTCGAAGCAGGCGGCCTGGACGGCGTACTGCGGACTGGTTCCTTCGGGTCGCGGAGTGCCGAGCGGCTCCGCACTCTGCGGGACCATCAGCCGACCGGACCGCTGATGTGCATGGAGTTCTGGGACGGGTGGTTCGACCACTGGGGCGGCCCGCACCACACGACCGGGATCGAGGAGACCGCCGCCGAGCTCGACGCTCTGCTGGCCTCGGGGGCATCGGTCAACGTCTACATGTTCCACGGCGGCACGAACTTCGGGCTCACCAGTGGAGCCAACGACAAGGGCGTCTACCGTCCGACGGTCACCTCGTACGACTACGACGCCCCGCTCGACGAGGCCGGCAACCCGACTGCGAAGTACCACGCGTTCCGGGAGGTGATCTCCCGGTACGCGCCGGTGCCGGACACTGTTCCGAGCCCGGCCGCACCGGCACCGGAGTACTGCGTGACGCTCGGCGAACCTGTCCGTCTGCTGGCGAATCCGGGACCGTGGGGCGGCTGGAGCGACCACGAATCCTTGCCGTCGCTGGATGACCTCGGAGCCCGGCTGGCTCTCTTCCGCACGGACCTCGATGTCGAAGGTCCAGCCGTGCTCAGCGTCGGAGAGGTGCGGGACCGGGCTCTGGTGTTCCTGGACGGAGACCCGGTGGGTGTCCTCGATCGGGAGCATCATGATCGGGCGATCATGCTGCCGAGTGGACATGGCCGGCTCGAGCTCGTCGTCGAGGACCAGGGTCGGGTCAACTACGGACCGCGGATCGGTGAGTCCAAAGGGCTGGTCGGGCCGGTCCGCCTCGGCACGCGGTCGTTGACGGACTGGTCGGTCTGCGTGATCGACCTGGACCTCGTCCCTCGGCTGTGGGACTCCGTCAGCGCGGACGACCCGGGTCCCGGACCCACGGCCTGGCGCGCCATCTTCACGGCGGACCGGTCCGCGGATCACTTCCTGCGAACCGATGCCTGGGGCAAGGGCCTTGCCTGGGTCAACGGTTTCTGCCTGGGCCGCTACTGGCGCCGAGGCCCCCAGGAAACCCTCTTCGTTCCGGGCCCGGTCGTCCAAGCCGGCCACAACGAACTCGTCGTCCTGGAACTGGACACCCTGGCAGACCCCGCCGCATTCTTCGTGAGCGGCCCTGCGCTGGGACCACTCGAAGTCTGAGGGTCGTACGTGGAACAGATGGGTCCGGAGGGGGCCTGGCAGGGCACGCGCAACTCCGGACCCACCTGGCTCAGGCCCTTGGGGACGAGGCGGGTGGGGCCATGGCGGCGGGGGCTGCTGTGGCCGGGGCGGCTGTCGGGGCGTGGGCTATGGGGCTTAGGCCGACCTTGGTGGAGAGGAGGTCGGCTACCGCGTGGACGGCTCGGAGGGTGGGGGCCTTGGTGTCGGTGAGGTCGGCGAGTTCGACGACCGCGGCGAGGATGACGTCCAGTTCGAGGGGTTTGTCCTTCTCCAGGTCCTGGAGCATGGACGTCTTGTGCTCGCCGACCCGTTCGGCGCCGTCGATGCGTTTGTCGACGGAGATGTCCGGGTGACTGCCGACGGCGGCGGCAATCTCGAGGGTCTCCTCCATCATCAGCCGGATCATCGCGCGGGTGCCCGAGTGCTGGGCGATCTCCACCATCGTGGCGCGGGCCAGGGCGCTGATCGGGTTGAAGGCCGCGTTGCCGAGCAGCTTGATCCAGATGTCGTTGCGGACGTCGGACTCGACCGGGCACTTCAGGCCGCCGGCGATCATCGCCTCGCTGAACTCCAGGCACCGGTCTGACCGGCCACCGCCAGGTTCACCGATCGAGAACCGGGTGCCCTCGAGGTGCCGGACCAGGCCCGGCCCCTCCAACTCGGTCGAGCAGTAGACGACGCAGCCGATCGCGCGCTCGAGTGCGAGGACCCGGGTCACCTCACCGCCCGGGTCCACCGACTCGATGCGCCTGCCCTCGTACGGACCGGACAGCCCGTGGAAGTACCACCACGGGATGCCGTTCTGCGCGGCCACCACGGCCGTCTTGTCGTGCAGCAACGGCTCGATCAACGGGCCACAGGACGCGTACGAGTTCGCCTTCAGGCCGAGGAAGACGTAGTCCACTGGGCCGATCTCCGCGGGGTCGTCGGTGGCAGGCGTCTTCGCCAGCCAGTCGCCGCGCGGGCTGAGTACCTGCACACCGTTCTTCCGGATCGCTTCCAGATGGGGGCCTCTGGCAACCAAGTGCACCTCAGTACCGCCCCGGTGCAGCGCCGCACCGACATAGGCGCCGATCGCACCCGCGCCAAGAACCGCAACTCTCATCGTCGATACCCCCTTAGTCCCTGGGTCCGGAAACGGTCGGGCGAGGGTGGCGAACCTCGTCGAACTCGACCACGTTGTCCAGCTCCGTGCCCATCGAGACGTTGGTGATGCGTTCGAGGATGACCTCGACCATGATCGGCACCTGGTGCTCGACCATCAACTTCTTGGCCTGCTCCAGCGCGGGCAGGATCCCATCCGGCTCGAACACCCGCAACGCCTTACAGCCAAGGCCTTCCGCGACCTTGACGTGGTCGACGCCGTACCCGTTCAGCTCGGGGGTGTTGATGTTGTCGAAGGCAAGCTGCACGCAGTAGTCCATGTCGAAGTTGCGCTGTGCCTGCCGGATCAGCCCGAGGTACGCGTTGTTCACCACCACGTGGATGTAGGGAATGTTGAACTGCGCCCCCACCGCGAGCTCCTCGATCAGGAACTGGAAGTCGTAGTCGCCCGACAGCGCGACGACCGTCGCCTCAGGATCCGCGACCGCCACGCCGAGCGCCGCCGGACCGGTCCAGCCGAGGGGACCCGCCTGGCCGGCGTTGATCCAGTGGCGCGGCCGGTAGACGTGCAGCATCTGGGCGGCCTGGATCTGCGACAACCCGATCGTGGAGACGTACCGGGTGTCCGGGCCGAAGGCGTTGTTCATCTCCTGGTAGACCCGTTGCGGCTTCACCGGCACGTTGTCGAAGTCGGTACGCCGTACCAGCGTCCGCTTGCGCTCATGACAAGCGGCGGTCCACTCCGAGCGGTCGGTCATGGGACCGTCTACGAGCTTGTCCCGGGTGACGTGGATGAGTACTTCGAGCGCCGCCCTGGCGTCGGACACGATGCCCAGGTCCGGCGGGAACACCCGGCCGAGCTGGGTCGGCTCGATGTCGATGTGCACGAACTTCCGGCCTGCGCGATAGGTGTCGAGCCCACCCGTGTGCCGGTTCGCCCACCGGTTGCCGATGCCGATCACCAGGTCGGAGGCCAGCAGGGTCTCGTTGCCGTAGCGGTGCGAGGTCTGCAGCCCGACCATGCCGGCCATCAACCGGTGGTCGTCGGGGATGGTCCCCCAGCCCATCAGCGTCGGCACGACGGGAACGCCTGTGAGCTCGGCGAACTCCACCAGCAGGTCAGCCGCATCCGCGTTGATGATGCCGCCACCCGCCACGATCAGCGGGTGCTCCGACTCCGCCAACAGCTCCAGCACCTTCTCGGCCTGGGCGACGGTGGCCCGCGGCGTCGCGATCGGCAGCGGCGCGTACAGGTCGGGGTCGAAGTCGATCTCGGTCAGCTGGACGTCGATCGGCAGGTCGATCAGCACCGGCCCGGGACGACCGGTGCGCATCAGCTGGAACGCCTTCTGGAAGGCGCCGGGCACCTGCGCGGCCTCGAGCACGGTGACCGCCCATTTGGTCACGGGCTTGGCGATCGAGGTGATGTCGACGGCCTGGAAGTCCTCTTTGTGCAGCTTGGCCACCGGCGCCTGGCCGGTGATGCAGAGGATGGGGATGGAGTCGGCCGACGCGGAGTACAGGCCGGTGATCATGTCGGTGCCGGCCGGACCCGACGTACCGACGCAGACTCCGATGTTGCCGGCCTTGGCACGGGTGTAGCCCTCGGCCATGTGCGAGGCGCCCTCGACGTGCCGGGCGAGTACATGCTTGAGCTCACCCTGCGCCCTTACTGCGTTGTAGAACGGGTTGATGGCCGCACCGGGGAGGCCGAACAGATTGGTGATGCCTTCGCGACGGAGGATCTCCACCGCCGCGCGGGCGGCAGTCATTCGTGGCATGCCAGCTCCTTCTCAGTCCGTGCGCTCCAGGTCAGTTGCGATGCAGCCAGGCGAAGCTCCCGGCATTCGGGCCGCTCGGCTTGTACTCCAGCCCGACCCAGCCGTCGTAGCCGGCCGCCCGCAACTCACCGAGGTACTGATCGATCGGGATCTCGCCGGTACCGGGCTCGTTGCGGCCCGGCGTGTCGGCGACCTGCACGTGCGCGATGCGTTCGGCGTACGTCGTGATCGCCTTGCTGACGTCATCGCCGTTGACGGTCAGGTGGTACAGGTCCGCGAGCAGTCCGAGGCTGGTGACGCCGGACTCGCGTTCCACCCGGGTGATCACGTCCACCGCGTCGGCGGCCGTCCGCAAGGGATAGCGGTCGGCCCCGCTGACGGGTTCGACGAGGACCGTCGCGCCGAAGGAGCCGGCCGCGGTGGCGGCCAGCGCGAGGTTCTCGGCGGCGAGCTCGTCCTGCTCGGCCGGGGCGACACCCTCCACGCGGTTGCCGTACAACGCGTTGAAGGCGCGGCAGCCCAGCCGCTCGCCGATCCCCAGTGTCACCGCGATGTTGTCGCGGAACTCCAGCGATCGTTGCGGCCACGACACCAGGCCGCGATCCCCGCCGGGCAGGTCGCCGGCGGCGAAGTTCAGTCCGGCCAGCTGGACGCCGGCGTCGCGGATCGCGCGTTCGAACGCGTCGACCTCGGCATCGCCGGGCAGTCCGGTGTCGAACGGCCACCAGAACTCCACCGCGTCGAATCCGGCGGAACGGGCGGCCTCGGGTCTTTCCAGTAGCGGTAGCTCGGTGAAGAGGATCGAGCAGTTGACGGCATAGCGAAGCCTGGGCGCACTCTCCATGGGTCCCACCTTCCGGAGGGGCTCGGTATACGGGATACAGTAGGCTGCCGCCCAGAACCGGTCAAGACATGACCAAGGTCACATTTCCGATGACTTGATAGCCCTTGCCTAACAACCCAATCCCAGGAAAGCGCTCGCCCGAAGTTTTTTGCCTGGCGACTGATGCTGACCTCTCGGCGGGGTGGGCGACCTTCTGGCGGTTGGGCTGCGGGTCCGGATTCACCGAGGGGGTTACCTGCTGCTGTTGTGGGTTGTCCCTCTGGCGGATCGGCAGGTAAGGCACAACAGCGGCAGGTAACCCCCACGTACCTGCCCGCGGACGAGGCTGGGCGAGTGGCGCCGTGATGGTGGGGGCGGCCGGCGGGATGAGGGGCGCGGCTGGCGGATTGCTCGGGCGCTGGCGGTTTGTAGAGCGACAGCGGTCGGACAAGCCGCTATCGGACGCCGAACCCGCACTTTGTGCTCCGGCGGAGTGTCTGGGTCGCCGGGATCTGCTCGGGTGGTGCACAAGGTGCCGGAGTTGTCAGGCTGGCGGGATGACCTGGCCGGGGACGGTGTGGATCGATGGGGCGCTGGTCAGCGACGCCCGCCCAGTGCGACGTACGAAGTACTGGGCGGGTCGTCGCCGACGGGCACTGCTAGGAGTGGGTGGCTCTCATGGCCTGGGCTAGTTCCTCCAGGGCGGGGAGGGCGTCGATGATCGTCTGGGCGGAGTCCTTGGGGAGTTGGTCCAGGCAGGCGCCGATGGCCTCGGTGCGGAGGAGTTTGACCCGCTCGTGCAACTGGCGGCCGGCGTCGGTGGCCTCGACCTGGATCGCGCGGAGGTCGTCCGGGTTCGGGTCGCGCTGGATCAGGCCGAGCTCGGTGAGCTTGCCGACCACGCGGGACAGCATCGTCGGGTTGAGCCCCTCGAGCTGAGCCAGTTCGGTCAGGCCGAGCGGGCCGCGGAACGCGATCAGGCCGAGCACCGACGCCTGGGTCGGTGTCAGGCCCTCGCCGGTGGCCGTGGCGTTGAGCTCGCGCGCGAGCTTGGAGATCACGCCGCGGAGCTTGCTCAACGTCTCGGTGTCGGTCATGGTCACCCCTTTATTGCCTGCTGGCAAGCAATGTAGTCTGTCGATCGATGGAACCGCCAAGGCTTGTGGAGAGAACCGCCGAACCCGCCGCCGACGAGCCGCAGGCCCACCGGCGGATCGTCTTCGGCATCGTCTCGATCGCCCTCCTGATGGCCTCGATCGATCAGACCATAGTGGCGACCGCGCTCAATGCCATCCGCAGCGACCTGAACGCGGAGCTGAACTGGAGCGGCTGGACGATCACCATCTACGCGCTCGGCCAGATCCTGGTGATGCCGCTGGCCGGCCGGCTCGGCGACCAGTTCGGCCGCAAGCGGGTCTTCCTCGCCGCCGCGGTGCTCTTCACGGTCGCCTCGCTGGCCTGCAGCCTGGCCGACAACATCTACCTGCTGGTGATGTTCCGCGCGTTCCAGGCGATCGGCGGCGGCGCCTTCATGCCGACCGCGACCGGCATCGTGGCCGAGCAGTTCGGCCGGGACCGCGACCGCGCGGTGGGCATGTTCACCAGCATCTTCCCGATCGGCGGCATCCTCGGCCCGATCGTCGGCGGCATCATCGTCACCTACTGGTCCTGGCGGGAGATCTTCATCGTCAACGTGCCGGCCGGGTTACTGCTGATCCTGCTCGCGTGGCGGTTCATCCCGCACAGCGCACCGAAGGCGGCCGCGCGGATCGACGGCGTCGGAGCGCTGCTACTGGCACTGACGATCCTGTCCGGGATGTACGGCATCAGTTCGCTCGGCGGCCGCGGGTCCGAGCCGACCGACCCGCTGTTCATCGGGGCCGAGGTGCTCGCACTGGTCTTCGGCTTCCTGTTCGTCCGGCACACCAACCGGGCCAGGGACCCGTTCATCCCGATCACCCTGCTGCGCGGCCGCGGCTTCGCCGTGATGAACGCGATCAACCTGCTGTACGGCGCCGCCGTGCTCGGGTTCGGCGCGCTCGTCCCGCTGTACGCCGAGTCGCGATACGGGATCCAGCCGCTGCAGGCGGGAACGCTGCTGACGGCAAGAGCCGTCGGGATGATCTGCGTGGCCGGGTTGGCGGTGTTCGCGCTGCGGCGGACGGGTTACCGGGCGCCGATGATCGGCGGGTTCCTGCTGGTGGCGGGCGGGATGACGCTGATGTCGATCGCCCCGCACGGGTTGACGCCGTACGCCTGGCTCGCGGTGGCGGCCGGCGTGACCGGGATCGGGATGGGGTTGTCGATCCCCGCCTCCAACAACGCGAGCCTGCAACTCGCGCCGGACCAGATCTCCGCGATCGCCGGGCTGCGCGGGATGTTCCGGCAGTCGGGCGGCATCATCGCGGTCTCCGTCACCACCACGGTGCTGGCGCACAGCGCGACCCCGGGCACCTCCCAGGCGAACGTCTTCGTCATCTTCGCCGCGGTGCTGCTGCTGATCGTCCCCTTCACCTTCCTGGTCCCGGACCACCGCGGCTCCTGGTAGCCGGGCGCGGCGGGGCGGGGAGTGGCGACACGTTGTTCTCCGGCTGTTCGCCTGTGTCACCGGCCGGGATGTGCTACCGTTTCCGGCGGTTGCAGTTTTGCAGTTCCACGTTCGTTTTGAAACGCCCGCGGAGTTTGTGATCCGCAGGGCGTTTTCTCATTTCCGGGCCTTGGTCCGACTGGGAGGGCTCGTTCGGCAACCCGGGGACCGGCGACCGCCGGGCCCTGTTACCCGCCCCACAGAAGGAGCAAAATCATGGCCAGCGGAACAGTGAAGTGGTTCAACGGTGAAAAGGGCTTCGGCTTCATTTCCCAGGACGGCGGCGGCGCCGACGTGTTCGTGCACTACTCGGCGATCGCGACGGACGGTTTCCGTTCGCTGGACGAGAACCAGAAGGTCGAGTTCGACCTGACCCAGGGCCCGAAGGGCCCGCAGGCGGAGAACGTCCGCCCGGTCTGAACGACTCCCGAAGCAGGCCCGGCCGTTCTCGGCCGGGCCTGCTTTGCGTGATCTTTCAAGTGGTCAGCAGCCAGAGAAATTCGCCATCGTCGAGCTGGTCGGTTCGGCTGAGGCCAGCCGCTGCCGCTACCGCCGCTGAGGCCGCATGGTCCGGGTGGACATGCGCGATGATCCGCCGGGCGCCCTGTGCCTGGAGCCACGCGACCAGACCGATGGCCGCCTCCTTCGCGTAGCCCCGGCCCTGCCAGGCCGTGCCGAGCACCCAGGCGATCTCGGCCTCGTCGGCCGTCGCGGTCGCCTGGACGTAGCCGACGAGTTCGTCGTCCTGCAGTGAACTGATCACCCAGTTGAGCCAGGACTCCCCGGGATCGCCCGAGCCCGCCACCTGGCGCGTGTAGCGGCCTTCGAGCACCTCCGCCGACGGCGGCTCACCACCGGTGAACGTATAGAGCCCGTGGTCGGCGAGCACCTTCGCCATCTCCTCGGCGTACTCCACCTTCAACGGGAGCATGGCGAGTCGCTCCGTGTCGAACCTGGTCGCGATCATCAGGAAACGGTAGCGCCGAGCGGCTCGACCGCTCCCTTCCACGGCCGGCCCGACGCCACCTCATCCCCCGCTCCCCAGGCAGTACCGCTAGGAAGGCAGCCTCGTGTTCGGGTGGAGGTCGAAGCGCGGGCTGCGTCGGTCCTCAGCCCGGTACGGCGTGACCCGCTCCTCGTAGTGCAGGTGTGGCCCGGTCGCCAGGCCGAGTCGATCCCCTGTCTCGACCGTGTCCCCCTGCCGCACCTCCGGCTCGGCCAGATGGTCGTAGAGGTGCCAGATCGCGTTCGACTCGACGACGACCTGGTCCGCTGCCACTCGGACGACGACCCCGGCCAGCGTGGCCCGGACCGGCGTACCGGCACCTGCTCGATAGTCACGGCCTGGGTGACCCGCGACCCCGAAGTCGCAGGTGACCACCGCGTTGTACACGGGTGCTGCCATGTCCAAAGAGTGAGCCCGCGGCTTCAGACAGTCTTAAAGCCGGACCCTTGGAGCCGGACCGGCCGAGCCTGGACCGCGGGATAGGGCGCGGGCTCCACCTCGAGCTCCGCCATGCGCTGGACGTACGTGCGATAGGCCCGCCTGGCCTCGCCATGGGCACCACTCGCCTGGAACGCCGAAACCAGGCCGAGGTGGGCGCGTTCGTCGTACTGGTCGCGCTGGAGGATGCGGAGCAGGTACCCGGCGGCCGCGTCGGGATCGCCTTTGCTCCGCTCGGCCAGTACGCGGGCAACCCGTACGTAGAGCGCCCGGGCCTCCTCGCGCATCCCACCGGCCCAGTCGGCGTACACGTCTTCTTCCAGGAAGTCACCGCTGTACGCCGCCTCCGCTCCGCGCAGCAGGGGAAGGCTGTTGCCGTCCAGGCCGGCTCGGGCGTCGTGGAGGAAGACCTCGACGTCCACCGCGGTCTCGTCGCCGTCGAGCCAGATGGTCGCGCGATCGGCACCGACGAACGTGTCGGGCGAGTACTGCTTCGTGGGGTCGAGCACGGACCGCACTGTCGACAGAGCGACCGACAACCTGGGCGAAGCGACTGATTCACCTTGGTCCGGCCACAGCAGATCCAGGAGTTGTACGCGGGCGACCGGGCGACAACGACGAGCCACCAGGATCTTCAGCAGGTCGCGGGCCTTCTTGGACGGCCACTCGCCCAGCTGGATGGCCTTGCCGTTCCGGAGTACGCGGAAGCCGCCGAGGCACTCGATGCGTACCGGAGCCGGGCCGGTCTCCTCGCTGGCCGCAAGAGCGGCTGCCGCATAGCGGGTCGCTCCTGCGGCCAGGAACTGCTGGTGCGCCCTCAACGCCAGCTCGCGGCCCTCGGCTCCCGTAGTACGCCTCGCCAGCATCAGCTCAGCTCGTGCTTGGCCCAGCGGGTCGCCCAACTCGTTGCGGATGTTCAGTACTTCGTGCAGCACCTCGCCGCCGTCGGCCGCCGCGTACAGCTCGAGTGCATCGGCCAGGCCGGCCCGGTCACGTCGCTTGCGGCACAGTGCGGCCGACTCCTCCGCTGCGGCTGCGGCCTCCGTCTTGTTACCGGCGTGCAGTGTCACCCAGCCAAGAGCGACGAGCGCGCCCGACAAGCCGGGGACCGGTCCGTAGGCAACAGCCTGCCGTGCGATCTCGGCGAGCTCCGCGGCCCGCTCCGGCTCCTCGACGGCAAGCACTCGAGCCAAGCCGGCCAGCGACGGTACCAGCGCCTGCATGTCCTTGGTGTCCTCAGCCATGGCGATGGCCTCCTCGTAGCAGGCTCGGGCCATCGCCCGGTCGCCTCGCTCGCGGTAGACCTCTCCCAGCACAGCAAGAGGTTGCGCGACTCGTTTCGACTCCAGCTTCTGGTACAGCGCTCTGGAAGCTTCGAGTTCACCTATGGCCTCGTCCAGCCGGCCGAGCCTCAGCAAAGCCTCGCCGCGGTTGTTCAAAGCCAGTGCACGGAACACTGCGAAGCCGGCGCGGTCCGCGAGCTCCAGTGCGCGTTCCAGCTCGTCGAGGCCGAGCATGTAGTCGCCCTCGGCGATGTGGTGCGATGCGCGGTTCACCCGGATCCGGATGGACTGCAACAGATCCCCTGCGCGCTCCGCATGCTCCAGGGCTCTCACGTAGTGCGACGCGTTCCCCCGCGGATCGCTGTCGACCGCCGCGAGCATCGCCAGCACCGTGTGAACGATCGCGAGGGCGCGGTCGTCGCCGGAGACCTTGGCCGACACCTCCGCGGCGGCGATGAGCCGACGGCACTCGTCGAACTCCCCGCGCAGCCAGTGCGCGCCCGCCCACCAGGCCTGCAGGAGCGCCTCGTCGGTCGGTTGCTGTCCGTCGATCCTGCCCCGCTGGTACGTCGCGACCGCGATGTCCGTCCGGCCGCGCAGATGGTGGATCAGCCCGAGCCGCCAGGCGATGCCGACGGGGATCTCACCTTCGGGTGCGATGATCCGGCCGAAGCAGTCCTCCGCACCCTGCCAGTCACCCAGCACCTGCCGGGCTTCCCCTTCCAGTTGGTCCATCGCGGCGTCCCGGAGCTCCTCGGGCAGTGCGCTGACCGCGCCGACCACCGTCTCCGCCAGACCGCCGCTGACCATCGCATGCCCGCGCTCGGTGAGCATCCTCGCCACGTAGGCCGGCTCCACCGCTTGGTAGCAGGCCAGCGCGTCCCGGTGATCCCCGACGGACTCGAACCACTCGCCTGCCTGCAGGACCAGCGTGTCCGTGCCAACCTCGTCCGCTGACAACCTGTCGTTGGCGAAGTCCCGGACCAACGGGTTGAGCTCGTAGCGGTCTTCATCTCCCGCCGAGACGAGCAGGCCTCTGGTACGGAGTTGCTGCAACAGCTCTGCGCTGTCTGTGAGACCTATCGCCTGGCACAACTCGGTTCCGAACCTGGGGAGCACCGCAACCGCCGCGACCAACCGCCGTACAGACGGTGGTTCGGCAGCGAAGACCTCCTCGGCCAGGTAGTCGTACAGAGGCCCGTCGGAACGCAGTGCGCGCCGCAACCTGCTCTGCCTTTCCGAGCCCGGCACGGTCCGCAATGCCTCCACCGCCAACCGCGCAGCCGCCGGCCACCCCTGTACTGCGGCCTGCAGCGGCTCGGCAAGCTCCTCCGACCCATCACCCAGTACTACGTGCAGCACGGCCCGGGTCTCCGCCACTGTGAAGGCGAGGGCGGTCGCGTCGATCTCCAGCACCTGACCCCGGCCGCGCAGGCGGTCGATCCCGAACGGCATGGGTGTGCGGGACGCCACTACGAGGTGCAGTGACGGCGGGGCGATCCGGACCAGGCCCTCGATCAACCGGGTCGCCGGATCACCGGGGTTGAGCTCGTGCAGGTCGTCCAGGATGAGGACCAGGTCGCCGGTGAGGTGCTGCTCGAGCGCGTCCGCCAGCAACGCGGCGTACGCGAGTGCTCTGGTTTCCTGCTCGGCGTCAGCGTCGGGGCCGCGCGGTCCTTGGAGTTCTGCCGCCAGAACCTCCGACAGCGCGGGGACCTGGCGGCGCAGCGACTCCACCAGCCCGGTGACCATCGCTGCGAGGGACCGGTCCTCGGCACGGACGGTGTACCAGGCGCAGGGACGCTCGGCGGCCCAGGAGCCGAGCAGGGTCGACTTCCCGAACCCTGCGTCCGCGACCACCGTCAGCAGGCGTCGCCGGGACCCCTCGTCCAGCAGTGCGACAAGCCGCGGGCGCATGACAGCGCCGTACAACGCTGGATCCCCGTCGACCGGCATGCCCCACCTCCCGTGTCCCCTAGACAGGACAGCACCGTGGGTAGCGGCACGCAACAGTGTTACCCCTGAACTCCCCGGGAGGTCCGCCCGCCCCGATCGGGAAGCTTCTCCCGCCCCGCCGGGAAGCCAACCCTTCCGCGAGCCCGCTCCCCCACCCACCCCGACCACCGCCGGAAGCGTTCAGCTGGCGCCCACCTCGAAGCTGTTGGGTTGGACGGGTAGCGAGGCAGACTGGGCGGCATGATCGAGATCGATTGGGCGGCGCAGGCCGAGCGGTTGCGGACCACCGCCACCGACGAAGCCGGGTGGAACGAGATGGTTGCCGAGGGCCTGGTTCGGTCCACCGACCGGCTGGCCGTGGATGTCGGCTGCGGTGGTGGCGGTATGGCGAAGGCGCTCGCGGCAGCAGTGCCGGCCGGTGGCAGCGTGGTCGCGGTCGACGCCGACCCGGACGTGTTGCAGGAGGCACGCGCCCACACAGCAGGCAGCGCCGTGCGGTGCGAGCTGGTGTCGATGGACGACGGACCGGAACCGTTGCGTGCGGCAATCGGCGCGCCGGCGGATCTGATCTGGGCATCTGCCTCGGTCCACCACGCGGCCGATCAGCAGGCCGCGATCGACGCGCTCGCCTCGCTGCTGGCACCGGGTGGCCGGCTGGCGCTGGCCGAGGGCGGGCTGCCGGCGCGGAGTCTGCCGTGGGATCTGGGGATCGGTGAGCCCGGCCTGGAGCTGCGGCTGGATCTGGCGCAGGATCGGTGGTTCGCGGCGATGCGGGACGCGCTGCCGGGGACCGTGCCGATGCCTTATGGATGGACGGACGCCCTGCAGAAGGCGGGACTGACGGGGGTGACCACTCGGAGTGTGCTCTCCGAGAAACCGGTGCCGCTGTCCGACGAGGATCGCGAGCGAGTGGTCACCCAGTTCCAGGTCCGGATCGAACGGCTGACTCCTGGAGCTGGGGATTACGAGACTGACCACGGTCATGGGCATGGACACGGACATGGTCATGGGCACGGATCCGAGCTGCCGGCCGAGCTGGCCTTGCCGGCGGCGGATCTGGCTGTCTGGAAGGAGCTGCTCGACCCCGACAGCCCGGAGTACCTGGGCCACCGGACGGACCTCGCCGCGCTGTCGGTGCGCAGCATCCACGTCGGCCACGCCCCCGGCTGACCACCCGCGCGCGGCGGCGGATCGGAGTACGGAATCGATCGCCACGCCCGGCGTTGAGGCTGCCGGGCGCGCCGGTCGCACCCCGCCGCCGTAAGGTGGGTGCTCATGAACGACCGGCTGGTGTGGATCGACTGTGAGATGACCGGGCTTGATCTGGTGAACGACGCCCTGATCGAGGTCGCGGTTCTCGTCACCGACTACGAGTTGAACGTGCTCGGCGAGGGAATCGACCTGGTGATCGCGCCCCCACCGGCCGCGCTGGAACAGATGGGCGACTTCGTCCGCGACATGCACACCGCGTCCGGCCTGCTCGCCGAACTGCCGAACGGGATCCCGCTGGGCGAGGCCGAGCAGCAGGTGCTCGACTTCATCTCCGGGTACGTGAAGGAGCCGCGCAAGGCCGCGCTGGCGGGCAACTCGGTCGGCACCGACCGCACCTTCCTGGTCCGGGACATGCCGAAGGTCGAGGCGCACCTGCACTACCGCAACGTCGACGTCAGCTCGATCAAGGAACTTGTCCGCCGCTGGTACCCGAGGGTGTACTACGCGACGCCGGCCAAGAACGGGAACCACCGCGCGCTGGCCGACATCACCGAGAGCATCGCCGAGCTCCGCTACTACCGGCAGACCGTTTTCGTGCCCCAGCCCGGACCCGACACCGACACCGCGAAGGCGGCCGCGAGCCTGGTCAGCGACCCGATTTCAGGTAACTGACCATCGTCGCTATGATTACCCAGCCGCAGTGATTCAGGCGGTGCGGTAAGCAACATGGTGGGTATAGCTCAGCTGGTAGAGCACCTGGTTGTGGTCCAGGGGGCCGCGGGTTCAAGTCCCGTTACTCACCCGCGAAGTCGGAGGCGGTCTGTGTCCACGGAGAGCGTGGAGCGGGCCGCCTTCGCCGATTTGTGCGTCGCTTCGCTCCGCAGGCGGGGGGCTTCGCCACCCCACACCCCCCTTTGCTGTGGCTGACGTAGTCATCCGGCTGTCGCTGTGGCTCAGGTAGTCCTCTGGCCTTCGCCGTGGCTGAGGTCGTCGTCTGGCCTTCGCCGTGGCTGAGGTCGTCGTCTGGCCTTCGCCGTGGCTGAGGTCGTCGTCTGGCTTTCGCCGTGGCTGAGGTCGTCGTCTGGCTTTCGCTGTGGCTGAGGTCGTCGTTGGGCTATCGCTGTGGCTCAGGTAGTCGTCCGGGTCTCTTGGGGGTGACCGCGTTTTCCTGCGGGGGTGGGGGTGGTTGGGCTGGGAGGATCGGGGGGTGAAGTCGTCCGGCAGTGTGTGGTTTGTGTATGGGGTTGCTGTGGTGGTGACCTTTGTTGTCGGGGTGGTTGCGTTCAGTGTTTTTGTGCTGGCGAAGGTCTTTGGAGGCGCGTCGCCTGAGGAGGCGAAGCCGGCGCCGGTGGTGGAGGCTCGGCATACGGTGCCGCCGCGGGTGATTCGGACGACCGTGGCGAAGGTGTTGGAGGTGCGGGCGGTGGCGGCCAGTCCTGAGCAGATCGTGCTGGTTGTTGCTACGCCGGCGGGGTGTGCGCAGAAGCTTCAGGCGGCTGCTTACGCGGAGGGGCCGGGCGCAGTCGCAGTACGGGTGACGCAGCGGACCTTCCGCACGGGTTGCCGGTGGGTGCAGCAGCCGGTGCTGGCTACGGCCAAGGCGCCCATTGCCGACCGGACCCTGATCGTCAACGGGTCGCCGTGGACGCTCAGCGCGGCCGGCGGGACCTATCTGCCGGCGCTAACGCCCGACTCAGGGGACAACCGGCGACAGGCAGCTGGACGGTAGGTCGAACCACCTGAGGTGGTCGAACTCCTGGTTCACGCTGGCCTGACTGTCGGTATCCGCGTTGTGGCAGGCGGACAGTAGCCCCCGCGCCTCGGCCAAGTAGCCCTCGAGCGCGGATTCCGGCGCTTTGTCGTCGTGGCGCGGGTAGCGGAGCTTGCCGTCC
This sequence comes from Kribbella qitaiheensis, assembly GCF_042657745.1. Lineage (GTDB taxonomy): Bacteria > Actinomycetota > Actinomycetes > Propionibacteriales > Kribbellaceae > Kribbella > Kribbella qitaiheensis. The sequence continues at coordinate 24,299 of NZ_JBHSKE010000021.1, read as the reverse complement.
GCGTCGTAGCCGGCCTGGGACAGCCGCATCGGTGGTTCCACCGGGCCGCGGTGGTGCCGCCAGAGCCCGTTCGTGGGGTTGAAGCGGTAGTCCCCGAGCAGCCGCCAGCCCTGCTGGGCGACCAGCCGGACCGCCTCCACGACGTACGAGAAGACCGCCTCGGAGATGAAGTAGTTGAAGTTCACCCGGACCCAGCCCGGCTTGATCCCCTCGCAGCCGTGCTCGACCTCGTCGGCGAACTCGTGCGACCTGACCAGGTCGATCCCGAGCAGGGCGTGACCGTACGGCCCCGCACAGGAACAGCCGCCGCGGGACTGGATCCCGAACAGGTCGTTCAGCACCGCGACCACGAAGTTGTGGTGCAGGTACCTCCCGGACGGCGCCTTCACCACGAACGACACGATCGACAGCCGTTCGGAGTCCAGGTTGCCGAGGATCTGGAGGCCTGGCTCGTCCCGCCACGCCTCGACCGCCCGGCGCAGGTACGCGTCCTCGTGGGCCCGGATCACCTCGATCCCGACGGCCTCCTTGAGCTGGAACACCAGGCCCGCGCGGATCGACCCGATGATGTTCGGCGTACCGCCCTCCTCGCGGTGCACCGGGTCGTCGAGGTACCGGTGCTCGGTCGGGTTCACGTAGGCGACCGTGCCACCACCCGGTACGTCGGGCACGCGGTTGTGCAGCAGCTCACGGCGGGCCACCAGTACTCCGGGGGTGCCCGGGCCGCCGATGAACTTGTGCGGGCTGAGGAAGATCGCGTCCTTGTAGGCGAGCGGGTCGGCGTCGCGACCGCCGTACATGTCGATCTCGACGTAAGGCGCGGCGGCGGCGCAGTCCCAGAAGGAGAGCGCGCCGTACCGGTGCAGCAACGCGGAGACCCGATGGGTGTTGCTGACGATCCCCGTGACGTTGCTCGCCGCGGAGAACGAGCCGATCTTCACCGGACGATCGGCGTACTTCGCGAGCTCCTCCTCCAGCCGGGGGATGTCGATGTGGCCGTCCGCGTCCTGGCCGATTACCACCACGTCGGCGATCGACTCGCGCCAGGGCAGCTCGTTCGAGTGGTGCTCGTACGGCCCGATGAAGACGACCGGGCGCTGCTCCGGCGGGATCTCGTCGGTCAGGTGGTACTCGTCGTCGAGCTGGGCCGGGATCCGCAGGCCGAGCACGCCGATCAGCTTGTCGATCGCGCCGGTCGCGCCGGAGCCGCAGAAGATCACCGCGGTCTCGTCGTCACCGCCGACGCTGTCGTGGATGATCTTGCGGGCGTCCTCGCGGAGCCGGGTGGTCTGCAGACCGGTGCCGCTGGACTCGGTGTGCGTGTTCGCGTACCGCGGCAGCACCTCCTCGCGGATGAAGTCCTCCAGGAAGGTCAGAGCCCGACCGGACGCGGTGTAGTCGGCGTACGTGACCCGGCGCGGCCCGTACGGCCCCGGCATCACCTGGTCGTCCCCGATCACCGACGCGCGGATCCGGCGCAGCAGCGGCGTGTCCGGAGGCATCGGGGCCGCCTCTTCACGCGTGGTGCGTTCCCCCTGGATGGTCATGGCTCAGAGTAAGGCCGATCGTGACTTTCGTCTCGTAGTCTTCGGGCTGCGGCTGGCTAGGGTCGTCGCAGTCGAGGGTGAGGAGCTGAGGATGACGTTTTCCGCCGAGCTGTGGGACTCCGGCGCCGCCGCGGTGTACGACCGGATCGTCGAGCACCCGTTCATCACCGGGCTGACCGACGGGACGCTCGACCATGAAGCGTTCAAGTACTTCATCGTGCAGGACAGCCACTACCTGCGGGCGTACTCCCGGGCGCTGGCGCTGGTCGCCGCCCGGGCCGTCGACGAGGACGCCGTCAGCATGTTCGCCCGGCACGCCGCGGACGCGATCGCGGTCGAGCGGGAGCTGCACACGGACCTGCTCGGCTCCCTCGGGCTCACCTCCGCCGACGTCGACGCGACCGGCTCGGGGCCGACCACCACGGCGTACATGGCCTATCTGACCGCCGTCTGCTCCACCGGCACGTACGCCGAGGCCGTGGCTGCGGTGCTGCCCTGCTACTGGATCTACCGCGAGGTCGGGCGGGAACTGCTCAAGCGGTCCTCGCCGGACCCGGTGTACGCGAAATGGATCGAGGCGTACGGGTCCGAGGAGTTCGACGCGGTCGTAGAGTCAGTCCTGGCGGTGACGGACCGGCTCGGCGACGAGGTCGGCCCGGGCGAACGCGCCCGGTGCCACCGGCACTTCGCCGCCACCTCGCGCTACGAGTGGATGTTCTGGGACGCCGCGTACCACCGACTCGATTGGCCGGTCTGACATGGTTGCTGAGAGCAAGAACTTCTACGACGTCGTGATCGTCGGCGGCGGCCACAACGGCCTGGTCGCGGCGGCGTACCTGGCCGGCGCGGGGCTGAGCACCCTCGTGCTGGAGCAGCAGCGCCACACCGGTGGTGCCGCGGTCAGCGAGCAGGTGTTCCCCGGCGTGGACGCCCGCCTGTCGCGGTACTCGTACCTGGTCAGCCTGCTGCCCGACAAGATCGTGGCCGACCTCGGGCTGTCCCTGGAACTCCGCTCGCGCTCCGTCGCGTCGTACACGCCAGTACGCCGGGGCGGCCGTGACCTCGGCCTGATGGTGGAGCGGCCCGAGGGTGCGGCAACCCGGGAGTCGTTCGCGGCGCTGACCGGCGGCGACTCGGAGTACGACGCCTGGTCGGCCTTCTACGGGTCCGTCAGCGCACTGGCGGGCGTGGTCGCGCCGACGCTGCTCGAGCCGCTCGTATCGGGCGCTTCGCTGCGCAATCAGGTCGATCCCGCGCTCTGGGCCGCGCTGGTGGAGCGGCCGTTCGGGGAGGTCGTCGAGCAGCGGTTCGCGGACGACACGGTGCGTGGCGTGGTCGCGACGGACTCCGTCATCGGCACCTTCGCGGGGTTGCACGACGAGTCGCTGATCCAGAACCGGTGCTTCCTCTACCACCTGATCGGCAACGGGACAGGCGAATGGCGCGTGCCAGTCGGCGGGATGGGCGCCGTCACGGATGCCCTGGCTGCGGCTGCTCGCCGGGCCGGTACGGCACTGGTCGTCAACGCATCGGTGACCTCTGTTGAGGCCGATGGCACGCGCGCGTCGGTCACCTGGATGGGTGGCGACGGGGAGCGCTCCGTCGACTGCTCGTACGTCCTCGCCAATGTCGCGCCGACGACCCTCGCCGCCCTGCGCGGGCAACCTGCGGGCGTCCGGCCCGAGGGCTCGCAACTGAAAATCAACCTGCTGCTGTCGCGGCTCCCCCGGCTGCGGTCCGGCGACGACCCGCGGCGGGCGTTCGCCGGCACCTTCCACATCGACGAGGACTACAGCCAGCTGGAAACCGCCTACCGCCAGGCCGCCGCGGGCGAAGTACCGTCGGTCGCGCCGTCGGAGGTGTACTGCCACTCGCTCACCGACCCGTCCATCCTCAGCCCGTCCCTGGTTGCGTCGGGCCACCAGACGCTGACCGTGTTCGGCGTCCACTTCCCCACCCGTTTGTTTGCCTCCGACAACGATGCCGCCCGGGACGAGTCGGTACGCCGGATCCTGGCCGGGCTGGAGTCGTACCTCGACGAGCCGCTCGAACCGTGCATCGCCCGTGACGCCGAGGGCAACCTCTGCCTGGAGGCGAAGACCCCGCTCGACATCGAGGAATCCGTCGGCATGCCCGGCGGCCACATCTTCCACGGCGACCTCCAGTGGCCGTGGGTCGACAACGAGGCCGAGGTCGGCCGCTGGGGCGTCGAGACCGATGTGGCGAACCTCATGATCTGCGGCTCCGGCGCCCGCCGAGGAGGCGCCGTCAGCGGCATAGCGGGCCACAACGCCGCCATGGCCGTCCTCGAACTCCGCCCCTGACCAGGTCCACTTCCCCGCTCCAACAACCGATTTCGTATCTGCCGACAAGCCCTGCTACGATCCTCTTCGTTCGCAGGCAACACCAAGCGAACAGAACGCGCCGCTAGCTCAATTGGCAGAGCAGCTGACTCTTAATCAGCGGGTTCGGGGTTCGAGTCCCTGGCGGCGCACAAACACCAAGGCCCAGGCAGACATCGCAATCTGCTCCTGGGCCTTCGTGTTGTCTACGCACCGCTTACGCATCGCTTTGCCGGACCTCGCTACTCGTCGAGTCGCCGGCGACCACACTCAGGTCCTCCAGTGACCTGCCCTGGGGATGATCGGACGCCTACTCCATCCTCTATCTGATCGTTACTGTGCGTCACCTCACATCGTTTGGCATCGGTCCCGCAACTGCGGAGTCTCTGCCGGACCAGCCGTTGAGCAACCAACCGTCGATCAGGTTGGAGGCTTGAAATGGCGCGACCGCCGGTGCCGATCGGATCCTGGGGAGAGATCTCGACCTGGATCGCCGGAACCGACGATGAGGGCAACCCCACCAAGTACAAATCGCAGGCCAGGTTCCGCGATCACGACGGCCATGTCCGCCTGGTCTCCGCCTACGCCAAGACCAAGACGGCCGCCGGGCAGGCGCTACTCAAGAAGCTTCAGGACCGCGCCAAGACCGGCCAGTCCGGCGACCTGACCGCGATGCATAAGCTCACCCACCTCCTCGACCTCTGGGAAGAGAAGTTCGAGGAGCAGATCGCCGACGGCCGACGCTCCCCCACGTCCCTGGATACCTACCGACGTGCCATCAAGAACCACGTACGACCCGCCCTCGGCGAGATCCGCATCGGAGAAGCGAACACGCCTCGCATCGACAAGGTCATCGCCACAATCAAGAGGAACACCGGCGCCCCGACCGCCAAAACCTGCCGCGCCATCATCTCCGGCATGATGCAACTCGCCGTCCGCTACGGCGCCATCAGCGTCAACCCGGTCCGCGAAGTCGAAAGCATCGAACACCCCGCCAAGAAGCCCGCAAGGGCCATCCGCGCCGATGAGATCAAGCTCCTCCGCAAGCACCTGAAAGCCGACAAAGCAGCCATCAGAGCCGATCTCCCCGACCTTGTCACCTTCATGCTCGGCACAGGCGTCAGAATCGGAGAAGCCCTCGCCGTCCACTGGTCCGAAGTCGACCTCGAAGCCGGCACCGTCGACATCACCCACACCATCGTGCGCATCAAGGCCGAGGGCCTCCTCCGCAAACCCACCAAATCCGCCGCAGGCAACCGCACCCTCGGGCTCCCCAACTGGCTAGTCGCCACCCTCCGCACCAGATCAGCCGCGGGCATCCGCCTCGACGACCCGATCTTCGCCGACACCCTCGGTGGCTACCGCGACCCCACCAACGTCCGCCGATCGCTCCGCACAGCCCTCTCCCCAGTCGGAAGCACCGCCCGTCGCGACCTAGGCCTGGCTCTCCGCGCCGCCCGCAGAGAAGCCGGCCTAACCCGCGAACAGGTCACCAAGACCCTCAACTGGCCCAAGACCAAAATCGAACTCATCGAAACCGGCCGAACCAAGGTCGACCGCACCATGGCCACCACCCTCCTCCGGACCTACAGCCCCACCCCAGAAGCCACCGAAGCCCTCCTCACCCAGGTAGACCAAGCCGCCGAGCCAGTCCCCACAGACACCCTCACCTGGATCACCTCCCACGCCTTCCGCAAAGCCGTAGCCACAGCCCTCGACGACGCCGGCCAAACAGCCCGCGGAGCCGCCGACCAACTAGGCCACGCCCGCGTCTCCATGACCCAAGACAGCTACTTCGACCGCAAAGCCCCCAACCCCGCCGCCACCCAAGCCCTCCAACAAGCCTTCGAAGACCCTGACCTGCCCTGAGGCGTCCGCATCTTCTCGCCGCGGCCAAGCGCCCAAGCTGGGAGAGTCCGCCTGGAATGATGCTCCGACCACGGTTGCCCAACCCCTAACAACCGCTTTCTGAGCCCAGACATGTCACCGCTTGCCGCCATCGCCCAAAGGTTGCCATGACCTGGGCTTATGCCGCGGCAGGCATTTCAACGACGCGCGGCACCACGCACTGTTTGCCGCTGAATCATGTGAGCTAAGACGTGAGCGCTGCGCCCCGAGACGTTGAGCTCGGTCTTCGGGTGGGAGCACAGCAATCCGTCGGCGAAGTACTCTCCGTGTCGCAGAGATTCTCCTCCTTCTTGAGCCCGGTCATGTCGATCCCCGTCACACCTGACCGCCGTAATGGTGACCCTCGTGGTCGTCCTAGTCCTCCGACCACCCCTGATCCAGCCGCCGGCACCCTGACCAGCAAGACCGACGCCGTCGCCCGCGGGGCGACGCTTTGCCGGCACATCGTCACCGTCCCAGCCCGGCTGGCCCGACCCCAGCGCCGCCGAGTCCTGCACCTACCCGCGCACTGGCCCTGGGCCTAGCAATGGACCACCCTCTGGACGACAGTGTTCGGACCCGCGACCGGACCACCAACCGCGGCCTGACCACCGACCACCCGCCAGACACGGCACCAACCGGAAAACCCAACGTGGAAAGGCTGGGCAGACCAGCAGACCAGCAGACCCACGCTGCCCGCCCACCGAAACACCCAAATCACCGAAACTCAGACCGCTGAACCAGGCGGCCCCAGGGATCGAGGCTTAGTGCGGGCGGCGGAGGAGGCGTGGTGGCTACGGTGATCCAACTGGCCAGCCATTGAATGGCCACGAGTTGAGTCCTGCCGCCACGCGCGGACGGCGTGAAGCACCTAGATCGACGAGCCGATCAGCTGGCGGAGCTCAGCCCGGTCGGGGCGGGTACCGCCGGCGCCTGCCCCCGGCCAGAGCAGTACGACGGTCCACATCAGTACTGAACCTGCGACCACCGCCAGCACGATCCAGGACCGGTAGAACGGGAAGCGAGTCGCGTACCGCCCGACCAGCGGGCCGTAACAGAGCCCTGCCAGCACCGGGAGGATCAGCATCGCCGCGGCGGTCGTCGGCGCCAACCCTTGTCCCCGGACGAGGAACGGGTACCCCCGGAGCAGTCCGAAGGTGCTGCCGGAGAAGCTCGTGGTGAGGTGCGTCGACAGCCGCAGCCGGGTGCCCGGCTCCTTCCAGGCTCTGCGCAGGTTGCGCACCTCACCGAGCGACTTGCTTGGGCCGTCGCAGCGGCTCGTCGTACGGACTGTCCTTGATCAGGAACAGCACGGCCAGACCGGTCACCAAACTTCCGCAACCGTTGTCAAAGGCAACCGCCGACCACTACGCGAGATCCGCCGCGGCGGGTGCTGGGATTCGCCGCAAGACGACCAGCGGGATCGGTCGGTCTGTCCGCGAGCCGAACCGTCCGACATCAGGATAGCGGGCCACCACCTCCTGCCAGAGCTCGTCGCGCTCGACCCCGCCCGCTTCTGCCGCGTGCACCGCAACGACGTCGGTGCCGATCTCGACTGCGGCGTCCGGATGAGTGCGGAGATTGTGCAGCCAGGCGGGATCGCTCGGCTCGCCTCCGTTGGACGCGACGACGACCACGCGGTCGCCAGCATGGCAGGAGTACACCAAGGGCGTGACCCGCCCCGTGCCGGTTCGCGCCCCGACGTGGTGCAGGAGCAGGACGGGCGTTCCGGCCAGGGGCCCGCCCAGCCGGCCGTTGTTCGCGCGGAACTCGGCGACCACCTGGCTGTTGTCCGGACCTGTCATGAGGCGAATCCGTAGGTCAGCGCGACCTTGCCACGGTCGAGCTTCCGCACCTCGAGCAGCTCGGCACTGCGTCGTGGTGAGGTCGCGAACAGCGCGGTGCTGTCCGTGCCGGCGACGAGCGGGTACGTGATCAACCGCAGCTCGTCGACCAGGCCGGCGTCGATCAGGGACGCGGTGATGCGCGCTCCACCGACAAGGTAGATGTCCTTGCCCGGCTGCTGCTTGAGTGCGGCCACGTCGTCGATCGAACGCAGGAAGGTCGTGTTCGGCCACGACGTGGTCTCCAGGGTGCTGGACAGCACGTAGTGGGGCGTCTGCTTGATGAAGTCGGCCCACTCCCGCTCGGCCGGCGTCGGCGGCTCGCTGGTGAGCCACGCCGGCGTCTCCGGCTTGGTCTGGATCCCGGTCCAGTACGCCTCGTAGCCGGGGTACATGCCTCCGCCGAGCAGGCAAGCGTCGATCTGCGGCGTCAGGCCGTAGTCCTCCGACCAGGCCTCGACCCAGTCGGCAGTACCGTCCGGGCCTTCCACCTTCGCGTCGAGCGACATCTTCATGGCGGCGATGAGCTTGCGCATTGCGTCCTCCGTCTGCTGTGCGGCCGCCCGTCCGTCGGACGGCCTACACAGACAGACCCGCGCCGGTCCGCCGATTCGTCGCGCGAAGCGAAAGTTCTATTCGGACGGCAGTCCGAACGCCGGAAACAGGCCGGGATCCTGGAACGCGACCATGCGCGTGATGCCGGCGGGAGAGACGGTCAGCACGATCACCGCGTGCGCGCGATGGACGCCATCGGGACCGCGTGAGTACACGCCCAGCGCGTCCTGATCGTTGGCCCGGGTTCGGACGGTGCGCAGACCACCGGGCTCGAGCAGCAGGTTGGCGCCGAGGAAGCGGGCCACCGGATCGCGGCCGGCGAACCAGGTGAGCAGCGGCGGCATCTCCAGGACGGCGTCCACGCGCAGCAGCTCGGCCACCGCGGAGGCGTCCGCGCGCTCGATCGCTGCCGCGAACCGCTCGACGAGTCCACGCTCCGCCTCGCCCGGCTCCGCGACGTCGTCGACGGCCGGCGTCGAGCGGGCCATGTCGGCACGAGCCCGCCGCAGCGCGCTGTGCACGGCGGCCGGGGTCGTCCCCAGCAACTCGGCAACCTCGGCAGCCGACCACTGCAGGACATCGCGCAGGATCAGTACGGCGCGGGACCGGGCCGAGAGATGTTGCAACGCGGCGACGAACGCGAGCCGGATCCCCGCTCGCGACATCGCCACCGCCGCGGGGTCGTCCGGGAGGTCACCGAGGACAACGTCCGGGTACGGCTGAAGCCACGCCACCTCCGGTCCGGCCACCAATGGCACGTCCGGGTCGGTGCTCGGTGCGCCGAGACCCGATGGCAGCGGCCGACGGCCACGGCGCCCGATCGCGGTCAGGCAGGCGTTCGTGGCGATGCGATACAGCCACGTCCGCGCCGATGACCGGCCCTCGAAGCCGTCGTACGACCGCCACGCCCGCAGGTAGGTCTCCTGCACCACATCCTCGGCCTCGTCGATCGAACCGAGCATGCGGTAGCAATGCGCGAGCAACTCGCGGCGGTACGTCCCGGTAAGCTCGGTGAACTCGACACTCGTCGTCACAGCTTCCCAGGCTACTGGGGGCTCGACACCTAACCGGTCACGATGCAGACAGATCGACGTCGACCCTGACCGATCCGCCCGGCCGATTAGGGTCGAGGTACACCCAGGTTGAGGAGGCTGGTGTGACTTGACGGTTGAAACGTGTCGCGAACTGGGAATGTCGAACAACTTGCCCTAGGCCCCTTCTCATCCAGTCCAGGAGCATGACAACAGTCGCGGACGCCAACCAGTTGGAGCTCAGAGGTGCCCTTGCGGGTTGGGTATCGATCGAGATCGTCGCAAATCCCAATCTCCCAGCCCGCAAGGGCATCCGCGCTACGGCACGCTCACCCGACCCCAGCTAGCGGTGGATCCGCGCTTAGGGTTCGAGGTGCGCGCGACCGGCTACAGGCCGGTGCGGTAGGTCTCGTCGTAGTAACTGCCGAGCCGCGTGCGGTAGTCGTCATCGACTCCCGCGTCCGGGTCGAACTCGGGGGCGTCCTTGATTTGTTCCTTGCTCCGGTCGACATAGACCTTCTGGTCGTCGTGGTCGACCCTCTCGACGACGCCGGGCGGGAGCAGCACCTTGCGGCCGAAGATCCACGGCCCGGTGTCGACGACCAGGCCCGCAGCACCGGACTCGTTGGTGGCTTCGTCGACCTTGCCGATGTCGCCGTCGACGGCGGCGATCTTGTAACCGGTGACGTCCTTGCCCTCGGTGAAGCCGGACTTGTCGCGGTAGTTCCACGGGTCGAATGCGCTCATTGACATGGCGGTGTGCCTTTCGGACGGTGGGCCATGGCCCAGCAGGGGACTCTCGACACCCGTGCCGGCTCGTAACCGCACTCGGTGTCTCGAGCGTTGGTGCGCGCCCTGTACCCGCCGCCTCACGCGCCAACCGGGCAATATCAGCCCGACATCCGCGCTTGCGAGTTCTGCCTGCTCCTGTCCACCGTGAGGACGCGTGGACGCACTATCGCCTTCAACACGGTGCTTCGTGAGGAGTGGGCGGCGTACCCGCTGTGCCCATACGACGACGACGTGACCGTCAACCAGTTCAGCCGCAGCCAGATCAGCAAGCTCGACTACTTCCACCCGAGCCTGTCCGGCCAGGCCGCTCTGGCGCACGTGACCTGGACACACAGCTGGTGGAGTTGACCCAACGTCCTCACAGTCCAGCAGATCCAGCTCCAAGGCGTCGGCCGACGACAGCCCGGATGAGCCCGTACAGCTCTGGACGAACCAGACACGCTTAGGTTGTTTGTGGTGATTGGTGGGTACCGCGGTGAGGTGACCACCCCGACCCAGCAGCTTGCGCCCGCTCTCGATATCGACACGCGCCTCACCGAGATCGAGCGCAGCTTGAACCTGCTGCTCAACATCACGCCGGTCAATGCGGCAGAGGCATGGACTGACTTCGAACGGGGCGACTTCGGGACGGCCCCCACTCTCCGGCTCAGACCGCTGGAATTCGAGCCGGACATGGTGCGCCGTGACCTCTACAGCCTCGAGATCGAGAACGTAACCGACCCTGCGCTGCACACACTCTTCCGGGCGAAGCGAGACGAGATAGCACGACAGATCACAGCCCTGGAGGATCGCGACACTTCACGCTTCGTGTACGGGTCGCTGCAACTGTACGGCGGGATCGCCCAGCCTCTCGCGTCCGCCGCGAAGGAGCTGCTCGAGACCATCCCAGCCCAAGCTCCCAACACCCGGAGCGTCACAGCCGGCGCGTTCGCGGCGGCGGCTCGTGCGGAGTTCGATCGATACCGCGCCGTGTATCCCGACTTCCCGGCGCACATCGAGGTGCGCGACGACATCTCCGAACTGATGGTGTCGTTCGGTCGGCTGCTCATCCCCGAAACCGCCACCATCAGGGCGGACCGCGTCGAGCCGTTGCTGCACCACGAGGTCGGCACCCATGTCGTCACCTACCACAACGGCGCCAGGCAACCCCTGACGCTGCTGACGATCGGACTGCCCGGCTACGACGAGACCCAAGAGGGCCTTGCCGTGCTCGCCGAGTACCTGACCGGCGGATTGGACCCGCGGCGCCTCCGCGTGCTCGCGGCCAGGGTCGTTGCCATCGGCAAGATGCTCGACGGCGCCGGATTCCTCGAGATCTTCGAATCGCTACGGTCAGAACATCGGATACCGACGAGGACCGCCTGGTCCATCGCCATCCGGGTCGTCGTCGCGGGCGGTTCTGTGAAGGACGCGATCTACCTGCGTGGGATCACGCGCATCCTCGAAGCCCTCGTAGAGGGCAGCAGCCTCGACGTCCTCTTCGTCGGCAAGCTCGCGTTGGACCACATCCCGTTGATCCAGGACCTGCTCGACCGCAACGTGCTCGAAGCACCATGGGTCCGTCCACGCTGGCTGGACGTGCCCGGCGCTCAGGAGCGCCTCGACAGACTGCGCGCGGGCGCGTCAATCACGGACCTGTACGAAGGAGATGTGTCGGCATGAGGCTTGCGTTCTTCGTCAACGACGTCGCGACCGAGATAGACGAGTACACGACTACGCGGCTGGCGCGGGCCGCGGCCCAGGGCGGGCATGAGGTTTGGTACGTCGGGGTCGAAGACGTCGAACTCGGGGAAAGCAACGAGCAGATGGTGGCCCGCGCTCATGCCGCAGAGTTCGACAAAGACGACACCCTCGAGACCTTCATGGAGCGTATCAAGCAGCGCGACGCCGAACGGATCGTCATGGACGACCTCGATGCCTTGTTCCTGCGCAACGAATCGATCGACGATCAGCAGAAGCGGCCGTGGGCAAGTCCACTGGGTGTGGTTTTCGGCCAGATGCTCAAGGCTCGAGGTGTAACGGTGGTGAACGACCCGATGTCCCTTACCCGCGCATCGAGCAAGCTCTACCTGGAGGAGTTCCCCGAGAAGATCCGACCCCGATCGCTGGTGACGCGCGACCCGGAAGCGATCGAACAGTTCGCTCGCAAGGTCGGCCACTGCGTCGTCAAGCCCCTGTACGGAGCCAGGGGTCGGAACGTGTTCATGATCGAGGACGAGGGCGAAGCGAACCTCGCGCAGATGACGGAGGCAGTGCTACAGGACGGCTACGCGATCGTTCAAGAGTTCGTCGACGGCGGCGAGCAAGGTGATGCCCGGATCTTCCTGCTCGAGGGACAGATCCTCGAGCGCGACGGGAAGCCGGCCGCCTTCCGGCGGGTGCCCACGGGTAACGACCCGCGGGCCAACATCAGCGCCGGCGCACGCTCGGCCCCTCTCGAGATCGGTGACGTGGAACACGGCATCGTCGAAGCGATGGGCGAGAAACTCGTGGCCGACGGCATGTGCTTCGTCGGCATCGACGTGATCGGCGACAAGGTGGTGGAGATCAACGCGGAGAGCCCTGGCGGGATGCAGAGCGTCGAAAGGCTCTACGAGATCGATGTCTGCCCGACCGTCATCGAAGCCCTGGAGCGCCGCACAGACTCGAAGCCCTGAGCCGCCGCGGCAGCCCGTCGGCTACGGATCCTCTTGTGCTCAAGCCGCGATGTACCCGGGCGAGAACTCCTGCGATCGTGTGACCTCGAGCCTCGGAAGCCGTGTGAGCGAAAGTCGACGGATGCACAGGATTGGAGCTCTCCGCGTCGTGAATCGCACTCGGCGTCATCGCGCAGTCTGTTTGCTGCTTGCGACATCGCGTCACGCCTTGTGACCCCGTCGCCTCGTCGCGGCGGCGATGGCGACCGACGCGTGCCGAGCGAGAATGTAGGCGACAGCCAGATCGACCCGGCCAGGAGCGGATCCGTGGCCGCTATGATCTCGGTCTGTGACCGCGGGTGATCAGCACCACCGAGGCGTAGGAGCAAGCCACGCCTGCGGCGCAAACTGGACGACCGCGTCGACGGTCTCCTCGACACCATCGACGCCATGGAGTTCGCTGGCCAGGCGCGCGAACGCCTTCGCCGACGGCAGGCCATTGGGGTCGAGGACCTCAGCTGCTGCCAGCCTGGCCTCCGTCCCCCGCGCACTGTTATCCACAGAGTTCACGGCGCCATATGCAACCGAACCGCGCCACTCAGGCAGTACCACCCGAAAAGTTCACCGCGGATCTACCCGGCAGGCTCTCCCCCGCACGCTTCGCCTCGTGCCCCGCTCAGTCGCCGGTTTGGGCGTTCGGGGCGTGGACGGGCTTCGACTGCGATGACGACCGCTGCCGCAGATAGACCGAGCCTCCGATGATCGCCGCGACCGCGAGGAACTCGCTCTGCCAGTTCTGGAACGACTCGAACCAGAACTGCGACGTGCGGACGTACTGCCAGGCGGTGACCGCCTCGCCGCCATGGAGTTGCTGCTCCTCGCTGTAGGCACCGGCGCCGGTCACAGCGTGCAGCCAGATAGACAAGGCGAAGACGATCCCGAACGCGATTGCCAGCGAGTTCTCGTACAACCTCAGCACCAGCTCCGACCCTCGGCGTACCGGCCAGGGAGCTTCGGGGTCGTCACGGGGATCCCGGTCTCGCGGCGCCGCCTCATCGAGCGGGCGGGACTCCGCGGATCCCTTCTGAACCAGGAACGTCGTGAGCAGCACATACATACCCATCTGCAAGAACTCCGACTCCCAGTTCTCGAACACGGTCTCGCCGAACGACGACGAACCGGCGTACTGGAGCAAGGTCTGAGTGGGCTGATCGTGGTCGCTCAGATCGTCGTTCTCGTGGGCGTGCCCGGTGAGCAGTACCCCGACGAGGAAGAGGGCGAACAGGGCCAAGTTCACCAGCAGGAGTGCGCGCAGTCGGACCCACGTCCGCGCGCCTCCTTCAATTCGCCGGCCGGTCATGACTTCGCCTTGGCCAGGTCAATCCGTGCCTCGGGCAACCCCAGGTTGCCACGGACCAGCGGGCGCCCGTCGTGGTACCCGCATTTGCCCTCGGCACGTTTCGGTTCGTCCATGACCAGCCGGTACCCACGCGGCTAGCGGTCGAACGGTCCGACACCGTCCAACTGATGGCTGCCCGGGCCCTCTGCACGGTCGCCGCAAATCTTGGGCCCAGCCGGGCGATGCCTTGTACAGGGCCGGGAAAGTCGTATGCCGGCCCACTCCTCATCGCTGTTGGGGTTCGACTTCATCCACGCCACCGTTTCGCTCCGTCGCTGAATGGTTGCCGACCGCACCGAAACTCCAAAGTCCCGCCGGGGCACTCATCGACGGCACAGGCGGCGTTGCCGATATCCAGCTCATCAGCGCATGGTGGAGACCTTGCGGCGGTGTGGTGCGCTGGTGTCGTGGCCGGCCAGCACGGTGGCCTCGAGGGCGATGACGTGGCCGTGGTCGCGGACCATCACCCCGACGCCGTCGGCAGCCAGTTCGTGCCGGGCGATCACGATCCCGCTGACGGTGGCGATGTCGATGTGCTGGCTGCCGAGCCGCTGCGACACGGCGACGGCCGCGCGGGCGAGCTCGGGTGGCACCGAGTAGAAGTTGCCTCGCCACGCCACCAGCGCCTGCGCGGACACGACGCGGCTCTCGGTGATGGCGGCCGGGCACGGGTCGAGTGGCGCTGGGCGCAGCGGCTCGGCCTTCGCAATCGTGGCGACGCTGGCTTTCCCGCCGGGGCCGGCCGGGCGCAGCCGGGTGTCACCGCGCAGCGAGCAGAACTTGTCCAGCGACGCCTGGGCCACTTCCACTGTGACGTCGTCGCTCAGCGTGCGCCACCAGCGTTGCGCCGCGGTGTGGTTGATCTTTTCCACCACGCCCTTGCGGTTGCCACGCCGCGGCAGGCAGATCGCCACCGACACCCCGTAGTGCTTGGCCACGGCCGCGAACGACGCGGTCACCTTTCCCGACGCCGAGTGGCAGACGGTGGCCATCCGGTCGAACCGCCATGTCTTGGTGAGCCCGCCGAGCTTGCGGATCGTCGCGTCCAGGGCCTGGACCTGGTGAGCCTGCTCCTAGAACGCAGCCAGGGTGGCGCGCCACTTCCCGGAGTGCGCGAGCGCGCCGACCAGCAGGTGCGCGGTCGTGCCCCACCCCCAGTGCTCGGGCGGGTCCGGGAGCTCGAGCCAGTCCCACTGGGTCTCCTCCCCCGGCGGGTGCTCGATCACCGCACTCGCGCGGCCGCGGGTGGCTGAGCACGGCTCGCAGTGCGGCCGCAGGCCCCGGGTGCGGATCTGCCGGGTAAACGTCGAGTACGCCTTGTCGTAGCCGAGGGCAACGACCTCGTCGAACAGGGTCTGCACCCACAGATGCGGGTCCTCGCGCAGCCGAGCGCGAACGTAATCGACGTACGGCTCGAACGGGTCCGGCCCAGCAGGTCTGCGCTCACCGGCGACCCGCTCGCCGGCCAGATAGGCACGGATCGTCTTACGGTCTCTGCCCAGGTGCCGGGCGATCGCAGAGATCGTCCAGTCCTGGCGACGCAATGCGTGCGCGTCGATGTCTTCCTCCCGTGTCAGCATGGACAGCAAGGCCCCTTCGAGTAGCCGGCGTGTGGTCAGAGACCGCCAGTCTCGAAGGGGCCCCACCACATCCGGTGGAGCCACACGGGGTGGGGAATTTCAGTGAGCAGGTCTGGGGAGATTCAGATGAGCGTCATCAGCTGGTCGGCAGTCTGTGCGCGACACCCACATGGAGATGCGGACCTGGCCGCTGGTGGGATGCTTAGGTTGGACGCGCCGGGACATAAGCTGTGCGAACCGGTGGGCGGCGACGGTGCGCGGGAACGGTCGTTATCGCCCTCCGTACACGTGGCGCAGGACCACGGCTGGTGAGCACACCTGGATAGACGTCGTATCGACTCTCGTTGCCGCTCACACAAGTCGGGCCCCGTTAACGCCCGCCGCCTCCGGTGCGGCCACCAGGGCAGGTCACGCATTTCCGCATCTGAGCCGTTCCGGCCTCTATAGTGGCGCATCCGTCGTTGAAAAGGTGGGGACAAATGGTGTGTTCAGTGCGTCGCTTTCGATGCTTGCCGCAGCTTGCCGGTCTCGTTGCGGGTATCGCGGCGACGGTGATGCTGATGCCGCCTCCGGCGGCGGCGGCGCAGCTAAGCACCCTGGATGTGACGGTCGGCTGTACCTGGATGATCAACGAGCTCCCGCTACCGGCCGGGTGGAGCGCCGGGTACGTGTACAACAGCGACCGCCACGACTCGTTTGCAGGCTACGGCGTCGATGTGGACGGCAGGACGCGCCCGTTGGTGTGGCACGACGGCGATGTGACCGTGCTCGACACTCCGGGCGGCGTGGGCGCGGTCGCGCAGGACGTGAACAGCCACGGCGACGTGGTCGGCGCCACCCAAGATGTGGACACCCCGAACCACGGAGTCCTCTGGCGCGGTGGCCAGGTCATCGACCTCCCGTTACTGCCCGGCGGCGGCTTCGCCGTGCCGACGGCGATCAACGACGCCGGCCTGATCGTCGGCTACGCGGCAGGCGGGGAGACCAACCACGCCGTCGCCTGGTCCGCGGACTCCCCGCAGTCGATCCAGGATCTCGGCGTGATGGCAGGCTCGGCCTACCTCACCGACGTCACGCAGCAGGGCGCCGTCGTGGGGTGGACCGAGACGGTCGGCGAAGAGTTCAGGCAGCAGGCCATCGTGGGCACGGTCCGCGAAGGGCTGACGACGCTGCCCGGCCCCGTGCCCGGCACCAACTCGGTCGCACGCGCCGCCGCAGGCCCCTACATCGTCGGTTCTGCCGTACTGACCGGAGGATCCGAGGACCTGGGGGGCCCGGTCGTGTGGGCACCGACCGGGCTCCGTGCCCTGCCGGGGACCCAGCCCAACGCGGTGAACGACCACGGAACGGTGGTCGGGTTCGACGCCGACCTCGGTGCGGTGATCTGGGTCGGTGACCACGAGCAACCGCTCCCCGCGCTCGCCGCCGGCTACCCCTTCTCCACGTCTGCGACGGTGGCCACCAACAACAACACCGCCGCGGGCATCAGCGCAGACGCACAGGGCCATTCCCGTCCCGTGACATGGTCCTGCACATCGTGACACCCACAACGACCCGTCGATACAGCTCGACAATCGGCTCGTCCACGCCTGGGTAGTGCCGAGCCGTTCAGCGGCCCGGGCGACGGTGAGGCGCGCGGCGCACCGGCGCGCCAACTCGTGAGCGTCGCGCGGCGAACTCGGCCGCGGCCTCCCCTCCCCGGCTCCGTCCCCGGTCGCCATTGCGCCCAAGGCCTCGACGGCGTCGAGACCGCCGACGGCGATCGAGAGCGTGGTGGTGGGCTTCCTCGGCCACCGCTTTTCGCCGCCGCCTACGGCACCGCCCGGGACTGCCACCGCGTTTACTCAGGAGACCAGCCAACAGCCCGGGCGACTGTCGCGGGGGAGCATCCTGGTCGCCGCTCGAAGGCGAGCTTCAACTCCACCAGGCCCCACGAGCCCTAGACCAAGCTCTGCTGTCAGCCACCACCACACGTCCACGACACCTGTCGCGCACCGCTGGCAACACCCAGACCGCCGCTTGACCTCGGACGACGTGTCCTCGCGGAGCCGCGCGAACACTGTCCACCCCAACAAAATTGACCTTCACCCAGTCGCGGCGGCCGGGTTGATACCTGGTCGAGGCGCCCCTTCACCACGAGACCCTCCACACCGCTGGACTTGAAGGCGTCCAGCCACTCGCGGGCCTCGTCGGCGTCCGCGGGGATCGGACATCGACGCTGCCAACGGCTAGGACGTCGAACGCGACGAACGACGCCGGCTGGCCCGGCGCGAGGCGCCGCCGCACGGTGGCCGCGGTGTTGACCATCCGCTGCTGCAAAGCGTCGAAATCGAGCCGGTCCCCCGTCCACACCACCAACTCGCCGTTTATCTCTAGCCTGCAGATGGAGTGCGCTGTGCTGCTTGGCCATGAGCGTCGTGGACATGTCCACGACGGGGTGGCTTCTCTGGTTGCCGCCGCAGCTTTCTGCGCTGATCCTCTTGGCGATCGTCAGGTCTGGATCGCATCGGCGATCGCGGCGCCGAGTGTGCTGCGATGGCTGGAAAGCCAGCGGATTCGTTATGCGTCCATCTCGTGGGGGTGGCTGGCCTCGTGTGTGTGAGACTTGATGGCTCGCTGGATGCCGCGAGCGCGGATGTAGACCGTGATTGCGTCTGCCGCGGTAGCCCGAGCAGCTGGACCCGCATGTATCCGGAGACAAGGTCATGGACCCGCTGGGGGTCTAGGCCGATCGCGTCCTGGTGGGTCGGCCGCTGCGCCAAAGCCCGAAGCCCACATCGGCGGGGCGGCCCCAACGTAGGCGAGGGCGAAGTCAATGACTCCGGTTGGCCGTGCTGGTTGTCCGGAGGCCACGACGCTGTGCGCGGTGAAGTCGCCGTGGATCACCATGCGGTCGGCGGCAGCGTGGTCTATCCGCTGCAGGTCGTCGGCCAGGGCCGCCAGCCATATTCCGTGGCCGACAAACTGCTGCCTCTCCGCGGCAGCGACCGAAGGCCGTCGTGCGAGGCGCGCGGTTAACGTCCCTTGGAGTGGTGTGGCGAACCTTCAGCCGCGTAACGCGCCTTCGGACCGTTCATCAGCCTAAGCGGAAGGCTTGGGCGGCCCGATTGGGGCTTCGGGGATATTTGGTTCGGGAGCCACGAATGCTAGCCCATCGGTTGTGGCCTCCAGGTCAGCTGCGTAGGAAGAGTCGGCTCGGCTGAGGGTGATCATGACGAGACCCGATTCGGGATCCGGGCCGACGGATGTAACGGGAGTGCTGGAGCCGTCGATTGGCAGCAGGGTGTCAAGTGCCCAGGCCATGATTCGCTCGATCTCCTCAACTGGTGGTCGCCAGCGACGAATGCGTAAGCGTTCGGGAGCGCGGACGAGCTGCTGTAATTCCCGTTTAGCTCGATGCATCTCTTCTCGGTCCGGGACGTTCACGACAAGGAGCTCCTGGCCGGTTTCCAGGTCTTCGACAGCGCTGAGCCTGGCGTGGGCGCCCGGGTTGTGTTGGATCCACTCCGCGACTGTCTGTCGGTCGGATGATGCCTTCCGAGCCGGTCTTGGAGGAGGGGGTGCGCCGACCACGTCAAATCCATTCCGGAAAGTTGCATGAAGCTGCAACGCTTCGCTCTATCTGCGCAGCTTACGCTGATCTACCCTCGGCGTGGAGGTGGGGGAATGTCTCGAGCAACGAGGATGCTGTTTTTCGCTGGGGTCACTGTTGCCGCGGTCCTGTGCGCGTCCACAGCCAACGCGTCCGGGCCGATCCGACTGGGAGATCCGAGCCCAGAGCAATCGCCGATTCCCGCAGAGTTCCTGCCTACGGCGGCAGAGACAGCTGCGATGGCGTTGTCGGATTGGCTGGAGGAACATCCGTCTGCCGCCGGCAAAGGTGGGGTCGCGATCTCTGACGACCTTACGAAGGTCAACGTTTATTGGAAGGGAACAGCCCCGCCCGATCTAGAAAGCCTTGCAACGACCCAGCCGGCGCCGGTGTCCTTCCGATCAGCCGCGTACTCGAACAATGAACTGTCGGCGACATCGCAGATGCTTATCGACTACCTTCCAGGCATGGTTACGTCCGCTGGGCCGAACCAGGACTGGTCGGGTGTGGTCGTCACCCTGAAGTCGAGTGCGCCTGCCAACACGATGACGCTGTTGAGTTCGGCCACGACGACTCCAATCACATCTCTTGGAGCCGACGAACCTGAACCAGCGGCTCGCAACAACGACTACGCTCCATGGTTTGGCGGGAGTCTGATCACAGGACCCCAGACCTGCACGACTGGAGTCGCTGCTTATGCAGGCCCATACAGTTACGTCACAACCGCGTATCACTGCGGTTCTGGGACGTTCTACAATTATGACTCACCGCGGGCAACTGTTGGCGCGGTGACTGCGCGCAACGCAGCCCACGATATCCAAGTCATTCGAACGTCCAGCAACTACTTCATCTGGGACGGTGCCTGGAATAGCGGCACCGCATCAGCGGTGTACCGTGCCGCGGCGCCGGTGCTAAACATGCGGGTCTGGCTAAGCGGAGGAATATCCGGGGTGCCAGTCTTCAAGCGCTACATCAGGTTCCTCGGCCGGTACTATTCGCTCGGGAGTGCCCAGCCCAGAGTCGGCCCTGCTTTTATCTTCATGGAAGGTATCGAGGGCTGTGGCACCGGTGGCTGTGGCGGTGTGTTCACCCAAGGTGACTC
Organism: Kribbella qitaiheensis; assembly: GCF_042657745.1. Lineage (GTDB taxonomy): Bacteria > Actinomycetota > Actinomycetes > Propionibacteriales > Kribbellaceae > Kribbella > Kribbella qitaiheensis. The sequence goes on along the minus strand of NZ_JBHSKE010000021.1, from coordinate 3,992 downwards.
AGGTTCCCCCGTCTTCCGTTATACCAGCGCCGGTAAGAAGGAGGTCTTCGGGTTCATGTCGGCCTCCTACGGGCTACGCGCAACATTCTGCGACGCGAACAAGCGTCCGGGGTTCGTCTGCGGCTGGGCACGAGGCTATGCGGTCTACGCACTTGATGCTATGGCCAGCATGGGCCTCCACGCTAAGACCGGGTGACTCTTTCGGTGCCCAGAGCAACAGTTGCTAGTTGCTCTGAACGCAGAGATAGACGGATAGCTAGGGCGAGTTGTTCCAAGGAGTGGGCCGAGTTCGAGAACGGGGCGAGGCCGTCGACGTGCTCAGGACGGCGCTGAGCTCAGGCACCACGGTTGGCGTGACTTTCGTGAGCGGTTTCAAGGAGTCGCGGCCACCCCAGCGCTGAGGCGAGATCTCGTCGGGCCGGGGTGGCCCGGCCCGGCCGGGGAGAGCGGCGGCCAGCTCGGCGGACTGGGTCGAGGTGAGCGGGACCGTCCGACCGATCATGACCAGTTCGCCGTCGCGGTTCAGCAGGCCGGCGATCACACCCCGGACCGGGTGATCGGTCCAGGACGCCACCGACGATCACCTCCCGGGTCTCGCGGTGCTTCACCTTATCCTTTGGTTCTCTGAGTGTGTCGCGGACGGTTGCACTCCAGGATGTGTGGGAGATGTCAGCGACACGTATGTGGAGTGCTCGGTCTGGCGCGTTGGAGGTGCTTCCGTTGGGCGAGTCCGCCCGGCCGCCACTTTCCGGGCAGGACCTCGATTGGGATGCCGTCCTCCTGAAGCAGGACTCGCGCACCCAGCGGCTTGGTCAGCCTGGCGACGACAAGCCGTCCGACCGCGACCAGGGGAATCACCTCGACCCCTGGGCTGGGCGTTTCCTGGATCACGAGCAGTACGGCGGTCCGGGATTCGACTACGGCGGCCACCCTGACGTCGGTGTAGGCCGGCGGCGACCCGTTCACCGTCACCCTGACCGTTCGTCCGCCATCGATCAGAACAGCGGGGGGAAGGTGGCGCAGGCCGCCGCGATAGGACGATTCAAGTCCGGGCCGCCACCACGTAGTTGTCTCCACCTCCGGGTCCAACGCGTGCATCGGCGGGAATCCAGCACCCTCGGACTTCGGATCCGGCGCGTGCCCCGGCCGGAACATGGTGCCCTTGAACTCGATCCGGTAGGCCGGAAGTGGCCGTTGCCCGCGATCCGTCCGGAACTCCGGGCACACGCGACGAACCGACCGCCGGTCAGGAGGATTGAGCCGGTGATGCGGACGAGGTGGGACTTGTCACGGGGGTACGGCAGCGCGCTGCTTGTGTCGGTGTTCAGCCATCCGGCGCGAGCCAGGAACTCGTATGCGGCGCGCGGTCACCCCGATCCCTCCAGGCCTATGGACGAGCCTGATACGAGGCAGCACTCGTGCTGCCATGACCTGCGCGGGATGCTTGTCCGCGGCACCTGTCGCACGTCGCTGTCCAGCAACGATCCGCGCCCTGACCTCGCAAGAGTCGATGAGGGCGAACCAACCAGGCACCGTCGACCCACCTTCTGCCATTCGCAGCGACCGGCCGCGTAGCGGGATCTCGCGCCCTTCACCACCAGCCCTTCGATGCCCATCGCGACGGGTAGTACGTCGAACCACTCCCGCGCTTCTTCGATGTCGGCGGTGACTGGGGTGAGCTGCAGCGGCACGGTCAGCCCTTGGCGAGTTCCTCGCGCCGTGCGCGCCGTAAGATCCACGGCTGGGTGCGCAGTTCGACGCCGGCGATCGCCAGGAGGTCGAATGCCACATACGCGGCGGGCAGCTCGGCCGCCCGGGTGCGGGCCTTCGCGGGGCTGGTGACGAGGCGTTGCTGAAGCCCCTCGAAGGACAATCTGCCGTCGACCAGCAGCACCAGCTCGCCGTTTATCTTGAGTTGGCTGCTGGGTCGTGCTGCATTGCTTGGTGGTGAGCGTCGTGGACATGTCCACGACAGCGTGGCTGGTCTGGTTTGCGCTTCAGCGGCCAACGCGGTCGGGTCCACTACTCACAGCCGGGTCGGAAGCGCCCGAGGCGCAGTGCAGTCCGATCCGACGCCGGTGCCTGCGGACCTGATTTTCGCGCCATACCCAGGCCGCGTGTCGACCACCGCGATCACATCGTTTACTGCAAAGCGAGGTTTAGTGGCGCGGGTTCCGCCGGGTGCTCCTCGGCCGGACTCTCGCCGGTCGGTCGACCGGCCGGGAATGCCGTTACCCGGATCCCCATTCGCACAGCTCGGTCCCATTGGCGCGAAGGGCGAACACGGTCGCATCAGCAGCTTGTGCCAACGCCGTAACGCCTTCCCAAGCTTTCACTGAAGTCCCAGTTCCTCCAGCGGCAGGTGCCTCGCGACTGTTCAACTGAAGGGTCGCGACCTCGGTTCCTACGGCACGTTCCAGAGTGTGCCTGGATGGGCTGTACGCGACCTCGGCTTCACCGTTCTGTGCCAACAAGGCATCCGCGGAGGGATCCGGTACGAGCGCCGTCGACAGGGGTTCGCCAGTGTCGGCCTTTACCAAACCGTTCTGAGTCAGCGCGGCGATGGTCTCGCCAAGATCGAAGAGACCGTTCAATGGGATAATGTCCGTGTGCTTTGCCGTGCTCGACGCAATTGCTAGGACGTCTGTCACCGACTCGTTAGATAACCAACCTGGTGCCACGATCAGCGTACTACCCATTCGAGCGATTTTCTTGGTGCCGTCGTACCCGTTGGGCAAGTCAAAGGCTCTCGACGTTGTGCCGTCGCTGGACACCCGTTGGAGATAGGGAACGTTGAGGCGGCCGATCAGCACCCCGTCGCCGTCCGCAATGAGGGTTGAAATCCATGTCCCAGCCAGGGGCCGGGTCGTGTCAACTGCTCCGGGAAGCTGACCTTCGGCGTCCGCAGGGATCGACGTTGTGGTTATCGTTTCTCGGATTGGATCCCAGCGCGCGACAGCGTACGGCAGATTGACCCATACCGCGCCATCGCTGGTGATAACGGTGGTCGTGACAGGACCGTTGTAGCCGGAGTCCGGCAGCGGATACTGAAACTGTTGTCCGGTCGCGAGATCATAGCGATGGAGGCTCGATTTGCCTCCGATTTCCATGACCGGGAACCATAACGCGTCCTTCACCTTGTCGAAGGCGAGGGAGTAGGCCGGAGCGTTCAAACGTTCCAGTATCACGCAGTCCGGCGCCTTCGCGGCCGAATGACTCACTGGGACCTGGTTGCCGCAGGCCGAGCAGAGTACTCCGATCGCGACGACAACACATATCCGCATTCTCCAGGTCCGCAATATGCTCACCTCAACTGTGCGCTCCAAAGCCCTGTTCGACAGACCCGCCCGCGAGTCACGGCGCAGAGCGGCATACAGCTCCACCTTCGACTGACGTGGCGGCATCGACTGCGCCCCCTCACCGAGCACAACGATCCTCCCACCACAACCCCGTCAGTGACGTCAAAATTCGCTGACAACTTCCGGCCCAACCAGCCGGTGCCGTCGGAATTCACGGAGATCTGACGTCACAGAGCACTGTCAGAGCCAGACGGATACTCGCCCGCCCCGCCCTCCTCTGCGAGGCGGCTGTCCTGACGGGCCGCATTGTGCGGCGGCTGGGTGGTCATTGACCGCAAGTCGAACGCTCACGGTGGGATTAGCCGTCTTGTCGTCGGCGCTGAGATAGGTCCACCACGGATGAGTCGATCGGTCGACGCCGGGCTGCCCTCAGTTCGGCGTGAGCGGCGGCCAGCTGGTCGCGCAGCTCGGCGACTTCACGGCTGAGGTCTTGATTGCGCCGGTGCGCAGCTTCCAGCCGGCGAACCAGGGACGCGGCAGAGGTCCGCTGCCGGGTTGGCACCGAGACGCCGGCCGACCGGCTGTTGTGGTCTCGGAGGCTTTCGATGGCCGCGCGGATCTCGGCCTGGGTGTAGAGCCAGGAGCGGCTGACGCCGGCGGCGGCGGCGATGTTGGCGTAGGTGACCGGTTCGC
>NZ_JBHSKE010000020.1:0-4364 GCF_042657745.1 Kribbella qitaiheensis | reverse complement strand
CAAAGGAACAGCCCGACATAGCCCGAAGCGGGGCCGAATAGTTCGTCGCTGAGGAAGAACTTGCGACCTGGGCCCGTCGCGCGCGGCGGATCATCTCGATCCGCTGGGGGTCGAACCACCACTGCCGGTCCTGGAAGACGGCCGGCAGTTTCTCCTCCGCGGCCAGCTGGGTGACGTAGATGGCGGTGAGCCCCAATCGTTCAGCGGTCTGTTTGGTGTTGAGGTAGCCGGGTGGGCCTGGGTGGTGCCGGATCGGCGGTTGGGGTTTCGCGGCCGTGATGGCCGCGAGGTCGGCCGGGTAGACCATCGACTTCGTGCCGGGGACGAGTCGCAGGTGGCCGTCGGCGACGAGCTCGAGGGTGGCCTTGAGCAATCGACCGAGCATGAGGGCGGCGTCAGCGGGATCGGTTCGGGCTTCTTGCCCAGGACAACGGCTGCTTGCGTGATAGAGATGCGGGGGTCGTTGACCAGCCGGGGCTGCCCGAGCAGTGGATCGACGGGGGGGTTCGCCCGGTTCTTCGTGCTGGTCGGCCGCCATGCACCAAGCCTCACACGAACGGCGTGCTGGCTAGTGTTCCAGCGTGTTCAGTCGCTGTTGCTCTGTGTCGCGGCGCTTGCGGATGGCGGCGGCGTTGCGTGCGGCCTGGTGGAAGGCGCGTTGCAGCCGCGGGAGTTGTTTGCGGGCGGCGCGGAGGGCTTGGCGGGTCTCCTCGAGTTGGTCGTTGAGCCGGTCGAGGTCGGCTTGCAGGTCGGCGAGCCGGTGCTGGTGGGCGTCGAGCAGCTGCTCGGCCTGGTCGCGTTCGGCCTCGGCGGCGGTGTCGTCGGCTTCGGCGGCCCCGAGGCGTTTCTGCTGCGCGGCTCGGCGCTGCGCGAGGGTCCGGTCGACCTTGGCCCGGCCGGCGGCTGGTGCGGCGGCGCGCTTCGCAGGCTTCGGCGCCGGGGCCTTGGCCGGAGGTGGAGCACGTCTCACGACGCGGGGCCGGATCGGGGCGAGCTGGGCCGGGTCGCCGCTCTCGTCGACGACGCCGAAGCCGACATGGCGCAGCGCGCTGGTCAGCTGCCCGGTCCGCAACAGCTGCGCGGCGCCGGGATCGACGAGCGCGGCGTCGAGGGTCTCGGTCAGCCGCTCCGCGGTCTGGCCGGTGACCCGTCGACCCCCGGCGGCGCGCTGGCTCGCGGCCTGCACGAGGTCGCCGACCAGGTCATGGCGCCGCCGAGTGAGTTCGCGCCGGCTGGCGCTGTCGGCGGTCAGGTAGGTCTGGCGCAGCTGCTCCCCCAGCTCGGTCAGGGCATGAATCCCGTCCGGGTCGGCCCGGACGAGCTGGTTGGCAAGCCAGGCAGCGACCGTGGGCTTGCGCAGGGCAACGATCGCAGCCGCGGCCGGCTCGTCGCCGCGGTCACGGACCGCCTTCGCAAGCCGGTTGCGGGCCGCGACGAACTGCTCGGGTGGCAACCCGTACAGCTCCACAACCGCCGCGTCTATCTCCACGCCTCCACGATCCACGCCCGATCAGCCGCCGCCAACCCCGCCCGGAAACCTCGGCAGGTCCTCGGGCCGAAGGTCGGGGCGCACCCGCACGTAGCGCATCCCGTGCCGAGCCTGGCCGGCTTGGGTCGCGGCATCGGCGGTGACCTCGGCCACGACGACCGGTTCGACCTTGATGAGCGGCTTCTTCGAGTCCGGGCCGCCCCACCGGTAGGAGGTGATCTCGTCCGGCCAAGGGTGACCGGCCGCGCGGCGGTCAGTGCGGCGGCGAGCTGGGCGGCCTGGTCGGGTTTGAGCGCAACAGTGCGCCCGACCACCACCAGCTCGCCGTCAGTGGTGTAGAGGCCGCCGATCACAACCTCCGGGTCGCTGATCGAGCCCAGCACCCCGCCGACAATGACCTCGCGAGTCTCACGGTGCTTAACCTTCACCCAGGCGTCGCGGCGACCCGGGGTATAGCGGGAGGCTGCGTCCTTCACGACCAGACCCTCCACGCCCATCGCGGCCGGCAGCACCTCGAACCACTCGGTCGCCTCATCGACGTCGGCGGTGACCGGCGTCAGCTGCAGCGGCGGCACCCAGCCGCGCGACACCTGCTCCAGCCGCTCGCGGCGCACCGCCCAGCGCTGGGTCCGCAGATCGACCCCACAGGCCGCGAGCAGATCGAACGCGGCAAACGAGGCCGGCAGCTCGGCAGCCTTCGCGCGCGCCTTGGCGGCGCTGGTGACGAGACCCTGCTGCAGCGCGTCGAAACTCAACCGGCCGTCCGCGCCGAGGATCACCAGCTCACCGTTTATCTTGAGTTGGCTGCTGGGTCGTGCTGCATTGCTTGGTGGTGAGCGTCGTGGACATGTCCACGACAGCGTGGCTGGTCTGGTTTGCGCTTCAGCGGCCAACGCGGTCGGGTCCACTACTCACAGCCGGGTCGGAAGCGCCCGAGGCGCAGTGCAGTCCGATCCGACGCCGGTGCCTGCGGACCTGATTTTCGCGCCATATCCAGGCCGCGTGTCGACCACCGCGATCACATCGTTTACTGCAAAGCGAGGTTTAGTGGCGCGGGTCCCGCCGAGGGCTCCTCGGCCTGACTCTCGCCGGTCGGTAGACCGGCCGGGAATGCCGTTACCCGGATCCCCATTCGCACACCTCGGTCCCATTGGCTCGAAGGGCGAACACGGTCGCATCGGGGCCTTGTGCCAACGCCGTAACGCCTTCCCAAGCTTTCACTGCAGTCCCAGTTCCTCCAGCGGCAGGTGCTGTGCGACTGTTCAACTGAAGGGTCGCGACCTCGGTTCCTACGGCACGTTCCAGAGTGTGCCTGGATGGGCTGTACGCGACCTCGGCTTCACCGGTCTGTGCCAACAAGGCATGCGCGGAGGGATCCGGTACGAGTGCCGTCGACAGGGGTTCGCCAGTGTCGGCCTTTACCAAACCGTTCTGAGTCAGCGCGGCGATGGTCCCTCCAAGATCGAAGAGACCGTTCAATGGGATAATGTCCGTGTGCTTTGTTGTGCTCGACGCAATTGCTAGGACGTCTGTTGCCGACTCGTTAGATAACCAACCTGGTGCCACGATCAGCGCACTACCCATTCGAGCGATTTTCTTGGTGCCGTCGTACCCATTGGGCAAGTCAAATGCTCTCGCCGTTGTGCCGTCGCTGGACACCCGTTGGAGATAGGGAACGTTTAGGCGGCCGATCATCACCCCGTCGCCGTCCGCAATGAGGGTTGAAATCCATGTCCCAGCCAGGGGCCGGGTCGTGTCAACTGCTCCAGGAAGCTGACCTTCGGCGTCCGCAGGGAGCGACGTTGTGGTTATCGTCTCTCGGATTGGATCCCAGCGCGCGACAGCGTACGGCAGATTGACCCATACAGCGCCATCGCTGGTGATAACAGTGGTCGCGACAAGGCCATTGTCGCCGGAGTCCGGCAACGGATACTGAAATTGTTGTCCAGTCGCGAGATCATAGCGATGGAGGCTCGATTTGCCTCCGATTTCCATGACCGGGAACCATAACGCGTCCTTCACCTTGTCGAAAGCGAGGGAGTAGGCCGGAGCGTTCAAACGTTCCAGTATCACGCAGTCCGTCGCCTTCGCGGCCGAATGACTCGTTGGGACCTGGTTGCCGCAGGCCGAGCAGAGTACTCCGATCGCGACGACAACACATATCCGCATTCTCCAGGTCCGCAATATGCTCACCTCAACTTTGCGCTCCAAAGCCCTGTTCGACAGACCCGCCCGCGAGTCACGGCGCAGAGCGGCATGCAGCTCCACCTTCGACTGACGTGGCGGCATCGACTGCGCCCCCTCACTGAGCACAACGATCCTCCCACCACAACCCCTTCAGTGACGTCAAAATTCGTTGACAACTTCCGGCCCAACCAGCCGGTGCCGTCGGAATTCACGGAGATCTGACGTCACAGAGCACTGTCAGAGTCAGACGGATCCTCGCCCGCCCCCTCCTCTGCGAGGCGGCTGTCCTGACGGGCCGCATTGTGCGGCGGCTGGGTGGTCATTGACCGCAAAGTCGAACGCTCACGGTGGGATTAGCCGTCTTGTCGTCGGCGCTGAGATAGGTCCACCACGGATGAGTCGATCGGTCGACGCCGGGCTGCCCTCAGTTCGGCGTGAGCGGCGGCCAGTTGGTCGCGCAGCTCGGCGACTTCACGGCTGAGGTCTTGATTGCGCCGGTGCGCAGCTTCCAGCCGGCGAACCAGAGACGCGGCAGAGGTCCGCTGCCGGGTCGGCACCGAGACGCCGGCCGACCGGCTGTTGTGGACTCGGAGACTTTCGATGGCCGCGCGGATCTCGGGCTGGGTGTAGAGCCAGGAGCGGCTGACGCCGGCGGCGGCGGCGATGTTGGCGTAGGTGACCGGTTCGC
>NZ_JBHSKE010000019.1:0-195289 GCF_042657745.1 Kribbella qitaiheensis | reverse complement strand
TCCTTGTTGTTCGAGAGCCAGACGGTGATCGCACCCCTGGCTTGCGTGGCAGCGTCGGCGTCACCGCCGCTGTCGCTGCCGCCACAGGCGGCCGCGGTACCGGCCAGGCCGACGGCCAGCAGTGCCGCGATCAGGTTTCTCGAGCGAAACTTCATGACTCCTCCAACATTCCGTGCGAAGCGGGGGCGGCGGTGGACCGCCGGATGACAAGGCGAGCGGGGGGCAGTTCGACGTCGGCGACCTCGCCGTCGCCGTCGATCAGCTGGTTGAGGGTGCGCGCGGCGGCCTCGCCGAAGCCGAAGGGGTCCGCGCGGACGGTGGTCAGGCCGGGATGGACGAACTCGGCGAGTTCGCTGTCGTCGAAGCCGGCGATGCTCAGGTCGTCGGGCACCGTGAGCCCGGCCCGCTGGACGGCCCCGATACCGGCGATCGCCATCCGGTCGTTGGCGTAGACGATCGCGGTCGGCGGCTCCGGCAGCGCGAGCAGTCGTTTGGTGGCCTCGATCCCGCCGGCGGCGGTGAAGTCGCTGCCTTCGATCCCGACCGGCTCCAGGCCGGCATCGGCGAGCGCCGAGGTGAACGCCCCCGACCGCGCGGTCGCGTGGACGAAGGCGGGTGGTCCGGCCACGTGGGCGATCCGCCGGTGGCCGAGTTCGAGCAGGTGCTGTACTACCTCGACCGTGCCTGGGCGGTCGTCGAGCAGTACCGCGGGGAACGGTGAGGAACCCTCCGGCCGGTTCAGGGTGACAGCCGGCATGCCGAGTGAGGCGAGCAGATCGATCCGGGGATCGTCGTGCCGGAGGTCGGACAGGAAGACCCCGTCCACCCGGCCGTCCTGGGCGAGCCGCCGGTAGCCGGCCGCCTCGTCCTCGCCGGCCGTGACGACCTGCAGCACCAGAGCCTGGCCGCGCGGTCCGAGCACGCTCTCGACCCCGCCGATGAATGCCGGGAAGAACGGGTCCGAGGACAGCACATCCGGATCCCGGGTGAGAACGAGGCCGAGCGCGAACGCCTTGGACACCGACAGCGAGCGGGCCCGGTTGCTGGGCCGCCAGCGGAGCTCGTCCGCGGCCGCGATGATCCGCTCGACGGTCGCCTGGGCCAGGCCGGGACGACCGTTCAGCGCGAGCGAGACAGCGCCCTTGGACACCCCTGCCCGGGTGGCCACGTCGGCGATCGTCGGCCGCGCTTTGCTCATCGCCATCCTCGTGCTGAGTGTTTAAACCGGTTTAGGTGGCTACTAAACCGGTCTAAACACTCCACGTCAAGGCTTCACCGGCAACTGCACAGTGACGCGCCTAGCCGCCGTTTGTGCGCACCTGCTTGCAGGAGGAGGCCCTAAAACACCGAAGGCCGCCCCGGGATCACCCGGGGCGGCCTTCGGTCGCGGTACTCAGTGCTTGTAGACGTCCGACTGAGGGTCGCCGTGGCAGCGCTTGTACTTCTTGCCGGAGCCACACGGGCAGGCCGCGTTGCGCGGGGTGCCCGCGTACTCCAGGGCGCCGGCCTCGGCGCCCTCGCTGTGGGTCGCGATCTCCTCGTCACCGTCGATCGTCGGCGCCGAGTACGACAGCCGCTGCGGGCGGCTCTCGGTGCTCAGGCCCTTCGCCCGCAGCTTCGGGGAGTCCTGCGGCCGCGGCGTGTCCTGCGGACGCTCGTCCTCGACCGCCTGCCGGCCCGGGAACTCCGCCACCGGGGCGCCCGGCACCAGGATGTCCTCGGCCTCGGTCTCCTCCAGCTCGGCGAGCTCCGCCTGCGCGGCCAGGTCGGCCTGCATCGCCTCGATGTCGACCTCGACGTTGAAGATGAACGCGACCGACTCCTCCTTGATGGACTCCATCATGGTGGCGAACATGTCGTAGCCCTCGCGCTGGTACTCGACCAGCGGGTCGCGCTGCGCCATCGCGCGCAGGCCGATGCCCTCGCGCAGGTAGTCCATCTCGTACAGGTGCTCGCGCCACTTGCGGTCCAGCACGCTGAGCAGCACCCGCCGCTCGAGCTCACGCATCGCGTCGCTGCCGAGCAGTTCCTCGCGGCGCGCGTACGCCTCGCGGGCGTCGGTGATCAGCCGCTCGACCAGGAAGTCCTGGGTGAGCCCGGAGCGGTCGCCGCCGGCCTCCTCGATCAGCTCGTCCTCGGTCAGCTCGGTCTGGTACAGCGTCCGCAGCGCGGTGAACAGCTGGTCCAGGTCCCAGTCCTCGGCGAACCCGTCGGCGGTGGCGCCCTGCACGTACCCGGTGATGGTCTCGTCGAGCATGTCCTGCACCTGGTCGTGCAGGTCCGCGCCCTCGAGCACCCGGCGACGCTCGTCGTACACGACGTGCCGCTGGCGGTTCATCACATCGTCGTACTTGAGGATGTTCTTCCGGGTCTCGAAGTTCTGCGCCTCGACCTGGGACTGTGCCGACGCGATCGCCTTGGTGACGACCTTGTTCTCCAGCGGCACGGTGTCGTCGTCGTTGCGCGACATCGCCCAGTCGACCATCTCGCGCTTGAACAGCCGCATCAGGTCGTCCTCGAGGGACAGGTAGAAGCGGGACTCGCCCGGGTCACCCTGACGGCCGGAACGACCACGCAGCTGGTTGTCGATCCGGCGGGACTCGTGCCGCTCGGTGCCGAGCACGTACAGCCCACCCGCCTCGGTGACCTCGTGCTGCTCGTCCTTCACCTGCTGCTCGAACTGCTCGAGCACCTTCGGGTACTCCGCCTCGTACTGCTCGGCGGACTCCACCGGGTCGATGCCGCGGGCCCGCAGGTCCTTGTCGGCCAGGTGCTCGGGGTTGCCGCCGAGGATGATGTCGGTACCACGGCCGGCCATGTTGGTGGCCACCGTGACCGCGCCCTTGCGGCCGGCCTCGGCGACGATCGCCGCCTCCCGCGCGTGCTGCTTCGCGTTCAGCACCTCGTGCGCGATGTTGCGCTTGCGGAGCTGGGCGGACAGCCGCTCGGACTTCTCCACGCTGGTGGTGCCGACCAGGATCGGCTGCCCGGTCTCGTGCCGGGTGGCGATGTCTTCCACCACGGCGTCGAACTTGGCTTCCTCGGTGCGGTAGATCAGGTCGCGCTGGTCCGCGCGCACCATCGGCTTGTTGGTCGGGATCGGGACGACGCCGAGGCCGTAGATCTTGGAGAACTCGGCCGCCTCCGTCATCGCCGTACCGGTCATGCCGGCCAGCTTGTCGTAGAGCCGGAAGTAGTTCTGCAGCGTGATCGTCGCGAGGGTCTGGTACTCCTCCTTGATCTCGACCTTCTCCTTGGCCTCGATCGCCTGGTGCAGGCCCTCGTTGTAGCGGCGGCCGTGCAGCGTCCGGCCGGTGTGCTCGTCGACGATCAGCACCTCGCCCTCGACGACCACGTAGTCCTTGTCGCGACGGAACAGGTCCTTCGCCTTCAGCGCGTTGTTCAGGTAGCTGATCAGCGGGGTGTTCGCCGACTCGTACAGGTTGTCGATGCCGAGGCGGTCCTCGACCTTCTCGATCCCGCGCTCCAGGATCGCGACGGTGCGCTTCTTCTCGTCCACCTCGTAGTCGGCGATCGGGCGCTGCTCCTCGGCGATCTTGTCGTCGGCCATCCGCGGCTTCAGCTGGGCGGCCAGGTTCGCCATCTCGACGTACCAGCGCTGCGAGTCCTCGGCCGGGCCGGAGATGATCAGCGGGGTCCGGGCCTCGTCGACCAGGATCGAGTCCACCTCGTCCACGATCGCGTAGTTGTGCTCGCGCTGGACCAGGTCATCGATCGAGTTGGCCATGTTGTCGCGCAGGTAGTCGAAGCCGAACTCGTTGTTGGTGCCGTAGGTGATGTCCTTGGAGTAGGCCACCCGGCGCTCGGCCGGGGTCATCTCCGGCAGGATCACGCCATAGTCGAGGCCGAGGAAGTGGTACACCCGGCCCATCCACTCGGCCTGGAACCTGGCCAGGTAGTCGTTCACGGTGACCACGTGCACGCCCTTGCCGGACAGCGCGTTCAGGTACGTCGGCAGGGTGCCGACCAGGGTCTTGCCCTCACCGGTCTTCATCTCGGCGATGTTGCCCAGGTGCAGCGCCGCGCCACCCATGATCTGCACGTCGTAGTGACGCTGGTGCAGGGTGCGCTTGGCGGCCTCCCGGACCACCGCGAAGGCCTCCGGCAGCAGCGCGTCCAGGGATTCCCCGTTCTCGACCCGCTGCTTGAACTCGGCCGTCTGGCCGCGCAGCTCCTCGTCGGTCATCGTCACGAAGTCGTCCTCGATCGAGTTGACCAGCTTCGCGATGCCTTCGAGCCGGCGGACGATCTTGCCCTCGCCGATCCGCAGTAATTTGTCGAACGCCTTCATCGTGGGGGGTCCACTCCTTGACTGTGCAGCCTTCAATGCGGCGGGTGCCTGACCGTGCGTACCCGGTGACGGACGCAGCACGGCCTGCCCGCCTGGCGGGCGCAACCCATGGTACTGGCCCGGGCGCGTCAACCCACTGCCCGGAGTAAGTCACACCCTTGCTCCCACCACGAGTGAGCGGCCCGGAAAGTTCCTCAGAATCCGCGCAGGGCGTCACTCAACGCGGGCGAGAGGTCACCGCCACCGGCCACCCGGACCTGATCCAGGCCCAGCCAGCCGGCCAGCTGGACGAGCTCGGCCGCCAACTCCTCGACGGTCTCGGGCGGCGCACCGGGCTCGGCATGCGCCGCCTGGACCAGCAGGACACCCGCCGTCCGGTCCGCCTTCAGGTCCACCCGTCCCACCAGGCGGTCCCCCAGCAGGAACGGGAGCACGTAGTACCCATGGATGCGCTTCTCGGCGGGGACGTAGATCTCGATCCGGTAGTGGAAGTCGAACAGCACCTCGGTCCGGGTCCGCTCGAACACCAGCGAGTCGAACGGGCTGACCAGGGCGCGGGCGTTCACCCGGCGCGGCAGCTTGGCGTCCCGGTGCAGGTAGGCCGCCCGCTTCCAGCCCTCGATCGTGACCGGGAGGAGCTCCCCCTCCTCGACCAGTTCGCGGATCGCCTGCGCCGTCGGTGCGGGCGCGGTACGGAAGTAGTCCTTCAGGCATTGCGCGGTGGCGACCCCGTGCGCCCTGGCCGCGATCGAGACCAGGCCGCGGTGCGCCTCTTCGAGGGTCGGCGTCGGTGTCGCCAGTACTGCGCTGGGCAGCACTCGCTCCGGGATGTCGTACAAGCGCTCGAACTGCTGGTTGCGCCGGGCGACGGTGATCTCGCCCGAGAAGAACAGGAACTCCAGCGCCTGCTTCACGTCGGACCAGTTCCAGCCCCAGTTGTTCCGCTCGCGCTCGACGTCGTCGTCGATCTGGCGGGCGGTCAGCGGGCCGTGGTCGCGGACGTCGGCGAGCACCTGCTTGACCAGGTCCGGCCGCTTGGCCGCGATCGACCGCGGGCCACCCCACGCCTCGCTGGTCGCCCGGGCCATCCGCCACCGCATCAGCGGATGCGTCTCGACCGGGATGAGCGAGGCCTCGTGCGCCCAGTACTCCACCAGGCGGCGCGGCGCCTTCCCGGACGCACGGTCCAGCAGGTCGCGCGGATACGGCCCGAGGCGGGAGTAGAGCGGCAGGTACTGCGTGCGGCTCAACACGTTCACCGAGTCGATCTGGATCAGCCCGATCCGGCCGAGCACCCGGCTGAGCGCGCGCAGGTCCGGCACACCCTTCGGTCGCGGATCGCTGAACCCCTGCGCGGCCAGTCCGATCCGCCGGGCCTGGGCCACCGACAACACCTGAGAATCCACGAAGCCGATTCTGCCGCCAGCCACCGACAGAAAATCGCGGCCTCGATCCCCTCGCTCAGCGGCGGTCGTCGTCGACGGTGTCCTGGACCCGGATGATCAGCAGCACCTCGGCCACCCGGGGTGGGATCGGCGACGGGAAGAGGCCGCGCGCGGACAGATCCTCGAATGAGCGGAACGGACCTCGGTGGGTCCGGTCGGCGACGATCAGCGCGGCTTGTTCCGCGGAGACGCCCGGCAGCGTCCGCAGTACCGACTCGGGGGCGTCGTTGATGTCGATCAGCCCGCCGTCCTCGAACTGGTTCGGCAGGTCGGGGCGGCCGATACCGAGCTGCCGGGCGATCTGCGGGTGCTCCGCGGCGAGCTGACGCGCGTACTGCCGGCGCGGGTCGAGCCCGGGAGTCCGCTTCCGCCGTGGCACGATCACGGCCACGTGGACCGCACAGACCAGCGCCGAGGCGATCACCAGGAACACCCCGAACCCGTCGCTGTCACTGGTGATCTCGTCGCTGGAGGTATCGATCAGGAGCGCACCGCCGAGCGTGACGGCCAGGTAGCCCACCGCCGCCGCACCCAGCCGGATACTGCGCCGCCGGATCGCGAGGATGCCCACCAGCGGACCCGACAGCATCCCGACCGAGATGATCGGGACCGCGGCCGCGGCGAACTTCACCGTCCAGTCCTGCCACCTCAACGACTCCGGCTCACCAGCCTGTACCGGGGGAGCCGGCGGCCAGTACTGCGACACCGCCTGGGGTGGCGCTACAGGTGGCGCGGGCGCTGGGCTGCTCTGCGGAGGGATGAGGGTGGGATCGTTCTGGAGGATCTGCTGGTGGAGGTGTTGAAGGGCACTCCCGGGTTCAACGCCATGGGTGCTCACCAGAAGCGTGCGGGCCTCACGGTAGGTCGCCAGAGCCTCGGCCTGGCGGCCGGCGCGATATAGGGCAAGCATCTGTACGCCGCGCAGCCGTTCGTGCAAGGGGAACTCCGCGACCAGGCGCGACAGCTCCGGCAGGAGGTTCTGCTGGTGGCCTTGCTCGAGTTCCAGCTCTGCCCAGTCCTCCACGGCCGCTGCTCGATCATCGGTGAGGCGGGCGCGGGTGGCGTCGAAGTACGAGCCGGTCAGGCCGGCCAGCGGTTCGGCTCGCCAGAGGGACAGGGCCGTGTGGAGCTCTGCGGCGGCCTCCGCCAGGCGACCCCGATCGCGCAGTTGGCGTGCCTCACGGACGTTGCTGGTGAACAGATCCAGGTCAGTGTTGCCGGGGGCAACTGAGAGCCGGTACCCGGCTTCGGTCAGGGTCAGCAGGAGGCCGGCTGATCGCGGGGCTCGCTCCGGCTCCAGCACCCGGCGCAGACCCGCGACGTACTTCTGGACGACGTTGGTGCCGTTCTCGGGCGGTTCCTCGCCCCAGACCGCGTCGATGATCCGGCCGGTCGGGACCGGCCGGTTGGCGGCCAGCAGCAGGATCGCCAGGACCGCGCGTTGCTTGGCCGGGCCGAGGTCCAGCTCGCGCTGCCCGCGAAAGGCTCGCAGCGGTCCGAGCAGGTCGAACCGGACAGAGTCGTCAACCGCCCCCTCCACTGGTCAGCACCCTCCCGATCCGCATCAGCCGAGCTACCCCTCAGCCGACGGCAGTGAGGCGGCAGTCTATCCGCCGAGCAGGGCGCAGTGAGGCCGCAGTGGGACCGCAGCAAGGTGGCAGTGCGGGGCTTCAGGGTCGGTGGGGTCAGGATCGAATCGGCACCGGCCACTGCGCCGGCGTACTGGAAAGTGAGTCCAGCAATGTCCTTCCCCTGGATCCGTACCGCCGCGGCTGCCGCCGTGGTGGCGCTCATCGCGACCGGCTGCGACGGCAGCGCCGACACCACGGCCGAAACACCCGCCACCACCTCCGCCAAGGCACCCGCCAGTACTCCGGTCAAACCTCCCGCGGGCCTCGAGAGCCAACCGGTCCGGACCATCATGAAGAAGACCCGGCTGGCGTCGCTGGCCGCGAGCAATCTGCGGATGCGCGGCACCATCGACGACACCAGCGGCCCGATGACCTTCGACATCACCTGGGCCAAGGGCGGCGGCCAGGGCAACTTCACCGTCGCCGGAGTGCCGTACTCCGTCCGCGCGATCGGCAAGACCGTGTGCTTCCAGCTGTCCGAGGCCGCGATCCGGGCCGAGGCGAAGGCCGGGAAGAGCAGCGCGGCCGAGACCGCGCAGATGCTCAGGCTGCTGAAGAACAAGTGGATCAAGCTGTCCAAGGTCGACAAGGACACCCAGGAGATGGTGGACCTGGTCACTCCCGGCCGGTTCTTCAAGACGGTCTTCGGTGCGGACGACACCGACACCGCCGCCGCACCCCGCAAGGCCGCGCCGCGGATGGTCGACGGCGTCCGGTGCGTCGGCCTGACCGAGGACGGCGCGTCGATGTGGATCGACGCCACCACCGCCCAGATGATCCGGATGACCGACGGCAAGAACCGGTTCCACTTCAGCGATTACGGCAAGGTGCCCGCCCCGAAGGCGCCCGCCAAGAGCCAGGTCCTCGACGGCAAGGCGATGGGCCTGTGATGGATGGCCGCCCGGCCGGGACAGGGGACCTGGCCGGGCGGTCATAACTCCAATGTTACCGCAAGTGAGAGGTGCGCTACACGGTGTGGTCGCGAGAACCTGCGAGGTAGGCCGCGACGCCCCGCGGCCCCTATCACCCTGGAGTGTGAGGCATGACAGGAAGACTTCAGCTCGTCCGCGCGGTGCTCGCGGCCGGCGCACTGACCGTGGCGTCCCTCGGCGCGGTATCCGCCACCGCGTCGGCCGCCGAGCTGCCCGGAGGTCCGCAGACCCGGATCGTCGGTGGGGACCTCGCGCACACCGCGGACACCCCCTGGGCCATCCAGCTGTCCAACAGCGGTTCGCCCGACCCGACCGGCGAGTAGTGCGGCGCGACGCTGGTGGCGGCGAACAAGATCGTCACCGCCGCGCACTGCTCGCAGGAATCGGCCGGCACCTACACGGCGATCCAGGGCCGCGACGTGCTGAGCAACACCTCGAACGGCCAGGAGTCGGCGATCAGCAGCATCTGGGTCGACCCGGCGTACGGCTCGCAGCCGGGCCATGACGTCGCGGTGATGACACTGGCCACCCCGTTCACCGGCGTACCGACGCTGGCCCTGGAGACCAGTACCGCGGCTGACGCCGCCGGGGCCGACTCCGTCGTGTACGGCTGGGGAGCCACCGAGGGCACCGGTCCGGCCAACACATTCCAGAAGGTGACCGTGCCCGTTCTCGGCGACGCGTACTGCGGCGACGTGTATGCGAGCCAGGGTTACGTCGCGAACGGCGAGATCTGCGCCGGGTACAAGGACGGCGGCAAGGACTCCTGCCAGGGTGACTCCGGCGGCCCGCTGGTCCTGAACGGCCGGCTCTTCGGCGTCGTCTCGTGGGGCATCGGCTGCGCGGACGCCGGTAACCCGGGCGTCTACGCCGAGGTCGCCGCCTACGCCTCGGCACTCCAGGCACAGATCGGCTAGCACCTCCGGACAGGGGTTGGGGCCCGGGCGGATCGCCCGGGCCCCAACCTGTGCTCCTCCCGAAACTCGGTTCCGCCGCGCCTAGACGGCCAGCCGGATCACGCCGTAGTCGTAGCCACGCCGGCGGTAGACCACGCTCGGCTGGTTCTCGTCGGCGTCGACGAACAGGTAGAAGTCGTGCCCGACCAGTTCCAGCTCGTAGAGCGCCTGGTCCAGTGACATCGGCTTGGCGGTGTGGGTCTTCTCGCGCATCACCAGCGGACCGTCACCGGTCACCGTCACCGAGCCGAACGTCCGCGTCGCCACCTCGTCCTCGGCGACTGTCTCCTCCACTACTGGTGTGTTGCCATTGGTCGACTGCTTGGCGGCGACATGCCGCAGGCCTTCCAGTGCCTCGCCACCCTTGTGAACCCGGCGCCGGTCGGCCGCCTTGCGGACCTGGGCCCGCAGCCGGTCGAGACTCACGTCGAACGCGGCCTGCTTCGTCTCACCACAGGCTTCGGCCCGGACCACCGGACCCTTGGTGTACATGGTGAGTTCGACGCGCATCGCCCGATCGTGCTGTCGCGGGTTCTTCTCCTGGCTGACTTCTACCTCGCATCGCAGTACCCGGTGATCGACCTTCTCGATCCGCTCGAGTTTTTCCTCGACGTACTGCCGGAAGCGGTCACTGACCTCGCAGTGATGACCCTTGACAACGACGTCCACGGAAACCTCCATCGATCGGCGACTCTGTTACGTCTTCGGACCCCCGTACCACTCGGCCGGATGCCCGAAACGACAACACCCGCTGTCCGGCCCGTCGGACTCCGTGGTGAGGATTCCGGCTGATCCGGTCCTCGCCCACATCCCTGTCCGACAAGCCCAAGCGGGTGTCATAGGCCAACGCTAGTCGGCTTCGGCGAAAACCGGTAGGGAAGTTCTCATGAACCGGATGCACCCCGGAGCCGGGTCGCGGCGACCACCGCACACCCCAGCACCGGAATTCCGCGGGCGGACAGCGCGCGGCCCGCCTCGGTGAGCGTGGAACCGGTCGTCAGCACGTCGTCGACGACGATGACCGGCTGATTCGTCAGCCTTTCAGCCCAGCGCGAACGCGCCGCGAAAGCCCCGGCCAGGTTGGCCGCACGCCGCTGAGCGGACAGTCCGGACTGGTCCTCGGGCCGCCGTACGACCCTCAGCGCGTCGGCCGGGCGGACGTCGAATCCCTGCCGCCGCAGGTGCTTCGCGGCAGCCTCTGTAATCCGGCGGAGCGGATCGTGGCCGCGCTCCCGGACTGTGGACGGCGAGGACGGCACCGGGCAGAGCCAGACGGCCCGGCGGGAGCCGAGTGTCGCCCGCACAGCGAGAGCCAGCGCTTCCCCGAGCGGCCCGGCCAGGGAGTACCGGGCGTGCTCTTTGTGAGCCAGGATCAGCCCGCGCACCGCCCCGCCGTACTCCGTTGTCGCCATGGGTGGCGGGAGTCCGGCTGGGACCGGATCGGGCCACGCGCGGTACGGCGTCGCGGTGGTCAGCAGGGCCCGGCAGGTGGCGCACAGGGACAGGCCGGGATGCTCGCACCCCGCACAGGTGCCACCGAGCACGAGATCGACGAACGCGCCTCGGAGCGACACCGGAACCACGATGCGCGATACCGGCCGGCCGGGGCAACCAGGTCCGCACGGCCTGTGGAAAACCTCGAGGGGTCAGCCGGGGTAGACGGGGTCGATCGGGGTGCCCTTGTCGCCGTCGTTCATGTTGACCCAGTTGAGGTCCTTGCCCTGCCAGTGCAGCTGGCCGGTGCTGTCCTGGACCACCGGAAGGGTGTCGACGCTCGGGTTGGAGGCGAGCTTGATCGCGTCGAACTGGGTGCTGACGCCGGGGATCAGCCGGGGCTGGGAACCGTCGACGTTGACCTGCCAGGGCCGCCCCGGCTGACCCTTGGCGGACTTGCCGGCCACCAGGATGCCGAGCTGGTTCCAGGACGCGTCGGTGATGTCGGTGAGCGGGAGCTCGAGCGACCGGAACTGACTCAGCACGACCTGCTTGGCCACGTTCGTCCCGACCGTCGCGGTCTGCACGAAGGTGGCGCCGGCCTTGCTCCGCATCACCAGCAGCGCTCGCACACCGTCAGGCGCCATCCGCAGCGTGAGCGGGCTGGCACCACCGAAGTTCGCCCGGACGTCGGTCACCTTGCCGTCCGGGGTGCGCATCCGCAGCCTCGGCGCGGCGCTGTCCGCGCGATCGATGTACCAGAGGTTGTTCTCGTTGTCGTAGCTCGGCCGGAGCACCTTGCCCTCGGTCCGGGTGCTCTGCACGTCGGCGGGCTTCTTCTCCGAGTCCAGGGAGCCCGACGAGATCACGGACCTGCCGTCCTTGGCGGTGGTCACGATCGCACCGGTGTCACCCCGCAGGTTCACCGCGAAGGACTGCGCAAACGAGCCGTACAGCACGCTGTTGTCCAGCGGAGTGGTTCCGATGTCCTCCGCGCCGTCCTGCCCCCGGATCCGCTGGATCTTGCCCTTCTGGACGCCGTACAGGTCCTTCAGCCGGCCGTCCTGGCCGGACGGGTCGTACGAGCCGAAGTCGGAGAACGACAACACGTCCGAGTCGGGCAGCAGCGACGCGCCGGACACGGTGATCCGGACCCGGTTCGTGATCAGCCGCAGGGTCCAGACGATCTGGGCCGCCAGCAACCGGCGGTCCGACTCGCTGAGGGCGGCGGCCGCGTCGCTGAGGGCGACCGTCGCCACGCCCGAGTCCACCGGCACCGAGACGGCCAGGGTGGTCCCGTCCGGCGCGATGGAGATCGCGCCGCTGCGGAGCCGGCTGGTCGGGCCCTTCAGCAGTTCCTGGATGAGCTGGGTGGCCGACTGACCGGCCGGCAGGCTGTTCGGCACGTAGATCGGGTCCGGCACGAGCATCGTCTTGGCCGGGTTGAAGAAGTACAGGGCGCGGGGTGCGAGCCGCGGCTCCAGCTGGTTGCTGCCGAGGAAGACGCCCGCGGGGACGTTCGCGACCCGGAACTGACCAGAGGTCTTGGCCAGCACGAAAGTGAAGTTCACCTGCTGGCCCGGCTTGGCCGGCGTCCACGAACCCCGCTCGTCGATGGTGCCGATCAGCGGCGCGCTCAGCTGGACCTTGCCGTCGGTGCGCTGCGACACCGCCTGGGACGAGGACTGGTCGTACACCGAGATCTTCGACTCGGGCTTCCAGGCAGCCGCCGCGTCGGGCGTCATGTACTCGCGGGCGACGTCGAAGGCCCGGGAGTCCGACATCGCCTCGAGGAAGCCGTTCACCAGTGGCAGCGGCTTGGCATCGACCTTCGGGTGCTGGGCCTCGATCCCGAGGCCGCCCCGGACGGGCGTCAGACCCTCCTGGCTACCACTCCTGATCGGTCCCTTGGTGGGCACCGTCGCACAGCCGGTCAGCAGCACGGCACAGGCCAGCGCGGCCGCGAGCAGCTTGGTCCTCACGACTCACCACCGGTCAGCTTCTGGTACGGCGCACCGACGTCGACCAGTGACTCGCTCACCACGCGGGAGGTGTCCGAGGGCCGGGCCGGCAGCGGTGAGCCGGTCAGCGCCGCGTCTGGACGGCGGGGCAGGGTCAGGCGGAAGTACGCGCCCTCGCCGGGCGATCCCCAGGCGTCCAGGCGACCGCCGTGCAGCCGGGCGTCCTCGAGCGCGATGGACAGGCCCAGCCCGGTACCACCGGTGGTCCTGGCCCGGGCGGGATCCGCTCGCCAGAACCGGCTGAAGACCATCTCCGCCTCTTCCGCGCGGAAACCCACACCGTGGTCGCGCACGGCCACCGCCGCGGCGTCCTCGTCGTACGCGGTGCTGATCCTGATCGGCTGGCCCTCGCTGTGCTCGATCGCGTTCCCGATCAGGTTGCGCAGGATCCGCTCGATCCGGCGCGAGTCCACCTGCGCGCGGCACGGTTCCGGCATGTCCAGCTGGACCTCGCAGCCTTTGCGCAGCAGCAGGGTCTCGTGGTTCTCCAGCACCCGGGCGACGATGTCGCGCAGGTCGACGTCCTCCAGGTCGAGCGCGGCGGCGCCCGCGTCGAACCGGCTGATCTCCAGCAGGTCGGCGAGCAGTTCCTCGAACCGGTTGAGCTCGTTCTGCAACAGCTCGACCGAGCGCTTGGTGATCGGGTCGAACTCGTCGCGCGTCTCGTGCAGCAGGTCGGCCGCCATCCGGACCGTGGTGAGCGGCGTGCGCAGCTCGTGCGAGACGTCGGAGACGAAGCGGCGCTGCAGCCGGGACAGCTCCTCCAGCCGGCGGATCTGCTGCTGCAGATTGCTGGCCATCTTGTTGAAGGAGACCGCTAGCCGGGCCAGGTCGTCGGTACCGCGGACCTGCATCCGCTCCTCCAGCCGGCCGGCCGCGAGCCGCTCGGCGATCCGCCGGGCCATCCGCACCGGGGTGACCACCTGACGGGTGACCAGCCACGCGACCGCGCCGAGCAGGACGACGAGCAGCAGGCCGGCCGTCACCAGCGCGCGCTGGACGACGTCCAGGGTCTCCTTCTGCGCGGTCAGCGGGAAGAGGAAGTAGACCTCGTAGCGCTGGCCGGTGGTGTTCACCCGGACCTGCGAGCCGATCGCCAGGCCCGGCTCGCTCTTGCCGCCGCTGTAGTTGATCTTGGTGTAGGTGTCCCACAGCTTCGTGTCGTCGGTGGAGACCGAGGACTTCAGCTCGTGCGGCACCGAGTCGCTCTCGACCAGCCCGGTGGTCCGGATCAGGGTCGAGTCCGCGTCGTCGGTGGGGATCAGCACCGTCTCGTACAGGCCGGTCCGGTTCGAGCCCAGCACCAGCTGGGACAGGTTCTGGTTCAGCATCGTCGGGTCGGCCGCGTTGATCGAGCTCGACAGCGACTTCAGCTGCGCCACCGCCTCCTGCTGCGCGCTGGTCCGGCGCGACTCCAGCACCCCGTCGGTGACCTGGCTCATCATCACCCAGCCGACCAGGATCAGCACCACGGTCGACATCAGCAGCGTGCCGGTGACGATCCGGGCCTGGATCGAGCGACGCCAGACGTCGGGCCAGTACCGCGGGTGGGTCCGCCACAGGGGCTCCGGCATGGCATGCCAGTCCACCCCGGCGGCGGTGAGCTCGATCTCTGTTCCGCGGGGTTCCGGCTCGGTGTCCGGCTTGTCCGCCTGCGACTCGCGGTCGCGTCCGTACTCGATCAGTCCGCACCAGCCTTGTAGCCGACACCGCGGACCGTCACGACGATCTCGGGGTGCTCGGGGTCCTTCTCGATCTTGGACCGCAGCCGCTGCACGTGCACGTTGACCAGCCGGGTGTCGGCCGCGTGCCGGTAGCCCCAGACCTGCTCCAGCAGCACCTCACGGGTGAACACCTGCCAGGGCTTGGAGGCCAGGCACACGAGCAGGTCGAACTCCAGCGGGGTGAGCTGGATGGTCTCGCCGCTGCGCTTCACCGAGTGACCGGCCACGTCGATGGTCAGGTCGCCGATGGTCAGCGACTCCGGTCCGGGCTCGTCCATCCGGCGCAGCCGGGCCCTGATCCGGGCCACCAGCTCCTTCGGCTTGAACGGCTTCACCACGTAGTCGTCGGCGCCGGACTCCAGGCCCAGCACCACGTCCACGGTGTCGCTCTTCGCGGTCAGCATCACGATCGGCACGCCGGACTCGGCCCGGATCGCCCGGCAGACGTCGATGCCGTCCATCCCGGGCAGCATCAGGTCGAGCAGCAGCAGGTCGGGTTTGAACTCGCGGAAGGCCGGCACCGCCTTGTCGCCGGTCGCGACCAGGTAGGTGTCGTAGCCCTCGTTGCGCAGCACAATGCTGAGCATCTCGGACAACGCCGTGTCGTCATCGACGATGAGGACTCGACCCCGCATCGTCCGGTTACCTTCTGCCACGCCTGCTCCTTGCCGGTCCGGTCTCAGCGCGCCCAGCGGCCGCTGGTCGTACGCACTACGGATAGTGTCCCATTCCCCAGGTAGCGCACACGCCGGATCGCCGTGCGGGGGTCTGGTAATGACGGTATGGACCGTCCGGGCTGTGATCATGGTGCACGGTCCGGGCCGGAGACAAGCCCGGTGGGGCGGTTACAGAGGGGAGGCAGAGGGATGCGGGACGACATCGGCGTTCGCGAGAGCGCCGCGTACGCCGAGCCGCTGCGGCCCTGGCTGCCCGCCGACCTGCTGGACAACGCCGCCCGGACCATCTCCGAGAACAAGACGATCATGCTGGGCCTGCCGGTGCTCGCCGGGATCGCGCTGGCCGCCGTCCAGGCGGGGCTGACCCAGCTGACCGTGCCCGGCGGGATCAGCGGCTTCTTCGGCGCGGACGACCCGTTCGAGCAAGCAGGCGCCGCGGTCCTGCTGATGTACGGCGTGCAGCTGATCCTCTTCACGGTGGTGTCGAGCATGCTGGCCGGGATCATCGCACTGGCCGCGGTGCGGAGCCAGCTCGCCCATCGGGTAGGGCCGCGTGAGCTGCTCCGGCTGGTCCGGCCGTCCCTGCCCGCGCTGGCGGCCGTCGGGATCGTCCAGTCACTGTCCTTCGTGCTGGTGGTCGTCGGGTGGGCGCTGGCCGTGTTCGGCGCCGGGGCCGGTTCGGACGCGGCGATCTCCCCGGAGGTGGCCGGCGCGGTCGCCCTGGTGATGGTCCTGGGCGGCGGCATCCTCGTGCTGATCTTCGGGATCCGCCTCGTCCTGGCCGGAACCGTCGTCCTGATGGAGGGCAAGCACGCGCCCGACATCGGGCTGTACGTCCCGGCCCGGGTCGGGATCTGGGGATCCTTGAAGCGGTCCTGGCAGCTGGTCCGGGGCAAGTTCTGGCGGGTGTTCGGAATCCTGCTGTTCGCCGGGGTCGTGGTGAACATCGTCAGCTACGCACTCCAGTTCGGGATCAGCCTGCTGGTGATCACCCTCGGCGCGTGGGCCAGTGACAGCGACAGCAGTGGAGCCACGGTGGTCGCGATCGCCGTCGGTGTCTCGGCTGGGATCGCCACTGTGCTGACGCTGATCGCCAGCCTGGCGTTCATGTCCGCCGTCCAGGCCCTGCTGTACCTCGATCTCCGGGTCCGCCGGGAGGGACTGGATCTCTGGTTGCGTCCGGTGCTCCGCCCTGCCGTCGCGCAACCGCCGCACCTCGCGCAGCAACCGCCACTCCAGCAACCCCAGCAACCTCAGCCCCAGCAACCTCAGTACCCGACGGGACCGGCCTGGTGAGGCCCATCATGCAACTGGAACCACCGGTCGACATCAGCCGTGACGACGCCGCGAAGGAAGCTGCCAAGGAGCTGTCGAAGCCGGTCTACGGCCAGGCCGGGGACTCATTGGTGACCCGGGCGATCAACAAGGTGCTGGACTGGATCGGCGAACTGCTGGGCGATCTGACCGGCCAGTCCCCCGACGGCCATCTCGGGCTGATCATGCTGATCGGCCTGCTCGCCCTGGTCGTGATCGTGGTGCTCTGGCGAGCCGGTGTACTGCGGACCACCCGCGGCACCAAGTCCGCCGCGGTCTTCGACAGCGCCAGACCCCGTACTGCGGCCGAGTACCGCGAGCAGGCGGAAGCTGAGGCCTCCAGTGGCGACTACGCGGCCGCCGTGCGGAGCCGCTTCCGCGCCTGCGTCGCCGAACTCACCGAACGCACCGTGCTGGACGAACGCGCCGGGCGGACGGCGTACGAGGCAGTGGCGGACGCGGAACGCGTAGTACCGGCTCTGCGGGATTCGTTGCAGCCCGCGGCTCTCGTCTTCACTGAGGTTGTCTACGGCAACCGTCCTGGTACTGCGGAGCGCTACAACGTCGTGGTGGCTGCGGATCAGGCTGCTCGCCACGTGTCGACGCGGGCGCTGGTCCAGGGATGAGCACGAGTACTGCGGTCGGGCGGACCGGCGCCGAGAGCTGGCGCGCGCTGCGAACTCCCTTGCTGGTCACGGGTCTCGTCGTCCTGGGCGCCATCATCATCCTCATCGCCGGCACCGCCCGGACGTCCGGCCCGTTCAGCCCGGACTCCGCCAAGCCGACCGGGGCGATGGCGCTCGCGCGGCTGCTGGAGGACCACGGCGTCAAGGTCACCGGCACCGACTTCCTGGGTGACGCCACCGAGTCAGGTGCGGGCAAGACGCTCCTGGTCGCGCCCACTGGCTCGCTGGCCAGGAGCGACTGGCAGCAGATCTCGGAAGCCCAGTGGAGCCACGTAGTACTGATCCGGCCGAGCCTCCGCGCGCTGGAGACTCTGGCACCCGGCGTACTGGACGCCACCGAGACCCTGCCCGAGGACAGCCGCGACCCCGGCTGCGACCTCCCCGCCGCCGTCCGCGCCGGTACTGCGACCGTCAGCGGCACGTCGTACTCCGCGCCTGGGGCGGCGCATACCTGTTACGGCGACGGCATCAACAACACGCTCGTCCGGACCGAGGTGGACGGCCGGATCGTCGACGTGGTGGGGACCAGCCGCTCCTTCACCAACGCCGAACTCGCTCTGGACGGCAACGCGGCGCTCGCACTGAACCTGCTCGGCACGCACTCCGAACTGGTCTGGTACCTGCCGCAGTACGAGTCGTCCGGCTTCGACGACGAGGACAGCGACGGCCCGCCACTGGTTCCCCCGGAGGTCCGGTACATCGCGTGGGCGCTGGCCTTCGCCGCCTTCGTCGTGGCGCTATGGCGTGGCCGCCGCCTCGGCGCGGTGGTCCCCGAACCGCTGCCGGTCATCGTGCACGCGGCCGAGACCACGGAAGGCCGTGCGCGGCTCTACCGTCGCTCCCGCGCTCGGGACCGCGCCGCGGCCGCACTGCGGGAGTCCGCGCTCGGCAAGCTCCACACGGCCCACGGGATCCCCCGCCGGGCCGAGCCGGCCGCCGTGGTGTCGACGGTGGCCGCCCGCACCGGCCGGGACCCGGCCATGCTGTACGAACTGCTCTACGGTCAACCACCGGTCGACGACGCAGCCCTGATGTTCCTGTCCCATGAGCTAGACGTACTGACGCTGGAGGTACGACACCCGTGACGACCGCTATCGAGGTCACTCCCGAGCGCGCCCGGCAGGCCCTGGTCGAGCTGCGGAACGAGATCGGCAAGGCGGTGGTCGGCCAGGAGACCGCTGTCACCGCGCTGGTCCTCGCCCTGCTCTGCCGCGGCCACGTGCTGCTGGAGGGCGTCCCCGGTACGGCGAAGACGCTGATGGTGCGGGCACTGTCGATGGCGATGCGGCTGGAGACCAAGCGGATCCAGTTCACCCCGGACCTGATGCCCGGCGACGTCACCGGGTCGCTGGTGTACGACGCGAAGACCAGCGAGTTCGAGTTCCGCCCGGGTCCGGTGTTCACCAACATCCTGCTCGCGGACGAGATCAACCGGACGCCGCCGAAGACGCAGGCCGCGCTGCTCGAGGCGATGGAGGAACGCCAGGTCACCGTCGACGGCGAGCCCCGCAAGCTGCCGGTGCCGTTCGTGGTGGCCGCGACGCAGAACCCGATCGAGTACGAGGGCACCTACCCGCTGCCCGAGGCCCAGCTGGACCGCTTCCTGCTCAAGGTGACCTTGGACATGCCGCCGCGCGACGCGGAGATCGCCGTACTCGCCAGGCATGCGCAGGGGTTCGACCCGCGCGACCTGGAGGCGGCCGGCCTCCGGCCCGTGGCCGGCCCGGAGGACCTGCTGGCCGGACAGGCCGCCGTACGCCGGGTCGCAGTACGGGAAGACGTTCTGGCGTATGTGGTGGACCTGTGCAGGGCGACTCGGCAGTCTCCGTCGCTGCAGCTCGGGGTGTCGCCGCGTGGTGCAACCGCGTTGCTCGCGGTGGCACGCGCGTGGGCCTGGTTGTCCGGGCGGGACTACGTGATCCCCGATGACGTGAAGGCGATGGCACGTCCTTGCCTCCGGCACCGGGTGCAGATCCGCCCGGAAGCCGAGCTGGAAGGCGTCACCGCGGACGCCGTACTGGAGAGCGTGCTGGCCACGGTGCCGGTACCGCGCTGATGGTCGTCACCGGCCGGGCGGGCCTCCTTGCCGCACTCGGCGTCGTCTTCGTCGCCGTGCTGATGCCGAGCTGGGGTGGCGTCGGCCTGGTCGTCGCTGCGGTGCTGCTGGTCTGTGTGGTCGACCTGTTGCTGGCGGGCTCGCCGCGACGGTTGCAGCTCAGCCGGGAGGGCGACACCGCCGTACGGCTTGGTGAGCGAGCCGTGGTGACGATGCTCGTGGCCAACCCTGGCCGGAGGGTCAAGGGGTTGCTCCGGGACGCCTGGCCGCCTTCTGCCGGAGTACAGGACCCGCCGCACAAGGTCGACCTGCCCAATGGCGACCGGCGGCGCTTCGTGACTCACCTGATCCCCACTCGGCGTGGAGATCGGCACGCCTACCGGGTGACCATCCGGTCGATCGGACCGCTCGGCTTCGCGGGCTGGCAGGGATCGCACCGGGTGCCCTGGACCGTGCGGGCGCTGCCGCCCTTCAACAGCCGCAAGCACCTGCCGTCGCGGTTGGCGCGACTCCGCGAGCTCGATGGCCGGACCGCCTTGCTGGTAAGGGGTCAGGGCACCGAGTTCGACTCGCTGCGGGACTACGTGCCGGGCGACGATGTCCGCAGCATCGACTGGCGAGCCACCGCCCGCCGCGGCAACGTAGTACTGCGGACCTGGCGGCCGGAGCGGGACCGGCAGGTCGCCATCGTGATCGACTCGGGCCGGATGTCCGCGGGCCGCGTCGGCGACGCGCCGCGACTGGACCACGCGATGGATGCCGCCCTGCTACTCGCCGCGCTGGCCACTCGCGCCGGGGACCGGGTTTCCTTGCTGGCCTGCGATTCCGAGGTCCGCGCCGATGTCCGGCGGCCGGCGCCGGAGGACGTGCTGCCGTCGTTCGTGAACGCGCTGGCCAATGTGGATGCCGAGCTGGTTCAGACGGACTTCCGGGTCGTGGTGTCGCAGGTGCTCGACCGCTTGGGGCAGCGGTCGCTCGTAGTACTGCTGACCGGGTTGGACCCTGCAGTGATCGAGGAGTCCCTGCTGCCGGTGATCGGCCCGCTCCTGCGCCGCCACGTCGTCGTACTGGCGTCCGTGGCCGACCCGAGGCTCGCGGAGATGGAACTGGAGCGCTCGGACCTGATCGAGGTGTACGGCGCCGCCTCAGCCGCCCGTACCCGGCTGGATCGGGAGCGGGTAACGGCTGTGCTCACGCGAGCCGGGGTGACGGTGGTGGACGAGGCCCCGGACCACATCGCGCCGGCGCTGGCCGACACCTACCTGGCATTGAAGAAGGCCGGGCGGCTCTAGCCTTCTGTGCCAGGGTGTTGAGCCATCGTCGGGCGGGCCTGGGCGAAGGTCCAGCGGTGGCCTTCGAGGTCCTCGGCCTCATAGAGGCGATACCCGTGCTGACGGATCTCGGAGACGATTTTGGCGCCGTTCTCCGAGCTACGGGCGAAGTGCGCGTCGAGATCGTCGACATAGACCCAGACACCGTGGTCGACCGGCTTGGGACCGGAGACTGGCTCCTTCAGCTCGAAGAGCAGGATGGCCGAGGCGCCGACATGGAGTTCGAGCCAGGTGGGCCGTTCGCCGTCTGCCGGAATCCGATCCCGCGACTCCAGGCCGAACACCGCGTGCAGCCAACGGGCCGCCGCGGCCGGATCCTCGTAGTACAAGGCGATACTCAGCCGATCGAGCTCCCGCGGTGGCGTGGGCGGGCCGTCTCGCCGGGCGGCCCAGGCGGCGAGCCACGGGATCACGTTCGGCCAGAAGTAGAACGCCTTCTCGCCGCCCGGGACCAGGGCCTGCTCCACGCTGACCCGCGTTCCACCGTCGATGAGGTCGAAGCGAACCTCTGTCGTGGTGTCGTCCACCGAACTCCGGTAAGCCAGCCGTGCCCCAGGCTCCCAGGCAATGATCCGGCCCAACTCGAGCACATCTTCGTCGGAGGTCTCGCTCGCGGGCCGGTAGACCTCCAGGATCCTGCCGCCCACTCCTGGCTCGATCTGCATCCCCACCGCCCGGGTGGCGTCGAAGAAGTTGATCGGTCCCCGGACCCACCACAGGTCGATCTCGTCGGTGAAGATCCGGAACGCGGTCGCGGGATCTGCGGCGACCTCGACGGACGCCGACGCGGACTGCTCGGTCACGATGACTCCCTCTGCTCGACGTGCTTCTTGAACGCGCCCAACTGTTCCTGCCAGTGCGCCTGGACCTGGTCGAGCCAGGCCTGGACGGCGACGACCGGCTCGGGGCGCAAGCGAAAGATCCGGACCCTGGCGCCCCCGAAACGCTCTAGCGGACCACCAAGGACGCCGTGGCCTGGTGGCCGAGCGATGTGTTGGTACCGGTCACTTTGAGGGTGAAGGTGCCGCGTGCCGTGGCCGAGGTCGTCTTGACCTTCAGCGTCGCCCATCCTGGAGCGACGACGGGATTGCCGGTCCAGGTCGCCGACGAGTTGACCGGCAGGCCCGTGATCTTCAGCGAGACCAAGCCGTTGAAGCCCCCGATCGACGACACCGCGACGGTGTACGTCGCGGTTTGCGTCCGCGTGACGCTGATCGAGGCCGGGCTCATCGTGACCGCGAAGTCGCGCGGATTCACGACCAGAGTCACAGTGACCGCATGACTGAGCGCTCCGGTGCTCGCGGTCACGGTGACCGGATAGCTGCCGCTCGCGGCCGCAGCCTGCGTTGTGATGCTGAGCTGAGCCGTCCCCTCACCATGAACGACCGCAGGGCTGAAGGTCGCAGTGCCCACGGCCGTTGGCAGGCCGCCGGCCGTGAAGGTGACGTCACCGGTGAATCCGTTGAGAGCAGACACGCCGATGCTGTACGTCGCCACGGCACCGGCGGAGACGGTCCGGCTGGACGGCGTGGCCGCCACGGTGTAGTCCGGCGGTGGCACAACGGTGAGTGAGGCCGGAACCGAGTGAGTGGTGGTGCCGCTGGTTCCGGTGATGGTCAGTGCATTGGAACCTGTCGTGGCCGGGGCCACCACAGTCAGGCGGGAGGTGCCGCTGCCGCCGGTGACGACCGGCGGATCGAAGGTCGCGGTTCCACCGGTCGGCAGCCCGGACAGCGAGAGTCCGACATCATCCGAGAATCCGCCGCTCCCACTGACTGTCACCGTGTACTGCGTGCTGCCGCCGGGCTGTGTGGTCGCAGACGCAGGTGCAACTGCCACGGCGAAGTCCGGTGTGTTCCGCAGCCAGTTGTACGACGCCAGTACGTCGAGTCGTCCGGAACCGTAGCTGTCGTCGGCGCCGGCGGGTCCGAGGTCGACCGCACCCTGCTGCAGCGCAGAGATCTGCCGGTCGGCGCTCAATCCGGGCATCGTCTGCAGCAGCAGGGCAAGGGCTCCCGCGACATGCGGTGCAGCCAACGAGGTTCCAGAGACGTCGAGGTAGCCGCCGTACAAGTCCGTCGTGCGGATATCGGTGCCAGGGGCCACCAACTGCGGGTAGCCCGCCTGACCGCAGGCGGACGGTCCACGGCTGCTGAACGGGGAGATCGTGTCGGTGTCGTCGACCGAACCGACCGCGAGCGCCTCCGGGTTGTTGGCCGGACTGGCCGACGTACCGGCGGTCGGTCCATAGTTGCCTGCGGCAAAGACTGGCAGGATGCCGGCCGCCCGGAGGTTGCGCAGGTCGGGCTGGAAGTCGAGGCTGCAGCCTCCCGCCGCCATGGTCCAGGAGTTGTTCACCACGTTCGGGGCGTCGGCGGTGGCCGGGTTGCCGTCGGGATCCAGCAGCCACTGGTACCCGAGATGGATCCCCGTCGAGGTCGCCTGGCCGCGGTCGTTGAAGATCTTGACCGCGATCCACCGGGCGTCCGGCGCGACGCCGACCGACGTGCCGCCTCCGTCACCGCCGACCATCACGCCCATCGTCTGGGTGCCGTGACCGATCACGTCGGTCGGCGTTGACGGGTGCTGCCCGTTCGGGTCGTACCAACTGTTGGCACCACCACGCCAGCGAACGGCCAACTCCGGATGGCTGAGATCGACACCGGTGTCCATCGAGGCGACCACCATCCCCTGGCCGCGGTAGCCCAGGTCCCACAGCGCCGGCGCGTTCACCTGGGCGACGTTCGGCTCGGCGGCCGAGGCGGTCGTGACCGTCGGCGCCTGGATCGTCGAGTCCGGACGGACCTCACGGACCTCCGGCCGGAGGGTGAGTTCCGCCGCCACGCTCGCACGGACCCGGGCCCCGATCGCGTTGGTGATCCACAGCGGTACGACGGAGGCCACCCGCCCCTGACCCCGGCGTACGGCGAGCAGGTCCCGCGCGCCGCGCTGAGTCGTGGCCGCGTGGTCGCGCAACCTCTTCTCCAGGAGCCGGAGTCGCTCGCGCCGATCCGGCGACGCCACCGGGCCAGGGACGACCTGGGACTTCATCACCACGATGACGTCGACGAAGGGGTCGGGCCGGGGAGCGGCCCAAGCGGTTCCCGAGAGGCCGAGAGCGGTGACCATCGCGATCACGAGCGGCCGGCAGCGCACCATCATCCTGAACCTCCTCCGGACCTGCGAAGGAGCCGCCAGGTGAAGGCCACCAGCGCCCCTTCGAGCAACAACACAGCGGCGACATCGACATACGGCGCCAGCGGGCGGCCCGACGTGACTGGCGACTCCACCGGCGCCACCTGCCAGTCGAGTGGTACTGCGTACTCGTGGCCGGCACGGTGCACGACTGCGACCAGTCGCAGGGCTCCGGCAGCCTCGGCCTGATAGGTGGCGAAGTAACGAGTGCCGGTCAGCCGCTCGAGGGCCACGGACCGACCACTCGGTGCCACGCCGAACAGCAGCTCGACCTGGTCGATCGGCGCCGGTGAAGGTCGTCGACTGCTCTCCGCGATGACCGTGAACCAGTTGGCTCCCGGCTGGTTCGGCGTCGCCGAGACCGTCACCACGAGGTCGGCGACGGATCCACTGCGGGTCAGGGCGGTCCGGTCGGCCGGCCCGTCGGCGCTGGAGAAGCCGGGCGAAGCATCGGAGACACTTGCCGCGGCGCCCAATGGCGGTGGCTGGTTGACGAGCGCGGCGACGGCGACCAGCAGCACCAGACCTACACCGGTCTCCACCGCGATGGTGCGAGCCGGCCGCGGCCGCTGCTGCAGCCGTCGGGCGTTGATCAGTCCGAGGACACCCATCGCCGCCAGCAGGCCGGTCTTGAGCAACAGCAGCCGTCCGTACGACGAGACGACCAGGCTGCTCGTGGTGGCGACCTGGAGGCCGGCACTGTAGAGACCCGTCACCAGCAGGAGCAGAACGCTGCCTCCGGCCAGAACCGAGAACGATCCGCGACAGCTCCTGACGAGCAAGGCGAGGTCTGATCGGGAACGGCCTCGTGGCCAGAGGACAACCAGCAGTGCGGGCACGGCGCCGAGCCAGAGCAACCCGGTGAAGGCATGAACCGCGCCGGCGACCAGGGCCGCAATGCGCCCCGACGGCAGAGCCGCTGCATGACTGCCGAGAGCTTCGACCCACATGAGCAAGCCGAGCAGCGCGACGACGGCGAAAGCGAGCTGCCAACGCAGGCGACCCTGCCGGCCCAGCAGCACCACCAGGACGCACAGCAACGCCAGCGCGACCGTATGAACGATCCAGAGCCGTCCCCAGTCCCCGCCGAGTACGTCGGTGAACTCGGACGCTCTGACCAGCAGATCCGCAATGCTGATGAGCAACGCCATCAGACCGGCCGCCAACGCGGTGGTCAGGAGCCGTCGGCGAGCAGTTGCGAAGACGGATGCCGGATCCTCCCGTCGGCCGAGGACCAGCAGGTAGACCGCCAGCGGGCCGACCAGACCGGCCAACGAGGCCAAGGCGGCCCACCGTCGTAGCAGTTCGGTGGACGATCCGCCGGAGGACTGCAGGAAGGCACTGGCCGCGCCGATGGCGAACAGCACCGTTCCGTTCGTCGCGTGGCCGTCCTCGGCCGACACGGCTTCCCAGACAAGTCCATAGGAACCAGGCGCCAGCCGCGGCAGCACGACTGCGATCACCCGCGGATCACGGGACCCCACGACCAGCCGGGTGCCTGAGACGTTGGCGCCCCGCTGGTCGATCAAGCGCGCCGTACTCCGGCTCGGCGCCATCTCGTCGCTGAACCAGAGCCTGGCCAGGCCAGGAGACTCGGCGAGCACAGCTCCGCTGGCCGGATCCGCCCGGACCAGCACGGTGTGCGCCGCGGCCGTGGACGGCGACACAACGATGATGATGGCGACGGCAACAGCAAGGGCCAGCATCACCAGGCAGCGATGCCGCACGGCTCCCCCCTCCCGTCGGCACCGAAGCAACCACGCCGACAGCCCGACGATAGGAACCACCGTCGTGGTTCGGCCCGTTCATGACCGGACCGTCACTACATGACGGGATCGTCATCCACAGCCTGCCTTCCATGACCGCTCGATGACCCGCGGATGACGGAGCGGTCATGCAGCACCCGGGGTGGCGCTGCCGGCCGGATGATCGGGCCAGATGTCAGCACCAGGCGGGTGTCACCCTGACTCCTGCCACCGGGAGGGTGGATCCGATGTCTGCAGCCTCGTGGAAACGAACAACCTCTGCGCGTCCTGGCCGCCGCGACCGGAAGCGGTCGTCGATCGCCCGGCTGGTGATCTTCGCGATGGTGTTCGCCTTCCTGCCCGGATTCGCGTCCCTGCGCTCGTCGGGACCGCTGGCCGCTCCGAAGGCGCAGGCGGCCGCCGCCTGTCCGTCCGGCGGCTGTCAGGTCACCATCGACGCCCGGGACTTCCCCACCGGTACGCCGCTGGCGCACTTCAACTATGTGGTCAACTTCGACAACACGAAGCTGCCGAACGATCCCAAGGCGCTGAGCACCGAGAGCAACAGCCCGATCGTGCGCGAGGGCAACGAGGTCCGCGACACCGTCTCGCTGCCGGCCGGCCGGTACCTGATCTCGGTCCGCGCGGTGGACCACAAGCTGTGGGGCAAGCACATCACCCTGCCCGCGGACGCCGATGTCACCGGCAAGCTGACCGCGCGCATCGACCTGACGGTGCAGAGCGAGGCGCATCCCCTGCCACTGGGCAAGATCCGGGTCTTCGTCTTCGAGGACAACGCCTGGGCCAACGGCGCACCTGACACGGAGGAGGGCGGCCTGACCGGCTTCCAGGTCGGGCTCGAGGAGCAGACCCACAGCGCCGTCACGGTCGACTACAACAACCAGCCGTTGTGTGGTGGTCTGTGTCTGACCAACGGCGACGGCTTCGCCCAGCTGAACGACCTCGGTCCCGCGACCTACTTCATCGACGTGCACCCACCGGACAAGCCCTGCAACAGCAACCCGGACAGCCGCTGGTACCAGACCACCACGATCGACGGTGGACTCCAGTTGCTCGCCCCCGTCGAGGAAGGCAGCGACGGCACTGGCGCGCCCGGCGAGCAGCTCTGGGAGCCGCCGACGGCCCGGACCGCCTACTGGTTCGGCTTCGTCTGCTCACCGCAGCCGTTCGCGACCCCCGGCACGGGTGAGATCACCGGTACGGCGCGCAACTGGCAGGGCTGGCCGCCGTTCGACCAGCTCACCCTCGGCGAGCCGGTGGAGCAGCCGTTCGTGGCGCTGAGCGACTCGAGCACGGACCGCACCGTGTTCATCGACCAGGGCGATGCCCAGGGCAACTTCGACATCCAGAACGTGCCGCCGGGCAGTTACAACCTCGCGGTCTGGGACGAACAGTTGTCCTACATCATGCGAATCGTCCCGGTGACAGTGGGAGCCGGTGAGACAGTCACTGTCGGCGATCCTGATCCGGTCCGCCCGGACGAACAAGGACTCGGGGTATCCCGCTGGTTCGGCTGGCTGGACGGCCATGTCTACAAGGACCTGAACGGCAACGGGGTTCGCGACTCCGGTGAACCCAGTATCGCCAACACCGATATGGACCAGCGGTGGCGGGACGGCTCGATCAAGGAGGCCACTGTCACCAACCCGTCCGGCTACTACCAGTACCCGACGGCGGAGGGCGGACCACTCGGTCGCTGGATCGTCAACGAGCAGGGCTTCGCGCGGTTCGGCGTCAGCGGCGCGGCCGTGCACGACGAGTACGACCCCAGCGTCGTGACGCACATCCCGACCGACCTCGGTGGCGCGCTGCTCACCAACCAGTTGCTCACCGAGGGACACCGCGCGACGGTCGACTGGGGCAAGACCGACTACCCCGCCGGTACGCCGGGACAGATCGTCGGCATCACCTACTTCTCGACCACCCGCAACGAGTTCGACGCGCGGATGCAGGCCCATGAGGACTACGAACCCGCGATCCCCGACGTCACGGTCTACCTCGAGGCGCTCGGCCCGGACGGTGAGCCCAACACCGCCGACGACGTCGTCGTGAACAAGTACGTGACCGATCACTGGACCCAGCCGAGCGGCACCCCACCGGCCAACCCCGCCACCTATGCCCCCGGCTGTTCCGTCCGCGACGCCACCGGCGCCGACATCAGCAGCACCCTGAACCCGGCCATCGGGCCGAACTGTCTCGAGGTCCCGATCACCGGTGAGCAGACCAAGGACGGCGCGTTCGACGGCGGTTACGCCTTCGCCGACTTCTGCCCGGGCGGCTACGACCTGGCAGCCGACGATGGCACCTGTACGGGTGGCGGCGACCCAACCCCACTGGTCGCCGGCACCTACATCACGCACGTGGTGATGCCGACCGACGGTACCGACACACGCAGCTGCAACCCGGCCGGCTCCCAGCAGGTCACGCACGCCAAGGGCGCCATCCCCGGCGACGGTACCGGCTGTCTCTACCGGCCGGTCCGCGAGGAGGACGTGAACGTTGACCTCGGCAACCACTTCACACCGGCCATCCCGCCACCGCCGTGTACCGGCGACGACCACGTCATCGACCAGTCGACCCTGGTGACCCGCAGCAACTACTTCGGCGTCGCCGGCGCGCACGCGCCCTTGTGCGACAAGCGCCTGGTCGTGCTGCAGAACAGCCAGAACGCCAACGCCGACTTCAACCTGATGACCAACTTCCTCACCGACCCGAACGGCGAGAACGCGGACGACACCCGGATCGGCGACGTGGCCGAACCGGGCCGCCTGGTCGGCCAGGTGTTCAACGACATCTACTTCGAGCGCAACCCGCAGTCGCCGTGGTACGGCGAGCCGCGGCCGATCGGCGGCATCCCGGTCGGCATCTACGCCCGGGTCGACACCGCCGGCCCCGGCGGCAACGTCAACCTGCCGTACGACGCCAACAACTGGCGGCTGCTCACCACCGTGACGACCAGCCCGGACGGCTCCTTCGAGGCGCTCGTGCCGTCCACCGAGACGCTCAACTGCCCGATCCCGCAAGGCCCGTGCCCTGGCATGTACCTGGTCAAGGTGGACGATCCAGGCAGCAAGGCCGCCCCGAACGCGGGCTACAACCCGAACCTGCTCACCGCCACGACACCGGCCGAGGCCTGGCCGGGTCTCACCACGCAGCTCGACCTGCCGCTCGACCCGATCTCGGGCACCGGGTGCGAGGATCCGGCCGTTCCGGCCCGGCCCGAACTGCTCCAGGTCTCCACTCCGGTCGTTCCGGCCAGCGGCAGTCGCCAGATCACCATCCAGGGCGACTTCATCGGGACCACGGGGACGGCCACCGGCGGCGCCGGCGTACGGGCGACGCTGACCGATGCGCGCAACGGCCAGGTGCAGACCCTGACCAGAGCCAACGGCGGCATCGTGAGCTGGACGCCCGGGACGTCCGGCACCACCGGTACGCCCGACACCATCGTCATCAACGTGCCCGCGCTCGCCTCCAACGCGGCGGCGAACCTGTTGCCGAACGCAACCTTCCGGCCGGGCCCGAAGCAGTTGACGCTGACCACGGCGGACATCAACGGCGGGGTCTCGACCGCGAACGGTCTGACCGTCCACGTGATGGGATCGAACGGCACGGGCACCAACACCGTCAGCTACAACCCGAACGTGGTGAACGTCGCGGCACCGACGCTGACCGGCCACCAGCTGCAGACCGCCATCGACGCGGCGCCGGCGAAGAGCCTGCTGGTGCTGCAGCCCGGCACCTACAACGAGAACGTGCTGGTGTGGAAGCCGCTGAAGATCCAGGGCAAGGGCCCGGGCGGCATCATCGGCGCGCACGAGTTCCAGGCGCGTGACCCGGAGGACCCGCGGTTCCACGTCCTCGGCTCGGTGATCGACGGCCGCTACTTCCAGCAGAACGCGACGGCTTACGACGCCCTGGTCACCGCGCACGGCCCGTATGCCGACCCGTCCCACCCCGTCCTGCGAGGCGCCGACGTGACCGTGGTCGCCCAGACCACCGCGGCGTACAACCTGACGCCGGTGACGGCCACGCTGAACCAGCCGGCCTTCAACCAGTCCCGGGTCGACGGTGTCGCCCTGATGACCGGGTCGGGCGAGGGCGCCGGCGGCATCCAGCTGCAGGCCTCGATCAACAACGAGCAGCTCACCAACAACGTGCTCGAGAACAACTCCGGGGTCGTTGCCGGCGGCATCGGTGTCGGGCAGCCCTACGCCCACGCCGGTCACAACTACAGCGTCCGGATCGCCAACAACAGGGTGCTCGGCAATGGCGGCCTGACCCAGGCCGGCGGCGTGGGCATCTTCTACGGCTCGAACGACTACGAGGTGGCGCGCAACATCGTCTGCTCGAACTTCAGCGTCAACTACGGCGCGGGTGTCTCCCACATCGGGCTCAGCCCGAACGGGAACATCCACGACAACCAGATCTACTACAACGACTCCGTGGATTCCGGCGCGGGCGTCGCGATCGAGTCGGAGATCCCGGTCGGCGGCGGCGCGCTCGGCGACGGCACCGGTGCGGTGTCGCTGGACAAGAACCTGATCCAGAGCAACTACTCCGCCGACGACGGCGGCGGGTTGTTCGTGCTCGACGCGCTGAACGCCACGATCAACCTCCGCGACAACATGATCGTCGACAACGGTTCGGCCGATATCGGCGGCGCCATGATGCTCGACGACTCGTCGAACGTGCGGATCATCAACAACACCGTGGCCAACAACGTGTCCACCGCCTCGTCGGAGAACTCCGCGATCGGCGTCCCACACTCCGCCGGACTCGCCTCCGAAGGCAACGACCCGCTCTGGCAGAACGACGCCCGCTACGTCGCGCAGTACCCGAATGCCGCGACCAGGCCGGACTTCTCCAGGCCGACGGCTCAGTTCAACGACATCTTCTGGAACAACAACGCCTTCACCCTGACCGGCTTCGGGCCGGGCGCGACCCTGGTGGACGAGGGTTTCATCGACTTCGAGGTGCACGGTACGACGAACAACGCCGACACCTTCGTACCCCGCTACTCCGACCTGACCAACGGGCAGATCCTCGGTCCGGACGGGATCCAGCACGCGCTGCCGCCCGGCCAGGGCAACATCGTCGGCACCAACCCGCTGTTCGTCACGCCGTTCACGCTCGAGCTGACCGTGTCCGGCTCCCGGCTCGACCCCCAGACCGCGGCCGTCACCATCACCGGCGCCGATCCGCCGGTCGGCCTGACCGGGAACTACCACCTGCAGGGTGGCACTCCGCTGGTGGACCGGGGGGTCCGGTGCTCCAACACGGCTGCGCCCGCACCCGCCACCGCTCTCAACGCCTGTACAGGCGGCGGGATCCAGGCACCGAGTTCGCTGCCGGCACTCGGTGGGCTGGGCGACTTCGACAGTCAGTTCCGGCCGCAGCTGCGAACACTCCGGGTCCGGACTCCTTGGGACCTCGGTGCGGACGAGCTGCCCGGCGTACCCATTCCGTTGCCGTGAAGTGAGCGTGAAGTTGCCATGAGCAAACAGCGAGCAGGCGCTCCGAGGGAGGACGCGATGGCACCGCAGAAGGCCGGCCTGGGACGCCGGGGTTTCCTGAAGGCCACCGGGCTCGGTGCCCTGGGTACCCTGGCCGCCGGCGGGGTGATCCAGGCCGTCGGGACCGCCTCCGCGGCCACCACCACGCTGGCCCTGGCCGCGACCGACGGGTATGTCGTGGTGCCTGGCCGGGAGAACGACCCGCTGTACATCTTCGGGTTCATCCCGGTCAGTCCGACGGCCACCGTCGACGCGCTGGTCCAGCAGTACAAGGGACATGCGCAGACCAGCGCACCGACGCTGGACTTCCGGCAGAACGACGACATCAAGATCACCCTGACCAACCTCGGCCTGGTGCAACGCCCCGACCTGACCGACTCGCACACGATCCACTGGCACGGCTTCGACATCCCGTCACCGCTGAACGACGGCGTCCCCGAGGTGTCCGTCGCGGTACCGATCAGCCGGCAGTTGACGTACTTCTACCGGCCGCACCGCGAGGGCACGTACATGTACCACTGCCACTTCGAGGACGTCGAGCACGTGCAGATGGGCATGACCGGCATCGTGTTCGTGCGCCCACTCCAGGACGGTACGCCGATCGGCGGCTTCTCCCACTTCGCCTACAACGACGGCGACGGGTCGACCGGCTACGACCGGCACTTCGCGATTCTGCTGAACGAGTACTGGAGCAACTTCCACGATGGCGACCGCGACATCCAGGAGTCGATCGCCACGGACTACGAGCCGCAGTGGTTCACTCTGAACGGCCGCTGCTATCCGCAGACACTGTTGCCGAACGACGACCCCACGCTGCCCGCGACGTTGCGGATCGCCACTCCGAACGCGAACTACGATGACGCGCCCGACTACAGCCTGCCGAACTCGGCGCTGGTCCAGGTGAACCCAGGTGATCGGGTCCTGCTCCGGCTGGCGAACCTGGGCTACCAGCAGCATGCGATGCAACTGCCCGGCCTGCCGATGCACGTGATCGGGCAGGACGCCTCGCTGCTGCGCAACGGCGCCGTCGACACGTCGTACTGGACCAACACGCTGTACATCGGGCCCGGCGAGGCCAGAGACGTGCTGTTCGACGCTCCTGCCTATGCGGCAACGCGGCCGTCCGGCTCCGACAGCCGGGGCAGCTACAACGTCTACTACTTCAAGAACCGGGACTGGCGCAGGTTGTCCAGCCTCGGCGCGCCCGGCCCCAGCGGGATGATGACCGAGGTTCGGGTGTACCAGACCCCGTTGCCCCCGCAGACCGCCGTGAGCCAGACCTATGTCTGACCAGGAGGCGACGATGACACGCAGGACGATGCAACGCATCCGCCGGGTGATGGTCGCGCTGGCCCTGGCCGGCGGCGTCGCGGTACCGGCCTCGCTGCACGCGAGCGCGCTGCCGCCGGACGCCCCGCCGATCGGCATGATCTGTACGCCGGGCACCGTGGCGGGCTCGACCCACACGTTCAACCTGGTCGCCAAGTCGGGCACCATCGACACCCCGGACGGCAACAGCGTCTTCATGTGGAGCTACGCCAACGCCGACGCCCCGGACAACGGGCACTTCCAGAGCCCGGGTCCGGTGCTGTGCGCGACGCAGGGTCAGACGGTGGTCGTGCACCTCAGCAACACCTTGCCCGAGGCAACCTCCATCGTGTTCCCCGGCCAGGACGCCACTGTCACGGCCACCGGTGGAACCCCGGGACTGCTCACGACCGAGGTCGCCACGAGCGGCACGGTCACCTACACCTTCGTCGCGGGACAACCGGGCACCTACCTGTACGAGAGCGGCTCGGACGTCGTCAAGCAGGTCGAGATGGGATTGACCGGCGCGCTGGTGATCCGGCCGGCGCTCGGAGCCGACTATGCCTACGACACCGGAACCCGCTTCGATCCGGCCCGGGAGTACCTGCTGCTGCTCAGTGACATCGATCCCGATCTCCACCACGCCGTCGAGGTAGGCGCGACGTACGACGTGAACACGTTGCGGAACAGGTACTTCGCCATCAACGGCCGGGAGTTCCCGGACACGATCCAGGACAACGGCTCGGCCCTGCTGCCGAACCAGCCCTATGGTTCGCTCGTCCGGATCCAGCCCAACACGGCGACGAACGCCCGGCCGGCGCTGGTCCGGATGATCAACGTCGGGGCTGTGAATCACCCGTTCCACCCGCACGGCAACCACACCCGCCAGATCGCGCAGGACGGCCGGCTGATCGCCTCCACCGAGCACTTCGGCGAGACGATCGGTTCCGGACAGACCGAGGACTACCTGCTCCGCTGGGACGACCAGGACAACTGGGACCCGGCCACGAACCCGCTGCCGGTGGCCCAGCCGAACTACCGCAACCTTTTCTTCAAGGACGGCAACACCTGGTACGCCGGCAGCCCGTACCTCGGCAGCAAGGGCACGCTGCCGGTCGGCACCACCTCGCAGAACCTCTGCGGTGAGTGGTACTTCCCGCTGCACAGCCACGCGTTGAACGAGTTCACCAATTTCGACCAGGGCTTCGGCGGAATGGGCACACTGCTCAGGGTCGACCCGCCTGGCGGCTGCTTCGGTTCGCCGACCTCGACAGGGCTGATCGGTGCCACCCTCAAGTCGGGAGCAGTCACCGCACTCGGACTGGCGGACGGCACCTACTACCAGGTCAACCCGAAGACGACGACACGACCGACAGCGACCACTGCTGCC
This sequence comes from Kribbella qitaiheensis, assembly GCF_042657745.1. Lineage (GTDB taxonomy): Bacteria > Actinomycetota > Actinomycetes > Propionibacteriales > Kribbellaceae > Kribbella > Kribbella qitaiheensis. Next base: position 161,595 of record NZ_JBHSKE010000019.1, on the reverse strand, counting down.
CAGACCAGCATCACGGTCGCCTCGGCGGCGGGCTTCCCGACCAGCGGGCCGTACTTCGTTCGCGTCGACAACGAGATCCTGCAGGTGACCGCCGGGCAGGGAACCACCACCTGGACCGTTGCTCGCGGCCAACTGGGGACGACAGCCGCGGGCCACGTCACCGGCTCCACGCTGACCGCACTGGCCACGGACTGGTACGGCGCGTTCGGCGGTGTCCCGGCCGGTAGCCAGAACCTCAAGGTGCTCTACAAGGGCCGCAACTGCGGTGTCACCACCACCGCCACCTGCCCGGTGCTGCCCTCCAACCTGCCCCAGCAGACAGTCAAGGTCTGCAACTGGACGATCGCAGGCGCCGCGGGCTGCAGTAACGCGACTTCCGCGGGCTGGACGACGTTGCCGGCACCGCCTGCGCAGCCGCAAGCAGTCGGTTCGACGGATGTGAGCTCGACCTGGACGCTGCCCGGACCGGCCGACGCCTACATCGGCACCGGTTCGTACAAGGGGCAGATCCGGGTGCTGGTCCACACCCAGCGCTTCACCCCCACCGCACCGGTCGCGTTCTCCACCTGGGGCGACCTGATGAAGATCGTGTACGACGCGCCATGACCAGGCACGAGCGGCAAAGGAGATGGGCGATGCGTACATCCGTCCACCGCAGGACCCGGGTCCTGGTGGTGCTCTTGCTGGCTACGTTCGGCCTGAGCTGCGTGGGCAGTTCGGCCTCCGCCGCGACGATCTCGATCGAGCTGTGTGCCGTCACGGGAACGGCCCCGCTACCCGGTGGCGGAACGGTCCCGATCTGGGGGTTCGGCATCCCGGCTGCCGCGGGTGACTGCAACTCCGCGACCGCGAGCCTGCCCGGACCGCAACTCGCGGTCGACCAGGGCGACCTGGTCACCATCACGGTCCGGAACGCCCTGCCGCCCGGACACGCGCTGTCCTTCGAGATCCCCGGCGTGACCGTCGACCCCGGGCCGGCCGACGCGGCCCCAGGCGCGGCTGTCAGCCGCTCCTTCACGGCCGGCCGGCCCGGCACCTACCTCTATCAGAGCGGCGGCAACGCGGGCCGACAGGAGGCCATGGGCTTGTCCGGCCCACTCCTGGTCCGCTCGTCGGTTCCCGGTCAGGCCTACGGCACCCCCGGTACGGCGTACGACGTCGAGGCGATCCTCGTGCTGATGGCGATCGATCCGGCCTTCAACGCGGCGCCGGACACGTTCGACCTGCAGAACTACAGGGCGACGTACTGGCTGATCAACGGGAAGGGTTACCCGAACACGACGCCGATCAGCGCGACCGCTGGGCAGCGGGTGCTGCTGCGGTATCTCAACGCCGGCTACGACAACACGTCGATGACACTGCTCGGTACGCATCAGCAGGTCGTCGCCCGCGATGCCCGATTGCTGACGAACGCCTTCTCCGCCAGCACGGAGACCATCCCTGCCGGTGCCACCGAGGACTCCCTGGTCACCGTGCCCGCCGGCAGTCCGCCGAGTAGTCATGGTTTCCCGCTGTACAACCGGCAACTGCACCTGACCAACGGCCCTCAGACCGGTACTTCGCCGACGCCGGCGACCGGTGGCGGCATGCTGACCTTCATCCAGCCATGACTCGCGCGCCACGGCTGGTTCTGGGTGCCGTGGTCGGCAGCATGCTGGCTGCGGGTGCGTTGGCCGTCTGGCTGACGTACGGGCCGGGGAAGGCCTCCTCCACACCACCGGCGACAACCGCCGTCGAGGTGGTCTGGGGACGGCCTGCGGTGGATGCCGACGGGCTGGCCCAGCGCAGCGGAGTACGGATCACCCGGGTCGCTGTGACCGGCGGCGGTGGGTTGCTGGATCTCCGGTTCCAGGTACTCGACCCGAACCTGGCGAACAGTGTGCACGACGCCGCGACGCCGCCGGCCGTCGTGGACGAGCGAACCGGGCTGGTCGTCCGCGACCTGCTGATGAACCACGCCCACACCGGCAAGTACACGGCGGGCGAGACCTACTACCTGGTCTTCGAGAATCCCGGGAACTGGGTCCGCCGGGGTTCGAGCGTCACCGTGCTGCTCGGCGGTGCCCAGGTTGAGCACGTCACCGTCCGCTGACGAGTGCGGCGGCCGGTTGCCCCGACGGCCGCCGTACGCGATCGCCTTGTTTCGTAGGCCCCGTCACCGTCCGGTCGGCACGGTCAGCTCGAACCTGGCGCCACCGTCCAGACTGGTCATCGCCCGGAGTACTCCCCCGTGGGCCTCTGCCACCGCCTTCGCCATCGGCAGGCCCAGACCACTACCCATCGGGCCGTCGGGCGGCCGGCGATGCCAGAAACGCTCGAACACGTGCGGGAGCTGCTCGGCCGGGATGCCCGGCCCCGAGTCGTCGACCGTGATCATGTACCGGTCCGGCATCGCGATGCAGCCGAGCCTGATGGTGTCGCACGGCCCGGTGTAGTGCACCGCGTTCTCGATCAACGCGTCCAACGCGAGCTCCATCCACTGCGGATCGCAGTCCACGACGCGAGTCGGCAGGCAGCTCACCACCCAGTGCCGATCGGTACCGGCACTCCAGTTCCGGCCGATCTGACTGACCAGTGCGCCGATGTCCGTACGCCTCATCTCGAGCTCTTCGCCGGCGTCCAGCCGGGCGAGTGCCAGCAACCGGTCGGACAACGCGGACATCCGCTCGAGCTGGTGGACGGCGACTCCGATGCGCTGGCTCGCGACCGCCGGAATCGGACCGGTGGCGGCGAGTTCGAGATGACCGCGAGCGATCGTCAGCGGCGTCCGGAGGGCGTGTGAGGTGTCCCGGAAGAAACCGCGCTCGCGCTCCAGACTGGCCCTGCGCTGGTCGGCCATCAGCTCGACCTGCCGCAGGGCGGCGACCCGGCGGCGAGCGTGCCAGACCATCGCCACGAAGAGCGCCGGCATCAGAGGGACCTCCGCGAGTTCCGCGCGGTCGATGACCCCGCTGAACGCGTGCGAGCCGAGGATCCAGCCGGTCGCCCCCGTCACCGCGAGCGTCACCAGGACGGTCGGCAACAGCGGCCAGACCCTGAAGCCGTAGACGATGGTGAGCGACAGGAAGAGGATGTGGTACGGAATCGTCTCCTGGCCGGGCATCCTGACCATCAGCACCAGCATCGCGATGATGATGGCCGCCAGCACGCCGTCCACCACCTGCTCCCCGCGCGCGGTAAGACGCCAGGGCTTGGTCTGCCGCGCCGCCGGGGTTCCGGCGCTCCGGTCACGCTGTCTGTAGCTGATAACCGACATTGCGCACCGTCCGGATCACGTCGTCGCGCAGCTTGGCCCGGAGCCGGCCGACGCAGACGTCGACGAGGTTCGTCGACGGGTCGAAGTCGTAGCCCCAGACCTCCGAGAGCAACTCCTGGCGCGAACACACGATGTCCGGGTTTCGCATCAGGTGCTGCAACAGCAGGAACTCGCGCTGCGACAGCTCAGCCGTCCGCCCGCCGACCTGCAACCGGCGGGTGCGCGTGTTGAGGACGATGGCCCCGACCCGCAGTACGTCGGACGGCCGGGCCACCGGCTCGGCCAGCAGCCGCGACCGTACCCGCGCGATCAGCTCGCGAAGCAGGAACGGCTTGGCCAGGAAGTCGACCGCGCCCTCCTCGAGGCAGGCGACCCGGGCCTGCTTGTCCTCCGTCGCGGACAGGACCAGGATCCGCGTGGTCGGGTCGTGCGCCATCAAGGCCGTGAGCACCGCCTGACCGTCGAGCCCCGGCATCAGCAGATCGAGGACCACCAGGTCGACCTTGGTCGTCAGCGCCACCCGGAGCCCTTCCGTGCTGTCGATCGCGGTCAGCACGTGATAGCCCTCGGCCTCCAGCGCGTGGCCGACAAAGCCCAGCAGATCCGGCTCGTCGTCAATGACGAGAATCCTGGTCATCGAACCCCCTCGGCCGTCATGCATGACCGGGCACACAGCATGCCAGGCACCGTCGTCCGAACAGCGCCAGTCCGGGGCCCCCACCGATCTGCCTACCCAGAGTCATTCTGTTCTGCCTGAGCGTCCAGCGGAAGGGTCTGACCGGTCCTAGACGAGCCCGAGCGGCTCGTGGGGCTCTGGCGGCAGGACGACGGTCAGCGGATCCCCGGGACGGACCACGCCGGCTGTGGAGACGACGGCCATGATTCCGACTCGGTAGACGGTGGTGCCATCGGCCTCGCGCCAGATGACCTCTTTGAGCATGCCTGTGCGGAGCTTGTTGATCTGGTTGCACGGGTCGCGCAGCCCGGTCACCGTCACGACCGCGCTGTCGCCTAGCCGGAGGTTCGTGCCGGTGGGCAGGCTGAACAGGTCCAGGCCGTCTGTGGTGATGTTCTCGCCGAGGTCGCCTGGGGCTACGTCGTACCCCTTGGCGTTCAGCTCGTCGATCAGCTCGCGTTGGATCAGGTGCACCTGTCGGAGGTTGGGCGCCGCCGCGTTCCGCCGTACGAGGTGCAGGTGCTGCACGGTCGCGCCGGCGTGGGCGTCGCCCTCCACGCCGATGCCTTCGATCAGCCGTACCTCGGGGACGGCCGGCTTGCTGAAGCGGTGTTTGTCGTCGCGGTGGACCGAATCGACCTTCACCGGGTCTCCTGGTACGAGGTGCGGGAGGCGGTGACGGTCGGCAGGTAGCGATCGGCCCAGCCGGCGACGCCGTACACGAGCGAGTTGAGCGCACGACCCGCCTCGGTCAGCTCGTACTCGACCTTGGGCGGGACGGTCGGGTAGACGGTGCGCGTTATCAGCCCGTCCCGCTCGAGCCCGCGCAGGCTGCCGCTCAGCATCCGCTGCGTCACCGGCGCCGCGGCCCGCCGCAGTTCGTTGAACCGCAAGGGCCCGTCGCGCAACTGGTCGAGCACGATGACCGACCACTTCTCCCCGATCAACGCCAGCACGTCCCGGATCAACCCGCACGACTCCGCCGTCTCCTCGAACACCTTCTCGGACGCCACGTTCGTCATCGGTTCCCTCCGCGATACCAGGTGCCCGGAAACTGCCTTCTTGCCCAGACCACGCCCCACCGACAGGCTGGCCGGGTCATTCCACTTTCTACCAAACCACGCGAAATGTGAGTGCCCTGCGATGAGCTTCCCCTGGTCCGATCTGCCGCACGACGACCCCGCCTGGTTCAAGCGCGGCGCGCTGTACGTGCCGTCCGGGGAGGGGCCGACGGTGTGGGCGGCCGGTGATGTCTACACGATCAAGGCCCGCGCCTCCCAGACGAACGGCGCCTTCGGCTTCATCGAGGCGACAGTCCCGGCCGGTGGTGGACCGCCGCCGCACGCGCACCCCGATGAGGAGGAGACCTTCTACCTGCTCTCCGGTGAACTGGAGTTCCTCGACGGCGAGGAGACCTTCATCGCCAAGGCCGGCGACTTCGTCCACATCCCCCGCGGCGTGCGGCACCGATTCCACAACGTCGCGAACCACGCCGCCCGGATGATCTTCATGTTCACCCCCGGCGGCACCGAGTCCGTGATCGCCGACCACGCCCTCCCCGCCGTCCCCGGCAAGGAGGTCCCACCGATCGACGAGGACCAATTGGCCCGCTTCGCCATCATGAACCAACTAGCGAAGACGATCCCCCTGCCCGACCTGTCCTGAGGCCCAGATCTTCTGCTGCACCTCCGCGAAGTGGCAGGCGACCTGCGGCTCGGCGCCGGCGGGAGGATCTCCAGCCCGACCAGGGAAGGAACGCAGCTGTCCCGGAGCCGCTCAGTGGTGCGGCACCAGGCCCGGGAAGCTCCTCCGCCCAAGGGTGCCGGTGGCCCCCATGCCGACACTTTGTGCACCAGCTGAGCAGGCCCGGGCGGCTCGAACGCTCACCTGGTGCACAAGGTGCGGGCTCAACCGCGCGCCTCGGCTCCCGGCCCGCGATCGGCCCCCGATGACGGGTCGTTCGCCCGCTGCCGCCTTACGAGCCGTCAGCCGCCGTGGAACCCGCCAGCCGCGCCGGCCGCGAGAGGCGAACTCCACCGAGAGATCATTTGCTTCCAGCAACTGTCAGCTCTCCCCTGCCAGCACACAGGCAGCCGTACGCCGGTCGCCCGCCGGCCGCAGGTCGATCTCCACGGTCGAGCAACTTTCAAGCGAAGAGGTCATTGCTATTGGCGACTACACACTTGTGTAGTAACTTGCTCCTGTGTGTAGTTTTCGAGGTCCGAGAGGAAGACGCCATGTCGGCTGACCGCGCCAGCGAGGATCTGACCGCTCGCGCCCGGATCAGGGATGCGGCCCTGCGGCTGTTCACCGAGCGCGGTATCGACGGCGCGTCGATCCGCGACATCGCCGCCGCCGCGGGGGTCTCGTCCGGCCTGATCCGGCATCACTTCGGGTCGAAGGAAGCCCTGCGCGACGCCTGCGACGCCTATGCGACCGCCGAGATGAACCGGCTGCGCGAGCAACTGTTCTCCGGCGGCGGACTGACGGATACCGCGGGCATGGTGGCGCTGCATCCGACCATGAGGGCTCTGCAGGGCTATCTGGTGCGGTCGATGGTGGACGGGTCGGATGCGGCGGGCGCCCTGTTCGACGACGCCGTCCGACTGAGCGAGGACTGGCTGACCCGCGACAAGGTCGAGACCAGGGACCTGCGGGCGTACGCCGCGGTACTGGTCGCGATGCAACTGGGGGTCTTCCTGATGAAGGACCAGATGTCCCGCGCGCTCGGCGTGGATCTCGACACACCGGCCGGCCATGTCCGGCTGAACAGAGGCTTTGTGGATGCCTTCTCCCACGTCCTGCTCACCCCCGAGCAGGCCGCTCAACTGCATACCGCGATGGATCGAATGGACGATGGAGGACAACGATGACCGAGGCGATTCGCACCGCGGGCCTGGTCAAGACCTTCGGGCGCACGCGGGCCCTGGACGAACTGGACCTGACGGTCCGCACCGGTGAGGTGCACGGCTTCCTGGGACCCAACGGCGCCGGGAAGACCACCACGCTCCGGATCCTGCTCGGCATGACCCGGGCCGACAGCGGCAGCGCCGAGGTGCTCGGCGGCAACCCGTGGACGGACGCGACCGAGTTGCACCGGCGCCTGGCCTACGTGCCCGGCGACGTCACGCTGTGGCCGAACCTGAGCGGTGGCGAAGCGATCGACCTGCTCGGACGGATGCGCGGCGGGCTCGACCAGAAGCGCCGGGCCGAACTGCTGGAGCGGTTCGACCTGGATCCGCGCAAGAAGGCCCGGACCTACTCCAAGGGCAACCGGCAGAAGGTCGCCCTGATCGCCGCGCTCGCGTCCGAGGTCGAGCTGCTGGTGCTCGACGAGCCGACCTCCGGCCTGGATCCCCTGATGGAGGAGGCGTTCCGGCAGTCGATCCAGGAGATCCGCGACCGCAGCGACACGACAGTGCTGCTGTCCAGCCACATCCTTTCCGAGGTGGAGGCGCTCTGCGACCGGGTCACCATCATCCGTTCCGGGCGCGCCGCCGAGACCGGCACCCTGACCGAGCTGCGGCACCTGACCCGAACCTCGATCCACGCCGAGCTGACCGGGCCGCCGAACGGACTGGCCGATCTGCCCGGCGTCCATGATCTGAAGGTCGAGGACGGGAAGGTGAGCCTCGCGGTCGACGCGGACGCGATCAACGCGGTCCTGCGCCAGCTGACCGACTCCGGCGTACGCAGTCTCGTCAGCCAACCGCCCACGCTGGAAGAGCTCTTCCTGCGCCTGTACGAACCGGCGGCGACCCGATGAGCACCTTGACCGGTACGGGCGGCCTGATCCGCCTGATCCTGCGGCGGGACCGGCTGATCCTGCCGCTCTGGATCGTCATCCTCACGCTGATCCCGGTCAGCTACGTCTCCTCCTTCAACGAGCTCTTCCCCACTGCGGCCTCGCGCCTGCAGTACGCCGACAACGCGGGATTCGTGACGCTCTACGGCGAACTGTCCGGGACGAGCCTCGGCGAGTTCATCACCTGGCGGGTCGGGTTCGTGCCGGTGATGGTCGGGCTGATCAGCCTGCTCACCGTCATTCGCCACACCCGGGTCGAGGAGGAGACCGGTCGACGCGAACTGCTCGGATCGACGGTGGTCGGGCGGCACGCCCCTCTGGCCGCCGCCCTGGCCACGGTGTTCGCCGCCAATCTGCTCCTCGCCGTCCTGCTGGTCCTGGGGATGTCCAGCCAGGACCTGCCACTCGCGGGATCAGTTGCCCTCGGCATCCGATTCGCCGTCAGCGGCTGGTTCTTCGCGGCCGTGGGAGCGGTCGCCGCCCAGCTCACGGCCGCCGCCAGTACTGCGCGCGGCATCGCGATCGCGGTACTGGGTGCCGCCTTCGCGTTCCGCGCGGCGGGTGACACCAGTGCTCACTCCGATGGCGGTCTGGCCTGGCTGTCCTGGTTGTCGCCGATCGGCTGGCTGCAACGGATCCGCCCGTACGGCGGCGACCACTGGGGGGTCGCCGTACTCGTCATCGCCGTCACCGGCGTACTCGTCGCGGTCGCGGTCTCCTTGTCCGCAAGGCGCGACGTCGGCTCGGGTCTGCTGCCGGCGCGGCTGGGCCCGGCGACCGGAGCTCCCTCCTTGCGTACTCCGCTCGCGCTGGCGTGGCGGTTGCACCGAGGACTGCTGGCTGCCTGGGTCTCCGCGTTCGCCTTGCTGGGCGTGTTGTTCGGCGGTGTCGCCGAGGGGGTCGGCGACCTGATGCGGGACGACCAGGCGGCCAGAGACTTCTTCGCCCGGATCGGCGGGAAGACCGGACTGATCGACTCGTACTTCGTCGGCGTGATGTCGATCGTCGGGTTGATCTCGGCCGCCTACGCGGTCCAGGCCACGCTGCGGTTGCGGGCCGAGGAGACCAGCGGACGGGCCGAGCCGGTGCTTGCCACCGCGACCAGCAGGTTGCGCTGGGCAACGAGCCATCTGGTGTTCGCCCTGCTCGGACCGGCAGCCGCGCTGCTGGCGGCCGGACTCACCTCGGGTCTGGCCTACGGGGCCGCGGCGGGCGATGTCGGTCAGCAGGTGCCTCGGCTGATCGAGGCCGCGCTAGTCCAACTGCCTGCCGTCTGGGTTCTGGCGGCGGTGGCGATCGCTATTGTCGGACTGGCTCCCCGGCTGTCGCCTGCAGCCTGGGTCGCACCCGCGATCTGCCTGCTGCTCGGCATCGCCGGTGCGGCGGTCCAGCTCGACGACTGGGTGATGGACATCTCGCCGTTCGCCCATCTCCCCGCTCTGCCGGGCGGCGGCATGTCAGCAGCGCCGGAGATCGCTCTGCTGGCCATCGCTGCAGCGCTGGCTGCGGTAGGCCTGGCCGGCCTACGCCACCGCGACTTGCCGGCCTGACCTCCGCTCCAAGGACCCGGACTAGTGCTTGGCGTTGCGGGACCAGACGAAGCAGTAGACGCCGAAGCACGCGAGGCCGAGAGCCACCAGGGTGAGCAGCACCGTGCCGAAAGGCTGGTCCTTCAACGTCCGCATGGCCGTGTCGAGGCCACCCGCCTTCTTCGGGTCGTAGCTGATCGAGGCCCAGGCGAAGAGCACGCCCATGGTGATGAACGCGACCCCCTTGGCGGCATAGCCGGCCCGGCCGAGCATCACAGTCGCCTGCGAGACGCCACCGGTCAGGTCCTCGAGGAACTTCTTCGTCACCGACTTGTAGATCTGCCGGACGCCGACGCCGACGAGGACCAGGCCGCCGATCACCACGAGCACCCGGCCGGCGCCGTTCTCCATCAGCTTGGCGGTCATACCGCTCGACTGGCTGGTGCCGGACTGGCTCGAGCCCATCGCGACCTTGACCGCGCTGACGCCCAGCGCGAGGTAGACGACGCCGCGCCCTATCGAGGAGACCTTCTTCTCGGTGTTCAGGTGGCCGTAGATGAGTTCGAGCACCTTCCAGATCACCAGGACGAACAGGCCGATGGCGACGATCCAGAGCAGCACTTCACCGAACGGCTTGCTGGCCAACTCCTTGAGGGCCCCCTGTTGCGAGGCTTCCTCCGACGAGTCGCCCCAGGCGACCTGCAGGGCGATCCAGGCGATCAGCAGGTACACCACACCGTAGGCGATCAGGCCGACGGTGATGGCGTAGTCGTACACGCGGCTTTGCCGGGCTTGCTGGGCGGTACTCATGGCATTCTCGTACCCACCCGCAAACGGTAGGTCAGGCTGAAACGGGAGCACTCGCCTCGCGGTCGCCTGCTTCGACGTCGCCATAGTCACCCGCGCGAACCGCTCGACGACCGAGAGTCCACACGTAGACGAAGAAGGCCACCTCCGCGAGCACCCCGATACCGACCCGTACTGCGGTCGGCAGCGGCGAGGGAGTCACGAAAGCCTCGATCAGTCCGGTGATCAGCAGCACCACGGCCAGGCCGATCGCCATCCCGACGGTGGCACGCCCGGTCTGGGCGAGCGCCTGCATCCGGGTCCGCGGGCCGGGTGCGATCCAGGCCCAGCCGAGCCGGAGCCCGGCCGCGGCCGCGACGAACACCGCGGTCAGCTCGAGCAGGCCGTGCGGGGTGATCAGGCCGAAGAACACGTTCGCCCGGTCGTTCGCGATCATCAGCCCGGCGGTGACGCCCAGGTTCTCGGCGTTGCTCCAGAGCACGAAGAAGGTCGGGATCAGCAGCACCCCGACCGCCAGGACCGCGGCGCTGATGGCGGCGTTGTTGATCCAGATCCGGAGGGCGAAGTCCTGGGCCGGGTTCTCCGAGTAGTAAGCGGCGAAGTTCTTGTCGACCAGTTCCTGGATCTGCGCGGGTGTCGCGATCGAGTCGATCACCTCTGGGTGGGCGATGATCCGCCAGGCCATCCAGGCCGCGACCAGGTAGAACAGCAGGCCGATGGTCAGCCACCAGCGCCGCGACACGTACAGCGCGGCAGGGAAGCTCACCAGGAAGTACCGCGAGATGTCCCGCCAAACAGGTGCTTGAGCGCCAGTCACTGCTCCTCTGGCGTCCGCGATGAGGCCGGACAACCGGCCGACGGTCACCGGGTCGGCACCGGCTGCTCTGAGCGCCGACAGGTGCGTGCCGACGCGCTGGTAGAGCAGTACGAGCTCATCCGCCTCCGCACCGTTCAGCCTTCGCTGCCGGCGGGTCAGCAGGGCCAGGCGATCCCACTGGGGTTGATGTACGGACACGAACGCCTCGACGTCCATCACCCCTCCTGTCGCTCGCCTGGCTCCCCTGCGCTGGCAGACTAGCCGGACGAAGTGTCTTCGGCGGAGGGGGGCGGCACGGTGTCTCAGCTGGTCACGGGGGAAGCGGTCGTCCTCCAGGTGCGCATCGCCCGGATGCCGACCCGGGCGCTGGCCTGTGCGATCGACTTCACCATCCAGTGCATCGTGATCGCCGTGCTGCTCACGTCGCTGTTCGGCTTTCTGATCGGCAGCGCGAGCGAGGCGCTCGGGGTCGCGCTCGTCTTCATCGTGCTGCTGCTGGTGCTGATCGGCTACCGGGTGCTGATGGAGACGCTGACCCGCGGCCGGACGCTCGGCAAGATGATGCTCGGCCTCAAGGTGGTCCGCGACGACGGCAGTTCGATCCGGTTCCGGCACGCGCTGGTGCGGAACCTGCTGTGGTTGTTCGTGGACTTCGCGCCCTGGTTCGCCGCCTGCCCGGGGATCGTGGCAAGCCTGATGAACAAGCAGGGCAAGCGGATCGGCGACATGGTGGCGGGCACGGTGGTGATCCGCGAACGGCACCAGCCGATGGCATCACCGCCGCTGTTCGTGCCGGGACACCTGGTGCAGTGGGCCCAGTCGCTCGAGCTGTCGCGGCTGTCCGACGAGCTCGCGAACACCGCGCGGGAGTATCTGGCCCGCTACACCGAGCTGGAGCCTACCGCGCAGGTCGCCCTCGGGGATGCGCTCGCCTTCCGCGTCGGCGGAGTCACGGCGCCCTCGCCGCCGGTGGCGATCTCCTCGCCCGCGTTCCTGTCCGCAGTACTGGCCGAACGCCGCCGCCGCGAGCTCGCCCGCCTTGCCACCCAGCGCCCCGCCTACGCCACCAACACCGGCCCCTTCGGCCCCACTACCCCCTACGCACCTCCCAGCCCGTACGGCGCCCCTCAGCCCGGCCCATTCCTGGCACCGCAGCAAGTGCCGTACTCGCCGCCACCACCAGTAGCTCCTCGCCCGCAGGACGCGGTGGTCAATCCCGGCGGGTGGCACGCCCCAGGCAGCAACGAGCCCGGCCAGAGCTACTGACCGCCAGGGAATAGCCTCCGGACAACGCGAAGGCGCCCCGCTCGGAGGAACGGGGCGCCTTGGCGTGCGTACGCGGTACTGCGGTATCTCAGTAGCGGTAGGCGTCCGACTTGTACGGGCCCTCGACCGGGACACCCAGGTACTCCGCCTGCTCCTTCGAGAGCTCGGTCAGCTTCACGCCGAGCGCGTCGAGGTGGAGGCGGGCGACCATCTCGTCCAGGTGCTTGGGCAGCACGTAGACGTCGGTCGGGTACTCGGTGGTCTTGGCGAAGAGCTCGATCTGGGCCAGCACCTGGTTGGTGAACGAGTTCGACATCACGAACGAGGGGTGACCGGTCGCGTTGCCGAGGTTCAGCAGCCGGCCCTCGGACAGGATGATCACCGTGTGGCCGTCGGCGAAGCGGAACTCGTCGACCTGCGGCTTGATCGTGACCCGCTCGATGCCGGCCGTCTTGTACAGCCCCGCCATGTCGATCTCGTTGTCGAAGTGGCCGATGTTGCCGACGATCGCCTGGTGCTTCATCCGCGACATCTGGTCCGCGGTGATGACGTCCTTGTTGCCGGTGGTGGTGACGAAGATGTCCGCGATGCCGACCACGTCGTCGAGGGTGGTGACCTGGTAGCCGTCCATCGCCGCCTGCAGCGCGCAGATCGGGTCGATCTCGGTGACGATCACCCGGGCGCCCTGACCACGCAGCGACTCCGCGCAGCCCTTGCCGACGTCGCCGTACCCGCAGACGACCGCGACCTTGCCGCCGATCAGCACGTCGGTGGCGCGGTTGATGCCGTCGATCAGCGAGTGCCGGCAGCCGTACTTGTTGTCGAACTTCGACTTGGTGACCGAGTCGTTGACGTTGATCGCCGGGAACAGCAGCGCGCCGGCCTTGTGCATCTCGTACAGCCGGTGCACGCCGGTGGTGGTCTCCTCGGTGACACCCTTGATGCCCTGGCCGATGGTGGTCCAGCGCTGCGGGTCCTCCTGCAGCGTCCGGGTCAGCACCGACAGCACGACGCCGTACTCCTCGGACTCGGCGGTCGACGGGTCCGGAACGGCGCCGGCCTTCTCGAACTCGGTGCCCTTGTGGACGAGCATGGTGGCGTCGCCGCCGTCGTCCAGGATCATGTTCGGGCCGTCAGTACCGGGCCAGTTCAGCGCCTGCTCGGTGCACCACCAGTACTCCTCCAGCGTCTCGCCCTTCCAGGCGAAGACCGGCACACCCTGCGGGGCGTCCGCCGTACCGTTCGGGCCGACGACGACCGCGGCGGCCGCGTGGTCCTGGGTGGAGAAGATGTTGCACGAGACCCAGCGGACCTCGGCGCCGAGCGCGACCAGCGTCTCGATCAGCACAGCGGTCTGGATGGTCATGTGCAGCGAGCCCATGATCTTGGCACCCGCCAGCGGCTTGCTCTCGCCGTACTGCGCGCGCATCGCCATCAGGCCCGGCATCTCGTGCTCGGCCAGCCGGATCTCCTTGCGGCCGAACTCGGCGAGTCCGAGGTCTGCCACCTTGTAATCGAACGTCATGCGTTCCGCTCCCCTGAAGACTGTGATTGCTTCCTGCCTGCCAGAGCCTAGAGGGCGCACCCGGGGTATTTGATCGCCTGGGGGGCGTTTCTGACACTGAAATGTCAGGATGAGTGGCATGCGCATCACTGAAGCGGCCAAACAGCTGGGCACAACTCCCCGCATGCTGCGCTACCGGGAGGCGCTCGGCCTGCTGCCGCGCTCCCGGGCCGGCCGCAACTCCCAGCGCCAGTACGACGACCGCGACCTCGCCGCGGTCAAGCTCGCCCTCGAGCTGGAACACCGGTACGACGTGACACCCGCCGCCCTGGCCTTCGCCCTGAAAGCCCTGGCAGAACCCTCGGTAGCCGCCGACATCCGGAACCTCGGCTACCGCACCGGCCGCCTCTCCGCTCCACCCAGCCCCGCCGAGATCGACCGGGAACGAGCCCTCCGCTGGCTGGGCCGCTCCGGCGTCCTCCCACCCCCGCCTCACCGCCCCCGCTGACGTGGCTTAGTGGCCGGGGGCTTCGGGGACTGCGGGACGGGTGGCCGGCTGGTGGCCCTCTACGTAGATGTCGGGCTCGATGTAGATGTGGACCGACATCGGCTCGGCTTCGCGGACGGCGACCTCGGCGGTGTTGATGGTGTCGGCGATGGAGGCGGCGTCGGCGTCCGGCTCGACGGCGACCTTGGCGGCGACCAGAACCTCCTCGGGTCCGAGGTGCAGGGTCTTGATGTGGATCAGGCGCTGGACGCCCGGCACGCCCTCGATCGCGTCGATGATCTTCTGCTGCGCCTCGCGGGTCGCGGACTCGCCCAGCAGCAAGGACTTCATCTCGATCGCCAGGAAGATCGCGACGCAGACCAGCAGCGCGCCGATCGCCATCGAGCCCAGGCCGTCGAAGACTCCGTTGCCGGTGATAAGGGTCAGCGTGACGCCGATCAGCGCCAGCACCAGACCGGTCAGCGCGGCGAAGTCCTCCAGCAGGATCACCGGCAGTTCCGGCGCCCGCGCGTTGCGGATGAACCGGGCCCAGCCGACATGGCCACGGACCTTGTTCGCCTCGACGATCGCGGTCCGGAACGAGAAGGACTCCATGATGATCGCGGCCAGCAGCACCGCGACCGGGACCCACTTCCAGTCGTCGATCCCGTGCGGGTCGTGCACCTTGTGGTAGCCCTCATACAGCGCGAAGAGACCACCGACGCTGAACAGCACGATCGCGACGATGAACGAGTAGACGTAGCGCTCCCGCCCGAAGCCGAACTGGTGCAGTTCGTCGGCCTCCCGCTTGGCCCGCTTCGCACCGATCAGCAGCAGCACCTGGTTCCCGGCGTCGGCCAGCGAGTGAATCGACTCGGCCAGCATCGACGCCGAACCGGTCAGGGCCCAGGCGCCGAACTTCGTGATCGCGATACCAGTGTTCGCCAGCAGTGCCGCGACGACGGCTTTGTTACCGTCACCAGCCATTTTGCCCGTTCCTCCGTGCTTTCAGGGGTTTTCAGCGAGCGGACACGACGAACGCCGTGCCGGAACCACGCAGGGTACAGGGTCCTTCGGGTCCTTCGAGGAACGCAGATTGCCCGGCGGACAACGCCACGGCGGCTTCGGTGCCCTGGGCACCTACCACGGCGGATCCGTCCACACAGGCAACGATCCGCGGCCCGGTCGCCGGCACCTCCAGCCCGTCCTCGGTCAGCTCGATCCGCCGGACGGCGAAGTACTCACAGCCGGTCTCGTACGCCGTGATGCCCGGCGCGACGGGTGTTCCCTCCAGCACCGGCGAGGCGAGCGGCTCGAAGTCCACCACGGACCCCAGTTCCGCGACGTCGACGTGCTTGCGGGTCAGCCCACCCCGCAGCACGTTGTCCGAGTTCGCCATCACCTCGAACCCGGTGCCGTGCAGGTAAGCGTGCACGTTCCCGGCCGGCAGGTAGACGGCCTGGAACCGCTCGAGCCGGACCCGGTTCAGCAGCAGCGCGGCGAGTACGCCGGGATCGTCCGGGAACTCCTCGCACAACCTCTCCAGGCTGTCGGCCTCGAGCGCGAAGGTGTCGCCCTGATAGGCGCGGCAGGCCTCCCCGAGAGCCGCGACCAGCGGGCGGATCGCGTCGCGGTCGGTGCCCATGAACTCGGTGAACGCGTCCTGCAGTTTCCCGTTGCGCAGCAGATCGGTGAGGTCCTCGAGTCCCTTGGCATCGAGGGCCTCCAGCAGCGCCACGGTCTGTTCGAGCGGCCGGAAGCCGACCAGCGCGTCGAACGGGCCGAGCGCGATCAGGATCTCCGGCTTCGGCCAGGCGTCCTTGTAGTTGCGGTCGGCCGCGTCGCGCGGGATCCCGGCCGCCTCGTCCCGCTCGTACCCGTCGATCGCCTGCTCGCGGGACGGGTGCGCCTGGATCGAGAGCGGCTGCTCCGCGGCCAGGATCTTGGCCAGGAACGGGAACCTGCCCTCGAACTGCTCGGCGACCTCGGCGCCGAGCACCTCCGACGGCCGCGAGGAGACCCGGTCGTAGAGCGATTCGCCCGAGGGGAGCAGGGAGGGCGCCGACTCGTGCGCGCCCATCCAGAGCTCGGCCTGCGGGGAGCCGTCCGGTTCCACCCCGGTGAGCTCGGGGATCGCGGTCCGCGAGCCCCAGGCGTAGTCCCGGATGGTGTTCTGGAGCCGAGCTACCACGCCGGATCCTCCGCGGGATTCCCCGAACCGGCAGGTGAGTCCTCGACGGCCGTGCCGTAGCGCCCGAGGCCGAGACCCAGGTAGGCGGCGGCGTACCGGCCGTGCTGCATGAGGGCGGCGTACCGGGCGACGTCCGTGCCGTTCGCCTGCGTCACCACGTGCACCCGTACGTCGTGCCGCTCGGCCTTGTCCTCGAGCTGGCGACGGGTCTCCGTCACGCTCGGGTCGTCGATGCCGTCGTCCAGGATGACCAGACCGGGCCGGAGGTCCTCGGGCTGGTCGAAGGGATCCGCGAACACGTCCCGCGGCGGCTGGTTCGCGAGCACCGGCAGCAGGTGACCCGCGTCGGCCGCGAGCGCCGGACGGCCACTGGCGAGCCGGATCGCCTCCACCACGCGGCGAGCGGCCCGGGCGGCCAGCACGGATCCGCCCCAGACCAGTGGGAGGGCGTCGGCCAGCATCAGGGCCAGGTCCTTGCCCGGGTTCGACGCGACGTCGTTGTTGGGTGAGCACTCGATCGCGACGTCGTCGAGCATCGCCGCGACCGCCTTGGCGTCCACCGCGGGCCCGAGGTCCAGCTGGTGCAGCCCCTGCAGTACTGCGACCGCGGCCGCGAGCTGGTCATCGGACTGGGAGGGCAGGCGGATCGCGTGGCGCGACCCGGCCGACGCCTTGTCCACGGGTGAGTCCTCCGGCGAGGCCACCATCAGCCCGCAGCCCCTCCGTACCGCTTCAGCGGCAGCGGAGATGGCCGCGGAGTCGCCTGTGGTGCCGTCGAGCACGATCACCAGGTCCAGCGGACCGGCCCAGCCGGGCAGCCCCGGACCGGGCCAGGCCACGAACGGGACCGGGCAGACCGGCTCCAGCACCGCGCGGACCAGCCGGGCGTCCCGGCCGGCGGCGACGATCGCCCGCGGGCGGAAGCCGTCGGAACCCAGCTGGGACAGCGCGTCCTCGGACGCGTCGATCTCGGCCCGGACCCGCGCCCCGGCCCCGGCCAGGCGGCGCAACAGGTGGTCGGTGGCCAGCAGAGCGGCTGGATCGTCCAGCCGCGAGTCGTCGAAGGAGCTCATGCGTTCTCGGGAGCCTCGTTCTTGGTCTCACGGGCCTCGTCGATCAGCAGCACCGGGATGTCGTCGCGGACCGGGTAGGCCAGCGCGCAGGTCGGGTTGGTGCAGACCAGCTCGCTCGCCTCGTCGTCGACCCGGAACTCCGACCGGCACTTCGGGCAGACCAGGATGCTCAGCAGGTCGGGGTCCAGGTTCATGTTAGGAGGAGTCATCACTTTCCTTTTACTTCGATGCACCGGTGATCAGGGCCAGGACTTCGTCGCGGACACGCTCCATGGTGGCGGCGTCTGCGGCCTCGACGTTGAGCCGCAGCAGCGGCTCGGTGTTGGACGCGCGGACGTTGAACCACCACTGTCCTGCGTCGACGGTCAGACCGTCCAGGTGGTCAACGGTAATGCCGTCGCGATCGCCGTAGGTGTCTTCGATCGCCGCGACCGTCGCGGCCGCGTCGTCCACCCGGCTGTTGATCTCACCCGAGGCCACGTAGCGCTCGTAGACGGCGAACAGCTCGCTGGCGGGCTTGTCCTGCTCGCCCAGCGCGGCGAGCACGTGCAGCGCCGCGAGCATGCCGGTGTCGGCCCGCCAGAAGTCGCGGAAGTAGTAGTGCGCCGAGTGCTCGCCGCCGAACACCGCGTCGGTCTCGGCCATCTTCTGCTTGATGAAGGAGTGCCCCACCCGGGTGCGGACCGGCGTACCGCCGTGCTCGATGATGAGCTCGGGGACCGCCTTGGAGGTGATCAGGTTGTGGATCACCGCCGAGCCGGGATGCTTGGCGAGCTCGCGGACGGCGACCGCGCCGGTGACCGCGCTCGGCGAGATCGGGGCGCCCTTCTCGTCCACCACGAAGCAGCGGTCGGCGTCCCCGTCGAAGGCCAGGCCCAGGTCGGCCCCGGTCTCGCGGACCTTCGCCTGCAGGTCGACCAGGTTCTTCGGGTCCAGCGGGTTGGCCTCGTGGTTCGGGAAGTTGCCGTCCAGCTCGAAGTACAGCGGCACGATCTGGACCGGGCCGGTGGCGAACACGGCCGGCACGGTGTGGCCGCCCATCCCGTTGCCGGCGTCGACGACCACCTTCAGCGGCCGGATGCCGGACAGGTCGACCAGCTCGTGCATGTAGTCCGCGTACGCCGTCAACATGTCCTTGTGGGTGACCCTGCCCGGCGCCGCGACCGTGCCGAGCCCGTCGACCAGGGACTTGGCCACCAGGTCCTCGATGTCGCGCAGACCGGACTCCGCACCGACCGGCGAGGCCCCCGCACGGCACATCTTGATCCCGTTGTACCTCGCCGGGTTGTGGCTCGCGGTGAACATCGCGCCGGGCAGCTGGAGCCGGCCGGAGGCGAAGTACAGCAGATCCGTGGAGGCCAGGCCGATGTCGATCACGTCGGCACCGGCGCTGGTCACTCCTTCGGCAAAGGCAGCCGCCAGCCCGGGGCTGGACGGCCGCATGTCGTAACCGATCACGACTGCGCCGGGACCGCTCAGGACGTCCAGCACCTCGACGAGGGCGGCACCGGTCGCCCGGGCCACCGACTCGTCCAGCTCGTCCGGAACGACCCCACGCACGTCGTACGCCTTGAAGATCGCAGCAACGTTTACCATGCGTGGACCCTATCTGGCCCAGGCAGGGAAGCGGGGGTCAGGACGCCTGGAACCAGCCCGGGTTCTTGCGGTGGTGCACCTGCGGGAGCTGCCGGGGGCTGGTCGGAGCCGCCCAGCGGACCGCGTTGCCGATGATCTGCTGGATCTCCGGCTGGTGGTAGGTCGGGAAGTCCTGGTCGCCCGGACGGAAGTAGAACACCCGGCCCTGGCCGCGGCGGTAGCAGCAGCCGGAGCGGAACACCTCGCCGCCGGAGAACGAGCTGATGAAGACCAACTCGTCCGGCTGCGGGATGTCGAACAGCTCGCCGTACATCTCCTCCTGCTCGATCACCAGCGGGTGCGGCACCCCCTGCGCGATCGGGTGCCCGGCGGCTACCGTCCAGAGCAGCTCCCGGTCGTTCTCGCTGCGCCAGTCCAGCGAACAGCTGGTGCCCATCAGCCGGGTGAAGATCTTGGAGAAGTGCGCGGAGTGCAGCGCGATCAGGCCCATCCCGGACAGCACCGCCTGCTGGACCCGGTCGACCACGGCGTCGTCCACGTCGCCGTGCGCGCGGTGCCCCCACCAGGTGAGCACGTCGGTGTCGGCGAGCACCTCGTCGGTCAGCCCGTGCTCGGGCTGCTGCAGCCACGCGGTCCGGACCACCACGTCCTGGCCGAGCTTGGCCCGCAGGCCGGCGGCGATCGTCTCGTGCATCGAGTCCGGGTAGACCTTCTGCACCTGGGCGTCGTCCTGCTCGTGGACGTTCTCGCCCCAGACGGTGACGCGGATCGGGTCAGTCATTCAGCACTACCTCTCGTCCGGCCTGCGCCGAGGCGTAGGCGGCATCGATGACCTGGGTCCGGACGAGTGCCTCGGACCCGTCGTGCGCGGACCAGTCGCCGCTCAGCACGATCGCGACGAACTCGCTCACCACCGCGCGGTGGCCGAGCCCGGCCCCGGTCGCGGGTTTCACCTCGGCCGGCACGCCGCCGACATCGGTGAAGATCCTCAGGGTGTCGGTGTTGGTGTAGTTCTGGACGTCGATCTTGGCGCCGCCCTCGGTACCGAACAGCTCGATGCCGAAGTTGTCACCCGGTGCCCGGTAGGTCGCCCAGCTGGTCTCCAGCTGCAGCGCGCCGCCGCCTTCCAGCCGCAGGTACGCCGTGGCCAGGTCCTCCACCTCGAACTTCGAGCCCAGCGTGTCGACGGTCGGCCGGATCACACTGCTGGCGCTGCCCCGGCCGCGCGGGCCGAGCTCGGCGAAGGTGTTCGCGGTGATCGATGTCACCTTCGGCTCGCCGAGCAGGTGCAGGGCCATGTCGAGGATGTGGACGCCGAGGTCGATCAGCGGACCGCCGCCGGACAGCTCGCGGTTGGTGAACCAGCCGCCCATGCCGGGGATGCCGTTGCGGCGCATCCAGTGCGCCTTGGCGTAGTAGATCCGGCCCAGCAGACCCTCGTCGATCTGGTGTTTGAGGACTGCGACGTCGCCACGCTCGCGGTGGTTGAACACCACCTTCAGCACCTTGCCGGACTTCTTCGAGGCCTCGACCATCGCGACGCCCTCGGCCACGGTCCTGGCCAGCGGCTTCTCGCAGAGCACGTGCAGGCCGTTGTCGAGCGCCGCGAGGGCGATCGGCGCGTGCAACTGGGTGGGGGTGCCGATGCTGACGGCGTCCAGGCCGTCGACGGCGAGCAGGTCCTCCCACTTCTCGAACAGCTGCGGCACCTGGAACTGGGCCCCGAGAGACTTGAGGCTGTCCGTCTCGAGGCCGGCCAGCGCGACCACCTCGACATCGGGCAACTCCGAGAACGCTTCCAGCGCGGTCCGGCCGGCAAAGCCGAGACCGACGACTCCGACCCGTAGTTTTTGATCGTTCACAAGTCGGGAGTCTCGTCAGTACCTGACAACGTGGTCAACCTCATCCCACGGTGTGAAACCGGTCCACGCTGGAAACGGTGGTTGTGGTGACCGTCAGCCGGGCAGCTTGGCCGCGGCCGCGACGGCCAGCTTCCGGAAGTTGGCCGGCTTCACTCCCTGGCCGTAGCCCCAGAACGCCAGCACCGACACCGTCGTGCCCTTGACGGTCACGGCGTACGGGAAGGTGCCCGCCTCGCTGCCCGGGTCGTTCGGCAGAGGGTAGTCGTACCAGCGCAGGATGGTGGTGGCGTCACCGGCCTTCACGTTCGAGGTCACGGTGAGCTTGCGGCCGTGGGTGGGGCTCTTCGGCTTCGCGCCCTTGCAGGCCTTCACAGTGGCGACGATCGAGGCGTAGGCCTTCTTGGCGTCCGCAGTGGTGTTGTACCGGCTCAGGTACTGCGCGCCGGTCTTGGACATGTCGTCCGTGTAGCCCCGGGCCAGTCGCTGCGCGACCCGCAGGCCTTCCTGCGAGGTCGGCCCGCACCAGGTCCGCGGGAGGATCCCTCTGTCTCGCTGGACCGACCATCCCTGGCCCGGGTCGGCCTTGGCCACCTGGCCGACCGTCAGCATCATCGCCCGGGTCAGGTACACCCCGCGAGTCGCCGATCTGTCCGCGGCCTGCGTCTCACCGGTCGGTGCCCCCATCGCGACGGACGCGCTCGCCACCAGGCCGATCGCCGAGATCCCGGCGGCCACCGCCCAGGGCTTGCCTGTGTTCTGTAGTGCCCTCATATCCAACTCCCCCTTCAGCGAATGTCTGCTGGTGAGACATCGCCCGAGGGCGGGCGGTTCGGGTCCGGCGGCCGGAGAAATGACTCCGTTACCCGGGCGGGTGATCCGCGGTCAGCCGTGTTCGGTGCTGCCCGAGGAGGTGTCGTCGGGGTCGCGGAGCATCCGGAGGTGGCCGCGACGGGCCACCTCGACCGGGGCACCCGGGGCCGGATGACCGAGACGCGTCGGCGGCAACGGCCGCGCCGCCTCCCGTACTGCGTTCGCCAGCGCCTCGAGATCGTCGTCCGAGGGTCCGCCCGCGGCGGGATCCGGAGCGAGCCGGATCACCTCCCAGCCGTTCGGGGCGGTCAGCCGGTCGGCGTGGTCGGCGCAGAGGTCGTAGCAGTGCGGTTCGGCGTACGTCGCGAGCGGGCCGAGCACACAGGTGGAGTCCGCATAGACATAGGTGAGCGTCGACACGGCCGGCCGATGGCAGGCGGCGCGCGAACAGATCCTGGCGATGCTCACGTCCAGACGCTACCCCCACTAGGCTGATCGCGTGACCGAGGCTCGCCGTCATCGCAGGCACATCGACCGCCACGGGCGCGGCATGCTCGGACCGATCAGCCGGCCGAGCAGCTTCGCGCCGCGTGGATTGCCCTTGCAGCGGTCCGCCTCGGCCCAGTTCGACGAGGTGGTCGCGATCGAGGTGACCCGGCTGGAGAAGCGGCTCCCGCAGGTGGTCGCGCGGGTCGAGTTCGCGATCGAGGACGTGCCGAACCTCGACGCCCACGCCGGCGAGATCCCGCTGACGCACTCCACCGGCGGCACCTCGCACGAGCCCTACCGGATCGTCGTGTTCCGCCGGCCGATCGAGTTGCGCGCCGAACGCTCCGGCACCAGCCTGACCTGGCTGGTCCGGTCAGCCCTGGTGCTCGAGCTCGCCGACGTGCTGGCGCTGTCGCCGGAGCAGATCGACCCAGACTTCGACACCGACGACGACTGAGCTACTTCAGCGCGGCGCGGACATCCGGTTGGGCACCCAGCTGGGCGCGGAACACCAGCGAGGTGTTCAGCGGCCAGGAGGCCGCCAGCGGTACCTCCTCCTCGCCCAGCTTGGCCGGCGGCATCAGCGTGACACCGGCGACCAACGAGCCGCGGGTCTGCTCGACCATCAGGTAGGTCGGTCCGGCCTGCGCCTTGAAGCTGATCGTGCTGGTCGCGCCGTTGACCACGTCCAGCGTGCGAGTGCTGAGCACCTTGCCGGCCGCGTCCCGCAGTTCGTACCGCAGGCTCGCGGGCCTGCTCGGCGCGGTCACCTGCAACTGGGCGGGCTGCGCGTGCGGCGGCAGCACCAGGTACGCCGGACCGCTCAAGGCCTCGGCCGACCCCATCGAGGAGAACTCGGTGGCACTGGCGTCGACGTTGCGCACCGAGCCGGCCAGCGGCTGGTCCGAGCTGATCGTGATCGCGCTCGCTTCGCCGTTCAGCACCTTGTCCATCCGCACCGACTTCACCGCACCGGCCGGAATCTGCACGGTCGAGAGCCCGGCCGGCTTGAACGGCCCGTTCGGCCCGTTCACCGTCAGGGTCGCCGTCGCCTGCAGATCGCCGGGGTTCGCCAGCGTCAGCGAACGCTCACCGGCACCCGGCGCGATACCCGGCACGACCAGTGACTTGGCCGGCGGAGCCGAAGCGTGCAGCCAGTCCACACCGGCCGGACCGTCTGCGTTCGTGGCGTTGTCCCGCAGCGCCGGTGCCACCCGGCCACCGGACGAAACGACGTGCAGCGCCAGGTCGCGCATCTTGGGCGCCACCAGGCTCAGGTAGAGCTCCGCGCTCCCCCGTGCCGGTACGACGATGCCGCGGGCGTTCGGGAGGTCCAGCGCGCCACTCGGCGCGTAGAACGAGACGTTCACCTCGGCGTTGATGCTGTCCAGGTTCGTCAGCACCAGGACGTCACGGCGACCCACGGCCGCGCTGGCACCGACGAACCAGAAGTCGGAGCCCGGCGTCTGGCACGGCACACTCGCCATGCCCCGGTTGACGCCTTCGGTGGCGATCGACGTACTGGTGCCGACCGTGCCGGCCGCGAGTGGGCCGGTGCCCTGGATCGACAGCGGCACCGGCTTCGCGGCACGGGCGGTGGAAGTGAGCCGGCCCCGGACCAGCAGCGAGCCGACCGGGTCCGAAGTCTTCGGCAACGGCGCGATCGACAGTGGCGTGGCCGAGCCCTCGGCGATCGGCGTGCCCTTGGGCAGCACCGGCGCCACCGCGTTGACGAAACTCTGCAGCTTGCCACCGACGCTCGGCCCCGGGCAGGCCTGCGCCGTCCGGTTCACCACAGTCGGAATGGGCTCGGCGGCCGCCTCGGGCCGCGTCACCGGATCCTTCGGATGGGTCACCACGGCGAGCCCACCGACAGCCGCCATCGCCAGCACACAGGCGGCGACACGGACCCGCACGTCGGACAGCAGTCTGGTCACGAAGCCCTCCTGGCATGGGTCCCGTGCGGTACGGCGACCGTGCGGCGCGCGGTCGGCAGGCAGGACACCAGCGCGATCAGCCAGGCGATGATGCCGAGCACCCGCCACAGACTGCGCACGTCGTCCTGCAACGGCACCTTGCCTTCGATCGTCGAGCGGTCGACCAGCCAGGACGCGTCATCGGCTTCGGCGCTCGCGCGGGTCAGGCCGGGCAGCGAGTCCAGCGTCGACATCAGCGTCGGGTCGACCGGCGCCGGCAGATAGACGTAGTCGATCGCGAGCGCGGCGAACTGACGTCCTTCCTCACCGGTGCCACCGCCGCCGAGCGTCGACAGGATGTCGGTGATCGGCTGGGTCTGCTCCGCAGTCGGCGCCGCCTCGAGCGATCCCATCCGCGGCCCGCCGTTCCGCACCAGCGAGAACCGCATCGGGTTGTCCAGGTCCTTGCGCACCACCAGGATCGAGGCGTTCTCCGGTGGCCCTTGCGCGGACATCAGGTACGCCGGGAGGTCCTGCTCCGGGCCACGCCGCAGCGGATCGTCGGCACCGCGGACGAGCCAGAACCCGGCCGTCACGATGGTGGCGACGAGGACGACCGCGAGAACACTCTGGACGAGGATCGCCCTGGACTTCCCGACCGCGTCCCAGGCGACGGTGACCGCGATGATCCAGCCGGCCGTCATCAGGAACATCAGCGGGCCACTGCCACCGCCGAGGCGGCTGGCCACCAGCGTGCCGACCATCCCGGACAGGGCCGCGAACCACCCGAGCACCTCGTACCGCTGGCGGGACCGCCGCGTGAGCGCGAGCAGAGCCACCAGAATCAGCGGTACCGCGAACCACCAGGGGGTCGGTGCACCCACCGGAGTACCGGTGAGCAGGTTCGCGATGCTGTCGCCCGGGCCGACCGCGGCCGTGGGCGGTCCGCCTGCTTCCTGGCCGAGCCGCGACGGGTGCAGGATCAACTCGATCGTCCACGGCAGCACGAGCAGCATGCCGAGGACCACCGAGAACACCAACTGCCGACCCTGTCGCCGCCAGCCGAGGCCGAGCAGAGCGCCCGCCACCAAGGTGATGCCGACCAGCAGGCCGAGCGCCGGAGTGAAAGCGAACAGGACGGCCTGGCAGATGCCGGCGAACCACGCGGCCCGCCAACTGCCCTGGATGACCACGCGCCGCCGCCGCGCGACCGTGTGAACGGCAGCACCGAGCAGGGGCAGCACGATCGCCGCCACACACGTCCCCAGCCGGCCCTGCGAGATCGCACCGTTGGTGAACACCGCCAGCCCGTACGCCGATGCGCCCCAGGCGCGGGCGACTCGATCGACCACGAAGGCGCGCAACAACACCCAGGCGGACAAGGCGGCGAGTGGAATCGCACCGAGCAGGACGACGTTGGTCGCACCGGTCGGGCCGAAGGTGACCGTCGAGAGCGCCCAGAACTGACCGAGCCAGGCAGGCGGGGTCACGCCGGGGGGTGCGGCCGCCGCGGCGTGCCACAACGACCCGAGGGTCTCGTGCGCCGGCAGCAGCAGGTTGGACCGCAACACGCCGCCACCGATCAGGCTGCGGGCGGCCACGAAAGCGCCGAGGAAAAGGAAGACCCACGCCACCAGGAACGGCCGGCGGATGATCTGACGACGCCAGCGCGGCTGGTCCTGCGCGACCCGGGCCGTGCTCTTCGCCCGGCGGGCGGACGTGACGACCTGCTCCTCGGGTTCGTCGGCCCAGGCTTCGCGGAGGCGCTCGGAGATCGTGCTTCCGGTCTCCTCGAGGTTGTGCCGGAGCGCGTGCACCGAGCGCGAGAAGAGCGGCTTGATCGACTCGTACGACACCTTGTCGAGGCGTCGGCGGTCCTTGCGGGCCTGCGTCCAGCCGCCGGCGAGCAGCGTCCCCATCAGTGCGGTCCACTCGTCGACGGCACCCGAGGGCGTCTTGCCGAGCAGGAACCAGACCGATCGGATGAAGGTGCCGAGCAGGAACCTCAGCACCAGCAGGGGAAGCAGCTTGCGCGGCGCGTTCGCCAGGACGGTGTAGTAGGCGTGCGCGCGGTCGAGTTGGTACGCGTGCCGCCGGGTGCCTGCGAGGGCACGCTCACCGGTCGCCGCGGCCTGGGCGTGGTAGACCACCGCGTCCGGGGCGACGGCGACCTTGAAGCCCGCACGGCTTGCCCGCCAGCCGAAGTCGATGTCGTCGCGGAACATCGGCAGCTTCGGGTCGAAACCGTGCAGCGACTCCCAGACGTCGCGACGGACCAGCATGCCGGCCGAGCTGACCGCGAGCACGTTGCGCGGCTGGTCGTGCTGGCCCTGGTCGAGCTCGCCGTTCTCGATGCCGGTGTCGCGGCGGCCGCCGAGCGAGGTGGTGACGCCGACCTCGAGCAGTTCCCGGTCCCGCGGCCACAGCCGCAGCTTCGGGCCCCAGACCCCGGTCTCCGGCGACAACGTTGCCTGCAGCAACAACTGCTCGAGGGCCTTCGGGGCCGGAGCGCAGTCGTCGTGCAGCAGCCACAGCCACTCCACCACGGTGGCCAGCCCGTCGTCGCCGTACGGGCCGACCGAGGACGGGATGGGCGCGAACCCGACCGTCTCCAGCCCGCGGGTGACCGCGGTACCGAAGCCCGAGCGGGCCGACAGGCCGACCACGGGCTCGACGCCGGGCATCTCGGCGAGCAGTTCGGCGGTCTCGTCGGTGGAGCCGGTGTCGACCGCGATCAGCCGCTCGGGGCGCCGCTCGAGCGCCCACAGGGCCTCGGTCAGCCGGGGCAGCCAGGCGGCTCCCTCGTGCCCGACCACGACGGCGGTGACGACATGCCTGATCCGCGCGCGACCCAGCGGATCGTCGGTGGGGTCGGTCGGGAAATCGACAGCGTCGAAGAACTCCCAGCCGGCCGGAGCTTCAGATTCCATGCGGAGCAGTGACACCTCGGGGGAAAGGAACGGCGTGCCCGGACCGTGCCGGCACGACTACACCGGCACGCCCCCACACCCGTTCAGGTGCGTGGCGAGGACTCACCTTACGCGAACCACGCAACTGCCCGCTCACAGCCGCGGGCCCCGGTGGACAAAGTCCGGCCGGGGCCTCACGCGGAAGTTTGTGTTGACTTTTCGGCGCTGCTTTTGATTGAACAGCGCAGGGATGACCGGTGTGACGGCTGGGGATGGCAGGGCATCACCACCCGTCGATCGGTCAGGCTCTCAGACGGCCTTCTTCTTCAGCTTGCGGCGCTCCCGCTCCGACAGACCGCCCCAGATCCCGAAGCGTTCGTCGTTCTGCAGCGCGTACTCGAGGCATTCGCCCCGCACGTCGCAACCGAGGCAGACCTTCTTCGCCTCGCGGGTTGATCCGCCTTTCTCCGGGAAGAAAGCCTCTGGATCGGTCTGGGCGCACAGCGCCCTTTCCTGCCAGTTCGGCTCCTCCTCGATCGCCTCACCGTCGACAATCGCCATCAGCGTCTCTGTCACGGTACGACCTCCTCGACCCTGTTCGTTCCCCTGTACATGTGGTTTGCGGTCCACATGCCTGACCTCGTCCGTCCTGCGCTTGGCAACGGTCCCCGATACCGAGTGTCCTAACGAACGACACGGTTGAAATTACATTCCTGCAATCCACGAAAGTCAAGCCGTGGTCTGCTATTGGCCTCATCCGCAACACGGCTGCAAAAGAACGAGAGGCCTGTCTGCACAGGCCTCTCGTCGTCTTTCACAGCTCGCCGGACGTGATCAGAACCGCACCACGAGCTTTTCGCTTCCCGATCAGGAAGGCTGGGACCACCAACCCTGCTGGCCCGGCTGGCCTTGCTGCGGCTCGGAGTCGTCGTCCTTCGGAGTCTCCGGAACACGCGGTTCTACGCGGGTTTCGTCGACTGCTTCGGCATCGGCCTCGGGCTGGGCCTGGGGCTCGGGCGCTGCGGCCGGAGCGGCCTCTTCGCCCTGCCAGGCCTGGTCGCCCTGCTGCCAGCCCTGCTGCGTCCAGGCCTGCTCGCCCTGCGGCTCGGCGGCCGGCTGGGCCTGCTCGCCCTGCCACTCGGGCTGGGCCGCCTGCTGGCCGTACTGCTCCTGACCGGCCCACTGCTGGCCTGCGCCTGCGTCAGCGCCGCCCCACTGCTGCTCCTGCTGCGGCCACTGCTGGCCCTGGTCCTGGCCGGCCCACTGCTGCTGACCCTCGGGGCTCCACTGCTGCGTCGGCTCGGCACCGTGGCCCTCGGCGGACCAGACCTGCTCGGCCGGCTGCGTCTCGCCCTGCGGCTGCTGCGCTTCTGCATCGCCCGCGGACCAGGCCTGCTGCTGCTCACCCTGGTTCCAGCTCTGCTCCTGCGGCCACTGCTGCTCGCCGCCCTGCGCCGCGGCGTAACCGCCGACAGCGCCAGCACCTGCTCCGGCAGCAGCACCCGCGCCGTAAGCGCCGTACTGGCTCTGCTCGGGCTGGCCGTACTGCCCCTGGGCGCCGTACTGGCCGTACTGCTGGCCCTGCTGGGCGCCGTACTGACCCTGCTGCCCGTACTGCGCGCCGCCGTACTGGCCCTGACCGCCCTGGCCGCCCTGACCGGCGAACTGGCCGTGCGTGCCCGCCTTCGGTGCGCGGACCGGAGCAGGCAGTGCCTGGTAGGTCTTCAGGATGTACAGACCAGCCCCGCCGTACAGCGCGAGGCCGCCGAGGGCGTAGAGGAAGCCGACGATCTTGAGCCCGGCGGTACCCGTCTCGGAAAAGCCCGCGAAGGCGGTGATCAGCCCGAGCAGCACGACCAGACCGGTGATCGACAGTGCCACCAGGGTGACCGTGCGGGCGTTCGGGGTGCGCTCCCCGGCCTCGTTCACCAGCCAGACGGAGGCAACGAGCGAGATCAGCACCACCAGCGCGGTGAGTCCGGGCGGGGTGAGCGTGCCCTGCACGCCGCCGGCGGCAGCGGTGAAGCCTGCGCCACCGACGAACAGCCGGATCAGCGAGGCCAGGGCCACGAGGCCGGCAAAGGCGAGCAAGATGTACGCGACCGGCTCTCTGAGCTTCTTGGTTGCGTCGGTGACCACGAGGGCTCCTCGGGAATGTTGGGGGCCGTTCAACTGACAGTCCATGCACAATCGGACCCGGGCAGCATAGTCCCGGCGGTGGTCCGTTGCTTTGACGACTCGTGGAGACTGTTCCCATGCGATTGACAGTGCTTGCCGGTGGCATCGGCGGATCCACCTTCCTGCGCGGCCTGCTGAAGGCCCGGCCGGACGCCGAGATCACCGTGGTGGGGAACACCGCGGACGACATCACCCTGTTCGGCCTGCGGGTCTGCCCCGACCTCGACACGGTGATGTACACCCTCGGCGGCGGCATCTCGGCCGAGCGCGGCTGGGGTCGCGAGGACGAGACCTGGGTGATCAAGGAGGAGCTCGCGGCGTACGGCGTGGAGCCGACCTGGTTCGGCCTCGGCGACCGCGACATCGCCACCCACCTGGTCCGCACCCAGATGCTCGACGCCGGCTACGGCCTGGCCGCGGTCACCGAGGCGCTCTGTGCCCGGTGGAACCTGCCGGTGCGGCTGCTGCCGATGAGCGACGACCGGGTCGAAACGCACGTCGTGGTGGACGATCCGGAGCGGCCGGGCACCAAGAAGGCAATCCACTTCCAGGAGTACTGGGTCCGGCTGCACGCCGAGGTGACCGCGCACCAGATCGTCGCCGTGGGTTCGGAGAAGGCGAAACCGGCGCCCGGCGTCCTGGACGCCATCGCGGAGTGCGACGCGCTGCTGCTGCCGCCGTCGAATCCGGTGGTTTCCGTCGGCACGATCCTCGGCGTCCCCGGGATCCGGGACGCGGTCCGCGAGACGGCCGCACCGGTGATCGGCATCTCCCCCATCATCGGCACCGGCCCGGTCCGCGGGATGGCGGACAAGGTGCTCGCCGCGATCGGGGTGGAATCCACCGCCGCCGCGGTGGCGACGCACTACGGGGCCCGTGCCGCGGGCGGAGTACTGGACGGCTGGTTGATCGACACGTCCGACTCGGCGCAACTGGAGTCGATCGCCACGGCCGGGATCCATGCCCAGGCCGTGCCACTGTGGATGACCGACGACACGGCGACGGCCGCGATGGCCGATGCCGCGCTCACGCTGGCCGAGGCGGTCCGCCGGTGAGGAAGCACCTCGAGATCTTCCCGGTCACCGGCCTGCCCGAGATCGCCGCCGGGGCCGACCTGGCCGGCCTGATCGGCGACGCGGCCGACCTGCGCGACGGTGACGTGGTCTCGGTCACCTCGAAGATCGTCAGCAAGAACGAGGGCCGGCTGACCACCGGGACGCGCGACGAGGCGATCGACGCCGAGCTGGTCCGGGTCGTCGCCCAGCGCGGCGACACCCGGATCGTGCAGACGCGGCACGGCCTGGTGATGGCCGCCGCGGGCACGGACACCTCCAACACCTCGCCCGGCACGGTCCTGCTGCTCCCGGTCGACCCGGACCTGTCCGCCCGCACTCTCCGCACGGCCCTGAAGGACCGGTACGACGTGAACGTGGGCATCGTGATCACGGACACCCTCGGACGGCCCTGGCGAAACGGCCAGACCGACCTGGCCATCGGAGCCGCTGGAGTCCAGGTGATCGAGGATCTGCGTGGGACTACGGACAGTCATGGCAACGTGCTCGCGGTCACGGAACCAGCGCTGGCGGACGAGATGGCCTCGGCCAGCGAGCTCGTGAAGGGCAAGGCCGACGGCGTACCGGTCGCAGTACTGCGTGGGCTGTCCGATGCAGTACTGCCTGCTGGGGAGCACGGGAGCGGTGCTCGGGCGCTCGTGCGGGATGCGGAGCTGGACCTGTTCAGCCTGGGCACGCGGGAGGCGGCGCGGGCCGCAGTACTGCAGCGGCGGCCGCCAACCGGGCCTCGTGAGGTGGATCCAGCCCTGTGGGACGGCCTGCTGGTGGACGACGAGGACGTTCACATCGAGCTGCTGGACGGCTCTGTGGGCGTGTTCGGAGACGACGCGGTCGCGGTCGGAATGATCGCGGAGCGGCTCGCCGTGCTGCTGCATGCGGAGGGTTACGGCGTCACCGTCCGGACGGGACCGGGGAGTGAGGCAACGGTCACGTTCGGCTCACGGTCTCGTTAGCTTTCTAGGCAACTTCTCAGACAGCTTGCGTACACTGCAGGCGCACGGCGGCACGGGACCGCCGCAGACCCGGAAGATCAAATCACTGTGGGTAAGTCTCAGAAGCAGTCACGCCGCGAGCTGATCGAGAAGATGCAGAGGGACCAGGCCCGGTCCGACAAGCGCCGCACCTTGATCATCGTGGCCGCCTCCATCCTCGTCGGCCTCGCGATCATCGCCTACCCGGCGATCAAGCTGATCCAGGACTCCCGGACCCGGGACATGGCGATCAGCGAGCTCGGCGTCTCCGCCGCGGAGGCCTCCTGCGACAAGGCCACCGACGACAAGGCCACCGGCACCCAGGACCACCAGCCGGACGGAACCGTCATCGCCTACCCGGTGTCGCCGCCGTCCTCGGGTCCGCACTACGCCGTCTGGGCGCCGTTCGGGAAGAAGTTCTACACCTCCGACGACCGCCCGCCGGTGCCGAACCTGGTGCACAACCTGGAGCACGGCTACACGATCCTCTGGTACAACGAGGCGACCGCGAACAACGCCGACCAGGTGGCGCTGATCGAGAAGATCTCCAAGGCCCAACTGCCGGAGAGCTCGAACGGCAAGTTCATCGCCGCGCCGTTCAAGGAGTCCGACGGCCAGCAGCCCTGGCCGGCCGGCAAGAACATCGCCTTCTCGCACTGGAGCGGCAACGCCCAGGGCCAGACCACCGCGTTCGGCCACCGTCAGTTCTGCGGCTCGGTCAGCGGCGAGGCGCTCCAGCAGTTCATGGACAAGTACCCGGCGCTCGACGCCCAAGAGCCCAACGGCGGCTGATCCACCCCTTCCCGAACAACCGAAACCCCCGGATTCCCGTTGGATTCCGGGGGTTTCGTCGTTCTCCCGTCCAGCGACTTTGTGCACGCCC
Source organism: Kribbella qitaiheensis (assembly GCF_042657745.1). Taxonomy (GTDB): domain Bacteria; phylum Actinomycetota; class Actinomycetes; order Propionibacteriales; family Kribbellaceae; genus Kribbella; species Kribbella qitaiheensis. Next base: position 129,497 of record NZ_JBHSKE010000019.1, on the reverse strand, counting down.
TGAGCACCCCGACGGCCGGCGAACGCTCAGGTGGTGCCCAAAGTGCGGGTCTCCCCCAGGCTGTCGCCGACCTTGTGCACGAGGTGAGTGGATCTCGGCTCCGCTGCCGCGCGAACGGTGCACAAAGTCCAGCGGGCGCGTGAGATCCGGCCGCGCCGGGCCCGGCGACCCGGGCCCAGTGGCTCGGTGGCCCGTCCGCCTGGGCCCGGTGGGTCTCTCTCGACTTTGTGCACGCCCCGAGCACCCCGACGGCCGGTGAACGCTCAGGCGGCGCCCAAAGTGCGGGGCTTCCCCCGGCTGTCGCCGACCTTGTGCACGAGGTGAGTGGATCCCGGCTCCGCTGCCGCGCGAACGGTGCACAAAGTCCAGCGGGCGGGTGAGATCCGGCCGCGCCGGGCCCGGCGACCCGGTGGCCCCGGCGACCCGCCCGGTGGCGTGGGCCTGGTGGGTGTCTCGACTTTGTGCACGCCCCGAGCAGCCCGACGGCCGGCCAACGCTCAGGCGGTGCCCAAAGTGCGGGTCTCCCCCGGCTGTCGCCGACCTTGTGCGCGTGTGGGGGCGGAGTGTGGGCGCGGTGGGTCAGACGTAGCGGTCGGCGTGGTCGGACTGGACGATCGCGACCAGGTCCTTGACCCGCTCGCCGTCGGCCAGGGGGCAGACCATGGTGACGTCGTGGGTGTGGACGATGATGTGACCGCGCAGGCCGACGGCGGCGATCAGGTGGTCGGGGTCGTCGGTGACGATCACGTTGTCGTGCGAGTCCAGCAGGCAGCTGAGCGCGGACCCGTCATGACGGTTGCCCTTGGCATCGACCTCGTAGGTGCCGGCGAGCGCGGCCCAGGAGCCGACGTCCAGCCAGTGCACCGGCATCGGCACGACGACGACGTCGGCGTCGACCTTGCCCTGCGAGGCGGGCTCCATCACCGCGTAGTCCACGCTGATCTTGCGCAGCGTCGGGTAGATCTCCGCCAGCGTCGCCTCGCGCTCCGGGGTGTCCCACACCGCGGCCACCTGACGCAACTGCGCGGCGGACTCCGGCAGCAGCGCGTCGAGCACGCTCAGCACAGTCTCGGCCCGCCAGACGAACATGCCCGAGTTCCACCAGAACCGTCCGGTGGCCAGGTACTCCTCGGCCGTCGCGCGGTCCGGCTTCTCCCGGAACCGGTCGACCACGAACGCCCCGGTGCCGTCGATCGCGTTGCCACGTTCGACGTACCCGAGTCCGGTGTGCGGGTGGGTGGGCTCGATCCCGAACGTCACCAGCGATCGGGGGCGCTGCTCGACCAACTCGAAGCCGCTCTCGATCGCGGCCCGGAACTCCGCCTCAGGCGTGATCAGGTGGTCCGATCCGACGATCGCGAGCACCGCGTCCGGGTCGTTGCGGGCGACCACCGCGGAAGCCAGGCCGACCGCGTTCGCGGTGTCCCGGCCGACCGGCTCGCCGATGAGGTTGTGCTCGCCGAGCTCCGGCAGTTCCTCGCGGACCAGGTCGGTGTGCGCGGCCACCGTGCAGACGTAGATGTTGGCCGGGTCGACCAGACCCTGCAGCCGGTTGTAGGCCACTCGCAGCAGCGAGTTGCCCGCCGCCAACGGCAGCACCTGCTTGGGTTTGTCGGCCCTGGACAGCGGCCACAGCCGCGTGCCCGAGCCACCGGCCAGGATCACCACGTTTCGCATGGGGAGGGAGCCTACCCGGCGTGACCACGTTCGGTCGCCAGGACGTACCAGTTGTGCGCTGGTACGACGGCCGGGTCCACCGGCTCCCCCGTACCTTCCGGCGCGACAGCGAGCTCGAAGCCATCCAGCTCCACGGGGAAACGGTGATCCTCGTCGCCGATGTTGAGCAGCACCAGCACCTGGTTGTCGCCCTCGCCCGAGCGCAGCGCGATCGCTTCGTTGGTGAGGTGTTCCACCGTTGTTCGCGCCCGCACCAGCCACGCGTTGCGACGCCGTACGCCGATCAGCCGCTGGTGCAACCGGTACGTCGGCCAACCGTCCTCGGCGAGCTCGTCCGGCCGGGCCGGGAAGACCGGGCGGATCGCATCGTCGCCACCGACGCGTTCCTCCTTCACACCGCGGAACGCCTGTTCGTCGCCGTAGTAGATGCTCGGGATTCCCGCGACCGCGAACAGAATCGCCAATGCGTGACCGAGGTGCCGCTCGTCCTCCAACTTCGAGGCGATCCGGGTGACGTCGTGGTTGCCGGCGAAGGTCTGCGGGACGAAGGTGTCGAGCAGTTCGTCGTGCCGCTTCAGCGCGTGGGCGAACTCGTAGAAGTTGCCGTCGTTCAGCGAGCTCCAGATCGCCTTCCACAGCTCGTACTGCGTGATCGAGTCGAGCCCGCTCTCCTGCGCATAGGCGGCGTAGTCGCCGTGGATCACCTCGCCGAAGAACCACGCCTCGGGGTACCGCGGCCCGACCTCGGCGAGCACCTGCCGCCAGAACACGGGCGGCACGGCGTACGCAGCGTCCAGCCGCCAGCCGTCGGCACCTCGCGCGAGCCAGTGACACATCACGTCCACCACGTGCTGCCGGACCTCGGGTTCGTCATGGTTGAGCACCACCAGATGCTCGTGCCCCTCGAACGTGTCGCCAGGCCGGAACCACCCGGGCGGTGCCTGGAAGCTCCGGCCCACATGGTTGAACACACCGTCCAGTACTACGCGCAGCCCCTTGCCGTGGGCGGCCGAGATCAGCCGGTCGAAGTCCTCGTCATCGCCCAGCCGCGGGTCGATGCGGAAGTAGTCGACCGTGTCGTAGCCGTGGGTCTCCGAGGCGAACACCGGTCCGAGCACGAGCCCGGAGCAGCCCAGCTCCACCACGTAGTCGAGCCAGCCCTCCAACCCGCCGAGCCGATGCGCAACCGGAGTACCGGGAGGCACAGCCGTCTTCTCGGCGCCCACGAACCCCAGCGGGTAGACGTGCCACCAGATGGCGTGCTCAACCCACGCTGTCATCCGCACTCCTCGCCTCGTCGGCGGGAACGTCACAGGCCACCGGATCGGGGATGAACTCCGCGCTACGCGGCGGCGGGAGGCGAAGGTGGGCGAGGTCCGGCGGCGCGGGCGTATCGGGCCGGAAGACCGAATCGGCCTCTCCGTCGATACCGGTCGCAGGAGCGTCCGTGAGCCGGAAGCGGTCGCGCAGACGGCCATAGAAGTCAGTGGGACGCAGGCGGACCAGGCGGAGCCTCCGGAGCGAGCCGTAGACGCCGATCCAGTCGCCTGGATCCAGCACTCCGCGCAACTGGCCGTCGATGCTCACTGCAGCCTGTCCCGAGTGCGGCAGCACCCGCAGCAGGACTGGCTCGTCCGGGGCCGCCACCACAGTCCGGTTGAAGGTCATGTGCGGAGCGACCGGTGTGAACACGACCGCCTCCATGTTCGGCGAGAGGATGGGACCACCCGCCGCGAAGCTGTACGCCGTACTGCCGGTCGGGGTGGCCACGATGACCGCGTCCGCGGAGTACGACGCAAGCAAGCGGCCGGCCAGGTAGACCCCGAGGCTCACCTGGTGGTCCCGGGCGAGCTTCTCGAGCACGACGTCGTTCAGCGCGTTCACGTCCAGGGCGACGCCCCAGCCGTCCCCCTCGACGCTTTCGGGCCGGACAGCGGGCGGCGGGAGTGCCGGGCCGTGGCCGTAGCGCAGGAACGCGTCGATGCCGCTCGGGATCTCCAGCGGCCGGGAGGCGCGCATGGTGAGCGTCATCCGCTCCTCGATGGTGGCGCTGCCGTGGTGGACGGCCTCTAGCGCCTCCTCGACGTCGCTGCAGGCCACCTCGGTCAGGAAGCCCACCTTGCCGAGGTCGACACCCAGCACGGCCGCGTCGTTCTTGGCCGCGATCCGGGCACCACGCAGGAAGGTGCCGTCGCCGCCGAGCGTGACGACGAGATCCGGGTTGCCCGCGTGCTTCATCTCGGCCATCCCACCGCGACGATGCTTCTGGTCCTTCCACACGTCGATGTCGGTGCAACGGATGTCGTGCCGCTTGCACCACTCGCGGACCACCTCGGCGGCCCGGACCGCCAGCGGGCGACCCTGATGAACGACTAGACCGAGACGACTGACAGGCACAGGCTGCTCCTCGCAAGTGGTGTTCGCCATCCACGGTAGAACGCGCGGACAGGATCGCCACGCGCGGCCGACATTTCCCCGGCACCGTGAAGCATCGTCGGCCAGGGGTCCGGGGTCACTCCGCGTCTGCCGACCGGCGCTTGACGGCGGCGGTGATGATCGGGTCGGTCTCGTCGTCGAACTCGCCGATCACCTCCTCGAGCAGGTCCTCGAGGGCGACCACGCCGACGGGCTTGTCGCCGTCCTGGACGACGGCCAGCTGAGCGCGACGCTCCCGCATGATCCGGATCGCCGCCGCCACCGGCGTCTCGGCGGGCAGCCGCAACGGCTCGGTCATCAGGTCCGCCGCATGGAGGGTGTGACCGCCGCCGGTCGTCGCGCGGCCCGCGTCGCGGACGTGCACGATCCCGCAGATCGCAGTACCGGTGCTGACCACCGCGAGCCGCGAGCGGCCTTCGCGGACGCTGGCCAGTTCCACCTCACGAGCTGTGGCCGAGTCCGGCACCGTGACGAGCTGGGCGGTCGGCGTCATCACCTGGGCGACCGTGGTGTTCTGCAAGGCGAGCATCGCGGTGAGCAGATCGTGCTCGGCGGCCTCGAGAGTGCCGTGCTCACGCGACGACTCGATCAGCAGCCGCAGTTCCTCCGGGCCGTGCGCGTTCGCCAGCTCGTTCTGGGGTGTCACCTTGAGGATCCGCAGGCACAGGTTCGCCATACCGTTGAGCACGATCAGCAGCGGGCGGAAGACGGTGGTGAAGGCGCGGAACGGCAGCGCCAGCAACAACGCGGACCGCTCCGGGTCGCTGATCGCCCACGACTTGGGCGCCATCTCGCCGAGCAGAACGTGCAGCAGGCCGATCCCGCCGACCGCGATGATCAGCGAGATCACGTGCCCGACGCCGTCCGGCAGCCCGATCAGCTCGAACAGCGGGTGCAGCAGGTGCGCCACGGCAGGTTCGGCCAGGGATCCGAGACCAAGGGTGCAGAGGGTGATCCCGAGCTGGGCGCCCGCGAGCATCAGCGACAGCTCGCTGACCCCGGCGATCGCGGCCCGGGCGGACCGGCTGCCCTGAGCGGCGGCCTGTTCGAGGCGGTGCCGCTTGGACGCGACCAGGGCGAACTCGGCCGAGACGAAGAACCCGTTGAGGATCAACAGCAGCAGGGAGATCAGCAGCGCGACGGTGGTACTCATGACAGCCGCTCCAGCCGGACCAGGCCGGGCACCCGCCGTACGACGGTCTCCACTGTCAGCTTGACCCGCTCAGTCGGGACCGGGCGCCCGTCGTGGTCGAACCGCCGCGGCAGCTGGACCACCACCTGGTCGTCGACCACCGGGATCCGCCCGAGCCGGGCCATCACCAGGCCGGACACCGTGTCGTAGTCCTCGTCGTCCGGCAGCGTGGTCCCCAGCGCCTCCTCCACCTGGTCGATCCGCCAGCGGGCCGGGAAGGTCCAGCTGCCGTCCGGGTTCCGGAGCAGGTCCGGCTCCGGCAGGTCGTCCTCGTCGTGGATCTCCCCGACCAGTTCCTCGGCGATGTCCTCCAGCGTCACGATCCCGGCGAACCCGCCGAACTCGTCCAGCACGATCCCCAGCTGTCGGTGCGCAGTACGGAGCTGTTCCAGTACTACGGGGAGCGGCAGGGTGAACGGGACGAGCACGGGTGCCGAGGCCAGTGAACCGACCGTGACGTGGTGCCGGTCCGCGGGTTCGACCTCGACGACATCGCTGACCGCGACCACCCCGACGACCTCGTCGACCGACGCGGCGGTCACCGGGAACCGGCTGTGCCCGGTGTCGAGCAGTTCGACCACCCGGCTCAGCGGCTCGTCCTCGTGCACGGTGACCACGTCGACTCGCGGCACCATCACCTCGCCCGCAATCCGGTCGCGGAAGTCCAGCCCGCGATCCAGCAGCCGGGTGGTGTCCTGGTCCAGCAGGCCCTGCTCGAAGGAGGTGGCGATGATCCGGTCCAGGTCCTGCGCGGTGGCGCCCTGGGGAAGTTCCTCCACCGGCTCGATGCCGACCCGGCGCAGGATCCGGTTGGAGGCCGAGTCGAACACGTGGATCAGCGGGCCGGCGATGGTCAGGTACATCAGGGTGGACCGGGACAGCCTCAGCGCGATCGCCTCGGCGCGGGCGATCGCCAGGTTCTTCGGCGCCAGTTCGCCGAACACCATCTGGATGATCGTTGCCAGCAACAACGCCAGAATCACCGACACGGACAGGCTGACGCTCCGCGGCAGACCCGCAGTACCGAGCAGGTCCTCCAGCCCAGCGCCGAGGTACGGCTGGGCGACGTACCCGGCAAGGAGGGCGGTGACGGTGATCCCGATCTGGGCGCCGGACAGCACGAAGGACAGCCGCGAGGTCACCTTCAGGGCCCGCTCGGCCGCGCTGTCACCCGCCTCGGCCAGCGCCTGCAGCCGGTTCCGGTCGACGGCGACGTAGGAGAACTCCTGAGCCACGAAGTAGCCGGTGGCAACGGTCAACGCCAGGATCAGCAGCAGGCCGATCAGGATCAACATGAACCGACTTTACGAGAACTCCGGCTACCGGGGCACTGCGGGGTGCCAGGGCAGAACCTTGCCGTCGCGGATCAGTTCGCCATAGGTGGTCGGGTCGACGTGGTCGGCGAGGAGAAGGTCGAGGATCGGCTGTACGGCGTCCTCGGGGGTGCGGGCCTGACTGAAGTCGTCGAACCACGGGCGAGAGGCGCGGGTGTCGACGAGCCCCGGGCAGACCGAGGCGATCAGGGTGTCCTGCGGGAGGTCAGCGGAGCGGCGCTCGGCGGCTACTGCGCGTACTGCAGCCACCTGGCCGACCTTGGAGGGCACGTTGATCCAGTGCGGCCAGCCTTGCTCCTCGGCAGTGCCCTGGTGGATCGCCTGTCGCCAGTCCTCGATGGCCCGCTCGACTTGCTCCAGGGTGACGCCGTCGAAGAACGGGTGCAGTTTCGGGTCTAGGTGATCGAGCGTGCCAAGGGAACTCGCCACCACGATCAACCTGCCGCCGGGCCGGAGTACGGGAGCGAAGGAGCGCAGTACGGCGTGGGTGCCTCCGTTGGCGACGGCGATGAACTCGTCGGCCTGCTCGGCCTGCGGGCGGTCCGGGGTCAGCGGGCCGATGGCGTTGGAGACGACGAGGTCGACGCCGCCGTACGCGTCCTGAAGGTCTTTGGCGAGGATGGCGATCGCGTCGGCGTCGGTGACGTCGAGGACGCGGCCCTCAACCTTCGCGACGCCGTCGATCCGCTGGACGGCTTGGGCCACCCGCTCGGGATTGCGGCCGGTCAGCAAGACCAGGTCGTCGGGGTTCAGCCGGGCGGCCAGGCCGGCCACCAGGGCGAAGCCGATGCCCTGGTTGGCCCCTGTCACCAGGGCGATGCGTTGAGCTGTCATGCGGCCAGGCTAGGAACGCCTCCTCCATGACACCAACGAGACTTGGGCACAGCTAGTATGCGTAAACGTCATGGACTTCTCCGACGTCTCCCTGGTCGCCCTGCGGGTCTTCCGCGAGGTCTCCGAGCGCGGCACCTTCACCGCGGCGGCGACCTCCCTGGGCTACACCCAGTCCGCGGTGTCGCGGCAGATCGCGTCGATCGAGCGGGCCGCCGGTGCCTCGTTGCTGGAGCGCCGCCGCGACCGCGTCCGCCTCACCACCGCAGGACAGGTCGTACTGCGGAACGCGGCGCGCGTGCTCGACCAGATCGACGCGACCACCCGTGAGCTGGCCGGGTTGCCGGCGGAAGGTGGCACCGTGCGGCTCGGCTGGTTCCCCAGCGCGGGCGCGGTGCTGTTGCCGCGGGCAATCGCCGCGCTGCGCCGGTCGCAACCGGCGATCCGGGTGGTCAGCCGGGAGGGTTCCACGCCGTCGCTAGTGCGGGCTTTGCGAGCCGGGACCGTGGATCTGGCACTGCTCGCCTCGGCGCCACCCTTCCGGCCGCTGGATGCGGAGTCGCCCGCGCTGGAACTGGAGACGCTGACCGAGAGATCACTGATGCTTGCGGTGCCGACCGGTCATCCACTGGCCGCGGGTGACTCGGTGGACGTGGCCGAACTGCGGGGCCATCGCTGGATTGCCGGACCGGCCGCCGGCGAGGACACGCTGATGGGGGTCTGGCCGGGGCTCGACGAACGGCCGGAGGTCGCCCACACCGCGCGCGACTGGCTGGCGAAGCTGCACCTGGTCGCGGCCGGAGCCGGCCTGACTACCGTGTCGGCGTCACTCGCCGGTGCCGCGCCGCCCGGTGTCCGGATCATCGCCGTCCACGGCGGGCCCCAGGAGCTGCGGCGCATCATCCTGGCCCGGCTGCCCGGCCGGCTGCCCGACGCCGCCGCCCACCTCGCCGACGCCCTCCGCACCGCTATGTGAGCTTTGCACGGCGGGCAGGTTGCCGGTGGCCGGCTCCTTGGTCGGGTCCGTGTCCTCGCCGCTGGTGATCTTGCGGTACTCGACCAGGGCGCGGGCGGCGTTGCGGGTCAGGTCCGGCAGTTTGTTCGCGCCGAACAGCACGACCACGACGGCCAGCAGGATGATCCATTCGCCGCCCTCGGGCAGCGCCAGCTGTGACACCATCTCGATCCTTCTCTCCGGAGTCCCCAACCAAGATACGTCGGTGCCCGAACGTAGGGTTGCGGCGTGACCGGAACCCTGCCCGACCTGTTCACCGCCGCGGTCCGCCGCGACGGCGCGAACCCCTTCCTGACGTACTACGACGACACGTCCGGCGAGCGGATCGAGCTCAGCGCGGTAACCACCGCCAACTGGGTCGCGAAAACCGCCAACCTGCTCGTCGACGAGTACGACCTGGAGTCCGGCGAGACCGTCGCGATCGGCCTGCCGCCGCATTGGCTGGGCGTGGTCTGGGCGCTGTCCGCGTGGTCCGCCGGAGCGGACGTGACCACCGGCGAGGGTTCGTTGGCGATCACCGGGCCCGACTTCGGCGTCCGTGGCTCGCGCGAGACGATCGCGTCCGCGCTGCTACCCCTCGGCGGCCGATTCCGCGAGCCGTTGCCCGACGGCGTGCACGACTACGGCGCCGAGGTCTACAACCACCCGGACCTGTTTGTCCCCTTCGATCCGCCCACGCCCGGCTCTCCGGCGTACGACGAGAAGACGCACGCCGAGGTGATCGAGGCAGCGACGCCGATCACCGACCGGGTGCTCACCAACGTCGACCTGGTCTCGCCCGACGGCCTCGGCACGCTCGTCGGCGTGATCGCCGGTGGTGGTTCGATCGTGCTCTGCCGGAACCTGGACCCGGCCAAACTGGACCGGCGAATCGCCGACGAGAAGGTCGACCGAGTACTGGAGGAGAGCTGATGCAGCGGTTCGAGGGGAAGGTCGCGCTGGTCACGGCGGGAGCCCAGGGCATCGGTCTGGCCGTGGCGCGGCGGATCGCGGCCGAGGGTGGATCCGTGGTCGTCACCGACTTGCAGGAGGACAAGATTGCGGCCGTGGCCGAGGGGATCGGCGCTGACCGAGCCCTCGCGGTCAAGGTCGACGTGACGTCCCGGGATGACGTCGTCGCGGCGGTCGCGGCGGCTGTCGAGCGGTTCGGCCGGCTCGACGTACTGGTGAACAACGCGGGCGGCTGCATCGTCAGCACCGTGCCCGAGGACACCACGGACGAGGAGTGGCACAGCCAGCTCGACCTCACCCTGATCGGCGCTGCGCGCTGCATCCAGGCCTCGCTCCCGCACCTGGTGAAGACCCGCGGCAACGTCGTCACCATCAGCTCGGTCAACGGTGTGGCCGCCTTCGGCAACATCGAGTACGCCGCCGCCAAGGCCGGTCAGATCGTCATGTCGCAGAACTTCGCCGCGCGGTACGGCCCTCTTGGGGTGCGCTTCAACGTCGTTGCCCCCGGCACCGTCCGGACCCCGAACTGGGACAACCAGCCGGGCACGCTGGAGAGGTTCAAGACCATGTACCCGCTCGGCCGGGTCGGCGAGCCCGAGGACATCGCGGCCGCGGTCGCCTTCCTCGCCTCCGACGACGCCGCCTGGATCACCGGCCACACCCTCCCAGTAGAAGGCGGCATCCTCACCGGCCCCGGCCTCTTCGACCTAACCACCTCGGGCCCAGCCCGCAAGGAGTACTAAGCCGCCCGCACTGAACGGCGGACACGTCAGGCAGGTGACTGCCCACGGGAGCTCCACGAGAGGATGTCGAGGATCCGCACCTGGCTGAGCCCGGTACCAATGCTGCTGAGCTCCTCGAACACATCCGGTTGCGTCAGGAGGTCGCGTTGGATGGCCTTGGTGATCAGCGTCAGGTACTCGGCCCATGAACGCTTGCTGGCAAACGGCACGAGATCTCCCCCGAGGTAGCAGGCTCGGACCCACATGTCATGCAGCACCAGACACTGCGGAGCCTTTCGGTGCAGGATCTTCGAGAGCTTGGTCCCGCCGACACCCGGCAGGCGCTCCTCGTCCAGCACCGCGTAGAGCGGCCCGACCGCATCGCGGACTTCATCGTCGTCGAGTTCGACCAGAGTCCGATTCAGCGCGGGGTGCTGGAGCGCGTCCTCGAGCCGCCGCCGAACAGCCTGGAGAGCATAGAAGGAGCGGATCGAGATGCTGACGTTCAGCAGGACCGGTGCCAGCAGATCCGCATCCGACAGGTGGTGCGGGTCGTTGGTGTCCTGCTCGTAGCGGTCGTAGGCGGGGTAGGCGTACGGCTTCTTCTTGCTCTTGTTGTTGGTCTCGTCCGTGTAGGTCTTCACCCAGGCCGTCGCCTCTGCCAGCGAGATCTTGATGTTTCCTACAGTGACCACAGGCTCCTGGCTCATGGTCGGGGACAGTAGCCCAGGTGGCGCCTATCGTTCGGGAGGTGGAGATCGACGGTGGAGTTGCTGCCAACTACGACGAACTGCCGTTGTGGTCGGCGGCGTTTGGGCAGCTGCTGTTGGAGCAGGTGCCGTTGCGGCGGGGGCAGACGATCGTTGACGTCGGGGCGGGGACTGGGTTTCTGACAGTGGAGCTCGCGCAGCGGAGTGGGGCTGGGCGGGTGGTTGCGGTCGATCCCTGGGCTGATGCGATGGAGGTGTTGCGGCGCAAGGTCGAGGTCCTGAAGTTGAGCAATGTCGAAGTGCGGGTTGCGGATGCGTCCGAGCTCGACCTTGCCGACGGGTCGGTGGATGTCGTGGTCTCCAACCTCGGCATCAACAACTTCGACAACGCCGAGGCCGTACTGCGGGAGTGCCATCGTGTACTGCGGCCAGGTGGCCGGCTGTTGATCAGCACCAACCTCGTCGGGCACATGGCCGAGTTCTACGACGTCTTCGCCGAGGTGCTCGACCGGCTCGGCCAGGATCGCAAGCCCTTGGACGAGCACGTCAACCATCGCGCCACCGTCGCCGGAACCCTTGCTCTGTTGGAAGCAGCCGGATTCACCGCGACGGTTGCGGACCGGGACTCCTTCACCCTGCGGTACGTCGACGGCACGGCACTCTTCGACCACTACTTCATCCGGCTCGGGTTCCTCGAAGGCTGGCAGGCGGTCGCGGGCGACGAAGTACTGGCTGCAGTCGAGGAAGAGCTCAACCGGCGAGGCGAGGTGACTCTCACGGTTCCCGCGGCCTGCTTCGAGGGCGTCAAACCCTGAAGCAGGTTCAGGGTTTCTTCGGCCAGGCTTCCCACGCGGTGGCGAACATCTCGTCGACGGTGTGGGTGTTCTTCCACTCCAGATCGCGGGCGGCGAGTTCGCCGGAGGCGACGACGCGGGAGGGATCGCCCGGCCGACGCGGGCCCTCGGTCGGGGTGAAGTCGATGCCGGTGACGCGGCGGGCGGCGTCCATGATCTCGCGGACCGACGTGCCCGTCCCGCTGCCGAGGTTGTAGACCCGGTCGAGCGTCTTGCCCGAGTCGAGGGCACGCGCGGCGGCCACGTGCGCCCGGGCCAGGTCGGCCACGTGCACGTAGTCCTTGACCGAAGTACCGTCCGGCGTCGGGTGGTCCGTGCCGTAGATCTGCGGCACCTTGCCCTGACTCAACAGGTCGCACACGATCGGGAAGAGGTTGTACGGGCTGGCGTCGTAGACCGTCGGGTCACCCGAGCCGACCACGTTGAAGTAGCGCAGCGAGGTGTGGTTCAGCTGGCCCTCTCGCGACTCGAGCGCCTTCGCCTGGTCCGCGAGGAGCCACTCGCCGATGAGCTTCGTCTCGCCGTACGGGCTCTGCGGGTTCGGCCTGGTCCGCTCGGTGACCACCTCGTCCTCGGGAGTGCCGTAGACGCCGGCGCTGGAGGAGAAGACGATGTTGCGCACACCGGTGTCGGCCATCGCGGTGAGCAGCGAGACCATCGCGGTGACGTTCTGCGTGTAGGTGTGCATGGGCTCCTCGACCGAGACTCCGGCGTACTTGTAGCCGGCCAGGTGCACGACGCCGCTGACGCCTTCCAGCGCCCTGCGGGTGGCCTCACCGTTGAGCAGGTTCGCCTCGATGAACGGCACGCCCTCGACGAGGAACTCGGCCTTGCCGCTGGACAGGTCGTCGATCACGACGACGTCGATCCCGTCCGCGAGGAACGCGCGCACCACGTGCGAACCGATGTATCCCGCCCCGCCAGTCACCAGCCATGTCATACCCAGATGCTCCCATCGACCCGGTTCGGCGTTGGTGCCGCCCTTACTGTCATCTAACCACATAAACGATCAGATTCACACATAAACACTCATCCAGCTACCGTGCACAGCCGGGTTCCGAGCCGGAAGGAAAGGCGTGGTCTGCACTTAGGATGCGCGGATGATCGGACTAGTCCTCGCCGCGGGTGCCGGCCGCCGCCTCCGCCCGTACACCGACACGCTGCCGAAGGCGCTGGTCCCGATCGACTCGACCACGACCGTGCTCGACCTGACGCTGGCGAACTACGCCGAGGTCGGCATCACCGACGTCGCGATCGTGGTCGGGTACGCCGCGGACGCGATCGCGGCCCGGGTGAACGGCTTCCAGGACCGGTACGGCGTGACGCTGGAGCTGGTGCCGAACGACAAGGCCCTGACCTGGAACAACGCGTACTCCCTCTGGTGCGCCCGCGACCTGCTGAGCCAGGGGGTGATGCTGGCCAACGGCGACACCCTGCACCCGGCCTCGGTCCAGCGGACGCTGCTCGACGCGCGCGGCAAGGACCGGCGGATCATCCTCGCCCTCGACACCGAGAAGTCGCTCGCCGACGAGGAGATGAAGGTGATCTGGACGGCGGAGAAGGGCGTTCGCACCATCACCAAACTGATGGATCCGGCCGAGGCCACGGGTGAGTACATCGGCGTCACCCTGATCGAGCCGGGTGTCGCGGTCGCCCTGACGGAAGCGCTGAAGCTCACTTGGCAACGAGATCCCAACCTGTACTACGAAGACGGCTACCAGGTGCTCGTCGACCAGGGCCTCCGGATCGATGTCGCCCCGATCGGCAAGGTCGACTGGGTCGAGATCGACAACCACGACGACCTCGTCCGGGCCCGCGAGATCGTCTGCCCCTCCTAACCTGGATCGAGCGCGTTCAACGATTCTGCACGGACCGCGCCACCTGCCGTCACCCCTGAGGGAACCGTTCTGGAGGACCTGTGAACCGAGCGCCAGTGGACCGTCACCTGGACTGGCCGGACTGCCGCAACGCCCGCGATCTCGGTGGGCTGCCGACCACCGACGGCCGGGTGATCCGGACCGGCGCCCTGATCCGCTCGGACTGTCTGCAGTTCCTGACGCCCGAAGGTGTCGACATCGTCCGGAAGGCCGGAGTGAGCCGGGTCGTCGATCTTCGGTCGGAGGCCGAGGTCACCAGCTTCCCGACGCCCTTCACGGCTGACCCGATCGGGATGCACGTACCGGTCCAGGACCCCGCCAACCCCGGCGACCAGACCACGATCGTCGGCGTCTGCATCGACATGCTCGACCAGCGCCCGGAGTACTTCGCGGCCGCGGTCCTCGCGATCGCGGAGGCCCCCGAGGGCGCGGTGGTCGTGCACTGCTACGGCGGCAAGGACCGGACCGGCATGGTGGTCGCCCTCGCGCTGGCGGCGGCCGGAGTACCGGAGGACGAGATCGTCGCCGACTACGCCCTCACCCAGGCCCGCCTGGCCCCGATGCTCGCCGAACAACTCGCCGCCGAACCCGACGAGTCCCTCCACCCCGAAATGATCGAGTTCCGCGACACCCGCCCCGCCTCCCTCACCGCCATCCTCCGCCACCTGGATACGCAGTACGGCGGCCCCGTCGCCTACCTCCACCACGGCGGCCTCACCAAAACCCAACTCGACGCCCTGAAGACCCGCCTCACCACCTGACGTCGCCGGCGGCCGTCCACGGGATGGAATGGGGCCTCGGAGTGCCCGGGGAAAGTTAGGTTTGCCTATCTACTTACTTGACTTTAACTGGGGGCCGGGACGATGAGCGTGACCGACGAACTGCATGCCAATGCCGAGCGGTATGCCGAGGGCTTCGACAAGGGGGACCTGCCGCTTCCGCCCGGGAAGCAGGTGGCCGTGGTTGCCTACATGGACGCGCGGCTGAACCCGTACGGACTGCTGGGGCTGAGCGAGGGCGACGCGCACGTGATCCGCAACGCCGAGACCGGGCTCAAGCCGGACTGGTCGGCGGAGGCGTTCTCCGACCTCGACGCCGACGTCCGGCAGCCGCTCCAGCGGATCGCCGCCGATCCCTTGATCCCGGTCAAGGACTCGGTCCCGCGGATTCGTCTACGAGGTCGAGACCGGACGGCTGCGCGAGGTCAAGAACTGACAGTGACCACCACGCCGCCCCGACAGTAGGGCGACACAGAGGCTGCCGGTGTGAAACGGGTAGGTGGTGGCCAGTAGATTGGCCCGCATGTCAACCGCCGCCGACCCGGCCGGGACCGCTGAGCTGGCGGCGATGGCCGAGCGACACGGGTTGTCCAGGAGCTCAGCACGACCGGAGCTCCCGGGCTACCTCCGCGAACTGTGGGGCCGCCGCCAGTTCATCGTCAGCTATGCCCGGGCGCGCACCTACGCGATGTACGCCGGTGCGCGGCTGGGGTCTGTCTGGCAGGTCCTCACCCCGTTACTGAACGCAGCGGTGTACTACCTGGCCTTCGGGGTGCTGCTGGGCACCAAGAACGGCATCCCCAACTACCCCGCGTTCCTGATCTGCGGCATGTTCGTGTTCACCTACACGCAGCGCTCGATGACCGAGGGTTCCCGAGCGATTTCGCTGAACATGTCGCTGATCCGCACCCTGCACTTCCCGCGCGCCACCCTGCCGCTGGCGTACGTGGTGAACGAACTGAACCAGATGGCCGTCTCGATGGGCATCCTGTTCGTGCTGGTCGGATTCACCGACGGGGTGTCCTGGAAGTGGTTCCTGGTCATCCCGGCGCTGGCACTGCAGACGATGTTCAACATCGGGATGACGCTGATCTTCGCCCGGATCGGCACCTTCGTCTCCGACATCAGCCAGTTGCTCCCGTTCGTCACCCGGACCTGGCTGTACGCCTCGGGCATCTTCTTCTCGATCCCCGACAAGCTGGCCGCGCTGGATGCGCCGCCCTGGGTGATCAACCTGCTGGCGCTGAACCCCATCACGGCGTACATCGACATCGTCCGGCGGGCGCTGCTCGACGAGCACGAGCAGCACCAACTGCCGTACGCCTGGCCGATCGCGGCCGGGTGGGCCGTGATCGCGCTGGTCGGCGGCTTCATCTACTTCTGGCGCGCTGAGGACAGGTACGGCCGTGGCTGAAGAAGCAGTGCCGACGGTCATCGCCGACGGCGTCAACATCATCTACAAAGTGATCGCGGGCCAGGGCGGCAAGGGCACCGCGGCGACCGCGTTCCGCCGGATCCTGAAACGCCAGGACCGCCCGACCATCCGCGAGGTGCACGCGGTCAAGAACGTCACCTTCACGGCGTACAAGGGCGACGCGATCGGCGTGATCGGCCGCAACGGCTCCGGCAAGTCGACCCTGCTCCGGGCGATCGCCGGTCTGCTGCCGCCCGCCTCCGGCGCGATCTACACCGGCGGCCAGCCGTCCCTGCTCGGCGTCAACGCGGCAATGATGAACGACCTCACCGGCGACCGGAACGTCGTACTGGGCTGCCTGGCGATGGGGATGTCCCCGGACGAGATCGAGCAGCGGTACGACGAGATCGTCGAGTTCTCCGGGATCGGCGAGTTCATCGACCTGCCGATGTCGACCTACTCCTCCGGCATGTCCGCCCGGCTCAAGTTCGCGATCGCCTCCGCCAAGACCCACGACATCCTCCTCGTCGACGAGGCCCTGGCCACCGGCGACGCCGAGTTCCGCGTCCGCTCCGAACAGAAGATCAAGGACCTCCGCACCGAAGCCGGCACCGTCTTCCTGGTCAGCCACAGCCTCGACGTAGTCCTGGACACCTGCAACCGAGCCATCTGGCTCGACAAAGGCGTCCTCCGCATGGACGGCGAGGTCCGCGAGGTAGTCAGCGCCTACAACCGCGAGGCAACGGCAGCCCGCTAGTACTACGCCCCGCCGCGCGGCTCCCCCACTCCGCGGCGGCTCCGCCGTCGCCCGCTTGACCCGCCCCAGGACGAGGTTTGGTGGTGCTCAGTTCGCCGAGTCGTGGATCGGTGCGCGGGAAACCGCTTGCTGCAGCCCCGAATCCACGAATGAGTGCTCGCTCACCCCTCTGCAGGGGGTCCGGAGGTGGCAGGTGTGGGGACCTCGGACACCTTGTGGGGGGTGGGGCCACCAAGACGGGACCTTGGACACGTTATTGCTTGTCCGAGGTCCCCATTCCTTGTGCGAGGTCCCCACTTCTTGTCCGCGGTCCCTGCTCGGTGTCCGGGGTCGCCACTCGTGGCTGGCGGACGCCAGCGCGACCGGAGTACCGCGTCCTCAGACAGCGGTGGCGGGTGGGGCTGTGGTGGCGGGTGGGGCGGGGCGTTCTTGGAGGCCGATCAGGAAGCCCAGGCCCCAGGAGACGTGCATGGTGGCGCAGACCAGGGGGAGCCAGAAGAGGGCTTTCCAGGGCAGGTAGCGGCCTTCCATGGCTGAGCCGACCAGGAGGAGCAGGGCGTAGCCGAGGGGCGCCAGGAAGCCGATGTCGAGCCAGCTGATGCCGGTGGCCAGGCCGATGATGCCCAGGATCGTGCCGAGGGCGAGGAGGATGACCGCGACCGGCGGGGCCAGGTAGCGCTTGTTGGCGGTCTCGGGGTGCCGGCGGATCACCTCGCGGCGCCACTGGCCGGTGTGGAAGAACTGCTTCGCGACGTCCTGCAGGGACGACCGCGGCCGGTAGGTGACGGACAGGTCGGGGCTGAACCAGATGAGCCCGCCGGTCTTGCGGATCCGGTAGTTGAGCTCCCAGTCCTGGGCCCGGTGCATCGTCTCGTCGAAGCCGCCGACGCGCTCGAGCGCGGCCCGGCGGAAGACGCCGAGGTACACGGTGTCGGCCGGTCCGGCCTTGCCGCCCTGGTGGAAGGTCGAGGCGCCCAGCCCGAGCCGGGACCGGTACGCGCAGGCGACCGCCATCTCGATCGGGGTGCGTCCCTCGGCCGCCATCACGCCGCCGACGTTGTCCGCGCCGCTCTCGTGCAGTACCTCGACCGCCCGGGTGATGTAGCCCTGCGTCAGCACACCGTGCCCGTCGACCCGTACGACGATGTCGTGCCGGGCGTGCGCGATCCCGGTGTTCAAGCCGGACGGCGTCTTGCCGGACGGGTTCGGCACGATCGTGATCCGCTTGTCGGCCTCGGCCAGGCGGTCCGCGATCTCCTGGGTCCGGTCCTTGCTCGGACCGATCGCCAGCACCACTTCCAGCTCGCCGGGGTACTCCTGGTCGAGGACGCGGCCGACCGCCTCTTCGAGGTGGCGTTCCTCGTTCAGCACCGGCATCACGACGGACACGGGGGGCCAAGGGGACAAGGACATGTTCAGGTCAGGCCTTACAGATCGAAGCGACGTCGTCGACGTCGTTGCCGGGTTTGGACGGGGTGCTGCTGGTCTTGCCGGGGTTGGCCGAGGTGCTCGGCTTCTTCACCGGAGTACTACTCGGGGTGTTCGGGTTCTTACCGTCTCCGTCATCGGCCGCCTTGTCCAGCGCTTCGGACTTTCCGATCGCCTCGGTCACCTTGCTCCGGATCAGCTCGAAGTCGGGGTTGCCGGTGCGGATCAGCGGTGGGACCGCGGAGAAGCTTGACACCGGCAGCTTCTTCGCGTCCAGCGCGAGATCCGTGAAGGTGCCCAGTTCACCCGACGGGATGTCGGTGTTGACGACCTTCTTGCTCGCCTTCGCGATGCCCTGGAACTTGGTCAGCACCTTCTGCGGCGACAGCTGGTTCAGCATCGCCGTCATCACGCACTTCTGCCGGGTCATCCGCTCGTAGTCTGTCGCACCGGCCCGCGACCGCGCGAACCAGAGGGCGTGATAGCCGTCCAGATGCTGGTTCTTGCCGGTCTCGATGTACCCCTTGATGGGCGAGCCGATGCCGCCGATCGGGACGCGCTTGCCGACGTCCAGGGTGATCCCGCCGACCGCGTTCAGCAGGTCGCGGAAGCCGGCCAGGTCGATCAGCACGTGGTAGTTGACCTTCAGCCCCGTGATCGCCTCGACCGCCTGCTTGGTCGCGGTCACGCCGGGGTTCGGGTCGCCGGGGAACAGCTGCTTGTGTCCGTCGGCGTAGGTGTAGACGCCGTTCAGCAGGCAGTTCTCGGCGCAGTCCGCCCACTTGAAGCCGTCCGGGAACTGCTTGGCCATCGGGGTGCCGTCCGGGAACGGCACCTTGGCCATGTTCCGCGGCAGGCCGATCAGCACGGTCCGGCCGGTGTCCGCGTCAACGCTGGCCAGCGTGATGCTGTCCGGCCGGGTGCCGATCCGGTCCGTGCCGGAGTCGCCGCCGAGCAGCAACACGTTGTAGCGGCCCTTGTCCGCCTCGGACTTCTTCCCGTTGCCGAACACGCTGGCGACGAAGTCCCGCTGGGAGGCGACGATCGTGCTGCCCCAGATCAACGCGCCGACGACCACGAAGACCAGGACGCCGTCCAGGATGCTCGCGGTGAGCCGGTGCTTGCGCTCCAGCGTCAGCGGACGACCGAGCCGGTAGGCGTCGATGAACAGCGCGGCCCAGCCGATCGCGAGCACGATCAAGGCGATCTGGATGAACCGCAGGGTCTTCGGCGAGACCATCAGGTTGATCGCGCCGGCCCGCCAGATCAGCGAGAGCAGGATCACGAAGACGACGATCGCGACGATGCCGGCGATCACCCGCCAGGCCCACCGGCCGGTGCGCTTGCTGCCGGCCGCGATCTGCGCGGATCCGGGCAGCACCAGGGTCATCAGCAGCAGCGTCAGCGCTCGCTTGAACCGAACCGGCTCGCTGAGGTTGCGCAGGTCTGGCTTCTCCTGCGGCATGACGTCCTTCCGTTCTCCGTACGGCGCTGCCGGTACTGCTCCCCCGGGACGGCGTCTCCCCTGTGTGCCGGTGTCACGTCGCATTCAGTATGGCCATGAGCTGACGACCACCCTGTCAGGCGCGCCGCCGTCCCTCTCGTTCCCCGTCCGCCACCTGGTACGACGTACCGGGCGCTGCGATGGTTCAGGCCGGGCGGATCCGGAAACGAAGGGTAACAGGGCATTCACTACCCGCATGCGCAAGGTGGGGGGGCCGCCAGCCTGGTACCCGGAGGTAAACCCGTGCATCCACGGCGTGGCGGGCAACTTTCATCGACTTGTGATGGCCGGATGCGCCGTTCATCGGATACGAAGAGTCCTGGAACGACTACGCCCTGCTTGCACCGACCCATCGCAAGCATCTTCCAGTGAGGACAGGAAACCGCCCATGAGACTGTTCCGTACCCTTGCCGCGACTCTTGCATCAAGCGCCGTCGCGTTCAGTGCCGCGCTGCTCGGCGGCAGCCAGGCTCTCGCCGTCGAGGCCCCGCAGACCGCCGCCCAACCCTCGCGGATCGCCGCGCCGGGCACCGACTTCACCGGGATCGCCGCGCTGAGCAACTGCTCCGCCTCGCTCGTCCGGTACGCCGAGTCGCTGTCCACCGACAAGGCGCTCGTGCTCACCAACGGCCATTGCTACGAAGGCGGTATGCCGAGCCCGGGCCAGGTGATCGTCAACCGGGCGTCGACCCGCTCGATCACCCTGCTCCGGCCGAGTTCCAGCAACGCCGGGACGGTCCGCGCCCGCCGGGTCCTCTACTCCACGATGACCAAGACCGACATGACGTTGTACGAGGTCAACGAGACCTACGCCTCGATCCAGTCGCGGCTGAACGTCACTCCGCTGACCCTGGCGAAGCAGGCTCCCGCGAACGGTGCCGGTATGGCGGTCGTCTCCGGCTACTGGAAGCGGATCTACACCTGCTCGGTGCAGACCACGATCCCGGAACTGCGCGAGGCCGGCTGGGTGATGAAGAGCTCGATCAAGTACCAGCAGCCCGGCTGCGAGACCATCGGCGGCACCTCGGGATCACCCATCGTGAGCACGACCACCGGTGAGGTGATCGGCGTCAACAACACCGGCAACGAGGACGGCGAACAGTGCACGCTGAACAACCCGTGCGAGGTCGACGCCGCGGGCAACATCACCGTCGACCAGGGCGCCGCGTACGGCCAGCAGACCTGGTGGCTCTACACGTGCCTGACCGCCTCCCGCACGCTCGACTTGAACAAGTCCGGCTGCCAACTGGCGAAACCCGCCCGCCGCTGACCCGTTGCTGAGGGCCGGGCGTTTCGGGGGCGAAGGGTGACATAGACCACTTGTGATCCGGTATGGTCGCCGCCCATGGCAGTCGACTCCTCCACGCCCGGCCAGGTCAGCGCTCCCCGGTGGCAGCATCCACTGGGAGTCAGAACCCGGTTGGTGGCGTCCAGTGCGCTGATGTTGTTCGTCGAGCTGGCCCTGATCCGCTGGACCGGCTCGAACGTCGTGCACCTGAGCTACTTCTCGAACTTCGTGCTGCTCGGCTCGTTCCTCGGCATCGGGATCGGCATCCTGCGGTCCGGCCGGGCGAAGCGGCTGCCGTACTACTCGCCGGTCATGCTCGGCCTGCTGGTCGCGGTGATCGCCTGGAAGCCCGTCACGGTCGACCGCGGCAGCTCCTCCAGCGTCATCTACTTCACCAGCCTGAACACCACCGGGCCGCCCGTCTGGGTGATCCTGCCGATCGTCTTCGTCGCCGCGGCCGTCGTACTGGCCGGGCCGGCGGAGCTCGTCGGCCGGTGCTTCGCGGAGCTGCCGCGGCTGACGGCGTACCGGTACGACCTGATCGGCAGCCTGCTCGGCATCGCGGCCTTCACCGGGCTGTCGTTCCTGGGCTCGCCGCCGATCTGGTGGGGCGTGATCGTCACCTTGTCGTTCCTGGCGCTGATGGTCCCGCACCAGAAGGCGACCGCCACCGCGCTCAGCGCCGCGCTGGTGCTCACGCCCTTGCTGGTGATGGTCGGCGTGCTCTTCCACGAGTCCACCCGGCCGGAGAACAGCTGGTCGCCGTACTACAAGGTGCAGACGGCCGACTCGGAGTTCCAGGGTGTCCCGCTGCTCACGATCATCGTGAACGGCGTACCGCACCAGCAGGCGATCCCGGCCGCGAGCCGCCTGCAGTGGGAACCGCAGTACGGAATGCCGTACGAGCGCGCCGTGGCCGGGAAGCAGCCCGGCAACGTCCTCATCATCGGCGCCGGCAGCGGCACCGACGTCGCGATCGCGCTGAGCAAGGGCGCCAAGCACGTCGACGCGGTGGAGATCGACCCGCGGATCCGCGACATCGGCCGCGAGCGCAACCCGGACAAGTCGTACCAGGACCCGCGGGTGACCTCGCACATCGACGACGGCCGGGCGTTCCTGTCCCGGACCGACAAGAAGTACGACCTGATCCTGCTGGCGCTGCCCGACTCGCTGACGCTGGTGAACGGCGCGAGCTCGCTGCGGCTGGAGAGCTACCTGTTCACCCAGCAGGCGTTCGAGAGCGCGCGGGACCACCTGGCCCCGGGCGGCGCGTTCGCGATGTACAACTACTACCGCGAGACCTGGCTGATCGACCGGCTCGCGTCGACCGCGCAGGCCGCCTTCGGGCACAAGCCGTGCGTGGACAAGGTCGGCGACGACCTGCAGCAGGCGGTGGTGACCGTCGGCCTGACCGAGGCCGACCAGTCCTGCGGTTCCACCTGGGCCGGCGCGACCTCGACCACGCCGCCTCCCGCCACGGACAACCGGCCGTTCCTCTACCTGTTCACCGACCGGATCCCGTCGCTCTACCTGATCACGCTGGGGCTGATCCTGGTGGCCGGAGTGATCGGGGTCGGCATCGCCGGTGGCGGCTCGTCGTACCGGCGGATGCGGCCGTACGCGGACCTGTTCCTGCTGGGCGCCGGGTTCATGCTGCTGGAGACGAAGAGCATCACCGGATTCGCACTGCTGTTCGGTACGACGTGGGTGGTCAACGCGATCGTCTTCGCCGGCGTGCTCCTGGCGGTGCTCGCCGCGGTCGAAGTGACAAGGCGGTTCAAGACACCACCACTGAAGGTGATGTACGTCGTGCTGTTCGGCGGGTTGCTGCTCAGCTGGTTGTTCCCGGACAGCTGGCTGCTCTCGATGCCGGTCGGACCGCGTGCGCTGGTCGCGGTGCTGATCGCGTTCCTGCCGATCTTCGCGGCCAACGTGATCTTCGCCAAGCGCTTCACCGACACCGCCGACGGCACCGCCAGCTTCGGCGCCAACCTGCTCGGCGCGATGCTCGGCGGCTGCCTGGAGTACGCCGCTCTGATCATCGGCTTCGACGGCCTGCTGATAGTCGCCGCGCTCCTGTACGCCGGCGCCTTCCTGCTCAGCCCGAAGCCGGCCGGAGTACTCCGGACCTAGCGCTCCGACCGCCGGCCCGGGTGGCGACACCTCGGGCCGGCGGACCGGTCAGTCCTGGGGGCGGTCGTTCGGACGGTCCGGGTTGGGGCCGGGGTTGTAGGTGCTCGGCGGTGGGTAACCGGGGAAGGTGTTGCCCTGCTGCGGTTGACCGGGGTGCTGGTAGCCCTGCTGTGGTTGGCCGGGGTGCTGGTAGCCCTGCTGCGGATAGCCGGGGTACTGCTGGCCCGGATATCCGCCCGGCCCGCCGGGAAAGGTGTTGCCCGGCCGGTTCGCCTTGCGGCGCTTGAGCGCGCCGACCACCAGCAGGACGACCCCCAGGCCGATGAAGACGAGCAGCGACCCGATCAGGCCGAAGATGGAGCCGACGAAGCCCAGGATCGACATCCGCGGCCCCACGCCGTACGACGTACCGGTGTCCTCGTCGGCGCAGCTGACCACGTACTCGCCGGGCGGTACCGTCTCGACCGAGCGGGCGATCACGTACCAGGTGTTGTCGTTGATCGTGATCGTCTCGGACCCGCTGGGCGACTTCAGCGGGACGTCCGCGCCACTGGAGTCCTTCACCTCGCACGGCGGCCGCAGTACGGGCTCGGACGAGTAGATCGTCAGGCCGTCCTTGTCGAGGCGAACCGTGCCACTGGTGCCGATCCGCTCGGGTGAGCGCGGTGCTGTCTCGACGATCCGCCAGACGAAGAAGCCGGCCAGCACGAGGCCGATCACGAAGCTGGCGATCGCGAGCCAGGTCAGCGTCCGCCGCGGCGCCCGCGCCGCTGGTTGCCCGGGATAGGTCGTCATACCCGAACGCTAGCCGCCCAGGCCGGTCACAGGGGTCAGGCCGGTCACGGTACGCCGAGCAGACGCAACCCCGCGGCGGTGGCGGCCGCCGCGACGACCACGAGCACGAAGGGCGCCTTGCGCCAGGCGAGCACTCCCCCGACCAGTACTCCGGCCGGCCGCGCGATCCCCGCACCACCATGTCCGTCAGTGAGAGCGGCGGTCGCCACCAGCGCCGCCAACAGGACCACCGCGGCCGCGGCCATCACCTGCTGCGCACGCTCGGGTAGTTCGAACCGCGTCCGCATCAACGGCCCGGCGAGCCGCAGCGAGAAGGTGCCCACGGCAAGGACGAGAATCCCGACCAGCAACAACGTCGTGTTCATCGGACACCCTCAAGCTTCATCGGACAGCCTCCAGCGCGGGTTTGTCGGAGCGGTAGAACACCAACCCCACAAGGGCAAGCAGAACCGGCAGCCCGGCAGGCAGGAACGGCGTTGCCGCGAGCGCGACCACCGAGCCCACTAGCGCCGCCGTACGGGTCTTCCTGTCCCGCAGCGACGGCAGTACCAACGCGAGCAGCACCGCCGGGAACGCCGCGTCCAGCCCGAACACATCGGTGTCGGTGATCACCGAGCCGGCCAGCGCACCGATCACCACCCCGATGTTCCAGCAGATGAAGATCCCGATCCCGCAGACCCAGTACGCCGCCCGCTTCTGCCGCAGGTCGTCCTGACCGAGGGCGAAGGCGACGTTCTCGTCGGTCATCAGGTGACTGCCCAGCGGCCGCCTCCAGCCGTTGCCGATCACGTCGCTGACGGCCAGGCCGAACGCGACGTGTCTGCTGTTCACCAGCAGTCCCGCGATGGTGGCGGCGATCGGGCTGCCGCCGGCCGCGACGATGCCGACGAAGAGGAATTGCGACGCCCCGGCGAACACCACGATCGAGAGCAGCACCGGCACCCACAGGTCGAGTCCCCCGCCGACGCTGATCGCGCCGTACGAGAGGCCGACCACGCCGTCGGCCAGGCAGACCAGCGCGATGTCGCGCAGCAGCCCGGGATCGATTGTTCGCCATATCGAACGCATGGGTTTTATGATGAACAGCAGACCGCCCGTTCGTCAAGCCGAACAGACCGACCGATGGAGCGAACACCGATGGACAGCAAGGCACCACTCGACGTGATCGCCGGCTCGTTGCGCCGCGAGCGCGCCCGCGCCGGTCTCTCCCTCACCGAGGTGGCCCGGCGTGCGGGCGTGGCCAAGTCGACCCTGTCCCAGTTGGAGTCCGGTACCGGCAACCCGAGCGTGGAGACGCTCTGGGCGCTCTGCGTCGCCCTGGAGATCCAGTTCGCGGACCTGCTGGATCCGCCGCGGCCGAAAGTGCAGGTGATCCGGGCGAACGAGGGCCCGGCGATCTACTCCGAGCACGCCGACTACAGCGCCACCCTGGTCGCCTCCTGCCCACCGAAGGCCAGGCGCGACATCTACCGGATCGTCGTTGCCCCGGGCCCCGGTCGGGAGTCCGAGCCGCACATGCCGGGCACGGTGGAGCATGTGGTGCTCAGCAGCGGCCGGGCCCTGATCGGCCCGACCATCGAACCCGTCGAACTCCACCCGGGCGACTACATCGCCTATCCCGGCGACCTGCCGCACGTGTTCAAGGCGCTCACCAAGGACACGTCCGCAGTACTGATCTCGGAGACCAGCTGAGCGGAACGATTGCCTCAGGCAATCAGACCTTGCGGCTGACGCCGCCGGCGATGCACTCCTCGACCTGGTTGAGCGGCTTGACCCGGGGGCCGTCCGGCCACCAGTCGTCGCACAGCACCACACCGGGCTCGACCAGTTCCTGGTCGCCGAACATCGCCGTGATCTGGGCGTGGGTGCGGAACACGCCGCTGCCCATCGGGCTGTGGGTGAACTTCTGCTCCATCGCCCGGGCGATCTGGGAGTGATCCGGCGTCTCCGGGTCGAAGAAGTGCGCGATCACGGTGTACGAGCCGGGCACCATCTCGTCGGTGTACTTCTGGATGATCTCCGGGCCGTCGTCGCCGAGGTAGTGGTGCAGGGTGCCGTTGTGGATCAGCGCGATCGGCTGGCTGAAGTCGAGGAACTCGCGGACCTCGTCGTTGCCGAGGATCTCCTCGGGCTGGAAGATGTCGGCGCTGATGAACAGGGTCTGCTCGTTCTCCTCCAGCAGCGCGCGCCCGTGCGCGAGCACCACCGGGTCGTTGTCGACGTAGACCACCTTCGCGGCCGGCTGCAGCCGCTGCACCACCTGATGGGTGTTCTCGGCGGTCGGCAGCCCCGAGCCACAGTCCAGGTACTGCGTCATGCCGCCCTGGCTGGCGAGGAACCGGCAGGCCCGGATCAGGAAGTTCCGGTTCGACCAGGCCAGGTCGTTCACCTGCGGGGCCACGGTGGCCACCTGGCGGAGCACCTCGCGGTCGATCTCGTAGTTATCCTTGCCGTTCAGCGCCGCGTCGTACACGCGGGCGATGCTGGCCCGGGTCGTGTCCACCCCGACCGGCACGGAACTGGGGGCTTTGGTGGCATCGGGCATCGACGACCTCGCAGGTGGGTTGTCCGGGTGATGAGCACTGAGCCTACTCACCGTGGGGGCACCGGTTCACCCTGTCCGTGCGCGTCGGGCTTCCCCACCGGCCGGGCAACCGTGAAATGATCCACCGACGAAGCACGATGTAGTGACCACAGGGGCCGATCTGGCCGGCTGGGGCGTGGGCTGAACAGGGAGGCGGCAGTGGCGGAGCAGGGGACGCCGGGCGGCCCGACCGCCCTGCGGATCATGCTCGGCGCACACCTTCGCCGGATGCGCGAGGAAGCCAATATCAGCCGCTCCGACGCCGGCTGGGCGATCCGCGGCTCGGAGTCCAAGATCAGCCGGCTCGAGCTCGGCCGGGTCGGTTTCAAGGTGCGCGACGTCGACGACCTGCTGACGCTCTACAAGCTCGACGACCCGGCCGAACGCGAACGCCTGCTGGACCTGGCCCGCGAGGCGAACAACCCCGGCTGGTGGCAGCGGTACGACGACCTGACGCCGACCTGGTTCCACTCCTACCTCGGGCTCGAGGTCGCCGCCCAGCTGATCCGTACCTACGAGGTCCAGTTCGTGCCCGGGTTGCTGCAGACCCCGGACTACGCGCGGGCCGTCGTACAGCTCGGCCGGGGTGAGCGGGTGCTGCCGGACGCCGAGCTCGAGCGACTCGTCACGCTGCGGACGTCACGCCAGGAGATCCTGACCCGCGTCGAACGGCCCGCCCGGTTGTGGGCGGTCGTCGACGAGGCCGTACTGCGCCGGCCGATCGGCGGCTGGGCGGTGTTGCGGGCGCAGCTCGAGTACCTCGTCGAGGTGTCGCGCCGGCCGAACGTGACGCTGCAGATCCTGCCCTTCTCGGGCGGCGGTTACGCGGCCACCGGCGGCGCGTTCAGCCTGCTGCGGTTCGGCGACGCCGACCTGCCGGACATCGTCTACATCGAGCACCTGACCAGTGCGGTCTATCTGGACAAGCGCGAGGACCTGGACGAGTACGTGGTCACGATGGACTCGCTGTCGATCGCCGCCAGCACGCCGCGGCAGACCCAGCACCTGCTCGCCTCGATCATCGCGGAGATCAGCTGAAGTTGCCTCAGGCAACTTAATGTTCCTGAAGTATTGCAGCAGCGCGGACCCCCGGGACGCGGCGTGGTTCGCAACCACGCAACGTAGTGGTTCGTGACCGGAAAGTAAAGACCTGCCTCCAACGGGTGCACCGGCAACCTTTCCGGCCCCCGGCTCGTCATATTCTTTGCGCCTAACTCTCGTGGGACGGAGCAGTCGACATACCGATGGCGAGCGATCACGAACCGGAGAACGCGCGCGGCCCGCTCCGTCCGGCCGAACCGCGACAGCGGGCCAAGGACCGCGGTACCTTCACCATCCTCGGGCTGACCCTGCTCGGGTCGCTGATCCCGGGAACCGGCTACCTGCTCGCCGGGCGGCGCAAACTCGGTGCGGCCGTCCTCGCCGTCAGCGTGATGCTGCTGGCGGTGGTCGCCTACCTCGGGCTGACCAGGCGCGAGCAGATCATCGAACTGGCCGTCACGCCGCAGAAACTGCTGTACGCCACGCTCGGCCTGATAGTGCTCGGCCTGGCCTGGATCGCCGTCATCATCACCTCGCACCGGGCGCTGCGTCCCGGCACCGCCTCCGAGGCGACTCGGGTGATCGGGGCGGCGTTCGTCGGGCTGCTCTGCTTCGCGGTCGCCGTACCGACGGCGATGGGTGTGCAGACCGCGCGGACCCAGCGGGATCTGGTCAAGTCCGTGTTCGCCGGCAAGGACAGCGAGAGCGCGACCCGGCCGAACGTGGAGAACAAGAAGGACCCCTGGGCCGCCAAGCCCCGGCTGAACATCATGCTGCTGGGTGCCGACGACGGCCCCGACCGCGACGGCGTCCGGACCGACACGGTGATCGTCGCGAGCATCGACACCGCGACCGGCGACACCTCGCTGATCTCGCTGCCGCGCAAACTGATGTTCATGCCGTTCCCGAAGGGCACCAAGCTGCACGAGGCGTACCCCGACGGGTTCGGCAAGGACGGCATCAGCCTGCAGGCGCGGCTGGAGTGGATGCTGGACGCGATCTACAAGAACGTGCCGGCCGCGCACCCGGGCATCGTCGGGCGGTCCGACAACGAGGGCGCGGACATCCTCAAACTCGCCGTCGGCGAGGCGACCGGGCTGACGATGGACTACTACGTCCAGGTCAACCTGGCCGGCTTCACCGGGCTGGTCAACGCGCTCGGTGGCATCACCGTGAACATCAACTACCCGATCCCGGTCGGCGGCAGCGACGACGCGAAGCGGCCGCCGAACTACTACCTCAAACCCGCGCAGAACAAGCACCTCTGGGGCCTCGAGGCGCTCTGGTACGCCCGCGGGCGGTACCAGATCCCCAACCCCGACGACGCTCGCAGCGCCCGCCAGCGGTGCGCGATCCACGCGATCGCCGAGGCGGCCACGCCGGCCAACCTGCTGAAGAGCTACCAGAAACTCGCCGCGGTCGGGAAGAACATGGTCCGCACCGACATCCCGCAGGACCTGCTGCCCGCCTTCCTCGACCTGGGCCTGAAGGTGAAGTCGGCGAAGGTCTCCGAGGTCCCGCTCGACGGCCAGAAACTGAAGTTCGCCTACCCGCACCCGGACTACGACGGCCTGCGCGCCACCGTCGCCGCCGCCCTGGCCTCGAAGCCCGTCACGCCGACCACACCTGTGAAGCCACGGACCACGGCCACCCCGGTCAAGCCCCGGCCAGGCACGACAACCACCCCCGGGACGACCACCCCCACCGCCGATCTCGCCGACGCCTGCGAGTACCACCCGGTCGAGACTCCCTGACCCCTTCCAGCCGGGCAGAACGTCAGTGCGTGGCGTCTCGGCGGACGATTCGGCGGAGCTTGGCCCGGACGGTGGGGGCGACGGGAAGGCCTGAATCGAGGAGTCTTCGGGCGCAATCGGGTGGGGCGCCGACAGCGAGGTCGCTGATCGTCAGGCCGTGGTCGGGACGGTAGACGATCTCGATCTCGTCGCCGGCCCGGAGCTCGCCGGGCTCGAGGACCTTGAGCATCGCGCCGACCCTTCCCGTGCTCGCGAAGCGGCGATGGAAGCGCTCGATCCCCAAGCGGAGCGAGAGATTCTCACACGGCGTCCGCGGCAACCGAACCTCCAGCAACACATTCCGGATCCGCCAACGCTCCCCGAGCTGCGCGTCCCCGACCGGTTGCCCCACCGTCCTGAGGTTCTCCCCGAACAGTCCGGCCGGTGTCTCGCGCCCGAGCTCGTCGGCCCACCAGGTAGCATCCTCACTCGCGTAGGCATAGACCGCCCGATCCCGCCCTCCGTGCCCGCCGGTCAACTGCTGGTCTCCGGTGAGCCCCAACTCACCGACCTCGACCAGCCCGTCGACCGGCCGCTTGTCGATGGCCGTCAGACCCCACCGCCCATCCCGCACTTCCCGGACCACATTCACCGCCTCGACGCTGCCCATACCTCCAGTGAGGCATACCGAAGTCCTGCCTCACTTGATCGTTTTGCTCAGATCCCGCGGACCGGCGACACCTGCGGCTGGGCTACATGCGGCCGATCAACAACATCGCGTCACACCACTGGGTCCCGTCCTGCAGCTGACCTGGCGCGACCGCCCTCCGAGGATCCCTTGCTCGGAGGGCGGTCCACGTCATGCCGGATCAGGCGGGGAGGCTCCATACCTGGTTGCTGCCGCCGGAGCAGTCCCAGATCTGCAGGCGGGTGCCGTCTGCGGAGCTGGGGCCGGTCGCGTCCAGGCAGCGGCCCGAGGCCGGGTTGCGGAGGGTGCCGTTGGACTGTGCCTGCCAGGTCTGCGCGCCGGTGCCGTTGCAGTCGTACAACTGGACCTTGGTGCCGTTGGCTGTGCCCGCGGCGGCGACGTCCATGCACTTGCCGAGCGCCCTGATGGTGTTGTCGGTGCCGACCGTCCAGGTCTGCGCCGAAGTACCGTTGCAGGTCCAGAGCTGGACCGCGGTTCCGTTGGCGCTGTTCGCACCGGCCACGTCGACGCACTTGCCGGCGATGCCCCTGATCAGGCCGGTCTTGCCACCGGTCGGCGGCGTACCGGTGCCGCCCGCTGCGTCGAAGATCGCGCTGACCAGCGAGGTGCTGCCGGTGGTGTCCTGGGACAGCTCCCAGTTCATGATGCCGCCGCCGTTCGCCACCGCCCACTGCGTCTTGCGCTTGATCGTGGGGATGCCGTTGTAGCACTGCTGGGCGCCGTTGGCGTTGATGCAGTCGACGTTCGCGTTGTTCGGGTTCAGCGCGACGATCTGCGAGTAGGTCAGGTAGCCGGGACGGCTGTAGAACGGCACGCCGAGCACTGTCTTGGCCTTCGGCAGACCTCGGCTCTTCCAGAAGTTGGCCGCGGCGACGGACCAGTCGTAGTTGGCGTGCGGGCTGCCGCCGTCGTACGCCATGATGTTGAGCCAGTCGACGTAGCCGAAGACGGCCGGCTGTACGCCGTTCGCCGTACCGCCCTCGGACACCACCGCGGCGGTGAGCAGTTTGCCGCTGCCGTGCAAGGCGTTGCTCAACTGCTGCATCAGCGCGGTGTAGTTGTTGCCGGACGTGCCCGGGTCGGGGTACTCCCAGTCGATGTCGATGCCGTCGAGGTTGTACTGGTTGACGACGCTCATCACGCTGTTGACGAAGGTGGTGCGGCTACCGGAGTTGCCCGCGAGCGCCTCGAACGCGGAGTCGTTGCCGTCGTTCCAGCCGCCGATGGCCAGCGACACCTTGACCCCGTTGTTGTGCCCCTGGGACACCAGCGAGGACAGCTTCGACGTGTTCTCGATCCCCTGCAGGGTGCCGTTGGAGTTCGGCAGCGCGAACGCGTAGTTGATGTGGGTCAGCTTGGAGTACTGGATGGCGTTGACGTCGCCGGACCAGGACGGCATGTAGCCGACGCTGCGGAACCCGTTGGGCAGCGCGGCGGCGGCGGTCCGGGCAGTGACCTCGGCGCTCGCGGGCGGGGCGGGAGCGAGCAGAGCCGTGGCTCCGGCCGCGACTGTCGCCAGCGCGAGAGCCGCGACCGCGACGCGACTTCGGACCTTGATCCAAGACGGAGAAGAAGGGTGCATGGGGCGGGTGTCCTTTACCTTCCGGGGGGCGGGGACTGCGAAGGTGAAGATAAGAAAAGAGTTGACTGAATGCAGCGCATTCAACTCGGATCTCTCAGCGTCGTCAAGGGGTTACGGAGAATGAATACCGGGGCCCGACTCCACTGGAGATCGGCTGAATCGGAAGTGGATTGTCCGGGATCGGCTCTACGGTGCTGTCCATGACCGAGTTTCGCGAGCAGGACCTGACCGGAGCACGCTTCGAGCGTGTGAATCTCAGCGACGCCACCCTCAGCGAGGTGTCGCTCAAGGGAGCCGGCCTGCGCGACGTCGACTTCAGCGGGGCGCAGATCCGCGCCGCCTCGTTCTACGGGACCCGCCTGCGGGGGGTCGAGCTGCTCGACGTCCAGATCAGCGGTGAGCTCCAGAACGTCGTCGTGAACGGCGTGGACATCGCACCGCTCGTCGAGGCCGAGCTGAATCGCCGAACGCCCGACCGGGCGAAGATGCGCCCCGACGACCCCGAGGGATTCCGTCAGGCCTGGACGATCCTGGAGCGGCTGTGGGAGGGGACCGTCGCCCGGGCGAGAACCTTCCCCGAAGCCGACCTCCACCGCGGCGTCGACGACGAATGGTCCTTCATCCAGACCCTGCGGCACCTGAACTTCGCCAGCGCCGCCTGGGTCGGCCGGATGGTCCTCGGCAACCCCTACCCCTGGCACCAGCTGGACCTCCCCTGGGACGAGGCGCCCAAGTGGGACGACATCCCGTGCGACCGGGAAGCACGACCCACACTCGACGAGGTGCTCGCGATCCGCCACGACCGTCAGAAGATGGTCAGCGACGTCCTCGCCTCACTGACCGACGAGCAACTCTCCTCGAAGGTCACCCAGACCGAACCCGGCTGGCCCCAGCTCGAGAACTGCCCCCTCAAGGAATGCCTCCGCACAGTTCTCAACGAGGAATGGGAACACCGCCTCTACGCCGAACGCGACCTGACCGCCCTGGAACAAGAGTCCCGCTGATCAGCCAAGCCCCTTGCTCAGTAGCCGGGGGCGACGGGGTTCTGGGTCGAGGCACCGACCGGGCTGGGGCTCGTGACAGGCGCGCCGGCCGGGGACACGACGGTCCACAGGCCGCCGTCGAGGGTGATGCCCTGACCGGTGGTCTGGCCTGGGGTTGAGTCGCCGACGAAGGTGTAGACAGGGTGGCCTGCGACGGTGAGCTGGGTGGCTCCGCCGTCGCGGGTGGTCGTACCGAGGGTGCCGGTCACGCCGGGGAGGGACATCGGCAGCGATGCCGGCGCCGGCACGTAGCGCCAGTTGGCCGCGCACGCCGCGGCGCAGGTCGACTTGCTGCTCGTGTCGTTGGCGAACTCGTAGACAGTCCGGCCTTGGCCGTCGACGAGGATGGTGCCGAGTGCGGTGCCTTGAGCGCTGAGCGCATCGCCGGTGGCCGACGGCACCGGCGCCGGCGCCGATCCAGTGGAGCCGCCTGAGTCACCGCCGCAGCCGGCCGCGGTCAGTGTGAAAGCGGCTGCAGCGAGGGCCATCGCTGCGGTCTGGAGGTGCCGGCGATGGATCGTGTTCGACCTCTGATGAGTGATCACTGGTGGTTGCTCCTTGGGCGAGCTGGTCTTCCGTGTTTGCTGACAGCTCCACAGTCGCGGCAATGGCCGCGCAATGACCCCGGGAAGACACGGGTATCGATACCCGGTCGGCATGACCAGGGCATCGGTGGACCGGCGTAACGAACGCAGCGAGCTAGCGTCGGAAGCAGGCGCCTCGAACACCGATCTGAGGCGAGAACGTCCACGCTGCAAGGAAGGTAGTGCAATGCCAGCCATTCCGTTGAGCAAGATCCTCTACACCGCCGAGGCGGTCACCGAAGGCGGCCGGTCGGGGCACGGCCGCACTTCTGACGGCCGCCTGGAAGTCGATCTTTCGGTGCCCGACGACATGGGCGGTACGGGTGGACCAGGCACCAACCCCGAGCAACTGTTCGCCATCGGCTACGGGGCTTGTTTCCAGTCGGCCATGCTGGCGATCGCCCAAGGACACAAGCTTGACGCCGGCGACTCCCGCATCACCGCCCGCGTCGGAATCGGCCCGACCGGACATGGCGGCTTCGGCATCCAGGTCGCCCTGGACCTGCACGCGCCGCACCTTATGCCTGACGCTGCCGCCTACCTGATGACCGAGGCGGACAAGCGTTGCCCCTATTCCAACGCCACCCGCGGCAACATTCAGGTCATGCTCAGCGTCGACGGGACACCGATCGAGGAGATCGTCAGGAGCGACCAAGGCGCTGCATGACCGACCGTGCCTGCGAGTTTGTGGTCAGCTGAGGCCCTTGAGGAGTTGGCGGGCCATGACGATGCGCTGGACCTGGTTGGTGCCTTCGTAGATTTGCGTGATCTTGGCGTCGCGCATCATGCGTTCGACGGGGTAGTCGTGGGTGTAGCCGTAGCCGCCGAGGAGTTGTACTGCGTCGGTGGTGACCGCCATCGCCACGTCGGAGGCGAAGCACTTGGCGGCGGCGCCGAAGTATGTGAGGTCGGAGTCGCCGCGTTCGGAGCGGGCCGCCGCGGCGTACGTGAGCTGGCGGGCCGCTTCGATCCTCATGCCCATGTCGGCGAGCATGAACTGCAGGCCCTGGAACTCGGCGATCGCCTTGCCGAACTGCTTGCGCTCCTTGACGTAGCCGAGGGCGTAGTCGAGCGCTCCCTGCGCGATGCCGAGCGCCTGGGCGGCGATCGTCACGCGGGTGTGGTCGAGCGTCGCCATCGCGGTGCTGAAGCCGGTGCCGGGCGCGCCGATCATCCGGGACGCGGGGATCCGGACGTTGTCGAAGTACACCTCGCGGGTCGGCGAGCCCTTGATGCCGAGCTTCTTCTCGGGCGCGCCGAAGGAGACGCCGTCGTCGGACTTCTCGACCACGAAGGCGCTGATCCCCTTCGACCGGGCGTCCGGGTCCGTCACCGCGAAGACGGTGTAGAAATCGCTCACCCCGGCGTTGGTGATCCAGCGCTTCACGCCGTTCACCACGTACTCCGAACCGTCGGCAACCGCGCGAGTCTTCATCGAGACGGCGTCCGAGCCTGCCTCCGGCTCCGACAGGCAGTACGAGAACATCGAGTCACCCGCGGCCACCGGCGGCAGGTACTTCTCCTTGACCTCGTCCGACCCGGACAGCAGCAACGGCAGCGAGCCAAGCTTGTTCACGGCCGGGATCAGCGAGGTGGACGCGCAGGCGCGGGCCACCTCTTCGATCACGATCACGGTGGCGAGCGCGTCCGCCCCGGCGCCGCCGTACTGCTCGGGGATGTGCGGGGCGTGGAAGTCCGACGCCTTGAGCGCGTCGTACGACGCCTTGGGGAACTCGGCGAGCTCGTCCACGCCGCCGGCGTTCGGGGCCACCTTCGCGTCGCAGACGTCGCGAACGGCCTCGCGGATCGCCTGGTGCTCCTCGGACAGCGCGTACAGGTCGAATGAGTTACTCACGAGTTGCAATGTACGACGAATCGCCCGCCGCCGGGACCCGGCGTACCCGGAAAGTGACCAACAGCGCACCCCCGCGGCACCCGGTGGCCATGAGCCTGTCATCAGTTGCTCATCGGCATCGGTAGAGTCCCTGGCATGACTCAAGGCACGCCCACCAGCGAGCGACCGCTGCGGATTTCGGTGATCGGCACGAACTACCTCGGCGCCAACACCGCCGCCGGGATGGCCGAGTTCGGCTTCGACGTGATCGGCGTCGAGATCGACGAGCACCGGCTCAAGCTGCTCAACGACGGCAAGGCTCCGCTGTACGAACCGGGCCTGGATCCATTGCTGAAGAAACACGTGGACTCCGGCCGGCTGCGTTTCACCAAGGACTACACCGAGATCGCCGACTGGGCCGACGTGCACTTCATCTGCGTGGGCACGCCGCAGACCGAGGGCAGTGACGCCGCCGACCTGTCCCAGGTGAACTCGGTGGTCGACATGCTCGCGCCGGGCCTGACCCGGCCGTGCCTGGTGGTCGGCCGCTCCACCGTCCCGGTCGGTACGGCGAAGCTGGTGGAGCAGCGGTTCCAGACCGAGGCTCCCGCCGGCGAGGGCATCGAGCTCGCCTGGCAGCCGGAGTTCCTCCGCGAGGCGCACGGCGTCGAGGACACCCTGCACCCGGATCGGCTGGTCTTCGGCGTCGAGACCGAGGCCGCCGAGACCCGGCTGCGCCAGGTGTTCGCCCAGCCGATCGCCGAAGGCACCCCGGTGGTCGTCTGCAACCGGCCCACCGCCGAACTGGTCAAGGGCGGCGCGAACGCCTTCCTGGCCACGAAGATCTCCTTCATCAACGCGCTCGCGGAGATGGCCGACGCGGCCGGCGCGGACGTCACTCAGCTCGCCGACGCGCTCGGCCACGACAAGCGGATCGGCCGCGGCATGCTGAACGCGGGTCCGGGGTACGGCGGGGGCTGCCTGCCGAAGGACCTGCGCTCGTTCATGGCCCGGGCGGGTGAGCTCGGCGTGGAAGAGGTGATCACGCTGCTCCGCGAGGTCGACGACATCAACCAGCGCCGCCGCGGCCGGATCGTCGACGTGGTGCACGAACTGCTCGGCGCCGAGTGGGTCGGCAAGAAGGTCACCGTGCTCGGCGCCGCCTTCAAGGCAGGCACCGACGACGTCCGGGACTCGCCCGCGCTCGACGTGGCCGGCCGGATCCAGCTGCACGGCGCGACCGTCACGGTCTACGACCCGGAGGCGATGGAGAACGCGCGCCAGGTCCGCCCAACGCTGCGGTACGCCGCATCCGCGGCCGAGGCGTGCGAGGGCGCACACCTGGTCCTGCACCTCACCGAGTGGCCCGAGTTCCGCGAGCTCGACCCGGCCGCGCTGCGGGGTGCCGTCGAGAACCCGGTGGTGGTCGACGCGAGGCTGTCCCTCGACTCGAAGAAGTGGCGCGACGCCGGCTGGACCTACAAGGCCCCCGGCAAGCCGTAAGTCTCCGCGCGCTGGGGTTCCCGACTCACGTGGAACCCCAGCTACGCGACGGTGGCGTTGCGGAGGACCGGGCGGGTCAGGGCGATCAGGCCGATCAGGATCGAGGCGACGGCGATGCCGAGGCACACGCCTGTGATGCCAACGCTCGGCACGTCTGCGAACGTGCCGAGCACCGGGTTCATCACCACCAGCGCGAGGCTCTGACACAGCACCACGACGGACTGCAGGCGCGACTGGTACTCGCGCTCCACCGAGTTCATCAGCAACGGCAGCACGTGGCCTGTGAACGTCCCGACGCCGATACCGCTGACCACACCGGCCGCGATCGTCAGCGGCAGCGGATCCAGCACCGCCAGCCCCAGCAGCCCGACGCCGGCCAACAGGAGGCCGAAGGCCGCGAACATGCCGGGGCGCGGGAAGGCGCCGCGGGTGAGGATGCGCAGCGCAATCACGCCGACACCCAGGCTCCGGCTGGCCACCAGCAGACCAGCGGTCGATGCGTCCCAGCCGTGAGCCCTTGCCAGCAAGGGCAGCAACAGCGCGTCCAAGGGCATCAGCAGACCTGCCGCCACCGTCATCGTGATCAGCAGCGCGCGGGTCAGCGGGCGGCCGAAGGCCATCCTGATGCCGTCCGCGATCGAGCGGAACATGCCCGTGCGTGGACCCGTCTGCTCCGGCGCGGGCTCCCGCAGTACGAGCAGGACGACGATCATCACGCCGAAGGTCAGCGCATCGAACCCGGAGGCCGCCGTCAGGCCCGACCAGCTCACCAGCACGCCGCCGACCGCCGTACCGGTGACGGCGAAGACGACCCCGGTCACCTGGAAGCTCGCCAGCGCTCGCGGCACCTGCTCCGCCGGCACCAGCAGCCGTGGCATCGACCGGGACGACGGCAGGAAGAACGCGTCGATCACGCCGACGACGAGCGCGGTCGCGAGCAGCAGCCAGACAGGTTCACCGACAGCCAGCGTGGCCGGCACCAACGCCAGCGTGAGCAGGAACATCGCCGTACAACTGGCGAGCAGCACCTTGGGCGCGCCGTACCGGTCGCCGATGGCGCCACCGATCAGCAACAGGGCGGCGCGGGGCGCGGCGGCCACGAGGAGCACCAGCCCGGCGGTCCGGCCACCGTGCTGGCTGGCGGACCATCCGATGGCAAAAGTCATCGTCAGGTCGCCGAGGAGGGACACAGCGGCACCGAACAGCCAGATCCAGTAGCGGACCGGGATGCGCTGTGTGTCCGGTTCTGCGGGCGGAGTCACGATCGACGACCTTAGACGACAATGGACGGGATCACACGGCTACCCTGCCCGAGGCTGTGGAAACCGGATCGGTCAGGATTTACGCAACTCTTCCGCGCCATCACGGACGGTGCTTCCCTTCGCCCGGGCCAGCTCGGCCAGGCCCTCCTGGAAGGCGGTCATCCGGTCCCGCAGCTTCTCGTCGTGCGCCGCCAGGATCCGTACCGCGAGCAGGCCTGCGTTGCGGGCGTTCCCGATCGACACGGTGGCCACCGGGACCCCGGCCGGCATCTGCACGATGGACAGCAGCGAGTCCATCCCGTCCAGGTACTTCAGCGGCACCGGGACGCCGATCACCGGCAGCGGCGTCACCGCGGCGAGCATGCCCGGCAGGTGCGCGGCCCCACCGGCCCCGGCGATCAGCACCTTCAGCCCGCGCCCGTGCGCCCCGCGGCCGTAGTCGATCATCTCTACCGGCATCCGGTGCGCGGAGATCACGTCGGCCTCGAAGGGCACGTCGAACTCGACACACACCTCCGCCGCCGCCTTCATCGTCGGCCAGTCCGAGTCGGACCCCATCACGATTCCCACGCTCATGCTGCCCGTCCTCCGTCGGTGGTGCCGGTCATTCGTCGATGGTGCCGGTCAGGTATGCCGCGGCGTGTCGCGCGCGCTCGCGGGTCTCCTCCAGGTCGTCCCCGTACGCCGTGACGTGGCCGATCTTGCGCCCCGGCTTCACGGACTTCCCGTAGAAGTGCACCTTCAGCCCCGGGTCGCGCGCCATGCAGTGCAAGAGTCCGAGGTGCATGTCCTCCACATCACCGCCCAGCACATTGACCATCACCGTGTACGGCGAACGCGCCGCGGGTGACCCGAGCGGCAGGTCGAGTACTGCGCGCAGGTGGTTCTCGAACTGGCTGGTGACGGCGCCCTCGATCGACCAGTGGCCGGTGTTGTGCGGGCGCATCGCGAGCTCGTTCACCAGCAGCCGGCCGTCGCGGGCCTCGAACATCTCGACCGCGAGGATCCCGACCACGCCGAGCTCCTTGGCGATCCGCAGCGCCGTCTGCTGGGCCTGGGCGGCCCGATCCGGCGCGAGACCGGGCGCGGGCGCGGTGACCTCGACGCAGATCCCGTCCTTCTGAACGGATTCCACCACCGGGTAGGCGACCGCCTGGCCGTGCGGCGACCGCGCGACGATCGCGGACAGCTCGCGAACGAAGTCGACCCTCTCCTCGGCGAGGATCGGCACCGTCGCCCGGAACGCCTCCTCGACGGTCGGGTCGTCGGCACTCCGAGCCACCCAGACACCCTTGCCGTCGTAGCCACCGCGGGTGGTCTTCAGGATGATCGGGAAGCCGCCGATGCGCTTGGCGAAGTCCTCCACATCCGCCTTGGACGCGACCACCTGGTGCGCCGGCGCGGGAGCGTCGAACGCGTCCAGCCGCTGCCGCATCACCGCCTTGTCCTGGGCGTGCACCAAGGCGTCCGGACCAGGCCGCACCTTGACCCCGTCCGCCTCAAGCTGACGGAGCAGGTCGGTCGGCACGTGCTCGTGGTCGAACGTGACCACGTCCGCCTCGGCGGCGAACCGGCGTACGGTCTCGGGGTCGCGGTAGTCGCCCACCGGCGCGTCGGCGACGGCCTGCGCGGCGGACACCGCCGGCCCTTCCGCGAGCACCCGCAACTGGATCCCCAGCGCGATCGCCGCCTCCTGCGTCATCCGCGCCAGCTGACCACCCCCGACCATGCCGACCACGGGCGTCCCGACGGGTAGATCTTTCCGCTCGAACTTCACGGGTGGAGCCTAATGTGCTGACAACAGGGGGTACGCCGCGGGCTGGTTCGGCGCGCGGCGGATTTCGGTGTCGGACCGGTTGCCGGGTACCGTGGGGAACCGCCCTGACCAGTAGTCCGTGTTCACAGAGAGTTTCCTGGACCGTTGAAGATCGTCACAAGGCTGTACCGCCAGGTCGAGCACCTGGTGCACGAAGTGGCCAAGTTCGGTCTGGTTGGACTTCTCGGCATGATCGTGGACCTGCCGATCTACAACTGGCTCGTCTTCGACAACCCTCTCGTGTTCGGTACGCCGGGTGACGGCATGCTGCACCACAAGCCGCTGACCGCGAAGGTGATCTCGGTTACGGTGGCCACCGTCGCGACGTACCTGGGCAACCGGCACTGGACCTGGAAGCACCGCGAGCGCACCGGGCTGCACCGCGAGTACGTGCTCTTCTTCGTGCTGAACGGCATCGGCCTGCTGATCGCGGCTGCCTGCCTCGGCTTCTCCCGCTACGTCCTCGACCTGCACAACGCGCTGGCCGACAACATCGCCGCGAACGTCATCGGTCTGGGTCTGGGCACGCTGTTCCGCTTCTGGTCGTACCGCAAGTTCGTCTTCCGTGAGGAGATCGAACTGGACGAGGTGGAGCACCCCAAGGCCCCGGACTCCCCGGCCGCTCTGGACGCCGAGAGCACCGGCGACCTCCCGGCCATCCGCTGACTCTCAGTTCATCGTTCGGCCCGGGCCTCGACGCAGATCAAGGTCTGCTGACCCGCTGCCACGAGTGACCGCTTTGGGCCCAGAACGCCGAACACCTCGAACTGGCACACGGTCAGCGTCCGTCCGGATCTGAGCACCTTCCCGACTGCTTCGAGGTGCTCGCCTTCGGCAGGTGCGAGCAGGTTGACCTTGTACTCGACGGTGAGAACCGACGTGTTCGCGGGGAACAGCGTGAAGGCCGCATAGCCGCCCGCACTGTCCGCGATCGCGCTGGTGGCTCCGGCGTGGAAGTAGCCGTGCTGCTACAGCTCTCCTCGAGAGACGCCTGCCGGCTTCCCGGCCTCCGTCAGCGGCGGTCGTTGTCGTCGGAGCTGAAGAGGGTTTCGGCGTCCGGATCGACGGGCTGCTGCTGGCGGGGACGGCGTTGCAGGTGCTCCGGCGGGGCCTCGTCGTCGAGGATCCCGTCGCCGGGCTTGCCCTCGGGGCCCCCGAAGAGCAGGTCGGACATCTGCAGGTGCATGTGCTCCACGTGCGGCACGTCCGGCAGGATCACCTGGCCGCGCTCACCGGCGGACTCGATCTGCAGCGTCCCGCAACCGAGGATCCGGTCGATCAGGCCGTGCTCGTAGGACACGTCGTTGATCCGCATCAGCGGGATGTCGCGGCCGGTCCGGGTGAGGATGCCGTGCCGGGTGATCAGCCGCCGGTTGGTCAGCGTGTAGGTCGAGAAGAACCAGTTCAGGAACGGCTTGGCGCCGAACACGACCAGCACCAGCAGGCCCACCACGCCGATTGCGATCCGGCCCGGGGTCTGCAGGCTGCCCTGGGGCACGATCGCGGCCAGGAAACCGCCGCCGGCCGCCACCACGAGCAGCAGGAAGACCGGGAAGATCAGCGCCTTCCAGTGCGTCCGGGTGCTGACGACGACGTACTCGTCCTCACCCAACAACTTCGCCGAGATTGCCATGTCTCCAGTCTCACAGTTCCCGGGGCCGCTGTCGCCGCCCGACACGATCAGGCGGGGACGCCCCACTGATGGTTGAACCTTAACTAATTTGATGCTTCACAAAATGGATACAGTCCGCAAAGATGCGCGAGGGGGTTACCACCCGAGCACATGGCGTGACCACCGGGGGACTGGACAACTGAGGAGAGCAGTGATGGGCATCTTGTCGGTCCTCGATCGGGAGCACACCGTCGCGCCCCCGGGCTACAGCCGCTGGCTGATCCCGCCGGCCGCCCTGGCGGTCCACCTGTGCATCGGTCAGGCGTACGCGACCAGCGTCTACAAGACCTCGATGGTCAAGCACTTCGACGCCAGCCAGACCCAGATCGGGATCATCTTCAGCATCGCGATCGTGATGCTCGGCCTGTCCGCCGCGGTCGGCGGTACCTGGGTCGAGCGCAACGGCCCGCGCAAGGCCATGTTCGTGTCCGCCTGCTTCTGGGCCAGCGGCTTCCTGGTCGGCGCCCTGGGCATCGGGACCGGTCAGCTCTGGCTGGTCTACCTGGGCTACGGCGTGATCGGCGGCATCGGGCTCGGGATCGGCTACATCTCGCCGGTGTCCACCCTGATCAAGTGGTTCCCCGACCGGCCGGGCCTGGCGACCGGCCTGGCGATCATGGGCTTCGGCGGCGGCGCCCTGGTGGCCAGCCCGCTGTCGCGCCAGCTGCTCAGCCTGTACGACGACGGCTACGACCCGGACAACTCCGCCTCGGTGGCCGGAGGTAGTGCCCTGGTCGCGCTGTTCCTGACTCTCGGCATCGGCTACTTCGTCGTGATGATGTTCGGCGTGTTCAACATCCGCGTTCCCGCCGAGGGCTGGAAGCCGGACGGGTTCGACCCGGCCAAGGTGGAGACGAAGGCCCTCGTCACCAAGGCGAACGTGTCCGCCGCGAACGCGATCAAGACCCCGCAGTTCTGGCTCCTGTGGGTGGTCCTGGCCTGCAACGTCACCGCCGGCATCGGCATCCTCGAGCAGGCCAGCCCGATGATCCAGGACTTCTTCCGCAGTGACGACGGCAAGTCGACGGTCGCGGTGGCCGCGGCCGCCGGCTTCGTCGGGTTGCTGTCGATCTTCAACATGGGCGGGCGGTTCGCCTGGTCGACGACCTCCGACATCATCGGCCGCAAGCCGATCTACATGATGTACCTGGGCGTCGGCATGATCGCCTACTTCCTGCTGGCGACGGTCGGCCACAACAGCACGGCGATCTTCGTCCTGCTGGCGGCGGTGATCATCTCCTTCTACGGCGGCGGATTCGCCACCGTGCCGGCCTACCTGCGCGACCTGTTCGGCACTTACCAGGTCGGCGCCATCCACGGCCGGCTGCTGACCGCGTGGTCCGTGGCGGGCATCGCCGGACCGCTCATCATCAACGGCTTCCTCGACCGGGAGGGCAAGCCGGGCACTCTGACGGCCGAGGCCTACCGGCCGGCTTTGTTCACCATGATCGGCGTGCTCGCGGTCGGCTTCATCGCGAACCTGCTGATCAGCCCGGTCGCGGCCCGGTTCCACGAGCAGAGCAAGGTAACAACCTCGGAGGCAGCGAAATGAACCAGACACCCCGTCTCGTTGTCTCCTGGGCGCTAGTCGCGGTACTACTCGGCTACGGCGTGATCCAAACGCTGGTCACCGCGGCCAAACTCTTCACCCACTAGCCCGCAGATA
This sequence comes from Kribbella qitaiheensis, assembly GCF_042657745.1. Classification (GTDB taxonomy): domain Bacteria; phylum Actinomycetota; class Actinomycetes; order Propionibacteriales; family Kribbellaceae; genus Kribbella; species Kribbella qitaiheensis. Next base: position 86,771 of record NZ_JBHSKE010000019.1, on the reverse strand, counting down.
ATTCACATCGCCGGCGGTCAGCGGACGAAGGCCGTCGGCGTAACCATCCGCCCTCCGGCTACGCATTCGCGGCCGATATGCCCAGCTCCAGGGCCTACAAGATCGTTCAGTGGCATGCCACACTGACCTGACGCGCCGGGGGACCTCAGTCGCTGATAACCATCCGCCGACTGAGGCGTTATCAATGCACGATGCAGGACGTGGCCGATCGGCTGATGTCCAGCTGGGGGGTGGATGAGCATTACACGCGACAACGCAGACCACGACCGTTGGGCGAAACAGGCACACAGCTACACATCACTCACGACCGATCTCAGCCGCGACTCTGAGTTCCTCCGCTCGGCCGGACTAGTGCCGAACCTCCTCGAACTGATCGGCGACACCGAAGACAAAGTGGTGCTTGACGCCGGCTGCGGCAGTGGCTGGTTGTTCGATTCGCTGCCCGCCCTGGAGAGATGGGAATGTGATCTCACGCCACCACCTTGCCGGCCGGGGATCAACACAAGCCGCCAGGACATCACCCAGCTGACGTATCGTGACGAGACCTTCGACATCGCCGTCTCCAGCCTCGTCCTCATGTGGGTCGAAGATCTTCGCAAATCTCTCGGCGAACTGTGGCGGGTCACTCGGCCCGGCGGCACCATGATCGTCGCTCTGGTCCACCCGTATTTCGCCCATGCGGGGACGGCGACCGCCGAAGGCTTCCTCATCAACCGCGCGCTGGCGAAGAACAAAATCTATTCGGACTACTACATCTCAGGAATCATCGGCCCACTCGTCTATTACTACCGGAAGCCGGAAGAATACTACAACGAGGCGATACAGGCCGGGTGGCGTCTGACCCATTTTCGCGACTGGTTCCTCGACATGCACGACTACGAGACCCTCGCCGGCGGACGCCAGACTGAAACCGACAGGACCGGCCTCGTCCCCACATTCTCATTCTTCGTCGGTACGAAATAGAGCCGATCCTCAGCCGAACTGGACGTCACGCATGGGAAGATCCGCAGTGCTCGTGACCGGTGCATCCGGCTTCATCGGGCGACATGTCGTCGACCGACTGTTGCACAACGGCACGGAGGTGATCGCTTTCGACTGCCGGATAGACACCCGGAACCGACGCGACATCGAATTCATAGTCGGCGACATCAGGGATGAGGTTGCGGTCGCCGAAGCGGTCGGTCAGGCCACCTCCTGGATTCATCTGGCGGGAGTGCTGGGGACCCAGGAAACCATCAGCAATCCGCGACCCGCCGCGGAAGTAAACATTCTCGGCGGGCTGAACGTCCTCCAAGCCGCCTCCCAGCACCGCACTCCCGGCACCTATATTTCCGTCGGCAACTGGTTCGAGGACAACCCGTACAGCCTGACCAAATACTCAGTCGAGCGATTCTGCTCCATGTACCGCAAGTACCACGATGTGAACGTGGGAGTGGTCCGGGGTTTCAACGCCTACGGCCCTGGTCAGTCGATTCCCCCGCCCTATGGCCGGGGCCCGGTCCGCAAGATCGTGCCGTCATTCGTCAGTCGTGCGATCCACGGAGACGACATCGAGATATATGGCAGCGGACAACAGGTCATGGACATGATCTATGTCACCGATCTGGCGAACATCATCGTCGCCTGCACCGATTACCTCACGGACGGCGGAGATGCCGACGTGATCTTCGAGGCCGGCACCGGACGACGTACCACTGTCGCCGAAATAGCCGGCGAGGTGTTGAGGGCGGTTGGCAGCGGCCAGATCAAGCACCTGCCGATACGAAAGGGCGAGACAGCGGACTCGGTCGTGCTGGCGAATCCCGAGACGCTCGGCCCGTTGGGCATCAGGACCAATGACCTGATATCGCTGGAAGCCGGCATCAAGCAGACCGTCGAGCACTACCGAAAAGAATTCAGCGTGACATCCGATTCGAGAAGTGCCAGAAACTGAGGGCGATGACCATGCAGGAAAACACACTCATCCTGATCAAACCTGACGCCTACCGGCGGCGCCTCACCGGAGAAATCCTGCGACGCTTCGAGGCAGCCGGACTCGCCATCTCCTCGATCAGGGTTTCAATCGACGAAGTAGACCTGACGGAGGCGCACTACCCTCGCGACGCGGACTGGTTGGCGACGGTCGGCGGAAAGACGCTCGAGGACTACCAGTCGATGGGATTCTCGACCAGTCAGTCACTGGGCACGGAAGACCCCCTGGAAATAGGCAAGATCATCCGTGGCAGGCTGGTGACCTTTCTTCAGAGCGGGCCTGTCATACCCGCCGTGTTATCCGGAAACCGGGCGATCCAGAATGTTCGCAAGCTGGTCGGGGCCACCCTGCCCGTCTTCGCCGCTCCCGGAACAATCCGCGGCGACCTGAGCTCGGACTCGACTGACTTTGCAAACAGCGAGGAGCGTCCCGTCGAAAACCTGATCCATGCGTCCGGTGATCCAGCGGAGGCCGAACGAGAAATAGCCCTGTGGTTTCACACCAACTGATCGACTATCGCACATCCGATTTCGGTACTACCCAAGGAAAGTCCATGACACGCAGTCGAGAAGAAATCATCGCCGGCCTTCCGACGGAGGTGAACCTCCTGACCCGCATCGAGGTCCTGAAGAACCTCAAGCGACAGAATCCGCTGGCCGACGGAGATCGGCGGGAATATGTGGCCGAGCACTCGTGGCATATAGCACTGGGAGTGATCCTGCTGTCGGACTACTGCCCTTACGACATCGACATCGCCCACACGGTGCTACTCGCGACGGTTCACGACGTCGTCGAAGCATTCGTCGGAGACACGTTCGCGTTCGGCAGCGAGGTACAAGGTCAGCAGGAGCGCGAAGAAGGAGCGATCCTTGCCATCAAGGAGAGGTTCCCGGCCGATGCGACCGAGCGTCTGGCGCAGTACTGGCGTGAGTATGAGGATCAGCAGACGCCTGAAGCCAAGTTCGTCAAGGGTGTCGACGCCTTCCTGCCGATCCTGCTGAACTTTCTGAATCCGGAGAATTCCTCGTGGCGTCAGCACGGCGTCGAGGCGGCGAAGGTGCAGAAGCGCCTCCGGAGGGTGGATCAGTCGCTTGGAGAGCTCGCCGGACTGAATGAAGAGATGATACTTCGGGCGGTCGCAGAGGGAATTCTCAGCTAGTCTGGAACTCGAACCATCTGGGGGGAACCAATGGCTCAACAGTTAGTGACACTGGCAGCAGCGGTCATCGGCGCCTTACTCGGCTTGGCGGCTCCCCTTGTCGCCAACTCGATAGCGCGCCGGGATCGCGATGTCGAAGCCCAGCGACAGATCGCGACGCAGATATTCGAGATCTTCGACTCGGCCGAGCCTCTGCCCGACGTCCTGGCATTGGATGAGAGTGGGGCCAGGCGCAGGCTGTACCTGTTGTCATTGAGGCTGAGGAGCGAATCCGCACGTGTTGCCGTGATGCGCGTCGTCGCCATCAGTGGTGGCCGGCCGGTCGACAACGACGAGCTGCACGAAGCGTGGTTCGTGATGATGGACGAAGTCGGCCGCTTGTGGCGGCAGACCTCAAAGTTGTCAGCCCGCCATGTCTGACAGTCGGGACGCGCCAGAGGTACGGGCGGCGAATCGGGCGCTGGGGCGGCCCAATCAGCCGCCCGCAATTCCGATCTCGCGCACTGTGCCCCTCCAAGGGAGTAACTCCGACGAGGTGGACAGAATACTGGCCGGGCTCTTGACCTCAGACCAGGTGGACATCATCGGCGTCCTGCCTTCGCACTGCTCTATTCGCCTGGTCCAACTGTTCGATGAGCTGCGCAGTCGCGAGCCGCACGCAAGCCTGCCGGCTCGCGTGCGGTATTTCACGCCGGCCCGCGAACGAGTGATGCTCTACCGTCAACCAGGTGTGCTCGGAACTCTTGTGCAGCGGTGGATCTCCGGCGTTACCGGACTGCGGAACTGGTTGGCGCCGCGGACAGCAGATCCGAATGCGTCGGATCGTCTGACCATCTACGAATTCAATGACCTGTACCTGGACTGCATCGTCTACGCGAGATCCGGATCGGACGAGTCAGCCGCGATCATCAGTCAACTTCCGATAGTCGCGCCACCTCAGTCACCGGTGTCCATGGTTGCCCCCGAACTGGTGGTCTCCCGTATGTCGGCGGAACAGGTTCGCGATCTGCACTCCTACCTCAGCAACCTCGAGGACCATGCGATCGAACTCACTCCTCGGCAGATTCGCTGCGCCATGGACAGTTCCATGCAGGTCGGCGATGAGTTCACTCCCGCCATCCGACGCATCGCGCCGTACGGTCGACTGGCTCCTGACGATGTCGAGCCGATCTCGGTCGTGGCAGTGTGCGTGCGAACGGCCGCCGGCCCCTCCGTGATTCTGAAGCAGCGCAATGAGCACAACTCGCGGGACGACTTCAGCACGCTTTCGCTGATCAGCGAGCGTGTTCTCCTGGAAGATCTGGTCGACCCCACTCTTGGCCCCTTGGCCGACCTCGAGGATGCACTTGACGACCTCTGGATCAGGTCCGGACAGCCCGAGGAGTTCAGCCTTCCGGAGAAGTCGTTCCGGAATGCAGCGCAGCGCGAACTCTTCCTGTCCTGCGGCCTGGATGTGCACACCAGCAGATTGGAATTGGTCGGGTCCACCATACTCGACCGGGAACAGGAGACCACCTACCTCGGATTCTTCATCTACAAGCTCGACCTGATGCGAAATGACGAGGTCGACGAACTCAAACAGGCGCGCTCGTGGAATACCGCACTGACCGTGGTTCCGGCGCGCGACTTGTTCGGGCGTACCTACCGCCCTCGGTTGAACCGGTTGCTCCGACGGAAGGAAGACTGGCTGAGGCGGACCATATTCGATGCACTCTGACGCGACAGGGGGAAAATGAACGTGGTCTTGATTGATGGCGAGCGGTCGATGGACGTCGCGCCGGACTTCGTGATCTCGGCGCTGCTGTACCGCGATCCTTCGAGGTCCGAAGTGCTTGTCGGCGTGCGTCGTGCCACACCCTTGGTCCGTAGATTTCCCGGCGTTGTCAGCATTCCGACCATGGGACTGCCGGCGGATCTGCTACCCGTCCTTGCGCCTGACCTGGACCTGGCCAATTTGGAGATCGGCGTCTTCCCGGTCCGAGGGCAGCCTCCTGTCGAAATCGGACGAGGCGGGTATCTCTCAAACGCGACTGCCTATGTTCTGGAAAACCTGCTGGCCCGCAAACTCGGCCTCGCAGATGCTCTGATAGAGGCGCGCTTCGCGGGGACCGCACACCTGCACGCTCATTCATTTGACGAGGTTGCCGACCCGCTCGGAACGAATCAGTCGCGCTGGACGATAATGTTGAACTACAGCATAGTCATCACCGCAGGGCAGGATCAGATAGCCGCCCGGACGAACTCCTATGTCCCTTTGATCTGGACGTCACCCGAGCGCCTTCGATCAGCAATAGACGCGGGGGACGCGTTGCTGATCGACGACACACTGAATCCGTTCGAGGTATGCATTCACGGCCTCTGCCTGCGGTCAATCCCACCGATCACTCCCTGAAATATCAGTACCGCTCCACCGGCCAGCGATCTGAAGGAATGCGACTGCCATGCCCTTGGTTTCAATAGCGAGCCTCGTTCGCCGCTTCCAGAACTCCGTGGACCAGTCAGACGACCGTGCTGCCGCCGAGTTGGCCTTCGTCCTCGCAGAACGGCTAAGACGGGAGGGGCTTCTTCAGGACGCCCGCAAGTACGCGGCGGTGTGCCTCGACTTGTCGTCCCGATTGCCGTCACATTCCTTGGAGGATGTCAGCGTCGACGAGCTGTCGATCGGCGGAATTCCACTGCCGGAGCGATTTCACGCCGGCGTCGTCCGGGCGCGATTGGAAGGCCTCCTCGATCCGTGATCTGCGGGCCAGTTCAGCCAGTCAGCTAGTCCGCAGATGAGTCACGTCGCCGGCGGCCAGGGGGCGTGGGCCGTCGGCTGTGTCGACCACCAGGCGGCCGTCCGCGTCCATCTCCCTGGCCGTGCCCTCCAGGAAAGTGCCGTCGGGTAGTTCTACCCGTACGGGGCGACCGAAGGTGGCTGACAGCTCGGTGTACTCCGGCAGGATCACCGCGGGATCCCCGGCAGCATCCACCCAGGTCTGGTACCGCGTCGCCAGCTCGCGCAGTACTGCGGCCATCACTGTCGCGCGGTCCGTGGTCGCGGCGCCTTCCAGGGCAAGGGAGGTCGCCGCGGGGTGGGGTCGCTCGTCCTCGCGCAAGGTGACGTTCAGACCGATGCCCACGACCGCGGCGGGGCCGTCCACCCGCTCCAGCAGGATTCCCGCCAGCTTGCGGTCATCCACGAGTACGTCGTTGGGCCACTTCACTTGTGCCGGGATCTCCCCGACCCGGCGTACGGCTGCAGCGACGGCCAGTGGGACCAGCAGGCCCAGCCACGGCCAGCGGACGGCCGCGACAGCCGTCGGGCGCAGCAGGGCCGACATGAGCACTGCCGAGCGAGCCGGAGTGGTCCACGTGCGGCCCAGTCGCCCACGGCCCGACGACTGGTACTCCGCCGCCACCACCAGCCCCTCGGCCGCTCCAGCGCGTGCTGCTGCCGCCACTACCGCGTTGGTCGACTCCGTCTCGGTCAGTACGTCGATCTGGCTCCACAGGGAGCCGGGACGGACCAGCCGCCCCTGCAGGAACCGCGCGTCGAGCGGCGGCCTGTCCAGGTCCTCGAACATCAGCCGGTGTTCTGCAGACCGGCGGCGACGCCTGACACGGTCAGCAGCAGCAATCGCCTGGTCCGGACGATCTGCTCCTCGTCCAGCGAGTCATCCGTCCGCAAGGTCCGAAGGGCTCGCAGCTGGAGGTAGCTCAGCGCGTCCACGTACGGGTTGCGCAGCTCGACCGCACGGCCGAGCACCCGGCGGCCGCTGAGCAGCCGATCGCTGTCGAGCACCTTCAGCACCCACTGGGTGGTCAGTTCGTGCTCGTCCAGCATCTGCTGGGTGAGGTCCGGCCGGTCGCCCAGCTCGAGGTAGCGCCCGAGGATGCGCCGGTCCGTCTTGGCCAGCGACATCTCGGCGTTCTCCAGCATCACCTGGAACAACGGCCAGTTCTTGTTCGCGTCCTGCAGTACTGCGACGTCCCCGACGGCGGCGAGGGCGGAACCCAGCCCGTACCAGCCTGGGGCGTTCACCCGGGCCTGCGACCAGGCGAAGACCCACGGGATCGCCCGCAGGTCCTCCAGGCTCGACACGGCCACTCCCCGGCGCGCCGGCCGTGACCCCAACGGCAACTGCCCGAGCTCCTCCAGCGGGGTGACCCGGCCGAACCACTCCGCGAATCCCGGGGCCTTCACGAGCCGGTGGTACGTCGTACGGGAGGCCTCGTCCATGGTCTTCTCGACGACGGCGAACCGGTCGGCCGCAGCGGCGGCACGCTCCTCGATGGCAGGGGTGGAGGCCAGCAGGGTCGCGGCCGTCACCTGCTCGATGTGGCGCTGGGCGATCGCGGCGTTGCCGTAGCGGGCGGGGATCGCCTCGCCCTGCTCGGTGAGCTTGAACCGGCCCGCGACCGAGCCCGGAGCCTGGGCGAGCACCGCGCGATTCGCGGGGCCGCCGCCGCGGCCCAGGGCACCACCCCGGCCGTGGAACAGGGTCAGCCGGATCGCGTTGCGCTGCGCCCACGCGGTGATCCGCGCCTGCGCGTCGTACAGGGCCAGGGTGGCCGAGACCGGGCCGACGTCCTTGGCGGAGTCGGAGTAGCCCAGCATGACCTCGAAGCGCCGGTCGTTGGCCGTGAGGCGGTGCCGGACCCGGGTGAGCTGGATCGCGTTGTCCAGCACCTCCACCGAGTTCTGCAGGTCCTCACCGGTCTCGAACAGCGGTACTACGTCCAGCTCGATCGGGCGGCCGTCCATCGCGGCGTCGGCGAGCTCGTAGACGGCCGCGAGGTCCCCGGCGTTGCGGGTGAACGACACGACGTACCGGCGGCAGGCCTCGGGACCGAAGCGCTGCTGGATCTGCCCGATCACCCGGAGGGTCGCCAGGACTTCCTCCGTCTGGTCGGAGAGCTCGCCACCGCCGAGCACATCCTCGAGCGCCTTGGTGTGCACCGACGAGTGCTGCCGTACCTCGAGCTCGGCTAGGTGGAACCCGAAAGAGCTCACCTGCCAGATCAGCTGCTGCAGCTCGCCGTACGCCTGGCGCGGTGCCCCGGCGGACACCAGGGAGTCCTGCAGCACCTTGAGTTCGTGGAGGAAGTCAGTGGCGCGGGGGTAGCCGAAGTCGGCGTCCCGGGCGCGAGTGGCAGCCAGCCGGCGCGCTGCGAGCAGAAGCAGCTGGCGGTGCGGCTCGGACGGCGACCGGGTCTCGATGTCGGCGATCAGGTCGGGGTTGACGGCGCGGGCGTCCTCCAGGAGCCGCCGGACCGGAGCGGACGGCGGAGTGGTCGCCGAGTCCAGGGTGAGGGCGCGGCCGAGCTGGTCCGTGGCGCCCTCGAGCGCACGCAGTACGTGGTCGGCCTGGATCTGCATGGCCTCGCGGGTGATCGCGGCGGTGACGTTCGGGTTGCCGTCCCGGTCGCCGCCGATCCACGAGCCGAGCCGGACGAACGGCGCCACCACGGGCTGCTTGGTGCCGGCGGCCTCTCCCGCGAGCGCGTCGTCGAGCCGCCGGTAGACGTTGCCCACGACATCGAACAGGGTCTCCTCGAAGACCGCCATCGCCGAGCGGACCTCGTCCAGCGGGGTCGGCCGGCTGGTCCGCAGCTGCGAGGTACGCCAGAGGATGTCGATCTGCTCGACCAGGCGGCGCTGGTTCTCGGCCAGCTCGCTGTCGCCGGTCCGCGGGTCGCTCCGCTCCTCCAGCAGCGTCGAGATCCGCCGGATGGTCGCCAGTACCGCGCGCCGCCGGGCCTCGGTGGGGTGGGCGGTCAGCACCGGGCGGAACTCGAGCCCGTTGAGCAGAGCCCGGGCCTGCTGCTCCCCGGACTCCAGCGAGATCTTCTCGACCGCCTGGGCGAGCTCCGACACCGACGGCGCGTCACCCGCGCGGTCGCGCTCGCGCAGGACCCGGGCGCGGTGCAGCTCCTCGCTCAGGTTGGTCAGGTGGAAGTAGCAGGTGAAGGCGCGGGCGACGTCCTCGGCGCGTTCGTGCGGCCAGGAGGCGACCAGCCGCTCGGCCCCCTCGCCGTCTCCGGCGATGGTCAGCTCGCGGAGCCTCTCGACGTCGTCCAGCAGCGGCTGGCCCGCGTACTCGACCAGGACGCGGCCGAGCAGCTCACCGAGCAGGCGCACGTCGGCGCGCAGTTCCTCGGGGACTTCGAAACGTGCGCGGGTACGAGTGCGGGCGTTCGCCTGACTGCCGGTCTCGGTCACGTTCGCCCACGATATCCGTGGCCGCACACTCTCGCCTCTCAGTCCGACCAGTGAGCGACAACCGTGACCTAGCGTGACGAAGAGTGGGGGTGACGCGACAGTAACGACCTGTACCGGCGGGCCGTCGGGCTAGACGTTGCCGAAGCCGCCGCCGACGACCTGGGAGACCACCTTGGCGAGCTCGGCCGGGGTCCGGTCGGTGCCGTCGACAACGAGCATCCGGGCGCAGGACTCGGTCATCGAGGCGAGCATCTCGGCGAGCACCGGCAGGTTCGCATCCGGCTCGGTGACCCCCGGCAACGATTGCACAAGGGTCAGCCGCAAACCCTCCACCAGGAAGGCACGAGCGGCCCGGACCCGGTCGGCCACGGCGGGCGCCGCGCCGTACTGGGCGCCGAAGACGATCCGCCAGGACTGCGGCGACTTGGCCGCCGTCTCCAGGAACGCGGTCAGGCCCTCGAGCACGTGTTCCTCCGGCGTACCGACGCTCGGGTCGGCCGGCAATGCGGCCATGATCGAGAGCACCAGGTGCTGCTCCTCGCGGGCCAGCAGGGCGAGCAGCAGTTCGTCGCGGTTGGCGAAGGAGTCGTAAACGACCGGCTTGGTGACACCGGCGGCGTCGGCCACCGACTGCATCGTCGTACCGGCGTAGCCGCGCTCGGAGAAGACCTCGAGGGCGGCGTCCAGGATCAGCGGGCGCCTGCGTTCCGGACCCAGGTGCGCTGCGCGGCGGCGAGGTTCCGCAACCGGGTCTTCAGGGCTGACCACTTGACAAAGCTATCAGAGCGTAGGAAATTCCTACGGTCTGGTAGGAACTGCCGTGGGAGGTCTTGGATGGCCGAACGTGGCAGCGCGCGGTGGCTGGAGTCGGACGACTTCACCGCCCTCGACCTGGCCGAACTCGGCCGGCTGGTCGACCGGACCTCGGAGCGAGAACTCCGGCATCGGCTCATCGGGGGTGTGCGAGAGGTCGCGTTGCGCGAGATCTTTCGCCGGATGCCGGAGTACCTCCGCCCCGCCCGGGCGGGGCGGATTCGACGCGGTCGTCGCCTGGCCCGGACCGACCCGGCCACACTGCTCAAGATTGTCACCGGCAACGAGGATCCCGTGCTCGCGGTACTCAAGCAGCGCCTCTCGGTCCGGGGCGACCTGGCGCTGGCCGCCCGCCTCACCAAGCTGTTCGTCGTCGGCCCGACCGCCACCTGCTGACCGGCCCCGGTACGCCGGGTGTGGCAATCGTCATCCGGCTGTGCCCGCCAAGTCGGTGCCGGGGAAGTTAGAGTGCCCGCTTATGGGAGAGACCGTGAATATCCACACCACCGCCGGGAAGATCGCGGACCTGGAGCACCGGCTGGACGAGGCCGTGCACGCCGGGTCCGAGCGCGCGGTGGAGAAGCAGCATGCCCGGGGCAAGAAAACCGCCCGGGAGCGGATCGCGATGCTGCTGGACGAGGGCTCCTTCTCCGAGCTGGACGAGTTCGCCCGGCACCGCTCGAGCGCGTTCGGCCTGGACGCCAACCGCCCGTACGGCGACGGCGTGGTGACCGGGTTCGGCACCATCGACGGCCGCCAGGTGTGCGTGTTCGCGCAGGACTTCACCGTCTTCGGCGGCAGCCTTGGCGAGGTGTTCGGCGAGAAGATCGTCAAGGTGATGGACCTGGCGATGAAGATCGGCTGCCCGCTGATCGGCATCAACGACTCCGGCGGCGCCCGGATCCAGGAAGGTGTCGTCAGCCTCGGCCTGTACGGCGAGATCTTCCGCCGCAACGTCCGCGCCTCCGGCGTGATCCCGCAGATCTCCCTGATCATGGGCCCCTGCGCGGGCGGTGCCGTGTACTCCCCCGCGGTCACCGACTTCACCGTGATGGTGGACGAGTCGTCGTACATGTTCATCACCGGCCCGGACGTGATCAAGACCGTCACCGGCGAGGACGTCACCCAGGAAGAGCTCGGCGGCGCCCGGACGCACAACACCAAGTCCGGCAACGCGCACTACCTGGGCAGCGACGAGGAAGACGCGATCGACTGGGTGAAGGCGCTGGTCTCGCACCTGCCGCAGAACAACCTCGAAGATCCGCCCGCCTTCGACGAACCGGCTGACCTGGAGCCGACCGAGACCGATCTGGCGCTCGACACGCTGATCCCGGACTCCCCGAACCAGCCCTACGACATGCACACCGTCATCGAGGCGGTCGTCGACGACGCCGAGTTCCTCGAGGTCCAGGCGCTGTTCGCGCCGAACCTGATCGTCGGGTTCGGCCGGGTCGAGGGCCGCCCGGTCGGCGTGGTCGCGAACCAGCCGATGCAGTTCGCCGGCACCCTCGACATCGACGCCTCCGAGAAGGCGGCCCGGTTCGTCCGAACCTGCGACGCGTTCAACGTGCCGATCCTGACCTTCGTCGACGTGCCGGGCTTCCTGCCGGGCACCGACCAGGAGTGGAACGGCATCATCCGCCGCGGCGCCAAACTGATCTACGCCTACGCCGAGGCGACCGTCCCGATGATCACCGTGATCACCCGCAAGGCCTACGGCGGCGCCTACGACGTGATGGGGTCGAAGCACCTCGGCGCCGACATGAACATCGCCTGGCCGACCGCGCAGATCGCCGTCATGGGCGCCCAGGGTGCGGTCAACATCCTGCACCGCCGCGAACTCGCCGCCGCAACGGAAGCCGGTGACGACACCGAGGCCACCCGCCAGCAGTTGATCACCGAGTACGAGGACACCCTGGCCAATCCCTACATCGCGGCCGAACGCGGCTACATCGACTCCGTGATCAAGCCCAGCGAGACCCGCTCCGAGATCATCCGCGCCCTTCGCCTGCTCCGGACCAAGCGCGACACCCTCCCGCCCAAGAAGCACGGCAACATCCCACTGTGAGCACTCACCACCCGACGGGAGGAACCCGATGACCGACTCGACCGAGACCTCAGGCAGCCAGCCACTGATCCAGGTCGTCAAGGGCAACCCGACCCCCGAGGAACTGGCCGCCCTGGTGGCCGTCATCTCCGCCCGAGCCGCCGCTGCCCCCGCGCCCACGCGGATGCCGGACCACGCGAGCGACTGGGCGTCGTACTGGCGCAACGTACGCCGCCCGCTCCAACACGGCCCAGGTCGTTGGCGGGCCAGCGCTCATCCGTGACACTGGCCGTATGGCCAAGTACGAGGTCAACAAGGCGGCAGTGGAGTACGCGCGGGGTTTGATCGAGGCCCGGCAGTACGTGCTGGACAGCGACTGGGGCGAGGTGCAGCCCGATGCCGAGGCGCAGAATGCGTTCCTGGACAAGCACGGGTGGGAGCAGTACGCGCTGTGGCACCTGGGGTTGACCGTCGGGCCCAACGACGAGACGAAGGCGCGGCACGCCTTTGTTTACGGGGATTTCCGGCGGGTGCACCGGACCGGACTGATCGCCTGCGTGTACCGCGCGGCCGAGTGGCGGCACAAGGACGTCGAGCTGGCCGCGCATGACCTGCTGCAGCAGCTTGACGCCAAGTCCGGCCTGGAGCCGTCCTCGGACTAGCCCACTGGCTAGCTCACGCTGGCCGGCGACGCCTTGTAGGTGTTGCAGCTGGCGGGATTACCGGTCACGAACGAGCGGCCCATGAAGCGCTTCTGGCTGGCCGGGCTGCCGTGGGTGCCTTTGCCCGGATCATCTCCGGCCGTGACGACCCACTTGTTCCATGCCCTGAGCAACGCTCCGTTGATCGGGTAGCTGCGCTTGTTCGCGGCCAGGAAGACCCCGGCGAAGCAGTTCGCCTGCAGTTCCGTACGCCGTGACAGCAGCAGCTCGGCGGCATAGCCGTTCGACTCGTACGACAGCCGCGTCTCCGCCTGCAGGATGCCGGTCAGGTTCTGCACGTGATGCCCGTACTCGTGGGCGATCGAGCGGGTGTACCACATTCGCGCGTAGGCCTTGGAGTCCGCGTCGGGGTACTGGTTGTACGACTTCACGAACACGTCGACCTTCATGTACATCATCTGGTTCGTCGGGCAGTAGAACGGCACGGAGACCGCGCCACCGCCGCAGGGCGTGCTCACGCTGGTGCCCGCCCAGTACGACATCGCCGGCGCCTTGAACCGGTACCCCGCCTTGGCCACCGGCGCCGCCCAGGCCCGGTCGAGGCAGGGCTTGATCCGTGCCCAGTAGGCCGCCGCGTTCCTGGCGTTGTTCGGCCGGACGCCGGCCTCCTTGCAGTTGACCGTGCGCTGGACGCCGGTCCTGTACAGCTTGTTGTTCGCGACGATCGACAGGGGCGACGGAGGTGGCGTGGCCGGCTTCGTCGTGGTCGTCGTCGGCTTCGGCTCGCTCGGCTCGCCGGTGGGCTGCGACGTGGGCTCCGAAGACGTCGGCCCGTTCGTCGGCACGTTGTAGGTGGGCTGCGTGTAGGGGGTGTCGTTCGCGTTCTTCCGGATCACGCCGAACATCCACAGCCCGACGACGGCCAGCACGCAGACGCTCAGGATGGCGATCAGCGGGCCCTTGGAGCGCTTCTTCCGCGGCAGCTGCGGCTGCCAGCCCGGCCGGAACCCTCCCGGACCCCCAGGCCCGGACGGCGGCGCGAACTGCGGCCCCCAGCCGAATCCCTGCCCCTGCTGGGGCGCCACCGACGGCAGCCCGTAGTGGTACTGCGGCCGCCGGTACTGCGGCTGCTGCGGCGACTGGTACGGCGGCACCGGCTGCTGCGGGGGCTGGTACTGCGACGGCCCCGGGTAGGGCGGCTGATTGGGCGGATACGGCCCGCTCGGCTGCTGACCGTATGGCGGCTGCGACAACCCGGTGACCTTTCACTGACCCTGGCGAACCGACCTCCAGGGACGAACTGACCTGCTGGCAAGAGCGACACAGTACCGGCCCTGTGGATCAGCCGCGCGGTAGTCTCGGCCACGTGACGGACGCGACCACACCGAACAGCCCGATCGACCAGGTCTCCGACCGGTTCCTCGAGGACTACATCGAGCTCCAGCCGACCGCGGCCACCTTCATGGGGATCCAGGGCCACGACCACCGGCTGCCGGACTACTCGCCGGCCGGCTTCGAGGCGCTGGTCGAGCTGAACCGGCGGACCATCGCCGAGGCGACCGCGATCCAGCCGGGCAGCCCGCGCGAGGAGGTCGCCAAGGACGCCCTGCTGGAGCGGCTCGGCCTGGAGCTGGAGAGGTACGAGGCCGGCGTCCCGCAGCACCAACTGAACGCGCTCACCTCCGTGCCGGCCGAGGTCCGTCAGGTGTTCGACCTGATGCCGACCGCGACCGACGGCGACTGGGAGACCATCGCGATCCGCCTGAACCAGGTCGGTACGACGCTGGACGGGTTCCGCGAATCCCTCGTCCAGCAGGCCGCGGCGGGACGCGTCTCCGCGGTACGGCAGGTGAACGATCTGGCCTCGCGCATCGCGAGCTGGACCGGCGCCGACGGCGACGACTTCTTCGCCGGCCTCGCTGCCCAGGCTCCGGACAGCGCGGTGAAGTCCGAGGTCGAGGCCGCGGCGGCCGCCGCGCGCAAGGCGTACGACCAGTTCGGCCAGTGGCTGATCACCGACGTCGCCCCGCAGGCCCCGAGCCGGGACGCCTGTGGCCGCGAGGTGTACGAGCTGGCTTCGCGGGACTTCCTCGGCGCGGCCGTCGACCTCGACGAGACCTACGCGTGGGGCTGGGAGGAGCTCGCCCGGATCGAGGGCGAGATGGAGAACATCGCCGCGTCCCTCAACGGTGGTGACCGCAGCATCGAGGCGGTCGCCGAGCTGCTGGACAACGACCCGGCCCGCAAGATCCACGGCAAGGAGGCGTTCCGCGACTGGATGCAGCAGCTCGCCGACGCCGCGGTCGAGGAGCTGGCCGGCACCCACTTCGACATCCCCGACGAGATCAAGCGGATCGAGTGCATGATCGCGCCGACCTCCGACGGCTCGATCTACTACACCGGCCCGAGCGAGGACCTGACCACCCGGCCAGGCCGGATGTGGTGGGCCGTGCCGACCGGCGTCGAGGACTTCGCCACCTGGCGTGAGGTCACCACCGTGTACCACGAGGGTGTGCCCGGGCATCACCTCCAGGTCGCGCAGACGATGCTCCGCACCGACCTGCTGAACCGCTGGCAGCGGATGGGCTGCTGGGTCTCCGGCCACGGCGAGGGCTGGGCCCTGTACGCCGAACGGCTGATGGAGGACCTCGGGTATCTCGAGGAGCCCGGCGCGCGCCTCGGCATGCTCGACGCGCAGGCGTTCCGCTCGGCCCGGGTGATCGTCGACATCGGCATGCACCTGGAGCTGGAGATCCCGCGCGACAACCCGTTCGGCTTCCACCCGGGCGAGACGTGGAACGCGGAGTTGGGCTTCGAGTTCCTCCGCGCGCACTGCCGGATGGAGACGGAGTTCCTGAAGGCGGAGCTGAACCGGTACCTCGGCTGGCCCGGGCAGGCGCCGTCGTACAAGGTGGGCGAGCGGATCTGGCTGCAGGCGCGCGAGGAGGCCAAGCAGCGCAAGGGCTCCGCGTTCGACCTGCGCGCCTTCCACCGGGACGCGCTCAACCTGGGCTCGATCGGTCTGGACCCACTCCGCCGCGCCCTCGCCAAGCTGTGAGCCGGCCAAGGTTCGTCCTCGCCTCCGCCTCCCCGGCGCGGCTCAAGACGCTGCGCAACGCCGGGGTCGAGCCCGAGGTGATCGTCTCGGGCGTCGACGAGGACAACGTCACTGCCGAGAGCCCGGGTGAGCTCGCTCGCGCCCTCGCGACGCTCAAGGCTCGCGCGGTCGTCTCCACGCTGAACGACCACGCGACCGTGCTCGGCTGCGACTCAGTGCTGGAGATCGACGGTGTCGCCTATGGCAAGCCCGGTACGCCGGAGGTGGCGCGGGAGCGGCTCCGGAACATGCGGGGCCGCTCGGGGATCCTGCACACCGGGCACTGCCTGTTCGACACCACGAGTCGGCAGGAGATCCGCGAGCTCGCCTCCACCACGGTGTACTTCGCCGACCTCACCGACGACGAGATCGACGCGTACGTGGAAACCGGCGAACCCCTCGTCGTGGCCGGCGCCTTCACCGTCGATGGCCTCGGTGGCCCTTTCGTGACAGGGATCGAAGGCGACTATCACAACGTCGTCGGTATCTCCCTGCCGCTGGTTCGTCGGATGCTCGCCGAGGTCGGCATCCCCTGGCCCGCCCTGTGGAAGATTCCCTCGACGTTCGAGTACGACGACGCCGAAGCAGCGCGGTACGACGAGTCGCGGGGTGGTCCGGAGCGGGCCCGAGCCGCGGCTGAGGCGGTCCACGAGCTGCTCCCCAAGGGCGGCCGGGTGCTCGAGCTCGCGGTCGGCACCGGCATCGTCGCGGCCGAACTAGTTGCCCTCGGCAATCTCGTGCACGGCGTCGACGTGTCCCCCGCGATGCTCCGGCACGCCCGGATCAGGCTCCCAGGCCACGTCGCCGCGGGTGACGCCAACCAACTGCCGCTCGCCGATCGCCGCTGCGACGCGGTGGTCGCCATCTGGCTCCTGCACCTGCTCGAGGACAGCGACCCGGTCCTCGCCGAGGTCGCCCGCATCCTGCGCCCCGACGGCGTCTTCATCACCACCACGGAGAAGTCCGAAGCCACCCGCTACGCCGGCGGCCGCGGCTCGGGCGACCAGCGCTCCCAGGACGCCCTGACCCTGCTGGTCGCCCGCGCCGCCGCCCACGGCCTCGTCCTCGACGGCGCCACCACCTTCACCGGCCACAACCAGGCCCGGGGCGGCGGCACCACCCCCCTCTACCCCTTGGTCAGATTCCGCCGCTCCGGCCGCTGAGCTGGATCGACTCCGGGGCAGCCTGACGCCAGGAGTCGAGGAGGATGTCGCGGAGTTCGGCGGCGTCCTCGAGGGCCGAGAGGCGGGCGCGGACCCAGCTGGAGCCGGCCTCGTGGGGTGGGACCCAGAACTTCTGGGGTTCGGCGGCGATCAGTTCGTCGCGTTCGAGGCGCGGGCAGCGGACCGCGAACGAGGTCTGGTCGTCCGGCACGGTGACGAACATCCGCCCGGCGACATCGAAGGTCGGGTGGTTCCAGCGCTGCTTCTCCTCGGTCTGCGGGAGAGACAACGCGATGCGGCGGACATCCTCGGCGTCGAGCACGGTCACTGCCTTTCGGAGAGCGGGTACTCCATGCTCCTACACCGGACGGCCATCCCATCACAACCGCGAGCGGCCCCTGCCGAGCACGCTCGGCAGGGGCCGTTCTTCGCCGCATTGATGGCCTGGGGGTCCGCCCCCCGATCAGCGACGCCGGCCCGGCAGTAGCAACGCGAGGACCGCGCCGACGGCGACGGCGGCTGCTCCGACCCAGACGGCCGGGACCAGGCCGTCGACGTACTGGTCCGGGCTGGCGTACGAGCCGGCGGAGGCGAAGACCGAGGCCAGCACGGCGACGCCCATCGCGACCCCGACCTCGCGGATCGTGTTGTTCGTCCCCGAGGCAACCCCGCGGTCCGCGTCGGAGAAGCTCGCCATCACGACACTGGCCGACGGCGCGAAGGTGAGGCCCATACCGACGCCCGCGAGCACGAACGGACCGACGTACGAGCTGTAGCCGACGTCGACGGTGGTGACGGCCGCGATCCAGGCGAGGGCGCCGGCGAGGAACACCTGACCGGTACCGATCAGCGCCCGCGCGCCGACCCGGTCCACGACCAGTCCGGCCAGCGGTGCGATCACCATCGGCGCCATCGTCCACGGCAGCGTCCGGATCCCCGACTGCAGCGGCGTGTAGCCCTGCACCACCTGGAAGAACTGCGCCAGCAGGAACACCGAACCGAAGACGCCGAGCGAGAAGGTGAACGCGATCGCGTTGGCGACGCTGAAGGCGCGCACCGAGAACAGCCGCAGCGGCAGCATCGGCGAGGGCGTGCGGTGCTCCCAGACCAGGAACGCGATCAGCAAGGCGCCGCCACCGATCAGCGCGGTCAGGATCCGCGCCGAGGACCAGCCGTCATCGGCGCCGTGCACGACACCCCACACGATCGACAGCACGCTCGCCGCGGACAGCACCAGGCCGATCGGGTCCAGCCGCTTGCTGCCACCGCGGGACTCGTTCAGGACGCGAGCGGCCAGCGGTACGGCGATCAGCCCGACCGGCACGTTCAGCCAGAAGATCCACTGCCAGTTGATGCCGTCGACCACCGCTCCACCGACCACCGGACCGACCGCGACGCCGAGCCCGGAGATCCCGCCCCAGATACCGATCGCCGCGCTCCGCTGCCGAGCCGGTACCGCGGCCGCCAGCAGGGTCAGCGACAAGGGCATCACGGCGGCGGCGCCGACGCCCTGGATCGCGCGGGCCCCGATCAGCATCCACGGCTCGGTGGCCAGCGCACAGGCGGCCGAGGCGAGCGTGAACAGCGTGATCCCGAGCAGGAAGATCCGCCGCCGGCCCAGCCGGTCGCCGATCGCGGAGGCGGTCAGCAGCAGTGCCGCGAAGGACAGCGTGTACGCGTTGATGAACCACTGCAGGTCAGTCAGCGAGGCGCCGATCTCGGTCTTGATCACCGGCAGCGCGTTGGTCACCACCAGGTTGTCCAGCGTGACCATGAACGTCGGAATGCCCACGACGGCCAGCACGGTCCCCAGTGAGCGGCGGGCGCCGGGCTCGCCGGCGGCCGGGTCAACCGGCGCCAGGTCGTCGGGCTCGAGGGCGGTCGATGTCATCGGAATCTCCTTGTTGTTATCGACTGATAACTACGTCTTCCACCAAAGTATGCATCGACTGATAACATGTCAAGGGACTTCACGAGAGGACAACCATGACGAGGACTCGTCTGACCGCCGCCGAGCGCAGCGAGGAGGTCCTGCAGGCGGCCGTGCAGGCCTTCGGCGCCTCCGGCTACGCCGGTACCAAGACCGACGAGATCGCCCGGCTGGCCGGGGTCTCCCAGCCGTACGTGATCAGGCTGTTCGGCACCAAGCAGCAACTGTTCCTGGCCACCACCAACCGGGTCTGCGACCGGATCGAGCAGGCGTTCCGCAACGCTGCCGCGCAGCAGGCCGATCTGCACAGCCTCGGCGAGGCCTACCAGGAACTCCTCGACGAGCGGGACCTGCTGGTCGTCCTCCTGCACGGGTTCGCCGCCAGTGCCGACCCGGCGATCGGCGAGACCGTCCGGAAGAGGTTCGGCAACATCGTGCGACTGGTGCGCGACGCGACCGGCGCCTCGCCCGAGGAGGTCCGCGAGTTCATGGCGACCGGCATGCTGCTCACCGTGATGGCCGCGATGCAGGTCACCGGCCCCGACCCGGTCCCCTGCGCCTGGGCGACCGACCTGCTCGCGACCCTGGGCCACGACCAGCCCGGATCCGACTAGTGCTCGCTGAGCGACTGCCCCGAGGCGAACCAGACCGCCGCCGTCGCACCGATCAGCGCGCCGACCGTCACCAGCAGCGACCCCGGTACGTCGGCGCCACGCACGAGCGCGGCGGCGATCGCCACCACCGGAGCGAGCAACGCCGCGATAGTTGCCGGCAGCACCCAACGCCGGAGCGCCCGCCGGCCGGCCCGACCGTACGACGGGAGCTGCCCGGCGAAGGCGGTCGCCAAATGCACCACCAGCAAGGCGATCGCGGTCACCACGAGCGCCCAGGTGAGGTCAGCGGGTGCCCTGATCACCCAGCCGCCGGCGACCACGGCCAGGAACACCAGCGCCGCCGCCGAGTCCGGCAGCACCACGGCCACCAGCAGCATCGCAGTACCGACGATGGGAACCAGAGGCATCTGGTCCCACGGCTGCAGGGCCGGCACCACCAGCGCGACCGCTCCGGTCACCGCGGTCGCCGCCCGGGCGATCCACGACGCCTGACTGGCGCTCCGGAGTTCGGCCAGCCACCGGGTGATCCTCTCCGCGAGGGTCATGAGCGGATCCTCGGGGCAGCGGACAACCTGGACGCGTCCCGCAGTACTTCGTCGAGGGTGCCCGCGCCACGCCAGCGGACGGTCGGTACGCCGAGGTCGCCGAGCCGGTCGAGTTCGCCGCGGCGCTCGAGCAGGCGGATCCGCCAGGCCAGCGGCCAGGTCTTCGCGTCGTGGTGTTCCAGGTCGATCATGTCTCCCACGTCGGGCGGCAGGGTGTCGACCGCGATCACCGTGCAGCCCGAGTGCACCAGCGTGACGATATAGCCGAGCATCGCCCGGCGCAGCAGCGGGCTGAGCACGATCACCAGGCTGTCGGCCCGGATCCGGTGCCGCCGGGCTAGCTGCGACTCGTCCTGCTGGCGGCTCTTGCGATCGGCGTGAACGAGAACGTCGAGGATCCTTCGCAGGTGCGCTCGCCCGCTGCCCGCCCGGACGCCGCGGACCGTTGTCCCGGTGTCGATCAGGCGGACGCGGTCGCCGTGCCGCAGGTAGTGCTCGGCGACCGACGCGGCCGCCCGGACCGCGGTGTCGAGGCTGCTCGACCGGCCGTCGATGCCTTCGCTGATACCGACCTCGCCACCCGTGTCCAGCAGGATGACGACCTCGGTGTCCCGGTCGGACCAGGTCGAGGTGACGTGCAGCTCGCGGGTCCGCGCGGACACGCTCCAGTTGATCCGGCGCAACCGGTCGCCGGTGCGGAACGGCCTGACCCCGGCGAGCTCCGTGCCCTCACCGGGTCGCCTCGACCGGTGGAGCCCCACCAGCCCGGCCGGACGCGGTACGGAATCGACGGCCTCGAAGCCCTCACGCAGCGGCAAGGTACTCACGGTAAGGGCACCTCCGGACGTCACCGGCACGCGGTACGCGCCGAGCACCGAGGTTGCGATGACGTGCGGATGCGGCAGTTGCCGCAGGCCCCAGCGTTCGGAGCGCAGGCCGACCTCCAGCGTGACGTGGCCGTCGGTGACCGGTTCGGCGATCGCGGCCTGCGGCGGGTCGTACCGGAACCACTGCGTGCGCGCGAGCGCCATCACGATCAGGTCGATGTCCGGGTCGAGCGTCCCCGAGACAGCCACCCGGTACGTCGTGGCCTGGCCTTCGAAGAGGACGTCGGTGTCGAGCTCGGTGTGGACCACGGGCTGCTCGGTCGGGCGGAAGTACCGTCCCCAGGCCGCGAGGAACGCCAGGGGCAGGCCGAACACGGCGGCATCCGGGCGACGCGCGAGCACGGCGATCAACAGCAGCACAGCGGCCAGGCTGACCGCCCGGACCTGCGTATGTGTCGGCCGCCAACTCACCGCCGCCTCCTCCCTGTCCGCCTGCTCACTGACGGGCGCCGACAACGGTCGGCGGAGCCGGGACCACACCGAGCACCGCCCGTACGACGGTCGCCCCGGTCACCTCGTGCAGCCACAACTCGGGCCGCACGGTGATCCGGTGCGCGAGCGCGGGGATCGCGACCGCCTTGACGTCCTCGGGTACGACGTAGTCCCGGCCCTGGATCACGGCGTACGAACGAGCCGTGAGGAGCAACGCCAGCGAACCGCGAGGGGACGCGCCGACGAGCACCTGGGAGTCCCGACGAGTCGCCGCCGCGAGCTCCACGCAGTACCGGCCGACCGTGTCGTCGACGGTCACGGTCTCAACGGCCTGCTGCGCGGCGAGCAGCCCGGCCGCATCGGTGACAGGCTCGACGAACTGGTCCTCCGAGCGGCGGATCATCCGGCGCTGGAGCACCTCCCACTCCTCGGCGGCGGTCGGGTAGCCGAAGCCGATCCGCAGCATGAAGCGGTCCAGCTGGGCCTCGGGCAACGGGTAGGTGCCCTCGTACTCCACCGGGTTCGCCGTCGCCAGCACGTGGAACGGCACCGGCAGCGGGAAGGTCTGGCCCTCGACCGTGACCTGGTGCTCCTGCATCGACTCCAGCAGCGCGGCCTGGGTCTTCGGCGGCGTCCGGTTGATCTCGTCCGCGAGCAGCAGCCCGGTGAAGATCGGGCCCGGCCGGAAGACGAACTCCGAGTCGCGCTGGTCGTAGACGAAGGCGCCGGTGACGTCCGACGGCAGCAGGTCCGG
The DNA here is from genome assembly GCF_042657745.1 of Kribbella qitaiheensis. GTDB lineage: Bacteria > Actinomycetota > Actinomycetes > Propionibacteriales > Kribbellaceae > Kribbella > Kribbella qitaiheensis. Next base: position 64,491 of record NZ_JBHSKE010000019.1, on the reverse strand, counting down.
GGTGAACTGCACCCGGCGGAACTCCAGCCCGAGCGCCTGCGCGAACGACCGGGCGGCCAGCGTCTTGCCCAGTCCGGGGTAGTCCTCCAGCAGCACGTGGCCGCCGGCCAGGATGCCCGCGAGCACCAGCTCGAGGGCCTCGCCCTTGCCGACCACGGCCTGGCCGACGCGCTCGAGCACCTGCTTGCTCAGCGCCGACACCTCGGCGAGCCCCAGTTCCCGATCAGTCACGGTTCCTCACAGCTTCTCGATGGTCTGGACTGCCAACTCGATCTCCGCGAACGACGCGGTGCCGTCTTCGGTGCCGGTGATCAGGTTCCACAGCTGGTCGCCGGTCACCTCCCGGGCCCGCTCCGGCTCGAGCTCCGGGTCGATGCCGTGCCGGTGCACCAGCCGGTCCCGGGTGAGTTCCAGCAGCAACGGACGGATCCGGCGGACGAACGTCTGCGACCCCTCGCCGGCCCGGCGCTCCCGGGACGACTCCTGCACCCAGGTGGCCAGGAACTGGGTCCGGTTGTCGTTGCTCCGGCTGCGCAGCGCGGCCCACTTCTCGTCGTGCCGCGAGGGCCAGGACGTCTCCAGGAGCTGCGGGAAGATCAGCCGCAGCGCGACCGAGCCGAAGCCGAGCGCCAGAGCCATCGCGACGAACCACACCGGCCGCGGCTGGGTGCCGGCCAGGCTGAACGCGGCGACCAGCAGCAGACCACCGACCACGGAGATCAGCAGATGCTGGAGCAGGACCTTGTTCATTCTTCCCACCTGTTCGGCTTCGGCCGGGTGGTGGTTCCCGCGCCGGCCTTGTCCACATCCTCCGCCTCCCGCTGCTCCGCGCGGGCCTTCTGCGCAGCAGATCTCCTCGTGGCGGCCGCGACTGCGAGATCGTCCCGGAGCCGGAGCAGGGCGGCGCGTGCTTCCGCACGAGCTTCCTCGCTCGAGCCGTGCGTGGAGTACCGCGCCTCGCGGTACAGCTGGGCAAGCCGGAGCAGCTCGGGCTCGGAGATCCCGCCGACGCCGAGCACCCGGACGGTGAACTCGGCAGGCGTCTCGGACGGATCCCTGGCCACGCCTGCGGAGGCCGCCGCGTCCTCGAGAGCCACCCAGCACGCGATCACCGCGTCAGTCGCAGTACCGGAGTCGACCGCGGCCAGGCCCGACTCGACGGCTTCGGCCAGCCGCTCGGCCTTGATCCGCTCCCAGTCGGCGCCGTCCGGCTCGACCTCCGGCAGCTGCACCTTCCGGACCACTCGATAGAGCGCCCGGAGGAGGAACAACACGATGAGAGTGCCGAGCGCATAGGCGAGCGCCTGCCAGAGGGCCTTGAGCCACTCGGGCATCTCGACCGGCTTGACCTGCCGCATGCTCGGCGGGGCGATCGGTGTCGGCGCACTCACCGAATCCGTCGGCGCCTCGGTCGGCAGCGGCCGGGGTGACGAGGAGAGCGTGCTCTCGCTGGCCGGCCGCACCGAGCCGCCGGCCGAGGCCAGCACCACCAGCGCGACTGTGGCCACCCCGAGCATCAGCACAACAGCCGCGACGAGCGCACTACGACGGCTCGGCTGCATTCGGGAAGCGTATACCGGGCTCAGATCAGAAGCCTGTGTCCAGCCAGGGAACGCGATCCCCGAGGAACGCGCGGGACGTCACCGCCACCGCTCCCCGGGTACGCTCGTCGACCAGACCGGCCGCGTGCAGCAGTCCGAGCGACGGCTTGCCGAGGTAGATCGCGCCGAGTTCCCGTACGCCGAGGACCAGGTCGGGCTGGCGGTCGGTCTTCTCGCAGGTCGCGCCACCGGGTCCACCGGCGAGCTGCCAGGAGCCGGCATTCCACGGGAGGAAGTCGTCCTCGATGCCCAGCACGACGTCGACGTCGGTCGCGTAGGTCCGCGCCGCGAGCGCCCGACCGACATCAGCCGGGCGCACCCACACCCCGTCGGCGGTCCTCGCACTGGCCGCCCTGGGGTCAAGCAGCAGCGACAGCAGCGGGTCGTCCGACGGCAGCCCTTCGTACGTCGTCTCGCGCAGCAGGTCCGGATCCAGCAGGAACTGCCAGAGCGCGACATGCGCCGCCAGGTCGTTCGAGTGCACCCGGGAGACGTCGATGAACCCCTTGTCGGTACGCCGGGTCCGGTAGTACGCGTAGCCCGCCAGCTCACCGTCCCGCTCGGCCAGCACACACCGCAGCGGCGAAGCACCACGAGTGTCGGTGACCACGTTCTCGCCGACGACGTACTGCTGCCATGCCTCGGTGCTGTGCTGGATCATCCCCGGCCGGGTGAGCGCCTCGGCGTTGTGGAACTCGGTGCACCGCTCGAGCGACTCGGCCGGATCGGCGAACCGGACCCGCACGTCCTCGACACCGGCGACCTTGCGGAGCTCGCGGGACTTCCTCTCGATGGTGATGTGCTGATGGTCCGAGGCCAGCCCGTAGCCGAACCGTCCGTAGATCACGGCCTCACTGGCGGTCAGCGCGGCGATCGGCTCGACGCCGCTCTCGTACACCTCGGTGAGCTGCTTGCGCATCAGGTCGCGCAGGATCCCGCGCCGACGATGCGTCGGACTGACGCCCACCAGCGTCACCCCCGCGGCCGGCACCACGGCGCCCGGAGCCGTCATCCGCAAGGAGAAGGCCGACGTGTGCCCGACGAGTTCCTTCCCGTCGGACGCGACGATGCTCCGCTCCCGCTCCCAGACGCGCCGCTCCAGCTCGAGCTGCACGTCACTCCAAGGCGCCGCGAACGCCAGGTTCAGCACCCCCAGCAGCTCGGTCCACTCACCCTCGAACCGCCCGATCCCAATCGTCATACCCCCTCCCTACCAGACCCCCCGATCTCCCGCCCACCTTTTCCAGCGGGCCCTCCCCACTTGCGCCGCTGGCGCCGTACGCCGTCGTTCGTGCCGTGTCCGGCGGTGAGGAAGTGCTTGTTGCCCTGGGCATCGGTCGGTCGTCCCACGTGATGTCGACCTCACCGACCGCGTCCCGGCACCCTAGCCAGGCCATCGCCCGTACGGGACCCGTTCCCGCCTTGACTGTTAACTCATCCGTCGCCCGCACGGTGCCGTGAGTGACGAGCGGGGGCGACGTGCGGAGTACAGGAGAATTTCCCGGCAGATTGAGGAAAACTGGAGGCAGGGCGGGAAATGCGGTGGACCCCCGACCCTGGACTGTTGAAAACCGTTTTCATATAGTGGGGGGATGGCCGCCCAGATGAAGACTCCGCTGACCCTGCTCGTCGGGCTCTCGACGACGCTTCGCGACCCTGTGCTCGACGCCTTGCTGGACGCCACCACGGTGGCGGTGGTGGTGGAGCAGGATGAGTTGCCCGGCCGCGGAGTGCTGTCCTGGCGGGTGTTCGACGGCTCCGGCGCGATCGAGGCCGGTGAGTTTGCCGTGGGCGACGATTGTGGTGCCTGCCAGCTGATCGAGTCGTTGTTGCCGTTGCTCGAGGCACTCGTCGCGCGCGGGCACTGGCAGCACGTAGTACTGGCTGCTCCGCCGGCGATGGAAGCGCGCCCCTTGGCGAACGCGTTGGTGGCGACGTTGCCCGACGTACGGGTCGACACGGTCACCTGCGTGGTCGACGCGGTGCTGCTGGTCGAGCAACTGTCCGGCGACGAACTGCTCGACGAACGCGGCCTCGCGCTCGGACCACCCGACCGGCGCAACGTCGCCGAACTCACCGCACGGCAGATCGAGTACGCCGATGTCTGCGTGCTCGCGAACGCCCATCGCAGCGCGGCTCCCGAGCGCCTGCACAACCTCCTGACGCACCTGAACCCCCGTACGACGGTCGTGGACGCCGACCCCGTCGGAGTACCGGCCCGGCCAGTCGCGCGGACCGGGTTGTTCGACTTCGCGGAGGCTGAGGCGTGGGCGGGAGATCTGGCCGCGGAGGCTCGCCTGCAACCGAGCGGCGACGGGGTCACCACGGTGTTGTGGCGGTCGACGCGGCCGCTGCACCCCGCGCGGCTGAACGACGCGCTCGAGGACATCGTCGACGGCGTGGTTCGCAGCCGGGGCGTGGTGTGGCTCGCCAGCCGGCCGACGCAGCGCGTGCGCTGGGAATCGGCCGGCTTCAGTGCCTCCCTCGGCACACTCGGCGAGTGGTCCGACAGCGAACACCTCGCCGAGTGCACGGTCGTCGCCACCGGCGTTGGGCTCGACCCAGCCCGCTTGCAGGCGATTCTCGACGCCTGCCTGCTGACCGAGTCCGAGCTGGCCACCCTCGACTGGCAAGCCCTCGAAGACCCCTTCGCCGGCGTCTTCTGAACGCCTACTCGCGCACGGTGGCGAGGTGCGCAGCGGCGACGCATCGGAGGTGGTCGAGGTCGGAGGAGACGGTCGCGTACGTGTACCCCTCGGTCAGTCGTTGCCGCGCCACCTCACCGCTCGGCGTATGGATGCCCGCGGCAACTCCGGCGTCGGCCGCGACCCGGGCGATCAGCGCGATCGCCTCGTCGAACTGGTCAGCCACATCCGGATCCCCCGGGAACTTGCCGCCCACCGCCAGGCACAGATCCGACGGCCCGACATAGATCCCGTCGAGCCCAGGTGTCGCGCAGATCGCCGCGACGTTCTCCAGCCCGGCACGCGTCTCGATCATCGCGAGCACCACGGTGGCGGCGTTCGCTTCCGCCGGCGTCGGCCCGATCCGCAGCCCGGACCGCGTCGGCCCGTACGACCGGATCCCCGACGGTGGGTACCGCGCCGCCCGGACCGCCTGCGCCGCGTCCTCCGCGGTGTCGATCAGCGGGACGATCACCCCGGCCGCGCCGGCGTCCAGCGCCCGCCCGATCGGCGTCGCGTTGTTCGCCTCGACCCGCACCATCCCGACCGTCGCGCTGTCCGCCGCGTCGATCGCGATCAGCCCGTCGAGTATCCCGCGGGTGCTGAGCAGGCCGTGCTGCGCGTCGAGCACCACGTAGTCGTACCCGACGCCCGCGATCCGCTCCGTGGCGGCGGGCGCATCCAGAATGACCCAGTAACCGACCGCGGGCCGGCGGGCCCTGAGGTGGTCGGCGAAGTCCTGTGAGCTCATCGATCCTCTTTCAGCTGCGCCACGGACAGGTGAGCCGGGCGACAGCGGTTCAGCCGAGCAACGGGAGCCGGACCGCGGAGGGTCCCAGCATGTCCAGGTCGTCCTCGTCGAGCGGCACCCGCCCCGTTGCCTTCAGCACGTAGGTGGTCGTGTCCCACCCGATCACATCCCAGGCCTCCGGGCCGAACAGCCCGTCCAAGGTGCGGGCAGTCACCTGCAGTCCCTCCGGATCCGGCTCGGGCGCGTCGGGCAACTCCATGATCAGGTCGAGGTGGTGCACGGTCGCCTCGACCACGAGCGTGGCGGCGAAATCCGTCGCGCGGAGCACGTGTCCCTGGGTCTCGATCCTGCGGCCCTTCTCGGCCAGGGCGACCGCGCCCGCCCGCACCGCCGCCTCGGACACGCCGCGCCAGTGCCCGACCAGCTTCTCGGACGGATGCCGGTACGCCGACGCCACCGTCCGTACGAAGCTCGCGTCAGGCTCGGGGTCTCCCTGGTCCCGGTGCGGGAAGTCCCGCCAGTAGCTGACGAAATCCCGGTCCGTCTCAGCCACCGTAGGTGTGGCGAACCCCATCAGCGCCCGCTCGGCGTCATACAGGAGATGGACGAGCAGCGGTCCGACCGCCAGGCCGGTGCACCACGTGTTCCGCGCGAAGTCCGCGTCCGTCAGGCCCTGCGCGACCTCGGTCAGCCGCCCATACGTCCGCCCGAGCGTCGCCGCCAGCCCCAACGGCAACGCCCCTAGCTCCGGTGCCCTCATCGAGTCTCCCTCGGTCCTGTATGAACATAACTCCGGGCAGGCCCATCCGTGCCATCATGCGGATCCATGAAGCCGCCCTTCACCGTGCAGCCGGGTGCCACCGGAATCCCGACCGACTGGGACGCCGTCGAGTCCTGGCTCGGGCTCCGCCTCCCTACCGACTACCACGCCCTCGCGTCGGAGTACGGACCGCTCGATGTCGGGGAGTACCTCTGGCTGCACGTTCCCTGCGTACAGGCGGGCAGGTTCGACTACGGGGTCTGGCTGAAGGACACGCAGGGCCGCTGCCGGAGTGCGGCGCGGAAGCTCCCGCCGTACGCGCCGCTGCTCTTCCACCCCGAGCCCGGCGGACTGCTCGCGTTCGGCGACACGAGGTCGGCGGACTGCCTGTTCTGGGACACGAGTGCCTCGGACGAGCCGGATCGGTGGCCGGTCGTGGTCTACGTCCAGGACGAGGTCAACGCCGGCCGGAATCCTTGGCGTCATCTCGGACTCACGCTCACTGAGCTGCTGGACTCACTCTTCCGTACCGGCGTGCCGCTGACCGATGCGCGCACGCTCGGGCCATTCCCGGCGACGGCCCGGCGTACTGCGTTCCTGTCGACGCCAACCGCCTGGGCACCGCCGGCGCCGGACCCGCCCGAGGACTCGGTACGCCGTGCCGCGCTGACGGAGGGCAGCGGCCTCGACGCGCTGCGGCGCCTCATACCTCCCCCGGCTCGTCCCTACGTCGGACTCGGCGACTGGGACGAGTTGTTCGATGCCTTGGGCACTCGGTTGCCCCGCGAGTACGTGGACCTGATGGAGATCTACGGCGGCGGCGCCTGGTCGTCGTGGCTCAACTTCATCAGCCCGCTGCGCAGCGAAGCTACGCAGGGCTACCAGGGGCTCGCTGATTTTGTCGAGCAGATCCTCGACGGGTATCGGAGCCTGCGCGCCGACCACCCGCAGTACCAGCCGCTCGCGGTCTGGCCGGAGCCCGGCGGCTTCCTGCCGTTCGCGGACTCGATCGACGGCGACGTGCTCGGCTGGCTCACGCTCGGCGAACCAATGACTGGCCGCTCATCGTCTATCCCCGCCACGAGAAGCAGGGCCCACCGTTGCCCGGTCGTCTGGTCGAAACGCTGCTCGACTGGCTCCGGGGACGGCCGATCCCCGGCTTCGCGAATCTCGACCAGGACGAGGACCCGCTGGACCACAGCACGTTCGAGCAGTGGAGCGCCACGACCTACCACTGACCTCGCTCCACCGCTGACGCCGTACTGCGTCCTAGACCGGCGGTACTCCGTGGCGGCGGTTGGAGAAGTGGCGGTCCTTCGTCTGGGCGGCGGCGAGCCGGGCGATCAACTCGTCGCGGAGGTGCTCCGGTTCGACGATCGCGTCGATCACCAGGTCGGCCGCGAGCCGGAGGATGTCGATGTCGGTCTCGTACTCCTCGCGGAGCTTGGAGACGTACTCGACCCGCTCGGTCGCGTCCGCGATCTCCTGGATCTTGTTGTAGTAGACCGCGTTGATCGCCGCCTCCGGGCCCATCACCGCGATCTTCGCGGTCGGCAGGGCGAGGCACGCGTCCGGCGAGAAACCCGGTCCGCACATCGCGTAGAGCCCCGCGCCGTAAGCCTTCCGGACGATCACCGACACCGTCGGCACGGTCGCCTCCGACACCGCGGTGATCATCTTCGCGCCGTGCCGGATGATCCCGGCCCGCTCGACCTCCGAGCCGATCATGAAGCCCGGTACGTCGCACAGGTAGATCAGCGGCACGTTGAACGCGTCGCACAGCCAGATGAACCGGGCCGCCTTGTCCGCCGAGTCGACGAACAGCACGCCACCCTTCACGGCCGGCTGGTTCGCCACGATGCCGACCACCTGGCCCGCGAGCAGGCCGAACCCGGTGACGAGCTCCGGCGCGTAGGCCGGCTTGATCTCGAAGAAGGTGTCGGCGTCGAGTACCGCGTCGATCACGTCGTGGATGTCGAACCCGATGCTCTCCTCGGCCGGAACCAGGTCCCGGGTGAAGTCACGCCCGGCCGGCGACGCGTCGTACGAGGGTGGGCCGGACTGCCACGAGCCGGGCAGGTAGGAGAAGTACTGCTTGGCGAGGTCGATCGCCTCGGCGTCGTCGGAGGCGAGCAGGTCGCCGCAGCCGGAGACGCTGGTGTGCATCCGGGCGCCGCCCATCTCCTCCAGCGTCACCTTCTCGCCGACCACCATCTCGGCCATCCGGGGCGAGCCCAGGTACATCGAGGCGTTGCCGTCGACCATGATCACCAGGTCGCAGAAGGCCGGGATGTACGCGCCGCCCGCGGCCGACGGGCCGAACAGGCAGCAGATCTGCGGCACCTTGCCGGACAGCGCGACCTGGTTGTGGAAGATCCGCCCGGCACCGCGACGGCCGGGGAACAGGTCCACCTGGTCGGTGATCCGCGCGCCGGCGGAGTCGATCAGCCAGAAGATCGGCAGTTCGTCGCGGATCGCGACCTCGGTGATCCGGACGATCTTCTCGACCGTCCGGGCACCCCACGAGCCGGCCTTGACGGTCGGGTCGTTGGCGACCAGCAGCGCGGGGCGGCCGTCGACCAGGGCCCGCCCGGTGACCACGCCGTCCGCGGGCAGGCCGGGGTTCAGCGCGTTGGCGAGCTGGGCGTCCTCGATGAAGCTGCCCTCGTCGACGAGCAGCGCGATCCGGTCCCGGACGTACAGCTTGTTCTGCGAGGCGAGCTTGGCCGCCGCCTTCTCGGGCGGCCCCAGCGTCGCCTCACGCGCGACCTTGACCTCGGTCCAGTGATCCCTCATGACAGCCTTTCTACCTGTTGCGTCCGAAGAAAGTGGGGCTATAGCCCTCGGTTCTTCGGACGCTAGGCGTTCATTCGACGGGAAGGCCGAGGCCGCGGGCGATGAGCATGCGCTGTACTTCGGACGTCCCCTCGCCGATCTCGAGGATCTTGGCGTCCCGGTAGAACCGCGTCACGGGGTACTCCTCCATGAAGCCGTAGCCGCCGAACACCTGGGTGGCGATCCGGGTCGCGGTGACCGCGGACTCGGTCGCGTAGAGCTTGGCGACGGCCGCTGCCTGCTTGAACTCCCGCATCGGAGCCCCCGCGTCCTTGAGCGCGGCCGCCCGGTAGACGAGCAGCTCGGCCGCGTCGGCCATCACCTTCAGGTCGGAGATCTGGAAGGCGACCCCCTGCTTCTGTCCGATCGGCACGCCGAACGTCTTGCGCTCCCCGGCGTACTGGATCGACATCTCCAGGCACGCCTTGATGCAGCCGAGCGCGACCGCGCCGATGGCGACCCGGCCGTCGTCGAGGGTGGCGAGGAACTGGCCGAACCCCTTGCCGCGCTCGCCGAGCAGGTTCGCCTCCGGTACCCGGCAGCCGCTGAACGACAGCGGGTGGGTGTCCGAGGCATGCCAGCCGAGCTTGTCGTACGCCGCCTCCGCCACGAAGCCCGGCGTACCGGTCGGGACGATGATCGTGGAGATCTCCGGGCGGCCGTCGGGCTTCTCGCCGGTCCGCGCGGTCACGGTGACCAGCGAGGTGATGCTCGAGCCGGAGTTGGTGATGAACTGCTTCGAGCCGTCGATCACCCACTCACCATTGTCGAGGACGGCTCTCGTCTTGGTCGCGCCCGCGTCGGAGCCGGACTCCGGCTCGGTCAACCCGAACCCGGCCAGCGTGCGGCCCGCGACGAGATCGGGCAGCCACTGCTGCTTCTGCGCGTCGGTGCCGAAGGTGAGGATCGGGTTGATGCCGAGCCCGACCGCCGCCTCGAGCGTGATGCCCATCGACTGGTCGACCTTGGAGATCTCCTCGATCGCCACGCACAGGCTGGTGAAGTCCCCGCCGGACCCGCCGAACTCCTCGGGCGCGGTCAGCCCGAACAGCCCGAGCGCGCCCATCTTCTGGACCACCTCGACCGGGAAGTAGTGCTTGCGGTCCCACTCGGCGGCGTGAGGCGCGATCTCGGCCCGGGCGAAGTCGCGCACGCTGTGGGCGAACTCGCGGTGCTCTTCGGACAGCTCGTACGACATGACTCTCTCCCGGCCCTCGTGATTGACGCTTACGTAAACGTAAAGCACGATGGGGTGCGTGCACAATGTTCCGGTGCCCCTGGCTTCACAGACGTGGTCGATCGCCGAGCTCGCCGCCGAGTACGACGTCACCCTGCGCACGATCCGGTTCTACGAGGACCGCGGCCTGCTCACCCCCGAGCGCCGTGGGACGGTCCGCGTCTACCACCCCCGCGACCGGGTCCGCCTCGGCCTGATCCTGCGCGGCAAACGCCTCGGCTTCTCCCTCGACGAGATCGCCACCATCGTCGATATGTACGACGCCGAACCCGGCGAGGAGGGTCAGCTCGTCTACCTCCTCGACCAGATCACCACCCGCCGCGCGGAGCTCGAGCAACGCCGCCAGGACATCGACGAAACCCTCGAAGAACTGGCCGAGGTAGAGCGCCGCTGCGAAGCCGACCTCAACACCCTCCGCACCAGGTAGATCGCGGGACGCGCAGCCATAGGCGTGAGGCGACGCAGGGACTACCGTGAACGGGCCGCCGCACACGAGGCGGAGGGGGAGGAACCGTGAGCGAGACCGGTATGACAGCGTCTTCACCGACCGGCACCGAGGGGCCGCCGTCCTACTCGCTCGCGGCGGACGAGGTTGTCGCCGCGGCCCGGTCCGACGCCGTTTCAGGGCTTTCCGGGACCGACGCGGCAAGCCGGCTCTCGTCGTACGGCCCGAACGAGATCGCGGCGGAGAAGCCGCCCTCGATCCGGGCCATCGCGGTTCAGCAGCTCCGCGACCCCATGAACCTCATGTTGGTCGGGGTCGTGGTCGTGAGCCTGCTGATCGGGGAACTCTCGACCGGGATCATCGTCGCCCTGCTCATCCTGCTGAACGTCGGACTGGGCACCCGCCAGGAGCTGACGGCGCGGGCGAGCGTCGACGCCCTCGCCAAGATGCAGGTACCGCAGGCGCGGGTGGTCCGCGACGGCGACCTGACGCTGGTCGCGGCCACTCAGGTGGTTCCGGGTGACATCGTCCAGGTCGAGGCGGGCGACATCGTGCCCGCCGACGGCCGGATCGTCCGGTCCGCGACGCTGGAGGCGCAGGAGGCGGCGCTCACCGGGGAGAGCGCGCCGATCGCCAAGGACGCCGGCACGTTGACCTCCACCGATGTCGCGCTGGGCGACCAGACCAACATGCTGTTCCAGAACACCTCGGTGACCCGGGGCACCGGCACGATCCTGGTCACCGCGACCGGGATGCAGACGCAGATGGGCCAGATCGCGACGATGCTCACCTCGGTGACCCGCACCCGGTCGCCGCTGCAGCGGGAGCTGGACTCACTGACGAAGATCCTGGGGATCGTTGCCTGGGGAGCGGTCGCGATCATCGTGGTGGCCGGCCTGCTCCGCGGGGTGCCGGGCAAGGACGTGCTGCTGCTCGGCACCGCGATGGCCATCTCGGCGATCCCGACCGGCATGCCTGCGTTCGTCTCCGGCCTCCTCTCGCTCGGCGCGAAGCAGTTGGCCGCGGCGAAGGCGGTGGTGAAGAACCTCACCGATGTCGAGACTCTCGGCGCCACCAGCGCGATCAACACCGACAAGACCGGGACCCTCACGTTGAACCAGATGATGGTCTCGACGTTGTACGCGAGCGGGTCGTGGTTCACCGTCGACGGCGAGGGGTATCGCAAGAGCGGCGCGATCCGCTCGGTGGCCGGCACCCCCGTCCCGGACTTCACCCGCCTCGGCCTGGGACTGGCCCTCGACAGCGACGCGGTGGTCGGTGACGACGGGTCGGTGATCGGCGACCCGACCGAGGCGGCGCTGGTGGTGCTGGCGGCGAAGCTCGGCATCGACGCGGAGGAGACCCGGCGGGCCTACCCGCGGCTGTCCGAGGTTCCGTTCGATTCCGAGTACAAGTTCATGGCGACGTTCCACCGAGTGAAGATCGACGGTGTCGAGTACGTCATCGAGCTGGTCAAGGGAGCGCCTGACGTCGTCGTCGCGCGCTGCAGCCAGGCGGGGGGACCGCTCAGCAGCTCGCAGGTCCCGATCGCGGAGTCGCGCGCGGGCATCGACGAGGCCAACGTACGGATGGGGCAGAAAGGCCTGCGGGTCCTGGCGTTCGCGGCCCGCCTCATCACCGACGACGAACTGGCCACGATGACCAATGATCCGATGTCCTTGACCCAGGGGCTGTCGTTCGTCGGGATGGCCGGAATCATCGACCCGCTGCGCGCGGAGGCGAAGAGCGCGGTCAGGATCGCGCTCGAGGCCGGCATCGACGTACGCATGATCACCGGTGACCATGCGGTCACCGCTCAGGCGATCGGCGAGGACCTGGGCCTTGGTCCCGGAGCGGTCAGCGGCACGGAACTGCGGGCGATGACCGACGAGCAGTTGAAGCAGCGCTTGCCCGAGCTGCACGTGTTCGGGCGGGTCACCCCCCAGGACAAGCTGAGGCTCGCCCGGGCCATGCAGGAGCAGGGCATGATCGTCGCGATGACCGGCGACGCGGTCAACGACGCGGCCGCGCTCAAACAGGCGGACATCGGGGTGGCGATGGGGAGCGGCAGCGAGGTGACCAAGCAGGCCGCGCGGATGGTGCTCACCGATGACAACTTCGGCACGCTCGTGCACGCCGTGGAGATCGGCCGGCGCGTCTACGACAAGGTCGTCTCGTACGTGCGCTACCAGATGACGCAACTGCTGTCGCTGGTCTTCCTCTTCCTCGCCGCTTCGGTGGTCAACATCAACGAGGGTGTCGCGATGACTCCGCAGATGGTGTTGTTCCTGCTGTTCTTCGCGACGGCGGTCGGTGTCGTCATCATCGCTGTCGATCCCGGTGATCCCGACGTCATGCACCGTCCACCGCGTGACCCCGCCGTCCCGATCACGAACCGGAGCGCCGTGATCATGTGGATCGGCTATGCCCTCGTGCTGTTCATCGCCGCGCTGGCACCCCTGGTCGCGGGGCCGGACGAGCCGAGTACCACGCAAGGCAGCGTGTCGATGACCATGACCTTCGTGGTGATGGGTCTGGGGACCACGTTCAACGCGCTGGTCAACCGCCGCGACCCGACCAGCGGATTGACCCCACCGATCATGAAGGCGCTGGCGATCGGTCTCATCCCCGTCGTCCTACTCTTCCTGGCGACCCAGCTCCCCTCGCTCCAGAAGGGGCTGCTCACCGTCCAGCTCAGTCCGCGCCAGTGGCTCACCTGTGCGGGCCTGGCCGCGCTTCTCCCGATCGTCGTCGAGGTCAGCAAGGCGATCAGGAGGCGCCGGCAGCCGAAGCCGGCGACGCTCGACCCGGAGTACGCCGTCGCGCCGGCTCGTGCCCGGAGCACGTCCCAGGCGTAGATCCCGGAGGAGGCACGGGTCAGACGGGGTCCCCGGGGAGGTGGACCACGCGCACCCCGGCAGGGAGTGCGGCGCCACCGGCGAGCAGCGCGCCGTCCAGCCAGGCCTCGATCAGCTTCGCCAGCTCCTCCGGGTGGCTGAAGTTCACCGCGTGCGCCGCCTGTTCGACGAGCGCGACCGCCAGCTGCTCGGGAGCGAGCCGGACCACCTCGGCGACGCGGGACGGAGACGGCATGAGCGGGTCCCGGCCACCCAGGACGGCCAACGTCGGGACGGGAGTGTGCAGCAATCGCTCCAGTGACGGGAAGAGGGTCAGCTCGTGGAACAGGCGCAGGCCGTTGACCGGCCCGAACCTCAGATAGTCCGGAAGCGCGACCGGGGCCATCCTCGGGCTCTCACGCATCACGTCCACGGCCAGCTGGCCCAGCCCGCGGGCCAGCGGCTGGTTCTGCCCGCCCCCGGCGGGAGAGACCAGGACAAGGCGGTGGACCCGCTCGGGCGCCTCGTACGCCACCTCGAGCCCGATCGGACAGCCCATCGAGTTCCCGATCAGCACTGCCTGGTCGATGTCCAGAGCGTCCAGGATCGCCAGCAGGGCGCCGGCCAGAGCGCGAACGTCAAGGACGTGGTCGCGCCGCTCGCTGCGGCCGTAGCCCGGCAGGTCCGGGACTACGTTGAGCCAGCGGCCGGCCAGGCTGCGTGCCGTGGGCATGAGGTACGTGCCAGAGATGGCGAAGCCGTGGATGTGGACGAGGGGCACGCCACTGCCACCCACACTGCGCCGGACGTGGACGGACCTGCCCTCGACGCGTACGTGCTCCGTAACCCACCCGTCGTCGGTCGCCATGGCGGATTCTCTCCCGGGTCGGGACGGGTGCGCCAGGGTCCAGCCTCACCCGGGAGGGGTGATGCAGAACGCTCTCCCGAGCGTTCGACTGATGGTCGAACGATCCCGTGAACGGCAGTGCCGGATCCAGCCGGTGGGGGGAAGCGGATGACATCTCGCGAGCAACGGATCGCCGACTTCATCCAGGCGTTCCGCGTCGAGCCGGGTTCGAAGGTCAGGCTGGCCAAGGACTTCGATCCAGCCTTCAAGGGCACAATCCATTCCAAGAAGGAAGGCCGTCGGCTGCTGGCAGAGGGGACGGACCTGCTGGCCGAGTATCAGTCGCGGCTGTACGCACAGCACACCCACGGCGTGCTGGTGGTGCTGCAGGCGCTCGACGCCGGCGGCAAGGACGGCACCATCCGGCACGTGATGACCGGGGTCAATCCCCAGGGTGTGTCGGTGCACAGCTTCAAGGTCCCCTCCAGCGCGGAGCTGGATCACGACTATCTGTGGCGCTACGGGCTGCGCCTGCCCAGTCGCGGTGAGATCGGCATCTTCAACCGCTCGCACTACGAGGAGGTGCTCGTCGTCCGCGTGCACCCAGAGCTCCTCGACCGGCAGAACCTGCCCCGCAGCTCCCGCGGCCAGGGGATCTGGAAACAGCGTTTCCAGGAGATCAACGAGTGGGAGCGAACCCTCAGCCGCAACGGCATCAAGATCGTGAAGCTCTTCCTGAACCTGTCCAAGGAGGAGCAGCGGACCCGCTTCCTGCGGCGGATCGACCTCCCTGACCACAACTGGAAGTTCTCCTCGGCCGACCTCCGCGAGCGGGAGTACTGGGACGACTACCAGCGGGCGTTCTCGAAGGTGCTGTCCAACACCAGCACCGAGTGGGCCCCGTGGCACGTGATTCCCGCCGACCGCAAGTGGTACGCCCGCATCGCCTCGGCCGCGGTGATCGCCAACGCGATGATCGAGATCGATCCTCGCTACCCCACGATCGACAGCGACGCACGACAAGCGCTCCTGGAGGTCAAGAAAACCCTCGAGGCACAGTCGCCGGAGGGGGCGGCGCCAGATCCGTTCGAAGCAGGGTAGGCCGAGGTCGTCATCCAGAGGTGTTCGGGTCTGTGCCAAGAGCGTCGCGGAGGGCGGCTCGGGTGGTGATGCCCAGCTTGGGGAAGATTCGGTAGAGGTGGCCGCTCACGGTGCGGGGTGAGAGGTAGAGCTTTGCGGCGATCTCCTTGTTCGTCAGGCCTGAAGCGGCGAGGGTCGCGATCTGTAGTTCCTGGCCGGTCAGGTTGGAGATGTCCGGAGCTGACTGGCTGGAAGCGAGGCCGGCGGCTCGCAGCTCCCGTTCGGCTCGGGCGGTCCAAGGATCGGCGCCGAGGGTTCTGAACGCGGTGAGAGCCCCTTGGAGCTGGACCTTGGCTTCGGTGAGTGCGCGGGCGCGGCGCAGGCGCTCTCCGTAGGCGAGGCGCACCCGGGCGACATCGAAGGGCCATTGGTCGACCGTGGGAAGGTTCAGCGCTTCCTCGAACAGTGCGGGAGCATCCTCGTCCGCGGCTGCCAGGCCGGCGGATCCCGCCGCCAGGATCGCCAGTCTGGGTGAGAGCTCCGAGAGTCTTGCGTCCTGCATGGCGCGTACGTGGCGGTCGGCCTCGGCCCGTCGGTCGGTACGTACCGCGGCTTCAACGAGGTCCATGGTGATCCACAGGCAGTGCGGAACGTGTGAGGCGAGGGTGCCGGCGGGGCTGACCGTCGACGCGTGGTGATAGGCGCTTTCGAAGTCGCCGCGTCCGAGGTCGCCGAGGACGAGGGCATGGTGGGCGAAGACCCTTGCCGTGCCGACACCTCGCGGACCCGCCCAGGCGATCATCTGTTCGGCCAGCACCCGGCTCGTCTCGAACCTGCCCCTGACCGCGGCCAGCAACGCCTGGTGATAGCGGAAGTACCAGCCGAAGAATCTGCCGCCACCCTCCTCGGTGAGCGAGAGCCCTTCCGCGGCGAGTTCCGCGGCCTCGTCCCACCTGCCTCGATGGAAGTCGTCGACGCAGATGTCCATGAGTGCCACCAGATGCCTTCTCGCCGGGCCACCCTCGCGGCCCAGCAGCACCGCCCGCCACAACGGCTCGCGAAGGTCCGCGAGCCGGTCGGCGTACCACGAGGCCTCCGCGAGGCTCTGCACCAGCTGAGAGTTGGTCTCGTCGTGAACAGCCTGCAGCGCCGCCATCAGACGAGGCAGAGCGCCGACGCCGGTGCGTGCCGGATCGGCGACCATGTCCACCGTCAGCGTGAGAGACGGCGGGGGTTCGTGCGAGAGACGCCCGAGCGCGGCGTACAGCGGCTTCCACAGTTCGCTGCGACCACCGAAGAAGCAGATCAGCAGCAGTGTCGCGAGCCCGTTGACGAGCTCGACGGGGTCGGCATCGCCGCGGTCCTGGCTGCCTTCGATGGCGCTGACCATCATGCGGTGGGCGGTGTCGATATGCGCGTCGCTGTTGAGCATCACCAACGTGGCAGCGGACGCGTAGTGCAACGACGAACTCGCCTGGCTGCCGGCTCGTCGGCTGCCTTCCAGCAGGTCCGCCGTACTCCGGACCTCGCCCATCGCCTCTGCGCCGATGTACGCGGCCGCGGCGAGCCGGCGACCGCGCTCGGCAGGGCTCGGGCTCAGATCGGAAGCGCGCGTGAGCAGGGCGACCGCGGACGTGTAGTCACCTCGCGCGACGACGTTGTGAGCCGCCTCCTCCAGGACCGCCGCGACCTGCTCGTCAGGCTCGACCGTGGCCTCGCCAAGGTGCCAGGCCCGGTGCTCGGGCTGGTTCACCAGGACTGTGGCCAGCCTGCGGTGCGCCGAGCGGCGTTCTGCCGAGGTGGTCGCCTCGACAACCGCCGAGCGGATGAGCGGGTGCCGGAACACCACCCGGTGCGAGTACTCCTTCACCTGCACCAGCCGGTCCCGCTCGGCCGGCGCCAGATCGTCGATCCGGTACGCCCCGTCGTTCGCGGCTTCGAGTACGGCGAGGTCGCCCGTGCCCTCCAAGGCCGCCGTGAGTAAGAGCTTCTTCGTCGCGTCCGGGAGTGTCGCGACGCGGGACACGAAATGCCTCTGCAAGTGGTGCCCGAGTGGCAGTACGGCGGGGAGCGGCTCATCGGCGGTGCGCTGCGGGTGGCTCAAGGTTCTCGGCAGCTCGAGCAGTGCGAGTGGAATGCCTTGCGCAGTGTCGAGAATCCGAGCCTTGACGGTCGCGTGGAGGTCCGGGAACCGAGCAGTCAGGAGTTGCCCGGCAGCTGCGTCATCCAGGGGCTTCAGCTCGTACTCCGGCAGCCCCGCCCGGTCGAAGAACCCCTGGTCCTCGCCGGTCCGGCTGGCCACCAGCAACCCCGCCCTGCTGCCGGCGAGCCTCCTGGCGACGAAGCTCAGGACGCCTGCGCTGGCCCGGTCGATCCAGGGCATGTCGTCGACGATCAGCAGCAGCGGCGATCGGGCTGCCGCCCTGCGCAGGAGGACGGCGGCGGCATTGGACACCAGCAGCTGGCCAGGGGGTGGGCCGTCCCCGAACCCGAGGGCCACCTGCAGCGCGTCCCGCTGTGCGGTGTTCAGCTCGTCGAACTCGTCGACGAGCGGGTACAACGCCTGGTTCAGCGCGGCGTAGCTGAGCTGGCCCTCGAGCTCGGTGCCCGCAACCCGCAGGACGGTCGCTGCCGACGCCCGGGCGTACTCCTCAGCGGCGTCGAGCAGCGTCGTCTTGCCCACACCAGGTTCTCCCGAGACGACCAGGCTCCCGCCGGTGACAGCGGCCTCGCGCACGAAGGTCCGGAGGAACTCCAGCTCCGGCAGCCGTCCGACGAGCACCACAGGTGAGAAGTCTCCTGGCGCGGCCGGAGGTACGTCGTCACGGCCACCCTCAGTGCGCGTCATTGACTCACCTCCGCGATCCGTCGGTTCCGGCGTGCAAGGAGTGCCGGGACCCGGCCCGCACTTACTCAACCACAGCCGATCGAGTCAGATGACTCATCCGCACCAGGCATCCGCAACGCCACAGTGGTCTGGCCCACCACGGGCCACCACGGGCCACCAGGTTCGTCGAGAGTTGATCGAAGAAAGGCACCACCCATGTCACACCACCTGGACTCACCGCTGGCACGTCAGGACGTCCGGCTCGACATCACCGACCTCTACGTGTTCCGCGGCGAAGCCGGCACCGTGCTCGCCATCAACGTCTGCCACTCGCTCGCCGGAGACATCCCGACGCCGGGCTACCACCCAGAGGGGATGTACGAGTTCAAGATCGACCTCGACCGCGACAGCGTCGAGGACCTCACCTACCGGTTCGTCTTCGGCGAGCGCGACGACCAGGGCCGGCAGTCCGTGACCGTGCACCGGATCACCGGCGAGGCGGCGTCCGACCCGTTCGTCGCGGGCACGGTCGTAGCCTCCGGACAGACCGAGCAGACGCTGGCCGGAGACGGCGGACTTCGCGTCTGGACCGGAAAGGCCGGCGACCCGTTCTGGATCGAACCCGACGTCCTGCACGCCGTCGGTCACGCCGTCCAGGACGGGACCACGATCGACCTCGGGACCTGGACCCCCGACCAGGCGAAGAACCTGTTCGCCGGGCACACCGTGTACTCGATCGTCCTCGAGATCCCCGACTCCGAACTGCTCGACCCCGCGCAGACGACCCGGCCGATCGACGTCTGGGCCGTCGCCAGCCTGGCCACGGACGCGGGCGGCTGGCGCTCGATCAACAGGATCGGGCTGCCGATGATCCACCCGCTGTTCACCCAGCTCAACGAGAAACTCGGAGACGAGCTCAACGGCGGCCGGCCCAGCGACGACCTCGAGACCTACGGGAAACTGCTGAGCTACGAGATCGCCGGCGTCGTACGCGCCTACGGCACGGCTGAGGACCCGGACGCGTACGCGGCGTCGGTCGTCCACCGGTTCCTGCCCAACGTCCTTCCGTACGTCGTGGGCACACCCGCAAGCTTCGGCTTCAACTCCTGGAACGGCCGGTCGCTCACCGACAACGCACCCAACGTCATGTTCTCGATCGCGGCCAACACGCCCGTCTCCCTCGGGATCGGCAAGGAATCCATCACGTCGAAGCCGCGAGCCTCCTTCCCGTACGTCCCGGCGGCGATCTGACGCCCCGGCGGCAACGAAGGACGAGAAGAACCCGCAACGAGACGGGCCGCACCGGACGCGACACCCGCGTCCGGTGCGGCCGGGGAGCGAGCACCAAAGTGACCGGCAACCGGACTGCCCGAAGAACCGCTGACCGAAGCCCCGTACGGCCGATCCTGGCGATGGGAACGTTCATCCTGCTGCTGCATGTGGCCGGATGGGGTGTACTCGTCGGACTGATCGCTCCAGGGCACTACAGCCTCGGCGTACATGGCGGGTTCGGGCTGGGCCTCGGGCTGACCGCCTACACGTTGGGCATGCGGCACGCGTTCGACGCCGACCACATCGCGGCGATCGACAACACGACCCGGAAACTGACCGCCGCCGGGCAGCGACCGGTATCCGTCGGGTTCTGGTTCTCCCTCGGCCACTCCAGCGTCGTCTTCGGCTTGTGTCTCCTGCTTGCCCTCGGTGTCCGTTCACTGGTCGGCCAGGTGGAAGACGAGTCTTCCGCGCTCCAGTCGGCCACGGGTTTGATCGGCACGGCCGTGTCCGGCGTGTTCCTGGTCGCCATCGGCCTGGTCAATTTCGTCGTACTCGCCCGGATCGCAGGGATCTTCCGCCGGATGCGGCAGGGCGAGCTCGACGAGACCGAACTCGAGGCCCAACTCAACCACCGCGGCCTGCTCAACCGGCTGCTGCACCCTCTGACTCGAGCCGTCCGCAAACCGCGCCACATGTACCCGATCGGGCTGCTGTTCGGCCTCGGGTTCGACACCGCGACCGAGGTCTCGCTACTGGTGCTCGCCGGCGGAGCCGCGGCCTTCGCACTGCCCTGGTACGCCGTCCTCGTCCTGCCCATCCTCTTCGCCGCCGGCATGAGCCTGCTGGACACCATCGACGGCTGCTTCATGAGCTACGCCTACGGCTGGGCGGCGATCAAACCAGTCCGGAAGGTGTTCTACAACCTCGTCATCACGGGGTTGTCCGTGGCCATCGCTCTCGGCATCGGCACCATCGAGATCCTGTCCATCGTGACCAACCAACTCCACCTCGAGTCCGGACCACTGACCGCCATCAGCCGACTCGACCTGAACCAGGTCGGCCTCGTCATCACCGGCGTCTTCGCCCTCACCTGGATCGTCGCTCTGCTCGTCTGGCGCTACGGCCGGATCGAGCAACGCTGGACCATCCGGCCGACCGACCACGCCCGCTGACACCTCGTTGCGTCGGGCAACGGCTACAGCTTCTCGATCGAGCTCGACCCGCCGCCGCGGCACCTTCATCTAGGGTGCACGTCAGGAGGTGGGCGTCGTGCAGAGTCTGTCGATTCACCTGGAAGACGGCTTCGACAACGATGAAGTGATGGTCTGGATCGATGGCGCCGCGGCCCATCACCTACTCCAGGTGACGTCCAAGCTACTGCTCGGCTACGCGCGGATTGTGGATTGCGGTGTATCGGGGCCGACGGCCCGGATCCGCATCGAGGTCGTGAGTCGGGGCCTACAGGCCGAAACGATTGTGCCCGCCGCCGGCGCCGTACTCGCATCCATTCGTGGGGACGAGCTTGAATTACGACATCAAGGCGAAGCTCCCGGGTATCTGTAGGGCCCGGCCTGTTGCGTGGTCGTTCGTACCGGCGCACAGTGGGCGGAGGGGGCAGCGCCTGCGGCATAGTCTCAGGCATGAGCGCGAAACGCCGTTCAGTAAGGCGGCGAGTCGTAAGTGCTGACCTGATCAGTCAGTGTTACGACAAGGGGACGCCAGCATGGAAACTGGCAATCGCGGGGACGACGCAGAGTTCACGCCAGCTCCTTTCCCGCCTGATCCGGGCCCGGCTCCGCCGATACCCGGACCACCATTTCCGCAGACTCCGGCAAGTGAGCGGCCGGCGGACCAGCCGTGGACACCACCCGTGGACTGGTGGCGGTGCTTCCGGCTCGGACCAGTGAGCGGTCGCTACGAGGGCCGTCAGGCCGGCCCGTGGCTGTCGGCGACGATCTTGGACCTGCGGGTCGACATCGACCAGAGGTACAGCACCAATTCACCGGTACTGAACCGAATCAGTGCTGACGTCTACGCTCAACGACCCGTACTGGCACCGGCGAACCCGGTCGGTCCGCCCGGACCGATGACAGTGGCGCGGACCTATGTCGAGTCATGGATCCTTGACGCCCCACAGGTCGAGTGGTCGCGTTGCCGGGTGGAGATCACCGGCTCCGTCCGATACTGGCTGGGTTCACATCCGCCGACCCGTCTCAAGATCGTCATTCCATGGACGCAGGGCGCCGTCGGTCCTGCCCAAGTGAGTCTCGAAGCCGCAGGCGCGGCAACACTCATGTACAGCTGCACATTTCGCTCTGACAATTTCCGCGACGTGGTCCTGGAGACCGACTACTGCCGATCCGTCAACCAGCCCCCGCAGTTGCCGGCCTACGACACGCACGCGCACGGCGTGCACCCTGTCGACACGCCCCAACGCTTGCTGACCGTCGAGAATGTCTACCGCGAAGCAGGGATAGGCGTCTCTGTCGCTGCTCAGCACACCGACCTGGATGACAGCGCAGCCGGTTTCGCGTCGTGGTCCCCAGCAGAACTGCATGATGCGATGGAGCAGGCGTACAGCCGATTCCCGGAGGTCTGGCCGGCGTGGCACCTGTGGGGACTCTTGGCCGGCGCCTACGACGATCCCAAAACGGGCGGACTCATGTTCGACGCCGGCGCGCAGTACGGAGGTGCCGGCCGTGGCCCGGATCGCCAGGGTTTCGCAGTCTTCCGAGATCACCGCTGGTTCGACAGCCTGGTCGCGCAGCCACCGACGAGCCAGAACGAGGCTGCGGCCATGCGTCAGTTCTTGTACACCTGGGCACATGAAGCGGGGCACGCGTTCAACCTGCTGCACTCGTGGAACAAGGCGCGGCCAGACGCGTTGTCCTGGATGAACTATCCGTCGAAATACGATGCCCGCAACGGTCAGGATTCCTTCTGGAGCGAGTTCAGGTTCCGCTTCGACGACCAGGAGCTACTGCATATCCGGCATGGTGATCGTGCTTCGGTCATCATGGGCGGTGACCCTTGGGCATCTGGCGGTCACCTCGATGCACCGACCGGTGGCACGATGGAGTCCGAGCCGGGGAGCCCGCTGGAGTTACTGCTGCGCTCCAAGCCGTACTTCGGTTTCATGGAACCGGTCGAGATCGAGGCGCGGCTCCGGAACCGAACGACGATGTTCATCGACGTCGATGGCAGGCTCGATCCACGATTCGGCAACACCGTCGTGTACGTGAAGGACCCGAGCGGCGACGTCGCGATGTTCAATCCCGTCGTCTGCGAGCTCGGCGAGCCGAGTCCGATGAGACTGGAGCCGCTGGCAACGGACGGGTCGAACGAGGGGCGGGATCGCTACAGCGCGCCTGTCTTGCTGACCTATGGGACCCGGGGATTCATGTTCGACCGGCCAGGCCGGTACGAGGTGCGCATCGCCTACAGCAGTGGCGGCATCCTCCTGACCTCGAACACGTTGCGCATCCGGATCGGACGACCGATGAGCCGTGAAGAGGACCGCTTCGCCCAGGTCTACTTCACTCCTGACGTGGGGCTCACGCTCGCGGTCGACGGCTCACAGTCTCCGTTCCTTGCGGACGGCATGAGCGCATTGCGTGAAGCCGCTGAGCGATTCGGCAACGAGGACCTCGGGGTGAAGGCCGGTCTGGTCGTCGCGAGGAGCGTTGGCGACGACTTCTTCCGCCGCCAGGGCGACAGGTTGGTGAAAACTCACACAGCTGATCCCGCGGAAGCCATCGCGATCACACAGCCCGCCCTCGACTACTACCGGGAAACGACCTCGAGCGCATCCAATCTCGCCTACAACGATGTCGGCCGTTTCCGCGCGACCATGCTTGCCGCCCAAGGCAGTGCGGATCTTGCGCGCCAGGAGCTCGGTGACTTGCGGGAGGATCTCGCCGCCAGAGGAGTTAACCAGCCTGTGCTGGATGACATTCGTGCCCTTGCCGAGACGCTGGAAATAGTTCCGACCACTTCAAGCCTTGAAGGCCTACGGCCGACGGGACGATCCTCAACCGGAGGGGGAGCGATGACAAGTCAGGAAATCGAGGAGCTCAAGAGCCGGGTCCTCGCAATGCAGGCGCAGTTGGTGGCGGTGACCGACCAGGAGTGGCAGGGCTACCTCAAGGTCCGCGACATCCTGGCGCTCGGCTTGGGAATCGATCGTCGAGGCGGTGAAGGCGTCGTCGATGCGGGCGGATCCGAGCCTGGTAATGCCTCGGGCCTCGGTGCCCACAGGTGCGCGATGATGGGCATCTTCGAGTCCTCTGACGGACCGGGCAACCTCGGCGAGTACGACGCCGGCGCCGTTCAGCGGTTCGCAGACCTCGGCGGATGACCTCGACGCAGGCGGGGACCGGACCGTTCATCGTGCCGGTCCCCGGCTGGCTGTACTCGGTGCCGTCGTCGGCCCACGAGCGCGAGAGGCTCGCCGGACGGCTGGCCGCGCTACGCGTCGTCCTGATCGGGCGCGCTGACGTCGCGGAGGCGGTCCGCGCGGCTCTGGCCGGGTCGGGGATCGAACCCGACCGCGTGGTCCGGGCGCCGTACCCGCGGCAGCGCGACGAACTCCCGGTGCTGATGGCGGGTGCGGATCTCGTTGTCGCGGTCGGTGATGGATCAGTGCCGGTGCTCCATCCGTGGGTCAACACGGCCGGCCTGCGGTCGGACATTCCGACAGTGCACGCCGACCTGCGGGGCACCCGGGCGACCATCGGTCCGTTGGTGCTGCCTGCCGAAGGCCCTTGCTACCTGTGCTGGCGGATGCGCGCACTGGCTTGTGAGGAAGACTTCACCGCGGCGATGGCGCTCGAGGAGAGGCGCGATGCCGATCGGTTGACGGATGAAGCGGCGAGACCGGCCCTCCCAGCCCTGCTGCCGATGGTCACCGGCGCGCTGGTGGCTGAACTGTTCGCGCTGACGCTGGCGATCGCGCCGCCGCGGCTGGCCGCCGGCGTGCTCACGATCGACGCGCTCGGTGGCGTCGAGGAGCTGCACCCGGTCCTGCCACGCCCGGACTGCCCGGCGTGTGCAAAAAAAGGCCGTCGGCCACTGGAGGCCGCGCTGCCGGACCAGGCTGAGGCTGGTCGCGCCACGACCGACTTCGACGGCATTGCCCGGCGCGCGGTCGATCGGCTGTGCGGGGTGGTCCGCACGCTGGAGGTGATGCCGAAGGACGTTGATGAGCCCGAGCGGCCGTTCGTCGTCCGCGCCGAGTTGGCGAACTCTCATTTCCGCGCGAGCACCCACGCCTTCGTGTCCTGCTCGGGCAAGGGCTGGACCAGGCGACAGGCTCGCGACAGCGCGCTCGGCGAGGCCCTGGAACGGTACGCCGCGATGACCTGGCAACCTGAGCGCAGGATCAGCTCGACGTACGACGGCCTGGACCGTCCCGGGCTGCACCCACGGGACCTGGTGCTGTTCGCAGACCACCAGTACGCCACGTTGCCGTTCCAGCCGTGGCGGCCGGGAACCGAGCTCGAGTGGGTGCCGGCACAGTCGATGGTGTCCGGCGAGGAGGTCTGGATTCCCTTGCTGGCAACGCATCTGGGCTACCGGCCGCCCGCCGCTGCCGCGTTGTTCCCGGCCACGTCGAACGGGTTCGCGGCCGGGCCGGACACGGCCGGCGCCACGCTGCGGGCGTTGCTCGAGGTGATCGAGCGGGACGCCTTTGCGATCGCCTGGTCGCATCGGCTGCCCGGCCGTTGCGTGGCCGGCACAGACGTACCGGACGCACAGACCCGCGCGATCGCCGCGACGCACGCACGGCGTGGTGTCGAGCTCGTGGTGCACCTGTTACCGACCGACACGTCGGCGGCCGTCGTCCTCGCGGTGGCGTGGTCTCCCCGGGCACCGGCCGCCGTGATCGGGCTCGCTGCCGCGCTGGAGCCGGTCGCCGCCGCACGGTCCGCGGTGCTCGAGGTCGCGCAGGTGAGGCCGCTGCTGCGCACCCGGCTCCGGCACGCCGCGGTACTTGCCAGGTTGGCGGAACTGGCGTCTGCGCCGTCCAAGGTCGCGACCCTGGACGACCACGATCTGGTGTACGCCGACCCGGCGGCGGCCGCCACCGGGATGCGATTCCTCCGCGAAGCCCCGCGGGAACCGTGGCCGGACCCGGAGCCGTCACTGATTGCCCAAGGCAACAATAACCTCGCGTCCCTGATCCGATCGCTGGCCGAGGTGGCGCCGGACGTGCTCGCCGTCGACGTCACGCCGCCCGATGTCGTCGCCCTGGGGGTCCGCGTGGTCCGCGGTGTGGTGCCGGGATTCGTGCCGATCTGGTTCGGTGCCGACCAGGCCCGGCTCGGCGGATCACGGCTGCTGGAGATGCCGGGCCGGATCGGGCTGCGACCGGGGCCGGCGCGGTTGGACGACCTCAATCTCGATCCGCACCCACTCGCGTGAGGACGGCCGATGACCGCTGAACCCACCGCCTTCCGCACTGGTCAGCCGCTGGCCTGGACCTACCACCGTGGCACCACAGGTCGGCTGCTCAACACCCAGGAGGCGAGCCCTCCGCCGCAGCCGGGCCGGGAGGACCCGACGGCACCGTGGGTCCCCTTGCCACCCGGCGTACGGGTTGTCACACCGCTGGTCGAACTGGTCCACGAACGAGTGTCCTGCCGCAGTTTCCGCGACAGGCCGATCGATCTCGCGGAGCTGGCCACGCTGCTGCGGACCGGGTACGGCACCACCGGACCGACCGACGACGGCCCGCTGTACATGATCGATCGCGCGGTGCCGTCCGGCGGCGGGCTCTACCCGCTCGAACTGAGCGTGCTTGCGCGCTCGGTGGATGGCCTACCGGCCGGGGTCTACCACTACGTACCGCTCGCAGACGGTCTGGAGCAGGTCCGCGACGGCGCGGTACCGGCGCCGCTGGTCAGCTACCTGTTCATGGGCCAACCGTGGGCAGCCGAGGCTGCCGTCGTACTGGTGCTGTCCGCGGTCTGCGCGCGCAGTCTTGTCAAGTACGGCGACCGCGGGTACCGCTACCTGTTGCTGGAGGCAGGGCACGTGGCACAGAACATCGTCCTCGCGGCGACCGGACTCGATCTCGGCGCGGTCAATCTCGGCGGCTTCTTCGACGACGAGCTGTCAAGGTTGCTGCGCCTCGACCTCGAGTCCGAGATCGTGTTGTACGGCACGGCGATCGGCCGTCCGTCCTCCGGCGACCGCACCGCCCGCCGGGCTCTCGACCGGCTGCAGGACGGTTAGTCGTTCGTCGACGACTGGTCGAGTCTGATGGCGAGCGCAGCCACCTCACGACGTGATGAGGTCCCGGTCTTGTGCAGCAGGTTCGACACGTGCACGCTGACCGTCTTCTCACTGATGAACAGCGCCTTCGCGATCTCGGCGTACGTCCGGCCGGCCACGAGATGGGAGAGCACCTCCAGCTCCCGCTTCGTCAGCGAACGGAAGGGCGCCGGGGGCTGATCGTGCGACGGCGCCGACGGCTCGTCGAGCCGGATCTTGCCGAGGCCGGCCAGCGTGTCCACCTCGCGCCGCAAGGGGATCGCGCCGGCCTCGACAGCGAAGCGGTGCGCCGACCTCAGCGGTACGGCGACCGCGGCCCGAGTGGCTCCCTCGGCCAGCAGGGCCTGTGCCCACCGCCAGGACGCCACGGCTTCATCCCACCGCATTCCCGCGGCGTCACACCGGCGTACGGCTTCCTCCCATGCGGCGGATGTGGGCGTCTCCGCCATGCTCCGTGCGGTCTCTGCCGTGAACAACGCTTCCATCGCTGGTTGGATCAGATCCTCGGGTCCGCCGACCTCGAAGGGCGCAGGCTGCATGCTTCGGCGCACGGTCAGGAGGTCATCGAATGCCGCTCGAGTTTTCCTGACGGCTTCGCGGTCGCGCCGGTCCCGGGCGGCCTCCATCAGATCAGCGGTGACACGTGCTCCACACACCAAATTCTCGTCCGCGTCGCGGGTATCAGCGAATTGGGCGCCCATCGTTCGCGAAAGCAGATCGAGGGCCTGCTCGGGCCTGCCAGTAGCGACCATGTGCTCAGCAAGAACAGGCTGCGCCGATAGGCCTGCACGGTTCTCGAGTGACGGCATCAGCTCCTTCGCTCGCTGCAGGTGCATGCCCGCCACCTCCGGGTTCCCTTGCCTCACCGACAACGATGCCGCAGTCAATCGAACCATGGCGCTGGCGTTCGGTAGGCCGGCCAAGGAGAGGCCTTCCCGGATGACGTCACTGCTCTCCGGGAAGCGTCCGAGCATCAGGAGGTAGTGGGCCAGTATGCCGGCGGCGAAGACCGCCACCGACAGCGCGCCTACGTCGAGGGCGAACGGGAGGAACCTCGTTGCTACCTCGACGCATTCCGTGACGCGACCTCGCCGGTTCAAGTAGTTCATTCTGATCACGAGGATCCGCCAGGTCAGTTCCGGGTCGCCGGTCAGCTCGGCGAAACGCAATGCCTTCGCGGTGTCGCGATCGGAACGCTCGCTGTCGTGGTCCGCATTTCCGCGGGCTGCATAGGCGAAGCCCAGTGCCGCGCTGGAACCGGATCGTTCAGCTGCCTGGACCGCCTCCTCCGCGTACCTCCGCGAGAGCTCGAGTTCGTTGTTCCACCACTGACACCAGCTGAGAAACGCCAGTGCCGCGGCATACTCTTCGCTGTCGGCAAACGCCCGGCTCAGCTCGACCGCGCGCTCTGCCTCGGCGACCGGCCGCCCTTTGGTTCGGCCCGTCGCCCATGCCGAGTCTGCCCAGCGCCTCAGCAGCCTGCACGCCCGAAGCGGGTCTGTGCGCTCGTCCACCAGTTCGAGGGCGCGGCTCCACGCTGCGAAACCCGCCTCGCCGTCGCCGACCAGATCGTTGGCTCGCGCGACGCGCTCCAGCAGGTCCACCTCCTCGTCCACCCGCTCTGTGTCACCGCGGTGGACTGTGGACCACAGGCGCGCCGACCGGCGCAGATGGACCGCCTCCTCGCGCCGCGCCCTGATCCCATTCGCGAGTTCAGCTGCTCGCAGTGACGCGTCCAGGCAGGATTCGAAGTCATGTGCGCCCTCGTAGTGCAAGGCAAGGTCACCCAGCCGTTGGACCTCGTCGGGCCCGGTACCAGAGCGGGACTCGAGCGTCTTGGCCCAGGCGGCATGCACGGTTTCCGCCTCGCCGGGCACGAAGGTGGCGTACAGCACCTCCGCGAGCAGCGGGTGGCGGAACCAGCACAGGTCAGCACCCTGCGCCACACTGATCCCGCTGTCCGTCGCCTCGGCCAGCGCTGTTGTCAGTGACGCGGGGCCGATCCCACGCGCTGCGGCGACCTCCCTGAGGTCATCGATCGACGTCGGTCGTCCGGCGACCGCCAGCACCCGCATGACCTCACGCGCGGGCGCGGACAGCCGATGCCAGGCAGCGAGCAGGGCTCCCGTCAGCTCGGCCGGCAGATCAGCAGGCAGCTCGTCGGCCGTGATCGTGACTCCGTCGAGGAGTAGCTCGCTGAGATAGGGGTTGCCGTCGGATCGTCGTACGACGTCGTCCACGAGGTGGTGGTGCGGGCGACCACCCAGCAACATCGTGAGCTGTTGCTCGGTCTCGTCCCAGCTCAGTCTGTCCAGCCGTATGTCGGTCACCGACGGCAATCGCCTGAGATCCGCCAGCCAGCTGTGCATCGGATGACCGGTTCCGAGCTCCTCATCCCGATAGGTGGTCAGAATCGCCAGCCGCTGTCGTCGGAACCCGGCAACCAGGTACGCGAGCGCGTCGCGGGACGCGAGATCGGCCCACTGCACGTCGTCGATGACCAGAACCGTCGGCCGACGCGAAGCGATCGCCATCACCAGCCCATCCACCACGGACAAGAGCCGGACCGCGCTGTCGGAGGCATACCCACCCAGCGAAGACAACAGCCCGCCCGCAGCAGGGACCGCATCGAGCACCCCGGTCAGCTCGTCGGGCTCGGCCGACTCAGCCCAACCCTCCAGCGCGCTGACGAGCGGACTGTACGGCGAGTCGACGGCGCCGAAGCGGACGCATCGACCCCACAGGACCGCCACGCCCCCCGCCGCGGCCTCGTCACAAACGTCTCGGACCAGGCGGGTCTTGCCCACGCCGGCCTCGCCGTGCACGAACACCGCACACGGTCGTCCTTCGACAGCTCCCCGGATCGCCGACCCGAGAATCCCCTTTTCCCCGATCCGACCGGCTACACCGAGTGAGCGTGTGACCGCTGCCCCTCCCACAACGTTCAGTCTGCGCCCATCACCTTGCACTGTCTGCAGGATTTGCGAGCACGACCAGAGCGACCGCTCGCCAGGAGCCGATAATCGGTCGTGCGAGCCCTCCGAACGATCACGAACTACGGCTGGAGTGCGGCTGCAGGTCGAACACCACCCGCGCCGGCGACATCGGGTCGTACCTGATCGGGACCCGCTGTCCGGCGTGCGGCACCGCGCCCGGAAGCGGGTACCGCACGTCGTTGCGGATCAGCGAGGTTCCCACGGTGAAGCGGACCAGCAGGAACGTGCGATGGCCGGCCCGCAGCACAGAGATCACCTCGGCGTCCACCCGGCGCCAGTTCGCGGACTCTGCCTCCGGACCGTCGAGCCCCACGCCGGGATGGCTGACCAGGACCAGAAGCCCTACCCCCACAGCCAGCCCGACGATCAGTAGCACAGGGATTGCCCACATCAGCCCGTGCCTCCTCCTGCGGAGAGTCCCGACCGGCTCGGCTAGCCGGCCAGCACGTGGCGACGCCGGTACAGCCACATGCCGCCAAAGGCGACGGCGGCACCACCGAGCGCGGAGGCGCTAGCCTGCAGGGCCTCGGCCGCGTTGTCGTCCGACGCGCTCTGGCCCGTCGCCGCCTGTACGGGGGTCACTTCGTACTTCGGGTCGTAGTTCGGGTAGTTGGGCTCCGAGCCCTTGGCGTCGGCTCGCGGGTAGCCGGCTCCTTCGTCAGGCCAGTCGGGCGAAGAGTTCGGTACAGCTTGAGACGTGGACCCGCCCCCCGGGTCTTTCGTCGCCGACGCCTCGGTCGTGGTGAGGACGACGGCGCCCATCGCGACTGCGGACAGTGCGAGGGCGGAGTACCTGCGGTTCATGATTCCTCCATGAGATCGATGCGGCGGGATCGCCGCTCTCCTTCACAGTCGGCTCTATGCCCCGCAGCCACATCGGAGACAACCCCTCAGAAACCGGAACATCACTCCTCAGATTTCGCGATGGCGTGGTGTCGCCCGGGCGGCCTGGAGCGAATCTTTCCAATAATGCACAGATATCTTGTATAGGAGACACTGCGCCACTACAGTTCAGGTGCATGACCACTCAGTTGACCAATGACGCCCATCGCCACCTCGGTGTGATGCCGGCGTACCCGTTCTATGGCGGGGCACCTGTTAACCCGGACATGTCGGCACGCGCGACCCTGGCGGAGCTCATCGCCGACCTCGACCGCGAAGGCACTGAACGTGCGCTGGTCCTCCCCAACTACGGGGTACCGGACGCCAAGGTGTCATTCGGCTTCAACCAGCTGGTGCTGGAGGCCGCTGCGAAGGACGACCGGATCAGCTGCGGTCTGTGGGTATCACCGCGGCCCCAGGACGCCGAAATGACGGCAAAGGCCCTGGAGCTTGCGGGTGAGCCCGGCGTGAAGGCGCTCAAGACGAGCTTCCTGCTCGGCGGGAGCGTCGAGGATCCGGAGTGCCAGGTGCAACTCGACAACATGTTCGCGGTCGCCCGGGAGCACGACCTCGTCGTCCACTTCCACACCTCGCCGGGCGCGGCGTCCGACATCGACAAGGTCGGCCAGCTGGTGGACAAGTACGGCGACGACGCGAAGATCCACCTGGTGCACTTCGGGGGCGGCATCAGCGGGCACATCAAGCTGGTCAGCTCCCGCTTCTTCGACTGGATCGAAGCCGGCAAGAAGGTCTACACCGACACCAGCTGGGCGGTCGGCTTCGCGCCGCGCTGGCTGGCGAGCGAGATCGAGCGCCGGGGCATCGGCCACGACCGCGTCCTCTTCGCCAGCGACGAGCCATGGGGCGACTATGCGGGCGAGGCCGCCCGTCTCGCGGCCGCGACAGGTGACGGCGAGCTGGGTCGACTGATGTTCACCGACAACTTCACCACCCTGTACGGCTCGTAGCGGCGGTCTGGCTTCATCCGGAAGGGGTGATGCAGGAAGTCTCCCTGGGCGGAGAATCAGTGGGCACTATGGCCTCGCTCACAGACCGTCCCGACGTCAGCCCACCTGGCTGGCAGCAGTACGTGCCCGGCGTCATCCTGGCCAGGTCGTACCAGCGGGCATGGTTGCCCAAGGACATCGTCGCGGGCCTCGTCCTGTCGGCGCTGCTGGTGCCGCAGGGGATGGCGTACGCACAGCTGGCCGGGCTGCCGCCGGTGACCGGGCTCTACACCTCGATCCTGTGCCTGCTCGGCTACGCGGTCTTCGGGCCGTCCAGAGTCCTGGTGCTGGGTCCGGACTCGTCCCTGGGCCCGATGATCGCGGCAACGATCGCGCCACTTCTGCTCGCCAACGGTGACCCCGCTCGGGCCATCGCGCTCGCCTCGATGCTGGCGGTGATGGTCGGCGTCGTGATGGCGGTCGCCGGGCTGGCCCGGTTCGGGTTCGTGGCGGACCTGCTCTCCAAGCCGACCCAGATCGGCTACATGAACGGGCTCGCACTGACCATCGTGATCGGTCAGTTGGCCAAGCTGTTCGGGTTCTCGGTCGATGCCGACGGACTGGTGGCCGAGGCGCAGGCCGTCGTGTCGGGGCTCGCGAACGGCGACGCGAACACGACGGCCGCGATCCTCGGGGTGGGGTCGCTCGTCGGCATCCTGGTGCTGAATCGGTGGCTGCCCAAGCTGCCGAGCGTTCTGATCATCGTGGTGCTGGCCTCCATCCTGGTCAGCGCGTTCGACCTGCAGTCCCACGACGTCGACACGATCGGCGTTCTCCCCCAAGGTTTTCCGCCCTTCACGGTCCCGGACGTGACCCTGGACGACCTGCCGCCGCTGTTCGTCGGGGCGCTCGCCATCGCCGTCGTCGCGCTCGCCGACACGATGTCCACGGCGTCGGCCTTCGCCGCTCGCAAGGGCGAGCGGGTGCGCGGGAACCAGGAGATGGTCGGCATCGGCGCCGCCAACATCGCGGCCGGGTTCTTCCAGGGCTTCCCGGTCAGCACCAGCGGATCCCGCACCGCCGTCGCCGACCAGGCCGGCTCCAAGTCCCAGGTGACCGGCCTCGTCGGCGCCGTGATGATCACCGTGGTCCTGGTCTTCGCCACCGGCCTGATGCAGTACGTTCCTCAGCCGACGCTGGGCGCGATCGTGATCGCCGCCGCGCTGTCGCTGGCCGACATCGCCGGGACGCGTCGGCTGTGGCATCAGCGCCCGATGGAGTTCGTGCTGTCGATCATCGCGCTGCTCGGCGTCGCCCTCCTGGGGGTGCTGCCCGGCATTCTGATCGCGGTGGGCCTGTCCATCCTCAACGTCTTCCGCCGCGCCTGGTGGCCACACCAGGCCGAGCTCGGCCGGGTGGAGGGGATCGACGGCCTGCACGACACCGAGAGCTATCCTGACGCCGAACTCCTGCCCGGTCTGGTCGTCTACCGTTTCGACGCGCCGCTGATCTTCGCGAACGCGCGAATGTTCGGTGAGAAGCTGCGAGCGATCGCCGAGGATCATCCCGACCTCCGCTGGATCATCGTGGCCGCCGAGCCCATCACCGACATCGACACCACAGCCTCCGACATGCTGCAGGAGCTGGACTCCTGGCTCAACGAGCGCGGTGTCTCGCTGGTCTTCGCGGAGATGAAGGATCCGGTGCGCGAGAAGATCGAGCAGTACGAGCTCACCCGCACGATCGAGCCGAGGCACTTCCTGCCGACGCTGGACGAGGCTGTCGAGGAGTACGTCCGGGAGACGGGCGCGACCTGGCGCACACCGGACAGAAAGGCGTGACTGTCGATCCGAGGAGTTCGCACTCGTATAGGGGGTGAGAGGCCGGCAAGGAGGCCGGCCGCCAACCCGAGGAGTGCGCGATGGGCAAGATCGTGGTCGTCTGCAACCTGACGCTGGACGGTGTGATGCAGGCGCCTGGTCGACCGGATGAGGACACCCGTGGCGGGTTCGAGTACGGCGGGTGGGCGGTTCCGTACAGCCACGACGCGATGGGACGGGTGATGGGCGATCCGGGCGCGGAGCCGGCGGCTTTGCTGCTCGGGCGTCGGACCTATGAGGATTTCGCCGACTTCTGGCCGAAGCAGGAGGATAACCCGTACACCGAGGCGCTCAACCGGCAGCAGAAGTACGTCGTCTCGAACACGCTGGCCGAGCCTCTTCCATGGGCGAACTCCACCGTCGTCAAGGCGGCGGACATCCCCGCCCTCGAGGAAGCGCAGAACCTGATCATCCTGGGCAGCGGCGCCCTGATCAGCTCGATCCAGGGTCAGATCGACGAGTACAAGCTCCTGATCCACCCACTGGTCCTGGGCACCGGCAAACGTCTCTTCGACCCCGCCGCGCGCCAGGACCTCGAACTCACCGACAGCGTCACCACAACCACCGGCGTCATCATCGCCACCTGCCGCCCCGCGCGGTAGCTAGACCGCTACCGCCGACAGTGCTCGCGCGGCGTCGTACCGGGCGAGGGCCAGTCCAGCCACGCGGGGGTCGGCGCCGAGAGGTGCGCTGACCGGCAGGTCGCCGGCGATGCGGTGCACGCGATCCGCGAAGAACCCAGGCGCCAGCATGTAGGTAGCAACAGCAACCCGGCCGGTACTGCGCGCGAGGACGGGGGCGAGGTGTTCGCCGGCGCCGGAGATGCAGCCGACCTCGACAGGGCGGTCGATCAGGGTGGAGAGCATCGCGGCGGTGGCGGAGCAGTCAAGCAGCGCACGGCGGTCCGAGGAACCCGCGGCGGCGAGAACAACCTGATCGACCTCGTCAAAACTGGACCGGGATTCACCCAGGCACTCCCCCAACCGGTCGGCCAAGACCTGAGCCAGCACAGGATCAGGCCCGAGCGCCGCAGCCGCCTGTACGTGACCCGGCCGGCGCGCAGCTTCGCCGAGGACGTCCACCGCAACGTGATACCCGCTGCTCAACAACAACGGCACCACCACCGCCTGGTTGCTGTCAGCAACAACCCGGTCCACCAGCGAAGGCAGCGCCGGTACGTCGACGTCCACGAAGCCGAGCGAGATCGGCAGCTCAGGGCGCAGCCGCGCCATCATCCGCACGAGTTCGTGGACCTCGCGAATCCCCCGCGGATCGGCGGTCCCGTGCGCCGCCGCGATCAGGTCGACGCTCATGTCGGCAACCCCACCGGCTCGACGGCCAGGCGATACCCCCGCCGTACGACGGTACGAACCAACTCGGGCCGCCCGACCGCAGTACGGAGCCGGTTGACCGTCACCTCCACCGCATGAACGTCCTCAGCACCAGGCAGCACGGCCAACAAAGCAGGCCGGGACACAACGTCTCCACCAGCCGCCACCAACGCAGCCAGCACTGCGCGCGGCCCCGGCCCGAGCGGTAGCACGACCCCGTCCAGCACCGCGGCGCCGCCACGGATCACCAACTGTCCGAAGGCCGTCTCGATCGAGCGGGCATTGTCGTCGGTCAGCCGATCCGTCACGATCCGGATCAACGCACCGAGCCGGAAGCGATCAGGCACCAACGGCTCCAACCCCAACGCCACGAACGGCCCCGCGGTGATCGGTCCGACGCAGGCGTTCAGCACCCTGCCGGTCCGCAACGCCGCGACCAACGCGTCGTACTGACCCGTCAGCGCGGCCGCGTCCAGCAACGCCTGCGCACCCGGCGCGGAAGTGTGCACGACAGCATCGACTCCACCCGCACAGATCTGCCCGATCACCCGCTCGACGACGGCCGGATCCGGTGCCGGGCCCCAGCGATACACCTCGAGTCCACGCACCGAAGCACCGACAGCACGGAGTTCGTCCTGCAGCGCGGGATCCGACAAGCCGTGCAGCTGAACGACGATCTTGCGCCCGGCGACGCCTTGGTCGCGCAACCAGTCGACGACCTCGGCGGTCGTCTCGGACCGGGCGGACCAGTGCTCGACCAGCCCGGCCGCACGGATCGCGCCGCGCGCCTTGGGGCCGCGGGCGAGCAGCCGCGAGGACTCCAGCGTGGTCAGCAGATCCGCCGCGAGACCGGCGGTGTCCGCGGCCTCGACCCAGCCCCGGAACCCGACCGCGGTGGTGACCACCACGTCGTCCGGTGGGTTCGCGATCACCCGCCGGGTGGCCTCGATCAGCGGCTGGTCGTCGGCGGCCGGCACGATCTGCAGCGTCGGCGCGTGCAGCACCTTCGCGCCCCGGCGTTCGAACGACCCGATCAGGTCCTCCGCCCGCCGGTGCGCGGTGACGGCGATCGTGCAGCCGCTCAGCGGACCGGGCCTAGTCACCGACGATCACCTGGCCGTCGGCCACCCTCACCCGGTACGTCGGGATGCTGACCTCGGGGTCGTCCAGACAGACACCGGTGCGCAGGTCGTAGACCTCCTTGAACATCGGCGACGCCACCGTCGGCACGTCACCGCGGCTGCCCACGATACCGCGCGACATCACGTTCGCCCCGCTCACCGGGTCCTGGTTCCCCAGGGCATACACCTCGCCGTCGTAGGTGCGGAACACCGCGATCTGGCGATCCCCGACCAGCGCGGCGACACCTCGCTCCGGCAGCAACGCGTCGTACGCGCAGACCGCTACGGCGGTGATTGCCACCTCCGTCATCGGCGACAGGGTCATCGACGTACCTCCAATCGGGGGCCGGCGAGCAGGACCGGCTCCAGTTGACCGCGTTCGGCCGGGGTCGCCGGCCGCGGTTGGTTGCGTTCGACCACGTAGCGCAGGTCGGCGTCAGGCTGGTCCGGCGCGTTCACGAACGAGACGAAACGGGCCAGCTTGTCCGGGTCCTGCAAGGTGGCCTGCCACTCGTCCACGTAGGAGTCGACGTGCGCGGCCATCGCCGCGTCCAGGTCGGCCGCGATGCCGAGGCTGTCGTTCAGCACGACGTCGCGGACGTGGTCGAGACCGCCGTCGATCTCGTTGATCCAGACGGCCGTCCGCTGCAGCCGGTCGCCGGTGCGGATGTAGTACATCAGGAACCGGTCGATTGCCTGCAGCAACTGTTCGTCGGTGAGATCGGAGGCGAGCAGCTGCGCGTGGCGCGGCGTCATGCCGCCGTTGCCGCCGACGTAGAGGTTCCAACCGTTCTCGGTCGCGATCACGCCGACGTCCTTGCCACGAGCCTCGGCACACTCGCGCGCGCAACCGGAGACGCCGAGCTTCAGCTTGTGCGGCGACCGCAGCCCGCGGTACCGCAGCTCCAGCGCGATCGCCATCCCCACGGAGTCCTGTACGCCGTACCGGCACCAGGTGGAACCGACGCAGGACTTCACCGTGCGCAGCGCTTTGCCGTAGGCATGGCCGGACTCGAATCCGGCGTCAACCAGTCGCTGCCAGATCGCCGGCAACTGCTCGATCCGGGCTCCGAACAGGTCGACCCGCTGCCCGCCGGTGATCTTGGTGTAGAGGCCGAAGTCCCGGGCCACCTCGCCGATCGCGATCAAGCCCTCGGGCGTCACCTCGCCACCTGGGATCCGCGGTACGACGGAGTAGGTGCCGTCCTTCTGGATGTTCGCCATCACGTGGTCGTTGGTGTCCTGCAGGGTCGCACGCTCTCCGTCGAGCACGTGCCCGGCCGGGTCCAGGCTGGACAGGATCGAGGCGACCACGGGCTTGCAGATGTCGCAACCTCGGCCGGTTCCGTGCCGGTCGACGATCTCACTGAAGGTGCGCAGCCCGGTCACCCGGACCACGTCGAACAGCTCGGCCCGGGACAGCGCGAAGTGCTCGCACAACGCCTTGCTGACCTCGACGCCGGCCGCGGCCAGTTCGGCGTTGAGCAGGTTCTTCACGATCGGCAGACACGATCCACAGCTCGTACCGGCCTTGGTCTTACCGCACAGAGACTTCAGATCGCCGCATCCCTCGTCGCGCACAGCGCATCGGATCGCCCCGGCCGCGACGTTGTTGCACGAGCAGACCGGCGCGTCGTCCGGCAGTTCCAGTTGCGCGGGCTGCGAGCCCTCCGGCAGCAGGAACGACGCGGGGTCGGCGCCGAGCTCCCGACCCACCATCGGCCGCAGGGCCGAGTACGCCGACGCGTCGCCGACGAGGATTCCGCCCAGCAAGGTGCGAGCGTCGTCGGACAGCACCAGCTTCTTGTAGACCCCCGCCACCGGGTCGGCGTACACGATGTCGAGTGCGCCCTCGGTGGCTCCGAAGGCGTCACCGAAGCTGGCCACGTCGACGCCGAGCAGCTTGAGCTTGGTCGACGAGTCAGCACCGGGGAAGGTTGCCTCGCCACCGAGTAGGCGATCGGCGACGATCTCGGCCATCGCGTAGCCCGGGGCAACCAGTCCCCAGACGCGTCCCTCAATGCAGGCGACTTCGCCGATCGCCCAGACACCCGGCACCGAAGTACGGCAGGTGTCGTCGACGACCACACCACCACGTTCGCCGACCTCCAGGCCGGCGGCCCGGCCGAGTTCGTCGCGCGGCCGGACACCGGTGGCGAAGACAACGACGTCCGCTGGCAGATCGGGACCGTCGGCTACGGCCATCGCCCGGGCGGCTCCTTGCGAGGTCGTCTTCACCCGGGTGACCTGGGTTGCGGTCAGCACGTCCACATCGAGGCCGCGGATGAGCCGCGCGAGCGCGCTGCCGCCACCCTCGTCCACCTGCAACGGCATCAGCCGCGGCGCGAACTCGACCACCTTCGTCGCCGCACCCAACGCTCGTAGGGCACCGGCCGCCTCCAGACCGAGCAGACCGCCACCGACCACAACGCCGCGAACCTCCTTGCCCTCCGACCGCAACCTCTCGACGTACACCCGCAGAGCGGCGACATCGTCGATGGTCCGGTAGACGAAGCAACCATTGACGTCGCTGTTCTTCACCGGCGGGACAAAGGCGCTCGAGCCTGTCGCGAGCACCAGTTCGTCGTAGCCGATCACGTCGCCGCGAGTGGTCTGCACCGTGCGTGCCTCGGCATCGAACGAGGCCACCGTGACACCCTTGCGCAGGGTCACCGCTGGGTCGTCCCAGAGCTCGGGCTCACCCAGCGAGAGGTCGTGCGGGTCCCGGCCGGAGAAGTAGCTGGTCAGCGCGACCCGGTCGTATGGCAGCCGCGGTTCCTCGGCCAGCACGGTGATGCGCCACTCGATCCCGGTGTCGCGGGATCGCAGCGCCTCCACCAGCCGGTGCGCGACCATGCCTCCGCCGACGATCACCAAATGCCGGGCCTTCTTCAGCTCTGTCATGGTTGCCCTCCTGGTCGGCACGGGTTCGGTCTCGCCGCGCTGGAGCCGGTCGAGAAGGTCACCGACAGCCCCTGTGCAGCTGCCGCAACCGGTGGTCGCTCTGGTTGTCGCCGCGATGCCGGCCACGCTGTCGGCACCCGCTTGCCACGCCGCCTCGATCGCGGCCCTCGTCACGCCGTTGCACCGGCAGACCGTCAACGCCTTGCGCTTGGGCGGTTCAGGTGCCGCCAGCAATGAATCCGCGCGCACCGGCGTCTGCCGATCGGCCAGCAGCACCAGCTCGGCGGCAACCTCCGGCGCACCGATAGCCACGGCCGCCTGCACCACGCCGTCCCGCAGTACCGCGCGGACGTAGCGCTCGCCGTCTTCCAGCCGGACGGCTTCACCTTCTTCGTCCCGGCCGCCGAGAATCAGTACGTCGAGCCCGCCCGCGGTGATCCGGACGACCTCGTCCAGCCCGTCATCGATGGGCTCGTCGACCAGGAGTTCTCCGAAGACGGCCCGGCCGCTCACCGTCACGGAACGGAACCGGCCGTCCTTGAGGTCGGCCCCTTCCACCGTGGCGTTGAGCAGTACTTCGATGCCGAGCTCACGAACAGCCCGGGTGATCCGCCGTCCCGCGGTGGGCCGAATCGCCTTGTCCAGCAGCGTTTCCCCGGCATGCACCACCGTCACCGCGATCCCGCGCTCCCGCAGTGTGGCGGCCGCCTCGACGGCTCGGACCCCGCCGCCCAGCACCACGGCCCGCCGTACCTGCTGAGCTGTGGGCGAGCCGACCTTGGGCTGCCTCGCCTTTGGCGCTCGGACACGAACGGATTCGGCGGTCTCCACAGCCAGGCGGCTGCGAGTGGAGAAGTCGGGTGAGGTCTCAGCGGTCAGCTCCACCGCGCAGACCTTGAACTCCGGCATCCGCGAGATCGGATCGAGCG
Organism: Kribbella qitaiheensis; assembly: GCF_042657745.1. Classification (GTDB taxonomy): domain Bacteria; phylum Actinomycetota; class Actinomycetes; order Propionibacteriales; family Kribbellaceae; genus Kribbella; species Kribbella qitaiheensis. Next base: position 25,047 of record NZ_JBHSKE010000019.1, on the reverse strand, counting down.
CGTCGTTGGTCAGCTCGTTCACGCTGCCCTCGCCACCGAAGTGGAACGGCACGAACACCGTGTCCGGTCGTACGTCGGACGTCACCCGCGCCGGCAGCACCATCGAACCCCGGGTGGTCCGCAACCGGACAGGCCGCCCGTCGACGATCCCCAACTGCGCGGCGACCCGCGGATGAATCTCGGCGAACACCTCCGGCTCCGCCTCGGCCAGCTCCGCGACCCGCCTGGTCTGCGCTCCACTCTGGTAGTGCTGCAGCAACCGGCCGGTCACCAGGTAGTACGGCGCGTCCGGCCGCAGGTCGTCGGCGACCGCCCGGTGATCCACGATGACGACCCGGGCCCGGCCGTCCGGAGTACCGAAACGGTCGGCGAAGAGCCGCGGCGTACCGGGGTGGTCGTCGGACGGGCAGGGCCAGAAGACGGCCTCGCCGGCATCCAACCGGTCCCAGCTGATCCCCGAGTAGTCGGCGATCCCACCTGCACTCGCGACCCGCAACTCGTCATATACAGCAGCCGGATCGGTCGAGAACGGCACCTCGGGGCGCAGCCGCTCGGCCAGCCCTGCGAACACTGCAAGATCGCTCCGCACCTCGCCAGGAGCCGGTACTGCGACCCGGCGGCGCAGCACGCGTCCTTCCAGGGAGGTCATCGTGCCCTCCTCCTCGGCCCACTGCGTGACCGGGAAGACGACATCGGCCAGCAGCGCGGTCTCGCTCGGGACCACGTCCGCCACCACCAGCAACTCCAGTGCCGCGAGTCGCTCGCGGACCGAGGCCAGCTTCGGCGCAGAGACCACCAGGTTGCTGCCGTGGACGAGCAACGCGCGCGGCCCGTCCGTCGTACCGAGCGCGTCGATCAGCTCGACCGCGCTGCGGCCGGGACCGGGCAGCTCGTCGGGATCCACGCCCCAGACGCCCGCGACGTAGGCGCGCGCCTCGGGATCGGCGATGCTCCGGTAGCCGGGAAGCTGGTCTGCCTTCTGGCCGTGCTCGCGTCCGCCCTGGCCGTTGCCCTGCCCGGTGATGCAGCCATAACCACTACCGAGCCGCCCGGGCAGTCCGAGTGCCAGAGCGAGGTTGATGCAGGCCGTGACTGTGTCTGTGCCCTTGCTGTGTTGCTCGGCACCCCGGCCGGTCAGGATGAACGCCCCCGCCCCGCCATGGACCGGAGCAGCCGCCGCCAGCACTCGCGCTGCCTTCCTGATCGCCACAGCCGGTACGCCGGTGACGCGCTCGGCTCGCTCTGGCCACCAGGCGGCGGTAGAGCGGAACAGCCCGTCCGGGTCATCCGTGCGCTCCGCCAGATAGGTGGTGTCCGCCAGGCCCTCCTGCAGGACCACGTGAGTCAGCGAGAGCACCAGAGCCAGGTCGCTCCCCGGAGTCGCTTGCAGGTGGATCCCGGCGCCGTCCTCGCTCAGCCCGGCGGTCGCAGTACGGCGTGGGTCGACGACCAGCAGCCCGCCCGCGTCCCGGGCGCCGGCCAGATGAGCGACGGCAGGCGGCATGGTCTCGGCGATGTTGCTGCCGACCAGCAGGATCGCGCCGGCGCCGCCGAGATCCGCCAGGGGGAACGGCAGGCCGCGATCGATGCCGAAGGCCCGGTTCGTCGCGGCTGCCGCGGAGGACATGCAGAAGCGGCCGTTGTAGTCGACGTTCGAGGTCCGGAGCGTGACTCGGGCGAATTTGCCGAGCGCATACGCCTTCTCGTTCGTCAGCCCGCCACCACCGAAGACTGCGACCGAGTCGTTGCCGTGCTCGCGCTGCAGCGAGCGGAGCCGGTCGGCGACGAAGTCCAGCGCGTGCTCCCAGGTCGTCTCGACCAGAGCTCCGGAGTCGTCCCGGATCAGCGGCTTCGTCAGCCGGTCCGGCACGGTGAGCACCTCGGGAGCAGTCCACCCCTTGCGACACAGCCCGCCCCGGTTGGTCGGGAACTCCCGCGGCCGCACGGTGACGGCACCCGGCTGGTCGGCCGGGTGCAGCGTCGTCGCGCACTGCAGGGCGCAGTACGGGCAGTGGGTGTCGACTCCCGTCACACGCGCTCCTGGCTGAGCGGGCCACCCCGGCGCAGGTAGCAGAAGTAGGTCAGCCCCAGACAGACCACGTAGAAGGCGCAGAAGCAGTAGAGCGCCGGGACAAGCGAGCCGTAGTGGCCGCTCGACATCGCGAAGCCTCGCGGCACCAGGAACCCGCCGTACGCGCCGACCGCCGAGGCGATCCCGATGCAGGCAGCGGCCTCCCGGCGGGCCCGGACCAGGTCGGGCCCGCCGTCGAGGTCCCGGGTGGTCTGCCGGAACACCGCGGGGATCATCCGGTACGTCGAACCGTTGCCGGCGCCGCTGGCCACGAACAGCACCAGGAAGCTGAGCAGGAACCCGGTGAAGCTCTCGGCGTTCAGCGCCACGATCGCCGACAGGATCCCGATCCCCATCACCACGAACGCGCAGACCGTCACCCAGGCGCCGCCGACCGCGTCGGACAGCTTGCCGCCGAACGGCCGGGACACCGACCCCACCAGCGCGCCGAGGAAGGCGATGTGGGCCACCGTGATCTCGGGGAACGTCGTCTTGATCAGCAGCGGGAAGGCCGCCGAGAAGCCGATGAACGACCCGAAGGTGCCGATGTAGAGGAACGAGATCACCCAGGTGTGCGGCCGCTTCGCCGCCGCGACGGAGGCACGGAACGACGAGGTCGCCGCGGTCAGGTTGTCCATCACCCGCCAGGCGAGCACCGCTGCCAGCAGGATCAGCGGGATCCACATCAGCCCGGCGCGGTTGAGCGTCAGCCCGGCGCCCGCCACGATCACGATCGGCACCAGCAACTGGACCACCGCCACGCCCAGGTTCCCGCCGGCCGCGTTCAGGCCCAGCGCGAAGCCCTTGTCCCGCTCGGGGAAGAAGAAGGAGATGTTGGTCATGCTGCTGGCGAAGTTGCCGCCGCCCGCACCCGCGGTGGCCGCGACCAGTGCCATCAACCAGAACGGCGTGTCCGGCCGGCTGACGAAGTACGCGAGACCGAGAGACGGGATCAGCAGCAGCAACGCGGACACCATCGTCCAGTTCCGCCCGCCGAACTTCGGTACGGCGAAGGTGTACGGCAGCCGCAGCGTGGCTCCCACCAGGCTCGGCAGCGCCACCAGCCAGAACATCTGGTCCGTGCTGTAGCCGAACCCCGCGGCCGGCAGGGAGACGACCACGATGCTCCACAGCTGCCAGACCGAGAAGCCGAGGAACTCGGCGAAGATCGACGGCCGCAGGTTGCGGCGCGCCACCCGGCGCCCCTTCGCCGCCCAGAACCCGGCGTCCTCGGGGTCCCAGACGTCGATCCAGCGCCCGCGCCGGGGCGCCTCGACGGTACCCACCGCGCCGGCCTGGTCGCGCGGAGTGACGACCTCCGGTCGTGCCTCGAGCGTCATCGTTCGTCTCCGATCATCCGACCTGATTGATTGAGGTCGTATGCGGTAATCCCGCGCCGTAGCGAGCAGGTGCTCGGTGCGAGGTGCCGTGCCGAGTGCCGCGCAGTAGGCGGGGGGTTACCGCATACGACCTAACCAGGACGCTATGACCGGGGTGTTTCCGAGCGGTCATCTCGTTGTTACGCCGTCGAAACGGCTCCCGCACACCTCCCGTGGGCCGGTGAGAGAAGTCGCCCGAACGGGTGCGGAGGCCTGCCGGGTGGGGTCGGTACTGTTCCTGTCTACGAACACCGACGAGGGGGTCCTGGTGGAGCAGCAGGAGACGGCGCCGCGGCACAAGAACCGGCGCTGGGCGTGGCGGGCGGGGATCGCCGCCGTGCTGCTCGCTTGGCTCGTGCTGGGCTCGCTCGGCGGCCCGACGGTCGGCCGGCTGAGCGAGGTCCAGGAGAACGACAACGCCAACTTCCTGCCCAAACAGGCCGAGTCCACCCTGGTCGCCAACGAGTCGGCCAAGTTCATCGACTCCAAGGCCCTGCCGTACTTCGTCCTGATCGTGCGGGACAGCGGGATCACCCCGGCCGACCTGCAGAAGGCGAACGAGTTCGTCGCCACCGTGCCGACGCTCGACCTCGGAAACGGCAAGACCATCGGGGACTACCTGGCGGCGCCAGTCGGCAAGGTGATCCCGTCGGAGGACAAGAAGGCGCTGCTGATCACCGTCGAACTGGACGGCGACCGCGCCGACGAGGTGGTCAAGGAAGGCGAGACCGTGCTGTTCGCGGTCGCCGACCAGATGCGCCAGGAGATCAAACAGACGCTGACCCCGACGGGGCTGCAGGTGTACGTCACCGGCCCCGGTGGCGTCTTCGCGGACTTCGTGGTGGCCTTCGGCGGGATCGACGGCATTCTGCTCGGCGTCGCACTGGCGGTCGTGTTCGTGATCCTGCTGATCGTCTATCGCAGTCCCGTGCTGCCGATCGCCGTGCTGCTGACTGCCGTCTTCGGCCTGGCGCTGGCCGCCCTGGTGGTCTATCCCCTGGCGAAGAACGACCTGATCGAGCTGAACGGCCAGAGTCAGGGCATCCTCTTCATCCTGGTCGTCGGCGCCGCGACGGACTACTCCCTGCTCCTCGTCTCGCGGTACAAGGAAGAACTGCACGACTTCGAGAGCAAGTACGACGCGATGCGGGTCGCCTGGCGGGCCTCGGTCGAGCCGATCGCCGCTAGCGCCGCCACCGTCATCCTCGGCCTGCTCTGCCTGCTGCTCGCCCAACTCGGCAGCACCAAGGGCCTCGGACCGGTCGGCGCCATCGGCATCGCCGGCGCGCTGGTGTCGTCGATGACCTTCCTGCCCGCTGTCCTGCTGGCCTTCGGCCGGCGGATCTTCTGGCCGGCCATCCCGCGTCTCGACCACGTGCACGCCAAGGACCAGGTCGGTGGCCGCAAGCTGTGGGGCCGCATCTCCGGTCTGGTCGGCCGCAGCCCGCGGAAGGTGTGGGCGATCACCGCCCTGGCGCTGCTCGCCTGTGGCGCCTTCCTGCCGACGTTCAAGGCGGAAGGCATCTCCCAGGAGGAGCTCTTCCTCAACGAGGTCGAGTCGGTCACCGGGCAGGAGGTACTGGCTCAGCACTTCGACGCGGGCGCCGGCACGCCCGTGCAGATCCTCACCCCGGTGGACCAGGCCGATCAGGTCGTTCAGACCGCTTTGAAGGTCGACGGTGTCGCGACGGCTTCGGCCTCACCCGCGCCTGGAGTGCCGCCGAAGGTGGTCGAGGGCAAGGTCCTGGTGCAGGCGACGCTGAAGGTCGCGGCCGACTCCCCCGAGGCCACCAAGGTGGTCGAGCACCTGCGTACCGAGCTGGACACGGTCAGCCCGGACATCCTGGTCGGAGGCAACACCGCGATCAACCTTGACGTCCTGGACGCGAGCAAGCGGGATCTCCGGGTCATCATCCCGACCATCCTCGCCGTCATCTTCGTGGTGCTGATGCTGCTGCTCCGCTCGGTCGTCGCGGCCGTGCTGCTGGTGATCTGCAACGTGCTGTCGTTCGGCGCCACCGTCGGGGTCAGCGCGCTGGCGTTCAACCACATCTTCGACTTCCCGGGCGCGGATCCGTCCATCCCGCTCTACGCGTTCGTCTTCCTGGTTGCCCTGGGCATCGACTATTCGATCTTCCTGATGACCCGGGTGCGGGAGGAGTCGATCGAGCAGGGCACCAAGCGCGGCGTACTGATCGGACTCGCCGTCACCGGTGGCGTGATCACCTCGGCCGGCGTCGTCCTGGCGGCCACGTTCTCGGCGCTCGCGGTGCTGCCGATCCTGTTCCTGGTACAGATCGCCTTCATGGTGGCCTTCGGCGTGCTGCTCGACACGACCGTCGTCCGGTCGCTGCTGGTGCCCTCCCTGTCCTATGACATCGGCCGCAAGGTCTGGTGGCCGAGCAAGCTCTCCCGAGCGAAGGAGTGAGATGGAGACCTTCGAGGCAGTGATCCAGGACGCCAACGGAGGCGGCGCGTACGTCGAGGTGCCGGCCGAGGTGCTCGGCGCGCTCGGAGGCGGCGGGCGGATCCCGGTCCAGGCAACCTTCGACGGGATCGCTTACCGCGGGTCGATCGCGTCGATGGGCGGGTGCATGGCACTCGGCGTGCTCAAACAAATCCGCTCGGACCTGGGCAAGCGTCCCGGCGACCCGGTAGTCGTAACAGTCACCCGAGACGACGCCGAGCGTACGGTCGAAGTACCGGACGACCTGGCCGCCGCTCTCGCCGCTGCCGGTGCACGAGAGGCCTTCGACAAACTCAGCTTCAGCCACCGCCGAGAACACGTGAACGCCATCAACGAAGCCAAGAAGCCCGAAACCCGCGCCCGCCGAATCACCAAAGCCATCGAGATGCTCAAGCCCAGCTAACGCCTCGGCAGGAAATGTTGAGGTCCTTGAGGGGGCGGCGACCGCCCCGGCCACACCCGCCCAAGACAACGCGATCGGCTCTAAGACCGGCTGACCCGATGAACTCCTGCCGTTGCCTGGCGCGGCGGCGCCGCGCTAGAACAGTCCCGGTCGCCGCAGCCGTACAGTCCGATCCACTGATCCTTGCTATTGGTCGGTGAGTGGACGGGGGGCACCGGTGGGGTCCGCGAGTGGGTGGGTTCCGGTGTGGTCGACGCGGAATTTGAAGCCGTGCTTGGTGGTCCATTCCAGTGCACCGTCGTCCAGGCGGTGTACCCGCCAACCGCCGTGGGTCTTGACCCGGTGGCTGTAGCGCCGCAGCGGGGTGAGGTTGTCGGTGCTGGTCTGCCGTGGCGGCCCGGTCGCGCCGAAGTCGAACGGCGCGATGTGGTCCAGATCGATGCTGTCGGTGGTCTCGGCGGCGCCGAACACGAACTGCTCGACCGGGTGGGTGAGCTTGACCCGCTCCCGGATCCGGCGCGGGATCTCGTACGCGTCGACGCCGACCTTGCCGTTCAGATCGATGACCGGCTTGACGACGATCTGGTCATGGCCGAGCAACTCCTCCAGCCGGGCCGCGAACACGGGACCGAAGCGCTCGACCCGCGCGACCCCACCGCCGGCCAGCAGCGTCTCGTCGGTGATATGCACGTAGAGCGTCGTCCGGGCAGGCTTGCGCCCAGCGACCCCGCGACTCTGGCTGCTGTAGGCACTCTCCTTGATCGCCGCCAGCTTCCTCGCGACCTCCCGGCGTCCAGCACCGTCCATCCCTGGACCGTCGCCTGGCGGTGATTCAGGGGCCTCCGCGCAGGGGTCGTGCGCTGGCCCTGGATCAGGCAGACCAGCCGAACAGGACAGGCGGTCGTAGACCGGGTCGCTGGGGTGTGGTGGTTCCCGGTCGGCCTCATCGTGCTCGCCAGGCTCGTCGCCAACGAACCATCCCGCCGCCCTAGCCTCTCCACCACTGGCTGGGCTTCCCTGCCCGCGGCCAGGACTCTGCTCCCCGACGCGACTCATGCGCTCGGCATGCCCGGCGGCCTCCACGGTGTTCCCAGCGCGCGACGCCGGCTGGTCTGTGGAATCCGCGGCGTCGGCCAACGGCACAGGTCCGCCGGTGCCATCCGCAACCCCGTCGGCCAACGGCACAGGTCCGCCGGTTCGATCTGCGTCCTCGCCGGTCAGCGGCACACGCCGGTCGGCGGAATCCACGGCCTCGTCGGTCAGCGGCGCACGCCGGCCGGTGGGAGGGGCGGCGTGGTCGGTGGTGGGTTGCGCGGGGGTCGCCGCCGCGGGACCGGCGCTGGGGTCGGCTGGAGCGGCCTGTGGTGACGCGGCTGCGGTCGCCCCGGGCGCTGCGGGCGTGGCGGTCTGGGGCGTGGCGGTCTGGGGCGTGGCGGCCTGGGGCGTGGCGGCCTGCGGAGTGGTGGTGGTTGGGGTGAGGTGGTGGGCGACGGTGAGGAGCTCGTTGGTCAGGGCCGGGTCGGCGATGATCCCGATCGCCTTGGCCTTGCGCAGCGGCAAGGTGTCGGTATCGCCGAGTTGCGCGAGCGCATCGGCGATCTGGCGAATGGTCGCCTTGAAATGGATCACGTCGCCGGTGGCCGCCCGGACATACAAGGTGGTGGTGCCGTGATCGTCGGCGCGACCCGCCCACACACCGCGCTCCTTGGCTCTGGCCTCGGCCGCAGCCCGCGCCGCGTCCGGGTCGGCCTGCTGAACAGCCGCCTTCACGATCCTGTCCAACCGCACCGGCGTCACGGTATCGATAATCCCCGCGACCCGACGGTCGACAATCTCGGCCGCCTCCACCGACAGCGCCAAACACGCCGTCGCGACAGTGCGCGCCTTCCACGGCTCACCATGACCGCCCTTGACCTGAGCCCAGATCCGCGGCAGCCGATGACGCAACGCGAGCGACTGACCGATGAAAACCGCCGCCGAACCCGCCGAGCGACCGATCACCGCCCCGAACTCGGCGACCGCGAACTCCGCGACACCAGGACAGCCCACACCCCCATACACGACACCGCGCTCGCCACCGGCCAACGAAACATGGCCGGGGATCGTCGCAGGGTCGGGATGCAGGTCGGCGAAATGCTGCGCAAGCTCGATCAGCCGCACCTCGGCCCGCGTACGCAGCCCATGCAGCTCGGCGGCCGAGGTCAGCGTCTCGGTCGCACCCAACTCAGCCACATCCCTATCGAACATGCGTTCGACTCTACTCTGGGACATCGTCGTTCGCAAATCGCTCCTTCCTCGTTTCGCCTTATCCACAAGGGGAAAGTCGAGCCGGCCGAGCGCTGTCAAGCCACGTAAGTTATAGGAGAAGGCATGGACAAGGTCGCGCTTGGGACAGCCGCAGCTCTTCCCGGGGCTGCCGAGGCTCGGCGCGTGACAGCAATGGGACGGAGGAAAAGTGGATGAGGAAAGTGCTCACTGGGCGGGCGGTTCGGGGGTGCAGGATGGTGTTCACCGGCGTGGAAACACCGCCCCGAGATCGCCGGCAAGCTGTTCTACCGGTTCCGGGACCTCACGGTCACAACCCCAACGCCTCTTGATAGGGCACCAGTCAAGCCGGTCAGGTTCGTTTGGCGGCCAGGGCTGCGAGTTCGGTGCGGTTGGCGACGCCGAGCTTGGCGTAGATGTGGGCAAGGTGCGTCTTCACCGTGCCCCGGCTCATGAACAACCGGGCCCCGATCTCCGGGTTGTTCAGACCTTCCACGGCGGCGGCGACCACGTCTCGTTCAGTCGGGGTCAGGCTCGCCCAGCCGGTCGAGGGACGGCCGCGCGCACCACGTGTACGGCGTGCGTAGGCGACGGCTTCGTCCAGGTCGAGTTGGGCTATCCGCTCGGCGTCCTTCGGGCGGTTCGTCTGCTCGGCCAGGAGTGTGAGGGCGTCGAGGCTGTCCTGCCAGTAGAGGCGCAGGTCGTGGTCTACCCGCAAGGAGAGGGACTCGTGCAGGAGATCGGCTGCCTTGTCGGGGTCCTCATCGAGAGCCAGGTAACCCTGCTGCTCCAAGGCATCCGCCAGGATCCGCGGCAGCTTGTAGCGGCGGGCCAACCACCACTGCGCGATCCAGCGCTTCAGCAGCTTCGTCGAGCCGGCCCGCCTGGCGCAGGGCGGTGCCGAGCGCGGGCAACGTGACCGCCGGGATGTAGGTGTCGGCGACCGGCCCCTCCGTCGGGACGTCACGGCGCAGCCAGTCGATCGCCTTCTCGTATTCGCCGTTCCAGCGGTACAGGTCGCCCATCACCTTGCCGAGGCTGGGAACCCAGGTGCCGGCGTTCTCGATCAGCCGCAGGAACGGATGCATCAGCTCCAGCGCCGCGTCGAGCTCGCCAGACCGGCCGAGGAGTTGCGCAACCTGGCCACGAGCCATTCCGACCCGGTGGAGATCCCCGAGCGGCTCTGCGATCGCGAGCGCCTTCCGGGCGGTCTCGACAGCCAGCGGCAGCTCCCCGGTCGAGGCCAGGCTGTCGGACAGCAGCGTCACCATGGCGGTCGCGATCCCGCGCTCACCCCGCGCGATCAGGCCGTCCGACACGGTCTCCAGCAACGGACGAGCCTCGTCGTGCCGATCCCAAAGCACGAGCAGCAGACATTCCACGCCGAGGTTGGCGTCCCTGGCCACCTCGTCGCCGATCGACTCCGCCAGCGACCGGCCTTCCTCGCAGCGATCCCAGGCGGCCTGGAAGTCGAGGTAGTAATTGCGCACCGCAACCATCGCGAGACACCGAGCGCGCAGCCTGTCATCACCCAGCTCGGTCGCGAGCTCCAGACCCCGCTCGGCAGCGTCACACCCGAAGGGCGCGGCCGTGTCCGCGACCGTCGCGTAGCCGTAGAGCAAGCGGGCCTGGAGCAACGACCTGTCGTCGGGACTGCTCTCGATCGCCCGACGCAGACACGCGATGCCCTCCTGTCCGGTCCCCTGCAGATTCCACAACCACGGAAGGGCTGCCGCCAGCCGACGGCCCTTGGCCGTTTCCGCACCGGACAGCCCGTGGTCGAGGGCCGCGCGGAAGTTCTCGCGCTCCGGCTCGATCACCGCCCGCCAGGCGTCGCGGTTCTTGTCCAGCTCCGGCGCGGCCTCCTCGGCCACGCGCAGGAAGTAGTCGAGGTGCCGATCGCGGAGACCATCGAGTTCACCCGCCAGCCGCATTGCGGCGTACTCGCGGATCGTTTCGACCAACCGGTACCGCGCGTCCGCCGCCACCACGAGCGACTTGTCCACCAGCCGCCCGATCACTTCCCGCAGTTCGGTGGGTCCGTAGACAGCGGAGGCGGCCTCGAGGGTGAACCCGCCGACGAACACGGCCAGACTGCGGAACACCTCACGCTCTTCGATATCGAGGAGGTCGTAGCTCCAGTCGATCGACGATGCCAGCGTCTGTTGCCGTGCGGCCACACCCCGCGTACTGCGAACCAGCAGGCCGAAGCGGTCGTCCAGGCCGGCCTCGATCTGCTGCGGGGTGAGCGTCCGGAGCCAGGCGGTTGCCAGTTCCAGCGCCAGCGGGATCCCGTCCAGCCGCGCGCAGATCGTCCTGATCGCCTGCTCGGCTTGCTCGTCAGTGGTGAAGCCCGGCCCGGCTCGCTCGACGAACAGGGAGACAGCCTCGCTCGCAGTCAGCGAGGGAACTCGCCAGACCACCTCACCGGCAACGTCCAGCGGCTCCCGGCTCGTGGTCAGCACGGTGATCTCCGGGCAGGCGACCTGCACGGTGACCACGAACTCGGCCACGCCGTCGAGCAGGTGTTCGCAGTTGTCGAAGCAGAGCAGGGCTTTCCGGTTGCTCAGCTGACTCGCGATCAACGGCCCGCTGCGCGCGGACGATTCGGCCAGCACCCCGATAGCCGAAGCCACCAGCTCAGGTACCTGCCCACCGTCAGTGACCGGCGCGAGGTCGATCCACCAGACTCCGTCCGGCCACCGATCCGCCAGCTCAGCGGCAATTTGCGCCGCCAACCGAGTCTTCCCGCTGCCTCCAGCACCGGTCAGCGTCACCAGGCGGTGCCCCATCACCTGCGCCCGCAGTGCCCCGAGCTCCGCCTGTCGCCCGACAAAACTCGTGAACATCACCGGCAGGTTGTTCGGCACGCCGTCCAGCGAACGCAACGCCTCACCCGCCGGTCCCTGTACGGCGAACACCCGCTCCGCAGGGCCCAGGTCCCTCAACCGATGAAGCCCCAGATCCACGAACAACGCGCCCACGGAATCCGGGTCCACCGTACCGGTAGTAGCTGAAGCGATTTCGGCGGTGAGGGCGGAGAGGAGGAGCTGTCCCGGGTTGGCGATCTCGTTCAGGCGTTGGGCGTGGCGGACGACGTGGCGCTCAGTGATCCCTGTGGAAACGGCGATCCGGACCAATTGCCCGGCTGGCAGATCCACGGCGGCTGCACGGAAATGCCGCGCTGCGGCAACGGCTTCGGCCGGATCCTCGAACACAACCATCGGCCGCGCCGCGTCCCGCAGGACGGACCGGCCGCCGGCGACCGCGAGTGACTCTGCGACCAGTTGCTCCAGCCGTTCCAACGCCGGAGCGATCGGCGGGCCGCTGTCCGGCGCGTACGACACCACCACAGCAGTCACAGTCGCCCCACCCATGGACCGAGTCTGCCAGCCCGCCCGGCCACTGCACTCCTACCCGCGCCCGGGAAGCGCACCCGCACAAGTGTTGTCCGCGCGCGACTTGTGTCGACTCGCCTGTGCCATGGGAGTTGGCTAGGGTCCGAAAGCGGGGGTCGAGGAAGTGAGGAGCCAATGGCACAAACCACATCCACAGACCAAGCCGATCGGTTCAACCTGCCGACCAAGAACCTGCCCGCGCCCCAGGTGAGGGATCTACCCGAACCACCGACCCAGACCTGGAAGATCGTCGGACCCGGCATGGTCGGCGCCGGCGTCGGGCTGGCGTCGGGCGAGTTCATCCTCTGGCCGTACATCTCGTCCCAGGTGGGACTCGTGTTCCTCTGGGGCGCCGTCGTCGGGGTGTTCGTCCAGTGGTTCCTGAACATGGAGATCGAGCGGTACACGCTGGCAACTGGTGAGACAGCGTTGACCGGCTTCAACCGGTTCGGGAAGCACTGGGGCCTGTTCTTCGCGATCATGACGTACTTCGCAAACCTCTGGCCCGGCTGGGCGACCTCGTCCGCGGCGATGCTGACCTACCTGTTCGGCGCGGGTGATCCGCGCTGGATCGCGATCGGCATCCTGGTCGTGATCGGGTTGATCCTGACCCTGGCACCGGTCGTCTACGTGATGCTCGAGCGGCTGATCTTCGTCAAGATCCTGGCCGTCGCGCTGCTGGTGATCCTGGCGCTGATCTTCGCGATCCGCGGCAAGACCTACGGCGCGCTCGGCGACGCCGTCACCCACCCGGAGTTCCCGGTCGAGACGCTGGGCTTCGCGCTGATGATGGGCGCGATCGCGTACGCCGGGGCCGGCGGCGGGCAGAACCTCTGCCAGAGCAACTGGATCCGCGACAAGGGGTTCGGCATGGGCGCGCACGTGCCCCGGCTGACCTCCCCGGTCACCGGTGAGCCGGAGGCGGACCCGACCGCGAACGGCTACACCTTCCCGCCCGACGAGCAGAACCTGGCCCGCTGGCGGCGCTGGTGGAAGTTCGCCAACGTCGAGCAGTTGATGACGTTCGTGCTGATCACCGTGGTGACGATCGTGTTCACCTCGATGCTGGCGCACGCCACCTTGTTCGGGAATCCCGCGGTGGAGAACAAGATCAGCTTCCTGAAGATCGAGGGCACCACGCTGCAGACCCTGGTGGGCGACTGGTTCGGCTACCTGTTCTGGGCCATCGGCGCGTTCGCCCTGTTCGCGGCGGCAGCCGGCATCGTCGACTACACGTCCCGGCTGGCCTCGGACATGATCAAGTCCCGCTACCTGCGCACGTCCACGATCAGCGAGTCCAAGCTGTACTTCGGCCTGGTCTGGGGACTCGTTGCCTTCGGCATCATCGTGCTGCTGGCCGGACTGGACCAGCCGCTCGTCCTGCTGGTCATCTCGGCGTGCACCGCGGGCACCATGATGTTCGTCTACTCGGGCCTGCTCTGGTGGATGAACTCCCGCGCGCTGCCGCGGGCGATCCGGATCACCCGGGTCCGCGCGGCGGTCATGCTGTTCTCGTTCCTGGCCTTCGGCTTCCTGGCCGTCTTCACCATCATCGACCAGGTCAAGAAGCTCTGACACCGAGAGGCTCTGAGACTGAGAAGCCTTGAGACGAGTCCGCCGAGCACAGCGTCGTCGTGTGCTCGGCGGACCCGTTCCCCAGTGGGTCGCCTACTCGTGGTCGTAGGGCTGGGGGGCGCCGTTGACGGTGGTGAAGAGGGAGTAGAGGGAGGTCGTCGCAGTGAGGAAGAGGCGGTTGCGCTTGGCGCCGCCGAAGCAGAGGTTGGAGACGGTCTCGGGGACTAGCAGCTTGCCGAGTAGGCCGCCGTCCGGGTGGTAGATGTGCACGCCGTCGCCGGCCGCACCCCAGATCCGGCCCTCGGAGTCCAGCCGGATCCCGTCGAAGACGCCGTTACCGCACTCAGCGAACAACTTGCCGCCTCTGAGCCCTGACTCCGTCACGGTGAAGACGCGGATGGTCGCCTCCTCGGTGTCGGTGATGTAGAGCAGGCTGCCGTCGTTGGAGAACGCGAGCCCGTTCGGCCGGTTGAAGTCGTCCGCCACCTTGCTGAGCACACCGTCCGGGGTGATCCGGTAGACGTGGCACCCCTGCGTCTCGATCTCGCCCTTGTGACCCTCGTAGTCGCTGTCGATCCCGTACGCCGGGTCCGTGAACCACACCGTCCCGTCGGCCTGGACGACGACGTCGTTCGGGCTGTTCAGCCGGTGGCCCTCGAAGTTGTCCGCGAGCACGCTGACCCGGCCGTTGTGCTCGGTCCGGGTGACCCTCCGGTTGCCGTGCTCGCAGCTGACCAGGCGGCCCTGCTGGTCCAGCGTGTGCCCGTTCGTGTTGCCGGCCGGCTCCCGGTAGGCCGAGACCTGGTACGACGTCTCGTCCCAGCGCAGGATCCGGTCGTTCGGGATGTCGCTCCAAAGCAGGTACCGCCCGGCCGGGGAGTACACCGGACCCTCGAGCCAGCGGCCCCCCGTCCACAACCGCTCGAACTGTGCGTCCCCACGGATCCCGCTGAACCGATCGTCCAGCTTCTGGAACTCGGCGGGCACGGTTCCGGCCAACGGCTCGAGCAGGGTCATGCGGGCTCCTCACGATCGATCGCGCACGGGTGACTGCGTTGTCACCCGTGATCGTACGGCTGCGGAGCCCCATCCGTCGTGAGCAGCCAGGAGTAGACCGACGTCGTCGCGGTGACGAACAGGCGATTCCGCTTGGGGCCGCCGAAGCACAAGTTCGACACCACATCCGGGAAGAGCAGCTTGCCGATCAAGGTGCCGTCAGGATCGAAGCAGTGCACGCCCTCGTGGGTCGCCGCCCAGACCCGCCCGACAGCGTCCAGCCGGATCCCGTCGAACATCCCCGCCTCGCAGAGCGCGAACACCTCACCTCCGGCGAGGCGCCCGTCGTCCTTCACGTCGAACCGGCGGATGTGCCGCGCCGGGGTGTCGACGACGTACAACCGCGTCTCGTCGAGGGAGAAGGCGAGGCCGTTAGGGCGGATGAAGTCGTCGGCCACGACGGTCAGTTCGCCGTCCGGGGAGAGCCGGTAGACGTGGCAGCCCGCGATCTCCTGCTCGGCCGCGTGGCCCTCGTAGTTCGAGGTGATGCCGTACGGCGGGTCGGTGAACCAGACCGAGCCGTCCCGCCGGACCATGACGTCGTTCGGGCTGTTCAACCGCTTCCCGTCGAGGTGTGAGGCCAGCACGGTGATCGACCCGTCCACCTCGGTCCGAGTGACCCGGCGGTTGCCCTGCTCGCAACTGACCAGCCGGCCGGACGCGTCGAGGGTGTTCCCGTTCGTGTACCCGGCGGGCTGGCGGAACATCGAGACCGCGCCCGACACCTCGTCCCAGCGGAGCATCCGGTCGTTCGGGATGTCGCTGAAGAGGAGGCACCGCCAGGCCGGCGAGTAGACGGGCCCCTCAAGCCAGCGGCCGCCGTCGTACAGGCGCTCCACGTACTCGTCGCCGCGGGCGACGGCGCCGAACCGCTCGTCCAGGGTGACCAGGTCGGCGCGGAGCCGGGTGGGTGGTTCAGCCACAGTGATAGTCATGATTTCCTCACTTATCCGAATCTGATCCTGCTATTGTTCTACGACACAGGATCAGATTCAGCAAGAGGCATAGATGACTGTAGATCAGATAGACCGCGAGCTGCTCGCGCGTTTGCAAGAGGACGCGACCCAGTCGTACGCCGCGCTCGGCGAGGCCGTCGGGTTGTCCGCCGGGGCGGCCCACGAGCGGGTCCGCAAGCTCAAGGCGGCCGGGGTGATCCGCCGAACCACAGCTGAGGTAGATCCGGCCGCACTCGGCGCCGGAGTACTGGCCTATGTCCTGCTCGACGCGGAGAGCTGGATGGGCGACGAGCCGACCGCCGACGCGCTGCGGGCGATCCCGGCCGTCGAGGAGGCTCACGTCATCGCCGGCCCGGCGTCGATCCTGGTCAAGGTCCGCACCATCAGCACGGAACAACTCCAGGCGACTCTGCGCGCTCTCCACCAGGTGGACGGGGTGACCAGTACTCAGACAGTCGTCGTGCTGGAGTCCTTCTTCGAACGGCCACCCGCGGTGATGTGATCAACACCCTGTCACTCCTGAAGCCCGCTTGACCCTAGACTCAGGCGTTGCCGAAGGGAGTTCAGCTGTGTCTGACAGCAAGCGCATCAGCAAGGTCCTGGTCGCGAACCGGGGCGAGATCGCCGTCCGGGTGGTCCGCGCCGCCGCCGACGCGGGTCTGGGCAGTGTCGCGGTGTACGCGGAGCCTGATCGCGACGCTCTGTTCGTCCGGCTGGCCGACGAGGCGTACTCGCTGGACGGCGCGACCCCGGCGGACTCCTACCTGAACATCGCCAAGATCCTGGACGTCGCGGCCCGCTCCGGCGCGGACGCGGTCCACCCGGGCTACGGCTTCCTGGCCGAGAACGCCCAGTTCGCCCAGGCCGTGATCGACGCCGGCCTGATCTGGATCGGCCCGCCGCCGAGCGCCATCGACTCCCTTGGCGACAAGGTGAAGGCGCGCCACATCGCCGAGAAGGTCGGCGCCCCGCAGGTCCCCGGTACGCCGAACCCGGTGGCCGACGCCGCCGAGGTGGTCGCCTTCGCCACCGAGTACGGGCTGCCGATCGCGATCAAGGCGGCGTACGGCGGCGGCGGTCGCGGCATGAAGGTCGCGCGCACGATGGAAGAGGTGCCGGAGCTGTTCGAGTCCGCGACCCGCGAGGCGATCAGCGCCTTCGGCCGCGGCGAGTGCTTCGTCGAGCGCTACCTGGACAAGCCGCGGCACGTCGAGACGCAGTGCCTGGCCGATGCCCACGGCAACGTCGTGGTGATCTCCACCCGGGACTGCTCGCTGCAGCGCCGCTACCAGAAGCTGGTCGAGGAGGCGCCCGCGCCGTTCATCTCGCCCGAGCAGCTCGAGACGCTCTACACCTCGTCCAAGGCGATCCTGCGCGAGGCCGGGTACGTCGGCGCCGGGACGTGTGAGTTCCTGATCGGCCAGGACGGCCTGATCTCCTTCCTCGAGGTGAACACGCGACTGCAGGTCGAGCACCCGGTCAGCGAAGAGGTCACCGGCATCGACCTGGTCCGGGAGATGTTCCGGATCGCCGACGGCGAGGAGCTCGGCTACGACGACCCGGAGATCTCCGGACACTCGATCGAGTTCCGGATCAACGCGGAGGACCCGGGCCGCGGCTTCCTGCCCGCACCTGGCACGTTGACCAAGTGGCACGCGCCGTCCGGGCCGGGCATCCGGCTCGACGGCGGCTACGACCAGGGCGAGACCGTGCCGGGTTCCTTCGACTCGCTGGTGGCCAAGCTGATCGTGTCCGGCCGCGACCGCACCCAGGCACTCGAGCGGTCCCGCCGCGCGCTGAAGGAGTTCGTCGTCGAGGGTATGCCCAGCGCCATACCGTTCCACGCTGCCGTGGTATCCGACCCCGCCTTCGTCGGCGAGGACGGTTTCAAGGTGCACACCCGCTGGATCGAGACCGAGTTCGACAACCAGATCCCGCCGTACGACGGCGTGCCCGAGCCCGGCGAGGAGCCCGGCGAGCGCGAGAAGGTCACCGTCGAGGTCGGCGGCAAGCGACTCGAGGTCGTCCTGCCGGCCGGACTCGGCGCGTCCGCGGTCGCCACCGGCAACGGCGCGAAGAAGAAGCCGGGCCGGCGGGCGAGCGGCGGCGGCAAGGGCGCGGCCGCCTCGGGCGACTCGCTGACCTCGCCGATGCAGGGCACCATCGTCAAGATCGCCGTCGAGGAGGGCGCGACCGTTGCCGAGGGCGACCTCATCGTCGTCCTCGAGGCGATGAAGATGGAACAGCCGCTGAACGCCCACAAGGCCGGCACCATCACGGGCCTGTCCGCAGAGGTCGGCGCGACGGTCGCCGCCGGCGCGGCCATCTGCGAGATCAAGGACTGATTTACAGGGGTTTCTCAGGGTTTGGTTGTAGCTTTCCCCGAGGATCGCCCCGCGGTGAGGAGAACTCCGGATGTCCAAGAAGACCCATCAGCATCAGTTGGCCCAGCGGAAGGCCCAACGGATGGCCGAGCGGGAGGCCGAGCGCGCCCGCCAGCGGAAGATGCTGACGATCACCATCACGGCGATCGTGGCGGTGGTCGTGGTGATCGCCGGTGTCTTCGTGATCGCCGCCAACACAGGGGACGACACGCCGGCCGCCGGTGACACTCCGAGCAGCAGCCCGAGCGCGGCCTCGCCCGGTCCGGAGAACAAGCCGAAGTCGATCCCGACCGCGCTCGCGGCGCCGAACAAGCGCCCGACCCCGCTGGCGGCCGAGGTCGACTGCACCTTCACGAAGTCCGCGGAACCCGCCAGCAAGCAGGTCAACCCGCCGCCGAACGGTAAGACCAAGACCAGCGGCACGTCGCCGGTCGCGCTGAACACCTCGGTCGGGGACGTGCGCCTCACCCTGGACAGCAGTCTGGCGCCGTGCGCGGTGAAGAGCTTCCTCAGCCTCGTCGGGCAGAAGTACTTCGACAACACCACCTGCCACCGGCTCACCGTCGAAGGCCTCCAGGTGCTGCAGTGCGGCGACCCGTCCGGCACCGGCAGCGGCGGCCCCGGCTACAGCTTCAAGGATGAGGTCTTCCCCGAGCTGAAGTACGGCCGCGGCGTGCTGGCGATGGCGAACTCCGGCCCCAACACGAACGGCTCCCAGTTCTTCATCGTGTACGGCGACGCGGCCGGCCTGAGCCCGGCGTACACGGTCTTCGGGACGGTCGACGCGACCAGCCTGAAGGTGATCGACAAGGTGGCCAACGCGGGCGTCGTCCCGGAGCCGGGCGGAACCCCGACCGACGGCAAGCCCTTCCTCGAGGTCAAGATCAAGTCCGCCACCGCGGCCAGCTAGCAAGCAGACCAACGCCCCGCCTGCCGGTACTGGCAGGCGGGGCGTTCGGTTTGGCAAGGTCTGGCCGGCCGGGCATCCGGACCGGCCGGCCAGACAGATCAGGCGAGTTCGTCGTAGCGGCTGCGCGGCCAGGCGAGCAACGCGTCGATCTGGATCATGCCGGACTGCTCGAGCAGCGTGACCGGGCCTTCGGCGAAGTGGAACAGGCCGGTGGCCGGATCGCGGACCTCGCGCCAGGCGCGGTCGGAGTACGCCTGCATGGTCGCCTTGTAGCTGCGGTCGTGCGAGACCGAGTCGAGGATCAGCAGGTTCTTGAAGTAGATCGAGTTGAACCGGGTCGGCTGCTTCCAGAGCCGGTCGTCGGTGTTGTAGAAGGCCAGCGACGCCGTCGCGAGTGCCTTGGCGTCGTTGAGGTACTTCTTGTCGTGGGTTGCCTTGTACAACAAGGTGCCGGCGCCGAGCATGACGCCCTGGTTGTAGCTCCACTGCGTCTTCTCGACCGTCCCGGCCAGGTCGATGTGGTCCCAGTACAGGCCGTTCGGGGCGAGCATGCACTGCTGCGCCCAGGCGTACATCCGCTTCGCCCAGGTCAGGTACGACTGGTCCTTCGTCAGCAGGTACAGGTGCGCGCCGAGTTCTGCGCCAGGCCCGTTCGACACCGTGTTGCGGTCCTGGCTCCACGGCGCCTGGGTCCAGTAGACGCCACCTGCGCACGGGTGGGCCGGGTCGGTGTCCCAGCCGTGCACGACGAGCGCGAAGATCTCCTTCGCCCGGGCCAGCGACGAGCGGTCACCAGTCCGCTGGTAGTGCTGGATCAGGTTCAGGCCGATCCACTCGTTGTCGTCGTAGAACTTGTCGCCACCTTGGCCGAGCGGCGGCCGCACGTACGAGTCGTAGCCCTTGGGCGTGGTCGTCGCGTTCCAGTAGGGCTCGTAGCCGTTGAGCCGGTGCTCGGCCTCGGCGGACCACTTGCTCCCAATGCCCGGGATCCCCGCCAGGTTCTCGGCGGCCACCACGGCCTGCGAGTACGGCCAGACGTAGGAGTACGGGTTCTGCTGGGTGTTCGGGTACTCCTCCAGCAGCAGGCCCTGGCTGGTGGCGAAGTACGTGTCCAGCGCCTGGTACGACGCGACGGCCCGTGCGGCCGGGTTCACGGTCGGGGCTGACTCTGCGGCCTCGGCGGCCGGGACGTGCAGTGCGGCGAGCATCCCGGCGGCGAGCAATCCGCCGGTGATTTTCCGAGTTGATATACCAAATTTTCTGGCCATCGACCTGCTCCTCCTGGGGCGGCAGCGGTTGACATCGATGTCAGTTTCTAACCGTCGCAGGGATTCCGCGTCAATGGCTCGCGGTCAGCCGATTTCCGGTTGTCTTGATATATCAACTGTCGCCGGCTGCGGTGGGACGAAGGTGAACCAGGCCGAGCGGAGCCCGAGTTTCGACCGGACCTGGTCGCCCGTGAACACCCGCTTGCCGCTCGAGCCGACCGCTTCGACCGACACCACGCGACCTCCCGTGGGACCGACACCGGTCCGCTTCGTCACTCGCAAACTGCGCAGGGTCCCGACCCCGAAGGCCGCCTGCAACTGCGCACTGGTCCTGCTCACCGACCAACTGGCGTACGGATTCCTGTTGCCCGGGTAGGCGTCCCAGCCGTCCACCTTCATCACCTGGTACGCCGGCGTCCCCGCCGCGGTGGCTCCGCCGTTCGACGAGGAGAACTCCGCGATGATCGGGTTTCCCTTGTAGAGGCGGATCTGGCCGGCCGTGGCGGCGATCGCCGTGTTGGTTGCGGTCTGCTCCGAGTTGGAGCCGCCGTAGACCTGGCACGAGGTGGTGTCACACAGGTCGTAGATCCGCGCCGTGCTGCGTTTGCGGTAGTACACCGAATAGGTGCGCGCGGCAACCGACTGCGCCTGCAGCGCCGCAGGTTTCCAGCTCACCAGGGCTTCCCGTGGAACCACGCCGCGCAAGTAGCTCTCCAGCGGCAGCACGTTGATCGTGTCCAGGTGCGCACCGGCGACATCCCCGGACCGGAGGGCGCCGCGGTACCTGACGACAGACCCGCTCGGCAGGATCAGCGAGATCGTCGTCGGTCCTTCGAACTGCGCCATCCCCGCGAGGGTCTTCCAGAGGGTCCATGCCTTCGTTCCGGCGTTGTACGACCGCACCCGGGACCCGTGCTCGCCGTACGGGTCGATCGACCACTGGTTCCGGGTGGATGCCGTGGGCAACGTGGTGACCTGGCCCGCCTTGAGGTCACGGATCCGCAGCTGGTTCGCCGCGGCGACCCGGACCCCGTCAGTGGTGTCCGCGGTGATCCGAATCCGGATACCACCCGTCGCCTTCCCCACCGTCGTACCGGGGTAGTAGAAGTCGAGGATCGTTTTGGCCGAGCGTCCGGCGATCGCCGCGCCCTGAGCGCCGTACTGCGACATGCCGCGTCCGTGACCGTAGCCGCGTCCGGTGATGGTGGTGTTCGCCTGCTGGTCAACGGGCAGCAGCACCTCGCGTGCCTCGGCCGTTGCGCTGAGCAACGTCGAGGCCAGGACCACGGCGACCATCGCGCGCTTCACGAGAGCGCCTTGTACTGGACGTAAACCTTGCGGTCGGCGGTGTGCCAGACCATCGACCCGCCCTGGAAATCCTGCCGCTTGCCGCCCTGGACGCTGTACATCTCGGTGGTCGGCAGCCCAAGCCGGCTGTCCCCCAGCTTCCGGAAGAGGGTCCGGAACGATCCCATCACCGAATGGGGGCCGGTGGCAACGGACCAATGGATGTCCCGGACGCCGAAGTAGGTCGCCCGTCCGGTCCTGGTCGCATGCTCGCCCCAGACCGGCTGACCGACCACCGGGAACCCGCCGAGCCGGAGGGCGAAGCGGTAGATCTCGGTGGCGACGCTCTTGCCCATCAGGATATGTGTCCGCTGCCGCAGCCAGGGCAGCGCGGCGTACAGGTTCTTGCCCGGGCAGGCGGTCGCCGTGGTGTCGCGATGGCCCGAGATGCTGAGCAACTTGGTGCCGGCCAGGACGAGGGTGGTGCGCGGCGAGCGATAGTTGGCGTCCATCTTCCAGGCGATGATCCTCGCCGTCATCTCCAGCGCCGCGGTCGACGGCACGGCCGTCTCGTAGTTGCCGATCATGGAGACGCCGAACGAGTTCGCGTTGTACCCCCCGGTGTGCGCGCCGAGCACCGGCAGGTGCATCCCGCCGTACCGGCCCTCGAAGGCGCGGCCGAACCGGTCGACCAGGAAGTTGTAGCCGAGGTCGCACCAGCCGCGGCTCTTCACGTGGTACGCGTACATGCCGCGGACCATCGCCGGGACCTGGGTGCGGGTGTAGTCGTTCCGGTCGACCGTGTGGTGCACGAAGGCCGCCTGCACGGTACTGGTGTACTTCGGCTTCGCACAGGCCGCGCCGTTGTAAGCGCGCAACCGCTCGTCGGCACCCCAGCCGCGGCGGGTGACGATAGGCGGCATCGCGTACGGCGCGGCACTGACCGCCAGGGGAACTGCCTGCGCGGTGGCCGGCGGCTCCGCGTCGGTGGCGAGAGTGCCCGGCTGGATCAGGGCGACCTTGGCGTCGCGGATCGTCCTACCGTCTGTCGTTGTCAGGCTGACCTGTACGCCGTTCGCGTCGCCGACCCAGTACGGCTCGGTGCCCGATCGCTCGACACCTTCCGGGGCGGACGGGTCGGGCGCGTGGTCGTCTTCCACCGGGAGGCGTTCCCAGGCGGACCATCGGCCGTTGCGCTGGACACGGACTTTCACCTCGACGTGCTGGGAGTCCGCCCGGCTCGGCCAAGTCACGCCGACAAGGCTGAACGGCTTCGTCCGCGAAACCGCCGCGCTCGCGTACGCCGTACCGGGGCCCTGCCGCAGCGCACCGGGGCTCTGTCGCAGCACTCCGGAGCTCGGTCGCAGCGGGAATTCTTCGTAGCTCGGCCCGAGTTGTGCACTCTGCGTCGCGACTGGTTGCGCTGAGCCCGGCTGGAGGGCCGGCGCGGGCGCGAGCAGGGCGAGGCCCGTCACCCCGGTCAGGGCCAGTCGGGGCAGGGCCAGTCGCGGAAGGGCCAGCCGGTGAAGGAACGGTGCCAGTCGGGGAAGATGGCTCATGGGTCAGCCTTCCGGCCAGGGCATCACTGATGTGGTCCCAGACCTTGCGGGGACAGCAGTAATCGATTATGTGCACGGCGTGACTCGAAACCCGGGCATTGTCGTCACCCTGCGTGGCGTGCGACCCGGCGGCTAGAATTACTGCTGAAATCGCAGTGACTCGAATGCAGGGACCCGAAGCGCAGTACCGAGTGGGGTGAGGCGGGATGACCAACCGGTTCCGGCTGGAGGACCTGTCCTGCCCGCTGTCCACGACCGTGCAGCACGTCGGAGAGTGGTGGACGCTGCTCATCCTGCACGATGCCTTCGACGGATTCACCCGCTTCGACGAGTTCCAGCGCAACCTGAAGATCTCGTCGAGCATGCTGACGACGCGGCTCAGAACCCTGGTGGACGACGGATTGCTGGAGCGCCGGCAGTACCAGGACAAGCCGCCGCGGTACGAATACGTGCTGACCGAGCTCGGGCGGTCGCTGCGGCCGGTGATCATCACCCTGGCCGCGTGGGGCAACGAGCGGCTCGCCCCCGAGGACCGGACGATGATCCTCGTCGACAGCGAGACCGGCAAGGAGGTCGAGCCGGTCGTCGTCGACCAGGCGACCGGCCGACGAATCGACGGACCGGACTTCGTCTTCACCTCCGGACCCGCGGCGAGCCCGGCGATGCGGAAACGGTACGCGGGCGTACGGCGAACCGCGTGATCGCGTCGCGGGGTCGCCGAGGGTTCTTCCTGCGCTCGAGGCTGCGATCGCGCTGATTTTCAGGAGATTCTCAGGAGATTTCGGTCGGTTTCCGGATCCCGGTACGCTCGACGCAACACTCGTCGAGGAAGGCGCGTCATGGAAATCATCCTGTTGATCGCGGTTGTCGTGATCGCCGTACTGGCTTACCGCTCGTACCGGCGCACGCAGCTGCAGACCAAGAAGAGGGACGAGATCAGCTCGGCCGAGCTCGAATCGGTCAAGCGCACCGCGGACGAGGACATCACCAAGTTCGGCGAGGAGTTGCAGGACCTCGACCTGGACATGGTCGGCAAGGACCTCGGCGACGGCGCCCGGCAGGACTACCAGCGCGCCCTCGACTCCTACGAGGCGGCCAAGGAAGCGGTCGGCAAGGTCACCGAGGCCGAGCAGATCAAGCACGTGATCGAGATCCTGGAGGACGGCCGCTACGCGATGGCGTGCGTCCGCGCCCGGGTCAACGACGAGCCCCTGCCGCAGCGGCGCCCGTCCTGCTTCTTCAACCCGCAGCACGGCCCGTCCGTGGTGGACGTGATGTGGTCTCCCCCGGGCGGCGCGCCCCGCGAAGTACCGGCCTGTGCCGCTGACGCCGAGCGCATCCGCGCCGGCGCCGAGCCGGACGTCCGCAAGGTCATGGTCGGCCCGCAGCGCGTCCCGTACTGGGAGGCCGGCCCGGCCTACTCCCCTTACGCACAAGGCATGTTCGGCGCCCTCGGTGGCGTGATGACCGGCATGTTCCTGGGCACCATGCTCGGTGGCATGTTCGCGGGCGGCGGCTACGGCGACTACGCGGCCGGCTACGACGGCGGTGGTGACGGCGGCGGCGATGGTGGAGGTGACGGCGGCGGCGACGGTGGCGACGGCGGCGGCTTCGACATGGGCGACAGCGGCGGCGGCGACTCCGGCGGCTGGGACTTCGGCGGCGGCGACTTCGGCGGCGACTTCTAACCCACACCCAACAACAGCCGGTGGCGGACCCCATGGTCCACACCGGCTGCTTGTTTTCTGAGTACTGCGACCCTCACGCGCTCCTCCGTCGCCGCTCAGCGAATGCCGGGTGATCGCAGTGGGGCGAGTTATCACCAGCCGGGCCCGGGCAATTGCCAGGCCGCAGTCAGCTGATCAGGCTAACCGGGTCGCCTCAGAAGAAGTCCCCATCGAGCCGCCGCACGGGTGCGCCTGTACCGAGCGACAGGAAGACCTCGCTCGCGGGGCAACCCCCACGCGCAACGAGGGTGTTCAGGCGCACGGACAACGCAGGACTTCCTAATGGGTGTTATCGGGTCGGTCGCTGGCAGACTCGGTGCCTGTAGCCGCTGGTAAGTGAGC
>NZ_JBHSKE010000018.1:0-88538 GCF_042657745.1 Kribbella qitaiheensis | reverse complement strand
CCACTCCCGCCCCGCCCCAGCCCGGCCCACTCCCAGCACCCCGCCTCGGGCACCCCGCCCATCCCGCCTCCCGCGCTCTCGCCCACTCCCGCCTCCCGCGCTCTCGCCCACTCCCGCCCCGGCCCAGCACCCCGCCCGCCCACTCCGAGCACCCTCGCCCACTCCCGCCCCGGGCCCCGCGCCGCCCGGCCCTTGTACTCCGTCTACTCCGTGCACCCCGTGTACTCCTCGCGCGGAGCACGCCGCTCCATTCGCCGAGTCGTGGATCTCACGTCGGGAAAGCGACCACGGAGAACCCGAATCCGCCGCTCGGCAGCGGCGCCCACCTCCGATGCGACCAGCCGGCCCGCCCGTGCCGGGGGACCGGCTGCGCGCGGAATCCCCGCGCGCTTCGTTCGCCGAGTCGTGGATTTCGGCGCAGGATAGCGGTTGCCGAGAACCCGGATCCACGACTCGACCGCGGCGCCCACCCGCCGGCGCGACCAGCGGCCCGCCCGTGCCGGACGACCCGGCTGCGCGTGCAATACCCCCGCTTCGTTCGCCCGAGTCGTGGATTTCGGGGCGGGAAGGCGGTTGCCGAGATCCCGGATCCACGACTCGGCCGCGGCGCCCACCCGCCGGCGCGACCAGTCGTCCCCCCCGTGCAGGGCGACCCGGCTGCGCGCGGAATCCCCGCGCGCTTCGTTCGCCGAGTCGTGGATTCCGGGGCAGGATAGCGGTTGCCGAGAACCCGGATCCACGACTCGACCGCGGCGCCCACCCGCCGGCGCGACCAGTCATCCCGCCCGTGCAGGGCGACCCGGCTGCGCGCGGAATCCCCGCGCGCTTCGTTCGCCGAGTCGTGGATTCCGGGGCAGGATAGCGGTTGCCGAGAACCCGGATCCACGACTGAGTGGCGGCTCAGTCTCTTGGCGTCCCGCCGGTTGGTACGCCGGCGGGCGGGCTGCCGGGGGTCGGGAGTCAGGGGGCTAGGGCGAGAGGTAGCAGGGTGGTGGGGAGGAGTATTCGTGGCCGCGTGCGACCGGGACTCGCTGTTAGTCGATGGTGGCGCCGAGGGGGTCGCCGGTGGTGGCGACGAGTCGCGGTGTGCCGAGTGACGGGTAGTACCCCGGGATCGGGCTGGCTGTGAGCTGATGCCGCGCTCGGCTCGGTCGCGTGTGGGGAGTACTGCCTGTCGGTCGGTACGCCGTCTGGCCGCCGGGTGGTTGAGCAAGGTCGGCCGCCAGCCGCTGCAGGTAACCCGCTGGCCTGGTTGTTGCAGGTCCACCACCCCAAGCCCGGCGACCACGGTCGGCATCTGCGTCCGCCCCACCAGCCCTGCACTCCACCGCTGTCACCTGCTCCAGCCAGCTAGCCGGCCAGTCCGGCCCGCTCGCTGGCACCTACCTCGCACCCACCAGTCCCGGCGCTCATCAACTGCACCAGACCGGCGCGCAGCCCGCGCGACCACGGTCGCAGGTGGTGGAGGGCGACCTCGATGATGGCGGAGGGGGGCGCCCGTGATGGCGACGAGTCGCGGTGTGCCGAGTGACAGGTAGTACCCCGCGATCAGCCTGGTTGTGAGTTGTTGCCGCGCTCGGGTCGGTAGCGGGGCCGGAGTACTGCCTGTCGGTCGGTACGCCGTTGGGCCGTTGGGGTGGGTGAGTGGCGTTGGGGCAGCCGCTGTCAGGTGGTTAGGGCGAGGGTTAGGAGGGTGGTGGGGAGGGCTAGTTCGATGGTGGCGCCGAGGGTGTCGCCGGTTATGCCGCCGAAGGTTTTTTGGGATTTGTGGGTGGCGGCCAGGGCGACCGCGGTGGCTAGTAGGACGGCTGCGGCGGCGGCTGGTACTGCGGGGAGGTGGTTGCTGGTGGCGGTCAGCCAGAAGAGGAGGGGGGCTAGGAGGGTGGCGGCGAGGGTTAGGAGGGCGGCGGTGGTGGGGCGGACGGTGGAGGCGACCATCGCGCCTAGGCCGTCGGGGCGGGCTGAGGGGATGGTGGTTCGGCAGGACCAGGGGAGGGTGAGGCGGCTGGCGACGGCTCCGACGAGGAGGGACTGCCAGCCGTAGCCGGATTGGATGCACGCGGTGAGGGCGGCTATGTCGATCAGCAGTACGGCGGCGATCGCGGTGACGCCGAACGGGCCGATGTCGCTCTGCTTCATGATCCGCAGCATCGTCTCGCGATCCCGCCGGCTTCCGAGGCCGTCCGCGGTATCGGCCAACCCGTCCAGATGCAACGCGCCTGACAAACCCACCAGCACCACAACGCCGAGCACCGCTGCCAGCAGCGGCGCATCCGGGCGCAATGCCTCAACCCCGGCGACCACCGCGCCTGCGATTCCGCCCAGCAGCACTCCGACCGCAGGCGCCAACACCATCGCCTGTCCAGCAACCACTCGATCGACCTTGCCAGGCGCCCTCACCGGCAATACCGACAGGGTCCCCACGGCCAACCTCACCGCGTCGCTCACTGCACACCCCCGCAGCAGTTGCCGGCAGGGTTCATCCGGCCGAAGACCAGCGGACCGCCACCACTCACCAGAGGGCGCGGCCGGGCCTGGGGCGCGGAGTGGCGCCGCGCGATGACTGCGGTGGCGGGGGCGACGGTGACGGCGTCACGCTTACCCGGCCCGCGTCCCGGCGTGGCGACGGAGGTGGCTTCACGCTTACCCGGCCCGCGTCCCGGCGTGGCGACGGAGGCGGTGGTGGTGGTGGCTTCATGCTTACCCGGCCCGCGTCGCGGCGTGGCGACGGAGGCGGTGGTGGCAGTCGCGGGGACCTTGTCGGTATTGCCGGTGAGGGCGCCGGCGAAGGTCGATCGAGTGGTGACTGCGGTGCTCACTGCGGGGGCGGAGGCGGTGGTGACTGCGGTGGTGACTGCGGTGGCTGGGTGGTGAGTTGTGTGGCTGCGCGTCCCGGTCATAGCGGGATTGTTCTGCCGGCGAGGGTCCAGAGGACGGTGGTGGAGTGGTGGGCGATGGTGGTGTTGAGGCGGCCCATCAGGTCGCGGAAGAGGCGGGTGCCTGGGTCTGCGGGGACTACGCCGGCGCCTATGTCGTTGCTTACGGCAACCACGGTGCGGGACGTCGAGGACCAGGCTGCGGCGAGGTCTGCGATCTGGGCCTCGACTTCAGCCGCGCGGGTGAGGTCCGACCAGACCTCGTAGGCGTCCATCGTGCGGGAGAGCCAGAGAGTCAGGCAGTCGATCAGCAGCGGCGGTCCGGAAGACGAAAGCAGGGGGACGAGGTCGATGGTCTCCGCCAGACCCCAGCCGGCGGGACGACGCGCGCGGTGCAGCGCGATCCGCGAGGCCCACTCCGGATCGTCGGACCCGTCGCCGCCCGTCGCGACGTACAAGGTGTCCGCATTGTCGGCGAGGAGGCGTTCGGCCTCGGTGGACTTGCCGGAGCGGGCACCGCCGAGGATCAGCGTCCGCTGTGACGAGGTGGGCGCCGTCCAGGACAGCTGCTCCCCGTCTGGCGTCAGTACGTCGTACCGGAGCCCTCGCGCAGTCCGCGTGGTCGTGACCTCGTAGCCGGCGACGGTGATCCCGTCAGCGCCGAGCCGCAGTACGCCGTCCACCACAGCCCCGTCGGGCCCGGTCACCAGTTCAGCCATGGGTACCTCTCTCGAAGGTCACCGGTACGTCGAATGCGGCCTTGCGCGCAGTACGCCGGAACGCCACCAGGATCGGCCGTCCCAGCACCAGCACCAGTACTGCGCACAGGATCCCGCGCGGGATGTCCCACCCGAGCGACGTGGCCGCCACGAACAGGAGGTACCGGTGCAGGTTCTCCGCCAGCGAGTCGCCCGGGATGAACGAGAAGTTGCTGCCGAAGGTCGCGTACGGCCAGAACCACAGGTTCATCACGAGCCCGTAGAGCACCCCGGCGAAGAGGGAGTAGGCGGCAAGCAGCAGGATCTCCAGCCGTCCGCCCACGCGCGGCAGTAGCCCGGCAAGGCAGCCCACCCAGGCGCACGCGAACATCTGGAACGGCATCCACGGCCCGACCCCGCCACTGACGAGTGCACCGGCCAGCAGCGACACCGCGCCCAGCACGAACCCGAACCCGGCCCCGAACGCGCGCCCCGCCAGGATCAGCAGGAAGAACCCGGGCTCGAGTCCCGCAGTACCAGGGCCAAGTGCGCGCAGCGCGGCGCCGACAGCGGCGAGCATGCCGAGCAGCGAGATCACCTTGGCGTCGATCCCGGACTCGGCCAGCTCGGCCAGTACTACGGCGACCAGGAGCGGCAGGAGGAGAACGAACAGCCAGGGGGCGTCGGTGGTGTGCCCGATGGCCGATTCGCCCACCTGCGAGGTCGCCCAGAGTAGGGGCCAGCCGAAGGCCAGCAGCCCGACTACAGACGACAGCAGCAACGTCGCAGTACTGCGCGGCCTCAGCTGAACGAGCCGCGGAGTGCTGCGCGGCTTGAGCCTCATGAGGCCTGCTCCAGGGCGTTGGCGACTTCCCCGACGGTCAGGAAGGGCAGCGGCGCGAGGATCTTGGCTACCTGCGGCGCGAAGGCAGGGGAGCCCGCGATGACGGTCGCTGTCTCGCCGTCACTCACCAACTCGCCCTCGGCCAGCACCAACACCCGGGAGGCGACCTCGGCGACCATCTCCACGTCGTGGGTCGACAGCACGACCGCATGCCCGGCCGCGGCCAACTCTCGCAGGATCGCCACCAGCCGACGCTTCGCGCCGTAGTCCAGACCACGCGTGGGCTCGTCCAGCAGCAGCAGCGGAGGTGCGCCGCACAGTACGACGGCCAGCGCCAGGCAGAGCCGCTGTCCCTCGGACAAGTCGCGTGGGTGCATCTGTACGTCGATGCCAGGCGCCAGCCGATCCAGCAGCGCTCGGCAGCTCCCTGCAGGCACCCGGAAGTCGCTGTCGGCCCCGGCGCACTCGTCCGCCACAGTGGCGGCGTACAGCAGGTCGGCAGGCTCCTGCGGTACCAGTCCGACGGCCTTGACCAACTGGGACGGCTTGGTACGCCGGGGGTCGGCGCCGGCGGCCGTGGCACGACCAGAGCGCGGCTGGACGAGTCCGACGAGCGCATTGAGCAAGGTGGACTTGCCTGCGCCGTTCCGGCCCATCAGGGCGACCACCTCGCCGGCCCTGATGCTGACCGAGACACCACGCAGCGCCGGGACGTTGCCATAAGCAACCACTAGGTCCTCGCAGTGCGCCAGCTCGGGGCCTTCCACGGCAACCAGCCGTCGCGGGGCATGGTCGGTCAGCCGGCTCCGCAGGGCGACCGCGGCGCGTCGGGCGTCCCGGACGGACAGCGGTAGCGGTGACCACCCGGCAAGCCGCCCGAGCTCGACCACGGGAGGAGCTACCGGCGCAGTGACCATCAGGTCGACCGGGAGCCCGGTGGAGACGGCCGCGGAGCCACCGGGTACCTCGATCACTCGGTCGGCGTACTGGATGACTCGCTCGAGCCGGTGCTCGGCCATCACCACAGTGACGCCGAGATCGTGCACCAGCCGCTGGAGCGCAGCAAGGACCTCTTCGGCAGCCTGGGGATCCAGTGCCGAGGTCGGCTCGTCCAGGACCAGTACTGCAGGGTGCGACGTGAGCGCCGAACCGATGGCGGTCCGCTGCCGCTGGCCGCCCGACAGGGAGGTCAGAGCACGATCCCGTACGTCGGCCAGGCCGAGCAGGTCGAGCGTCTCCTCGACCCGGCGGCGCATCACGTCCGGTGCGATCCCGAGGGACTCCATGCTGTAGGCGAGTTCCTCCTCGACCGTGTCGGTGACGAAACCGGCCATCGGGTCCTGCCCGACGATGCCGACCACGTCCGCCAGGTCGCGGGGACGGTAGTCGCGGGTATCGCGGCCGTTCACCAGCACCCGGCCGGCCAGCGTGCCACCGGTGAAGTGCGGAACGAGGCCGTTGATGGATCGCAGCAGGGTGGACTTGCCGGACCCGGTCCGGCCGATCACCAGCGCCAGCTCACCCTCAGGAACGGTGAAGCTGACTTCCCGCAGCGCGGGCTCGGAAGCACCGTCATACGTGACTGTCACCCGGTCGAACTCGATCATGCGGGCACCAGCTCACGTCGTCGGGTCAGTGGTGGTGCGACGACGGCAGGGGCCAGCCCGACCAGCAGACCGAGCACCGGCCCAAGCGGGACCGGCGGAACCACCATAGGCCCGGCCAGCACGAGGCCCTCCACTCCACGGGCGGCGGCGAGAACCATTGTCCCGGCGGCGACGGCACCCGACAGGGTGACGAGCCACTCGGGCAGAGCCCACGGATCCGGCCGGTACTGCGTCCGCGCGACCCGCTGGTGTCCCAGAGCCATCGCGCCGACCGCCAGCAAGAGACCGACCGCCAGGGCACCTGCGGCGACAGGGAAGGCCATGGCATCAGTCAGCAGCGAGTACACCCCAAGAGCAATGCCAAGCAGGCCCAGGAGCACAGAGGCGCCGGTGATCCGCCGCTGGCTGCGGGGCACCTGGGCGGTTCTGCCGTAGCCTCTGGAGTCCATCGCGGCGGCCAGCTCGACGGACCTGTCGAGAGCACCTTCGAGGACGGGCATCGCGGTCGTGCGGAACGACCCGCGCGTGCGTCCGCGCAGCCGCCGGGCCCCACGGATCCGCCGGGCATCGGTGACCAGTTGCGGGGCGAAGGTCAACGCGACCACGCACGCGACCCCCATCTCGTAGAGAGCCCCGGGCAACGACTTGAGCAACCTCCGCGGGCTGGCCAGCGCATTGGCCGCGCCGATGCAGCACAGCATCACCGCGAGCTGGAGCCCGTCGTACAGGGCAGTCAGGAGGGCTTCGGCGGTCACCTCGCCGCCGAGCTTCACTCCGGTGGCCCACGCGGGCAGCGGGATCAGCGGCAGGGTGAAGAGGATCGTGTTGCCTTGCGACCTGGTCGACAGGAGAGCCTGCAGGACCACCCGGACCGCGATGACGACCAGGCCGAGCTTGAGGAAGGCGACGTAGCTGTTGGCCCAGGGGGCGTCACTGCGGCGCGCGGCGACCACGAAGCCGGCTATCACCAGGATCAGGATCAGCAGTACCGGGTTGCGCGTCCTGCTGGCGGCCACTGCGAGACCCAGCGCCCATAACCACCAGGCCCCCGGGTGGAGTGCCCGGGGGAGCGTGAGGTGGTCGGCGGCGCGCACTAGGCGCGCTGACCCGCGCGTCGGCGGCTGAGAGCGAACCCGCCGCCGGCAAGGAGCAGTACGACCACAGCGGCGATGATGATGCCGGTCCAGGGCGCTCCACCGTCGTCACTCTGCTCTGTGGATGCCTGCGCCGGCGCCGCGGACGGAGTGGTCGCCGCACCGACGGCCGCACCGATCTCCAGCTGCACCGGCTCGTCAGTGGCGGGCACCTTGATGTTCTTGACCGGGTCGCCACAGCCTGTGGCCGGGTAGCCACCGATGCCGCAGGTGAGGCCCTTCTCGATCCGGACCTGCTTCACCGCGGACAGGATCTTCGCGCCGGTCGCCTTCACATCGGTGACCACACAGGTCCCGCTGGCCGGGGGAGAGGCCTCGCCTGTGCTGGAGTCCGCCGCAGTACCCGGGTCGATCACCAGGGCGACCCGCTTCTTGCCGGACTCGGCAGGCGTCTTGCCGCAGACAGCCTCGAAGTCACCCGCCGCACGAGGCACCCGCGGCTTCGCGCCACCCACGGCGTACCGCCAGCCCTCGACACTGCCGTCCGCCGGGACCACCGCGTCGGAACCCTTCTGGGCGAAGGCCCACTGACCGTTCGTCCACTGGTAGTAGCCCCAGAATCGGTAGCCGTCCTCGGCGCTCGCGGTGGTCGTGACGGTACCGGCGAGCAGCAGCCCGGCCAGCAGGCTGAGAACCACCCGTGCGGTCCTGTGTGCAGTCATCTCGTGTCCTCGATCGGGCCGGACCCGGTGGAGGAGGGCTGTCCGCGCGCAGGCGGGAGCCGGGCTCCACCCGCGGACCTCGGCGGGTAGGTGAGCCTGTCTGCCTGAGGCGCAGTGGTCCGGCTCGCCGCGGCGGTACGCGGCCTACGGTTGCGGGTCAGCGCCGGCTTCGGACCGGCTTCCCTGTGCCACAGGAGTTGGTTCTCGCCGCAGCTTACCGCCGAGCATCCGGACACAGTTGAGCCCGTACTGCGAACGTGCGGCAGGCCACAGTCGCAGTACGGGCTCTCAGCGGTGCAGGGCCGGTGCTTACTCCGGCGCGGCGAGGCTCATCGGGCCGTAGACCTCGCGGCCGTCCTCGAGCAGGAAGACCTGGCCGACGCCCTTCTCGGACAGCTCGCGCCAGATCTCGCCCAGCCAGCTCTCCGCGTCACCCTGGGCGGAGAACTCCGCGCCGGTCAGCTCACCCGGGTCGGCCGGCTCGCCCGCGGCGGTCTCGAACCGCCAGGTCCAGCTCACGAGCCTGGCCGGGTCTGCGGCGAGTTGCGCGCGGTCATCGCCGCGTCGCGCACCACGATCGTGCCGAGCGCCTCGTCGATCTGCTTCAGCAGTCCGTCCTCGAGCTTCACGCCCGCGGCCTTCACGTTCTCGGTGACCTGCTCGGGCCGGGAGGCGCCGGTGATCGCCGAGGAGACGTTCGGGTTCTGCAGCACCCAGGCGATCGCCAGCTGGGACAGGCTCAGCCCGACCTCGTCCGCGATCGGCTTCAGCTCCTGCACCCGGCTCAGCACGTCGTCGGTGAGGAAGCGCTTCACCATGTCCGCGCCGCCCTTGTCGTCGGTGGCCCGCGACCCGGCCGGCGGCTGCTCGCCCGGCTTGTATTTGCCCGTCAGCACGCCCTGCGCGATCGGCGAGAAGACCACCTGCCCGATCCCGAGCTCCTCCGACGCCGGCACCACCTCGGCCTCGATCACCCGCCAGAGCATGCTGTACTGCGGCTGGTTGGAGACCAGCGGGATCCGGAGCTCCCGGGCCAGCCGGTGGCCCTCCTGCAGCTGCTCGGCCGTCCACTCCGAGGTCCCGATGTAGAGCGCCTTTCCGGCCCGGACGACGTCGGCGAAGGCCTCCATCGTCTCCTCCAGCGGCGTCTCCGTGTCGAACCGGTGCGCCTGGTAGACGTCCACGTAGTCGGTCTTCAGCCGCCTCAGCGACCCGTTGATCGACTCGTGGATGTGCTTGCGCGACAGCCCGACGTCGTTGGGGCCACCCGGCCCGGTCGGCCAGTACACCTTGGTGAGGATCTCCAGCGACTCCCGCCGCACGCCCTCGAGCGCCTCACCCAGCACCGTCTCCGCCTTGGTGTTGGCGTAGACGTCCGCGGTGTCGAACGTGGTGATCCCGGCCTCCAGGGCCGCCTTCACACAGGCCTTCGCCTGCTCGTTCTCCACCTGCGAGCCATGGGTGAGCCAGTTCCCGTAGGAGATCTCGCTGACCTTCAATCCACTGTTGCCGAGATACCGAAAGTCCATGACCCCGACCCTACTTCCCCGGCCCCGCCCACACCCGCCCGCCCGCGTCGCCCGCCTTCCGCGGTACTGCGGAACGCCGGGCGCCGGTGAGCCGGAGGTGCGGGAAACTTCGGGTGGGTGTCGATCCGGGGCGTGCGTGTTCGTGTTGGTGGTGAGAAGCGGCCCGCGGTGTGGGCCGGACGATTACTGACCAGGGAGTGGCGAGATGAAGCAGTATCTGTTGGCAGTGCAGTTGGTCGAGGGCGCCGAGGTGCCGGAAGGTCCGGGCGAGGACGGCGACGTGGACGCCTTGAACCGCGAGATGGTGGCGAAGGGTGTCTGGGTGTTCGGTGGCGGGCTGGAGCCGCGGTCGACGGCCTCGGTGGTGCGGGCCGACGGCGGCGAGGTGCTCATCACCGACGGGCCGTTCGCGGAGAGCAAGGAGTACATGGCCGGGTTCTGGGTGATCAAGGCGCCCGACCTGGACGCCGCGCTCGAGTGGGCGACCAAGGCCACCAAGGCCTGCCGCCAGCCGGTCGAGGTCACCCCCTTCGACGACGAGGCGGACTGACCGACGCCTGCTGACCGCGACAGCCGTCAGGGGTTGCGGGCGATGAGTTCGACGAGCTTCGCGTGGGTGGCGGGATCGGCGGCCGCGAGCAGACCCGGGCCGGTGTGCAGGGGTTGCCCGCGGAGGTCGGTGACGACGCAGCCGGCCGCGAGACAGAGGGCGATGCCGGCGGTGAAGTGGACGCTGTCGCGCAACTGGCCGTTGGTCAGATACGCCGCGCGCCGCCCGGCCGCCACCCACGCGAGCGACAGCGACGTCGACGAGACCCGCGGCGCGTAGGTGTCCCGGAACTCCGGGTCGAGCAGGAGCTTCGCCGGCATGTACTCCGCGTCCGGCGGCGCATCGACGTCGAGGTCCACGATCCGTGAACCGGCCGAAGGCTCGAGCGGCGCGTCGGAACCACCACGCCGTACTGCGGCTGTGGTCCCGTCGGTCCAGAACACCTCGTCAGCGAGTGGATCGGCCACCGCGGCCACGAGGCGCTGACCAGTCGCCCGGAGCGCGACATTCGTGCAGAACAGCGGAGTCCGCGCCGCGAAGTTGAGTGTCCCGCACAGCGGATCCACCAGCCAGGTCCGGTTCTGCCCGTCATCAGAGCCACCCTCGGCGCCGTACTCCTCACCCACCACGGCATCGTCCGGCCGGGCCCGCCGGATCAGGTCCACGATCGCTCGCTCCGCCTCGAGATCGGCATCGGTCGCGAAGTCAGTCGCCGACTTGTCATACCGCCCCACCGGCCTCCCGTACTTCCCCCGAACCACCACAGCCCCGGCCAGCGCCGCCTCAACCGCTACCTCGACATCCACCCCACCATCCAACAGCACGCCGGCCTCAGGTGACGTGGAAGCTGGCCTACGAGCGTGGTGCTAGCAGTCCTCGGGAAGGTGCCAGCGGTAGGGGGCGGTGATCTGCCCGACGGTGGAGGGCCCCCATGATCCGGGCAGGTAAGGCTCGATTGGAGGCTGGTGCTCCAGCAACGGAGCGGAGATCTCCCACAGCCGCTCTACCCCGGCGGCCGTGGTGAAGAGCGACTGGTCCCCCTGCATGGCGTTGAGGATCAGGCGCTCGTACGCCTCGAGCGCATTGGCGGCGCCAGCGGAGTCGGCGTACCGGAAGGTCATCTCGGCCTCGCCCAACAGCATCTCAGGACCGGGCTGTTTGGCCAGGAAGCGCGTCGAGATCGAGCCCGGATCGGCGAAGTCGATGACGATCTCGTTCCGTCGAGCTGATGGAGTCGAGCAACCGTCTACCGAGAACATGCGCAAGACCGGCTCCCGGAAGCCGATGGTCACCACCTGCCGACCGGCCTCCATGCCTTGCCGGTGCGCAAGAAGAAGGGGACGCCGGCCCACCGCCAGTTCTCGACGTTCGCTCGCAGTGCCACGAAGGTCTCGGTCTGGGAATCGGGTGCGACGCCCGGCTCGGTCCGGTACCCGTCGTACTGCCCCCGCAGTACGTGCTTGGGGTCGAGGGGCAGCAAGGAGTCGAACACCTTCTGCTTCCCGTCCCGCAGAGCGGTGGCCGAGAGGCTGGTCGGAGGCTCCATGGCGACGAAGCCGAGAACCTGGAGAAGGTGGGTGACGACCATGTCGCGGAAGGCGCCGGTGCCCTCGTAGAAGTCGGCCCGCCCTTCGATGGTCAGCGTCTCGGGTACGTCGATCTGCACGTACTCGATGTGTTCGCGGTTCCAGACCGGCTCGTACAGGCCGTTGGCGAAGCGGAACGCCAGGATGTTGTCGACCGACTCCTTGCCGAGGAAGTGGTCGATGCGGAAGATCCGGGACTCGTCGAACACCCGGTGGACCGTGTCGTTCAGGGCCTTGGCCGAAGCCAGGTCGGTGCCGAACGGCTTTTCGATGATCACGCGAGCGCCCTCGGCCAGGCCGGAGGCGGCCAGCATTTCGATGGTCGATCCGAAGCCTGTCGGCGGGATGGCCAAGTGAAAGAGGCGCTGCGGGTGAGCGCCGATCTCCTTCTCGGCAGCCTGCACGGCCGCAACCAGCGGCGAGGGGTCGTTGTGGTCGGCGGTGGCGAAGGACAATGCGTCCTCGAACGCACGCCAGGTCTCGCCCGTCGGCTTGGTGGAGCCGAACTCTTCGACGGCAGCGTGGGCGAGTTGCTTGAAGCCGGCATCCGAGAGGCCCCTGGAGCGAGCCGTACCCACGATGCGATAGCGCTGGGGAAGCAGGCCGGCCGTGGCCAGGTGGAACAGCCCTGGAAGCAGCTTCCTCTTGGCAAGGTCGCCGGTGGCGCCGAAGAGCACAATCACGTGGTCGCCCGGGCGGCTTGCGGTCCCGGTGGTAACCGAGGACGACGTGGCGGGGCTCGTCGCGGCCGCTTCCAGCTGTTCGGTCATTGGCCGCCTCCCCTTGCCGTGCCTTGCGCGTCTGGTGAGAAGGCGATGGTCGCTCCCGTCGCCCGGGGGACAGTGGCGCCGCGGAGCAGAGACAGTGGCCGGGCTATGGCTTCCAGCGATCTACGCTCGGCGGGGATTCCGAGCAGGAGTTCGACGACTCCGCCCAGCATCATCACCCCGGCGCCGATGAGATAGCCCAGGAACAGCGATACAGGAGGCTCAGGTCTACGCATGCTCGCGATCCGTCCGTCGTGAGGGTGGTCCACCTCTACACAGCGTCGCCCCACGCCCACCCACCGGCATCACCGCCAGCGCCCTTCGTCTCGTGCCACTGGCTGCACCCTGGGACTACCCGCTACCCGGAACCGCAGCCCAACCGGCCGGCCCCTCGACCACTTGCCAAGGGCAACAAAAGGCGGATAGGTCGGTGCCGTACCCGCTGGCTGGCAGGGCAGATGGCCGCTGGCTGGGATGACCCACGCCCGCCGGGGCGCAACTCTGATAGGGGACGGCTCGCCAGGCGCCGCAGCGCCAGACGGGAACCGCCCCCGGAGAGGACCCTTCATGAATGCTGTCGTCGTCATTGTCGTGATCGTCGTCTTGGCGGTGATCGGCCTGTCGCTGTCGGCTCGCATCGTCAAGCAGTACGAACAGGGCGTGCTGTTCCGACTAGGACGTGTCGTCGGTGTGCGAGAGCCGGGCTTGAGGTTCATCATCCCGTTCGTCGACATGCTCCGCAGGGTCAACCTGCGCATCATCACGATGCCCATCCAATCGCAGGGCATCATCACCCGCGACAACGTCAGCGTGGACGTCTCCGCCGTCGCCTACTATCGAGTGGTCGACGCCGTCAAGTCGGTAGTAGACATCGAGGACGTCGCGGTGGCCATCAACCAGATCGCGCAGACCACCCTGCGCAAAGTGGTCGGCCAGCACACCCTCGACGAGACGCTGTCCGAGACGGACCGCATCAACGTCAGCATCCGCGAGTTCCTCGACGTCCAGACCGCCGAATGGGGCGTCGTCGTCACTCTGGTCGAGCTCAAGGACATCCAGTTGCCCGAGAGCATGAAGCGGGCCATGGCCCGGCAGGCCGAAGCCGAGCGGGAGAAGCGCGCGAAGATCATCGCGGCCGAAGGCGAGTCACTCGCCGCCGACGCCCTCGGCGCCGCCTCCGACATCATGATGGCCCACCCCTTGGCTCTGCAGTTACGCAACCTGCAGAGCTTGGTCGAGATCGGGGTCGACAAGAACACCACAGTGGTCTTCCCCGCACCGCTGATGAGCACCATCGGGGAAGTGGGAGCCTTCCTCGCCCGGGAGACCGCCTCGTCCACCGCGGCGCCCCCGACGACACCGGCGCCCAACCCGGCCGGCAACGGAACCCCTGTAAACGCCGCCCGACGATGACACAACGACCACCCTCGCCGTTGCCCGGCCCGGAGCCGGTCCGACCGCTGAGTACTACGTCTGCTTGGGGGTCACGGTGACGAGTTGGGCTTGCATGCCGTCGAGGATCGCCTCGAGGCCGAAGTCGAAGCTGCTGTCGGGCGCGGCCCCGTAGCCGGCGCCGGCTGTCTCGAGGCGGGCGCGGAGCCGGGGGAACTGTGCCGCGACCTCCTTCGCCTCCGTCATCCCGGCGTCCATGAGCTTCTCGCTGTCGCCGCCGTCGCGGCTGAGCTCCCTCCTGAGCGATGCCGCGGCCGCCGGACCGATGGCGTTGCCGAGGACGAAGGTGAAGACCGCGGCCGCCGCCTGGTCGGCCTGGGCGGCGGTGAACCCGGCGGTCTCGTAGATGGCCAGGTTGTGGTCGTCGTGGCGAGCCTTGCGAGGGCCGAACATCAGGTACGCGCCGAAGGCCTGCACCAGCCAGGTGTGGCGCGCGAGCATCGCCCGCAGGTCGGTGGCCATCGTCGTCGCGGCCGAACGCCAGTCGCTCGTCGTCAGGTCGGGCAGGCTGATCTCGTCCCACACCCGGTCGCCGGCCAGCCCGATCAGGTTGCTCTTGCTGCCCACGTGCCAGTAGACGGCGGTGGCCGCCGAGCCGAGCCGCTTCCCGAGCGCCCGCATGTTCAGGCCCTCGAGCCCTTCGTCGTCGAGCAGGCCGACGGCAGCGTCGACGATCTGGTCGCGGGTCAGCGTGTCACGCGGCATACGCCCACGGTAGAGCAACCGGCCCGAACTTGCACACAGTTCAAGATCCCACTTGCACGTAGTTCAGGTTCGGCCGCCGCCGAGTGCGCCGGCTCGCGGCCAGCCGGCGCGCGACGTACTACGCGGGCTTCTCGCCGCGGGCGACCATCGGCTTGGGGAGCCGCCAGCGGCGCATCTGCATGGTGCGGCGGACCGCGTAGAAGCCGATGCCCTTGGTGGACTCGTTCGGGAACTTCTTCGCGATCGCGCGCTTGAGACCGGCCGAGAGCAGGAACCAGTCGGCCGCGATCCCCAGGATCATCACCAGGAACAGGATGTTCACCAGGCCGGGCAGCCAGCGGAAGGTGGCCGAGAAGACGACGCCGAGCAGCGAGATCACCAGCAGCACCGGCAGGGCGAACTCCATCACCGACCAGCGGGCGTCGACGTAGTCGCGGGCAAAACGGCGGACCGGGCCCTTGTCGGCGGCCGGCAGGTAGCGGTCGTCGCCGGTCTTCATCGCCTCCTGCATCTTGGCGCGCTCGATCCGGACCTTCTCGCGCCGGTACGCGGAGGCCTCCTTGCGGTTGCGCGGCTTCTTCAGGGCGGACTTGCGGGCCGCCTCGGCCTCCCGGCGGGTCGGGGTCGGACGTCCCTTGCCGCCCGGCTTCGGCTGGGGGGCCGTGGTCGCGGTTTGCTGCGGTGTCTCAGACTTGGTACGACGGAACACGGGGACTGAACCTCATTCGGGAAACTTGCTGCGCTGGTCACCGGGAACGCCAGGGATCGCGGCGCCTCCGGACTCGGGGTGGTCCCCGGACCATTGCACCACTTTATCGGGGCCGGTCCTGATGGTGTGGTGACCCGTAGGGACATAGGGTGGTTGACACGCACGCCGGGTCCACTCTCCGGCTCAGAAGGGGTACGGATATCGATGAGCATCTTCAAGAGGATGTCGACGATCTTCAAGGCCAAGGCCAACACGGCGCTCGACAAGGCAGAAGATCCTCGCGAAACCCTTGACTACTCGTATCAGAAGCAGCTCGAACTGCTGCAGAAGGTGCGGCGTGGTGTGGCCGACGTTGCCACCAGCCGGAAGCGGGTGGAGCTGCAGGCCTCGCAGCTGCAGTCCCAGTCGCAGAAGCTGCAGGACCAGGCCCAGAAGGCGCTCTCGATGGGCCGTGAGGACCTCGCTCGCGAGGCCCTGACCCGCAGGTCCGGGCTGCAGGGTCAGATCGACGACCTGACTGCCCAGCACGCCCAGCTGCAGGGCGAGGAGGAGAAGCTCACCCTCGCGTCGCAGCGGCTGCAGGCGAAGGTGGAGTCCTTCCGTACCCGCAAGGAGACGATCAAGGCGACCTACACGGCCGCCGAGGCGCAGACCCGGATCAACGAGGCCTTCTCCGGCATCTCCGAGGAGATGAGCGACGTCGGCCTGGCGGTCCAGCGTGCCGAGGACAAGACCCAGCAGATGCAGGCCCGGGCCGGCGCGATCGACGAGCTGCTAGCCTCCGGCGCGCTCGACGACGCCACCGGTACGAGCAAGGACAGCATCACCCTCGAGCTCGAGCGGATGTCGTCGAACTCCGACGTCGAGGACGAGCTGGCCGCGATGAAGGCACAGCTGGCCCCGGCCGAGGCGCCGAAGCAGCTGTCCCAGGACGCGCCCGGTGCGGCCCAGCCCCAGCAACCAGCCCAGCAGCCCGTGCAGCAGCCGGCTCGACCGCAGGACGGAGATGCGTGATGATCGTCCGGATCATGGGTGAAGGCCAGTACCGGCTGCCCGACGAGAAGCTCGACCAGCTGAACTCGATCGACTCCGACCTCGAGAAGGCCGTCTCGGCCGGCGACGACGGGGCTTTCGGTCCGGCGTTCGCCGCGCTGCTGGAGTTCGTCCGCGGCGGCGAGCGGGTCCCCGACGACGAGCTGCACGACTCCGACGCGATCCTGCCGCCGGGTGACAGCACCCTCGCCGAGATGCGTGAGCTGATCAGTGGCGACGGGCTGATCGCCGGCTGATCGC
Organism: Kribbella qitaiheensis; assembly: GCF_042657745.1. Taxonomy (GTDB): domain Bacteria; phylum Actinomycetota; class Actinomycetes; order Propionibacteriales; family Kribbellaceae; genus Kribbella; species Kribbella qitaiheensis. Next base: position 72,106 of record NZ_JBHSKE010000018.1, on the reverse strand, counting down.
ACTCCGTGATCATTTCAAGACCCCCGAGTCCGAACGGACCCGGGGGTCTTGGCGTTCTCAGGCCCGGTCGATTGCGCGCCGGTAAACAGTGGGATTCGCTACTGTCCTAACGCTTCCAGGCGTAGTACTCTCTGGGTCATTGCCGTTGTGGGGGCGGCATTACATCGAGGTCTGTGACGGGGTGTGGGGTTGTCGCAGATATCGATTCGCCTGTGGGGGGTGACTTTCTGTGACAGATTTTGTCGTGTCCGAAGGTTTGGCCGATTCGGCTGATCGAAGGCCGGTAGCGGTAGGGGACCGTCGCCGGCCGTTGTGGGTGGTGCCGGACGAAGTTCCGGCGATTGTGCCGCGCTCCGCCCGGTTCACCGAGGCGCGCTGGGTCGCGAAGTACCGGTGGGCCGCGCTGAGTGGCGATCTGATCGCCGCGCTGGTGGGTGTCTCGCTGGCCCTGGTGGCCCGGTTCGGGGCCCAGATCAACGTGGGGTACTTCGTGCTGGGGGCGGTGCTGCCGGTCGCCTGGCTGGCCTGTGTGGCCCTGGAGCGCGGGTATGAGACGCGCTACTTCGGCACCGGGCCGGAGGAGTTCCGGTCCATCCTGCGAGCCGCGGTCGCCTTGACCGCTCTCATCGCGGTCACGTCGTACGCGACCAAGAGCAACGTGGCTCGTGGTTTCGTCGTGCTCGCCGTGCCGATGACGTGTCTCGCGGCGCTGCTCGTCCGCTGGCTGCTGCATCGCAGCCTGGCCAGCCGGCGATTCGTCGGCCGCTGTATGCGCCGGGTGCTGATCGTGGGGCGCAACGAGCAGGTGACCACCTTGATGCGGCACCTGCAGGAGCGGCCGGCGGACGGCTACACCGTCGTCGCGACCTGCCTGCCGCGCGGAAGTGTGGGGGAGGAGCCCGACGCGGGCTCCGACAAGCTGGGGCGGACCGAGGTGGACATCCTCGCCGCGGTCGACATGTACGCCGTCGACGTGGTCGCGGTGGCCGCCGACCCGGAGCTCGGGGGGCAGTCCCTGCGGAGGCTCTCCTGGGCCCTCGAGCAGCGCGGCATCGACCTGGTCGTGTCGCCCGGCATCGTCGAGGTCGCCGGGCCGCGGATCTCGATCCGGCCGGTCGCGGGACTCTCGCTGCTGCACCTCGAGCGGCCGTCGGTCAGTGGTGGACCGCACCTGCTGAAGAACATCTTCGACCGGGTGGTCGGCTTCTTCCTGCTGCTGCTCGCCGCGCCGATCCTGCTCGTCGCCGCGGTACTGGTGAAAGTCACCAGCCGTGGGCCGGTGCTGTTCCGGCAGACCCGCGTGGGGCGGGCCGGTGACGAGTTCTCGATGCTGAAGTTCCGCAGCATGGTGGTGGACGCCGAGGAACGCAAGGCGGAACTGCACGAGCTGAGCGACGGCAACGACGTGCTCTTCAAGCTGCGCGACGATCCGCGGGTCACCCGGGTCGGCCGGTACCTGCGGCGCTTCTCGGTGGACGAGTTGCCGCAACTGGTGAACGTGCTGCGCGGTGAGATGTCGCTGGTCGGGCCTCGGCCGCCGCTCGCGACCGAGGTCGCGACGTACGCCATCGACGACGCCCGCCGGATGCTCGTCAAACCCGGCCTGACCGGCCTGTGGCAGGTGAGTGGCCGAAGCGACCTGACCTGGGAGGAGTCAGTCCGCCTCGACCTGCGCTACGTGGACAACTGGTCCATCGCGCTCGACCTGCTCATCTTGTGGAAGACCGCCCGGGCCGTGTTCGGCCGCGACGGCGCTTACTGATTCCACTTTCTGTTTCCACAGCCCGGCGGGGGGTCGCCCGGCTGTGCGCAAGTCGCACCACATCTCCGAGCACCACCACATACGAGCATCAAAGACAGATGTGTGTTCCCGAGGGGGGAATCCATGCCGAATCTCACTGTCGGCGGCGTTACCGATAAGGAAATGCAGGCCCGTTCCGAGGCCGCGAGCCTGGTCATCCTGGCTGCGGCCGGGGACCAGGCGGCCTGGAGCAAACTGGTCGACCACTATGCCCGGCTCGTCTGGGCCGTCACCCGGAGCTTCCGGCTCACCGACAGCGACGCGTCCGACGTCTCGCAGATGGTGTGGTTGCGGCTGCTGGAGCACATCGACCGGGTCGACCCGGTCCGGGTCGGCGCCTGGCTGGTCGTCACCACGCGGCGCGAATGCCTGCGGGTGCTGGCTTTCCGCAAGCGGGTGCTGCTCACCTACGAGTCGGACGCCTTCGAGGTCGTCGCCGGCGACCAGCCGGAGCTGGACGCGGAACTGCTGGCCGACGAGCGGGCGGTCGACGTACGGCGTGCGCTGGAAAGCCTGCCGGATCGCTGGCAGCAGCTGCTCGGCATGCTGATGGCGGACCCACCCGCCCCGTACGCCGAGATCTCCGAGAAGCTGGACATCCCGATCGGCAGCATCGGCCCGATCCGCGGCCGTTGCCTGGACAAACTCAGAGTGCTGCTCGCCTCTTGATCCCCCCGGGGCGCCCGGCCGCCGGCTCCTCCCGAGCCGACGGCCGGGTTGCTCTGCGTGCCGACCGCCGAGAGTGGCGGGGACGGCGGGTGGATCAGAGCAGCCTCAGGGCAGTCTCAGAGCAGGATCCAGGCTGTGCGGACCGGGCGCTGGGCGCCACCCGGCCAGCGGAGCAGGAAGCTCACCAGCCGGGGCGCCAGCGGCCCGTCCACGTCCGTTCCCCGCGCTTCGACCAGCACGGGACCGGCGGGGGAGACCCTGAGCTCCACCGTCAGATGCGCCTGCCCGCGGACCGCGACGTCGAGCGAGTGACCGTGCCCGGCGAACCGCAGCCGCCGTACCTCGTCGCCGCTGCTGCCCGGGCTGTCCACCAGGCTGTCGAACACCAGGTCCAGTACGTCGAGGTCCCGCTCGTGCCGCCCGAACGCGGCGTAGCCGACGGAGCGCAGCAGCTCGAGCTGCTCGCTTGCCACCTGCTCCGGGGGGCCCGCCATGGTCCTCAGCGCTGCCCTTGGACCTTGATCACGCTGTCGCGGTCCTGGTCGTACGGCGCGCCCTGCCAGGCGGACCAGTTCACCCGGGTGCCCTGACCGTGCACGACGAAGTTCCACGGACCGCCGTAGGTGTTGCTGTAGAAGCGGTTGCTCTGGTCGAACGTGATCGCGTCCTGGATCGTCTTCTCCTTGTACGGCGACCAGGCGGGGAAGGTGCCCCAGTTGGAGAACAGCCCGTTGTAGCCGCAGCCGCTGCGCGAGGCGCAGGACTTGCCGATCTTGTCCGGGTCGAGCGAGAAGACGTTGTCGTGCACGCGCACGTTCTGGGTCTTCCACCGGCAGTCGCCGATGTACGGCTGCTTGCTGATGGTGGTCGCGTTGCAGGTCTTCACGGTGACCGTCTTCGGGTTCACCAGGGTGCCCGAGCCGGTACTGGTGTTGGCCGGCGAGCCGGCGAACCGGTCCGCGTTCTCCCACAGGATCACGCCGGCCCAGTTGTCGGTGAACAGGTTCCCGGTGATCTCGAACGTCTCGTTGAACTCGGACGCCACCCGCTTGTCGCTGCCAGACTCCGAGATGTACACGGCCGAGGTCGGGAAGCCGCCGTTCCCCGGGCCCTTGCCGAGTCCGTTGCGGGCGAAGGTGTTGGCGCGGATGCTCGCGTTGTAGCTGGTCTCGTAGACGATGGCCTCCGAGGTGTTCTCGGAGAAGTAGTTGCCCTCGATCGCGAACCCGGCGTTGTTGGTGTCGGCCCAGATCCCGGCGCTGTTGTTGTTGTGCACCCAGTTGCTCCGGAACACCGCGCCGGTCGTCTCCCAGAACTTCCCGCCGCCGGTACAGCCACAGCCCGGCTTCAGGGTCTCCCAGTCGTCCTTGTTGTTGCCGGCGATCTCGTTGTTCTCGATCACGATGCTGGTGACCTTGTTCGGGCTGTAGGCGTTGAAGCCGTACTGGCCGTTGTCCTCCAGGCAGTTGCCGCGGATGAGGTTGCGGCTGCCGACCATCACGCCGGCGCCGGCGTTCTCGCGGATCGTGTTGCCCTCGACCTTCCAGCCGGTGGCGGCGTTGTGGTTGACCACGCCCTCGTCGCTGTTCGTCTTCGGGGCGCCGAAGTTCTGGATGGTCAGGTTCTTCACGGTCACGTTCGCCACGTAGCCGGTGAAGGCGTAGCGGTTGTTCTTCTGGCCGTCGAGGATCGCGCCGGGCGCGCCCAGGTAGACGTTGCCCTCCTTCGGGATCACCTGCGCGAACGGGCCGACGCCGAGCTTGTGCGTGCCCGCGACCAGCCAGAAGGTGGTGCCGGCCGGACTGGCCTCGGTGATCTCGTTCAGGTTCTGCGTCGTGGCGACGGTGACCGCTCCAGCCGGTGCGGTGCTCGGGCCGGACAGCGCGGCCTTGTTGCCGCAGATCTTGGCGGGCGGTGCGGTCGGGGCGGTGACGGGTTGCGCCGATCCCGTCCCGGTCGGGCCGGTCTGCGCCGTGTCCTTCGTCGGATCACCGTCGCCGGCGACGTACGTGTACCCGCCCACCAGCAGGCCGGCGACCAGGACCAGTCCCGCGGTGATCAGGACGCCTCGGCGCCGGTACCACGCGGGGCCCGGGCCGGTCGGCCGGGACGAATCGCGTTGTTCCATGACACTTCCTTCGGGGGGCGAGCGGCTCGCTGGCTAGTGGTGAATCGACACCGACTGGCGGATGGCGAACCGGTAGATGTCGAGCAGTTGCTCGATGTTGCGATGGGGGTCGTGCTGTTCCTCGTACGTCGCCCGGGCGTGGCGGCCGTACTCCTCGTACCTTTCGGGTGACGTGTCGACGTCGAGCAGCAGCTTCCCCAGCGCGTCCGGCTGCCCTGGTTCGAAGAGTGCGCCGTCGACACCGTCGCTGATCAGGTCGGGGAACGATCCGTGGCCGGAGGCGAGCAGCGGTACGCCGACCGCCATCGCCTCGACCACCACGAGCCCGAAGGTCTCCTCCCACTCCGACGGGAGGAGCACCGCCCGGGACCGGCCGATCAGCTCGAAGCACTGCTCCTTGGTGAGATGCCCGGCGAGCTCGACAGACGGGCGGTCCGCGGCCCAGGCCGTCACCTCGTCCAGGAGCGGACCGCCACCGGCGATGACGAGCCGGAGGGCGTCGTCACCGGCCAGCGCGCGGTACGCGTCCCAGCTCTTCATCAGCAGCGGCGCACCCTTGGGCGCGTCCAGCCGGCCGATGTAGGCCACCTGCCGTTGCCGCCGTCCGCCGACCGGTCCGTCGTACGGGACCAGGTTGTGCTTGACGAAGGTCCTTTCCGGCTCGAACCCCATCGCGCCCAGCAGTTGGCGCTGCGAGTCGGAGATGAAGATGTACGCCGAGACGAGGTCGCGCCAGCTCCGGCGATGTGTGCGTGCGGCCAGCACGGTCGGGCCGGTGGCGAGCACCGAGCCGCGGTAGCACCGATGGACCAGCGCGGACGTCGGGTTGCCGCCGGCACAGTCGTGGCAGACCTCGCCGTCGCGGAAGAAGTCACCGCTGGCGCAGAGCAGCTTGTAGTTGTGCAGGGTCGCGACGACGGGGACACCCGCGTCGCGGCACGCGTAGAGCACGGACGGGCTGAGCAGCGGGAAGGTGTTGTGGACGTGCACGACGTCGGGCCGGTACTCCGCCAGGGTCTGCGCCAGATCCCGTTTGGTGGCGGGGTTCCAGATCACCCGGGCGGGCAACGTCGCCTTCTGCCAGGCCGACCAGCGCTCGATCTCGTCGCTGAGCCGTCCGAAGGTCTCGACCTCGTGGCCGAGGGCGGCCAGGGCGGCACCCTCCTGCTCGACCACGCGGTTCTCGCCGCTCGGTGCGGTGGATCGGTAGGTGTTGTGCACCAGCAGGATCTTCATCGCACTCCTTCACGGGAGGTACCCGAGTACACCAGGCACGCGGCCAGCGTGAGCTCGAGCAGGTACGGCGACGCGTCGCTGAGGCCGCTCTCGGTGAAGGAGGCGACCACGCAGTAGGCGACGAGGAAGAGCGCCAGGGCCCGGCGCGGACCCTGCGGCTGGAACCACGCGGCGGTCAGGAGGAACAGCAGCATCGTCACGTTGATGGCGATGCCGACCAGACCGATGTCGTAGTACGTGCCCAGCCAGTTGCTGTCGATCGGCAGGCCGTTGAAGGACTTGTTGGACAGCCCGAAGCCGAACAGCGTCTCCCAGGTCGAGCGCGGTGCGGCCAGGATCGACTCCCAGACCATGCGGCGGCCGGTCAGCGCGGCCAGGTCCTCCGTGTCCTGGCCACGGGCGAGCCAGGTGGTCACCACAGACCCCACCGTCAGCGCTCCGACGGTGAAGAAGGCGAGACCGATCGCGAACGACTTGCGCACCCGCGCCCGCGACATGAACAGGCTCAGCCCGCCGACCACGACGCCGGCCAGGAGAGCGACCAGCGCGGTACGAGTGTGGGTCAGCAGCAGGACCGGCACGGCCAGCAGGACACTGATCAGCGCCAGGTTGCGCCGGAGCAGTCCGGACAGCCACAGCATCGTGGTCAGACCGGTGGCCACCGCCGCGTAGTGACCGACCTGGGTCGGCGGGATCGGCCAGAGGATACCTCCGAGCCGGTCATCGGTGAGTGCCACTCCCGGTGCGACCAGCAGGCCGACCAGAACCGAGCCGAGCACGATCCACAGGAACATCAGGTGCGTTCGCAGCAGCAACAGGTCGCGGCGGGTCCACCACGGAGTGAGCAACCACAGCACCGCGACGAACAGGATCAGCCGGACCGCGCGGTAGAGCGCGCCGAACAGGAACTCGGCGCCGATACTCGCCACCAGTGACTCCGACGCCAGCAGCCCCAGCAGGAAGATCCAGACGCTCGGCCGGATCCGCGCGGGCCGGTTCACGGTGAGCGCCAGCAGCAGGGCGGCCGGCAGGGACGCCTGGGCGATCAGTTTGCCCACCATGCCCGGGATCGGCAGCAGGTGCGGCGAGCCGGGGAAGAACGTCAGCACGTTCAGCACCAGCAGGCCCCAGACCGCCTGGACCCGGCGGCGGCGCCGGCGTTCCGGTCTGACGACCCGCCGCCCGCCCGCGTCGCCGGCGAGCCGCGCGCCGATCGTGGCGAGGGCGCTCATCGGCCGAACATCTCGATGTCCCCGGTCCTGGTCGACCCGGCCTCGGCCTCCGCGACGCCGACCCCCTCGTCGGTGTGGTCGGCGCGCAGTACCACGGTGGTGTCGATCTGGAGGCCGGCCAGCCGCAGCATCTCACCGGTGGCGTGGATCTTCGTCGCCGTCGAGCGGCCGGACGTCACCACGACAGCGGCCCGGGAGGCCCAGGTACCGAGGTGGTCGGCGCCGAGCGCCGGGGTCAGAGTGGCAAGCGTGAGCACCAGGTCTGCGACATCCCAGGCCGCGTCGAGCGCGATGTCCCCGGTGTCCAGCGGGCGGTTGTTGTCGCCCAGCCGCAGGTAGCAGCCCTCGGTGGGGCCGCTGTCGCGCTCCGGCAGAAAGACGTCGAGGCGGGTGCCCGCCTCGCTGAACCGCGACTCGTGCGTGCCGACGGTCTTGACGCCGAGCAGGTCCGCGAGCTGTCCGGTTCCGGACAGGTCGGCCACCAGGACGTGCCTGCCCTCCTGGGCCACCGAAAGGGCCAGGGAGGCAACGGCCAGGGCACAGGCCGGGACGTCGTCGACACTGACCACGGCCAGCGCCGGGGTCGGGACCTTGCCCCAGTAGATCCGCTGGTCGAGGTGCTGCACCATCAGCCGGACCTCGGGGTGCTGCTGCTGGGACTTGCGCAGGTAGCTCGGGAACGGCCACCAGCGCAGCCGCGGCGGCCGGCCCACGCTGAGCCGGACCCGGGACCCCAGCGACTGGGCGATGTCCTGCCGCTTCCACAGCTTGTCGGACAGCAGCGCCCGGACGACCACGAAGCCGAGCCCGATGAAGAGCCCGCCGATCAACCCGGTGCCGGCGCTGATCACCAGCGTCCGCTTGGCCGAGGTCGGCACCGGAGCGGCCTCGTCGAGCATCCGGCTGCTGTTCATCCGGGAGGCCGCGACCTCCTGGTCGATGATCTGCTGCTGGATGTACGTCAGCCGGTCCCTGGCGATGTTGAGCTTGGACATCTCAGGGCTGTTGGGGTCCTTCGGATCCTTCAGATTCTCGCCGGCGACCCGGGCGGCCGCTTCGGCCTCGGCGACCAAGGTGGTGGCTACGACCTGGTCACGGCGCAGCGGGACCTCCTGCTGCGCGACCTGCTCCCTGCGGAAGGTCAGGTAGGTCTGCGCCAGTACGGTGGCCAGCCGGGTCGCCTCGTCGCTGGTCTCGGCCCCCACCGAGATCTCGAGCACTCGGTCGGTCAGGGCGGTGACGGTGTAGGCCTTGAGCAGGTCGTCCGGCGTCTCGGGCAGCTTGAGCCGGTCGATCACCCGCTGCGCGACGGTGTGCGTGGTCACCAGGCTCACGTCCGTGGCCATCGCGCGAGCCGGGTCGTCGCCGTCGCGGTGGGTCAGCAGGATCCGCGCCGACGAGACGCTGGCCGCGGGCAGCAGGGTGGGCATCGCCAGTCCGGCGGCCAGGCCGACGATCGCGAGCACGATCCAGACCCGCGCATGCCGGCGGATCGCGTCCCGCAGGAACCGAAAGGTGACCAGGCTGTCCGGCGGGAAGGCGGTCGTCCGCTCATCGGCGAACAGGTCGTCGTCATCGTCCCAGACCGGGTCGGCGCGGAAGGGCTCGGAGGACGGCTGGTTGCTCATCTGTTCGTCCTCCTCGCCGTACCGGTGAGGATGGTGGGCAGCCGGGAACCGGAGCGGCGGGTGGATTGCGAGACCCGGCCGATGGTCCGGTCGGACGGATCCGGATCGGTCACCACCAGACCGTCGATAGTGCGGTCGTCGGCCGCGGCCGCGACGGCCAGCCGGGCGAGCTCCTCGGCTGTCACCGACCCGGCGGACAGGGCGACGATCGTGCTGGTGGTGCGGGCGGCACCGGTCAGGTGCGGCGTGTCCCGGTCGACCACCACCAGGTGGATGCCGAGGGCAACCTTGCCGGCGGGTTCGTGGTGGCTGTCCACCACGATCGAGGTGGAGATGCCGATCGAGTTCGCGAAGGCCGCGAGCTGCGGGCCGAGCGTGCGCGACTTGTCGTCCTCGGCGAACGAGATGACGGTCAGCGAGACCGGCGAGCCGCCCTTCACGTCCAGGCCGAGGTGGTGCAGCGTCTTGCGCAGGCTCCACGCCTCGACGGCTGTCGGTGAGTAGTGCTCCAGCAGGTACGCCCAGTCCGACACGTCCTGGGCCCGGTACGAGGAGACCGACGCGAGCACGGGCATCCCGACCGCGTCCGAGATCTCGTCTCGCAGTCGCAGCCGGCGATCGCCGCGCACCCTGGCCAGCACGCCGATCGAGCCGGCGACGGCCCCCAGCAATGCCCCCAGCAGGCCGAAGATCCCCAGATGGACCGCCATGTTGCCGCCTCTTGCGGTCGTAGCTTCCTCCAGCACGCGAGCCCCCGTTTTCTTCCCCAGGTCGCCGGGGAGCTTCTGGTCCGTGGTGACGAAGACCAGATAGACCTCGGCGACGGCGTTGGCCAACCGCGTCGCCTGTGCAGCCGAGGTTCCCCGTGCGTCGATCTTGATGACGTCCTGCGTCACAGCGGCGACCTTCACCCGGTCACGGACCACCTTGGTGGCCAGCGGCGGGGTGAGGTTCTGGCCGGCGCTCTTGAGCACCGGCTCGCTGTCGGCGATGAACACCTGCGTCTCGATGGCCTGCGTGCCGGCCGCCTTCTCCGCGTCGGTCGCGGGCGGCGGTGGCAGTACCACCAGGGACGTCGCGGTGTGCAGTGGTGGCTCCACCAGGGCGTAGACGATCCCGCCGAGCAGACCCACCGCGGCCGCCAGTGCGACCCAGCGGCGGTGCCGCCGGATCGCTCGCCAGGACTTCTTGACGTCCAGCTCCTGTGTGCTCACAGGCCCCTCCAGTCGAACGCCGTCGGTTGGTTCCTGTAATAGAGGGCGCTGAACGGAGGCTGATACAGCAAAAGGCCGGTCAGTGACGGAATCGGAACTTGCTGATCAGCGGAGTCCCCGCTTCGGCGTGCCCGGAACCGACCAGAGTTGTGCTCGCGATCTTGTGCCCGAAGCGCGGCGAGTACCAGCCGAGGATCGGGTTGGTTTCCCCGTGGTGGGTGCTCCAGACCAGACCCGCCGGCAGCTCCACGGTCGCAGTACCGGTCGGCCACTGGAGTCGGCCGACGGAGCCGTCCAGTTCGATGCTCACCTCCGGCCCGAGATGCCAAGCCAGCCGTACAGGCGCCGCCGCATCGATCCGGTCCTCGACCCGCAGTACTCCGTTGTCCAGGGTGACCGCTCGCTGATGCGTGACGGGCGGCTCGGCAGCCTGGTACCCGTCGTGCGCGGCGCTCCAGGTGGCGACGTCGCCGTCGGCCGAGAAGTGCTCGGTTCGACCGGTCGCGCCGCGGAGCCAGAGGAACGCCCCGCCCTGCACGGATTGCTCGGCCCCCGCGACCTCGAGGGTGTTGTGGCCGATCGTCGAGCGAAAGTAGTTCCGCCAGTCCTCTTCGCCGTGGTAGCAGTACGTCCCGGGGTCGGCCAGGACGTCCACCCCGCCGACCCGGACCTCGAGCGAGAGCGCGTCGGAGTGGGCGTGCGCCGCGATGGACAGGAAGCCGTGCGGCCCCACGTCCCCGCGGCACCAGATCTCCGGGCCCTCGTCGCGGCTGTGCAGGATCGTGACGCCCGCGTCCGTCAAATGCTCGGGCCGCTTGTCCGGCCGATCGGCCTGAACACGCTGCTTCACCAGGGATCCAGCCAGTACTGCGGCCGTCGTGACGGGCGTCTGCGGCCACCAGGAGGCACGCCCCACCAGGGCTGCACCCAGGGAGAGGAAGGCCGACCAGTTGGTCAGATCGGGTGGATCGAGCACCAGCACCTGGCCCTCGTCGTCGTCACCCTGACGCGGTGGGCGCAGGGTCTCGTCGACGATCGCCGCGGCCACGTCGACCGTCCGCGTCAGCAGGGACCAGGTCCGGTCCGACAGTGGATGACCCGACGCGTCGGCCTCGACAGCGGCGTACAGGCCGAGCTCGGAGACGAAGCGGTGGTAGTCGGTGGCCAGCTCGCGGTTGACCCCGGACGGGAACGTGTTCGCGTCCAGCTCGCGTTCCAGCAGGGTTGCCGCGTCCCGCCGCCAGCGGCCGCTCTCGGCGTACCAGGGGAAGGCGCAGGCGGCCGCGAGTTGTCCCGCGGCCTCGGCGATCACGTGGTTGTTCGCCGACGACCCGCGGCTGCGGAAGGCGGCCAGATAGCGCTGGTGCCAGTGGATCTGCCGGACCGCGAGCTCGTTGTGCTCGAACAGGTCGCCGACCTCGGGCCAGTCGTCCAGCAGGCGCCGGATCCAGGTCCAGCTGATCAGCCGGGTGCCGACCTCGATCCCGCTGGTCCAGTGGATCCCGGACAGGAACGGGTTCGTCCGCCACCAGTCGTTCAGCTGCTCCGCCACGCGGTCGGCGTAGGCGTCGTCGTGGGTCAGGAACCAGGCCGCGGCGAGCTGGGTCAGGTGGTGGTGCCGGGACAACTCCCAGACCTGCTTGACGTTCCCGACGAGTTCCTCGGAGCGATGGTTCAGCCGGAACGCGTACTGCGCGGGGTCGGACCGCCGCCCGGTGACCGGGTCGCGGAACCAGTCCGGCGACCGCAGATCGGTGCGATCGACGCCGAGCACCTCGAGTTCGCCGGCCATGATCGCGTCCGCTGTGGCGAGCACCGCCTTGCAGGCTTCCTCCGGTACGGCGGTCACCGTGGCGGGCGGCAGCGTCGAGGCGAAGGGCCTCTCGTACCGCCCGGGCGGGTGCCCGTTGACGTCCTCGCCGGGTCGCACCTGTTGGTACGCCCAGGTCGTCCGGCGCGCGTGGTCCCGGGTACGCCAGACCAGCTCGGTGGGCGACATCCTCCGCAGGCGGCGGACGTACCAACCCACTGACTGGCGGCTCACACTGGCTCCGGACGGCCGCTGGCCAGGCTCCGATCCACGGCGATGGTGGCACGTGTGGTGGCGATCAGCGAGTCGAAGGAGATCGGCATCGGCCCACCCGAGCGCACCGCGGCCACGAAGCGCTCGAGCTCGTGCCGCTGGCCCTTGTCCGTGCCACCGCGAGCCTTGCGGGTGGCCGGGCGCCGGCCGGTCCACAGTGACGCCTTCTGGAAGTTGTCGAACCGGGCGTTCCGGCCGCCGCCGGTGATGTCGATCGTCTCCTTCGGGAACCGCGCGTTGCCGCCGCTGACGTAGCTGATGGTGCCGGTCGACCCGTTCTCGTACCGCAGGTTCACCGTCACGTCCCCGGCGTCCGGGCCGGGCATCGCGTAGACCTCGGTCGGCAGGCTGTCCAGCCACCACGACAGCGTGTCGATGAAGTGGCCGCCCTCGCCGGCGAACCGGGTGCCCTCGCGGTCCTGGTCGAGATACCAGCTGCTGGAGTCCAGCCGGCCGGCGTTCACCAGGTAGCGCAGCGACGAGCCGCCGCCGGGATCGCCGTACCGCGACCGCAGGTCGGTGAGCAGCGGGGCGAACCGGCGGTTGAAGCCGACCATCAGCCGGTCGTTGCCGGTGGCATCGACCACGGCGACGATCCGGTCCACGTCGGCCGCGGTCAGCGCGAGCGGCTTCTCGACGAAGACCGCCTTGCCCTGTTCGAGTGCGCGACACGTCAGGTCGGCGTGGCTGCTGTGCCTGGTGACCACGAACACCGCGTCGAGCGAGTCGTCGGTCAGAACCGCGTCCGCGTCGGTGGAGATGTTCTCGAAGCCGAATCGCCGCTGGGCGTTGGCCGCGGAAAGCGACTTGTTCGTGGCGACATGGGCCAGGGCGGCGTCCTCGTTCTTCGCCAGGTGCGGCAGCAGCATCGAGGACGCGTAGTTGCCCGCGCCGACGAACCCGAGCCGCACCTTGCCCGCGGTACCGGTGGTCGTCCGTTCCGGCCGCACCGGCTGCTGGGCAGGTTGCGGTATGGCCTGGGGGAGCGGCCCGGAGTCCGGGTATTCGAAGAGGAAGCCGACGCCGGGCAGCGCGCCCGTGCTCAGCTGCTGGTAGACCTCGGTCGCGTCCGCGATCGGGAAGATCCTTGCGACCAGAGACGACACGTCGATCTGCTCGCGGGCGATCAGGTCGATGAAGCACTCCAGGTTCCGGCGCTCGGTCCACCGGACGTACCCGGCCGGGTAGTCGATGCCCTCGAGCTCGTACCGGTCGTCGTACCGGCCGGGTCCGTACGACCGGGAGAACCGGACGTCCAGTTCCTTGTCGTAGTAGGCGTTCCACGGCAGGTCGAGCTTGGTCTTGCCGATGTCGACGATGCGCGCCCGGTCGCGAGCCAGCCGTGCCGCCGTCTCGACCGGTCCGTTGGAGTTGCCCCCGGCGGCCAGCAGGACGTGATCGGCGCCGAGCCCGTTGCTCGCGCCGAGCAGGGCCCGCTCCAGTGTCGCGATCCCCGCCTCGTCGGCGGAGGAGCAGGCGATCGCCCCGGCCTTCTCCGCCATCCGGCAGCGGTCGTCGACCGTGTCGATGCCGAACACCCGCACTCCGGCCGCGACCAGCAGCCGTACCACGAGCTGGCCGACCAGACCGAGCCCGATCACCACGGCCGTGTCGCCGAGCTGGACCTCCGACTGCCGGACGCCGTGCATCGCGATCGCGCCGACCGTCGAGAAGGCGGCCTGTTCGGCCGGCACTCCGTCGGGCACCGGCACGCACAGGTTGACCGGGATCCAGTTGTACTCCGCGTGCAGGGCGAACTCGTTGCCCGCGGCAGCCACCAGCTGGCCGACGCTGAACTCCTCGGCGCCCTTGCCGACCTCGACGACGACACCGCACAGCGAGTAGCCCAGCGGCGTGTACGAGTCGAGCTTGTTCATCACCTTCTTGTAGGTGTTCACCGCGCCCTGCTGGACGACGGAGTCCAGCACCTTCTTCACCTGGTCCGGACGGGCCCGCGCCTTGCCGACCATCGACAACCGCGCCTCGCCGACCTTCATCAGCTCGGTACCGGTGGAGATCAGCGAGTATAGGGACCGGACCAGCACGCCACCGGGCGCGCAGGAGGGCGGTGGCACGTCGAGAACCGCGAGCTCACCGGACTTGTAGTTCTGCGCTACCTGCTTCATGGTCGTCTCTCGCTCGGGTAGGAGTGTCATGTGCTGGCAGTCCTTTTTGTAGCTATCGCACGTTTCTTCATGTGCTGACGCCTTGTTCCTTCAGATGCCTGCACCAGGTCTCCAAGGTCAGCAGCTGCCAGATCTGCTTGGAGTAGTCCTGGCGGCCGGCCCGTTCGTCCTCGACGAGGCGGGCGACGGCCTGTCGCTGGAGGAAGCCGCTGCCGACCAGCTCGCCGTTCAGCAGCACGTCGTCGACGAGCTCGCGCAGGTCGTTGCGGACCCAGGCGCGCAGCGGCGCGCTGAACGACGCCTTCGGCCGGTAGATGATCTCCTTCGGCAACCAGGCCTCGGCCGCCCGCTTCAGCGCGAGCTTGCCCTGCCGCCCCTGGATCTTGTCCTTGCCCGGGATCGAGAACGCCGCGCGGAACACCTCCGGGTCCACGAACGGGGTCCGCACCTCGGTGGACGCCGCCATGCTGGACCGGTCGGTGTACGCCAGGTTCAGGCCGGGCAGGAACATCCGCGAGTCCGCCAGGCACATACGGCTCACGTGGTCGTCGAGCGTGGTGTCGTGGTACAGGTCGCTGTGCTCGGCGAGCAGCTTGCCGACGTACGGCTCGAGGTCCGGGTTCAGCAGCCCGGCCAGCTCGTCGGCGTCGTACATCGTGTAGCTGCGCCGGAACGCGGCCTCCTCGGGGAGGTCCGCGAAGGTGAGGAACCGCTTCGCCCAGCGCGCGTACCGCAGCCCGCGGCCGTTCGCCGTGACGGGCAGTCGCCGGACCGCGGGACCGATCATGCCGTTGCGTACTACGCCGGGCAGTTGCTGGTAGCGGGCGCCCATCACACAGGCGAGGTGCTTGCGGTAGCCGCCGAAGAGTTCGTCGGCGCCCATCCCGGACAACAGCACCTTGACCCCGGCGTCGCGGGCCGCGTCGCACATCAGCAGCGTGTTGATCGCGGCCGGGTCGCCGATCGGCTCGTCCAGGATGTCGACGATCCGGGGGAGCAGCTCGACCACGTCCGGCGCGATCTCGATCTCGTGCAGGTCGACCCCGAACTGCGCCGCCACCTTGCGGGCGTAGATCGCGTCGTCGGGCATCGCCTCGAGTTTCTGGTCCTGCGCCCGGAAGGTGATCGTGTACGCGTCGATGTTCGGATCGCTGCGCTTCGCCAGCACGGTGACCAGGCTGGAGTCGAGGCCGCCACTGAGGAAGGTCGACACCGGTACGTCGGCCACGAGGTGCGCGGCGACCGACTCCTCGATCACCTGGCGCAGGTCGGCCGGCGGCCCGGCGGCTGCCTCGGCCGCGACGTCCGCCACCCGCCAGTACGTCTCGTGCCGGCTGGTGCCGTCGGGGCGGAACTCGGCCCACGAGCCGGCCGGGAGCTTCTCCACACCCTCGATCGCACACCGCTGCTCGGGCAGCCAGTAGTACAGCATCGATGCGATCAGCGCGCCGGGATCGGTCCGTAGCTCCGGGCCGATCGCCGAGACGAGGGCCTTCAGCTCGGACGCGAAGATGACTCCGCCGTGCCGGCGGAGGAAGTAGAGCGGCTTGATGCCGAGTGGGTCGCGGGCGAGGTACAGGCTGCCGCTCTGCTCATCCAGTATCGCGAAGGCGTACATGCCCCGGAACCGGGGCAGCGCCGCCGGACCCCAGCGCCGCCAGGCCTCCAGCACCACCTCGGTGTCCGAGCTGGTGACGAAGGTTGAGCCGGACGCGGCCAGTTCGGCCCGCAGCTCCTTGTAGTTGTAGAGCTCGCCGTTGTAGCTGATCGTCAGGCCCTGCTTCGACAGCGGCTGGTCGGCCGCGCCGGACAGGTCGATGATCGAGAGCCGGCGATGCGCGAGGTAGGCGTTGATGCGGCCGTCCTCGACGATGTGGACCCCGGTCGCGTCCGGGCCGCGGTGCGCGATCCGCTCGCTCATCGTCTCGGTCAGGACGAGCCCGTCGTGCTGCTGGTAGCAGCCGGCGATTCCGCACACGTCAGGACCCCGCAGCCCGGGCAGAGACGTCGCCGACCTCGATGTCGCGACCGGTCAGCCGGTCGTAGACCGCCAGGTAGGCCTTCTGCTGGTGCTCCCAGGCGAGCACCTGCTCGACCCGTTCGCGCCCGAACTTGGCCATCCGGCGGCGGCGGACCTCGTCGTCCAGCAGTTCGACGATCGCGTGACCGTACTTCTCCACGTCGTTCGGCTCGACGTACACGGCGGCGTCGTCGGCGGAGACCCGGGTCTCGACCAGGTCGAAGGCGACCACCGGGAGCTCGTAGGCCATGTACTCCATCGTCTTGTTCATCGTGGACACGTCGTTCAGCGGATTCTTCGGGTCCGGTGACAGGCCCAGGTCGGCGGTGGACATCACCCGCTGGACGGTCTCGTCCGGCACCCGCCCGGTGAACTCGACGTGGTCGGCCAGGCCGAGCTCGTCGCGCAGCGCCACCACCTCGTCGAAGGAGTCACCGCTGCCCATCAGGGTGAACGCCACGTCCTTGCGGCCGAGCTTGTTGACCACCTCGTTCGCGGCCCGGACGACGATGTCGACGCCGTCCTGCGGGCCCATCACGCCGATGTAGGAGACCAGGTACCGGTGGCCGCGCAGGCAGGACTCGTCGGCCTGGCCGCGCCGCAGCTTGTCGGGGTCCGGACCGGTCCGGACGACGGTGACGTCGTCGGTCGCCTTGCCACTGCGGGTGATCGCGATCTTGCGGTACGAGTCGTTCGTCGAGATGACGTGGTCCGCCTTGCGGTGCGTCATCCGCTCCAGGAACCGCAGGCCCTTGTACGGCAGGCCCGCCGCGTCCGGGAAGCGCGACTGGTAGAGCTCGGGGCACAGGTCGTGGTGGTCGAAGACGAACCTGGTGCCGTCGATCCGGCGCAGCAGCATCGCGATCGGCCAGAAGATGTCCGGCGGGTTGCACGCCTGCATCACCTGGAACTTCCCCGCGCGCCGGGCCCGCAGTACGAGCCGGAGCGTCTGCAGGAAGGAGTAGACGTACTCCGCGATGTAGCCGAACTTGCTGCCACCCGGCGAGTAGCCGCGGTACTGGTGCGCGACGACACCGTCGATCACCTGGTACGCCGGGTCGCCCGGCCCCTTCGGGCAGACCACCGTCACGTTGTACCCGGCCCCGACCAGCGCCTGGCACTCCAGCCAGACGCGGCGGTCGAACGGGATGTGCAGGTTCTGGATGATGATCAGTACGCGTGGCCTCTTCACCAGCCGACTCCCTCGTACCCGGCCAGCGCCTCGACCTGTGCGCCGAGCCGGCCGCTGAGGTCGATGGTCCGGGCCGGCGGGTGGCTGAGCAGCGCCTCGACCGCCTCGGCGTCCGTGGTGGACACCAGAGCCAGGTCGGCACCGCGCAGCGCCTCGACCGGGTCGCCGGTCAGCACCCGTTGCAGGTGCGGCAGCTTCGACTCGACGTGCCGCTTGTTCGCGCCGACCAGCCGGCTCGGGTTCACGATCGAGTCGTAGATCCGCAGGTTGTAGCCCTTACCGATCAACCGCTCGGCGAGCTCCACGCTCGGGCTCTCGCGCAGGTCGTCGGTCGCGGTCTTGAAGCTCAGCCCGAGCAGGGCGACCTCGCGCCCGGGGCTGGCCAGGACGCGGTCGACGACGTCGCGCACGATCAGCTCGTTGGTGGCCAGCGTGCCGGCCAGCAGCGGGAGATCGGTGTCGTTCGTCCGGGCCAGGTGCAGCACCGAGCGAAGGTCCTTCGGCAGGCACGAACCGCCGAACGCGAACCCCGGCCGCAGGTAGTACGGCGAGATGTTCAGGCTGGTGTCCTGGCAGAAGATCTCCATCACCTGGCGCGAGTCGACGCCGTAGAAGCGGAAGATCCGGCCCATCTCGTTGGCGAACGACACCTTCGTCGCGTGGAACGCGTTGCAGGCGTACTTGAGCGCTTCGGCGGTGCGCACGTCGACCACCTGGACCGGCGTCGGCAGGAAGCCGAACAGCTCGGTCAGCGCGTCGCCCACCCGGGCGTCGGCGGTGCCGACGACGACGAACGGCGGCGCGAAGAAGTCCGCCAGGCCGGAGCCCTCGCGGAGGAACTCCGGGCACATGGCGGTGCCGAAGGTGAAGCCGCCGGTCGACAGCTCGCCGGCCAGGGCGGGACCGACGACGTCGTCGACGGTACCGGGAGGCACGGTGCTGCGGATGACGATGCTGTGGAAGCCGGAGTCCGGCGGCGCGACGTCCTTCGCGGCCGCGGCGATGTCCTGCACCGCCCGGCGGATGTAGGTGAGATCGGTACTGCCGCTGGCGGTCGACGGCGTCCCCACGCAGATCAGGGAGACGTCCGCCCCTTCCAAGGCCAGGCGTGGATCCGTGGTCGCGTGCAACCTGCCCGCGGCGACCCCGCTCGCCATCAACTCGTCGAGACCGGGCTCGACGACCGGGCTGCGACCCTCGGTGATCGGATCGACCTTCGCGGTGTCGACGTCCACTCCCCAGACGTCGTGGCCGTTGGCGGCGAGGCAGGCGGCGGTCACCGACCCCACGTAACCCAAGCCGAATACGGCAACCTTCATAACGCCCCCAATGTGTGCGGTCAGGCAGTGCTGAAGAGAGCAGCGGCATACCGGGCCTGATACAGAAACTTTTCGATGTATCAGACGCCCCTGTCGCGGATCTCTTCTAGTCGGAAGCCGGAAGTGGTCCGGCCAGTGGGAGTGCGGCGAGGAGATGTCGATGAGAGTTCTGGTCACCGGGGATCGCGGTTACATCGGCGCGGTGCTCGTTCCGTTCCTGCGCGACGCGGGCCACCAGGTCGACGGCCTCGATCTCGGGCTGTACGAGGGCTGCGACCTGCTCGGCGGTCCGGACCCGATCGGCAGCCGCCCGCCGGTGGACATGCGCGACGTCCGGCCGGAGCACGTGGAGGGCTACGACGCCGTGGTCTGCCTGGCCGCGCTGTCGAACGACCCGCTCGGCCACCTGAACCGCGACACCACGTTCTCAGTGAACCTGGACGGGACGCTGCGGGTCGCCGAGGCCGCCAAGGCCGCCGGCATCGAGCGCTTCCTGTTCGCCTCCTCCTGCAGCCTGTACGGCGCGGCCGGGTCCGAGGCGGTCGGCGAGGACGCCGACATGTTCCCCGTCACCCCGTACGGCGAGACGAAGGCGCTGGCGGAGAAGGAGCTGTCCAAGCTCGCCGACGACAACTTCAGCCCGACCTACCTGCGCAACGCCACCGCGTACGGCGCGTCCAGCCGGCTGCGGCTCGACATCGTGGTGAACAACCTGACCGCGATCGCGATGACGAGCGGCCAGATCCGGATGGAGAGCGACGGGTCGCCGTGGCGGCCGCTGGTCCACATCGAGGACATCAGCCGCGCCTTCCTGACCGCGCTCGAGGCACCCCGCGAGGTGATCCACGACGAGGCGTTCAACGTCGGCCGGCCCGAAGACGTCGTCCAGGTGCGCGACATCGCCGAGATGGTCGGCGAGGCGGTGCCCGGCTCGACCGTGTCGTTCGCCGACGGCGCCGGACCGGACCTGCGCAACTACAAGGTCGACTTCTCCAAGCTCGGTGACACCTTCCCCGAGCTGAAGCTGCAGTGGACGGTTCGCGCCGGGGTCGAGGAGCTCGCCGCGGCGTACCGGCTGCACGGGCTGACCCTCGAGGACTTCAACTCCGCGCAGTTCGTCCGGCTGCGCAGGATCAACCAGCTGCTGAAGCTCGGACTGGTCGACGACCAGCTCCGCAGAACCACCGACGACCAGTTCCCGGCACCCGGGTCACCTGTTTTCGAGGAGATGCACTGATGGGGGAATCTCTCGGCTGCCGCCTGTGCGGCGAGCCCTTGACGCGTACGTTCGTGGACATCGGCATGTCGCCGCCGTGCGAGAGCTACCTGCGCGCCGACCAGCTCGAGGACGGGGAGACGTTCTACCCGTTGCACGTGCGGATCTGTGACAACTGCCTGCTCGTCCAGCTGCCGGCCTACGTCGCGGCCGACGACGTGTTCAGCGACTACCTGTACTTCTCGTCGTACTCGACCAGCTGGGTGGAGCACGCCCGCCGGTTCGTCGTCGACATGCAGGAGCGGCTCGGCCTCGGCGCCGACAGCCTGGTGACCGAGGCGGCCAGCAACGACGGCTACCTGCTCCAGCACGCGGTGGCGCTCGGTATCCCGGTGCTCGGCATCGAGCCGGCCGCGAACATCGCCAAGGTGGCCAACGAGAAGGGCATCCGGACCGAGAGCTACTTCCTCGGCGAGGAGACCGGACAGGACGCCGCGGCCCGGCACGGCAAGGCCGACCTGGTGGTGGGCAACAACGTCTTCGCGCACGTGCCGGACATCGTCGACTTCGCGAAGGGCCTGCGGGCGCTGGTGAAGGACGACGGTCTGGTGTCGCTGGAGTTCCCGCACCTGCTCCGCCTGATCGAGGGCCGGCAGTACGACACGATCTACCACGAGCACTACTCGTACCTGACCTTGAAGACCGCCTCGGCGGCGCTGGAGAAGGCCGGCCTGAAGGTGGTCGACGTCCAGGAGCTGGTCAGCCACGGCGGTTCGCTGCGGGTCATGTCGACACCGGTGGAGACGGCGGGGGAGCCGTCCGACCTGGTGCTCAAGGTGCTGAAGAACGAGGAGGACGCCGGGCTGCACACGGTCGAGGGCCACGCGGGCTTCGCCAAGGACGTGTTCGCGATCAAGGCCGACCTGGTCGAGTTCCTGGTCGGTGCCGCCCGCGAGGGCAAGTCGGTGGCCGGCTACGGCGCACCCGGTAAGGGGAACACGCTGCTGAACCACTGCGGGATCCGCGAGGACCTGCTGGCGTTCACCGTCGACCGCAGCCCGCACAAGCACGGCATGTACCTGCCTGGGACGCACATCCCGATCCATCCGCCGGAGCGGCTCGCCGAGGTCCGCCCTGACTACATCGTGATCCTGCCGTGGAACCTGCGGGAGGAGATCGTGCACCAACTCGGCTATGCACGGGAGTGGGGCGCCAAGTTCGTCGTCCCGATCCCGCGCCTCGAAGTGATCTGACCAGCCGGCGTTGACCGGCGAACGACCAGGGAGGGGTTCCATGAAGGTCGTTATCTTCTGCGGGGGGCTCGGACTGCGGATGCGCAGCGGAGTCGATTCCGCACCCAAACCGATGATGACGATCGGCGACCGGCCGGTCCTGTGGCACGTGATGCGGTACTACGCGCACTTCGGCCACACCGAGTTCATCCTCTGTCTGGGGTTCGGCGGAGCCGCGGTGAAGGAGTACTTCCTGCGGTACGAGGAGACCCACTCGAACGACTTCGTGATGACCAAGGGCGGGCAGCAGATCGAGCTGCTCGACTCCGACATCAGCGAGTGGAAGATCACCTTCGTCGACACCGGCATCGACACCAGCATCGGCGAACGGCTTCGCCGGGTCCGCCCGTACCTGGAGGACGACGACGTCTTCCTGGCCAACTACGGCGACGTGCTGACCGATGCCCCGATGGACAAGATCGTCGACCAGGTGCTGGCCAGCGACGTCACCGCGAGCCTGCTCGCCGTCCCGCCGCAGGCGTCGTTCCACATCGTCGAGTTCGGCAACGACGCCCGGATCAACGGGCTGCGCTCGGTCACCGAGCTGCCGCTGTGGATCAACGGCGGGTACTTCGTGCTGCGCAAGGAGGTCTTCGACGTCCTGCATCCGGGCGAGGACCTGGTCGGCGACGCGTTCCCGCGGCTGGCCGCGATGAACAAGCTGCAGGCCATCCCGCACCACGGCTTCTGGGCACCGATGGACACGCTCAAGGAGCGCAGCCAGCTCGAGGAGCTGTACCGGTCCGGCACGAAGCCGTGGGCGGTGTGGACCCGCGAGGCGAGTAACCACCAGGGCAACGGCTTCCACATGAGCGCCCAGAACGGCAACGGGCACAGCGCCAACGGGCACAGCGCGTCCGTGCCTGCGGCGCCGCCCGCTGCGGACAACGGCGTCGAGCTGCCGGCGCCGGCGGTGGTGGCGATCTGATGCTGCCGTTCCAGCTCGGCCTCAGCGGCCGCCAGAGTCACCTGGTCGCACTGGGCGCGCATCCGGACGACATCGAGATCGGCTGCGGGGGCACGCTGCTCCAGCTCGCCGAGACGGTGCCGGACCTGACCGCCGAGTTCGTGATCGCCACCGGTAGTCCGCTCCGGCTGGAGGAGGCCCGCCGCAGCGCGGAGCTCTTCCTGCCCGGGTGCGAGGTGACGATCACGTCGGCCGAGCTGCCGGACGGCCGCCTCCCGACGTACTGGGAGGACGTCAAGGAGCTGCTCGAGACGACGGCGCGGGGGCGCCGGCCGGATCTCGTGCTGGCGCCGAGCCGGACCGACGCGCACCAGGACCACCGCGCCATCGCCGAGCTGGCGCCCACGGTCTGGCGCAACCACCTGGTGCTGAACTACGAGATTCCCAAGTGGGACGGGGACTTCAGCCGCCCGTGGCTGTACGTCCCTCTGACCGAGGAGCAGCTGCGCGAGAAGGTCGCGCGGCTGCACAAGGCCTTCCCGTCGCAGGTCGAGCACGACTGGTTCGACGAGGAAGTGTTCGCCGGCCTGGCCCGGCTCCGCGGCATGGAGTGCCGCGCGCAGTACGCCGAGGCGTTCACGACGGCCAAGGCGACCTTGACATGGTGACCGGAGGGGGAGAAGTGCAGAGCTTCAGCTGTCGTGGATGCGCCGGCGACGATGTCGTACCGGTGGTGGATCTCGGCGCTCAGCCGTGTGCGGACCACTTCCCACCGGTCGACACACCGGGCGAGGACCCGCGCTGGCCGCTGGAGCTCTGGCTCTGCCGTGACTGCAAGCTGGTCCAGCTGGGACCGGTCGAGCCGCAACTGCCCGAACCGCCGCTGGCGGTCGAGTCGGCCACGAGCCTGGCCCACGCCGAGGCGTCGGTGAAGGAACTGCTGGCCGAGCACCCCGACCTGACCGGCAAGGCCGTGTTCGAGTTCGCCAGTCACCACGGCGGATCCTGGCTCGACCACCTGCAGGCCGCGGGCTGCCGGATCGCGACCGGATCCGAGCTCGCCGACCTGGTCGTGGACGTGCACGGTATCGCCCACGAACCGGCTGTCGGCGAGATGATGAAGCTCCGCGCGGACCGGTTGGCCCCGGGTGGCCTGCTGGTGCTCGAGTTCCACCACCTGCTGCCGCTCTTCATCGGCAACCAGTTCGACACCATCCGGCACGGCCACTGGTCGTACCTCTCGCTGGGTGCGGTGATCCGCCTAGGCACTCTGTACGGCCTGGCGGTCGAGTCGGTCCAGCGGATCGACATGTTCGGGGGCAGCCTCCGGGTGATGCTCCGGCACGAGGCCGAGGCCCGGCCGGACGACTCGGTCACCGAGACCCTGCAGGACGAGGCCGCTGCCGGAATCTCCGACGAGATCCAGCTGGCCAGCCTGCAGGAGGCTGCCTGGCATGCGGCCGGTGCGCTGCACGACGAACTGGCCCGGCACAAGGCGGCCGGTCGTACCGTCCTCGGCTACGGCGCACCTTCGAAGGCGCCGGTGCTGCTGGACCTCAGCAAGGTCGGCACGGACCTGCTCGCCTTCACGGTCGACGCCGCGCCCGGCAAACACGGCCGGCGGATCCCGGGTTCCGGGGTACCGATCCGTTCGATCGACGAACTGCGGGCGGCCCGGCCGGAGATCGTCCTGGTGCTCACCTGGGACATCGCCGACGAGGTGATCTCGCAGCTCGAGGCCGACGGCGGCGGCTGGGGTGCCACCTACCTGGTCCCGCTCCCCGAGCCGCACGAAGTCGTGGGCTGACCATGAGGGGGGTCCTGCGCCGGCTCAGTTGGGGACTTGCCGACCAGGCCGTGACGAGCATGGTCAGCTTCGTGGTCGGCATCGTCGTCGCCAGGTCGCTGGGCGCCCTGGAGTTCGGCGCCTTCAGCCTCGCCTGGGTGACGTACGGCGTCGTGGTCAACATCTCCCGCGGTCTGGCCACGGACCCGCTCGCGGTCCGCTTCAGCGGTGTACCGCGGGCGTTGTGGCGGCCGGCGGTGGCGAGCGCGTCCGGGATGGCGATCGCCGTCGGCCTCGGCACCGGCGCGATCTGCGTCGCCGCGGGTCTCGCCCTCGGCGGCAAACCCGGCGCGGCCTTCGTCGCGCTGGGCGTCGTGCTGCCGGCCTTGACGCTGCAGGACAGCTGGCGGTTCGCCTTCTTCACGTCCGGCCAGGGCGGCAAGGCATTCATCAGCGACATCACCTGGGCCATCGCCTTGGTACCACTGCTCTACCTGGCCTCACATCGCGCCAGCGTGACCATGTTCGTGCTGGCCTGGGGTGCCGCCGGCGCGTTCGCCGCGGTGGTGAGCGGTCTGCAGGCCGGTATCCTGCCGAGGCTGTTCCAGGCGCGTCTGTGGTTCACCCAGCATCGCGATCTCAGCCTGCGCTACCTGGCCGAGAACCTGACGATCAGCTGTGCGTACCAGTTGCGCATGTACGGCCTGGGGGCCTTCGCCGGCATCGCCGCGGTCGGTACCGTCCGCGGCGCCGAGATTCTGCTGGGCCCCTTCTTCATCGTGCTGTCCGGTGTCGGTCTGGTGGCGGTCCCGGAAGCGGCGCGGGTGTTGCGGCGATCTGTGAAGAAGCTGCGGACCTTCTGCCTGATGCTCGGTGGCGCTCAGGCCGCCGCGGCACTGATCTGGGGTCTGGCTCTCATCATCTTCCTGCCGCACGACTGGGGCCACAAGCTGCTCGGCGAGGTCTGGTCCTCGGCCCAGGCCTTGTTGCTCCCAGCAACGTTGTCGGTGATGAACGCCAGCTTCTACACCGGGGCGGCAGCGGGGCTGCGCGCACTCGGGGTGGCCCGGCGGAGTCTGCGGGCGCAGCTGTGGGCGTCCGCGGCCTACCTGGTCGGTGGTGTGACCGGAGGCGCCCTGGGCGGCGCCGAAGGATCAGCCTGGGGATCGGCGTGCGCGACCCTGGTCGGCGCGATCGTCTGGTGGGTGTACCTCCGTGCCGGGATCCGGGAACGTCTGCAGGCCGAAGCCGAAGCTGGAGCCGTGCCTGACGTCGCCGAGGTCGGTACGGACCGAGAAGAGATGCCAGAAATGAGGAGCACATGAACGCGGCACCGCGGTTGACCGTCGGACTCCCCGTCTACAACGGCGAGAAGTACCTGACGGAGTCCCTGGACGCGCTGCTGGGGCAGAGCTACGGCGAGTTCCGGCTGATCATCTCGGACAACGCCTCGACCGACGCGACGGAGGAGATCTGCCGGGACTACCTGGCGAAGGACCCGCGGATCAGCTACTTCCGGCAGCCGGTCAACATCGGCGCCACGCCGAACCACAACTACTGCTTCGAGCAGTCCGGCAGCGAGCTGTTCAAGTGGGCGTCGTACGACGATCTCTACGGCCGGGACCTGCTGGCGCGCTGTGTCGAGGCGCTGGACGACGACCCGTACCTGGTGCTCGCGCACGCCTACCAGGCCATCATCGACGGCGCCGGCGACATCGTGCTGAAGGTCGACTACCCGCTCACCACCGACAACCCGCACGCACCGGAGCGGTTCCGCAGCATGCTGTTCACCGTCGGCGGCGACGACTTCTACGGCGTGATGCGCTCGGACATCCTGCGCCGTACACCGCTGAACGGCAGCTATCACCACTCCGACCGGACGATCATGGCCGAGCTGGCACTGTACGGACGGTTCCACCAGGTGCCCGAGTTGCTGTTCTTCCGGCGGGACCACGCCGATCGGGCCGAGCGGGCCAAGCCGACCATCCGCTCCCGTTCGGCGAACATGGAGCCGCGGCGGGCGAGCCGGCTGGTGCATCCCACCGCCCGGCTGATCACCGAGTACGTCAGCGGTTTCGTCGGCGGGATCCGGCGTGCGCCGCTGTCGTCAGCCGACCGGCGCGAGTGCTACGGCCACCTGACGCGCTGGATGGCCAGCCGCGCGGTGCGCCGATCGTCGGGGCGGATCGAGGACAGCAAGCCGGCGACTGCGCCGACGGCGATCCCCGACAGCTCGGCGGTCGTCGGACACCGGGAGGGGGAGGACTCGTAGGCATGGACGGCGCAGGGAGCTCGCCGCGGGTCGCCTTCTTCGGCCTGCTCGGATCCGGCAACCTCGGCAACCACGGCTCGCTCGACGCGATGCTGGCCTTCGTCCGCGCCCGGCACCCGGACGCGGAGATCAGCTGCGTCTGCGCCGGACCCGAGGAGCTGGAGCGGCAGTACGGTATTCCATCGGTCGCCATCACCTGGTACCAGGCGCACGGCCCCGGCCGTTCGAGGCTGGACTCCGTTGCCCGCAAGGCGTTCGGCAAGGTGGCGGACGTGGTCCGGATGCCGCGCCTGCTCAGCCGGTACGACGTGGTGATCGTGCCCGGCATGGGAGTGTTCGAGACCACGCTCGAGCTGCGGCCGTGGGGCTGGCCGTACGCGCTGTTCCTGATGTCGCTGTCGGCACGGCTGACCGGCGCGAAGTCCGCGTTCGTGAACGTGGGCGCGAACGTCGCCCGCGAACGGTCGCTCCGCTGGTTGTTCACCGGGGCGGCGCGGCTGGCGTCGTACCGCTCCTACCGAGATGAGTATTCCCGGAACGCGATGCGGCAGATGGGTCTCGACACGAGCCGGGACGAGGTCTATCCCGACCTCGCCTTCGCGTTGCCGGAACCCGCGCCCGTCTCGTCCGGCCGGCCGCAGCGCACCGTAGGCCTGGGGGTGATGGCCTACCACGGCACCAACGCCGATCGGGCCCGGGCGGACGAGATCTACGCCGCGTACACCGCGAAGATCGTCGAGTTCGCCCGCTGGCTGGTCGACGCGGGCTACCGGATCCGCCTGGTCACCGGCGACCCGTCCGACCAGTCCGTGGTCGAGGCCGTGTTCGACGACCTGCGGCGCACCCGGCCGGACCTGGTGGAGGAGCGGCTGATCGGCGAGCAGGCCGAGTCGCTCGGCGAGCTGATGGAACAGCTGGCCGGGGTCGACGTTGTCGTCGCCTCGCGGTACCACAATGTGCTGTCCGCGCTGAAGCTGTCGAAGCCGACCATCTCGATCAGCTACGGGACCAAGAGCGACATTGTGATGGAGCAGATGCGGCTGGCCGAGTTCCGGCAGCCGATCCAGAGCCTCGACGTGGCTCGGCTGATCCAACAGTTCCGCGCACTCGAGGCCCGGGCGGCCACGGTCGTGCCGGCCATGCGCGCCAAGAATGCCGAGTACGCCGAGTCGCTCGAGCGGCAGTACGACGTACTGTCCGCGGCGCTTTTCGGCGCCGGTACCGGGTCCCACGTCGCGGTCGACATCGAGCAGGGGGAGTAACGATGGACGTCATCCAGGTACCGCGGATCGCAGGGGCGCTGATGTTCCTGCCGACACCGCACGTGGACGAGCGCGGCTTCTTCTGCCGCACGTTCGACCGCGAGATCGTCCGGACGGCGGGCCTCGATCCCGACGCGTTCCAGCAGGACAGCGTCTCCCGCTCGCGGAGGGGTGTCGTCCGCGGCATGCACGTCCGCTCGGGCGACGGCGAGGCGAAGCTGGTGCGCTGCTCGTACGGCGCGGTCTTCGACGTGGTCGTCGACCTGCGGCCCGACTCCCCGACGTACCGCAATCGCGAGTACTTCGATCTCACCGGCGAGAACCAGGTCACGGTCTACGTGCCGGCCGGGTGCGCGCACGGGTTCCAGGCGCTGACCGACCCGGCGGACGTGTCGTACCGGATCGACCGGGCGCACGATCCGAGCGAGGACGTGTCGATCGTGTTCGACGACCCCGACCTGGACATCGCCTGGCCGCTCCCGGTCTCGCTGATGTCGGACCGGGACAAGGCGGCGCCCTCGCTGGCCGAGGCGACCAGGAGGCTCTCATGACCACGCGCGCCAAGTCCTTCAAGCGGTCCGGTGACCTGAACTCGCGGTTGCACGCGGCCATCCCCGGTGGAGCGCACACCTACGCCAAGGGTGAGGACCAGTACCCCGCGGGCATGGCGCCGGTGATCTCGCACGGGCTCGGGGCGCACGTCTGGGATGCCGACGGCAACGAGTACGTCGAGTACGGGTCCGGCCTGCGCGCGGTCAGCCTAGGGCACGCGCATCCGCGCATCGTCGAGGCGGTCCAGCGCGAGCTCGGCCGGGGCAGCAACTTCGTCCGGCCGAGCATGATCGAGCTCGACGCGGCGGAGCGGTTCCTCAGCACGGTCCGGACCGCGGAGATGGTGAAGTTCGCCAAGAGCGGGTCCGACGTGACCACGGCCGCGGTCAAGCTCGCCCGCGCTGTCACCGGCCGGCCGCTGGTGGCGATCTGTGGCGACCAGCCGTTCTTCTCCACCGATGACTGGTTCATCGCGACCACCGCGATGTCGGCCGGCATCCCGGAGGCGGTGGCCGACCTGACCGTCCGCTTCCCGTACGGCGATCTCGCGGCGACCGAGCAGGTGCTGCAGGAGAACGACGGGCGGATCAGCTGCCTGATTCTCGAGGCGGCGACGCAGCACGACCCGCCGGAGGGTTACCTCGCCGGCCTGCGCGACCTCGCCCACCGGTACGGCGCGCTGCTGATCTTCGACGAGATGATCACCGGCTTCCGCTGGTCGGAGAAAGGGGCCCAGGGCATCTACGGAGTGACGCCCGACCTCTCCACCTTCGGCAAGGCCCTGGGCAACGGTTTCGCGGTGTCAGCCCTGGCCGGGCGGCGCGAGCTGATGGAGCGCGGCGGACTGCACGACGGCCGGGAACGGGTCTTCCTGCTGTCCACCACACACGGTGCCGAGACGCACTCGCTGGCCGCGGCGATAGCGGTGATGGACACCTATGAGCAGGAGGGCATCGCCCAACGCCTGCACGACATCGGGGACCGCCTCGCGACCGGAGTACGAGAGGTGGCGGCCTCAGCGGGCGTCGCGGACCACGTGGTCGTGCGCGGCCGGTCGAGCAACCTGGTCTTCGCGACGCTGGACGAGGACCTGCAGCCTTCGCAGCAGTATCGCACGCTCTTCCTCCGGGAACTGATCCTCGGCGGAGTGATCGGGCCGTCCTTCGTGGTCAGCGCTGCCTTGACGGATGACGACATCGGCCGCACCGTGGAGGCAGTCGCACGAGCCTGCGCCGTCTACCGCAAGGCCTTGGACGCTGGGGATCCGAGCGGGTGGACAGGAGGACGACCGGTCAAGCCGGTGTTCCGCCGGTTCGCGTGACCAAAGGCTTGGCAGGACGGCCGCCCCGCCGGACCTGACAGGGGGGAACGGCCCGGGCACGATCTGTTGCCCTGGGCTATGACTGAGCGCTTGAGCTCGTGACAGAGGGGGTTTCACCATGCATGCGATCTACATCGACGCGGACATCACCGACGATGAGCGCAGGGAGAAGTTGTACGACGGCGACCTGTTCGTCTACTCGCCGCGTCCGTCGACGCGGGCGTTGACGGAGTTCGCCGCGGAGCTGGCCCGGCAGGCCTTCGCTCCACTCGATCCGGAGACCGCGCAGTACGACATGGCGGTCGAGGAGTACGCCGCGCTGCTCGCCGAGCTGAAGCCGCGGTTCATCCACCACCCGGAGTCGAAGCGATTGATCCAGGACATGCTGGTCGATCTCGGCTGCGACCCGGAGCAGGTGTACTTCGACGTACCGCGGATGCGGAGCTCGACGTCGAACGACTACCTGACCACCGGGATCGCGTTCGCGTTCCACCCGCACCGCGACACCTGGTACTCGGCGCCCCACTGCCAGCTGAACTGGTGGTTGCCGATCTTCCCGATCAGCGCGGACAACGGCCTGGCCTTCCATCCGCGGTACTGGCAGACACCGGTGAAGAACAGCTCGCGGGTCTACAACTACGCGGAGTGGAACGCGACCAGCCGGCTGATCGCGGCGACCCAGATCGGTACCGACACCCGGGTGCAGCCGGTGCCGGAGGAGGAGGTCGAGCTGGTGCCGCAGATCCGGCCGATCTGCCAGCCGGGCGGGATCATCCTGTTCTCCGGGGCGCAGTTGCACTCCAGCGTGCCGAACACCTCGGGACGGACGCGGTTCAGCATCGACCTGCGCACCGTGCACGTCGGTGACGCGGCGGCGCACCGGGCGGCGCCGAACATCGACTCGGAGTCGACCGGGACGACGATGGGCGACTACCTGCGGACCAGCGACCTCGAGCACCTGCCCGAGGGGCTGATCGCGGCGTACGACATCCCCAAGCCCACCCCGGCCGGCCCGAACGGCTCGCAACCCGGAACGGACGCCCCCAGGCCCGCGACGGTGTGAGTCCTCCGGCCGGCGCAACCCTCGGCGCCGGCCGGGCCCAGGGCGTGCCTTCCTTGTCCCGTGCGTATTCCGGGACCGGGAGGCACGCCCTTGCGGTGTGTGAGGTCTAGCGGCGGGTGGTCACTTGCTGCTTCCCGGCGAACCGGTCGATCAGCAATGCTGTGGCCGGGATCATCAGCAGGGCGGAGCCGAAGCCGCCGATGGTGTCGGTGGGGTAGTGAGCGGTCAGGTCGATCTGGGACCAGGCCATCAGCCCACCACAGATGACCGCGAGCCCCAGCACCAGCGCAGTACCGATGAGGCGGCCCGCCTTCAGCAGGTCGGCGACCAGGAGGCCCAGCACCAGCCCGATCGCTGTCGCGGCAGCCGTGTGCCCACTGGGGTAGGACAGGAAGTCTCCGTGGATCCGCCGGTCCACGAGATGCTTGAGCACCAGTGCGAGCACAGTGGT
This sequence comes from Kribbella qitaiheensis, assembly GCF_042657745.1. Lineage (GTDB taxonomy): Bacteria > Actinomycetota > Actinomycetes > Propionibacteriales > Kribbellaceae > Kribbella > Kribbella qitaiheensis. Next base: position 41,336 of record NZ_JBHSKE010000018.1, on the reverse strand, counting down.
CAGGAAGGTGCCCACCACCGCGGTGACCGCCAGTCGCTGGCGCCCGGTGAGCAGGCATAACGCTGCCACGATCAAGACCGTCACCACCCGGCCGGCCGGCTCACCCGTCCAGTCCACGATGAGCGCGGTCCGCCAGAGCCCGGCAGGGGTGTTGACGGCCGGCTGGATCCACCGATCGATCCGGTTCGGCCCACTGTCGCCGGCGTAGAGGAGGGCCGGTATGACGAGAAGCAGCGCCCCCACGACCATCAGCACCACGGCCGGTCCCCGCAACGCGGGTATGACCGCTGGTTTCCGTCCACGCTCGACCGGACGCGCGGGACCTGCGTTGTCTGTCGTCATGTCCCCCCACCCGATGCAAATTCTATCCCCAGGTTTTGGCGAGGCCGGTCGCAGACGACCGGGACCCGTAGTACCCTGCGGTGACTTGCCGCCGACGGGTTGGTGAATTCTGGGGATGTGGAGTCGCGGACACATGGTGGTGCGGACTGGTTCACCGGGGGGTGGCCTGAGAGAAACGGTCGGTGGGGAAGTGTGCTGTGTCTGAGTCCGGTGCGATGACTCCGCCACGGATCGGGAGTGGGAACAGGTACGTCACGCAGGCGTGGCTCCCACCGATTGACAGTGCTGACGGGCAGACTGCAGACTGCCCCGGGCAGTGGCGTAGAGTGCCCGGGCGACAGCAGCGTGAGACGAGGGGCCGGTGTGAGCGGAGTTAGACGCGTGCCCGCGACGCCCGGCGAGGTCACGGCTCCGGAGCATTCCCCTGCCTTGAACGGCAGGTGGGTGGTGCCGCACGAGGTGCCGGCGATCGTGCCGCGCTCGTCGCGGTGGACCGAGCCGCGCTGGGTGGGCGTCTATCGCTGGGCCGCGGTCGGTGGCGACCTGCTGGCCGCGATGATCGGTATCTCGATCGCCCTGCTGACCCGCTTCGGGTACCACGTCGGCAGCAGCTACCTGCTGATCAGCAGCCTGCTCCCGCTCGCATGGGTCGGTGTGGTCGCCCTGTCCAAGGGCTACGACTCCCGGTACTTCGGCGCCGGGCCGGACGAGTTCCGCTCGCTGCTGCGCTCGGGGGTCGGGCTCACCGCCGCGGTCGCCCTGGCGTCTTACGCGACCAAGACAGAGATCGCCCGCGGCTTCGTCGTGCTCGCCATCCCGGTGATCGTGGGAACCGCGCTGGTACTGCGGTACGGGCTGCGCAAGGACCTGCACCGGCACCGTCTCCGAGGCCGCTGCATGCACCGCGTCCTCGTGGTCGGCCGAACAGGGCCGGCCGCGACTTTGTGTGAGCACCTGGAGAGCCGCCCGACGGACGGGTTCCGGGTGGTGGCGACCTGCCGGCCGCGCGGTGATTCCCGCTCGAGCGGCCCGTTGCAGCCTGACGAGCTCGACGAGGCCGACATTTTGGCCGCGGTCGACCGGCACGCAGTGGACGTGGTCGCGGTGGCCACCGATCCCGAGCTGGCCGGCCAGTCGCTGCGCCGGTTGTCCTGGGCGCTGGAGCAGCGCGGCGTCGAGCTGATCGTGTCACCCGGCATCATCGAGGTGGCCGGCCCGCGGATCTCGATCCGCCCGGTGGCAGGTCTGTCGCTGCTGCACCTGGAGCGGCCGTCCGTGAGTGGTGGGCCGCACCTGATGAAGGCGGTCTTCGACCGGACGCTCGCTCTCGGCATGCTGATCCTGCTAGCACCGCTGATGATCGGCGTGACCATCGCGGTGAAGCTGTCCAGCCCAGGACCCGTGCTGTTCCACCAGCGCCGGGTCGGCAAGGGCGGCGCCGAGTTCACCATGCTCAAGTTCCGCAGCATGTACGCCGACGCCGAGGCGCGCCTCGGCGACCTGTACGCGCTCAGCGACGGCAACGGCGTGATCTTCAAGATGCGGGACGACCCGCGGATGACGCCGCTGGGCCGGCTGATCCGCCGGTTCTCGCTCGACGAACTGCCCCAGCTGTTCAACGTATTGCGGGGCGACATGTCCCTGGTCGGGCCACGCCCCCCGCTGTCGGAGGAGGTCGCCCTGTACGCTGCGGACGACTCCCGGCGGATGCTGGTCAAGCCCGGCATCACCGGCCTGTGGCAGGTGAGCGGCCGCAGCGATCTCTCCTGGGACGAGTCGGTCCGCCTGGACCTCCGCTATGTCGACAACTGGTCGATGACGCTGGACCTGCTCATCCTCTGGAAGACCGCGCGAGCGGTGATCTACGGAGCGGGAGCCTATTGATGGTCATCGACCGACGGTCACCGGTGTACGTCGCAGGCCACCGGGGACTGGTCGGGTCGGCGATCTGGCGCCGGCTCGAACATGACGGTTTCACCCACCTGATCGGCGCGACGTCCGCCGAGCTCGACCTGCGCGACCGCGCCGCGACGTTCGCCTTCCTGGCCGAGCACCGGCCGGCCGTGGTGATCGACGCGGCCGCCCGGGTCGGCGGCATCCTGGCCAACCGGGACCACCCGACCGAGTTCCTCAGCGACAACCTGCGGATCCAGGTCAACCTGATGGATGCCGCGCTGGAGGTCCGGACGCCGCGGCTGCTTTTCCTCGGCTCGTCCTGCATCTACCCGAAGTTCGCCGCCCAGCCGATCCACGAGTCGAGCCTGCTGACCGGCGAGCTGGAGCCGACCAACGACGCGTACGCGATCGCCAAGATCGCCGGCATCACGCAGGTCCAGGCCGTCCGCCGGCAGTACGGGCTGCCCTGGATCTCCGCGATGCCGACCAACCTCTACGGGCCGAACGACAACTTCGACCTGACCAGCTCGCACGTGCTGCCGGCGCTGATCCGGCGGTTCCATGACGCGAAGCAGGCGGATGCCCCCGAGGTGGTGCTGTGGGGGACCGGGACGCCGCGGCGGGAGTTCCTGCACGTCGACGACCTAGCCGACGCGTGCCTGTTCCTGCTGGAGAACTACGACGACCCGCAGACCATCAACGTCGGGGTCGGTGAGGACGTGACGATCCGCGAGCTCGCCGAACTGGTGGCCCGCGTCGTCGGCTACACCGGTGCGATCGGCAACGACCTGTCCAAGCCTGACGGCACCCCGCGCAAGCTGCTCGACGTGAGCCGGCTGCGGGCCCTGGGCTGGAAGCCCTCGACCGACCTCGAGCGGGGCGTCGCGAGCACGTATGCCTGGTACCTCGAGCACCTGAGGGGCGAGGCATGAGAAAGGCCCTGATCACGGGGATCACCGGTCAGGACGGTTCGTACCTGGCCGAGCTGCTGTTGAGCAAGGGGTACGAGGTGCACGGCCTCATCCGTCGTGCCAGCACGTTCAACACGCACCGGATCGACCACCTGTACACGGATCCGCACGAGCAGGACAAGCGGCTGTTCCTGCACTACGGCGACCTCACCGACGGGTCGCGACTCGTCACGTTGCTCGCGTCGATCCAGCCGCACGAGGTCTACCACCTGGCCGCGCAGAGCCACGTCCGGGTCAGCTTCGACGAGCCCGAGTACACCGGCGACACCACCGGGATGGGGACCACCCGGCTGCTCGAGGCGATCCGGATGATCGGGCTGGACTGCCGGTTCTACCAGGCCAGCAGCTCGGAGATGTTCGGCGCCACCCCGCCGCCGCAGAACGAGGACACCCCGTTCTCCCCACGCTCGCCGTACGGCGCCGCCAAGCTCTACAGCTACTGGATGACGCGGAACTACCGCGAGGCCTACGACATGTTCGCGGTGAACGGGATCCTGTTCAACCACGAGAGCCCGCGCCGCGGCGAGACCTTCGTGACCCGCAAGATCACCCGGGCGGTGGCCCGGATCAAGCTGGGCCGGGAGAAGCGGCTGTACCTCGGCAACCTGCAGGCCTGCCGCGACTGGGGCTACGCACCGGAGTACGTCGAGGGCATGTGGCGGATGCTCCAGCACGACACCCCGGCGGACTTCGTGATCGCCACCGGTACGTCGTACTCGGTGCGGGAGTTCGTCTCGCTGGCCTTCGAGCACGCCGGGATGGACTGGAAGGACTTCGTCGACTACGACGCGCGGTACGAGCGGCCGACCGAGGTGGACTCGCTGATCGGTGACGCCTCGAAGGCACTGGAGGAGCTGGGCTGGAAGGCCCAGGTCCACGTGCCGGAACTCGTCCGCATCATGGTGGATGCCGATCTCGACATCCTGACCCGCGAGGACTGAGCAATGACTGCCGAGCTGACCGACCAGCACTTCACACCGGGATCGGAGCGTCCCACCGACCGGCCGCACCCCCGGGTCGACGTGCTCGGGATCCATGTCAGTGTCACCGACATGGACGACACCGTCGAGACGTTCGCGCGCTGGATCGCCTGGGGCGAGCGCCACCTGGTCTGCGTCTCGGACATGAACTCCGTGCTGCACGCCCGTGCCGACGAGCACCTCACCGAGGTCTACAACAACTCCGGACTCACCGTCGCGGACGGGATGCCGCTGGTCTGGGCGGGCAAGCGGGCCGGCTTCGACCGGATGGCCCGGGTCTGCGGGCCGGACCTGCTCGAGCGGGTGATGGCCGAGGCGGCCGAGCGCGGCTGGTCGCAGTACTTCTACGGCGGGGCCGACGGGGTCGCCGATCAGTTGCGGGAGAACTTCGTCGGGCGGCACCCGGGGCTGCAGGTGGCCGGCGCGTACTCACCGCCGTACCGGGCGCTGACCGAGGCCGAGGACGCCGAGATCGTGGACCGGCTGAACGAGGCGAAGCCGGACATCATCTGGGTCGGGCTCGGCGCGCCCAAGCAGGAGCGCTGGATGGCCGAGCACCGGGACCGGCTGGACGCCGCGATCCTGATCGGCGTCGGTGCCGCGTTCGACTTCCACACCGGCCGGCTCGACCGGGCGCCGGGCTGGATGCAGCGGTCCGGGCTGGAGTGGAGCTACCGGCTCTACAAGGAGCCACGCCGGCTCTGGCGCCGGTACGTGCTGGGCATTCCGCGCTTCGGGGTCGGCATCCTGCGCCGGCCGCCGCGGCCGGTTTCTTGAAGTTTCGGAAACTGGCCGGACCGGCCGGCCGGGCGGGTTGGGGACTGGCCGATCAGGGCCTGTCCAGCCTGAGCAACCTGGCCGTCGGGGTCTTCGTCGCCCGCAGCGGCAGCGTCGCCGACTTCGGCGTCTACGCGCTCGCGTTCGGCGGCTACACGATCGCCCTGAACGTCTCGCGGGCCGTCGCGACCGAGCCGCTGGCGGTGCGCTACACCGGCAGCCGCAGCCCGGACTGGGAACGAGCCGTCAGGGCCAGTACTGCGACCGCGGTGCTCGTCGGCCTGCTCTCCATGCTCGTCGCGCTGGCGATCGCGGCGGTCCCCGCGGTCCCGTCGAAGGGCGTGCTGATCGCGTTCGCGGTCACGATGCCGGGCCTGCTGCTGCAGGATGCCTGGCGCTGGGCCTTCTTCGTCGTCGGTGAAGGCGGCCGGGCGTTCCTGAACGACCTGATCTGGTTGCTCGCGATGGGAGTCTTCTTCGCGGCGCTCTACCTGGCCGACGCGGCGACGGCGTTCTCGCTGACGCTGGCGTGGGGCCTGGGCGCGGTGGTGGCCGCCATCGCAGGTCGGTTCCAGACCAGGTTGGCGCCGCGCCGGCAACTCATCCAGGAGTGGGTGAAGACCCACTGGGACCTCACCCCCAAGTACGTAGGGGAGATGCTCGCGGTGAGCGGCACGATCCAGGTGTACATGCTCGGGATCACCGCCGCCGCGGGAATCGCGGCCACGGCCGGTATCCGCGGCGCGCAGGTCCTCCTGGGCCCGGTGAACGTGCTGAACCAGGGGATCCGGGTGGTCGCAGTACCGGAGGCGGCTCGGGCCCTCAGGCACTCCTACCGGCGGCTGTGGCTCGTGGGCCTGGCGATCTCGCTGGGCGTCGGTGCGGGTGCCTTGGCCTGGGGAGCGGTCTTCCTGCTGCTGCCCGACGACGTGGGGGAATGGCTGCTGGGCCAGGGCGTCTGGGCCCAGGCGAGCGCCGTGATGGTGCCGGTGATCCTGCTGCAGGCGTTCGGAGCTTCCAACGCCGGCGCGTTCGCGATCATCCGGGCACTGGCGGCCGCTACCAGGGGATTGCGCGTCCGACTGGTGTCCTCGGTGATCCTGATCGTCGCGGGCATCGGAGGGGCGTTCCTGGGCGGCGCCAAGGGCGCTGCCTGGGGACTCGCCACCGCTTCCTTCTGCACTCTGCTCCTGTGGTGGCACGAAGCCCACCGGGCCATCGCCGTCCACAGGACCGCTGCCAGCAGACGGTGACGCTTGGGGCCTGCCCGTTGCAGGCAGACCCCAAGCGCTCCTTCTAGCGTGCGTCGAAGTGGGTCTGGACCTGGTCCGCGCTGAGTGCGGCCGGGTAGATCGCCACTTCGTCGATGGTGCCTGCCAGCCCGCTGCTCGCCGGCTGGTTCGGCCAGGCGTTCAGGTTGTCGTTGCCGATCCGCCAGTAGCCGGTGTAGCCCTCGGCGTTGTTCACACTCTGGGTGCCCTGCAGGACCCCGTCGAGGTAGAACTTCATAGAGCCCGGTGCGAACGTGCCGACCACGTGGTGCCAGTCGCCGTCGTTGGTGCCCGGCGCCGAACTGATCGTCCGGGTGGACCCGTCGTAGATCCCGAAGGTGACGGAGCCGTCGTTCTGCAGGTAGAGGTGCCGGTCGTACTGGCCGCTCGTCCCGTTCGAACTGTTGCCGAAGCCGACGAGCTTGCCGCCCTGTGTCGACGTCGTCCGGTACCACGCCTCCACGCTGAAGGTCTGCGGCTGGCTGATCGCGGTCTGCCCGATCATCCGGCCGTTCCCGGTGAAGTCACCCGCGGTGTTGCCGCTCGTCAGCGCACCGGCGACGCCCAGGCTGACCCCGGAGTACGGGCCGGTGTTGTTCTGACCGGACGAGTCGGTCGCTGTGGCCGTCCCGTTCGGCTCCCCGAGCCGCCAGTACGCCGTAGGCCCGTCCGCCAGCACCTGCTGGTCATACGGCGCGTCGACAGCGGCCACGGTGACCGGGAGGGAGTAGTCGCCTCGCAGGGTGCTGTTCCCGTCGGTGACCTCGATCCGGTAGACCTGGGACGAGCCCGGGGTCAGGCCGGTGTCTGTGAAGGACAGCCACGGCCGGCTCCAGAACCTCGAGTCCGCCGTGTAGGTGGCGACCGTGGCGTTGCTGAAGCTGCGCAGTACTCGGTAGGTCAGGGTGATGTCGTCGTTGTCGACGACGGTCTGGAAGTTGACCTTGACCTGGCCCGCCTTGTAGCTGACCGGAACCACCTTGGCGGGCTTGGCCGGAGCCGCCCCCGGTCCTGTGTTGGTGAAGCGGACCAACCCCTGCTGGGTGGCACCGTTCACCGTGGTGAAGTCGCCGCCGACCCAGAGATCGCTGCCACCGGTCGCCGACACGAGCGGGCCCACCTGGGTCGGTGCACCGGTGTTCGTGTTCGGGAACCACGGGCCGAGCTCGCCGGTGTCGAGGTTCTGCGTCAACAGGAAGCGGCCCGCGCCTTGCGGGAACCCGTTGCCGCCGAGATAGCTGCAGTCATGTGCGTGGGAACCCTTGTAGAGCCAGCCGTTCACGACCGTGATGGCCTCGGTCGCGCCCAGGCAGTTGTTCTTCCACAGCAGGTTTCCCGAGCCGACGTCCGCCGCCCAGGTGCCGTCGAAGCAGCCGCCACCGTCACCGGCGTTGGCGAAGTACACCCGGTCGCCGCTGAGAAGTTGCCACCCGCAAAGACCCTGGAGCCGTCGTCGGCCACATCGATGGCGTAGACGTCGTTGTCCATCTGCGGCGCCCAGGGGAGCAGCGTCGCGGTACTGGTCGTCACCGCGGCCAGCCGCGGCCGGGCGATGTTGTTGACCAGGCCGAACGAGCCGCCCAGGTAGACCGCGCTGCCGGAGACCGCGAGGGCCTTGACCCGGTAGGAGACGGACGGCTTCCAGTTGGTGACCAGGGCGCCCGTCGCGGTGTCGAAGGCCGCGATCCGGTTGCGGGTCTGGCCGTCGACCTTGGTGAAGTCACCGCCGACGAAGACCCGGGAACCGTCGGCCGAGGCCGCGATCGCCCAGACCATGCCGTTCAGGACGTGGTCGAACCCGGTGTCGAGCGAACCGGTGCTCTGGTCGAACGCGGCCAGATAGGTCCGCGCCTGTTCGTTGGTACCGGCCGTGGCGCCCGGTGGCCGCACCGTGGTGAAACGTCCCCCGACGTACGCCTTGCCGTTCGCCACCGCGAGTCCTTGCACGCTGGCGTTGGTCTGCCACGCCGGACTCGTCAGAGCCGACAGCGAAGCACCGATGCTCTGAGCGGGCGCTGGTGCCAGCAAAGCTGCCACCAGCGCCCCACCCAGCGCGAGTATCCCCACCTTCTTCAAAACATCCCCCCTCAAGGATGTACCCCTTTGCGCCGCCTGGTGCGGCGTAGGGTCACACGGCCCGGATCACCGGACCTTCACCGACGCCGCCGGCCCCTTCCGGATGTTGCGTCCGTCGTGGACCTCGACGTGGTAGCTCACTGTCTGGCCGCTCTTCACACCGGTGTCGACGAAGGTCGTGGTCGCCCGTGCCCGCCAGTAGTACGTGTAGTACTTGTAGGTCTTGATCAGGGTCGAGCCCCGGAAGACGTTGTAGGTCAGCAGGATGTTGTCCAGGTCGTAGCCGTCGGTGAACTTCACCGTGACCTGGTTGGCCACCGTGCTGGCCAACGTCGGTGCCTTGGGCGTCAACGGGAACGCGCCCCCCGGCACGTTCGTGAACCGGGTCAGGCCCTGCTGGACGGTGTTGTTGACCTTGCCGAAGTCGCCGCCGACCCACAGGTCGTTGCCGCCGGACGCCATCGCCAACGGGCCGACCTTGGTAGTGCCGCCCGCGTCGGTGTTCGGGAACCACGGGCCGAGCTGGCCGTTGACGGCGCTCTCGACCAGCAGGTAGTGGGTGCCGGTGCCGTCGCCGAAAGCGCCGCTGGAGCTGCAGTTGTGCGCGTGCGAGCCCTTGTAGACCCAGTTGCCGATGGCCTTGATCGCCTCGGTCGCGCCCAGGCAGGTGTTCTTCCACAGCAGTTTGCCGGTGGTCACGTCGGCGGCGAGCACGCCGTCGTAGCAGCCCGAGCCGTCACCGCCGTTGGAGACGAAGACCTTGTTGCCGAGGGTGTCGATGTCCTTCACCCGGGTGGTGCACGTCGCCGTCGGCTTCGGGATGGCCGCGGCGGCGGGCATCGTGTAGGCCGCGCCGGTCGTGGTGTTCAGCATCGCCAGCGAGTAGTGGTCGAGACCGCGCAGCGTCTTGAACGGGCCGCCGACGAACACCTTGTTGCCGTCGTCGGACACGTCGATCGCGTACACGTCGTCGTCGGCGTTCGGGTTCCACGCCAGCAGGTCGCCCTGGATCAGCCGGAGCGCGGCCAGCCGGTTGCGCACCTGGCCGTCGACCAGGCCGAACGAGCCGCCCAGGAAGACCCTGTTGTACTGGTTGATCGCCAGGGCCTTGACGCGGTAGCTGACCACCGGGTCCCAGGCGGACACGATCCGGCCGGTGACCACGCTGAACATCGCGATGTGCTTGCGGGGCAGGCCGTTGACGGTGGTGAAGTCGCCGCCGATCACGACCCAGTTGCCGTCCGGGCTGGTCGCGATGCTCCAGACGGCGCCGTTGAGTTTCGGTGCGAATGTCGTCGGCGCGCCGGTGGTGCGGTTGAACGCGGCGATGTAGGTCCGGACGGCCTCACCCTGTCCGGCCGGTTTGCCTGGCTGGCGGATCCGGGTGAACAGACCGCCCGCGAAGACGGTGTTCCCGGAGACCGCGAGCGCGTTCACGCTGGCGTTGGTCTGCCATGACAGCTGCTTGATCGTCGAGACCGCGGAGGCGAAGCCCGGCTGGGCGGCCTCCACCGGTGCTCCGGACGGGATCAGCGCAGCGGCTAGTACGGCGGCAGCCGTCACGACTGCCAGAACAAGCTTTTTCATCAAAGTCCTTCGGACTGGGGCTGGGCGGGGCCAATAGCACGCGAATCTAACCCCGGTGGGAGGTCGTCAGGAAGACGACTTCCCACCGGCGTTATGACTTTGTGCTATAGGAGGCTAGCCGTCCGCTCAGCGGGCACTGAAGTGGGCCTGCACCTGCGCCGCGGTCAGTGCGTAGGGATAGACCGCGGCCTCGTCGATGGCCATGTTCGTCTGGGTCGCGCCACCGCCGGACCAACTGTTGATGTTGTCGTACCCGACCCGCCACCAGCCGTAGTACACAGATGCCTGGCCGGTGGTCAGGCTGCCGGCCGACACGCCGTCGACGTACAGCTGCATCGCGCCGTTGTCGAAGGTGCCGACGACGTGGTGCCACTGGCCGTCGTTCTTGTTCGACGCGCTGTTGATCGTCTGCCTGACCCCGTCGTTGACGCCGAACGTGAGCTGGCCGTTCGAGCGCATGTACAGCATCCGGTCGGTGGAACTGCTGTTGCCGGTCTTGGAGTTGCCGAAGCCGATGATCCGTCCGCCGCGGGTGACGGACTGCTTGACCCAGGCCTCCACCGTGAATTGCTGCGGCATGCTGTACGCCTTCTCGCCGACCATCCGGCCGGTGGTGGTGCTGATCGTCGCCGCGGTGTTCCCGGCGACGGCGCCGGCGCTGCCGAGCGTCATCCCGGTGAAGGTGCCGTTGTTGCTCTGGCCGGAGGCGTCCACCGAGGTGGTCGTGCCGACCGGCTCACCGAGCCGCCAGTACGCCTGCGGACCGTCGGAGGCAATGATCTGGTCGTACGCCGTGCTCGCGGTGGTCGCCACCGTGAGCGGGTCCGAGTAGTTGCCCCGGAGCGTCGTGCTGCCGTCGGTCACCTCGACCCGGTAGTTCGTCACCTCACCGGGCGTCACGTCGGCGTCGGTGTAGTGCAGCCACGGGCGGTCCCAGAAGGTCGACTTCGCCGTCCAGGTCGCGATCGTGGTGTTGCTGAAACCCTTCAGCAGCCGGTAGGTCAGCGTGGTGTCGTCGTTGTCCACCACGGTCTGGAAGTGCACCTGTACTACGCCCGGCTGGACGCTGTAGGGCAGGAGCTTCGCCGGCTTGGCCGGAGCGGCGCCCGGGCCCGCGTTGGTGAAGCGGGTCAGACCCTGCTGGCCGAGGCCGTTGGTCTGGGTGAAGTCGCCGCCGACCCACAGATCCGAGCCGCCGGTCGCGAAGGCCAGCGGACCGACCTCGGTGGGCGGACCGGCGTTGGTGTTCGGGTACCACGGGCCGAGCGTGCCGTCCTCGAGGGACTCGGTCAGCAGGAACCGGTAGCCGGCGCCCTGCGGGAAACCGCCCGCGCCGGCGTTGGCGCAGTCGTGCGCGTGCGAACCCTTGTAGAGCCAGCCGTTGACGACCTTGAGGGCCTCGGTCGCGCCCAGGCACTGGTTCTTCCACTTCAGCGCGCCGGTGGCGATGTCCGCCGCCCAGGTGCCGTCGAAGCAACCGCCGCCGTCGCCGCCGTTGCCGAAGTACACCGTGTCGCCGCTGGCGTCGATCGCCTTGACCCGGGTGGTGCAGGAGCCGTTCGGCGGCGGGACCGCCGAGGCAGCGGGGAACGGGAGCACCGCGCCCGTGGTCGGGTCGAGGCTGGAGACCGTGTTCTGGTTCGTGCCGTTGACGATGCTGAACTGGCCGCCCGCGTAGACCTTGGAGGCGTCGTCGGCCACGTCCACGGCGTACACGTCGCCGTTGACGGCCGGTGCCCACGGCAACAGCGTGCCGACGTCGCCGGTGACCGCTGCCAGCCGGAGCCGCTCCACGTTGTTGACCAGGCCGAACGAGCCGCCGAAGTACACGGTGTCGCCGGACACGGAGATGGTCTTGACCCGGTACGAGACCGAGGGCTTCCAGTTCGTCACCAGCGCGCCGGTGGCGGTGTCGAAGGCCGCGATCCGGTTGCGGGTCACGCCGTTCACGGTGGTGAAGTCACCGCCGACGTAGAGCCGGGAGCCGTCGGCCGACGCGGCCACGGCGTACACCTGGCCGTTGAGGACCGGGTTGAACGCGGCGACCAGGTCGCCGGTGCCCGCGTCGAAGGCGGCCAGGTAGGCCTGCCCGACCTCGTTGGTGCCCAGCGCCGAGCCCGGCGGGCGGACGCTGGTGAAACGACCGCCGACATAGGCCTTCCCGGCCGCGACGGCGATGCCCTGGACACTTGCGTTGGTCTGCCAGACCGGGCTGTCCTGCGCCGAGAGCGAGGCGCTGATGCTCTGGGCGGGCGTCGGTGCCAGCGTGGTCGCCAGCAGGATGCCCACGACCCCCAGGCGCGCGAGCAGCCATCTCTTCTTCATACCGCGGTGTCCCCCCTCGGACAGGCGCCATCCCGGCGCCGCACATGGTTCGTGAATCCCCCGACAGGAGAGTAGGCCACACAAAGTGAGGGTTTGACCAGTGGCCCGGTCCGGGGCCGGTAACGACGGCCTCCTGATGCCTATATCCTGGGCCGTCGAACTCGAATGGGGGGCCGGATGGAACCGGGCACCGTGGTCTGGCGGGACACCGCCCAGGCGCTGCTCAGGCACAAGTGGCTGATCATCGGCTGCATCCTGCTTGGCACCGTCGGAGCCGCTGTCTTCTCGCTGTCGCAGACCGAGCGGTGGACCGCGTCCAGCCAGGTGGTGATCGGTCCGGCCGTGCCGCCGGCCCTGGTCGGCAACCTGCCGACCGGCGCGGACAAGACCGGCCCACTGGGCCTGGACCTGCCGGCCGAGACGCAGGCCCGGGTGATGGCGAGCCCGACGATCCTGCGTGAGGTCGCCAAATCCCTCGAACTTCCGACCACCGACGACTCGGTGCAGGCGCTCGCCGGGGTGACCCGGGTGAAGGCGGTCACCGACAACGCCTACCTGATCACCATCGACGGCCCGACCGCCGACGAGGCGGTCCGCCGGGCGAACGCGATCGCGCGGATCTACCTTGCCCAGCGCAGTACCGAGGCCAAGCAGTTGCTGGTCACGCTGGCCAGCCAGGCGTCGGACCGGGCGAAGACCGCGACGGCCCAGTCGAAGACGCTGGTCAGCCAGATCTCCGAGGCCGTGGAACGGGGCGACACCCAGACCGCCGCGGCGTTGCGGGACCAGCGGGTCGGCCTGGCCACCGAGGCCCGGCAGGCCGCCGACGACGCCGCCGCGATGAACAAGGCGCTGTCCGGCGTCGGCGCGAGCAGCCAACTGGTCACCCCGGCCACCAAGGACACCGCGACCTCGTCGCCGCTGGTGATGCGCGACATCACCGTCGGCGCGATCCTCGGGCTCGTGCTCGGTTTCGGCGTCGCACTGCTCTTCACGCACCTGAGCCCGTTCGTGCTGACCCGCGACCAGGCCGCCCGCGCCGCCGGCTCGCCGGTCATCACCGCCTCCATCGGGCGCCGCCGGTTCTGGCGCCGCGCCGCGCCGCAACTGCCACCCTCAGAAGTCACCTCGCTGGGCACCGAGGCGAGTGGTGCGCTGGCGCGTCGCGAGCTGAACCCCCGCGGGATCGGTGCCAGTGGCGCCGGCGCGCTGCTCGTCGTGTCGGCCTCGCCGACACCGAACTCGGCCGGTATCGCGCTCGCGATGGCAGAGGCGAGTGCCCGCGACGGCCGGGAAACCCTGCTGGTGCTGGCCGATCTGCGCGGCACGCCGCTGCTCTCGCACGTCACCGATCACGAGGGCCTGACCGATCTCGTCACCGAGCCGGCCGCGACCCGCGCGGTCCGGGCGCGCAAGTTGTTCCGCCCGGGCACGGTGGCCGACCTCTACGTGCTGCCGCCCGGTCTGAGCCAGGAGGAGTCGGCGCTCGCCGTCGGCCCGTCCCTGGTGCCGGGCATCGTGGCGGACCTGCCCCCTGGGTACTCCGTCGTCATCCACGGCCCGGCCTCCGTCGGCCGGCACGGGATCTCTCCGTTGGCCGCCGCCGTCGACGCCTCGGTGCTGGTGGTTCAGGTCGGCCACGACAAGGAGACCGACCTGACCCGGCTCACCGCCGCCCTGAAGTTCGCGGGCGCGCCGGTGCTGGGCGTCGTACTGATCGGTGCTTCGCGGCACGACGAGACCTTGGGGATCCCGCTGAACTTCAGCCCGGCCGAGCCTGCCGCGCCGCCGATCCGCTGACGGTGCGCCGATGACCCTGACGGCACCGCCGGTGCCGGGGACCACCCCCCAGGCCGAGCCCGACAAGTCGAGCTGGCTATGGATGGTCATGTGGTGCCTGCTGGTGCTCGGCGTGCAGCCGTGGTCCTCCAGGGCCGTTGCTCCGCAAGGCACGACAGGGTCGACGAACAGCCTGATGAAGGGCGTCCTGCTCGGGGTGATCTTCCTGGTGACCCTGGCGGCGACCAAGCCGGGCTTCCGGACCCGGCTCAGCCCGACCACGAGCATCTACGTCGGCTATGTGCTGTTCGCGAGCGCCACCGCCTTCCTGCTGGCCGATCCAGGCGGTCCGCTGCTGCGGTTGGCGCGGTTGATGATCGGGTTGTTCCTGCTGTTCATGCTGTGGCGGCCGCTGATCCGGGAGCCGGAGCGGTTGATCCGGGCCCACCTGCTGGCTCATCTGCTGCTGGCGCTGACGGTCGTGCTGAGCCTGATCTGGCGACCGGAGGTGGCCTGGCGGCCGCTGAGCGCGTTCGGCACCGGCTACCGCCTGCAGGGCGTCCTCATCCCGATGCTGCCACCGCGCGTCGGCGAGGTCGGCGCGATCCTGCTGGGCCTGGCGATCATCGCGTTCGTGTCCCGCAAGCTGACCTTCTTCCCGGCGAGCGCCTGCGTCGGCCTCGGCCTGGTGCTGGTCGCGCTGAGCCGCACCCGTACCGCGGCCGCGGCCGTCGCCTTCGGGTTGGTGCTCGCGCTGCTGCTGACCCGGAAGACCTGGTGGGGACGAATCGCGTCGATCTCCGTGCCGGGGTTGATGGGGCTGGCGTTCCTGATCATCCCGTCGCTGCACACCTGGCTGTTGCGCGGCCAGGGCACCAAGCAGATCAGCTCGCTGAGCGGCCGGACCACCAGCTGGCAGTACGTGCTCGACGAAGAGGTGTCGGTGCAGACCGCGATCATCGGGCACGGGCTCGGCAACAAACGGGTCCTGCTGCGGCGCGGCGAGGGCGACATCGACGTGATGGCGATCGACAACAGCTGGCTGAGTCTCTATTGGGAGACAGGTCTGCTCGCGGTCACGATCGTCGGCATCGCGATGATCGTCGCCTGGGTCTCGGTACTCCGCGCGCCGACGCCGTTCGTGAAGGCGAGCGGCGCGCTGCTGCTCGGCTACGTCTCGGCGGCCTCGCTGAACGAGAGCGGCCTGTCCGACCTGAGCTCGATGACCCTGCACCTGCTGGTCGCGGCCGCGGTCTGCGACTCCGACCGATTACGCGCCAGAGCCAGGGCGCTGGCCGAGAAACCAGCGCCGCCCAAGCGCCAATGGCGATGACCACACCACAGGCTACCGCCTAGCTGCTGACGCTGTCCTCGTCGAAGCCGGCGGCCTGCCACTGGGACCAGGTCATCGTCCGTCCCCGGTAGGCAAAGCGCTCGGCCTGCTTGTCGCCGATCAGGTAGCTGTTCCGGCTGAACCTGATCGCGCCGTCCCCAGCGGGCGACTCCTTGTTCTCGACCACTCCGGTGCTGGCCGTCTTCGCGTCCATCACCACCTGGTTGGCCTCGATCAGGATGTCCTTCAGCACGTACTTCCCGCGCGGTCCGTCGCCGCGGGTGCGGGACTGGATCGCGATGCCGTTGCGGTTGTCCTTGATCAGGTTGCCGGCCACGGTGACACCGGACGAGGTGTTCACGTTGATGCCGCCGCCGTCCCACAGACTCGGCCCGGAGCCGCGGCCGGTGCCGAATCCGTTGCCCTCGACAACGTTCTGCTCGATCGTGGCCTGGTAGCTGATCTCGTACCGGATGCCGTCCGCGGCGTTGTCGCGGATCCGGTTCCCGGTGATCCGGCGGTCGAACTCGGCGATGTCGCTCCACATCCCGATCCCGCGGTTCGCCACGATGTCGTTGCCGGACACCTCGCCGGACGACCGGGTCGACTTGATCCCGCCGGACTCCCAGTCGGCGATCCAGAAGCCGTCGGTGTTGTTCCGGGTGACCAGGTTGCCGGTCAGCTTCACGCTTTCGGAGCTGTACTGCCCGATGCCGAGCTGCCCGTTGTCGGCGACGGTATTGCCGCTCACCACGGCCTGGTCGCCGTCGATCAGCATGATGCCGACCGCGTGGTTCCAGCGGACCTCGTTCGCGGTGACCTTCCAACCCGGACCGACCTGCAGCGCGCCACCCTGCGGCTTGCTGGCGAAGTGCTCGATGGTCAGCCCCGCGATGGTGACGTCCGGCGCGGCGGCCTCGATCGCGGTCTGCGTCCGCGACATCTCGACGTCCTTTCCGGTCGGGTCGTCCGCGAGGTACACAGCGTTCGCCTTGTAGTCCCCGAAGAACGTGCCCGGCTCGAGCTGATCGAGCGCCATCACTCGCGTGAGGTGCTTGCCGGCCAGGAAGACCTGCTCACCAGGCTGACAGGGGTTGGTCTTCTCGTCCTCGCACTTGCCCTTGAGCTTGTACGCCGCGGGCAGCGCGCCTCGCATCACCCAGTGCTGCTGATCCTGTTGCCAGCCGGTGAGCTCGACCGATCCGCTGAGCACCGCGCCCTGGCTGCTCGCGAGGGTGGTCCCGGCCTCGGGGCGGAGCGCGTGGGTGATCCGGTGCAGTCCCTTGGCGAAGCAGAAGGTCTTGGCCGTCGGGTTGGCGCCGATCACCTGCTGGGGATCGGTACCGACCGGGATCGGCACGCCGTCGCACTTCGGCGCTGTGGACGGACCGGTCGGGCCGAGCTTGATGTTCGCGGCCGGGGGAGCGGCGGTCGGGATCGCAGCCGTCGACGTCGGTGTCGGTGGGGTCTGGTTCGACGCCGGCGTGGCCGGGTCGTCGGTGCATCCGGCTACTACGAAGACAGCGAGCAGAGCTGCGCCCGCCGACATGATCCCGCGTCTCATCGATTCCCCCACGTAGCCGGCCCCAAGAGTCGCCCAAACTATAGGTCCTCGCCCGGTCGTCGACTTCAGGGCTTGCATTCGGTACCCAGCTACGGCCTTACGGTCGGACCATGAGCACTTTCGAGAACCTCTGGATCCCGTCAGCCTGCACCCTGCCGACGGTCGAGCAACCCCTCCGGGTCGCCGAGTTCGATCAGCTCTTCGCCCGCGCTGTGCAAGACGTCCGGCGCATCGATCCGACCACGCTCGAGCTGACGATCGCCTCCACCGCGGAAGCCGAGGCCCGCGATCTCGCCCGTCGCGAGATCGCCTGCTGCTCCTTCTTCAGCTTCGACTTCCTCCCCGCCGACGACGCCCTGGTACTGCGGATCGGCGTACCGGTGAGCACCACCCATGCCGCAGTACTCGATGCCGTGCAGGCTCGGGCTCTTACGGCACAGTCAGGTGGTGTGCAGGCGGGCGATCAGCGGATGTAGGTGGTTCGGGCGAGGTTGTAGGCGAGGTCCTGGGCGACCTGGAAGGCGTCGTCCTCTTCCAGGCGGTGTTCGACGACGAGGTTGGCCAGGTAGCCGGCGTCGATCCGGCGGGCCAGGTCGTGCCGGGCGGGGATGGAGAGGAAGGCGCGGGTGTCGTCGACGAAGCCCGAGGTGTTGTAGAAGCCGGCCGTCTCGGTGACGAGCTCGCGGAACCGCCGCATCCCGTCCGGGCTGTCGAGGAACCACCACGGCGCACCCAGTCGCACGGTCGGGTAGACCCCGGCGATCGGGGCCAGCTCGCGCGAGTAGGTCGTCTCGTCCACGGTGAACAGCACCATCCGGAACCCGTCGGCGTGCCCGAATCGCTCGAGCACCGGCCGCAGCGAGCGGGTGAACTCGGTCGCCACCGGGATGTCGTGCCCCTGATCCGGCCCGTACGCCGCGTAGATGTCCGGGTGGTGATCGCGGAGCACGCCCGGGTGGAGTTGCATGACCAGCCCGTCCTCGGCCGACATCGCCGCCATCTGGAACAGCATGTGCCCGGCGAAGGCGCTCGCGTCCTCGGCGGAAACCTCGCCCCGCAAGGCGCTCTCGTAGATCCGCGCGGCCGCTGAGTCGTCGAGCGGAGTCGCGGCCGCGCTCAGGTGCCCGTGATCCGTGGCCAGTGCCCCCGCGGCGAGGAACGCCTGACGACGCTGCCGCAACGCCTCCAGATACCCCGCGTACGTCGACGTGTCGGCGCCGGCGAGCTCCCCGAGTTGGCGGGTCAGGTCGCTCCAGCCGGGCCGGTCCAGATGGACGAGCGCGTCAGGGCGGAACGTCGGGATCACCCGGCCGGGCAGATCGGCGGCGAGCTTCGCGTGATGCGCGAGGTCGTCCGTCGCGGCATCCGTGGTGGAGATGACCTCGATGTTGAAGCGGTCGAGCAACGCGCGCGGGCGGAACTCCGGCTCGGCCAGCCGCGCGGAGATCTGGTCGAACAAGGTGTCGGCCGTCTCCGCGGAGGGCGCCACCTCGACGCCGAGCACCTCGGCGAACTCGTGCTCCAGCCAGTACCGGCTCGGCGTCCCGAGCAGGAGGTTCCAGTGGGAGCAGAACTCGCGCCAGATGTCGCGGGGCTCGGCAGTCCTGGTGCCGTCGCGGCGGGGGAGTCCGAGGCGGTCGGGGGCGACGCCCTGCGAGATCAGCATCCGGGTGACGTAGTGGTCCGGGACCACGAGTAGGTCGGCCGGGTTGCCGAACGCCTCGTCGGTGGCGAACAGCGCGACGTCGACGTGCCCGTGGAAGCAGAGCAGCGGGAGGTCACGGGTGGACTCGTGGATCCGGCGGGCCACCTCGCGTGCTTCGCCGGCGGGCAGGGCACGGTCCGGATGCGGGCGCAGAGCCTTCGGCATGAGTCCTCCGTGAGGGATCGGCTGCAACGGCTGATGCAAAGGATTGCAGGCATCTGATCCTCACACAAGTCCATGAAACAAGGGAAATCCAGCGGTTGTCCACATCCGGTCATCGAGCTATTGACACAACACTGCAAGCGATTGCAGACTCAGCGGACGACCAGCACTGGAGGTGAAGATGCCCGCAACGCTTCGTGACGTCGCCCGCCTGGCCGGGGTGTCGCCGTCCACGGTGTCCAGGGCCTTGTCGACGCCCGCGGTCGTCAACGCTGCCACCCGAGCCCGAGTGCAGGCCGCCGCCGAGCGCTTGGGATATGAGCCGAACCGGGCGGCGCGTGGGCTGATCACCGGCCGGACCGGCAACATCGGCCTCGTCGTGCCGGATCTCGCGAACCCGTTCTTCCCGAGCGTGGTGAAGGGTGTCCAGGCCCGCGCCCGGCAGTCCGACGTGGCGGTCTTCCTGGCCGATACCGACGAGGACGCGGTCGAGGAGGTCGTGCTGATCCGCGCACTGGCGAAGCAGGTCGACGGCCTGATCCTGTGCTCGCCCCGCGCGAGCGAGGAGGACCTGGTCGCCGTCGCGCAGGAGACGAACGTCGTGCTCGTCAACCGCCTGGTCGAAGGAGTCCCCGCGGTCACCTTCGACAACGAGGGAGGCATGCGCCAGGCGATCGCCCACCTGGTCGCGCTCGGCCATCGCCGGATCGCCTGGGTCGGCGGGCCCAAGACCTCCTGGTCCAGCGCGCACCGCATCATCGGCCTCTACGCGGCCGCCAACGACAACGGCGTGGCGCTGCTGGAGGTCGGCCACTTCGCACCGACGTACGACGGCGGCATGGCCGCCGCGGACCAGGCCGTCGCCACCGGAGCGACCGCGGTGGTGACCTACAACGACCTGGTCGCGATCGGGCTGCTGGCCCGGTTGCACGCCCGGGGAATCTCGGTGCCCGACGACCTCAGCGTGGTCGGCATCGACGACATCGCCATGTCCCGGATGACCCGCCCCGCCCTCACCACCGTGCGGCTGCCGAAGCAGAAGGCCGGCCAGATCGCGGTGGAGTTGCTGCTCGCCGTCCTCGACGACCCGGATCCCGACACCATCATCGGGACCCGCGGCACGTTGCACGGCGAGCTGATCGTGCGGGACTCCACAGGAGTGGCCTCAGACCCTGCACGACCCTGACAGAGGAGAAGTCCGATGCGCCCCTACCGGATGGTCGGTGCGATATGACCGAACGACTGAACCTGGCCAGCCTCCCTGCCGCCCACGCGCCCGCGGTGGACCCGCGCGAGCTGACGGTCGGCATCGTGCACCTCGGCCTGGGCGCCTTCCACCGCGCTCACCAGGCCGTCTTCACCGAGCAGGCCGCCCTGCTCACCGGGGGCACCCGCTGGGGCATCTGCGGCGTCAGCCAGCGCTCCGCGACCGTCCGCGACCAGCTAGCCCCCCAGGACGGCCTGTACTCCGTACTGACCCGTGGCGCGGGTGACCCGACGATCCAGGTGATCGGGAGCATCCGCGACGTCCTCACGGCTCCGGAGGACCCGGCTGCCGTGGTGGCGCGCATCGCCGATCCCGACGTCGCGGTGGTGACGCTGACCGTGACGGAGAAGGGATACCGGGCCGCGTCCGGCGGTGGGCTCGACCTGACCGATCCGGAGATCCAGGCGGACCTGACCGGCCGACCACCGAGAACCGTGGTGGGACAGCTGGCGG
The DNA here is from genome assembly GCF_042657745.1 of Kribbella qitaiheensis. Taxonomy (GTDB): domain Bacteria; phylum Actinomycetota; class Actinomycetes; order Propionibacteriales; family Kribbellaceae; genus Kribbella; species Kribbella qitaiheensis. The sequence continues at coordinate 20,848 of NZ_JBHSKE010000018.1, read as the reverse complement.
CAGGTCTGGCACGGCGCGCGGAGGTCGGCGCCGGGCCCCTGACTGTGGTGTCCTGCGACAACTTGGTGGCCAACGGCCCCTTCCTCCGCCGCCTGATGGAGGACTACGCCGCCGCCGGCTCAACCACCGGCTTGGCGGAGCAGCTCGAGGTCGTCAGGTTCCCCGCGAGCATGGTGGACCGGATTGTGCCGGCGACCACCGAGGCCGATCGGGACGAGGCCGCGCGGCTCCTCGGCGTACGGGATGAGGCGGTGGTCGTTGCCGAGCCGTTCCTGCAGTGGGTGATCGAGAACGACTTCGCCGGGGCCAGGCCGGCCTGGGACAAGGCGGGCGCAGTACTGACCGCGGACGTGGCGCCGTGGGAGCAGGCCAAGCTCAGGATGCTGAACGCGACGCACTCGATGCTGGCCTACCTGGGCGGCTTGCGTGGTTACGAGACGATCGCCGAGGCGGTGCGGGATGACGAGCTCGCCGGGTACGCCACCGAGCTGATGACGGCCGACGTGGTTCCCACGCTGACACCGCCGGACGGGCTCGACCTGGCGGCGTACGGGGAGAGTGTGCTGGAGAGGTTCGCGAATCCCGCGCTGAAGCACCGCACGGCCCAGGTCGCGATGGACGGCTCGGTGAAGCTGCCGGTCCGCCTGCTCGGCACCGTGCGGGATCGCCTGGCCGCCAACGCCGAGCCGCGGCTGGCCTCGCTCGCGGTGGCCGCCTGGATGGTCTACGTCAGCAGGGGAGTGGATGACAAGGGCAACGAGTTGCCCCTGGACGACCCCCAGGCCGGGAAGCTGCGAGCCGCTCTCGATGGAGCCGGCTCACAACCTCCCGCTGTGGTTGACGCGCTGCTCGGGGTTCGCTCGGTCTTCGGCGACGACCTGCCCGACAACAAAGTCTTCCGCGCGCTGCTCACCGATCACGTCGCTCGGCTGACCAGCTAGCTACCTGGCGGTGAACGTGCTGCCGGCGTCCAGACCGGCCTGCTGCCACTCACCGGCGCTGAACCACTGGCCGAACTTCTGGAACCGCTCGGCGCTCAGGCTGTCGAGCACGTAGGTGTTGTCCTTCAGGACGACCTCGCCGCTCGGGACCACGGCGCCGGAGTTCTGCACCATGCCGGTCGCGGTGGTGCCGCCCTTCATCGTCACCTTGTTGCCGGTGACAATGACGTCGCGGAGCACGTTCAGGCCCCACGGTCCGCTGCCGCGGGTGCGGGACTGGATCGAGATGCCGTTCACGTTGTCCTCGACCGTGTTGTTGCGGATCTGGACATTCGAGGAGGTGTTCACGTTGATGCCGCCGCCGTCCCACAGCGACCGGCCCGAGCCGCGTCCGGTGCCCAGCCCGTTGCCGGTGATGACGTTGTTCTCGATCACGCCGTTGCGGCCGATCTCGTAGCGGATCCCGTCGGCGGCGTTGTCGATGATCTGGTTGCCGCTGAACACCCGGCCGTCGTCGTACGCGTCGCTCCACAGCCCGACGCCGGTGTTGTTCTTGATCAGGTTGCCCGCCACCGAGCCGTTGGTGGACCAGGTCGTCTTGATGCCGCCTGACTCCCAGTCGGCGATCCAGAACCCGTCGGTGTTGTTGTTGCTGACCTGGTTGTCCTTGATGGTGCCGTTCAGCGTGCTGTACTGCCCGACGCCGAGTTGGCCGTTGTACTGGATCAGGTTCTTCTCCAGGGTGGCGCCGTCGGCGTTGACGAGCATCGCGCCGACCGCGTGGTTCCAGCGGATGTCGTTGGCGATGACCTTCCAGCCCGAGGCGAGCACGACCGCGCCGGACTGCGGAGCGGTGGCGAAGTGTTCCACGGTCAGGCCGCGCACCGTCACGCCACCCGCGCCGGACTCGATCGCGATCGGCGTCTTCGACATCTCCACGGCCTGGCCCTGTGGGTTGTCGCCCAGGTAGACCGCGTTCCCGGCGTAGTCGGCGTAGAAGGTGCCCGGAGCAACCTTGTCCATGCTGCCGACCCGCTTTAGGTGCTTGCCGTTGAAGAAGACCTGCTCACGCAGGTGGCAGACGTTCGCCACGTTGTCCTCGCACTGGCCGGTCTGCCCGTAGGCGGCCGGCAGCACACCCTCGATCACCCAGTCGCCGTTGCTCGCGGTCCACCCCGTCAGCGGCACGGACCCGGTCAGTACGGCGCCCTGGTCGCTCCCGAGCGTCGAGTTCGTCTTCGGGTGGATGGTGCGGCTGATCCGGTGCACGCCCGCGGCGAAGCAGTACGTCGTACCGGCCTGGCCCTTGTCCACCACGTCGGCGGCGTCCTCGTCCGGCGTGATCGTCACCCCGGTACAGGCGGGCGCCTGGGACGGACCGGCGGGGAAGCTGCCGGGGGCCGGCGTGGTCGGCTTCGGCGTGCTCGCCGGGGGTTCGGTGGGCGTCGGAGACTCCGTGGTGGGCTGCGCCGTCGGCGTGGTCGGCGGCCGGGTCGGCACCGGCGGCACACTCGGCACGCTGATGGTCGGCGTGGTCCGCGGGCGCGGCTTGTGCGGCCGGTCGCCGGGCAGCACGCCGGAGCCGGCCACCTTGTCCTCAGGCCCGAAGGCCGAGGCCATGTTCGACCGCGTGCCGGCGACGATCCCGGTGATGGCAACCGCACCGGCTGCCGCGACAGAGATGATGGTCACTGATTTCTTCACGTAGGACCCTTCGGGGGTTCGGGTACTCCTCTGTGCACCCCCCTGGTGCGGCCTTCCCCCGAAGACTACTACTTGACGTAGTCGTGACAATGCGCAAAGTCGTTGCGCTTGTCCCCCAAATGCCGATCAAGCCTCCCTGCTGAAGGGAAATCGGCATTCTCCGAGTCGTTGCCCCAGGCGTGCATTGCACACGTTCGTCGGTGCGTTCAGCTCGTCTGGAAGCTCCCCGCGGTATCGAGGCCGGCGCGTTGCCAGCCGGTCGCGTTGAGCTTGGTGCCGAACTTGGCGAACCGCTGCGCGGACGCCTGATCCAGCAGGTACCGGTTGCCGCTGAAGGTGAGCTGCCCGGCGGGCACCTCGGCCCCGCTGTTCTGCACCATGCCGGTGGACTGGGTGCCGCCCGTCATCCCGATCGTGTTGCCGGTGACACGCACGTTGCGGAGCAGGTAGCGGCCCCACGGTCCGTCGCCGCGGGTCCGGGACTGGATCGAGACGCCGTTCACGTTGCCGGTCACGGTGTTGTTCCGGACCTGCACGTTCGAGGAGGTGTTCACGTTGATGCCACCGCCGTCCCACAGCGAGGTGCCGGACCCACGTCCGGTGCCGAAGCCGTTGCCGGTGATGGTGTTGTGCTCGATCACGCCGTTGCGGCTGATCTCGAAGCGGATCCCGTCGGCGGCGTTGTTCGCGATCTTGTTCGAGCTGATCACCCGGCCGTCGTCGGCCACGTCCGCCCACATCCCGACGCCCTTGTTGGCCCGGATCACGTTGCTGCTGACGGTGCCGGAGGAGCGCGTCGACTTGATCCCGCCGGACTCCCAGTCGGCGATCCAGAAGCCGTCGGTGTTGTTGTAGGTGATCACGTTGCGGGTCAGGTCGGCCTTGAGCGAGTTGTACTGCCCGAGGCCGAGCTGGCCGTTGTGGTGCACCAGGTTGCGGTCGATCCGGGCGTTGTTCGCCTTGACCAGCATCAGGCCGACCGACTTGTTCCAGCGCACCTCGTTGGCCTTGACGGTCCAGCCCGGACCGGAGACCAGGGCGCCGGCCTGGGCCGGGCTGGCGAAGTGCTCGATGGTCAGGCCGCGGACCGTGACGCCCGGCGCGTTCGACTCGATCGCGGTCGGCGTCTTCGACATCTCGACCGCGTGCCCGGCCGGGTTGCTGGCGACGTAGATCGCGTCGGCGGCGTAGTCGGCGTAGAAGGTGCCGGCCTTGACCGCGGCGAGGGAGGCGACCCGGGTGAGATGGGTGCCGTCCACGAACACCTGCTCCCGCAGGCTGCAGATGTTCGCCTTGTCGTCCTCGCACTGGCCGCTCTTCCCGTACGCCGCCGGCAGCGCGCCGCGGGCGACCCAACGGGTGCCGGTCTTGCTCCAGCCGGTGAGGGGGACCGAGCCGGACAGGACCGCGCGGGAGGCGCTGGCGATCGTCATACCGGCCTTGGGCCGGATCGTCTGGCCGATCCGGTGCAGGCCGGCCGCGAAGCAGAAGGTGGTGCCGGCCGGGCGTGCGTTGATCACCGACTGCGCGTCCTGGCCGGGCTTGATCACCACACCGCTGCAGGAGCCCGCGACAGCCGGGCCCGCGTTGCTCTCACCGACGACCGATTGGGCCGGACCGGCAGGAGTGGCGGTCTGCTTCGGCTTGGGGGTTTTGGCCTTGACGGACGGGACCGGCTTCTTCGACGGGCCGGCCGTCGGTGGCTTGCTCGAGGCGGCGGCCGGAGGCTTCGTGGTCGGCTTTGTGAGGGGAATCCCTGAGCCGGCAGCAGAGTTCTGCTCGATGCCGCGTGACTTACTTGTGGATGCCGCGTTCTTCAGGTGGGAGATGACTGGATAAGCCGCTGTAACGCCGACCACCGCCATCGCGATAACCGCTGCGAACCACAACTTCCTCAAATCACCCTCCGGGTGTGGCGGCGCGCATGTCCGCGCCGCAGGGGCGGTCCCACGAACCAGGTGTCACCACCGCGAGACTTAAGGTAGTGCCATGCGGGTCGCCATGTTGCACAACCGTTACCGTTCGGGTCAACCCAGTGGCGAGAACACGGTCGTCGATCAAACGGCTGATTTTTTGCGTACCTCAGGACATGTCGTTGACCTCTACGCACAGAACAGCGACGAAATCGCGCAAATGGGCCGCAAGGATCGCGCGCTGTTACCGCTTCGCTCCGTATGGTCATTCTCCGCCGAACGCGATTTAACATTCCGATTGCAGGAGCGACGTCCTGACGTCGTGCATGTGCACAACACCTTCCCGCTGTTCAGCCCCTCGGTACTGCGGGCCGCGCACCGGCTGGATCTCCCGGTGGTGGCCACGCTCCACAACTTCCGGCTGATGTGCGCCAACGCCGTCCTGCAGCGCGACGGTGGTCCGTGCGAGGACTGCGTCGGCCGGATCGCCTGGCGGGGCGTCCTGCACGGGTGCTACCGGGAGTCGAAGGTGCAGAGCCTGCCGCTCGCGACCGGCATCAGCGTGCACAACTCCCTGCACACCTGGCGGCGCTACGTCACCACCTTGGTGGCGCCGTCGGAGTTCGTCCGCTCCCGGTACGTCGCGGGCGGCTTCGACCCAGAGCAGATCGTGGTCAAGCCGCACGCGGTCCCGCAGGCGGGCGCAGTACGGGAGGGTGCGGGTGACTCCGTGGTGTTCCTCGGGCGGCTACAGGAGGACAAGGGGTTCGCCGACCTCCTGCAGGCGTGGGACTCGTCGCTGGGGGAGTTGGTGGTGATCGGCGACGGCCCGCTCCGCGGCGAGGCCGAGGCGCTGGCCCAGCGGAACCCGTCGGTCCGCGTGCTCGGACAACTCCCCTGGGTCGAGTGCATGGAGGTGCTCCGCTCCGCGCGCGTCGTCGTCGTACCGGCTCGTTCCTATGAGACGTTCGGTCTCGTGGTGGTCGAGGCGTTCGCGCACGGAGTACCGGTGGTCGCGTCCAGGATCGGAGCACTGGCGGAACTGGTGGACGACGGGGAGACCGGCGCGCTGACCGAGCCGGGGGATCCGGAAGGGCTGCGGAAGGCCCTCGGGTGGCTGGTAGACCCCACCACTTCGATAGCCTGCGGGCAGCGAGCTCGACAGGTCTATCTCGACCGCTTCACCCCGGAGCGAGACCTCGAGGCCACGGAGAGGATCTACACCGATGCGATCGCCCGCCGAGCGGCCCACGGCCGGTCGCGCTAGGCGGGCTGTGAGCGCGCGGTATAAGGTCAGCGCTGACGTGGGGGGTCACGTCGGTCGTTGGTGGGAGCCGGTTGTCCGGGGGTTCACCGGCAGTTCGTCACGCAGAGAGTCGCCCAGGGGGCGCCGAAGGGTCCGCGAGGACTCACAGGGGGAGCAGAAGGTGCCGCAACGCATCGGATACCTGACCGGGGTCTTCGATCTGTTCCATGTCGGTCATCTCGACGTGCTGGAACGGGCCAAGGAGAAGTGCGACCGGCTGGTGGTGGGTGTGCTGACCGACGATTGGGCGATGGACGCCTGGGGAACCCGGCCGTTCGTGCCGCTGGTCGAGCGGGCCCAGATCGTCGAGCAGTTGCGCTGTGTCGACGAGATGGTTGTGGTGGAAGGCGTCGAGCCCGAGTGGCTGATCGGCGTACTGGGGGTACGGACCGTGTTCGCTGCCAGTGGTACCGACGGCGTGCTGGGCGTCGACGAGCTCGACGGGATTCCCGCCGGGCTGGTCAGCACCCTGCCGGCCGGCCGGGGTTCCAGCAGCCAGATCCTGCGCGCTGCGATCGACCAGCGACAGTCGCGCAGCTCCGTCGCATGACGCGCCGCTCCCTCGGCGACGTCGTCGCCGAGTTGGCCCGAGCCCAGAAGTCCTCTGCCGGCACGCCGGTGTACTCACGGTTCGTCAACCGGCGGATCGGCCGGTACCTGGCCGCCGCCGCGTTCCTGGCCGGCCGCACGCCGAACCAGGTCAGCTTGGCCAGCGGGTTCTGCTCGCTGATCGGCATCGTGGCGATCGCGCTGGTCGAGCCCAGCCTGCCGCTCGCGCTGGTGGTGACCGCCCTGCTGGTGCTGGGCTATGCCCTGGACTCCGCCGACGGCCAGCTGGCCCGGCTGCGCGGCGGCGGGTCGCCGCTGGGGGAGTGGCTCGACCACATGATCGACTGCGTGAAGGTCGCGTTGCTGCACAGCGCGGTGCTGATCTCGCTCTACCGCTTCGATGCCTTGAGCAACGAGCTGGTGCTGCTCATCCCGCTGGCCTACCTGTGCGTGTCGACGGTGATGTTCTTCGGGCTGATCCTGATCGACCAGCTCCGCCGCCGCCACGGTGGCGAGAAACCCAACGTGCGGGGCGATTCCGTCGTCAAGTCGTTGCTGATCGCACCGACCGACTACGGCATCCTCTGCCTGGTCTTCCTCGCCTTCGGCCGGCCCTCGTTGTTCATCGTCCTGTACGCCGCGATGCTGGTGGCGAACCTGGTCTTCCTGCTGGCCGCGGTCGCCAAGTGGTACCGCGAGATGGCCGCGCTCCAGCCCGCCGCCCGCGTCGAGGTACAGGGCTGATGGGCGTCGTCGGCTACGCCCCCGGGGTCTACGACATGTTCCACATCGGCCACCTGAACATCCTGCGCCGGGCGAGCGAGCACTGCGACTTCCTGATCGCCGGCGTGGTCGAGGACGACGTGGTGACCCGGATCAAGGGCCGGCCGCCGGTGGTGCCGCACCACGAGCGGATGGAGGTCGTCCAGGCGATCGGTCTGGTCGACCAGGTGGTCAGCGACTGGTCCAGCGACAAGTTCGAGATGTGGAAGCAGTTGCGCTACGACGTCCTCTTCAAGGGTGACGACTGGAAGGGCACAGAGAAGGGGACCCGGCTGGAGAAGCTGCTCGGCGAGGTCGGTGCCGGCGTGCACTACTTCCCGTACACGGCCTCCACCTCGAGCACCGATCTGCGCAGGCTGCTGGAGGGAACATGACGGTGACCCGGCCGAAGATCCTGCTCAGCGCCTACGCGTGCCGACCCAAGGGTGGGTCCGAGCCGGGTGCCGGCTGGGCCTGGGCGAAGGCCGCCGCGCGCGACCACGACGTCTGGCTGCTGACCCGCGGCAAGTTCGCGCACGAGATCGCCGAGGAACTCGCGATCCGCCCGGTGCCGTCGTTGACGGTGGTGCCGCTCGAACTGCCGAAGTGGGTGCTGAAGCTGCGGCGTCGACCCGCCGACGTGTACTGGTACTACCCGCTGTGGCAGCGACTCGCCGGGCGCACGGCCCGGCGGCTGCACGCGCAGTACTCGTTCGACGTGATCCACCACCTGACCTTCGCGGTCGACTGGATGTCCGCGGGCGTCGTCCGGCCGTCCTCGGCGAAGGTGATCTGGGGCCCGGTCGGGGGATCGACCTCGGCGCCGCTCTCGATGGCGCACTGGCTCGGCCCGCGCGGTGTGTCGGCAGAGCTGGTACGGCGGGGCTACACCGGGATGCTCCGCAAGGTGATCGGCCGGAAGCTCGCCCAGAGCGCCGATCTGGTGGTTGCCCAGAACAAGGATGTCGCCGAGGAGTTCAAGGACTCCGCGGCCGAGGTGGTCGTCGAGCCGAACGTCGCGATCAGCCGCTTCGCCACGGCCAGCGGGCCGCGTGAACCTTATGGTGCCGCGGGCATCAAGACCGCGCTGTTCGTCGGCCGGCTGATCCCGTGGAAAGGGCTGCTGATGGCGATCAGCGCCCTGGCCCGCCCGGAAGCCGCGGGCTGGGAGCTTCGGGTGATCGGCGACGGTCCCGACTGGCGCCGCGCCGAACGCCTCGCCGAGAACCTCGGCATCCGCGACCGCGTCGAGTTCGTCGGCCAACTCCCGCGCGAAGAGGTCCTGGACGCTCTCCTGCGCGCGGACGCTCTCCTGGCACCCGCCATGCGCGAAGCGGCCGGCTGGGCCGTGGCCGAGGCCCTGGCGAGCGGCTGCCCGGTGGTCTGCCTCGACCGAGGCGGCCCCTCGGTGATCGTCGGCCCCCAGGACGGAGCCGTCGTCTCCTGGCGCGGTGACGTAGTCGGCGAACTGGCCAAGGGCCTAGCCGGTCTCCACGGCCGCATAGAACCCGTGAACCGCTGGTCCCCGGACCGCCTCCCCGAGGTCCTGGCGACCTTCTACGCCCCCACCCGCGTCGCCAACTAAAAGGTCCGGCTAGTCGCGGGCTGTTTTGCCCGGGAGCGCGAGCATCCGGTCCAAGGCGATCTTGGCGTACTTCTCGGTGTCGGCGTCGACGGTGATCGGGTTGACGACCGTGCCGGCGACCAGGTTCTCCAGGGTCCAGACGAAGTGGGGGAGGTCGATGCGGTTCATCGTGGCGCAGTAGCAGACCGTCTTGTCGAGGAACACGATGTTCTTGTCGGCGTGCTGCTTGGCGAGTCGCTGCACCAGGTTGAGCTCGGTGCCGACCGCCCACGACGTACCGGGCTCGGCCTTCGCCAGGGTGTCGATGATGTACTCCGTGGAGCCGACCAGGTCCGCCTTGGTGACGACCTCGTGCTGGCACTCGGGGTGCACGATCACGTTGACGCCGGGAACCCGCGAGCGCACGTCGTCCACCGACGCGGCGGTGAACCGGCCGTGGACCGAGCAGTGCCCGCGCCAGAGGATCATCTTCGCCGCGGCCAGTTGCTCGCGGGTGAGACCGCCGCCCGGCTTGTGCGGGTCGTACACCACGCACTCGTCGAGGCTGAGGCCCATCTTCAGCACGGCGGTGTTACGGCCGAGGTGCTGGTCGGGCAGGAAGAGCACCTTCTCGCCCTGCTGGAAGGCCCAGTCGAGCGCGACGTCGGCGTTGCTCGAAGTACAGACCGCGCCGCCGTTGCGGCCGCAGAACGCCTTGATGTCGGCGCTGGAGTTCATGTACGTGACGGGCACGGTCACGTCGGCGACACCCGCGTCGGCGAGCGCGTCCCAGGCCGCCTCGACCTGCTGGATGCGAGCCATGTCGGCCATCGAGCACCCGGCTGCGAGGTCGGGCAGGATCACGGTCTGGTTGTCGTTGGTCAGGATGTCCGCGGACTCGGCCATGAAGTGCACACCGCAGAACACGATGTACGGCGAGTCGGGGCGGGCCGCCGCGTCCCGGGCGAGCTTGAACGAGTCACCAGTGACGTCGGCGAACTGGATCACCTCGTCGCGCTGGTAGTGGTGGCCCAGCACGAACACCTGGTCCCCGAGCGCGGCCTTGGCCTTGAGTGCCCGCTCGACCAGATTCGGGTCAGAGGCGGGCGGCAGCGCGCCAGGGCACTCCACCCCGCGCTCCGAGTGGGGGTCGGTGTCCCGGCCCAGGAACAACAACGGGAGAGACTTCGAACCCTCTACGGTGGTCGTCACGTCAACCATCGTGCCATGACGGCGGCCTGGGACCTCGTGGTGCACGTCACTGCCCACGATGCGAAATTCCCGGCCACGGCCGGATCCTTGGCAACGGCACCGAACCGGGGTGATTCTGAACAGATGAACGTCGTCGGCTCCGCGGCAGAGCTCGCCGAGCGATTGCGCGGAACCGGGTACCTCGCCGATGACGGCCTGGCCACCGTCGGCTACCTGGCGCTCGTGCTGGACCGGCCACTGCTGCTGGAGGGCGAGCCGGGCACCGGCAAGACGTCCCTCGCCGAGGCCATCGCCCTCGCGCTCGGGCTGCCGTTGATCCGGCTCCAGTGCTACGAGGGCATCGATGCCTCGCAGGCGCTGTACGACTGGGACTTCCCGCGGCAGATCCTGCACCTGCGCACAGTCGAGGCGACCGGGAAGGGCGCGAAGGTCGAGGACGTCGAGAAGTCCCTCTTCGACGAGCGCTTCCTGCTCGCCCGGCCCGTACTGCGCGCCCTCCGCGAAAGCCCGGCCGTCCTCCTGGTGGACGAGATCGACCGCTCCGACGACGAGTTCGAGGCGTTCCTGCTGGAGGTCCTCTCGACCCACGAAGTGACGATCCCCGAACTCGGCACGGTCGCCGCGAAGGTGCCGCCGATCGTCGTGCTCACCTCCAACCGGACCCGCGAGGTGCACGACGCGCTGAAGCGCCGCTGCCTCTACCACTGGATCGACCACCCCGGTCTGGAGCGCGAGGTCGAGATCGTCCGGACCAGGCTGCCGGAGGTGTCCGCACGGCTGGCCGAGCAGGTCGCGCGGTCGGTCCAGCGGATGCGCGAACTGGACCTGCTCAAGCCGCCCGGCGTCGCGGAGACGCTCGACTGGGCCCGGGCGCTCGACGCGCTCGGCACGGACACCCTCGACGTCCAGGCCGCGGCGGCGACGCTCGGGGCGGTGCTCAAGTACCGGGAGGACACCGACCGGGTCCGGGAATCACTGGACCGGCTGCTGGCGAGCTGACTGCCATGACGATCCGCGGCCCGGACCCATCTCCCGACCACCTGCTGGTCGGCTTCGGTTCCGCGCTGCGGCACGCGGGCCTGGCGGTGACGGCCGATCGGGTGCAGGTCTTCCTGCGTGCGGTGGCCGCACTCGATGCGGGCGTCGCCGCCGACGTCTACTGGGCCGGCCGGGCCGCCCTGTGCAGTGGTCCGGACGACACCGCGCGGTACGACGAGGTGTTCGCCGCCTGGTTCTCCGGCGATCTCCCGCGCACGGCGCACCGGCAGCGCCCGGCCGCGACCACCTTGCAGGCCGGGCTCGAGTCACCGGATACCGATGCCGATGGCAACGACCGGTCGATCGCGGTGGCCGCGAGCCAGACCGAGATCCTCCGGCACCGCGACGTCGCCGAGCTCTCCGCCGCCGACCGTGCCGAACTCGTCCGGCAGTTCGCGACCCTGAGACCGCGAGCCCCGGTACGGCGTGGAGCCCGGCGGCGGCCGTCCAACCGGGGCGAGATCGACCCTCGGCGCACCCTGCGGGCCCAGCTGCGCCAGGTCGGCGAACCTGCTCGCGTGCTCCACCGGCGCCGTGGCACCAGACCTCGCCGGGTCGTCCTGCTCATCGACGTGTCCGGCTCGATGCGTCCGTACGCCGACAGCCTGCTCCGGTTGGCTCACTCGCTGGTCCGGGTGGCCCCGCGCCAGGTGGAGGTGTTCACCGTCGGCACCCGGCTCACCCGGGTGACGCCCGCGCTGCGGCACCGCGACCCGGAGTACGCGCTGCGGCTGGCAGGCGACGTCGTACCGGACTGGTCGGGTGGCACTCGGCTCGGTGAGGTGCTGAAGGTGTTCCTGGACCGCTGGGGTCAGCGTGGAACCGCGCGCCGGGCCGTCGTGGTGGTGTGCAGCGACGGGTGGGAACGCGGCGACACCACGTTGCTGGGGGAGCAGCTGCGCAGACTGGCGGGATTGGCGCACCGGGTGGTCTGGCTCAACCCTCATCGCGGCAAGCCCGGCTATCTGCCTGTCCAGGCGGGGATCGTGGCCGTGCTGCCCTATCTGGACGACCTGATCGCGGGGCACAGCCTGGCCAGCTTCGCGGATCTTCTGGAGGTGGTGGCCGATGCGTGACGTTCTGGAGCAGCTGGCGAGGTGGTGGAGCGCCGGCCATCCGGTTGCCGTCGGCACCGTTGTCGCGACGTTCGAGTCCGCGCCGCGGCCACCGGGCGCGATGATGCTGGTCGGCCCCGGTGGCGAGGCCGTCGGCAGCGTGTCGGGCGGCTGCGTCGAGGGCGCGGTCTACCAGCTCGGCGAGGAGATCCTGGAGTCGGGCGAGCCGGTGCTGCAGCGGTACGGCGTGAGCGACGAGTCGGCCTTCGCGGTCGGGCTCACCTGCGGTGGGATCCTGGACATCTTCGTCGAGCGGGTCGACCAGGCGTCGTACCCGGAACTGGGCGAGGTGGCGGCCGACATCTCCGCCGGCCGCCCGGTCGCGGTGGCGACCGTGGTCGCACACCCCGACGCGTCCCGGGTCGGTCGCCGTTTGGTGGTGCGACCCCACGGGCAGCCGACAGCCGGCAGCCTCGGGTCCGACCGGTCCGACGCCGCGGTGGTCGACGACGGGCGCGGGCTGCTCGCGACCGGCCGGACGGAGACGCTGGAGTACGGGCCGGACGGGCAGCGCCGGGGTGAGGGGATGCAGGTCTTCGTCGCGTCGTACGCCCCGGTGCCGCGGCTGCTGGTCTTCGGGGCGATCGACTTCGCGGCGGCGGTCGCGAAGCTCGGCTCGTTCCTCGGCTACCGGGTGACCGTCTGCGACGCGCGCGGTGTTTTCGCGACGGCGTCGAGATTCCCGTCGGCCGACGAGGTGGTGGTCGACTGGCCGCACCGGTACCTGACCGCCGAGGTGGCCGCCGGGCGGGTCGATTCCCGGACCGTTGTCTGCGTGCTCACCCACGACCCGAAGTTCGACGTACCGCTGCTGGAGGTGGCGCTCCGGCTGCCCGATCTCGCGTACGTCGGGGCGATGGGCTCGCGCAGAACCCACGACGACCGGCTGAAACGGCTCCGCGAGGCCGGGCTGACCGAGCCCGAACTGGCCCGGCTCGCCAGCCCGATCGGGCTGGACCTGGGCGCCCGGACCCCGGAGGAGACGGCGGTCAGCATCGCGGCCGAGATCATCGCGCTGCGCTGGGGTGGGGCCGGCGACCGGTTGTCGGCGCAGGCCGGGTCCATCCACCACTGATCTCCCTCCCTTGTGGTGCGCGTCACACCAGGCGCACGATCGGAGGACATCGGCACTGCTCATTGTCATTGTCTGGAGGCTGGGATGTCTCGGATCACAGTGAAGGTCGACGGAGGCGGCTACACGGACGACGTGGAGCCTCGCACGCTGCTCGTACATTATCTGCGCGAACAGCTGGGAAAGACCGGCACCGTGGTCGGCTGTGACACCGGCAACTGCGGCGCCTGCACGGTGCTTCTCGACGGGCGGAGCGTGAAGTCCTGCTCGATGTTCGCGGTCCAGGCCGACGGGCACGAGATCACCACGATCGAGGGGCTCGCGACCGACGGGCAGTTGCATCCGATGCAGCAGGCCTTCCACGAGAACCACGCGCTGCAGTGCGGCTACTGCACGCCCGGCATGATCATGCAGTCGATCGACCTGCTGGCCGACAATCCAGACCCGACCGAGGACGAGGTCCGGCTCGGGCTGGAGGGCAACCTCTGCCGGTGTACGGGCTACCAGAACATCGTCCGGGCCGTCCGCGCGGCCGCGGCCGCGGGAGGTGCGCAATGACCACCACGCAGGAGCGCCCGGCGGCCGAGGTCGGCAATCCGCGCCGGCGCAAGGAGGACGCCCGCCTGATCACCGGCCGGACCCGCTGGACCGACAACGTGGTCCTGCCCGGCATGTTGCACCTGGCAATGGTCCGCAGCCCGTTCGCGCACGCCCGGATCACCGGGATCGACACCGAGGCGGCGAAGGCGTCGTCCGGAGTCGTCGCGGTACTGACCGGGGCCGACCTGGCCGAGGAGCAGGGCGGGTTGCCGTTCGCCTGGACGGCCACACCGGAGCAGAAGGCGCCGGCCCACCCGTCCATCGCGGTCGACACGGTGAACTTCGCCGCCGAGATCGTTGCCGTCGTGGTGGCCCGGTCGGCCGCCGAGGCGAACGACGCGGCAGATCTCGTCGACGTCGACTACGAGGAACTCCCGGCGGCGCTGGAGTTGAAGGCGGCGGCCGCCGACGAGGTGCTCGCGCATCCCGATCTGGGCACCAACGTGTCGGCCCGGTTCAACTTCGACTCCGCCGAGGCGGGCACCGGCGGGGATGTCGACGCCGCGATCGCGGCGGCCCGGGACGGCGGCATCGTGATCGAGCGCGAGTACCGCCAGCAGCGGCTGATCCCGGCGTTCATGGAGCCGCGGTCGATCGTGGCCGACCCGACCGGTGAGCAGTTGACGGTGTGGTCCTCGACCCAGGTGCCGCACTTCGTCAAGATCTTCATCGCGCTGGTGCTCGGCATCCCCGAGCACAAGATCCGGGTGATCGCCCCCGACGTCGGCGGCGGCTTCGGCGGCAAGCTGCAGTTCACCCCCGAAGAGGTGCTGACCGTGATCGCGGCCCGGCGTACCGGCAAGCCCTGCAAGTACTCCGAGACCCGGTCGGAGTCGCTGCAGGCCGCCCACCACGGCCGGGACCAGTGGCAGAAACTCACCCTCGCGGCGGACCGCGACGGCACCGTCAGGGGACTCAAGGTCGAGCTGCTCGCGAACATGGGGGCCTACCTCGGCCTGGTGTCGGCGGGCATCCCGATCCTCGGCGCGTTCATGTACAACGGCATCTACAAGTTCCCGGCCTACCGGCTGACCTGCACCAACGTCTTCACCAACAAGACCTGGACCGACGCGTACCGCGGCGCCGGCCGGCCGGAGGCGACCTTCGCGGTCGAGCGGCTGATGGACGAGCTCGCGGCCGAGGTCGGGATCGACCCGCTGGAGATCCGCGAGCGGAACTGGATCAAGCACGAGGAGTTCCCGTTCGCGACCGTGTCGGGCATGCACTACGACTCGGGCAACTACGAGGCGGCGACCGCGAAAGCCAAGGACCTGTTCGGGTACGACGACCTGCGCGCCGAGCAGCAGAAACGCCGCGAGTCGGGGGACCCGGTCCAGCTCGGGATCGGCATCTCGACGTACACGGAGATGTGTGGGCTGGCCCCGTCGCGCTGGCTCGGCTCGATGGGCTACGTCGCTGGCGGCTGGGAGCACGCGTCGATCCGGATGCTGCCGACCGGCAAGGTCGAGGTGATCACCGGCACCAGCCCGCACGGTCAGGGACACGAGACCGCGTGGAGCCAGATCGTGGCCGACCGGCTGGGCGTTCCCTTCGAGGACGTCGAAGTGCTGCACGGGGACACGCAGGTCTCGGCCCGGGGCCTGGACACCTACGGGTCGAGATCGCTGGCCATCGGCGGGATGGCGGTGCTCGCGGCGGCCGACAAGGTGATCGAGAAGGCCAAACCGATCGCGGCCCAGTTGCTCGAGGCCAACGCCGACGACCTCGAGTACAGCAGCGGGCGGTTCGGGGTCCGGGGTACCGCAGCGGGGATGAGCCTTGCCGAACTCGCTTTCGCGGTGTTCCAGGGACACAAGCTGGACGGCGGCGCGGAGCGCTCGCTCGACGCCGACGCCACCCTCGAACCGGACGACTTCTCCTTCCCGCACGGCACCCATCTGTGCGCGGCGGAGGTCGACACCGAGACGGGAGCGGTGACGATCCGCTCGTACGTGAGCGTCGACGACGTGGGCAACGTGATCAACCCGGTGATCGTCGAAGGGCAGGTGCACGGCGGTGTCGCGCAGGGCATCGGGCAGGCGCTGTTCGAGGAAGCGGTGCACGACGAGTCCGGCACCTTGGTGACCGGCTCGTTCGACTCGTATCTGGTGGCGGCGGCACCGGATCTGCCGTCGTTCGTGACGGCGCGCACCGAGACCCCGGCGACGACGAACCAGCTCGGCGTGAAGGGAGTCGGCGAGGCCGGCACGATCGCCTCCACCCCGGCCGTGGTCAACGCGGTCGTCGACGCGGTCCGCCATCTCGGGGTGTCCGACGTCGAGATGCCCTGTACGCCGTACCGGGTCTGGAAAGCCTTGCAGGAAGGGGCGAAATCATGATTCCGGCAGCGTTCGACTACTACGCGCCGACGTCGGTGGACGAGGCGCTGGCCCTGCTGCGCGAGCACGACGACGCCAAGGTGCTGGCCGGCGGCCAGAGCCTGATGCCGGTACTGCGGTTGCGCCTGGCGGCGCCCGAGGTGATCGTCGACCTCGGGCGGATCGCGGAGCTGCGTGGGATCCGCGACGACGGCGACGCACTGGTGATCGGCGCGATGACGCCGCACAGCGTGGTCCAGGCCGACCCTTCGATCGCCGAGCACGCGAAGCTGATCTCGCTCGCGGCCGCCGCGATCGGCGATCCGCAGGTGCGTCACCGCGGGACCTTCGGGGGATCGCTGGCGCATGCCGATCCGGCCGCCGACCTGCCGGCGGTGGTGGTGGCGCTCGACGCGGAGATGGTGATCCAGGGTCCGGACGGTCGCCGTACGGTCGGTGCCGCGGACTTCTTCGAGGGCGTGTTCACCACGACCCTCAGCGAGGACGAGTTGCTGGTCGAGATCCGCGTTCCGAAGTACACCGGCTGGGGCGCGCACTACGAGAAGTTCAGCCGGGTCGCGCAGCAGTGGCCGATCGTGGCGGTCGCGGCCGCCGTACGGCTGGACGGCGGCACGATCGCGGAGGCGCGGGTAGGGCTGTCCAACATGGCGTCGATCCCGGTCCGGGCGACGGCGGTCGAGCAGGCACTGGTCGGTCAGCCGGCTACGGCCGAGGCGGTCCGGGCGGCCGCGGCCCGCGCCGCCGACGGGACCTCGCCGCCGACGGATCTCAACGGCGATGCGGAGTACCGCAGGCACCTCGCCTCGGTGCTCACCCGGAGGGCGGTACTGAGCGCGGCAGGCGCTGGATGAAGCTCGAGCACCGCTTCGTCGTACCGGTGCCGGTCGAGCAGGCCTGGGCCGCGTTCAACGACCTCGAACGGGTGGTGCCGTGTTTCCCCGGCGCCACCCTGACGTCGTGCGACGATGACGCGTTCGCCGGGTCGTGCAAGGTGAAGCTCGGCCCGGTGGCGTTGCAGTACACCGGGACCGGCACCTTCGTCGAGCGCGACCCGGCGAACCACAGCGCCGTACTCGAGGCCAAGGGCAAGGATCGGCGCGGCAACGGCACCGCGACCGCCCGGGTGACCGCGCAACTGACGCCGACCGGTGACGCGGCCACCGAGGTGACGGTCGACACCGACCTGATCATCACCGGCCGCCCGGCCCAGTTCGGCCGCGGCCTGATCCAGGAGGTTTCCGACAAACTCCTGGACCAGTTCGTCGACTACCTGACCGTCCAGCTGGCAACTCCGATCGAGCCGGCGAGCCCGGCCGAACCAGCGAGCCCGGCCGAATCAGCGAGCCCTGCCGAACCGGTGAGTCCGGCCGCGCCCACGCCACCCAGGCCGCCGACGCCCCCGCCTGGTCCGGCGCCTTCTTCCGAGGCTTCCCTGAACCTCGCCTCCACCCTGCTCCCGGCCGTGGCCAAACGCGTCGCCCCCTACTTGATCGGCGCCGCCGTGGCTCTCCTTCTCCGTCGGCTCCTGCGCCGCTGACCGCGCCCGGCAACTGTCCGGGGGATGGCCGCGGTGCAGCGCGAGGGAGTGGGCGTAGGAGAGGATGTCGGCTATGCGCGTGCTGATTGCTCCGGACAAGTTCGCTGGGACGTTGACTGCTGTCGAGGCCGCGGCTGCGATCGAGGAAGGGTGGCGGCGGCGGGATCCGCAGGCTGAAGTGCTGGTGGCGCCGATGGCGGACGGCGGGCCCGGGTTCATCGACGTACTGACTGCTGTTGTCGACGGCACCTTGTTGTCGGTGACCGTGCGTGGCCCGCTCGGCGAGGAGGTCCCGGCGACGGTGCTGGTCGCGGGGGAGACCGCGTACGTCGAGACCGCGCAGGCATGCGGGTTGCACCTGGTCGAGCCGAAGGATCGCCGGCCGGAGGATGCGACGACGTACGGCGTGGGCCAGTTGATCGCGGCGGCGGTCGACGCCGGAGCGAAGCGGATCATCCTCGGTCTCGGCGGGTCCGGCACGAACGACGCCGGCGCCGGGCTGCTCGCGGCCCTGGGTGCCACCGCGGCCGGCGGCACCCTCGACGCGGGGGCGACCGGGCTGGCGACGCTCACCGAGGTGGACCTCGAGCCGGCCCGGAGGAAGATGGCCGGGGTCGAGTTCGTGGCGGCGAGCGACGTCGAGAACCCGATGCTCGGTCTGCGCGGCGCGACCAACGTGTTCGGCAGCCAGAAGGGCATCACCGACGACCGGAAGCCGGAGGTGGACCTCTGGCTGACCAAGTTCGCCGAGCTGGCCGGGCGGAAGACGGCCGATGCCAAAGGCGCGGGTGCCGCCGGCGGGCTCGGGTACGCGCTGCTGCTGCTCGGCGCCGAACGCGTCTCCGGGATCGACCTGGTGGCGGAGCTGACCGGGCTGCAGGTGAAGGCCGCGCAGGTGGACATCGTGCTCACCGGCGAAGGTGCCTTCGACTTCCAGTCGCGCGACGGCAAGGTGATCTCCGGCGTCGCGAAGGTGGCGAACGACGCGATGCGGCCCTGCGTGGTGCTCGCCGGCAAGGTGCAGATCGGCGCCCGCGAGATGCGCACGATGGGTGTCGAGTCCGCCTACTCCCTGGTCGACGCGGTCGGCGAGGAGCGCGCCTTCGCCGACCCCCACGGCTCGCTGGCTGCCGTCGCCGAGCGAGTAGCCCGCACCTGGGCCCGGTGAACCACCTCCTGCGTACGCCGTACGCGGTGTCCGGCGGCGTCTGGGCGCCGCGCCGCGACCACCCCGCGGTACGCCGTACCGGGATCAGCCAGTGAGCCGACTGCTTGATCGGGGAAATTGGTGTGCGACCATGGGAATGGTTCGGGATCGGCGTGTGTTGGCCCGAATGACAGCGGACTTTCCGCGCGTGGCCGCCTGCCCAAAGCGGCCGGGCGCTCAAGAGATGACTGGAGTCAGGAATGACTGAAGCGCAGACCGAGCAGGCCGCAACCACGGCCAGTGGCATCCTGTTGAGCGACGGGGCTGCTGCCAAGGTGAAGGCGCTGCTGGACCAGGAAGGTCGCGACGACCTCGCCCTGCGGGTCGCCGTGCAGCCGGGCGGTTGCTCCGGCCTGCGGTACCAGCTGTTCTTCGACGAGCGTCAGCTCGACGGCGACGTGGTGGCCGACTTCGGCGGTGTGAGCGTGGTCACGGACCGGATGAGCGCGCCGTACCTCAAGGGTGCGTCGATCGACTTCGTGGACACGATCGAGAAGCAGGGCTTCACGATCGACAACCCGAACGCCACTGGCTCCTGCGCCTGCGGCGACTCGTTCAACTGATCCAACCCAAGGCCCCGCTCCCCCCAACCAGGGCGAGCGGGGCTTTGTCATGCCCACCCCCAAAGCGGCACTTTGTGCATCACCTGAGCAGATCCCGGCGCAAGAAACGCTCAAGCCGTGCACAAAGTCCGCCTTCGGCCCCCACATCGGGACCTCGGCCACCGCCTCGGGCCTCAGACATCAGGCCGGGCCGATGGCTGGTTGTTCGCCGGCTGGCGCCCTCTAAGCCGCCAGTCGGCGAACAGACCGCCAGCCGTGCCCTGGAATCGGTGAAAGCCAGCGCCAGGCTGTGGGTCGCTCGGGTGTGGAGGTTCAGTGCGCTGAAGCGCCCTCGCGGGCTCGCTTCGGGAGTAGGTAGGTGACGAGGAGGCTGACGGCGAAGAGGGCGACGGCTACGAGGGTGGCTGTCTTGGTGGCGCCCAGGAAGGCCTGGTCGGGGAGGAGCTGGAAGAAGATGGTCCCGATGACGGCTACTCCGATCGCGCCGCCGAACTGCTGCATCGCGGTCAGTACTCCGGACGCCGAGCCCGCGGCCTGGTCGTCGATCGAGGCCAGGATGATGTCGAAGAGCGGGGCGAACACCATGCCCGCGCCGATCCCACTCGCCAGGGTGGCCGGCACCAGGTTCCAGATCGTGGTCTGGTCGCCATAGACGTGCAGCGTGAACCACACGTCCACCATCGAGACCGCCATCACCAGGATCCCGAGCTGCAGCGCCTTCCGGCCGAGCTTCGGCGCGAGCAGCCCGCCGGACAGCGGCGCGCCGATCGCGATGCCGAGCGAGAACGGCACCATCGCGAGTCCGGCCTTCAAGGGGCTGTAGTGCAGACCGAGCTGGGTGAACAGGTTGAAGACCAGCATGAATCCCGACATGGCCAGGAAGAACGTGGTGATCACGCCGAGCCCCGCGACGTACCCGCGGCTACGGAACAGCGACGGGTCGATCACCGGGTTGCCCGACCGGCGCTCCCGCCAGCCGAACAGCGCGAACACCGGTACGGCGGCGACCATCATCGCGATCGACCACACCGGCCAGCCGAGTTCGCGACCCTGCACCAGCGGGTAGATCAGCAGACCGCACGCCAGGCTGACCAGGATCACGCCGGCGGTGTCGAGCCGGGACGCGCCGGGCGTCTTCACCTCGGGCATGTACCGCAGCGCGCCGAGGAGAGCGAGCGCGCCGATCGGCACGTTGATCCAGAAGATCATCCGCCAGCCGGCGTCGAACCAGTTCGCGTCGATCAATGCCCCGGCGATGATCGGCCCGGCCACCGCCGACAGGCCCATCACCGGGCCGAACAGCGCGAATGCCTTGCCGATCTCCGCGGGTGGGAAGACCGCCTTCAGGATGGCGAAACCCGGCTCTTCACAGTTGAGGGTGTAGAGCTGATCGGCGCGTCGGTGGCCGGGTAGGGGTCGAGGTCTT
>NZ_JBHSKE010000017.1:0-35398 GCF_042657745.1 Kribbella qitaiheensis | reverse complement strand
AAATCAAATCCACCATCCTCGGCGGACACGTCCTGCGCGCCCGCACCCCGACCGGCATCACCCAAGAGATCTACGCCCTGCTGGTCACCTACCAGCTCCTGCGCCAAGCCATGACCGATGCCACCGACACCCGCCCCGGCACCGACCCCGACCGAGCCAGCTTCACCACCGCCCTCAACGCCGCCCGCGACCAACTCATCCAAGCCACCGGCGTCATCGCCGACACCGTCATCGACCTCGTCGGCCAGATCGGCCGACTCGTCCTGGCCAACCTCCTCCCCACCCGCCGAACCCGCCTCGGCCCCCGCGCCGTCAAACGAGCCATGTCCAGATACCCCGCCAAAGGACCCAACATCAACCGCACCACCTACCAAGCCACCATCAGCATCGACATCCACAACCCACCGCCTTAACAACGCACCAAACCACCTAACTAACCGGCTTTGAGGCTAGTCCTGTGTCGGGCCAGCGCCTCGTCGGGGGAGCGGACCAGAACATAGGTTCGATTAATGTCATGATGTGGTCATGGTGGGTGTGAGGTCTCAGGACTTCGGTGACGGTTCTGCGTCAGGACATCGGTGACACTCGATGTGTCAGGACATCGGTGACGTTTCAGTGGTCTTGCCGTAGGCCGCGGGGCCGGCCGTTGCCGACGTAGGTCACTCCGGGTGCGGGTCTGGTGTGCTCGATGAGGATCTCGCCTTCGAGGTCGGCGACGGTGATCTTGTCGCCGTCGGTGATGACCAGGACCTGCTGGAAGCCGTATGGTCCGCCGACCATGTAGTGGACCCCTGCCAGCCAGAAGGAGCCGGCGCTTGTCAGCTTCTTCACGCGGGTGCCGGCGGGCAGATCGGTTGGTACCGGTGCAGGGCGTAGGCGTTTGGCGACCTGCTGGACGGACAAGGGCTGCTCGGGCTTGGGGCGAGGAGCCTCGGCTTTCTCGGTGGCCTGCCAAGCCACTTGGGGTGTGACGCGGCCCGGTAGGCCCTGGTGGGGGCGTTCGGTGTTGTAGATGCGGTCGAACGCATCGACCTGGGCCTGTAGTTCGGCCAGTGTGTCGGCGAGCGGCTGTTTGTCCAGGTAGCGGAACAGGGTCTGGTGGAAGCGTTCGTTCTTGCCCTGGGTGGTCGGCTTGTAGGGCTTGCCGGTGATCGCCTCGGTGCCCAGGCTCGAGACGTGCTCGACGAGCTGGCCTGTGAATCCGCGCCGTGAGGGGTTGAGTGCGAGCCCGTTGTCGGACAGCAGCCGCTGGGGCACCCCGTGCGCGGCCACTGCCTTGTCGAACACGGCGATCGCGGCCTGGGAGTTCTCGCTCGAAGCGACGTGGGAGGCAACCGCGTAGCGGGAGTGGTCATCGATGAGCTGGAAGATCACGCACTTGCGCCCGCCGGTCAGCACGTACTCGGTGGCGTCGAGTTGCCAGCACGCGTTCGGGGCGGGATACACGAACCGGCGCCACGCCGAGCGTGGCTTCTTCTTCGGCTCAAGACGAGCCACACCAGCCTGGCGGAAGATCCGGGCCAGCGACGCGATCGATGGCACCGGGGCCAGCCCCATCGCGTGCATCTTGTCGTGCACGCTGATCGGCCCGTGGTCCAGCCCGGACGCCTCCAACGCCGCCCGCACCTGCACCGCCTGCTCCTTGACCTCGTTGGTCAGCCTCGAGGGGCTCGACCTCGGACGCCGGGTCCGGGGCTCGAGCACCTCGGCCGGCCCCTCGACCTGAGCACGTCTGCGCAGCTCGTAGAACGACTTGCGGGAGATGCCGTGCTCGGCACAGAACGTCGAGACCGCGCCACGTGGAGCGTCATCTGGCCACTGCGCGATCGCGAGACGGACACGAGGATCGATGGGTTCATTGGCAGCCACCGCCCGAGCCTCGGGGCGGAAGTGTCACCACCAACGACCCTTGGAGTGTCACCGATGTCCTGACGCAGAACTGTCACCGATGTCTTGCGACATGACATGTGGTCATGGTGGGACGCTTTAACGTGCGACCGCCTCTACGCGCGGGTGAGCGATGACCACAACAGCGGACAGGACCCAGACCGCGAGACCCACCCAGTACAGGGCGCGGTTCGGCACCCCGAGAAACTGAATCGAGAGCCAGCTCCTTCTCTGCACTAAGGCAAAACGAGCTGTTGCGCCTAGGTGAGCGGTGCAGTGATGGGGGGCTCCCCGGGAACATGGGCATCATGTTCCCGCAACGTCACGATCGTTAACTGCCCGTCCTCAAGATTCCCGACAGAGTCCTTCAGTGAAGATCCGACTGGACCTCGGTCAGTCGATGCCTTCGACGATGCGGAAGTCGCGCTCGACGCCGTCGGAGAGGGCGACCAGCGCGTCCTGGTAGGCCGCACTCTCGCGCGCCGCGACGGCCTGCTCGAAGCTGTCGAACTCGATCAGGACGGTGCGCTCGGCGATTCCGGCGTCATGCGCCACGACCCGACCGCCACGGACGAGGACCCGACCGCCCCCGGCCTTCACGGCCGGCGCGGCCAGCTTGTTGTAAGCAGCCAACTTCTCAGGGTCTGAAATGGTGCGGTAGACGCTGACCCAGTAGCCCTTGGGCATGGAACCTCCAGTGTTGGGATGAGTGCATCTGACTTACAGGTTGGTCTCGGACGAGCGTCGGCGGGCGAGAGCGAGGCTTGTCAGCGTCGTGATCGCCATAGCGCCGATGCCGACCAGCGCCGCGGTGGTGTAGGCGCTGTCGTCGGGGAAGAGGTGGCCGGGGCCGGTGCCCGCGGCGAGGATCAGGCCGCCTATGGCGCTGCCCAGGGAGTACCCGACGCTACGGACGACGTAGTTGAAACTCATCGCGCTCGACGTCTCGCTCTTGGGGGTGACGGCCAGGATGACGCCGGGCATCGCGGCCGAGAAACCGCCGACACCTAAGCCGAGCACGCCCATCGCCGCGAACAGTTCGGCCAGGTCCGACCGGGCCGCCGCGAACAGGGCGAACCCGCCGCCGACCACGACGGCGCTGCCGGCCAGGAGCAGGGGGTCGGCGATCCGCGTCCGGACCCGCGGCGTGAGCTTGCCGGCGACGAACCCCAGCACCGAGAACGGGACGAGGACCAGCCCGGCGACGAAGGTCGTCAGCCCGAAGCCGTAGCCGGCACCGTGCGGCGTCTGCGCGTACCGGGTGATGAGCGTGAGCAGGAGGTACATGCCGATCCCGCCGACGAACATGGCGAGGTTCGCCCCGGCGACCGCAGGGTGCCGCACCGCCCGCACATCGACCAGAGGCGTCGTGCTGCGCAGCTCGATGACGGCCCAGACGCAGAGCAGCACCACCGCGACGACGACGAGGCCCGCCGCCACGGCGAGGTGCCGGCTCCACAGATTCCGTTCGCCGGCGAGGAACAGCACCAGGAGCAGCGCAGCGGCCAGGACGACCGCGCCTGCCACGTCCACGTGGGCGGAGCGGCCTTCGGGGGCTTCGGGCATGGAGCGCCACGCGGTCAGGAAGGCGACGGCGGTGACGAACAGACCGAAGCCGTAGGCGGCGCGCACCCCGCCGAACTCGGCGAGCAGCCCGGCGAGGGGGTAACCGACGCCGACCCCGATGATCGAGACCACCGAGATCAGGGCGATGGTGGCCGCGCTGCGCTTCTCGGGGAGATGGTCGCGGGCCACGCCCATCATCAGCGCCGTCAGACCGAGCCCCACACCTTGGGCAGCCCTGCCGACGAGCAGCCACGCGAACGGCAGCGGCAGCACGGTGAGCGCACTGCCAGCGACGACGACCGCCAGCGTGACGAGAATCGTGGCTCGCCGGTGGGGGCCTGCTCCGAGCCGGCCGAGGACAGGCGTGGCGACGGCGCCGCTCAGCAACGCGATGGTCAGCGTCCACTGCGCGCTGCCGAGCGAGACGTGGAACGTGGTCGCCACGCTGGTGATGAGCGGCGCCCCGAGGCTGGCGACTGCCGCCACGACCAGGGCGATGAACATCAGGGAGGGGACCAGCAGCCGCAGCTCGGACTGCTCCGGTGCAGCGCTCCGGGTCACTGCTTCGGCCCTTCGCGGTCCTGGCTTTCGAGCTCTGCCAGATGCTTCAGCGCCGGAAGGGCTGCCACCAGCGCCTCGACCTCGTCGCCGGTGAGCTCGCCGATCAACCGCTCGAACGCGTGGACGCCCGCCTGGCGCCGCGTCCGGACATAGGAGGCGCCGGCCTCGGTCAGGCACACCAGCGTGACCCGCTTGTCGGACGCGTCGCCCCACCGCTCGACCAGGCCGGACTCCTCCATCACCCGGACCAGGGCGGTCATCGCGGGCTGGGTGACGCCCTCGACCGCGGCCAGATCGGTAATGCGCCGCGGGCCGGTCCGGTCCAGGGTGGCCAGGGTGGCGGCGGACGTCAGGCTCATGTCCCGGGGCAGGCGTCTCGTGGCCCTGGTGGCCAGGCCGTAGAGGGCTGCCCCGATGGCGGCGGACGCGCCAGGAGCGGTGTCTTGACGACTCATGCTCGAAGCATAGCATTTTTATATTCATCGTTTATGGAAATGGTCGACTGGCGCGGGCGTCGCCTGCTCCCAACCGACGTCGACCAGCCACAACAGCCGGAACCAACGCAACAGATCTTGCGCATAGCTGCGCCCCGTCGCCGGGCTCGCATCCCACAGCGCGAGATCCCGCAGGTACCGACTCGCCGGATCGACCTCCCGACCCGCCGCGTCAACCACGAGCCACGGAAGCGACGACAGTTCGCCGGCGGCCACAGCGCCAACCCGCGGCAGCGCTACCCGACCCTCCAGCAGCTCACCGTACGAACGAAACTCCCCAGCAACCACGCCGCAGATCATCACGAACCCACTGCCCGCCGACCAAGCCGGAACGGTCGTTAGTGCAGTCAACTGACCACCACAACCATGGCAGAGCAAACGCCAACTCGACCCACGCTGACGACTTCACTTCCCGGATCAACCGCGGCAGTTGAGGATTCTGGGGAGGAGAGATCGAAGGTGGTCGCTGGGTCGTCGGCATCGGACGGCCAGCAGGCTGGACGGCCTGTGCAAGTGGCGGGCGAGCTACTGGAACAGGCGGGGTGTGGCGGACGGGTAGCCCATTAGTCCCCGCGCCCGACGTCTGACGGTTGCTGTGGGCATCGTTCATCCCGGCACGGTAACCACGGGCCAAGCCGCCGATCCAGGGATTTGCAGCTCGTGGCCGAGCTGGATCCGTGCGGCGGTGGATCAGTCAGGTACGAAGGGCGATGTACCGACTTGCCGTCCGCCGTGTGGCATCACTCGTGGCACAAAACGCCGGATATTCCTGGGGAATCTAGCGCCCGCTGCGGGCAACCGTGTTGCCAAAATCGCTGGTAGAGAGCAGATGCGACGCCGACGTTCCTTCTCGTAATGAGAAGGTCGTCGGTTCGATTCCGACAGGCGGCTCCACCCAAACCCCCGGGTCAGAGGCCACTTTCCTCGACAGCTTGAGCCGCGTCAAGCCAGGGTCTGGTAGTACCGCCCGCGGCCAGATGAGCGAGTCGAGTGTCGGTGGTTGTGATCCGCCACCAGATCCGCGACAGATGTCCGCCAACTGATGCGCGACAGGCTAGAAGAGTCTGCCGTCCACGTGTCGGAGCAACGCACGGATCTGCCGATCAGCGGACGGTTCGTAGCGGCTGACCGGTTGCGACCTTGACGGCGCGCAGGAGGCTCGACAGGCTCTCCGGGTGGGCCATCTTCAACTCTGCGAGATCGCTGGGCCGGAACCAGCGAAGATCGTCGTGCTCCTCGGGTGCGGCGTTGACAGGTTCCCCGTCCCAGCGCGTGACGAGGAACGCGTGCACGTCGAGGGTGGGGTCGCTGACCGTCATAGGAATGGGCAGGGGGTCGTGGACGTGGACACCGAGTTCTTCGAGGCATTCCCGACTGACGGCCTGGTGAGGCAACTCGCCTGACTCGACATGCCCGCCGGCGGAGAAGCTCCAGCAGTCGGGATACCACCGACGCGATGGATGGCGATGCACCAGGAGCACAAGACCGTCGCGCACAAGCACAGCGACTGAGATCGGAATCTGGGCGACCATGGCGACACACTAGACGCGAACGCACTCTCATGCCGCCGAGAATGGAGCGCGGTCATGCCGATGACAGCGCGTTGGCGTCGACCGAGGCTCGCCGGCCGCCGTACTGCGCAGACCTACGCGTTCAGCACGAAGATGAACTCCTCGATGCCGTCGTCGGATGCTGGCGCCTTCGCTTCCTGTAGGCGATCGCGCCGAAAGCCACACTTCTCCAGAACGCGGATCGAGCCGACGTTGTGCACCGCGACATGGGCGTACAGCGGCCGGATCGACACCTCGTCCACGAACCGGGCGAGCGCCTGCGTCGCGACGCCGCGGCCCCAGAACTCGCGTCCGACCCAGTAGCCGAGCAGACGCTGCCCATTCTCCTGCCAGCAGCCGATGTTTCCCGCCACCATGCCATCGGCAACGATGGTGCGCACAACCAAGGTGTCGTCGGCGCGGATTTTCGCCCAGTGCGCCGCGAACTGATCCTTGTCGCGAGCCGGAAACGCCGCCATCTCGACCGCCTGCGGATCCGCCTGGTAGTCAAAGAACACGTCGAGGTCCCGGTCTTCGACACTCCTGAGACGCACCGCGGGTGGCACGTCGTGGACCCCGGTCATGTCCAGTCACTCCTTCGCGGTAGGCCTCGGTCATTTGCGTCGACCACCGCGGGCGGGCACCCGAGACCGACCACCGCCAGGCACCCACCACCTCGACGGCCCGACTATTTCACCGACCACCGACAACATGGTTCCCGCAAACGTCCTGATCTGCCGCTGTCCGGTGCGCGCTCATGCCGATCACCGTCTGGCGAGCCATCTCCGCCTACTCGTCGGGCTCGTCGTCCAAGTGCGGCCCGTCCCAGGTGGACAGGCAGAAGGGATGGCCGGCCGGGTCGGCGTACACCAAGCAGTGGTCGGAGTTCGGCTGGAAGTCGAGCCGGGTGGCGCCAGCAGCGACTGCGCGGGCTCCGGTTGCTTCGAGGTCGTCGACGAAGAAGTCGAGGTGCATCTGCATGGGTACGTCGGCACCGGGCCACACCGGTGGGCAGAAATCGTCGACCTGCTGGAATGCGATGAAGCCGTTCGGCCCCGAGACGGTCGCCCAGTGCTCGCTCCCCTTCGTGACGCCGCCGGTGAGCTCGGCGTAGAAAATCGCAAGGGCGAGCGCATCGGGCGCGTTCACCGTGGTCACGCTGAGTCTGATCTCGTCGGACATCACTCGATCTCCATCGCTTCGTAAGCAGGGGACAACTCGTCCCAGCGCCGGCGCCACGCCGGTGCCGGAGTCTGCTCCGTCCAGCGCTCGGGGTGGGCCCCGGTGTCCTCTGCCAGCGACCGCCCCAGATCCTCCAGATGCGCCTGCCACCCGGCCCCGTGCAAGTACAACTTGTCCACCGGCAGTCCACGCTCCTCGACCACCAGCCTGGTCTGCGATCCCTCCTCGGTCAGCCATGCCTCCATCTGAGACTCATCGTCCGTGCCCGGCTCCATCGTGAGGAGCAGATGATGCGGTGCGTCGCACACCTCGACCCGGCCCGGACCGGTCCAGGTGCTGGTGAGGACAGCATGGATCGTGCCGCCCACCCGCAGGTCGCCGGAGACTTCAGCGATCCAGCGCGCGAGCCGCTCCGGTGTCGTACATGCCTCCCACAGGTCGTCGATGTCCGTGTCGTAGATGTCCTCGACACGCACCGCGCCGCGGGTCTCGTCAAGCGCCCGCATCGTCCCGATGATGTTCACGTTCGCGCCTTCTTCCCTCGAGCGATCTCTGTATGAAGGGCGTCGAGCCGGCTCTGCCAGAGCACGCGGTACTCCGCGAGCCACTCGTCCACCTCGATGAGCGCCTCCGGACGGAGGCGGTAGATCCGGCGCTGCGCCTCCCGGCGTACCTCGATCAGTCCGGCCTCACGCAGCACCCGCAGATGCCGGGACACGCCCGGACGGGCGATCGGGATCGCATCGGCCAGCTCTCCCGCGCTCGCCGGATGATCGCGCAGGATCTCCAGAAGCGTTCGCCGGCTCTGGTCCGCCAACGCGTGCAGCACCGCATCCATAGCCCTAACGTAACGGATCGGGTACGTATCCGCAAGGTTACATACGACTGACCGATGTGCGGGGTCCGACGGTGGGAGCCGCCCAGGCATTCTCCGGTGTCCTCAACCGATAGAACGCGGACGCGCGGCAGGGCGTCCGCTCATAGCCGCTGTCCGGGCAACCGAAAGCGCATGCGGAGCGCGGCTCAGACGCCTACCCTCGGTTGTGGCCCTGCCCTAGGCGGGTCGGTTCACCCCGACCGCCCGTCCTGCAGCATGGAGGGGGAGGCAGCCCGTTCGAGCCGCGCCAGGGTGGGCACAACGCACTCACATGCCGCTGATGGTGCGACGCGTCCTCTTGTGCCGGGAGGGATTGGCTGGGTCTGCCTCCCGGGGGAACTGAGTTTCAGGGCGGCCGGGTGCGGAGTGTGCTGGGTTCAGCACTGCAATCCATCCCATGACCATCGTGGAATGCTCAGACCCTCGGGGACATCGTCAGCAGACTCGTGGTAGCGCGACATGGTCGTTGTGGTGGCCCAGGCGAAGTAGTCGTGCAATACCTGTCGGAGCGGCTCGCCCGCTTCCAGCCCGACGTCCTGCATCGCCTGGTCGAAACACGCGATCGCGCGGCGGTCCATCTCCTCGTGCGGGCCGTTGCCGCTGTGGATCCGCACGACCGAGGTTTCGTCTCCATAGGTATCGGAGTAGGTGGTGGGGCCTCCGAGGGCCTCGGCCCAGTACGCGGCCAGTCGCTCGTTGTGCTGCGGATGGAATCCGTGGCTGAACGCGTGGCTGACTATCTCGTCGGCCATCACCCTGGAGTGCCACGCCCCGGCCAGGCGGAGCAGGCCCTCGCTCCCGCCTGCGGCCTCATACACGCTCTGCATATCTGCAGAATGCCAGTGCGCGGGGCCACAGACTGGACCATTCCAGGGTCTTCCGCTTCGGCGATTCACCTGCGGCACCGGCCCGGTGCGCCGAGCACAAGGCCAGACCATCTTCGGGCAAATCCAACGACGGGCCCCAACGCACGCACATGACGCCGACAATGCGCTCAACTCGCTCGAGCTCGGCAAACGGCGAGGACGGGCACAGCTACTTCGAGCCGGGCAATCCCCTCTCGGGCCACGTCTCACCACGGCGCCCGGCGAGACCGCATGCCAGATGAGAGCCACACCCTCAAGGCGGGCAGCCGCTGTCATGAGAGCGTCGCGCCGAGCACCTCGACAACAGCCTGGCCCGGCCGCCGCCGTTCAAGAAGTCAACTAGTAGCCGCATTCCGCTCATGGCCGATGTCCGTGCGCACCGGACGCCAGTCGAGAGCAGGACGATCGACAGCGGCTCGCTGCGTCACATCGCCCACAAAGATGCAGAACGGCCCTTGCGTCGCTCCCGGACGCTGCGGCGGTGCTAGCCGATGGTTGTTGCCAGCTCCTGATAGGGAGGGACGAGCTCGTCCCACCGCGCCTCGGTGTCGCTGGGCTCGCGCCCGGCGAGGTAGGTGGCCAGATTTTCGGCGTGGATCTGCCACCCGGCCCCGTAGAAGGCAATCTTGTCCAAGGGCATGCCGTGGGTCTCGATGACCAGGATGGTCTGGCCTCCGTCGGCGGTCAGCGTTGCCTCGAGGGTCTGGTCGAAGGGCGGCACGCCACCACCTTGCCGCCAGGACTCGTCGGTTTCCCTGGTCACCACCTGCAGGCGCCGCGGGGGTTCGCACACCTCGACCCGCCCGACCCCGTGCAAGCCAGCGGCTTCGAGGTACACGTTGAACCGCCCGTCGCGGCGGAGGTCACCCTCGACCTCGCCGTACCAGCGGGCTAGACGGCGCGGATCGGTGAGGGCGGACCACAGGTCGTCGATATCGGTGTCGTAGCGGTCCTCGATGCGTACGACGCCCGTGCCATCGGCTGATCGTAGCGTGCCCAGGACGCGGGTACGGCGACCTGCGTTGTCGGTCATCCGGTGCTCCTGCGTGCTCTTGGTCATCTGGTGCTCCTCCGTTCGTGCTTTCCTCGGGCGACCTCGGTGTGCAGGGCGTCCAGCCGCTGCTCCCACAAGGCCCGGTATCGACCCAGCCATTCATCGACCTCGGCGAGAGGCTGCGGGCGGAGGCTGTAGATGCGCCGCTGCGCCTGCTGGCGAACCTCGACCAGACCCGCCTCACGCAGCACCCGCAGGTGCCGGGACACGCCCGGGCGGGCAATCGGAAGTAGGGCCGCCAGTTCACCCGCGGTCGCTTCCCCGTTGGCCAACGCCTCTAGCACCGTGCGCCGGCTCTCGTCCGCCAGTGCCCGCAATACTGCTTCCACTCGATCAACGTATCGCAGTGGTTACGTAACCGTCAAGGTACGTAAGCGTTCAGGTTCGCTTCGAGCGCTGAACCTCTCCCACCGCACGCCTGCAACCACCCCATGACGCGCCCGGCAGATGGGCACGAACCAACGCACGCACACGCCGCTCATGCCGAGGAGCGCTAATCGATGATGAGGGATGTGAAGGCGATCGATCGCGCCGAGTCAAGGACGTCGCCTCGCCGAGTTGGGGACCCTTGACCGTCAACGTCCCAAGCCGTCATGCACGCAATTCGAAGCTGCTGCGCGTGCGAGTCCTCTTGGCGCTCCGCTCGGCTGCGAGGTGATCTGAGCGTCGCATGGGCTGTCCGGGACAGGTGTCGCCACTGCTAGCGTCGGTCCGCTGTAGCTCAGGAACGGTGGATCTGGGTTGCGGTTACGAGGGCCGGGCCTATGAGTTCGTGAGCGAGAGGAGGGAGCTCCTCAAGCCTGAACCACTGGATCTGGTCATGTTCGTCGCGAGCGATGCTCGTCGGCGTTCCTTTCCAGTCCCCAACAAGCCATGCGCTCAGGAGTACTGGCTCTCCTCCGCGGCCTGCCTCTAGTCGGCACAGAAGAGACACTGAGCCTGGGGCTATCTCGACGCCGAGTTCCTCGTGCAGCTCCCTCACCAGCGCGGTCAGTTCTGACTCGCCAGTCTCAACGTGTCCACCGGGTAGGTCCCACACGTTCGGGTATGCGCGGCGGTCTGGACTCCGATGCACGAGTAGGACCTGACCTTCACGGACCAGTGCTCCGACTACGACCTGATGCATTGAGGGATTAGAGCACGACGATCCGACAGGGGACATCCGCACCTGCCGCGAACCGCGACAGCGTGCCGATGAGCTGGCGCGCTGGGGAAGGCCTGCGACTATCCTGCGCACATGGCGGACGATGGCCTTCGACCTGCACCACACCGATGATGGACCGCTGCGCCGTCGTAGGGCGACAGGCCTGATCGTGGGGCTCATCGCCGCTTGCATCGTTGCCGCCGCCACCACCGCAATGTGACGTTGTCGCGGTCGAACGAGCCGCCGAAAACCGCGAACAGGGCACGGCGACAGCGGTGCTGCCTCTGGAGCCTCTCATCATCGTGCCCGGCCAGCCAACGACCGCAATTGCCGCGAAGAGTGAAACGCGACCGTGCTGATGTCAGATCACTTGAGTTGGCCGACCGGTTAGCACGATCGGATCACCCGGAGTAACTCGTCTCCGGTAGCGACCAATGCCACGGCCTGATTGAGGCCCTCTGGCAAGTGGATGCGTTGAGCTTCGTCGGTGAGGCACGTCGGACAGTCGACGGGCATGATCACCCAGCGAGCCGCCCGCGCTCCTTCAACGAGGAGCTGCCACGGCTTCTGCCCGGTGATGTGGTTGGCCATCATGCCGTCGCCGTGGAGGTAGACGACTGCCGAGCCGTCGCCATACTCCACGAGCAGGAAGGAATGCTCGGGCTCCTCGCCCACGACGAAAGGATCGAGCACCTGCCGCATTAGTTCACCGCCGCCGGGCTCCGCGTCACCGTGTTTGAACCGCTGGAAGAAGACATCGAAGGACACAGGCACACGGTGCCACGGTGGATGTCGAGAGCGCACGGATCTGCCGCACGCAGGGCGGCGCAGCGTGGCCGCTCATGCCGCCTGAGGTCAGTAGCCTTGCCTTCATGTCGACCAAGTCGGAGCGACGGGCCGCACGCGAGGTGGTTGCGGCGTATCACGAGGCGCGTTTGGGTGAGCTTGTCGGGCATGTAGGGGAAGCGCTGGATCGCTTTCGCGCCGGCGATCTGGACGCGTTCGCCACCGATCAGGTCATCTTCCAGTACAGCCGTGCCGCGAACGAACTGTGGAAGTTCTGCAACCTCTCCGACGTCGTGTTCACCGCGCAGGTAGTTGCCGAGCGGGCACCGACGGACTGGTGGGAGCGGGGAGCGCCGCAGCGAAGATGAGTCGGTGACGCAGGTAGCGATGAGGCCGGCTCGATCTGCCGCGATCAGCGCGGTCATGCCGATGTGTGCGCAGGTGCTGTCGATCCCGCGCCACCGGTAGGTGCTTGGCAGAGCGTTCTGGGTGTCAGTCGTCCGGGCCAAGGACGTCTGCTGCTGGGTGCATTGATTGCAGCGGCGAGAGGTCGCCGTCGCTGACCTTGGTGCCACGTATGCGGAAGTCTTTCAGGCGACGGCCGATGGGACCGGTCAGCGGAGCGAGCGAAGCGATCGCGCCGCCGAAGGTGATGCGGATCTGTCTGAGTTCGGGGAGGTCGGCCAGGTCGGCCAGATCCAACGTGACCTCGCCGGTGATGCGCTGATCGCCGATGATCCACAGGTGCTGAAGCCTGCTCGCGTCAGCCAGCGGCGCCAGGCCTGTCGCCCGCAGGGCGAGCAGTTCGACGTACTCCAGCCGTGGACAGTGCTGCAGACCCTCGAGCGACACGAGCTGGCGGGTTGCCTCCACCTTTAGTCGTCGAAGGCCCGGTTGATCGCCGAGGAACGTGAAGTCCGTGCCACGCCAGCCCCACACGTGGAACTCATCCAAGCCGACCGCGGCCACCCGCTCCAGGCCCGGTCGGCTGTCCAGGCCAATCTTCGAGACCGTCGAACCGGACAGGTCCGGCAGCCCCTTCTTGCACCGCGTCAGAAGGCACACCTCGCGGACTCCAGGTATCAGCAAGGCCGCGGTGTCGTCGGCAACAGGTCCGGTGACCTCGACGTAGCGCAAACCTGGAAGGTCGCGAAGGAATTCGAGATCGGGCAACCTAGCGTTCCGCGCGACGCGGAGGTTGACACCGTCATGTCCGCCGGCAACGTACGCGACGTGGACAGCCGGCCGATCGATGACGCCGTCTACATCGACGCTGAGCACGTCGTAGTTGAACCTCACCCGTCATCCACCTGCCTTCGCTGCCCAGTCGAACGCCGAGCGCAACGCGCGATGCTATGCGGAAGGTAGTCCAGCGCACACTGCCACGAGCCCACGCTGTCATGCCGATGTGCGGGCGACGGCTATTGGTTCGCGGCGGCCAATGGAGCGACCGTCGGCTCGACTTGAGGTGTGCGACTCGCTGCTCACTCGTGACCTCGATCATCTGTCGGTCAGGATCGCCGCCCTAGCCCTAAGGCCCTCAAGCACGGCAGCACTCGGCGCACCAGCCACAGCAAGCCTCCGAACGGCCCACCGGCAGAACTCGATGGCGCTTACAACCTCCGGCTGAGCCATGATCTCGGCTACTTCTTCGTCCTCGACATCGCCCCTGCCGACCTGCCAAAATCCGAACAGCTCCTCGGATGTACGACCCAAGACCGGCTCTAGCGCATACTCGATTGACATGCCTGGCTCGAACGTCGCATCCACGACCGTTCGAAGCGCAGCGTCAGCGCAGATCCAAGAACTCTGCGCAACGACATTCTCCGGGAGCGATCGACCAAGTTCGTCGAGCAATGCACTGGCTCGGTCAACAGGCAAACACCCCATGCAGAACGAGTAAGCAGCCTCCTGGGCCCGTTGCAGCACTGTGCACATCGCGCCGTGTTGCTCGGTCCACCGGCCCACGGACTCCAGGTGCGCTGACGAGGCTGCCCAGAACACCGCAGCCTGAGACTGCCGGCGCAGATCATTGATCAACGCCGCGATCTGCTCCAACTCACGATCAAGAACAGTCATCCTTCGACCACCACGCGCTCATTCTGCCTGAGCACGCCGCAGCGGCCACCCGCCGTGCCGCATGGACCGCGACGGAACACCATTGCCGCGAGCCGCGCGGATGCGGGTAGACGACGCCCTGGATAACATCCGCAACTGCCGCGTTGAGGGCGGCTACGATCGCCCGGAGCAACCGCGATCCGCGCGCTCATGCCGAGATCCGGTAAACGGGTCGGGGCTGAAGTGCCGACGAGCCGTCGTGTTGCGCGCGAGCCCTGGGATGGCACACTCTCGCCCGTGGTGGCTGCCGTGCACTATTTCGCGACTGGGGGTGACCAGGGCGCGCTCCTCGACTACTTGGGCGAGCCGACCGCCGTCACGCTGCACCCGTGGCCGATTGTTCGGTCGCCCCTCGACGTGCTGTCGCGGTCCGAGGCGCTTGCCATCCAACAGGTGATGGCGGTCCACCAGGCGCTGGGGCCACCAGTTGCGATTCGCCCCGGGGATCGAGCCATGGAGGAGAGCACCAAGTCGGGCATCTTCAATCGGATGAACTGGGATCGCCTGCGCCGGGACTCGAGCGAAGGGCTCGTCGACTCGAATGCCTCTCCGGTCCTCCTCTGGCAGCCAGGGGCTGCGTCAGGAGGGCTTCTGTCAACGAGCAGCATCGGGTCACAAGCCGATGCGATGGCTGCCATATCCACGGAGTACGAGAAGTGGGTGAAACGAGCCATGGCTTGGGTGCGACGCAGGGGCACACGCGTCTGGGGCTGGAGCGGCAGGATGTGCGCCCCGACCTCGACATCCAGCTTCACTTCGTCAACAACGTATATGCGCTGCCCGAGGCGCTAGTGTCGCCTGCAGAACGGAGTTATTGGTCGGCGCTGAGACGGACAACCGCTTCTGCACCTGGTAGTGAATCGCGCTCATGCCGAGATCAGGGCGTTGGGCTGCATGTCCAAGAAGCGCCAAGATGCCGCTAGCAGGAGCCTGTATGGATGTCGAGTGGACAATTGCGATTCCCCGGTCAGGTCGGCCGGTCCCTTCGCCGACGCGCTCGGACGCCGAGGCATACGGCAACCGGGTAAGGCAGTTCGTGAAGCAACGCTGGAGCTACTCCGAAGTCTGGAAGGTGGGGACGGCGTATCCGACCCTCACGCTCTCGATCAGTGACGAACTGGCGGTAGTTCATCGCTTCGTCGATGCAGAGGCATGTTTCCTCCTGGACGGTGAAGACGTCGTTCCCAGGGACAAGTCGCGCGACTTTCCGATCCAGGACGACGTTGTGTCGTTTACCGGTGACTTCATCTCAACATCAGCTCGCGCCGCAGGCATCATCGACGCGTTCGCGCGTGGCGCCGACGCCGATGATCTGGGTTCTTGGTCTGGCCTTTGACGGCCGATGCCCGGACATGCCGCGACCCGCGGGCAGCCGATGAGCGTGTGCTGGTCTCATGGGCGAAATAGCGACTTGTGACTCTCGCATAGCTTCTGGCCGTGTGTGTTCAGCACCAGTGGTCGTGCGCCGCAAATTTCGCACCGCAACTCCGGGCGAGGTGGTGTGCTTGGTGTCCATCGCTTCCGAGGCCGGAGATGTGGAAGGCCGTGCTCCAGCGATAGCGCCTTGCGTTCGCCATAGTCGAAGTCGATCCAGACTGTCGGCACGCCCTCGTAGTCGCCCATGTGGCCGACAATCCCAGTACCGAAAGCTCCGTGGGTGACGGATGCACCTTCGACCAGCCAGGCAAGCACATCTCCCTCAGGCGTCATGTCGGCAAGGATCCCCGCAGTGGGCACGCGCAGAACGTCCGCACATGCGCAATCCACGCGCTCACGTCGATGTGCGACCGCTTCACTCACGGGCAAGCCTCACCCGTCACGGACGGGCGAAGGACCAGACAGGCCGCACCGTGGTCTCGCTCCCCGTCAGATGCAGCTCGGCCAGCAGCTGACGTAGAACGTCGTCCACGTAGGACAGCCCCTCAGATTCCGTACGCCAGACTTCGGCGACGGCGAGCCCATCGCCTTCGGGGTAGACCACGTGCGACATGAGTCCAGGCGGCGGCCCACCTGCCGTCGACATGGCCTGGCCCACCCGGGCGTCGAGTTCGTCGAACTGATCGCGGGTAGCGGAGGTCACCGACAGTTGCAGCAGAACGGCCACGGAACGCATTCTCGTCATGACCGGGCCAACCGGGTAGGGGCGCAGAACGTTCGGATCTGCCGCTGTCGTGTTGCTTGGCACCGGGCAGGCCAACTGCGGGCGCATCGTGTGCGATCGGTTCTCGATCCCAAGCCTTCACCCTGAGTGCGGCGGCACCGGCCAAGGTCCGCAAGGGGGTCGATGGACGCCGCCGGAGGGTCTCTGTCCTACGGTTCAGGTCAGCGTTCTCACGAAACTGGCCATGCCAGCCGGAGGCAGTAGCTCGGTCAAGGCGCCCTTGACCGTTCGAAGGAAGTCGGGACGCAATCCGTCCTCGTCCCACACGTCGCGGTCGAAGTCGCCCAGGAGGACCGATTCGAACCGGGTCAGTGCCTCGAGGAAGGTCGTCACTGTTGGAGCGACCCGATCCGCCCTCCATGCGCCAGCACCATGCGGGGCAAAGTAGATAGGGACCGCCGGCCCATCCACGTCCGCGATGAACGGGTCACCGACGATGGCCGCGATCACGACCCAGTTCGACGGCCACGTCGGCAACCTCCGTCTCTGTGGGCCCGTCCACCGGTAGCCATCCTGGGCAGTGTCCAGTTCCCTGATCGAGAACAAGAACAGTTCCTCGACGACCCACGGAACGGAGCTGCTCGGCACGGGCCCACCTTGTGTGTACAGGAGTTCCAAGACCGCCGGCAGGTTCAGTTCAGAAACAACATCAGCCACCGAGACCGCCGGGATGCGCTCAGTCCGGAAGGGAACAGCGTGGGAATTGAGGACCTGCTGAAGGGCGTCAAACCCGGATTGGGTGCCATGGCCGCGCACCCCTACCGGCTCCCCAACAGGTCCAGCCGCGGAGTCACCCTGCGCTGCGCTATGTGGACCTCCGTCGCAGCGTCGAGTACATCCCAAGACTCCATGGCGATGAGTATGCCGTCGCAGCGAGCCGGGGAAAGACCTGGAGGCCGCGAATCGTTTTCAGGAACGCGTCCCTCCGGTCCGTCGGTGACCCGGCGGCGGATAGTCCCCCATGCTGCAATGCCGAGCTCAGCAGTCCTCTAGAAGGTCTTGCGCGAGTCCATCACCATCGGCGCTTCGCGGTACCGCCCGATCAGCTCGCGAACTCCAGGCGCCGGCATGAAACGGAATGCTCGCACATGCCGCGATCCGCGTAGTCATGCCGATGTGCGCGAGTCGGTCACCTCCGAGTGTCAGCTTGTGCGAGGTAGTCGACTTGGGCCGCGACCGGCGGGTCAACCGAGTCGGCGTTTCATTTTTTCTTCGCAGCGGACACGTCGACGCAGACGATTCCCTTGTTGCCGTCCTGGTCGGCGATCACGGTGAGCGAGGGCGCGTTGCTGTCATCGACGACGGTCCCACCCGCGGCGACGGCGGCGGCGATCCGTTGCTCGGCCACTTCGGGCGCCACATAGACCTCGATGTGGAACCGCTGACGCGGGGTCTCGTGCTCGTCGGCGTCCCCGAACCACAGATTCGGTACCCGTGCCGTGGCGTCTCGGATTTCGTCGCTGGGGGTTCCGCGGCCCTGGGCCTCAGCGCTCCCGGTCAGTAGGACGGCCCACACCGGGGCGATGGTCGCAGAGTGCGCCGTGTCGAGGCCGAGCTCGATGTCGCTGACCGACGCTGGGTCGGCGTCGAACTGGTGGTCGGCGGCGATCTCGGTGATCCGTCGCGCGAGGTCGACGTCCTGCTGGGTCACCCATTCGACGACGTGTTCGGTGCCCTCGTCGTCGCGGTAGATGGCGTCGTCGGTGACCAGCTTGAGGTCGACGTACCCATTGCCGATCGACACGCGCGGGTGGTGGCCGAGCGCGTCGCCCGCCTCGCCCACCGCGGCGACGAACCGTGCGCCGGCGCCGAAGTCGTCGACCACGTACCGGGCGTGCAGTCCCTGGGCGAGCTTCCGCCAGTCGGTCAGGTTGGCCTCGACGATCTGTTCGCCCTTAAGCATGTCCATACACGGGAACCCTAGCGGATTCAGCCGCAGCGCCCGAGCTCATCGCTTCACCTATCCTGCCCGGCCACGTAGATGTCCGATACGTTCTCGCTGGCTGCTGAGCCGACCCAACGGTCGACGCGAACGAACAACCGGATCTGCCGCAGATAGTGATGGTGCGGACCCTGCCGAGATCAGCGCGGATAAGGCGCTGATCGAGCGGCGAGATACAGGCTTGGCGACGTCGCGAAGACGAAGACGCGCCCTTCAGGAGAGAACCCACACGCTCGGAATTCTCCGTCGTCAGCGATCGCGATCTCGGTGCCCTCGGGACCGACCAGGCTTGCTCCGGCAAGCACGCGCCGGCATGTCCACCCGTCCTTCGTGGTGTCTGGGAGATCGCCGCCCGATAGCCCCGCGACCGGAACTCGAGATTGCCGTCGGGGACGACCTGTCGATCACCTGGGACACGATCGACGTAGCGGTGACGCCCAAGGCGTGGGTCGAATGGCCGCTCACGTGGCGTTCTCAGCCACTGCCCGCACTCGCATCGGTCATTGGCCTGCCTCTCGAGGAAGTCGCGGCCACGTCGTTTCTGCTCACAACGCGGAACGTGGATCACCCGAACGACACCAATAGCGTCTGGCTCACCAACGGACTGTGGCTCGGCACCCGGTCCACCGGGTTGCACATGCGCTCGATGAGAACGGTGTGGAATCCACGCCGCCACGCCGGC
The DNA here is from genome assembly GCF_042657745.1 of Kribbella qitaiheensis. Classification (GTDB taxonomy): domain Bacteria; phylum Actinomycetota; class Actinomycetes; order Propionibacteriales; family Kribbellaceae; genus Kribbella; species Kribbella qitaiheensis. The sequence goes on along the minus strand of NZ_JBHSKE010000017.1, from coordinate 16,528 downwards.
CACGACTGGCGCCCAGTCTGAACGTCCGGATTTGCCGCGATCCGTGCTTTCGACAGTCGCAGATCGCTTGGCTGACGAGTGTCGCGCATCACCCGACGGAGGACAGCGCTGTTCAACCTAACGATTGTCGCCGCTACCGCCGAGCATCGCTCGTTTCTGCCTGTCAGCAAGCTTCGCAATGTTGAGTTGAGCAACATCCTCAAGCGGGACACCAAAGTAGTCCGCAATAACAGCGACATACCACAGCGTGTCACCGAGTTCTTTCTTAAGATCCTCGATGTCCCACTGAGAAAAGTCGCTATCTTTGTCGCGCACGATCTTCTTGGCTTTTTCGGCGATCTCACCTGTTTCACCTACAAGCCCGAGCAGAAGGTGGAACAGCTCGTTATATTTCTCCTTTGGTGCAGCTGTGCGAAGGGCTGCCTGTTGATAATCGTTCATATCCATGGCGTAACTATAGGTCGAGCGAACGAGGACCGCCGACGGCCGATCAGCAACCTTGAATCTCAAGGGATCGGTGCCCCCGAGATGCCCCCGAAGGGCCCTGAACAGCCGTCGACGACCCCCGACCACTGAGCACGATCACTGCTCAGGGTCGGGGGTCGTTGGGTGGTTGGTGCTCAGGGCAACGGACTCGTATTGAGGGGGCTCGGTGGTAGGTCGCTTGCTAACAACCTTGCCAACAACCTTGCTAACAGGAGCCCTCGATCGGTCTAGACGGGCCTGTACTGATCAGATCATCGACCGGTGGTGTCCTCCCTGCGGAGCAAGGAGCGTAGAGACGGCGGTGTACTCGGCTCGGACGACTCGTAATGAGAAGGTCGTCGGTTCGATTCCGACAGGCGGCTCCACCCAACCCCCAGGTCAGCGCCCAGTTTCCTCGCCCGGGGGTTTTGTAATTCCCGCCTCAAGCTCATCCCGTGGCCCCGTGGTTTCCCCGTCTCCCGGGCGGTATCCCACAGGTTTTGATCGATCAGGTGGCCGTAGAGGTCCATCGTTATGGCCGCCGAGGCCTGCCCCAGGAGGCCGGTGGGTTGATCGGTCCGCGAGTCTTGATCGCTGCCGAGTCTGCTGATTAGCTGGCCGACATGTCTGAGCTCGGAACCGTCGCCTGGCCGCCTGAGCCGATCAAGACCGAGAGGCTCGTGCTCCGTGAGTCCGAGGCCCGGGACCGTTCAGCGTTCATCGAGCTGCTGGCATCGCCAGAGGTGCACACCTACCTCGGCGGCCCCCGGCCGCGTGACGAGCTTGAGCGCGAGATGCCCGGGGCGCCCGAGCGGTGGCCCGGGAGTTTCGTCGTTGATCTCGACGGGGCGATGATCGGCCAGATCCTGCTCAGGAGAGCAACGGGGCATAGTCGCCCGGCTGCCACAGGGAAGGCCGATCTCGGTTACCTGTTCCTGCCGCAGGCGTGGGGATTCGGGTACGCCGCCGAGGCGTGCGCGGCGGCACTCGACTGGTTCGACGGCACGCTTCCCGGCGAGCCGGTGGTGCTCACCACCCAGAGCGCCAACGTCGGCTCGATGCGCCTCGCGGCAAAGCTGGGGTTCACCGAGGTAGAGCGGTTCGAGGCCTGGGACGCCGAGCAGTGGCTCGGCCTGCGGTCCCCGGTCACGCCGTCTGCTTGAGTTTGCGACGAAACCGCCGGGGAGTACCCGCCCATCCACGCGCGAGCGGCCTGCAACCGCGACTTGCCCGCGTACTCGGTCCCGAAGGCATCGCGGTGACGGCGATCGCCCAGACCCGGTCCGACCAGTGTCTTGCGTAGCGAAGCATGGCGGCGTAGCCGTCGCGGTCGGTGCCGAACCGGCCGCCACCGAGGATGGTCTCGTGCGCGGACATGATCTCGACGGTTGCTGAACGCTTGTGCGGGTCCATGCCGATGACCAGCGCTCTGATGGTGAGCTCACTGGAATCCTCCGATGCTCGATCCAGCCACTGGTTGTCGAGCCGGGAGGGCAACGCTGCTTCGAGCCGCAAAACCCCTCTTGAGCCTCTCCTGGCCCTGGCAGTGCCCGGCCCGCGCAGGCCAAATGAGAGCCACACGACCAGCGTGGGTTGCCGAAAAGCGAGCGACGAGCCGAGCACCTGGACCAAGCCTCGCCAGAATCGGTCCTATGGGCATTTCAACATGCAGCCGATGACTGTGCGCGCAGGCGGAGGCCCGCCGAATTTTATGGCAGAGTGTCGGATCCGGAACGCGGCGTTCGTGGAACAGGTGAATGGCGGCCATTCGAGGGCGCCAAGACAAGGAGTCAGGCAATGACGCGTCCACGGTCTGTATGCCACACGAATCCGTCGCACCCGACTCGGGAGGCGTTGTGAAGCTCCTTCTCACATCGGGAGGCGTTACGAACGGGAGCATCCGCGCTGGGCTGGTCGATCTGCTGGGCAAGCCGATCTCCGAGTCCCGTGCGCTCTGCATCCCCACGGCACATTGGGGCCACCCGATGTTGGGACCCGCCTCGGTGCGAGGCGTCGTCACCGGCGAGCCTCCGTTTCTCATGACCAGCCTGGGCTGGGCATCCGTGGGCGTCCTCGAACTCACCGCGCTGCCCAGCATCGGCGAGGAGCGGTGGGTGCCGTGGGTCCGCGAGGCCGACGTGTTGCTGGTGGACGGTGGCGACGCGTCGTACCTGTACCACTGGATGCGGCAGTCAGGGCTGTCGGAGGTCATCTCGTCGCTACCCGAGACGGTCTGGGTGGGGCTGAGCGCCGGCAGCATGGTGATGACACCGCGGATCGGTGACGGCTTCGTCAACTGGCCTTCTGCCCTGGACGACCGCACGCTGGGGGTCGTCGACTTCTCGATCTACCCGCACCTGGACCACGAGCTCATGCCGGACAACACCATGGCCGATGCGGAGAGATGGGCCGCCGACATCGCAGGTCCGGCGTACGCGATCGACGACCAGACCGCCATCAAGGTGACCGACGGCACCGTCGAGGTCATCTCCGAAGGGCACTGGAAGGCCTTCCCCGCATAGCCGCCAACTGCGATCGGAGTGTCCCAGCGCCCCCTCTGAGGCGTCGTGCTGGGTCACCCCGCCGACCGACGGCATAGCCTGACCGCTCATTGCCGCGATCCGCGCTTTCACACTGTCGCAGATCACCTGGCGGACGACAGTCGCGCATCAGTCAACGGAGGACATCGAGTATCGGTGGTCACCTGCCGAATGGACCTCTTATGGATCAAGGCGCCTTCGGCGCGCGGCCCGGCCGTGCGCATGCGGCCTCCGGCCGTTCACCGCCCGCCCGCTCTCGGTGTCTTTCTGCAGAGCCCCAGACATTGCCTCCGGCGAGGTCGGGAAGACGCGGGGTGGCGGTACAGGCTGCCATCCCAGAAGATGGCTCGATGAACGAGAACGCGGGAGGACCACTGACTGACGGCGAGCTCGACGAGATCGAACGGCGTGCCGCAGCAGCTAGCCCAGCGCCTTGGAAGTCGTTCGTTGAGGGCCGTGATCATCTGGGTGGGATGACTTCATCCGGGTCAGTGACAGTGACGATGAGCCGGACCTGTAACTATCCCGAGCAGTCACAGGTGCCGTTGTTCCGGCATCCGTGGCTGACCTCGATTTCGTCGCATACGCCCGGCAGGACATTCCCCGCTTGCTCGCGGAGGTACGTCGGCTGAGAGGGAATGGTGCCCCGAGGTGCCCCGAAGGACCGTGAACAGCCGTCAACGACCCCCGGCCACTGAGGACGATCCCTGCTCAGGGTCGGAGTCGTCGCGTAGTTGGGGCTCAGGGCAACGGACTCGTAAGGAGAAGGTGGTCGGTTCGATTCCGACAGGCGGCTCCACCCACCATGTCGTCCGACCGGGGGACAGTCTTAGCACGCTTGTTCTTGGGCGTATCCACGAACAGACCAACGCCCGCACCACTGGCGAGGACAGCCCGCTGAGGCCGCAGCCACGTCCTGGCACATGGACAACGTCGCCCACCTGAAGCCCGGCAACTCGCCCCGACGCAAGCCACCCATGCCGAGGACCGACACCAGTTCTGCATAAGGTCCGTGGCAGGCGGCGGCCAGGTCTTCGAGTTGCCGAACGATGAGGAACTGACCTTCGCGCCGAGCTGCATCACCCGACGAAGGCGGTCATCCGGATCGAGACGAGCAGTCCAGGCAGTTCGACGCCGAGCTTGGCGACGTACCGAGTCGGCGGCTCGGACGGGAACCACCGCGCGTACTCCTCGTTCAAGCCGGCGAAGTCGGCGGGGTCTGTGAGCAGTACGCCCACCTCGATGACGTCGTCCAGGCCGGCGCCCCCGGCCTGGAGGATCGCCTCGCAGTTCCTCAGCGCCTGCCTTGTCTGAGCTTGGACGGTGCTTCCGGCGAGGCCGCCGGTGCTCGGGTCGATGCCGACGATGCCCGAGACGAGCACGTGGGGTCCGGCCTTGACTCCCTGGCTGTAGAGCGGTGAACTCGGCGCGTTCGCGGTCGTGATGATCTGCCGTGCCATGACGGTCCTCCCAGTTTCTCCCGCAGTAGTCGGGAGATTGATTTTGCTAAGCGTCCTCGGATCGGCCGGACAACCGTGGACATTTTGGTGGATCGGCGCTCGTGTCTAGGAGCGTGGTGGTCAGCAATGGACAGTGTGAACTCGACTACGGACGTGCGGCAGGTCTAGAAGCCTGCCGACCACGTGCATCCCCGGTGCTTTGCTGACGAGCGTGACGTGGACGAAGTCGTAGCCGTGGTGGCGAACCACGATCGCCGGATGCGGCTGGAACTGTCGAAGCACTGGTGACAGCACGCCGATCATCCCGCTATCAGCGTCCTGACTGTCGCACGTCGTCTGGCGAAGATCTGTCGCGAATCAGTGGACGGAGGACATCCGCCCGCACGGCCTCATGCCGAGTTTGGCTTTATCGGTGGGGTTATGGCTGGATCTCCGGTGCATAGAACTGCGGCAGCGGTTCGGGGCCGTCGTACATCTGGCACGAGCAGGGCACGAACATCTGGGTGCCGTTGACGGTTACCTTGCTCTTGGTCTGGCAGGCGCCCTTGCCGTCGAGGTGCTGGCCACGAGGGTGATGGCATGAGCACACCGCCCCGGTCGTGTTCGGTGCCGATGTGCGCCGATTGCGCCGTCCGGCGATGTAACCGGCCACCAGGCCCACAAGCAGGATGGCTGCTCCCTCGATCATGCTGCCTCTCATCTCCCAGAGGACTCGGCCCGGACACCAAGTCGCTCGCACGACGCCTGTGCCATTCTGCCCCGCATCGTGGGCCAATCGCACGCACGTCCGGACATGGCAGCTAGCTCGGTAGACCGTGGTCGATGCTGGATCAACAAATCCGCGACTGCCTGTTTCTCTGCCGGATGCGTGATCGGTACTGCGTTGAGGTCGACCGAGATCAGCCAGTCGAACAAGACGAGGGTGTCAGCCCTCCAGCGCTCCGAGCGAACCTTCGGCAAGGACGGATCCATAGTGCGAATCATGCGGCACGACGCCGCACGGGCCGTACTCCGCGCGCTCGTGCCGATGTCGGGGCGTCGGTCTGGCCGCGGCGTGCGGCTCAGAGGACCGACACGCGAGAGGGGTTCAAGAAGTCGACAGCAGCGTGCTCCAGAACGCACGCGCGTACCGACGAGGTGCCTATCGGCTCCGTCGGAAGACGAGGTGGGACAGCGGTATCGGCGCCCGGTGTGGATTCCGACGCCGATACCGGTCAGGTCAGGCGGGTGAGGTGCCGGCCCGGCCGAGATGCCGGACCAAGAACTCGTCGTCGAGCCCGAACCAGCGGATGTTGCGGTGATCGCCCGGGTTGGCGTGCAACGTCTTCTCCTTCGAAGCGAAGGCATCGAACAACGCGAGAGCGGATTGGCGGTCGACGTGCTCGTCGTCCCACGGGAGGAGGAACTGGACCGGAACGGTGATTCGCCTCGCCGCCTCGATGAGCGCCTCGTCCACGACGAATCCGCCGCCGAAGATCGCGGCGGTGATCCTGGGTTCGATCGCCGTCAGCGGTATCCCGATCCCGGTACCCAAGGTGATGCCGCCGCCGTAACCGATCGGCGCCTCGGTGCCGATCTCCGGCAGTTGCTGGAGGGCGTCCAGGGTCGCCTGCCATTCCGGCACGGCACGCCGCGCCAGTGCGGCGCCGTACCGGCCGGTGATCGACTCGACGCGCTTGGTCTCGCCCGCCGCCATGGCCTGCTTGAGGTCGGCGCGGGCCTGCTCGTCCTCCACCGTGCGCGGGCGATCGCCGTGCCCGGGCGCGTCGATGGCGGCCACGGTGAAACCGTGGGTGGTCACGCTGTCGTGGGCGCGGGCCATGAGTGCGGGCGTCTTCTTGTGCAGGCCGCCACCGTGACCCATCAGCACCAGCGGGGCATGATCGGAGCCGGATACGGGCGACCAGAGGACGCCAGGGACTTCGCCCACGATGAAGTCGCGTTCGAGGACACCGTTCGACGATGTCTCCGCGGTGAAACGCACAGTATGCATAGGTTGTTGCCTTTCGGGAGTGCCTTGTTGTTGAGGCGCTCCCGGCGACACCTACGTCAATCGCCCGACCATGACGAGGGGGAGCACCCACGTGCGTACAGCGTTCATGGGTCTCACCTCCTCGTGCGGTGTCACGGTTCCGAGGACGCTATCAACCTGAACGCGGACCTGCCCAACCATTTTCCTGTCGACCAACGTGGCGGGGCCGCACCCAGCCGGAAGAACCAGGGCGACGCGGCGTGCTGGTTGCTGACACTTGTCGGCGGTCTGCCTGCGTGCGAGCGTCGTAGTCATGGGGACTGGCAGGGGCAGCACACCTCCGCTCCAGAGCAAGAGGCGGCGCTCATACATTGCTCGGTGCCGCCAAGGGCTGGTCACTGGGCTGATTGTCCTCACGACCTTCTACGCCGTCGCATGTGGAGGCACGGCACCCTCCGGGTCGAGATCTGCTGCTGGGCCTACGTCGACCCCCTCCACGTCTCAGGCGTCGCCGAGCGAGCCAGTACCGGCAGCAGGTACCGCGCAGATCGTCAGTACTCACCAGGTGGAGGGCCGTACCTGGGACATGACAGTGCGGTCGCCGGCGATCGGTACGGACGTCCAAGTGCGGCTGCTGCTGCCCAGCCGATTCACCAGCGCCCCGGATCGACGGTGGCCGTCGCTGTACCTGCTTCATGGATGCTGTGACAGTTACGTCAGTTGGACCAGGTCGACCGACATCGAGCGGCTCTCGAGAGACCTGGACGCCCTGGTCGTGATGCCGGATGGCGGGAATGCAGGGTTCTACTCCGACTGGGTATCCGGACCGCACTGGGAGACCTTCCACCTTCAGGAGTTGCCAGGTCTGCTCAAAGAGCGTTTTCGGGCCAATGATCGGCGCGCGGTCGTCGGTGTCTCGATGGGCGGTCTCGGGTCGCTGGGTTACGCCGCCCGCCACCCAGGAATGTTCACCGTTGCCGCCTCCTTCAGCGGCATCGTCAACACCCGCCTTGCCCCGGCAGAGTCGCAGGCGTACCTAGGGCTGCTGCAGTCACAAGGTGAGGACCCGCACGGGCTGTGGGGAGACCCAGACACCGACGTGGACGTCTGGCGGGCGCACAACCCGTACGACCTCGCGGCGAAGCTCGCAGGCACCCGGCTGTACATCTCCGCCGGATCGGGCCAACCAGGTCCCCTCGACACGGCTGGCGCGACCTTCGACCAGACCGAGAGCGCCCTCCGCGCCGAGAACGAAGTGTTCGTCATGCGCGTGCGCGAACTCCACCTCGACGCCCAGATCGACCTGTACTCGCCCGGTACCCACAACTGGGTGTACTGGCAGCGAGAACTCCACAAGGCCTGGCCGCTGCTCAGCCACGGGCTCCAAGACGGCTGACCACCCGGAAGTAGTTCTCGATCCCTCTGTGTCGTCTGGCCTTCACCGCAGCACGCGCTCTGGGCAGTTGGAATCTGCCCAGATGGCTACCAGGTCTTCGCAGGTGATTGTCAGCGACCCGGAAAGGCACGCGATCTCGTGCCTGCAACCGCGCTCGTCGGGGAGAACTTCATCGAGCATCACGTCTTGCAGGTGCGTCACGTCCAGGTTGTCGCCAGCTGGATCCATTGTCACCCGGTCCACACCGCTGTAGCGGATGGTCAGGTCTTCCTCATGCTTCCAGCAGTTGTGCCGCAACCCCAGTTCGAGCCAACTGGTGCCGTTGTCTTCACCAGCCGTCAGGTGCTGTGGCTTGAGATCCTTGACGCACCGTTGTCCGTAGTAGTTGTAGTGCTCCGGATCGGTGGCGAAGGCCCGCGCTCCGGCAGGCAGCAAGGCGGCCAGAGCCGGCAGTTGTTCCAGGTAGTCCCTCGGGTCCGAGTAAGTGCCGTCCCTGGTGAATTCCACCCTGACGAATCTCATGCAGCCGCCTGTTCTGCCGTTTCCACAGCCCTCGCCGGGCGAAGACATATTCGCACCGGCTGGTGACGGCGAACCTCAGCGGTACAAAAGCCCATGACGGCGCTCCGCGCGGCCGAGCACAATGGCGCCATGTTGCAGGAGGTCGTGCCGGAGGGGGAGACGCCGACGCCCGCGTTGGTTGCGGCGTGGGTAGTCATGGATGTCCTGCGTGCGGAGTGCGTACCGATGTGGGCAGCCAACTGGCTTGTGCAGGGGTACGACGGTGAGTCGCTGGCGGAATTGGCCGGACTTAGTGGACAAGACACCCGTGAGGTCCGAGACCTGCTCCCGGCGGCGCTCGCAGACACGGGCGTTGCCCATCTGTCGTCGAGGCAGGCCGCGCTCAAGGTCACCTACGACCACATCGCCCGCATGCACCTCAGCGGCCGGGTCCGCTGGGCGTGGGTAGTCAACCAGGTCGCCGGCCTTGTGATTGACAACGGCTACGCCTCCGAGGTCTTCGAGCAACCTCTTGGCGAGCTGTGGGCAATCGACGATGAGCCCGGCGAGCCATGGAGCCGGACGGATGATGAGCTGGCCGGAATCGTGCGCCAGGCGTGCATCGAGCAGGTGCAGCTCTGACGGAGGGGTCCGCCTCCCCTCTGTGGGAAGCAGGCCCCACGGGCGCCGCAGTGGCGCCCGTGGAGGCTTGCTCAGGGGGCGACGTATTCCGCGAGGTGTTTGCCGGTAAGGGTGGTGGGGGTGGAGATCAGGTCGGTGGGGGTGCCTTCGTAGACGATGCGGCCGCCGTCGTGGCCGGCGCCGGGGCCTAGGTCGATGATCCAGTCGGCGTGGGCCATGACCGCTTGGTGATGCTCGATGACGATGACGGACTTGCCGGAGTCGACGAGGCGGTCGAGCAGGGCGAGCAGTTGTTCGACGTCGGCGAGGTGGAGGCCGGTGGTCGGCTCGTCGAGGACGTAGATGCCGCCCTTCTCGGCCATGCGCGTGGCCAGCTTGAGGCGCTGCCGCTCGCCGCCGGACAGGGTGGTGAGCGGCTGGCCGAGGCTGAGGTAGCCGAGCCCGACGTCGGCGAGCCGGTCGAGGACCTTGTGGGCGGCCGGTGTGGCCGCCTCGCCCGAACCGAAGAACTCCTCGGCCTCGGTCACCGGCATCGCCAGTACTTCGGCGATGTTGCGGCCGCCGAACTCGTACTCCAGTACGGACGCCTGGAACCGCTTGCCTTCGCACTCCTCGCAGGTGGATTCGACGGTGGCCATGATGCCCAGGTCGGTGTAGATGACGCCGGCGCCGTTGCAGGCGGGGCAAGCACCCTCGGAGTTCGCGCTGAACAAGGCCGGCTTTACACCGTTGGCCTTCGCGAACGCCTTGCGGATCGGTTCGAGCAGCCCTGTGTACGTCGCTGGGTTGCTCCGGCGGGAGCCCTTGATGGCGCCCTGGTCGATCGACACGACTCCCGCGTCGGTGGGCATCGACCCGCGCACCAGCGAGCTCTTGCCGGAGCCCGCCACGCCGGTGATCACGCAGAGCACCCCGAGCGGGATGTCAACGTCCACGTCCTGCAGGTTGTTGGCGTTGGCGCCCCGGATCTCCAGCTTGTCGGTGGCTGTCCGCACCGTCTCCTTGAGCTTGGCCCGGTCGTCGAGATGGCGGCCGGTGATGGTGTCGGAGGCACGCAGGCCGTCGAGAGTGCCCTCGTAGCAGATGGTGCCGCCCGCAGTACCGGCGCCGGGGCCGAGGTCGACGACGTGGTCCGCGATCGCGATCGTCTCGGGCTTGTGCTCCACGACGAGCACGGTGTTGCCCTTGTCGCGCAGTTGCAGCAGGAGGCCGTTCATCCGCTGGATGTCGTGCGGGTGCAGGCCGATGGTGGGCTCGTCGAAGACGTAGGTGACATCGGTGAGCGAGGAGCCGAGGTGGCGGATCATCCTGGTGCGCTGGGACTCGCCACCGGAGAGAGTGCCCGACGGCCGGTCGAGCGAGAGGTAGCCCAGCCCGATCTCCGCGAACGAGTCGAGGAGGTGCTGCAGCCCGGTGAGCAGCGGGGTCACCGACGGCTCGTCGAGGCCCTTGACCCAGTCGGCCAGGTCGCTGATCTGCATCGAGCAGACGTCGGCGATGTTCTTGCCCTTGATCTTCGACGACAGGGCTTCCTTGCTGAGCCGGGTGCCGTCGCACTCGGGACAGGTCGTGAACGTCACCGCCCGCTCCACGAAGGCGCGGATGTGCGGCTGCATCGCCTCGACGTCCTTGGACAGGAACGACTTCTGGATCTGCGGGATCAGACCGGCGTACGTCAGGTTGATCCCCTCGACCTTGATCTTGGTCGGCTCCCGGTAGAGCAGGTCGTGCATTTCCTTCTTGGTGAACTTGCGGATCGGCTTGTCCGGGTCGAAGTAGCCGCAGCCGCGGAAGATCCGGCCGTACCAGCCCTCCATGCTGTAACCGGGGATCGTCAGCGCGCCCTCGTTGAGCGACAGGCTGTCGTCGTACAGCGCGGTCAGGTCGAAGTCGGTGACCGAGCCCATCCCCTCGCAGCGCGGACACATGCCGCCGAGCCGGTTGAAGGTCGCCTTCTCCGCCTTCGTCTTGCCGCCGCGCTCGACCGTGATCGCACCGCTGGCCTTCACCGACGGGACGTTGAACGAGTACGCGTTGGGTGAGCCGATGTGGGGCTTTCCGAGCCGGCTGAAGAGGATGCGCAGCATCGCGTTCGCGTCGGTGGCGGTGCCGACGGTGGAGCGGACGTTGGCGCCCATCCGCTCCTGGTCGACGATGATCGCCGTGGTCAGACCCTCCAGTACGTCGACCTCGGGCCGCGCCAGCGTCGGCATGAAGCCCTGCACGAACGTGCTGTAGGTCTCGTTGATCAGCCGCTGCGACTCCGCGGCTATGGTGCCGAACACCAGCGAGCTCTTGCCCGAGCCGGAGACGCCGGTGAACGCCGTCAGCCGGCGCTTCGGGATCTCGATGCTGACGTCCTTGAGGTTGTTCACGCGGGCGCCGGTGACGCGGATCAGGTCGTGGCTGTCGCCGACGTGCGGCGCAGGCGGCTGCTTATCCGTCTTCTTGGCCGTGCTCATGGTGTCTCCATCTGTCAGTCGGGCCGCCCTCGCGGTCTCCGTCAGGGTCGCCTGGCTCGATCTAACCAGCCGCGGGTACTACGTGGCCGCGGTCGCTCAGCCCGTACTTCGTGGCGTCCGGTCGCTCAGCGCAGTTCCTGGATGCGGACCATGTTGCCCGAGGGGTCGCGGAAGGCGCAGTCGCGGACGCCGTACGGCTGGTCGGTCGGCTCCTGGACGACCTCGGCGTCGCCGGCCTGCAGCCGCTCGAAGGTGGCGTCGAGGTCGGCAGTGGCCAGGTTGATGCCGCCGTAGGTGCCCTTGGCCATCATCTCGGTGATGGTGCGGCGCTCTTCCTCGGTGATGCCGGGGTCGGCGGCCGGCGGGTGCAGGACGATGGACGTGCCGGGCTGGTCGGGCGGGCCGACCGTGATCCAGCGCATCCCCTGGTAGCCGACGTCGTTGCGGACCTCGAAGCCGAGGGTGTCGCGGTAGAAGGCGATCGCGGCGTCCGGGTCGTTGTGCGGGAGGTAGCTCGCGTGAATGGTGATGTTCATGACGGTCACGCTAATGCGACTCGGCGACCGGCGCTTCTCGATTCCTGATCGGTCTGGTCACCTGTTTCGCGACGCAGGACGGCATCCCCGCGGTCGCGCGCGTCGCCTCCCGCCGGTAGACGCTGGGCGGTACGCCGACCAACTCGGTGAAACGCGTGCTGAAGGTCCCCAGCGACGAGCAGCCGACCGCGAAACAGACTTCGGTGACGCTCATGTCGCCACGACGCAGCAGGGACATCGCACGCTCGATGCGTCGCGTCATCAGGTAGCCGTACGGCGACTCACCGTAGGCGGCCCGGAACTCGCGGCTCAGGTGCCCCGCCGACATGTGTGCGCCGCGGGCGAGCGCCTCGACATCCAGCGGCTGCGTGTACTCCCGGTCGATCCGGTCGCGGACACGCCGCAGCCGCGCAAGATCACTCAAGCGCTGCGCCCCGTCGGTTTTGCTGGTCACGCTAAAGATCGTGCCACATCCCAAGGCCCAGCAGTCGAGCGCTGACGCAGTACGGCGTACCTATTGGTCCGGGGTGAAGCGGTAGACCTGGGAGTTGCGGGGCTGGAAGCCCAGGCGTTGGTAGAGGTGGTTGGCGGAGGTACGGTCGGGGCGCGAGGTCAGGTCGACCGAACGGGCGCCGGCGGATTGAGCCAGGCGAAGGGCTTCGTTGGTCAGGGCGGCGCCGATGCCTTGGCCTCGGGTCGAATCGTCGACTACTACGTCTTCGATGCGGGCTCGCAGGCCGGTGGGGATCGGGAACAGCACCAGCGTGAGGGTGCCGACGATCGCGTCCGGGGTGCGGGCGATCAGGATCGTGTTGGCTTCGTGGGACACCATGCGGCGCAGGGCTTCCCCGTCAAGCGTTGGGGCGGAGCTGGAGAGCTGCGGGAGGAGGCGGGCGAAGGCCGCGGTCACCTCGTCGGTGATCTCGGTGAGTACCTCGACTGTGACTGTCACGCTCGGCACCCTACTGATCTCCCCGACCGTCAGCAGTAGCCGGTCGGCCAGCACAGACGACCGGGCGCAGTTCGACGGTGGTGTCCAGAAGGCGGCCGACCATGGCGAAGTCGTAGTGGTCGACCATGCTGCATGCCTCGAGGTCGGCGGTGAAGCCGTCATGCTTCGGATGCGTTGGGTTCCGCCAGATCGCTGCGTGCTCCGCACCTGCAGCCCGTACTGCGCTCGCAAGATCCGCTGGGGCCGGGCTGGTACCGCGCAGAAGTGCGCCCAGGTGTACTGCGCAGGCCTCGTCTTCTGAGGTGTCTCCGGTGCAGAGGGCCGTTACGGGGGAGTGCGGATGGTGCTCGGCGATCCAGCGGGCGGTGGCGGTGATGTTCGTTGCCGCGGCGGCGAGGAGCGCGGTGGCTCGACGGGCGGCGGCGAGGCCGCGGGTTCCGTTCGAGGTTCGCTGGATCACGTGCGCCCCGGTGAGGTCGGCCGCGGCGACTTCGACCGGGGAGTTGCCGAGGTGGAAACCCTCCGGGCGTTGGCCGTGCTCCTCGCCCATCAGGACAGCGCGAGGGCTCAGATCCCGCAGCGTGAAAGCCTCGTCCAGCTTCTCGACACAAACGATCCGGTCCGCACCTGCGGCGAAGGCGGCTGCTGCGGTGGTGAACGCACCGATGACGTCGATCACGACGACCACCTCGGTCAGCGCCGGCCGGTCCCGGAGATGAACCACGCTGAAGCTCCTCATTGCCCGGAAGCCTCGCACGGCCGGGGAGCACACGCAGTCAAAGGGCACCGAGCCAGCAGGCGACCACCACTCGCTTCACGGGGTTCAGGATGCCACTCGAACGACGGGGCCGGCGCCTGATTTCAGACGCCGGCCCGCCACTGAGTACTGCTTATGCGGCGCGGAAGAGTGCGCCGCCCGAGGTGATGCCGACCGAGGTCTTCACGCCGGCGACGACGAGGTCGATGACGTACGTCGTGCCCGACCAACGTCCCTTGTAGGTGACCGAGCCGGTCGCCTTGACCGGGGCGATGAACGACAGGATCGAGGATGAGTAGCCCGAGCGGGCGAACATCAGCGTCGGCGCCGAGTTGCGGGTGAAGATGTTCGGGTAGTGCCAGCCCTGGATCGGGTTGGTCTGCGCCTGCTTGATCAAGATGGCGCCCGCCGGCAGTGCCTGCCGGAACGGGACCTGGAAGAGGATCGTCCGGCTGGTGTCACCCGGCTTCGCCGCGATCGCCGTCGTCCGCGAGTACACCGTGGCCTTCTGGTCTGACGGCATGTGCCACAACGTCTGGAACTGTTGCGCCGTCTTCGAGGTCGCCCGGTCCAGGGACACGATCAGGTCGGGATCCTTCAGCACCAGGTAGCCGCGGGTGCGGCTGATCCCGGAGCCGGGGACGTCGGAGAACTCGAAGAACTCCGCGTTGGCCTTGACCACCTGGCGGTTCAGCTTGGTGACCGGGAGGGTCTCGGCGGACAGCGGCGTCGTCATCGAGTTGGCGGAGAACTGTCCCTTCGCCCAGGTGCGCCAGGCGTCGTTCTGGTAGCCGGCGTGACCACCGTTGATGAGGATGTCGCGGCCCTTGGCGGTGTAGGTGATCCCCATGTGGTCGCTGTGCCCGTGCACGGCGCGCCCCGGTCCGAAGCGGATGCTGTACGCCGACTCCTGCGTGAACGGCCTCGTCTGGCCCCAGCCGGTCCGGCCGAACACGTATCCCGCGTTGTACACCTTCACCCGGTCGGCTGACGGCGTACCCGACGCGCCCTTCGTACCGGCGTACTCCATCGGCGTACCGGCATAGGGGTTGGTGGCAACGACCTCGGAGTCGCCGATCTGGGCGTACTTGCCCAGGGAGTTCGTGGCGAGCGCGAGCCAGTTGGCCATCAACGCGCGCCGGGTGTTGATCGTCGTACCGGGGTCGGCTCCGCACTGCTGCAGCACGGTGACCGCCCGGCCCCAGAGCGAGTAGTTGAACTGCGCGTACGCCGTCGACTGCTCGTTGGTGGACCCCTGGGAGTCGATCGAGGTGGTGATGCCCTGCGCCAGGCGGGTCTGCGCCGTGGTCTTGTAGTCGGCGCGGTTCAGCGTGCACCCGATGCCGAACAGAGCGATGCTCTCGTCCGTTCCGTGGTTCCAGGCGCCGCTCCAGTTGTTGATCAGGAACGTGGCGTGCTGGGTGAGCGCGGTGTCGAGCCACGAGTACTCCGCCGGCAGCGTGGTCACGCCCAGGCCGGAGATGACTGCCTGACGGACGCAGATCAGCACGTTGGTCCGGTGCATCGTCGCCTCGTACGCGCCGACGTCGGCCTTCCACGAGTACGGGTTGTCCGTGACCCAGTCGCGCACGATCGTGGTCACCCGGTTCATCGCCACCGTGTCGCCCGTGCTGGCGGCCACGATGCCCTGGCCGAGCCAGCGCAGCGAATGCAGCCACATGTACCAGCTCGGGTTCTTGTACGGGTTGAGCCGCCAGTTGATGTTGCCGCTGCCGTCACCCACCTTGTACGGCGCGTACGGGCCCCAGGTGTAGGTGTCGTTGAGGAGGTTCGCCACCGGGTTCGGGGTGTCGATGCCGCTGAAACCCGGGCAGGTGTACGACCCCGCGACCAGCTTGCCGTCGGCGGCCCGGCGCGGCGCCGCCGTGGTGATGTCCTTCGCCGCTACCGCGGTCGGCGGCACGACGTTGCTCTTGCCTTCCTCGAACTGCGCGAACTCCGGTTCCGGAAGGTCGGGCAGCACCGCGATCGGCGGTTTGGTCGGTCCCGCGGCCACCGCCGTAGAACCGCCTCCGGGGGCTACCAGCCCGCCCCCGAGGCCGGCCAGTACGCCGAATCCGGCGACCAGTCCGACCCATCGTGAGAATTTCCCACCCATCACAAACCCCCAGCTAGTTTCACGGTGCAAGCCGCTGCTACACCGTGCTAGAGACGCTTTCTGTTACACCCGATGACCAGATCGGGCAGAAAGTTGCCGAAACGCAACGAGAATTGGTGCAGCACCTACTCCCGGGGACTCTAGGGGGTGACCCAGGTCATGTCCGACGGGGCCCGGCGGATCGCAGTACCAGGGGTCAGTGCCGGTAGCTGAAGCCTTCGCTGGTGAGGCGGGCACGGAGGTTGGCGACCTCGGCGGGCGGAGCTTGCCGGTGGGTTGACGAGTCGTCAGCCTGAGCGCTGTCCGGGGACTTGGTGGAGGCCGGCACAGCCGGTGGCCGGCTGCTGCGCTTGCGTCCCCAGGGCTTCCACATGCTCCCCAGCATGCCGCAGCGAACAGTGCGGGAGAAGAGGCCGTACTGCGTGCCGCGGGCGGAGGCGCCGTACTAGCGGTGCGTGGCCGCGAGGAGTGTGGCGTTTGTGGTGAGGTTTTCAGGCGGCTTTTGCGAGGCGTTCGTGGTCGATGCGGCTGCGGACGTGGCGGTCGATGCTGGCCAGTGCTTGTCGGGCTTCGGTGGGGGCGGGGGGGAGTGGTCGGCGAGGAGGGGGCTCGCCAGCCCCACACTCGGCGGTCAGAGGCGAAGCCTCCCTGGTGCTCTGGGGGTTCGCTGCCTCCTCTGGGGGTTCGCCCATTGTTCTGACAGTGGGCGAACCCCCTCAGCGCGGG
>NZ_JBHSKE010000016.1:0-816 GCF_042657745.1 Kribbella qitaiheensis | reverse complement strand
CACCTACACACTCGACACACCCCCATAGACCTGGACAACGCCACCCAACCGCTAACTACGCGGCATTGGATCCCGAAGGGACGCGAAGCGCTCTTGACGCACACCAGCCCGACTAGTACGGCAGCCGTAGTTCGTGATCTTAGGTAGGGATGGCTTGTCGGCGCTGGTAGTGGCTGGTTCGTGCGCGGTGTTGGTGTCGGCGTCTCCAGGTCGACCAGTGCAGCCGGTGTCGCAGGTCTTGTGTCGGCTCGACGATCAGTGTGTTGAACAGGCGGTGGATCTCGTTGCAGGTCAACGCGATCAGGCCTGGTGGGGTTGAGGTTTCGGCTCGTTCGGTCGCGGTGAGGACGGCGAGGAGGGCGTAGGCGAGCATGGCAAGGATGGTCCAGCGGTGCCAGCTGGTCCAGCGGCGGACCTGGTGCTGATCGAGTCCGGTGAGGGTCTTGCTGGCTTGGAAGGACTCTTCGATCGTCCAGCGGCGGCCGGCGACGCGGACCAGTTCGCGCAGCGGCACCGGTGCCGGTGACCAACAGCGGTAGTAGGCGAGCTCGCCGGTGGCGTTGTTACGCCGGATCAGCAGCCACCGCTGCCCTTGAGCATCTGCCCGTTCGGGTTCGATGCTGATCCAGGCCCAGTCGTAGAACCGCGGCCCCTTGGAGCCGGCACCGGCCGACAGCCGCTGCCATGCCTTGCGGGGCAGGCTGGCGGCGAGTTCGTCGGCGCGGATCTTGCCGACGCCGGTGCGGACCGGGTGGCTGCAGGCAACCGCGAGCACATACCCGATGCCCCGATCCTCCAGGGCCTTACGCAGTTTCG
>NZ_JBHSKE010000015.1:0-318566 GCF_042657745.1 Kribbella qitaiheensis | reverse complement strand
GGGCACACCGCACCCAAACCACCGCCGCTTGACACCCTTAACACCTGGGGTGTCTGTCGTTGCGTACGCAGCACGTCCGACCTCAGCGATAGACGTGCACAACCGCCGGACGGGTCCAGCTCACACCCCCGCGCTGGCTCCAGACACAGTTCTCACCGAGCTGGCGACGGCTGAGCCGCGTGGAACGTAGTACTAGCTGGGTTTGTAGCGGAGGAGGGTGCCGTTGGTGGCCCAGGGGGTTGCTTCCAGGAACGTCAGTTGCTGCGGGCTGTCCTGGGTGGGGAACACGGGTTTGCCTCCGCCCAACAGGACAGGGCAGACGCGGAGTTGGATCTCGTCGACCAAGCCCGCCATCAGGAGCGTGTGGAAGAGGGTGATGCTGCCCCAGAGGATGATGTTCTTGCCGTCCTCGGCCTTCAGCGCCGTGACAGCCGCGACCGGGTCCGTGACGATCTCGCCCGGCTCCCAGTCGCCCCAGGGCGCGCTGTCGAGGGTCGACGAGACGACCACCTTGCGAAGGCGGTTCAGGTGCGGCGCGATCACCTCGTCGGTTGCCGTCGGCCAGAATTCGACGAACAGGCGGTAGGTGGTCGCGCCGAGCAGCATCGTGTCGACGGTCTCGAGCAGGTCGAGGTTGTCGTTGTCGGCCTGGTCCGCGACGCTGTCGAAGAAGCTGAGGTCGTCGCCGGGCCCGGCGGCATACCCGTCGAGTGATACGTACTCCTGGAAGATGAGCTCTCTCATCTCCGACAATCTAATGGCTCAGTAGCTCAGTGGCCGATTCCCTTGCCCTCGCCGCGGGCGACCGCGAGCAGGACGAGTCCTGACAGAACCAGCAGAATGACCATGGTGATGACGAACGTCAGCACTAGCGACTTCTCTCCCCGTTTGTTGCCGTGCACCGGCCTCACCAGTGCTACGAGCTCAGTCTTCCAGAAGTTCCCCGAAAGCCTTCGCCGCCTCGTCGATCTCCCAGCGCAACGTGTCCGGTGTCACCACCAGTTCCACGAACGACCAGCCCGGTACGTCGGCCGGTTGCCACGCGCCGGAGATCGACTCGCGGGTCGCCTCCATCCGGCGTACGGCGGTCGGCTCGATCTGCTCGGCCGGTCGCGGCGCGTACACCCGGAACGAGTTGGTGTGCGGCGGCTCCGGGAAGACGCGGAATCCCGTGCTCTGCAAGGCGGCAGCCAGCTCGATCGCCCGCTGGTGGAGGTCGCCCATCAGCGGCAGCACGTTGCGGAGCCCGTCGCGCGCGGACACGGCGTACGGGAAGAGGGTGTAGACGTTGCCGCCGAGCCTGCGCTGCCAGCGGCGTACCTCTGCGATCAGATCCTCGGGCCCCGCGACAGCAGCACCGCTCAGACCACCCAGTCCCTTGTAGAACGACACATAGACGGTCGAGGCCAGCGCAGCCACCTCAGCAAGACTGTGCTCCAGGTACGGCGTGCTCTCCCACAGCCGGGCGCCATCCAGATGCAGCGGTACGCCGCGCTCCGCACAAGCCTCGGCGAACACCACCAGCTCGTCCCAGCTCGGCAGCACGAACCCAGCGTCGCGCAGAGGTAATTCCAGCGCCACAGCGGCCAGGCGACCCGGTATGGCGGCCAGCTCGTCCGGGCGGGGCTGCCGCGGCTCGGAGGTCAGCCGCTCGATGCGGAGGTGGTGCACTTCCTCCAAGGCGTTCAGCTCGTGCTGCAGGAAGTGCGAGAGCCCGTGCAGCGCCACCCGCTGAGTGCCGGCCCGATCGGCGTACACCCGGAGCGCACTCTGCTGAGCCATGATCCCGCTGGGCACGAACACGGCCGCCGGCTTCCCCAGCAGCTCCGCGACCTCCTGCTCCAGTAGCTCGACCTCACCGCCGCTGCCATAGCCGTCGCGCTCCTCCTCGGTCGCCGCCGCGGCCAGCGCACGGAGGCTATCGGAGACCGGATGCTTGCGGCCGGACAACCAGCGGGTGCACTCGGCGGCAGCAGCCTTACGGCGGGAACGAAGATCTTCGGAAGCGGTCGTCGTCGGGTAAGTCACGCATCCATCCTCTCCGACGGAGCAACCAGATTTAGACCGGCGTGGTCACCACATGCTCGCCTTGGAGGGTCTTGATCTCCACGGAGCGGACCTGGTCGATCGGGACCAGTACGCCGCCACCGAAGCGACTGCCCTCGCGCGCGGCCTTCTCCGAGACCACCCAACTGCCGGCCACGAAGGTGTTGCCGGCCTTGTCGGTCACGAGCATCTCGCACTGGGCCCCGGCCTTCAGACCCTCGATGTTGACCATGATCCAGCTCCAGCCGGCCCGCGGCTCCACCGTGGTCGCCATGGTCGTCTGGGTCACTGAGTCCGTCGCGGTCACCTGCTTCGACCCGGCCACGGGGACAGTCGGATCGGGCACCGTCTGACGGCCGATGTATACGCCGCCGCCCAGCGCGCCTGCGATCAAGACGACGGCAGCGGCCACCAGGTACCACGTCGAGCGCTTCTTGCGCGGCGCCACAGCCGCAGCCGCAGCCGCAGCCGGCGCGGCAGTCGCGGCCTCAGCAGCCGCAACCTCGGCCGCCGCGGTCGAGCGAACCTCCCGCAGGGTCCGCTGCAGCAGCAGGTCACCGTCAGCCGGCGGCCCGTCCAGGAAGGCCTCAGGCGGTACTTCGCCGAGGAACTCCTTCAGCTCGTCGAGCTCGGCCAGCTCCTGGCGGCACTCGGCACAGCCGGCCAGGTGCTCGTCGATCTCGCGGACCTCGTCCGGCTCCAGGGCGCCGAGGGAGTAGGCGCCGAGCCGCGAGGGATCGTGTTCGCTCATCGGGCCACCTCCGCTTCCGGTCCACTCATCACCGCGCGGAGTGCGCGGAGGGCGTAATACGATCTGGATTTCACGGTACCCGGCGGAACGCCGAGTTCCTTCGCGGCTTCGGTCACAGACCGGCCGCGGTAGTACAGCTGCACCAGCACCTCACGATGTTCCGGCGACACCTGGTGGAGCGCGTCCAGCACCACCATCGTGTTCACCACCGCCTCGGAGTGGTCGCCCTCCACCGGCGGGCGATCCTCCACCTCCGCCACCTCGGCGGGCCGCACGGCGCGAGCCCGGGCCCGGTCGGTGACGATGTTGCGCGCGACCGTCAGTAGCCAGCCGCGCACCGATCCCTTGCCCTCGAGCAGGTCGTCGGCGTGCTTCCACGCCCGGACCAGAGTCTCCTGGACGATGTCCTCCGCCGCCGCCCGATCACCGGTCAGCCGGGTCGCGTACGCGAGCACGCTGCGCCCGTGCTCGGCGTACAACGAGCGGATCAACGCCTCCGCAGCCTCCGGACGGCGGTCCGTGTCACCCACCGCTGTCCTCCCGGCCTCGACTGTCGCGGTCGTTCGTACGATAGGCGATTCACCGGCCAGAGGCAGCACAGGGGACACTGCAGGGCCCCGACAGGGACCCTGCAGCAGGCAGGTGGCAGCTTCCATCGGGCTCAGTACCCGCCGTCGCCCGACCCCGAGGCCTGGGTGGTGATCTTCTTGCCGTCGGCGCCGACGACCCACCAGACCCCGCCGACGGCCTGGCCCTTGGCCTCCCCGGCGTTGCTGTCACTGGCGAACAGGTAGAGCGGTAGACCGGCCAGCGTCACCTGCTTGGTGCCGTCGGTCCGGGTCACCGTGCCGACCAGTGAGGCGTCCACCCCGTCCAGCTGCGGCGTACCGCTGCCGGCCACCACCGGCGGCCACTTGGCGGCACAGTCGCCATCACAGTTCGACTTCGACGGATCCGCGGTGTCCTTGTCGGACACGTACAGCGTGCGGCCAGTGCCATCCACGACGATCTTGCCGAAGTCGCCCACATCCGCGGTGGCGAGCTTGGCGTCCGATGACGCGGGCGCCGCTTGGCTGCTGGTGTTGCTCGGCGCGGCGGCTGGGGTGTCGTCGCCGCCACCGCAGGCGGGGAGCGCCGACAAACCGAGCACAGCGGATCCGACGACGATGGCGAAGCGCTTCATGGTTCCCCCTTCGCTGGTGGGCCGTTCGACACCCCCCACACGGATGGATGGGCCGACCGGTTCAAGGAGAGCTCCGCGGTTATCGTTACGTTATGAGTACCGACGCCACCTTGCCCCCGGCGGTGCAGCGCGTGCTGACCGCGATCGACGAGCAGGACAACGAAGCCTTCGTGGCCGCCTTCGCGATCGACGGGTACGTCGACGACTGGGGCCGGCAGTTCCGCGGCCCGGAGCGGATCCGGTCCTGGAGCGACAACGAGCTGATCGGCAAGCGCGCGACCTTCTCGGACGTCCGGGTGTCCACTCCGGGCAACCCCGTCACCATCACCACCCAGGTCGGCGGCGACGGCTACAACGGCCCCTCCCACTTCACCTTCGACGTCCAGGGTGACCTGGTCACCTCGATGACGATCACGGCCTGAACAGGATCTTCCCCGAGCGACCGCCCTGGCGGGCGTGATCCAGCGCCTTGCGGAACTCGGCGAGCGGGTAGGTCGCCTCGACCTCGGCCCGCAGTACGCCGTCGGCCACCAGCGCGGCGAGCTCGGTGTAGGTCCGCTCGAGCTCCTCGCGCGGCGCCTTGTTCAGCCAGTTGACGATCCACAGACCGCGCAGCGACAGCTGCCGATAGATGGAGTCGCCGAGGCCGATCGCCGTCGGAGCACCGGTAACGCTCGAGTAGCTGACCACTGTCCCTTCGAACTCCAACGACCGCGCCAGCGCACCCGCGGTGGCATCGCCGGTGCCGTCGAGCACCAGGGACAACTTCTCCTCCCCGAGCGCCTCGGCGATCCGCCCGGCCAGGTCGTTGCCATCGACAACCACCAGGTCGGCACCGGCAGCCCGGAGCCGCTCGGCCGCCTCCTCACGCCGTACGACGCTGAGGGTCTTCTGGCCGGCCTTCTTCGCCAGGGCGATCACGTACTGCCCGACACCGGAGTTCCCCAGGTTCTGCCCGACCCACTGCCCGGGCCGGAGGCCGACGTACTTGTTCAGCGCCAGGTACGCCGTCAGCGGGTTGATGCCGACCATGGCCAGCTGCGCCGGGTCACCCTCGTCGGGCAGTGGCACGATGTTGCGGGAGGCAACGACAACCTGGTCCGCCCAGGTGCCCTGCTGGTAGTTCGGCACGATCAGGACCCGCCGGCCGACCAGCGACTGGTCCACCGACGTACCGGCTTGGACGACCCGGCCGACACCCTCGGAACCGAGCGCGAACGGCGCCTGCGCCTGGTATCCATAGGTGCCGGAGGCAAGCATGAAGTCCACCGGGTTGATGGTGGCGGCGTCGATACCGACCAGCACGTCAGCCGGGCCGACTGCCAGGTCCGGATCGGTGACCAGGGCAACGGACTCGTCGATGTCGCCGATAGCGCTCAGGATCAACTGGCTCATTGTTCTATCCCTGTCTCAGTTGTTGTTCGTGGTGAGGACCATGCGGAAACGTGCCGCGCCGGACAGCATCCGGGCGTAGGCGTCCGCGGCTTTCTCGAGTGGAACCGTCTCGACCATCGGCCGGACGTCGTTGGCCAGGCTGAACGCGAGGTTCTCCTCGTTCTCGCTGGGTGTGCCGGTCAGCGAACCCGCGATGCTGCGGCCACCGAAGATCAGTGCCGAGGTGCTCACCTCGATCGGATCGCCGGCAGCACCGACCACGATCAGCCGACCGCGCAACGCGAGACCCTCCACCAGCGGAGTCATCGAGGCGCCGGTGGTGGTGGTGGCGGTTGCGACGATGACCGTGGCGCCACCTAGCTCCTGCAGAGCCTTGCCCGGGTCCCCCGCCGCGCTGTCGATGTACTCGGTCGCGCCCAGCTTCAACGCCAGTTCACGCTTCTCTTCACCCCGCGCGATCGCTACCACCCGCAGGCCGAGCTTCACGGCGTACTGGATCGCCAGGTGGCCGAGGCCGCCGATGCCCTGCACGGCGACCAGGTCACCGGGCCGCGGCGCGCCCTTGCGCAACCCGTTGAACACGGTGATCCCGGCACACAACAACGGCGCCGCCTCCGCCGCCCCCAACTCCTCCGGTACTGCGACCAGCCCGCTCGCCCGGGCGATCACGGATTCCGCGTAGCCGCCGTCGATCGAGTCGCCGAGCACCGGCTGGTCCGTGCAGTAGACGAAGTCGCCGCGCCGGCAGTTCTCGCAGGCGCCGCAGTGGCCGCCGAGATACCCCAGGCCGACCTGCTGGCCGACGGTCCAGCCGGTGACGTCCGGGCCGAGCGCGTCGATCCGGCCGACCACCTCGTGGCCGGGGACGATCGGCGTACCGACCGGGCGGTTGCCGATGACGTTGTGCACGCCGTACAGGTCGCTGTGGCAGACGCCGCAGGCCTCGACGGCGATCCGGACGTGTCCGGGTCCGGGTTCGATCAGTTCGCGGTCGACCAGCGTGAAAGCGCCGTCGTTGGTCGCCAGCACCGCGCGGTAGGTGGTCATATCTGGTCCTAAGATGATCGGTCGTCTTGAAGTGGACAGAGTTCTCCCCCGGAAGGGAGAACAGGAGGAACGCCTAGGCGAGCAAAGTGTCGAAGGTGACGGTGAAGAAGTCGTCGAAGGGCTCCGGCGACCGCTCGGCGCGGACCCGGATCAGAGTGCCTTCCCAGGCGCTCACGAGGTACCGTCCGATCGTCGCGGTGTCGAGCCCGGCGGGAATGCTGCCGGCCTCCTGCGCCTCCGCGAGCGCCCCGCCCAACCGCTCGGCCCACAGACCGAGACCCTGCTTCAGGAGTTGCTGGATGGAGTCGTTGTGATCGGCGACCTCGGTGGTGAAGTTGCCGAGCATGCAGCCCCGCAGGTTGCCGTAGCCGAGCACCTCGTCCCGCAGGTACTCGAAGTGCGCCCGGATGCGCGCCAGCGGCTCCACGGACTTGTCGGCCAGATCATCCAGCCGCCGGGACACCCCATACCGCTCCAGAGCCTCGATCGCGAGCGCTTCCTTGCTCTCGAAGTGGTTGTAGAACGACCCCTTCGGCACCCCGGCCCGATCCGTGATGTCCTTCACCGCCGCGGCATTGAACCCCCGCTCGTGAAACTGAGCCAGCCCTGCCTCGACGATCTCTTCCCGCATACTCCGCCTAGCCATGCGACCAATATGACCGGTCGTCTCAGGCAAGTCAAGCGCCCTCCGCTCCAGCCAACAGAGGACCGGAGCGGAGGGTGAGGGATCAGGCGGGTTCGGCTTCGCGGATTCGCTGGGAGATGACGGCGGAGACGCCGTCGCCTCGCATGGTGACGCCGTAGAGGGCGTCTGCGACCTCCATGGTGCGCTTCTGGTGGGTGATGACGAGGAGCTGGCTGTTCTCGCGGAGCTCCTCGTAGATCTCCAGCAGGCGGCCCAGGTTGGTGTCGTCCAGCGCGGCCTCGACCTCGTCGAGGATGTAGAAGGGCGACGGGCGTGCCTTGAAGAGCGCGACCAGGAAGGCGACCGCGACCAGCGAGCGCTCACCACCGGACAGCAGCGACAGTCGCTTGACCTTCTTGCCGGGCGGGCGGGCCTCGACGTCGATCCCGGTGCCGAGCATGTCGTCCGGATCGGTCAGCACGAGCCGCCCCTCGCCGCCGGGGAACAGCCGGCTGAAGACCTGCTCGAAGGCGACCTCGACATCACGGTAGGCCTCGGTGAAGACCTGCTCGACGCGGTCGTCGACCTCCTTGACGATGTCCATCAGGTCGCGCCGTGACTTCTTCAGGTCGTCGAGCTGCTCGGACAGGAAGCGGTGCCGCTCCTCCATCGCGTCGAACTCCTCCAGCGCGAGCGGGTTGATCCGCCCCAGCTGGTTCAGCGCGCGCTCGGCGGTCTTCAGCCGCTTCTGCACCTTCGCCCGGTCGAACGGCTCCCCCTCGACCTCGAGGGTCTCGTCGTCGCCCTCCTTGGGCAGCGGCGGCACCAGCTGGTCCGGACCGTACTCCGCGATCAGCGCGTCCACCTCGGTGCCCAGCTCGCCCAGGGCCTTCTCGTACAGCGCTTCGAGCCGCATCTTCTGCTCTGCCCGGGCCAGCGCGTCACGGTGCACGGTGTTCGTCAGCTGCTCGAGCTCGCTGCTCAGGTTGCGACTCGCGGAACGAGCTTGGGCCAGCGCCTGCTCGCGATCCGCACGCTCGGCCTGGATCGCCGAGCGCTCCGAGGCGGCTAGCTGCAGTGAGTGCTCCAGCCGCGCAAGGACGTGGCCAGCCGCCAGGTGCACGGCCTGCGCCGCCTCCGACTGGCGTGCGCGCCGGGACGCCCGCGCGATCGCCCGGGCACGAGCCTCGCGCTCCTGGCGGGCCGCGCGCTCCAGCGAGTCAGCGCGACCGGACAGAGCCCGGGCACGCTCCTCGGTGGTCCGCAGAGCCAGCCGCGCTTCCATCTCGGCCGCCCGGCCGCCCTTGGCGGCCTCGGCGAGCCGGTCACGCTCGGTCGGGTCCGGCTCGTCGCCCTCGTCGTCGCCGTACTGCTCGACGTCGTTCAGCCGGTTCTCGAGGTCTGCGAGGCCGGACAGGTTCCGGTCCCGCTCGGCCTCGGCCGCGGCGATCGCCTCGGCCATCCGCTGCGCCTCACCACGGGACGCCTTCGCCAGTGACCCGAACTGCGCCAACTGCTCGGCGACGGCTGCCATCGACGCGTCCGACTCGTGCAACCGGGCCAGCGCGATCTCGACGGACTGCTTCTGCTGCTCCCGCTCGCGCTCCATTGCCGCGAGCTCGAACCGCAGCCGCTCGCTCCGCGCGGTGGCTTCCGTCAGCTTCTCGGCGGCCTCGTCGACCGCGGACTGCACCTCGATGAGGCTCGGCGCCGCGTCCGACCCGCCGTACGCGAAGTGCGCACCCAGTACGTCGCCGGCGCGGGTGGTCGCGGTGACGTCGGGCAGGTGCTGTACCAGCGATCGGGCCGCGGGGACGTCGTCGACCACGGCGACCTTGCGGAGCAGGCGCTTGAGCGCGGGCCGCAGGTTCTCCGGGCAGTCCACCACCTCGACCGCGTACTTCGCCCCGAACGGCAACTGGGGCCACGACGCGAAGTCATCGGCCGGGGCATCGCCCAGCAGCAGACCGGCGCGGCCGAGATCGTGCTCCTTCAGGTGTCCGACGGCGTCCAGCGCGGCCTGGGTGTGCGTCACGGCGACGGCGTCGGCTGCCTCGCCCAGCGCGGCGGCGATGGCTGTCTCATACCCGGTCCGCACGCTCAGCAGCGCGGCAACCGAGCCCATCAGGCCGGTCACCTGCTCGGACGCCGCCAGCAGAGCGCCTGCGCCGTCCTTGCGGTTGAGGCCCAGCTCCAGGGCTTCCTTACGGGCGGCCAGGCCGGTCCGCTCCCGCTCGGCGTCGCGCTCCTCGGCGCGCAGCTTGGTGAGGCGCTCCTCCAGCTCGTCCAGGACGCTCTGGGTCGCCTCGTACTCCTCGTCCAGCCCCCGCTCACCGGCGTCGAGGCCGGCTACCTGGGTCTCGAGCGCGGTGAAGTCGTGCTGCGCCTTCGCGGCGCGGGCCTCCGCCTCGCGCTGGTTGGCCGCGAGCCGGCCGATCTCGGACTCGGCGGCGGCCGCGCGGCTCTTCAGCGCGTTCACCTGGCCGGTCAGCCGGGCGAGTCCCTCCCGGCGGTCCGCGGCGGCCCGGATCAGCGCCGCGATCCGGCGCTCCTCCTCGGCGTGCTCGGACTCCAACTGCTGGCGGCGCTCGATGGCCTCGGCGAGCAGCTCGGAGTGGGCCTCGACCTCGGCCTCGATCTGCGCCTCGGTCTCCCGGACCCGGGCGGCCTCCAGCTCGAGCTCCTCGGGGTCGCGCCCACTGCGCGGCTCCTCGGCCTCGTCGTTCAGCGAGCGGATCCGGTCGGCCGCGATCCGGGCCGTGCCCTTGATCTTCTCGCCGAAGCCGGACAGCTGGTACCACGTGTCCTGCGCGGCCTGGAGCGCCGGCGCATCGGTACGCAGGGCGTCCTCGAGGGTCGCTTCCAGGTCCCGGGCCTCCCGCAGCGCGGCCTCGATCTGGGACCGCTTCTCGGTCAGCGCGGCCTCGTCCTTGAGCTCGGCCTCGAGCGCGGACTGGGCCTGCACGATGTCGTCGGCGAGCAGCCGGGAGCGGCCGTCGCGGACCTCCGCCTGGATCGTCACCGCTCGCCGCGCCACCTCCGCCTGGCGCCCGAGCGGCTTCAACTGGCGGCGGATCTCGGTGATCAGGTCGCCGAGCCGGTGCAGGTTGCCCTCGGTGGCCTCCAGCTTCCGGATCGCCTTCTCTTTGCGTTTGCGGTGCTTCAGAACGCCGGCGGCTTCCTCGACGAACCCGCGCCGGCCCTCCGGGGTGGCGCGCAGGATCGAGTCGAGCTGGCCCTGGCCGACGATGACGTGCATCTCGCGGCCGATACCGGAGTCGCTGAGCAGTTCCTGGACGTCGAGCAGCCGGCAGTTCTGGCCGTTGATCTGGTAGTCGGAGCCGCCGTTGCGGAACATCGTCCGCGAGATGGTGACCTCGGCATAGTCGATCGGCAGGGCGCCGTCGGAGTTGTCGATGGTCAGCACCACCTCGGCCCGGCCCAGCGGGGGGCGGCCGGAGGTGCCGGCGAAGATGACGTCCTCCATCTTGCCGCCGCGCAGGGACTTCACGCCCTGCTCGCCCATCACCCAGGACAGGCCGTCGACGACGTTGGACTTCCCGGAGCCGTTCGGGCCGACGATGCAGGTGATCCCCGGCTCGAAATTCATCGTCGTCGCCGACGCGAAGGACTTGAAACCTCGGAGCGTCATGCTCTTCAGGTACAAGGCGTAGCTCCCAACCCGTGAAAGGACAGACGGAACCGATGGGAACCGCCGTAACTGCCAGTGACACTGCCGCTACCCGGGGGAAGGTGTTCCGCTGATGAGTCTACCGACTGCGGACATGAAACCGGCGGAGGCCCGGACGGGGGCCGCCGCCGTGGGTGGTGCGGACGGTGATGTGTACTGCTGTGGCTTCGGTGGTCAGACCGAAGCGGGGGCGCGCAGAGCCTCGTCTACCGTGAGCAGACGGCCGTCGTGAACGGCTGCGACGAGATGGTCATTCTCTGCCTGCAAGCGCATCACGTGCGCCTCCAGATCGGCGACACGCCGGTTGAGCAGACGAACCTGCTCGAGCATGCGCGGGTCAGTGCCTCCAAGGTGCCCTAGAAGAGCCTTGGCCATTGTGCTGTCCTCCGGAAGGGTTCTGGCAGGTGGCGCCCCTGGTCCGCGGAGCGCATAGTGTGTGCCGTCTTTCAGGGTGACACCAGCATTAGCCTGGGTCAACCTGGGGTACGTCAATTAACGATATCTCGCTCACCACCGGGCGTGTCGCGGCGTCGGCTGGCACTTCGGGCAGCGATACGAGGAACGGTTCATGAACGCCTCGCGACGGATCGGGCGACCACACCGCGGGCACGGCGAACCCTCCTGCCCGTACGCCGCCAGGCCGCGCTCGAAATAGCCGGATTCCCCGTTCACGTTGACATACAGGGCATCGAAGCTGGTCCCGCCGACATCCAGTGCGGACGCCATCACCTCCCGTGCATGACGCAGGATTTCCCTTATTTGCAAGGGTTTCATCGTCTCGGTCGCCCGGGCGTAGTGCAGCTTGGCGCGCCACAACGCTTCGTCAGCATAGATATTGCCGACTCCGCTGACCAGCGACTGGTCCAGCAGAGCGCGCTTCAGGCCGGTCTTGCGCTTGCGGACGCCGGTCACGAAGAGGTCCTCGTCGAACAACGGATCGAACGGGTCCCGGGCGATGTGGGCGATCTCGTCGGGCAGTTCCGCGCCGCCCTCGGAGTACGACAGACCACCGAACATCCGCTGGTCCAGAAAACGGACCTCTCCCCCGTCGTCGGCGAACCGGAACCGCACCCGCAGATGCTTCTCGTCCACGGTGCCGACCGGCTGGACCCGGAACTGCCCGCTCATGCCCAGGTGGGCCAGCACGGCGTCACCGGACTCCAGCGGCAGCCAGAGGTATTTCCCGCGCCGCGCGGGCGTTCCAAGGGTCTGACCCTTGAGCTTCGCGACAAAGTCGTCGGGCCCGGCCAGGTGACGGCGTACCGGCCGGGGGTGCAGCACCTCGACGGCGTCGATCGTCCGGCCGGTGGTGAATTCCGCGAGTCCGCGGCGGACGACCTCTACTTCCGGGAGCTCAGGCACACTACGGCTGCTGTGAGGGGTCTGTGCTGTCGGGGTGGGCGGCTCGGAGAGCCTTCCAGGCGGTCTCGGCCGCCTGCTGCTCGGCTTCCTTCTTGCTCCGGCCGATGCCGTGGCCGTAGGTGTCCGAGCCGATCCGGACCCGCGCCTCGAAGGTCTTGGCGTGGTCGGGACCCGACTCGGCGATCACGTACTCCGGTACGCCGACGCCGAGTTGTGCCACCAGTTCCTGCAGGCTGGTCTTCCAGTCCAGGCCGGCGCCCAGCCGTGCCGACGACTCCATCAGCTCGTCGAACAGCGTGTGCACCACCCGGCCGGCCACCTCGAACCCACGGTCCAGGTAGACCGCGCCGATCAGCGCCTCGACGCAGTCGGCCAGGATCGACGAC
Organism: Kribbella qitaiheensis; assembly: GCF_042657745.1. Lineage (GTDB taxonomy): Bacteria > Actinomycetota > Actinomycetes > Propionibacteriales > Kribbellaceae > Kribbella > Kribbella qitaiheensis. The sequence goes on along the minus strand of NZ_JBHSKE010000015.1, from coordinate 306,080 downwards.
TTGTCCCGGCCACCGGTGGCCTCCTCGCCGCGGCCCAGCCGCAGGTACTTGCCGAGCTTGAGCTCACGGGCAACCCCCGCCAGCGCGCGCATGTTCACCACAGCGGCGCGCAGCTTGGCGAGCCGGCCCTCGGAGAGGTCCGGATGGTTGCGGAACAGCGACTCCGTGACGATGACGCCGAGCACGGAGTCCCCGAGGAACTCCAGCCGCTCGTTCGTCGGCAACCCACCGTTCTCGTACGCGAACGAACGGTGGGTGAAGGCGTGCTCCAATAACTCGTCAGCCAGCGATACGCCGAGCCGCTGGTTCAGCTCGGCGTAGAGGCCCCCGTGTTCTGGCGATGTCATAGAGCGTTGACCGAATTCACTGGGTGAGGTGCCGCTTAGCTCTCGACGACCTGGCGACGCTCACCCTTGGGGCCGTACTGGCCGCAGGTGGGGCACACGGTGTGCTGCAGGTGCTTCGCGCGGCAGGCGGGGTTCACGCAGGTGACGAGCGACGGCGCAGTGGTCTTCCACTGGGCGCGACGGCTCCGGGTGTTGCTGCGCGACATCTTCCGCTTCGGAACGGCCACGGTTATGACTCCTCGGTTCGGCCGGGGGCTTGCGACCCGGCCGGCTGGCTGGCTTATGTCTTGGTCTAGCGGTCTAGCGGTCGTTCGTCCTGCTGGAGCAGGCCACTCAGAGCGGTCCACCGTGGGTCGATGCCGTCCTCGTGCTGATGGCCGGACTCGTCCGCCAGGCGTGCCCCGCACTCGGGGCACAGACCCGGACAGTCGTCCGTACACAGCGGCTGGAACGGCAGCGCGAGCACCACCTGGTCTCTCAGCGCCGGCTCGAGGTCGATCAGATCGCCCTCCATCCGGCTGGCCTCGTCGGGTTCGGCGTCACTCTCCGGGTAGACGTACAGCTCCTGGACGTCGGCGAGGAACTCGTCCTCGACATCGACCAGGCACCGCGCGCACTCCCCGACCAGGCGGCCACGGGCCGTTCCGGTGACGAGCACCCCTTCGACAACCGCTTCCAGTCGCAGATCGAACTGGATGGGGTCGCCCTCGGGGACGCCGATCACATCGATTCCGAGATCAGCCGGTGCCGGAGCCGTGAAGGTGACTTCGCGCTGGGACCCGGCACGGCGCGACAGCTCGTGGGTATCGATCACGAGTGGGGACCGCGGGTCCAAGACGCTCAGGACATCCCTTTCAGGCGTGGGCAGGCAGAATCTCAGTCTCAACGAGACCGGTGGACAACATTACCAAGTCCGCGCCGTTCGGCCCAATCCAGGGCCTACTACAGCCTGTCGCGCAAGCGGGCGTGAACACCGGGTGGCAGGAAGTCGCCGACCGGACCCCCGAGTCTGGCGATCTCCTTGACCAAGCTGGAGGAGATGTAAGCGTTCTCCGGCGCGGTCGGCAGGAAGACGGTGTCGACACCGGACATCCGCCGGTTCATCTGCGCCATCTGCAACTCGTAGTCGTAGTCGCCGCCCGAGCGCAGGCCCTTCACGATCACCCCGGCGTCCTCGGCCCGGCAGTAGTCGACCAGCAGTCCGTCGAAGGTGCCGACCCGGACGTTGCCGAACGGCTCGGCGATCTCGGTCAGCATCGCGACCCGTTCCTCGTCGCTGAACAACCGCTTCTTCGACTGGTTCACCCCGGCCGCGACGATCACCTCGTCGAAGGCGGCCGCCGCCCGTCCGATGATGTCCAGATGCCCGTTCGTCGGCGGGTCGAAGGTGCCCGGGAACACCGCTCGGCTCATCAGTTCACCCCAGTGCCCTGGTCATGGCGGTGACCGTACCAAAGCCGGGCCTCGCCGTACTTGCGATCCCGCAGCGCGGCAAACCCCTCCGGCCACTCCCACGGCTCCCGCTTGCCCCGCTCGACCACCGCCACCGCGTCGTCCGCGAGCCAGCCGTTGACCGCCAGCTCGACCAGGATCCCCTGGAGTTCAAGGGTTTCCAGCTTGTACGGCGGGTCGGCGAAGACCAGGTCGAACGGCTTGCCGGAATTGTCGCCGGAGGCAACCTTCTCGGCCGGCCGGACGAGCACTGTCGCCCCGGGCAGGCCGACCGCCTTCACGTTCGCGGTGATCACATCCGCGGCCTTGCGGTCCGCCTCGACCAGCACGACCCGCTCCGCTCCCCGGGACAGCGCCTCCAGCCCGATCGCGCCGGACCCGGCGTACAGGTCCAGGACGGTGAGGCCGTGGAAGCCGCCGAACTCGGCCTCCAGCGAGGAGAACAGCGCCTCGCGGACCCGGTCGGCCGTCGGCCTGGTCCCACTCCCCGGCGGTACGGTGATCCGCCGGCCGCCCGCCACTCCCCCGACGATCCGCGTCACGTCTTCTCCAGGTAGTCGGTCGCCTCGGACTCCAGCGCGCTGCGGACGAACGAGCGCAGTACGGGGTATTCGGCCAGTTCGGCGTCGACCGAGATGAGCGAGTTCGCCACGTGCCGCGCGGTGAGGATGATCTCCTCGTCGCGGAGCACGCTGAGCAGCTTCAGGCTGGTCCGGCGGCCCGACTGCGCGACCCCGAGGACATCGCCCTCGCGGCGGGTCTCCAGGTCGATCCGGGACAACTCGAAGCCGTCAGTCGTGGCGGCGACCGCCTCCAGCCGCGCGTACGACTTCGAACCGGCCCAGCCATGCGTCACCAGCAAGCAGAGACCGGGCACCTTGCCCCGGCCGACCCGGCCGCGCAGCTGGTGCAGCTGGGAGATGCCGAACCGGTCCGCGTCCATCACCACCATGGTCGAGGCGTTCGGCACGTCCACGCCGACCTCGATCACGGTGGTCGCGATCAGCACGTCGATCTCCCCGGCGGCAAACCGGGTCATCACCGAGTCCTTCTCGTCGGCCGGCAACCGCCCGTGCAGGATCTCCACCCGCAGGTCGCCCAGGATGCCGTCGAGGATCTCCGCGACCTGCAGCACCGAGATCGCCGGCCGCGGCTTGCCCTTGGACTCGGCTTCCTCCTCGGAACCGGCCGCGAACTCGCCTTCCTCGTCGGCGGCGTTCTTCACGTCGTCGCCGATCCGGGGGCAGACGACGTACGCCTGGTGGCCCTTCTCGACCTCCTCGCGGACGCGCTCCCAGGCGCGGGCCAGCCAGGCCGGCTTCTCCTTCGCGGGGACCACCGAGCTCTTGATCGGCGACCGCCCGGCCGGCAGCTCGGTCAGCGTCGACACCGCGAGATCCCCGAACACGGTCATCGCCACGGTCCGCGGGATCGGGGTCGCCGTCATCACCAGCACGTGCGGGGTCGCGTCCCCCGACTTCTGGCTGAGCGCGGCCCGCTGCTCGACGCCGAACCGGTGCTGCTCGTCGACGACCACCAGACCGAGGTCCGCGAACTGCACCTTGTCCTCGAGCAGCGCGTGCGTCCCGACCACGATCCCGGCCGAACCACTCGCAGCGTCCAACATCGCCGTACGGCGGGAGGCCGCGTTCAGGGAGCCCGTCAGCAGGGCGACCCGGGTGGCTCGTTCGGCGCCGCCGAGCATGCCCTGCTCCGCGAGCTCGCCGAGCATCGTCGTCAGGGTCTTGTGGTGCTGGGTGGCGAGCACCTCGGTCGGAGCGAGCAGGACCGCCTGGCCGCCCGCGTCGACCACCGAGAGCATCGCCCGCAGCGCGACCACGGTCTTGCCCGAGCCGACCTCGCCCTGCAGGAGCCGGTGCATCGGATGCGGCCGGGCCAGGTCCGCGAAGATCTCCTCGCCCACCTCGGCCTGTCCCTCGGTCAGCTTGAACGGCAGCCGCGCGTCGAAGTCGACCAGCAGACCACCCTCGGACCGGACCCGCGGTACGGCCTTCAGGGCGTCGGTGACCGCGCGGCGCTGGGCCAGGATCGTCTGCATCACCAGGGCTTCCTCGAACCGGAACCGCTTCTGCGCGACCTCCCAGTCCTTCTCGGTCTCCGGCAGATGCACCTTCTGGAGGGCCTCCCGCAGGCCGATCAGCCGCTCCTTGCGCAGGATCAGCTCGGGGATCGGGTCGTCCAGCTCGCCCAGGTTGTCGAGCACGATCTTGATGCTGCGCTCGATCGTCGCGGTCGGCAGCTTCGCGCTGGCCGGGTAGAGCGGCCGGAACGGCTTGGCCCGGCGCTCGATCTCCTCCTCGCTCAGGTCCTCCTCGTCCAGGATCTCGGTGCCGGGGCCCTTGAGCTGCATGATGTCGCGGAACATCGTCACCTCGCCCCAGAACAGCGCCGCCGTACCGGCGGTCAGCTTGTTCGCCAGCCAGGGCTGGTTGAAGAAGGCGAGCTCCAGGTCGTTGCGCCCGTCGGTGACGACCACCTTGGTGATCGTCTTGTGCCGGCGGTACTTGTTCACCTCGTCCGGCCGGATCTCCTGCTTGGAGTCCAGCGAGCGCACGGTGACCTTCTTGACCCGTCCGCTGACCGTGGCCTGGTCGCCGACCTCCAGTTCGTCGAACGGCGTCAGCTCGCCCTTCTTCAGGTAGCGCCGCGGGTAGTGCCGCAGCAGCTCGCCGACGGTCTCGATGCCGAGCACGTCGGAGAAGGTCTTGGCCGTCTTCGCCCCGACGAAGTCGCGGAGCTTCCGGTCGATGTCAGTCTTCATTCCACCCCGATCAGCAACGGGTACCTTTCCTGACCACCGTCGTACACCACGACATCGACATCCCGGCGGCTCCGGCGTACGTGCCGCACCAGCGCGTCGACCAGCGCGGGGTCGACATCACGCCCGGTGACCACGGTCAGCAGCTCGCCACCGCCGCCCAGCAACCGGTCGACCACTCCGGTCGCGGCCGTCGCCAGGTCGTCGGTGATGAGGGCGAAGTCACCGTCCACGACACCGAGCGCGTCGCCTATCCGGCAGGTGCCGGCCATCGTCCAGGCGTCCTTGACCGCGATCGTCACCGCGCCGTGGCGGGTCTGCCCGGCCGCGGCCGAGAGGTGCACGACGTCGTCGTCGAAGCTGCGCTCCGGGTCGTGTACCGCGATCGCCGCGAGTCCCTGGACCTGCGCTCGGGTCGGGATCACAGCGACCCGGACGCCGTCCTGCCGCGCTGCGGTGGCGGCCGCCTCGGCCACGGCGATGGAGTCCTTGTCGTTCGGCAGCAGCACGATCTCCGGCGCACCGGACCGCTCGATCGCTTTCAAGAGCTCGCCGGTCGAGCAGCGTCGTCCGGGTCCGCCCGCGATGACGACCGCGCCGGAGTCGGTGAACAGCTTGGCCAGGCCGTCACCCGCGGCGACGGCGATCACGGCGCGGCTGGGGACTGGTTCGTGGTGGGTCTGGTCAGCGAAGTGCGTGACCCGGATCCGGTACGGGCGGCCGATCTCGATGCCTGGCTCGATCGCCCCGCCGACGTCGTCGGTGTGCACGTGCACGTTCCACAGGCCGTCACCGCCGACCACCACGACGGAGTCCCCCAGGCCGGCGAGGAGGGTGCGGAAGTCGCCGATCTTCTCGTCCGGCGCCTCCAGCAGATACATCACCTCGTACGCCGGTCCGTCGGGGTCGAGGTCGTTCCCGGACCGCGCCTCGGCCGGAACCACGCGGGCCGGTACTCCGGTGGTCGCCGCCGGGCCGCGGCCGGACAGCACCGACTCCATCGCCCCGAGAATCACCACCAGCCCGGCGCCGCCGGCGTCCACGACTCCGGCCCTGCGGAGTTGCTCCAACTGCTCGGTGGTCTTGGTCAGCGCCACCCGTGCGGCCGCAACCGCCGCCAGGCACACCTCGGCGACCGTCTTTCCTTCGTTGGCCGCCTTCAGGGCTGCGTTCGCAGCCTCCCGGGCCACGGTCAGCATCGTTCCCTCGACCGGCTGCGCGACCGCCCCATATGCAGCGTCGGCCGCGAACACCAACGCATCCGCGAACGCCACCGCCTCACTCATCCGCACATCCGCGAGCCCGCCACCAGGCTGCTGCTGGGTACGCGGGAGGTTCTCGGCGAGGCGGAGGCCGCAGGCTCGGACCAGTTGCGAGGTGATGACGCCGGAGTTGCCACGGGCGCCGAGCAGGGCACCCCGACCGAAGGCCTGGACCGCCTCCGCGAAGGTCAACTCCCCCTCGGGCAGCGCGTCACACGCCGCCTCCCAGGTCAGGTAGAGGTTGGTGCCGGTATCCCCGTCCGGGACCGGGTAGACGTTCAGCTCGTCGATCTCCACCCGAGCCCGCCCGAGCTCCGACAGCGCAGTACGGGCCCAGCTCCGCAGCACGGCCGTCGTCAGCACCTCTTCACGCGCATCCACGCCCGGAAGGCTAACCGGTCTCCCGCAGATCAGCCCGACGCAACGGCCCCAAACCCGGTAACCGGATCGGGGATCCCAGCCCAATTCAAGCTCAGCGCGCACCCGTACCGCGCCCGCTTGTCGCAGAGCCAGCACTCGAGAACGCCCCGCCAACCAGCCAGCCCACCCACCCCGACGCCACCGCACCCCCGGCACCCCCGGCACCACCCCAACCCACCCGGCAGCACCGCCGCCCGCACTTTGTGTACCGCCCGAGCACCCGCCGCCGGCCCGGGCGCTCACCTCGTGCACACAGTCGCCCCCACCGCAGCCCAGCGCCACCCCAGCCCCCGCCGCCCCCACTTTGTGCACCGCCCGAGCACCCGCCGCCGGCCCGGGCGCTCACCTCATGCACAAAGTCGGGCCTACCACGGCCCGGCGCCACCCCAACCCGCACCTTGTGCACCGCCCGAGCACCTGCCGCCGGCCCGGGCGCTCACCTCGTGCACAAAGTCGGGCCCACCACGGCCCGGCAACCATGGCCACCACTTTGTGCACCATCGGAGCACCCGCCGCCGGGCCAGGCGCTCACCCCAAGCACAAAGTCGGCCTCACCGCAGCCGAGCACCACCGGCCGGCGCCATCGCAGCTAGGGCACCGACCGAGCACCCGCCTCCGGCTCGGGCGCTCACCTCGTGCACAAAGTCGGCCGCACCGCAGCCCGGCACCACCCAAGCTCCGCACTTTGTGCACCACCCGAGCACCCGCCGCCGGGCCAGGCGCTCACTCCAAGCACAAAGTCGGCACCACCACCGCCCGGCACCGCCGCCCGCACTTTGTGCACCACCCGAGCACCCGGCGCCGGCCCGGGCGCTCACCCCATGCACAAAGTGCTCCCGACAGCCGGCCGAGTGGCAGTACCTGCTCGGGGTGGCTGGAGGCGCAGCAGTGCGGCGATGTTGGCGATCTAGTCCGCCTCGATCGCCAACAGCCCACCCAGGCGGCGCCGCCGTACCGCGCGCCCCGGGCGGCGTCGCTGTACCGAGCTCGCCCAGGCGGCTCCGTAACGTTCGCTCCGGGCGGTGTCGCTGTACCGAGCGCCCCGGGCGGCGCCGTCGTACCGAGCGCCCCTGGCGGCGCCGCCGTACCGAGCGCCCGGGTGGCGTCGCCGTACCGAGCGCGCCGGGTGGCGTCGCCGTACCGAGCGGCCCGGCTGGTTGCCGTTTGAGGGGCCAACCTCGCGGGGAGGGGGTTGCCTGGTCAGAGTCTGGGCGGGCAACCCGTCGCAGCCGGGGGTAACCCTCAGAGGGTGGGCTGGTTGGGGGCATGGCGCACGTCGTGCTCGCGGGGATGGGCGAGGTGCGCGGTGGGAGGTGACCGGATGGGTGGCACTTACTATGTGTTGTGCTTGCTTTGCTCTTCTCGGTGGCTACCGACAGCTACGACCTGGCGGTGCGTGAGATCCGGGACGAGTTCGGGCCCCAGGTGAGGATCGAGCGGGTCAGCGGGGATCTGGGCCGGATCGTGGAGAACGGGCCGTCGATCGAGGACCTGGCCGATGCCTGCGTCCGCGGGCGGATCATGTTCGTCCGGCATCTGACGGTCGAGATCGCGAGCTTCGGAGTCGACGAGGTCCCGCCCGCGCACGAGCTGGCCGAACTGGTCCTGGCCGAGCTGCCGCGGCACCCCCAACAGCTCGCCGTACAGACCTGGACCGACGGAGCCGGCACCGGCGGCTCGTACTACCACCTGCTGGAGGAGGGCCTCGGCTCCCGCGGGATCGAGGTCACCCGGGCGGGGCAGGACGTCGTGGTCTCGTGCTTCGTCGGGCGAAAAGCTGTTGTCCTGGGCGCGAATCGGCTCGAGGACAGCCTGTCCGACTGGCCGGGTGGTCGGATGCGGCTGGCGCGGTCCGACGAACGGGTCTCGCGGTCGGAGTTCAAGCTGGAAGAGGCGATCCAGACGTTCGGCCTGCGACTTCCCGACGGCGGCAAGGCCCTGGACCTCGGGGCGAGCCCGGGCGGCTGGACCCGGATCCTGCGTCAGTATGGCCAGGAGGTGTGGTCGGTGGATCCCGGCGCGCTGGACTCTCGAGTGACCGCTGACCGTCGCGTCCACCACGTCGGTACGACGGCCGGCGAGTTCTTCCGGCGCAACCAGATCCGGTTCGACGTGGTGGTGAACGACATGCGGATGGACCAGGTCCTGAGCGCTCGGGTGATGCTGGACGCGGTGCCGCACCTGCGCCGGGGAGCACTCGCGATCGTCACCCTCAAGGGCGGCGGACGCAACCAACTGGACGCCGCCAGGCGCGGGATGGATGTCCTGCGCAAGGAGTACGACGTACTGCATGCTCGTCAGCTCCACCACAACCGCAATGAGCTGACGGTCATCGCCGAGGCCCGCTGAAAATGGCGGCCACCATGACCCTGCTCATCGGGTTGCCGGGGGCGGGCAAGACCACCCTGGCCAAACGGCTGGAGGCCGAGCGGGCGGCGCTTCGGTTGACTCCCGACGAATGGATGGGTCCGCTGTTCGACGCCAGCGAGCACGAGGGCAAGCGGTGGGTGCTCGAATCGGAACTGCTGTGGGGTGTGGCGACTCGCGCGCTGACGCTGGGAGTGGACGTGATCCTCGACTACGGCTGCTGGAGCGAGGAGGAGCGCGAGCTGTTCCGCACCCAAGCCCAGAGCCTGGGCGCACGGGCCGAGCTCGTAGTCCTGCTGCCTCCGATGGAGGTCTTGTGGGAGCGCCTGAACGCCCGCAATGCCGCAGCGCCGAGCGGGGTCTTCACCATTACCCGCACCGAGCTCGCGTCGTACGACGAACTGTTCCAGCGGCCAGGGCCGGACGAGTTGGCACGCTACGACCGCCACGTCGTGGTTCCCCGGGAACACCAGTAGGCGCCCGGGATAACCCGGGCGCCTAGGGGCCCTACACGGAGGACGGCCTACTGGAGGCCGGAAGTTCTAGCCGACGACGCGCTGAACCTTGCCCGCCTTGATGCAGGACGTGCAGACCTTCAGCTTGGTGGGCGTGCCCTTGATGATGGCCCGGATCGGCTGAATGTTGGGGTTGAAACGACGCGGCGTACGCGCCTTGACCCGACGGATCATCGCGCCCTTACCCAGCCGCGCAACACTGTTGCCGAACGTCGGCTGCTTGCCGCAAACATCGCACTTCTTAGACATGATTCTCCGTGTTTAGGGTCGAGACACCGACAGACCATGTTACACAGCGGTCAGCGCGCGACCAATTCGGTCCCAGCGCTCAGTCGAGCGCTGTTAGCCAGGCCACATCCTCGTCGGTCAGCTCGACCGACAGCCCCGGCAGCGAGGTCCTGGTCTCGCTGATCTGCCGCGGCCCGATCAGCGGGAACACCGGGTACGGCTGGTGCAGCAACCAGGCCAGCGCGATCGCCGTCGGCTCCACCCCGCGAGCCTCCGCGAGCACCCGCGCGCGGCGGAGTCGCTCGAAGTTCTCGTCGGAGTAGAAGCAGCGGACCAGTTCCTCGTCCGACCGGTCCTCCGGCTTCGCCCGCCCGGTGAAGAACCCGCGCGCCTGGCTCGACCAAGGGAACAGTGCGACCTGCCGTTCGCGCAACCACGCCTGCGACTGGTCGTCGCTGACATGCCCGCAGCCTGCCCAGGGTACGTCGTACGCGCGCGCCAGGCTGAGGTGGTTGCTCAGGAGGGTCAACGGCTGCTTGCCGTTGGCCGCCGCGTAGGCGTTGGCCTCGTCGAACCGCGCGGTCGACCAGTTCGACCCGCCGTACGCCTTGATCCGGCCGGCCCGGAAGTGCTCGTCCATCACGTCGACGAACTCGCCGACCGGTACCTCTTCGTTGTCCCGGTGCATCAGGTAGAGGTCGACGTGGTCGGTCTGCAGCCGCTCGAGGCTCTCCCCCAGCTGCCGGGTGATCGACTCCGGGTCGCAGTGCGGCGTGTGCGCACCCTTGCCGATGACAACGACCTCGTCACGGTTGCCCCGCGACTTGATCCACTGACCGAGGAGCTTCTCGCCGCGGCCGCGACCGTAGATGTACGCCGTGTCGAAGGTGGTTCCGCCGCGCTCGACGAAGTCGTCGAACATGGTCGCGGCGTGCGTCAGGGTCTCCTGGTTGTCCACGCCCATCACCAGCCGCGACACCTGCTTGTCGAAGCCCGGCACCTGCCCGTACGTCATCGGCGCGTCCGCCCGCCGAGTCAGCGGCCGGCCCGTCAGTGTCGGGACGATCGCGTCGTCGCGCTCGCTCGCATACTGCTGGCCGATCAGCTTGCGCCACTCGTCCTGCACCGCGAGGTTCCCCAGCGTGTCGGCCCAGGACATCTCCGGGGCCTGACGCTGCTCGATCGCGGCCGCGACAGCGTCCGCCTCGGCCGCGTAGATGTAGGCGGGCTCCGCGGAGACATCCCGCGCTTCCTCTCCCACCTTGTGCAAGCTGACGTGGGTCGGCTTGCCGTCGCCGCCGAACCACGGGTCGTCGATCACCAGGTAGCCCTCGCTGCCGAGGACGCGGACCCGGTTCTCGTCGCTGAGCCGGACACCGGTGCTGACCTGAGCGGTCATCCCGCTGTCGAAGAAGAGCGTCGCCACCGTCCACTCGTCGACGCCGGTCTCCCCGACCTGACCGACCGCGGTCACCGCCGCCGGATCGGCGTACGGCGCTCCGACGGCCGCGCCGGCGATCAGGCGCGCCATCGAGACCGGGTAGCCGCCGACGTCGAGGATGCCGCCGCCGGCCAGCTCGTCGGCGAAGATGCGGCTCTCCGGGCGGAACGAGGACTGGAAGGCGAAGGACGCCTGGATCTGGTGCACGGTGCCGATCGCGCCGTCGCGGACGAGCTGGGCGATCAGCTTGGTCTGCGGCAGGCAGCGGTACATGTACGCCTCCATCAGGAAGACGTCGTTGCGTACCGCTGCCTCGATCATCGCCGCGGACAGCGAGCGGTTGATCGCCAGCGGCTTCTCGCACAGCACGTGCTTGCCGGCCTCCGCCGTCTTGATCGCCCACTCCACGTGCAACGGGTGCGGAGTGGCGATGTAAACGGCGTCCACCGTGTCGTCGTCCAGGAGCTCCTGGTACGAACCGTGGCGGTTGGGGATGGCATAGCGGTCCGCGAACTCGTTGGCCGAGTCCGTACTACGGCTGCCGACTGCGGCGAGCTCGCCGGTCGTCGACGAAGGGAGCTGGCTGGCGAACCTGGAGGCGATGTTTCCGGTCCCCAGGATTCCCCAGCGAAGCTTGGTGTCAGGCACAGAGGTTCCCCTCGGAGTTTGCGGTCAGGGTCAGAACTTCATCGCGCCGGCGGCGATGTCGGCGATGAAGTGGCGACCGCCGATGATGAAGACACCGATCAAGGGGATCACGCTCATCAGCGCTCCCGCCATCACCATGCTGTAGTCGGTGCCGTACACACCGTTCAGCTGCTGCAGGGCGACCTGCAGGGTGAGCCTGTTCGGATCCGTCATCACGATCAACGGCCACAGATAGTCGTTCCAGACATTGATGAAGGTGAAGATGCCCAGGAACGCCAGCCCGGGTCGCAGTACGGGCAGTCCGACGGTGAGGTACTGCCGGAAGAAGCCCGCGCCGTCGACCTTGGCTGCGGAGATGAGTTCGTCGGGGATCGCGCCCTTGGCGTACTGGCGCATCCAGAAGATGCCGAACGCGTTGGCCGCGCCCGGGATGATGAGGGCCTTCAGCGACCCGATCCAGCCGAACTCCGCCAGCGTCACGAACTGCGGCACCAGCGCGAGCTGGGACGGGATCATGAAGGTCGCCAGCAGCAGCCCGAAGAGCAGGTTGCGGCCCGGGAACTCGTACTTCGCGAACGCGAAGGCGGCCAGCGAGTCGAAGAACAGCACCAGCACGGTGACCCCGACCGAGGCGGCCAGGGTGATCAGCATCGCGCCGAAGAAGTCGATGTTGTCCAGCACGTTGCCCATGTTCTCGAACAGGTGGGAACCGACCAGCAACTTCGGCGGGTAGGTGAAGATGTCGGGCGTGGTGTTGGAGGCCATCACCAGCATCCAGTAGAAGGGGAAGATCGAGACGGCGACGCCGAACATCAGCACGACATGACCCACGACGGTCTTGATCCGTTCAGCGGGCATCGGTCAGCTCCTTCGGCTCGTCGGTCCGGTCCGTGTCGCCGGCCTGCCGCTGGGCGGCCTGCTCGGCGATCCGGGCGTTCGCGCGCCGGGCGGCCCGTTTGGTCAGCCGTTCGTCGTCGTTGCCGCCGATCAGCCGCCAGTTGATGATCGAGAACAGCACGATCAGGATGAACAGCGCCCAGCCGATCGCGGCGCCGTAGCCGAACTGGTTGGCGCCGAAGGCGTTGTCGTACAGGTAGGAGACGATGGTCAGACCGCCGTCGCCCGGACCGCCGATCGCGCCGCTACTGCCGAACAGCACCTGCGACTCGGTGAAGATCTGCAGCCCGCCGATGGTCGAGGTGACCGCGGTGAACAGGATCACCGGACGCAGCAACGGCACCGTGATCCGCCAAAAGGTCTGCCGCGGCGAGGCGCCGTCCACCTTCGCGGCCTCGTAGATGTCGGACGAGATCGCCTGCAGGCCGGCCAGGAAGATGATCGCGTTGTAGCCGGTCCAGCGCCACGCGACGATGCTGGCGATCGCGACCTTGATCCCCCACGGCTGACTGAGCCACTCGATCTTGTCCAGCCCGATCGACTGCAGGAACGCGTTCAGCAGGCCGAAGTTGTTGCTGAAGATCGAGCCGAACACCATCGTCACCGCCACCACCGAGGTGATGTTCGGGATGAAGTACGCGATCCGGTAGAAGCTGCGGAACCGCGTTGCGTTGTGCAACGAGTTCGCGATCACCAGGGCCAGCAGCAGCATCGGAACGGTCGAGATCACCCAGATGATCAGGGTGTTGGTGATCGCCTTCCAGAACTGGGGATCGGTGAGCAGATAGCTGTACTGCTCCAGCCCGACCCACTTCATCGCACCGATGCCGTCCCAGGAATGGAAGGACAGGTAGATCGAGAAGAAGACCGGGAAGGCGCCGAAGACGGCGAAGAGGATGAAGAACGGCGACACCGCGGCGTACTGCGGCAGCGCCTGGCGGAACTTGTTGGGCGGCTTGTCCGGGGCCGGGTCCTTGGTGGCCACCGCGGCGGTCCTGCGGATCGTGTCGCTGACGGCCATCTCAGATCGCCCCCGCCCGGGTGAGTTCGCGGTCGATCTGGTGCTGCGCGTCCCGCCAGGCCTCGTCGGACGTCTTGCTGCCGATCTCGATGTTGACCAGCTCGGCCTTCAGCGCATCGCCGATGATCGTGTCGTAGGGGCTGAAGTAGGCGCCCGGGTACTTCTTCGCGGAGTCGGCGAACACGTCGACGATCTGCTGACCGCCGAAGAACGGGTCGGGTGCCGCCAGCCGGGAGTCGGTGTAGCTGGCCGGGGTGGACGGGAAGAGCACCGGGTCGAGGAACGACTGAGCCTGGTTCTTCGACGACTCGAGCCAGCTGATGAACGCAAAGGCCGCCTCGGGATCCTTGCAGTACTTGGTGATCGCGAGGAACGAGCCGCCGCGGTTACCGGCGCCGCCCGGTGCGGGAGTGACCCGCCACAGGCCCTTCGTCTTGGGAGCTGCGTTCTTCGGACCGAGCTGGGCCCACCAGACCGCACCAACGAAGGCCACCAGGCGCCCGTTGGTGACGACGGCGTTGGCATCGGTACTGCCGTCCTGGGCGTTGGCCGACAGGCCTTCCTTCACCACCCGGACCGCCAGGTCCCAGGCCTTCCGGATGTGGTCGCCGTCAGCGAGGTACTGGCCGTCGGAGGTCATGAAGCGCTGGGGCAGCTGGGCCAAGGCGTAGAGGAAGACCGAGGTGATGTTGTCGGTGATGGCCGAGCCGGGCACCGCCTGCTTGGCCTTCTTGCCGACCTCGATGTAGCGCTCCCAGTCGGGGGCCGCCGCGGCCACGTCCGCCGGCTCGGTCGGCAGACCGGCCTTCTCGAAGATGTCGCGGCGGTAGAACAGGGCGGTCGGGCCGGTGTCCATCGGGAACGCCATCATCTTGTTGTCCGGCGTGATCCCGAGCTTCCACTTCCACTCCAGGAAGTCGCCCTTCAGCTTGTCCGCGCCGAGCTCGTTCAGGTCGTGGAACTGGTCCGCGTTCGGGAAGTAGGTGGCGACGTCGTCGTTGATCCCGATGATGTCGGGCACCAGCGACTTGCCGGCCAGCGAGGTCAGCACCTTGGTCTTGTAGTCGCCGCCGATCCGGGTCATCGAGAGCTTCTTCGAGGTGCCCGCGATGCCTTTCTCGGCCTGCGCGATCAGATCGTCGTTCACCGATCCGGTCCAGCACCACATGCTCAGCTCGTCGGACGCGCCCAGCGAACTTCGCGAACCACACCCGGTCAGACCAGCGGCCGCGGCCGCGCTCCCGGCTCCCAGCGCCAGGAACTTCCTGCGTGTCACTGCCATGAATCGCCTCACCTACACCTTCGCGTCGCAACCGGGGAGGGGCATTTCCATGTTCATTTTCGCGAGAGATTGTCTACAAATGTTCAGACATCGCTAAGGTAAGCGCATACCAACTGAACCGGTCAAGGGCTCAACCGGCGCCGCCGACGTCCGTTCCCGGTCACACACCGCGGGTGTGCCGTCTACCGACTGTTGACGAGCACCCGCTTCGCCTGACTCATCCCGAACGCTTCCCCCGACCCCTCCCGAGCGCTTCCCCGACTCCTCCCGAGCGGTCCCGCACGCTCCGGGTGAGCGGCCGGCTGAAAGGATGGCGGCATGACGATCGATGCCGTGCTCTTCGACGCCGACGGCGTCATCCAGCGCCCGACGGTGGACTGGCGCGCCGCCTTGTCCGGCTTCGTCTCCCCCGGGGACGCCGAGGAGTTCGTGCTCGACCTGATGACGTCGGAACGTCCGTCGCTGGTCGGCAAGGGCGACTTCCGGGACGCGATCACCGACGTGCTGCGGCGCTGGCACTCCGAAGTACCGGCGGAGGCCGTGCTCGACCTGTGGCGCCGGTTCGAGGCGGAGCCGGTGGTGGTCGACCTGATCCAGCAGTTGCGGGCGCAAGGGATCGGGTGCCACCTGGCCACCAACCAGCAGGGCTACCGCCGGGCGATCATGCACGACGAGCGGCACTACGGCGACTGGTTCGACCAGACCTTCTACTCCTGCGATCTGGGCCTGGCCAAGCCGGACCCGGCGTACTTCCGGACCATCCTGCAGGCCATCGACCGACCGGCCACGTCGGTGCTGTTCATCGACGACAACGTAGCCAATGTGGACGGCGCACGGACCGTCGGACTGCACGCGGAGGTCTACGACCTTGCCGAAGGCACGGAAGCCCTGCGATCCCTGCTGATCCGCTACGGACTGCCGGTCTCCGCCTGATCCTTGCCTCACGGTGGCTGATTCTGGCCGATCTCGGCCTGATCCGGGCTGAGGTCTTGTCGGCGGAACCTCGCTGTGGCATCGTCTCGGCCCAGTTGACAACGTGGGACAGCATCGGGGGTCAGCCGTGGGAGGCACTGCATGTCCGGACTCCGTTTCACCCGTCGGCACGCCCTCGGCCTCGGTGCCGCAGCCGTCGGTGCACTGGGCCTCAACTCCGTCAGCCTGAACTCCACAGCCGTTGCTGCGTCCGCGAGCGCGGCCGCCGGTGGCTATCCGAAGGGCAGCCGGCCGCGGGTGCTGAACGTGCTGCAGGAGAGTGCGCTGAGCCCGGCCGAACTGACGCTCGCGACCACCCTGCAGGGGCAGCTCGCCCGCACCGGCAGCGAGGGCCTGTACCTCGACATCCCGTCGCTCGGGTATCGCCTGTGGCTCGACGACCTGGCCGACCGGTACGGCGTCCGCGTCGGTCCGGGTGACCTGTGGAAAACCCTCGAGCAGTCGCGGGTGGCCGGATACATTCTCTTTCGACAGGGCACCTCGTCGGTCAATGTGGCCACGACTCTCGCGGGGCTGACGGGTGCCATCGCGATCGAGGAGAGCCTGGAGGCGACAGCGATCCGGAGCGGGTTGCGCAAGGTCCTGGACGTGCGGGACAAGGACGAGCAGTGGGTGTGGAGCAACTACTCGCACCGGCTTCGCCACGACGTGGTGATCGAGCAGAAGGAGGACTGGCCTGAGCGACTTCGTGACTACGCGACGATGGCGGGAGCGTTCGCCTTCTTCGACGGCAACTCCGCGTTCCGGGCCGAGGTGGTCGGCGCGCTGGACGACGACGCGACGGTGATCGGATGGGGTGACGCGGCGAACGGTGAGGACACGTTCATCGGGCCGAACTCCGACGCCGGCGTGAAGGCGATCCCGGCCGACCACGCGCGCAACCTGTCCGTGTTGTCGGGGATCCGCGCGGACCGGATCTCGCAACGCGGTCCGGTGGAGACGCCACGACCGGATCCGGACGCGCACTACGTGAGCTTCCTGATCACGGACGGGGACAACATCCAGTGGATGCTGGGCGACTTCCCGACCGACCCCCGATGGTTCGGCAGTGCCCAGCGCGGCAAGGTCGACCTGGGCTGGGGCATCTCACCGTCCTTGGTGGACCTCGCCCCTTCGGTGATGCGCTGGTACTACGACCAGTCCGGCGGAGGTGGTAGGGCTGCCGGCGCCAGCGGGACGGATCGGTTCGTCGTCGGCCCTTCGGGTGGCGGGTACATGTACCCGAGCCGGTTCCCGAAGGCGGCGCTGGACAAGCACACGGGTTCGCTGGCGCAGGAGATGGAGCGCGCTGATCTGTCGGTGGTGCAGATCATCGACTTCGACTCGTTCCCGGACACCGCGTTGTGGTCGACGTACCTGAAGCGGCCGCAGATCGACGGACTGATCTACCTGGAGTACTCGCGCTACGACTCACACAAGGGCAAGGTCGTCTGGGCGAACGGCAAGCCGGTGATCTCCGCGCGCACGATGCTCTGGGACGGCCTGCCCGGTGCGGATGAGGCGAGCGTGATCGCGGAGTTGAACTCGGCGACCCGCGATCCGCACTCGACTGCCGGCTACTCGGTCGTTCTCTGGCACGCCTGGAGCAAGTCCCTCGACAACGTCATGACCGTCGTCGACGGCCTGGCACCACACGTGAAGGTGATCCCACCCGACACCCTGGTCAAGATGGTCAGCCGCCACGCGAATCCTCAGGGCTGACGCACGACCGGCTGGGTTGTGCGGTGGATCAGCAGGAGGATCGCGAGAAGTGGGAGCGGGATCAGGAAGGCGGTTCTGAGGTCTAGGACGCCGGCGAGGGCTGCCAGAGCGGCGGGTGCCAGCAGAATCGCGGTGCCTGAGGCGAAGGCGCTGAGGGAAGCGAGGTGGGCCGGGCTGACTCCGGGGATGGAGATCAGGTCGGCGAGCACGATCGGGTAGAGCGTCGCCACCCCGAGCCCGGCGAGCCCGAGGCCGACGGTCACCAAAGCAGGAGAGTCGAACGCTGTGACGAGGAGCGTGCCGGCAGCGGCGAGGACGCCTCCGGGTAACAGTGCCGACCCTCTGCCGAGACCAGCCGGCCTGAATATCCGGCCGAGGTTCACGGGGCCGATCGTGCGGCCGACTGCCATGCCGATCGGGAACGCACTGCCGAGCAGGGCAGCCGTGCCAGCCGGCACACCGGTCGCGAGCAGCCGCGCTACCGCCCAGATGACGAAGCAGAACTCGACCGACACCGCCAGCACCACGCGCGACCATCCCCGGAAGACCGTCCCCCAAGGCGCTCCACTACCCGGCGACTCAGCAACCACGTGTACTGCGCGAGGCGCTACCCGCGACCGGGTCAACGGCAGCACGAGCAGCAGCGGCAAGACCGCCAGAAGCATGGCGAGGCGACCCGTTGGGCCGAGCGAGTCGAGCGCACCGATCACCAGCGGCGCGAAGATTCCCGTAGTACTGGAGACTGCGTTGGCTCGGGCGATCCGTACTGCGGCTCGTGGTCCACTCAGCAGCAACGGCACGACGAGCAGCATCAACGCGCCACCCAGGCCGACCAGCAACCCGCCTGCGAGCGCGACGGCGAGCCCTTGAGCCACCGCCAGCAGCAAGGCACCAACCGCACAGACGATCGCGCCGATCCGAAGTACCAGCATCCGCGCGTCGGTCCGCAACGCCATCGGCCCGATCAAGGCGACGATCAGCAGCCCCACCGCGAACGCTGACGACAACCACGCAAGCCGATCAGTCGACTCCCCCAGATCCCTGGCCAGCAAGGCCACACAGGCCCCAAGCCCAGCGATAGCGAACCCCAGCCCCGCCAACGCCAGCCCACCCAGGACGTCCCCCGCCCTCTCCCCCGCCGCAACCTCCTGGCCAGGGGATTTGGATGGAGCGGTCATTCGGAGGGTTCGCGCGGATCGAGCAGGCGGGCCAACTGATGCAGATCAACGAGCCGCACATCACCGTCGAGGCCCTTCAATGCGGCCGTCTGAGCACCGGCGGCGCGGGCGGCCTGGAGGCCTACCTCTGCGTCTTCGACCACCAGGCAGTACTGCGGGTCGACCTCGAGGAGTTCCGCGGCCCGGAGGTAGCCCTCGGGGTCGGGTTTGCCTCGGCTGATGTCCTCGATCGTCACAAGTACCGGCGGGTCGATGCCCGCTGCGCCCAGGCGTACCTTCGCCAGCCGGTGGTCCGCACTCGTCACCACGGCCCAAGGCAGCCCCAGCCGCTCGATCGTGGCGAGCACCTCGGTGGCCCCGGGAGCCGCCGCGACTCCGGCGAGGTCGTCGTATTGGAGTTCCAACTGGCGGGCTGCCGCGACTGCTCGGGAGGTCTCGTCGAGGCGCGGGAGCATCTTCTCGACGGTGGACTCCGCCGGGGCACCGTGGGCGATGGCGAGCACATCCGCCGGGTTCACGCCGTACTCCGCCGACCAGGTGGTCCAGGCGCGCTCGACCGACTCGTCCGAAGTGACGAGAGTGCCGTCCATGTCGAACAACACGGCGCGCAGATCCCGAAGCTCCATCGACTCCTCCATTAAACTCGTTCTCCGAGCATAAGGTAGAAGGGTGCTATGAACGCAAGAGGGAGCGCGTCGACGGTTCGCCAGGACCGCCCTGACCGTCGTGGATCTCGCCGGGGTCAGTGGCAGACGGCCGCGGACGTGCTCGGCCAGGTCGCCCGCCAGCCGGGCATCACCCGCGCCGCCGTGGCTCGCGAGCTTCGGCTGAGCACCAGTTCGGCGACGGAGGTGACGGCGCGACTCCGGGAGCTGGAACTGCTCACCGAGACGCCGGCGCCGAGTCAGGGGCGCGGACGGCCGACGACCGTGCTGCGGCCGCACCCGCGCGGACCGCTGGTTCTTGCGCTCGATCTACGGCAGGGCAACTGGCGCAGCGCAGTGGTGTCACTCGACGGCGTCCTTCACGACCAGCAGTCCAAGCGCCACCGCAGCCGCCGCGCCCAGTCGGCGCTCGCCACCCTTGAGCAGACAGTGGTGAGCGCCCAGGAGCAGTACGGCGACCGCCTGCTCGCGGTGACGTTGGCCGTGGCCGGCACTGTGCGGGACGACCAACTGATGCAAGCTCCCACGCTTGGCTGGGGGCAAGTCGACCTGAGTCCGGTCACAGCTGGCACTGGCCTCCCGCTGCTCACGGGGAACGACGCGACGCTCAGTGGAGTGGCAGAGGCGCGTACGGGTGCCGCTGCCGGAGCACGGACCGCGCTGCATCTCATTGTCGAGGTAGGACTCGGCGGGACGCTCATCCTCGACGGGATCCCGGCCAGCGGTGCTACCGGTGCGGGTGGCGAGTACGGCCATATCCCGTTCGGCGATCGTGCGCGACGGTGTCCGTGTGGAGCCCGCGGCTGCTGGGACCTCGAGATCGACGGTCGGGCGCTAGCCATGCAGCTCGGCGATCCTGAACCCGACGATCCCTACGCCTATGCGGAGACGGTGCTGCAGAGACTTCCGGACGAGGCCGCCACCCGAGCGGTCGGCAAGGTCGCTGATGCGCTCGGCTTCGGGATCGCCGGGCTGGTGAATGCCCACGACCCCGACGTGGTCACGCTCGGCGGTCTGGCGATCCCGCTCCGGGCCGCGGCCTCAGACGCCTTCGACCGGGCCTACTCCGATGGGCTAATGACGTTCCACCGCCGTACGCCGCCGCCTGTGCTCGACTCGGCTCACTCCGACGACGGAGCCCTCCGCGGCGCCGCGGCCATCGGCCTGGACCACATCACCACCGAAGACGCCCTCGCCGCTTGGTCCGACGCTCGCAGCTGACCCTCAACTCCCGCCCGTACTGCGCTCCGCCAACCCCTCGGCCTCGTCCGAAGCCCTGACACGCGGGACATCCCCCTCGCTGTCGTCCGCAGTACCGGCTTCTGTTTCCTCGGGTTGGGCGGGTTTGGGGGCTGGGATGATCGGGGGTTCGAGTTCGGCCAGGATGTTGATGATGTCCTGGCGGTGGTGCTGGATCTCGTGGGCGGTGTGCCGGATGATCCAGCCCAGCGACCGCGGCGCCCGGACCGGGTAGTTGTAAAGGCCGAGCTTGCCCAGTTGCGGCGGAGTCAGCACTCGCGCCGCCGCGCCGAACTCCCGGGCGAACCCCATCAGCGCGGCCGCCACCTCCATCGGGTCCTGATCCTCGTACTTCGCCTGCTTGACCCGGCCGGTCCGGTCCATCGGCGCGTACACCGGCCGGTCCTCGGCAAGGCATTGCGCGATCCGGAACCGCTGCACCTCGAGCACGTCGCGGACATGGCAGGCGTACTCGATCGCGGACCAGACCTCCGGCTCGGGCCTGATCCGGACCACGTCGGCGTCGGGCCCGGCGGCCGCCTTGGTCAGCGCCATGCTGCACTCCGCGGACTGCCGGACGAGTGTCGTCACCGTGCCCTGCAGGTCACCCGTGTCGTAGTTGAACCCGCACTCGTCACAAAGTCCGTCCACCGGGGGGCGGCGCTTGTTCACCTGTCACTCCTGTTTCGAAACCGCCACGCGTGATCCACCGGACCGATGCCACCACCGAGCGAGAACCCCGCGGCCACCGCCCCGCTGATGTACTCCTTGGCCGCCCCGACCGCCGCCGGTACGTCGTACCCGCGGGCCAGGTACGACGCGATCGCGCTGGCCAGGGTGCAGCCGGTGCCGTGCGTATGCCGGTTGTCCGCGCGCGGCGCCCTGAACTCTTCCCGTACTCCGGGGCCGTGCAGCACGTCCACTGCCTCTGCGCCTGAATCGTGGCCACCCTTCACCAGTACCCAGGAGGCACCGGCGTCGAGCAGGATCTTCGCGGCCAACTCGCGGTCCTCGACGCTGCGGAGTTCGACGCCGGCGACCGGACCGAGCTCGGTCAGGTTCGGCGTGAGCACGGTCGCCAAGGGCACGATCTCCGCACGGACGGCCTCCATGGCATCGGCCGCGAGCAACGCGTCGCCGTGCTTCGACACCGAGACCGGGTCGACCACCACAGGTACGCCGTCGGGCAGGGTGCGCAGGAGCGAAGCCACCACCCGCACCATCGAGGCTGAGGCAAGCATTCCGGTCTTCACGGCGTCGACGCCGATGTCGTCGACCACGCTGCGGAACTGCGCCCGCACCTGCTCCTCGGGCAACTCCCACGCGCCCTGCACGCCGAGGCTGTTCTGCGCGGTGATGGCAGTCAGCACGCTCATCCCGTGCACTCCGTTGGCCAGCATCGACTTCAAGTCGGCCTGGATCCCCGCTCCCCCGCCGGAGTCGGACCCGGCGACGGTGAGAACCCTGGGCGGTGCGCTGGTCATGACAACTCCCGACAGCCTGCGATACGGACGATCCCCCCAGTCTGCCGCCTGCCCCCGGCGGTCGCGGACGGCACCCTGCACACGGCGCGCTCAGTCGGCGGCCGGTCGGCCGCGGTGGGGGTGGTGGACATGCTCAGTTCCTGAAGTGGGCGTGGCCGGTGGTGCTGGTGTAGGGCTGGCCGTCGACGGTCACGGTGCCCGGTGGGCGTTCTTCGTTGCCCTCGGCAACTGAGCCGATGACGGTCCAGCCCTCGGGGACGTCGGCCGGTTCGAAGGTGCCGACCAGGGCGTGGTCGTCTCCCCCGCTCAGCACGAACGCCAGCGCGTCGGCACCCGTGGCCGCGGCGACCGCCTGGAGCGGCTCGGCGACCGCCAGCGCCCCGGAACGGATGTCGATCACCACCTCGCTGGCGACCGCGATGTGGCCGAGGTCGGCGACCAGTCCGTCGCTCACGTCGCACATCGACGAGGCTCCGGCGATCGCGGCGCGCGGACCTTCGGCGTACGGCGGTTGCGGGCGGCGGTGCGCCTCCACGACGGAGCGGGGCGAGCGGAACCCGCGGTTGAGCACGGTGAACCCGGCCTCCGCCCAGCCGAGCCGCCCGACCACGGCCACCTCGTCGCCGGGGCGCGCCCCGGAACGCAGTACGGGCGGGCGGCCGTCGAGGGAGCCGAAGGCGGTCACCGAGACCACGATCTTGTCGGACTGCACGGTGTCGCCGCCGACGATGCTGGCGCCGAGCAGTTCGGCCTCGTCGGCGAGTCCCTGGTTGAGCTCGAGCGCCCACGCGGTCGGCAGGTCCGCGGGCGCGCCGAAGCCGACCACCAGCGCGGTCGGCCGGGCGCCCATCGCGACGATGTCCGCCAGGTTCTGCGCGACCGCCTTGCGGCCTACGTCGTACGCCGACGACCAGTCCTGGCGGAAGTGCCGGCCTTCCACCAGCAGGTCGGTCGTGATCACCATCCGGCCGTCCGGCACCGCCAGCACGGCCGCGTCGTCGCCCGGTCCGACCAGGACGTCCTCACCTTGGGGAAGGCTCTTGGTGACGGCCGCGATCAGGCCGAACTCACCAGTGCTTCCCAACGTCTCTGTCACGTCAACAGACCTCCCATATCGCCACCCGGAGTCTAGGCGGTACGGTGACCGGGCAACGAAGAGTACGCCCGGCCGCTTCGGAGTACCGTGGCCGGCGCCAGCTGAGGACGACTGAGCGGAGAACGACGTGGTGGTCCAGGCCTACATCCTGATCCAGACCGAGGTCGGCAAGGCGGCCGACGTCGCAGCGCAGATCGCCGAGGTCCAGGGCGTCACCCTGGCCGAGGACGTCACCGGTCCGTACGACGTGATTGTGCGCGCGGAGGCCCGCAACGTCGACGAGCTCGGCAAGCTGGTCGTGGCGAAGGTGCAGAACGTGCCTGGCATCACCCGCACGCTGACGTGCCCCGTCGTCCACATCTGAGTCCCATCGCCGCTTCACGGCGCCGGCGCGCCCCGCGAAGAGCCGCGCCGGCTATCGCCCTGTCCGCCTTCGCCACGTTCGTGCTGGCCGGTTGCAGCCCGGGCCCGGTCGACATCGCCGTACCGTCACCGGCGGCGGAGGTGGCCGAGGCCTGCGCGCCACTGGTTCAGGCGCTGCCGGACAAGGTGCTGGACGCCGACCGCCGCAAGACCGAACCGCCGAGCCCACTGACCACGGCGTACGGCGATCCGCCGATCGAGGTCACCTGCGGGGTCGCGCCACCGGCCGGGATGGCGGAGGCGCAGTCGCAGTGCTTCGAGGTGAACGGCGTCGGCTGGTTCGCCAAGGAGGTCAGCAACGGCTTCATCTTCACCACGATCGGCCGCAAGGTCTATCTGGAGATCGCCGTCCCGGACAAGTACCAGCCCGAGGCCAACGCCCTCACCGACGTCTCGGACGCCGTCAAGGCCCACAACACCCTCATCACCCCCTGCACCTGACGGCCGCCGGCCTGACAGCGGGGGCAACGGCGGGCTGAGAGCAGCCGTGGATCGTGTCGCGCTGTTCTTGTCCGGTTCCGTCTGGGAGCGTCGACGTAGCTGGTGAGAGGTGCCGAGCACGGTGCCGCGACCGACTGGGAGCTACTGATGAAGTACATGATCCTGACCTACGCCTCGCAGCAGGACTATGACGGGATGGGCGGTAAGGACACCGGGAAGCCCGCCTGGACCGCGGAGGACTTCGCCGCGATGGGCGCCTTCATGGAGAAGTTCAACAACGACCTGGTCGAGTCCGGCGAGCTGGTCGAGACCCGCGCTCTCGCCGCGCCCGTCCTGACCCGGCGACTCGGCTCGAAGGAGGGCGCGTCGGTCGTCACGGACGGCCCGTACGCCGAGACGCAGGAGGTGCTGGCCGGCTACTGGATCGTCGAGTGCGACAGCTTCGACCGCGCCACCGAGATCGCCGCCCGGCTGGGTGACACTCCCGCGCCGGAGTTCGTCCGGGCCACCGCGTACGCCGACATCCGGCCGATCGTGGAGGGCCGGGAGGAAATGATCAGCTGACGTCGCGGACAGGAGCTGACGGGGCGATGAGCTGATGTCCGAGCGGGCGCTCGAGGAGCTGCTGCGCGAACTGGCGCCGCAGGTCCTCGGCGCGCTCGTCCGGCGGTACGGGCACTTCGACACCGCCGAGGACGCCGTACAGGAAGCCCTGCTCGCCGCCACTCAGCAGTGGCCGTCGGAGGGTCATCCGGACGATCCGCGGGCCTGGCTGATCACCGTCGCTTCCCGGCGGCTGACCGATCTGCTTCGCCGGGAGCAGGCTCGGCAGCGGCGAGAGGACACGGTGGCCCAGTGGGTGCTGCCCGACGAGTGGCTGGCGCCGAGCGCGGACAAGGCCGACTCGCCGCAGGACGACACGTTGATCCTGTTGTTCCTGTGCTGCCACCCGTCGCTGACGGCCGCGTCCCAGATCGCGCTCACGCTGCGCGCGGTCGGCGGTCTGACCACTGCCGAGATCGCTCGCGCCTTCCTGGTGCCGGAGGCGACGATGACCCGGCGGATCACCCGGGCCAAGCAGAGCGTGAAGGACGCCGGAGCCCGGTTCTCGCTGCCGCCCGATCGCGCCGAGCGCCTGGACGCCGTACTCAAGGTCATCTACCTGATCTTCAACGAGGGCTACGCCAGTACTACGGGCCCGAGCCTGCAGCGGGTCGAGTTGGCGGCCGAGGGGATCCGGCTCGCCCGGATGGTACACAGGTTGCTGCCCGACGACAGCGAGGTGGCAGGGCTGCTGGCGCTGATGTTGCTCACGGATGCGCGGCGACCGGCTCGAACCGGTCCGGCAGGTGAGCTGATCCCGATGGCCGAGCAGGACCGGTCGTTGTGGATCCGCTCGTCGATCGACGAAGGCGTCGACCTGATCACCAAGGCGCTGCCCCGCGGACCGGTCGGGCCGTACCAGTTGCAGGCCGCGATCGCCGCCGTCCACGACGAGGCGCCGACGGCCGAGGAGACGGACTGGCCGCAGATCGTCGCTCTCTACGAGGTACTGCTGCAGCTGTCCGACAATCCGATGGTCGCGCTGAACCACGTGGTCGCGGTGGCAATGGCTCGCGGTGCGTCCACCGGGCTGGAGTTGCTCGCGGGGATCGAGGACGACGAGCGGATCGCGAAGGACCACCGGCTGCACGCCGTACGGGCCCACCTGCTGGAGATGTCCGGGGACCCGGCCGGCGCGCGTACGGCGTACGAGCTGGCGGCCAGGCTGACCACCAGCGTTCCGCAACAGCGCTACCTCAATGCGAAGGCGGCAGCGCTGTAGGCGCCGGCTGGTGGTCAGCTCCGGTTGGTCAGCGGAGGCCGGTGGCCCTCGTCATCGCGAGGGTGAGCAGGCGGTCGACCAGGGCCGGGTAGTCGACGCCGGTCGCGGCCCAGAGGCGCGGGAACATGCTGGTCGGGGTGAACCCGGGCATGGTGTTGATCTCGTTGATGACCACTCGCTCGTCCTCGTCGAGGAAGAAGTCGACCCGGGCCAGGCCCTCGCCCTCGATCGCGTCGAACGCGGTCAGCGCCTTCGCCCGGACCTCGGCAACGATGTGCTCCGGCAGGTCGGCCGGCACCGAGAGCGCGGTGTACTCCTCGCCCTCAGGCAGGTACTTGGCCTCGAAGTCGTAGAAGTCGTGGCCGCCGCCGGAGACCGAGATCTCGCCGCAGACGCTGACCTCGGCCGGGCCGCCGTTCAGGCCGCCGAGCACGCCGACCTCGATCTCGCGCGGGTTCTTCGCGCTCGCCTCGACGATCACCTTCGGGTCGTGCGCCCGTGCCTCGGCGATGGCGTCGTCCAGCTCGGCCAGGCTGTTCACCTTGCTGATGCCCAGGCTGGATCCGCCGCGGGCCGGCTTCACGAACACCGGGTAGCCGAGCTGGTCGACCGCCTCCCGGCTGGCCTGCGGGTCGCGGGTCCAGTCGCGGTCGCGGATCACGACGTACGGCGTCACCTCGAGACCGGCCGCCTCGAAGACGACCTTCATGTAGTGCTTGTCCATCCCGACCGCGCTCGCCAGCACGCCGGAGCCGACGTACCGGATGTCCGACATCTCGAGCAGGCCCTGCAGCGTGCCGTCCTCACCCCACGGGCCGTGCAGCAGCGGGAACACGACGTCCACCTCGCCCAGCGTGCCCGGTACTTCGCCCGGCTCGCTGACGACGAGCTCGCGGTCCCGGCCGAACAGCACCGGCAGCGCGGTCACGTCCACCTCCGGCAGCTTGCCGTCGGTGATCGACAGCCGCTCCGGGTCGCCGCTCTCCAGCACCCAGTGGCCGCTGGTGGTGATGCCCACCGGCACGACGTCGTACTTGTCCCGGTCGATCACCTGGAGCACGTTGGCCGCGGTGACGCAGGAGATGGCATGCTCGCTCGACCGGCCGCCGAAAACCACGGCGACGCGGGGCTTGCTTTTTTCTTCCCTCGAGTACTCACTCACCGGCTCGACGATAGCGTCACTTCAGTCCGGCTTTGACCAGGGTTCAGTTAAGACCTCTTCAGATCTCTGTCAGTTACACCCGTTCCCGCCGGAGACTCCGGCGCGTCGGGTGGCGTGTACGCTGCCCGAACGCAGGACCAGTCGGCGCGGTGGCATTGGGGTAGGGCATGGGGCTTCGCGAGCTGAAGCGGGAACGGACCCGGCGGCTGATCTCGGACAAGGCGTTCGAGCTGTTCACCGACCACGGGTTCGGCCAGACGACGGTCGAGCAGATCGCCGCGGCCGCCGAGGTCGGGCCGAGCACGCTGTACCGGTACTTCCCGACCAAGGAGCGGTTGGTCCTGGAGTTCGTCGAGGACAGTCTGTTCGGCGCACTGGACTGGTTCCGGGAGCAGCCGGCGGACACCAACCTGCCGGACGCGCTGCAGAGCGTGATCGAGCGCGTGCTGGATCAGATGGAGAGCAACCCGGACCGGGTCCGGACCGTGTACGACCTGGCCGGGCAGACGCCGTCGCTGAGCGCGCACCTGGCCGAGGTGATCTGGCGCTGGCGGAACGAGCTCACGGTCGAACTGGCGGCGCGGCTCGTCGGGGACTCGGCCCAGTTCACCGCGGCCCTCGCGGCCGGGACCACGATGAACATCATCGAGATCGTCGTGCAGACCTGGGTGGACAACCCGGACGGCACCCAGGTGAAAGACCTCGCCCACGAGGCGATGGGCCTGCTCCGTGGCGGCGGCATCCCCCTCCCGACCTCGCAATAGCCGGCGCTTGGGAGAATCGCGGCATGGATCCCTCCACTGTCGTCGTGCATGCCGGCCGTCCGGCCCGCGTACCGGACGCTCCGCTCGGTGAGTCCCCCGTCTTCAGCTCGACCTACATCGCGGGCGGGAACCGCGGCTACGGACGTTTCGACAACGACGCGTGGGCAGCGCTCGAGACGACCCTCGGTGAGCTCGAAGGCGGCCGCGGCCTGACCTTCGCGTCCGGCATGGCCGCCGCTGCGACCCTGTTCGATCTCGTACCGGTCGGTGGCCGCGTGGTCGCGCCCCAGCACGCGTACAGCGGCGTACTGGGTCTGCTCGACCAGCAAGCGTCGACCGGACGGCTGACGGTGGATCGGGTAGATGTCGCGGACACTGCGGCAGTTTCAGCGGCGGTTGTCGGCGCCGACATGTTGTGGATCGAGTCGCCGACCAACCCGGCCATGGAGGTCGCCGACGTGCCGGCCCTGTCGGCAGCCGGTCGGGCCGCGGGTGCCCTGGTGATCGTCGACAACACCTTCGCGACGCCGTTGCTGCAGCAGCCCCTGAAACTCGGCGCGGACGTCGTGATGCACTCGGCAACCAAGTTCATCGCCGGGCACTCGGACGTGGTGCTCGGAGCCATCGTCACGGCCGACGACAACCTGTGGACCTCGCTCGAAGCCCGTCGCCGGAGCCTGGGCGCGATCCCGGGACCGATGGAGGCCTGGCTCGCACTGCGCGGTCTGCGGACGCTGGCGCTGCGGCTCGACCGCGCCCAGTCCAACGCCGCCTTCTTGGCCGAACGACTGCTCGCCCACCCGCGAGTGAGCCGCGTCCGCTACCCCGGCCTGCCGGACGACCCGGGCCACGAGCGGGCGGCGGCCCAGATGTCCGGCTTCGGCGCGATCCTGGCGATCGAACTCGGCGGCGACGCGGAGGGCGCCCAGCGAGTCTGCGAGAGCACCGCGCTCTGGGTGCACGCGACCAGCCTCGGCGGCGTCGAGTCGATGCTGGAGCGCCGCCGCCGCTGGCCGGCCGAGGTACCGACCATTCCCGAGGACCTGATCCGGCTTTCCATCGGCATCGAGCACCCGGACGACCTCTGGGCAGACCTCGAACAAGCACTCAAAGCCTGATGGACAGGAGCTGGCGCCGGCCGTTCGAGCTGGCCTGGGACTCCCTGCAAGCCGGCAGTTACCCGGTCGGCGCCGTCCTGCTCGACGCCGCGGGCGAGGTCGTCGTGGAGGGCCGCAACCGAGCCGCTGAGGAATCCGCGCCTGCCGGCCACCTCTTCGGTACGACGATCGCGCACGCCGAGGTCGACGTACTGGGCCAGTTGCGGGCCGGGGACTACAGCGACTGGACGCTGCACACCACGCTCCAGCCCTGCTTGTTCTGCCTGAGCGCTTCGCGGCTGGCCGGGATCGGGCGGATCGTCTTTGCGGGTGCCGATCCGTTGTGGGACGCCACCGCCGGGGTTCCGGGATTGCTGCCGGACCTGCTGTCGTCTCGCTGGCCGGTGTCGACCGGGCCGGCTGATGGGATGGACGGCGTCTGGGGTTCGTTGCTCCCGGCCATCTGGTTGGTCCGCTACAAACCCGAGGTAGTCGCGGAACCGAGCGATCTGATCCCCTGGCCGATGGTCAAGCTGGCCCGCATCTGCGTGGACGCGGGGATCCTCGAGTCGGCGTCCGCCGCGGAGGCCTATCGGTTGGCGGGTTCGATTGGCTGACGTGAACGCGACCTGAGCACTGGTGCTGCGATGACGGTCAGAACGCAGAGGATGACCGGCAGCGCGAAAGCGACGTTGAGCGGCATCCAGTGGGTGAGGCCGCCGATCAAGGCCGGTCCCGCGAGCAGGCCGACGTACCCGAGGCCGACGACCTTGGCCATCAGCGCGCCGGACGCCTTCGTGTCCAGGTTGCCCGCCGCAGTGAAGAGTTGCGGCACACCGCCGGAGAGCCCAAGGCCGAAGAGCGCCCAGCCGACGAGTGCGACCGGCACCCACGGGACCACGATGACCGTGGTCAGGCCGATCGCGGCCAGCGCGGCTCCGTAGCGGACGATCGCCGCTGGGCCGATCACCGCCGCCACCCGGTCCGTGGCGAACCGCCCGACGGTCATCGCCACCGCGAACGCGCCGTACGCGTAGGCCGCAGTACTGGTCGAGGTGCCGAGGACGTCCCTGAACTGCAAGGCCGCCCAGTCGTTGGCGACTCCTTCGGCGAGCATTAGGCCGAAGGCCAGGCCGCCGAGTTGCCAGACCAGCTTCTTCGAGGGAGGCGCGGTCGGTCGTGGTGCGTCCGCTGCCCCGTGTTCGACGGGCGCGGCGGCCTCGATCAGGTAGCGGCTCATGTAGAGCGAGACCGCGATGCACAGGGCGCCGCAAGCGCTCAGGGAGGCGGCGGTCGGGACTCCCGCCTTCAGGGTCGCGGCGCCGATCAGGGCTGCGAACGCGCCGCCGATCGACCACATCGCGTGGAAGGCGGCCATGATCGGTCGCGGGTAGGCGCGTTCGACGACCACCGCGTGCGAGTTCATGCCCACGTCGAGGGAGCCATTGCCGAAGCCGAACACGAACAACGCGAGGCCGAGTGTCCACCAGTTCTGCGCGAGCCCTGGACCGAACAGCGAGAGTCCGAGGAGTACGCCGGCCGCGGGGACGAGGCGACGCTGGCCGACGCGGTCCGCGAGCGGACCGGCGACCTGCATGCCGAGAAACGCCGCGCCGCCCAGGATCAGCAGCAGGAGACCCAGCGTGCTGTGCGAGATCCCGGTCGCACGTTCGACGTTCGGGATGTGCACCACCCACATGCCGACGGCGAAGCCGTTGAGCCCGAAGTACGTCCAGGTCGCGACGCGCGCGGCCCGCGGCGGCGCGGCGATGTCGATGCTCAAGAGCTGCCTTCCAGTACCGGTCGCGCTGCAACTGGCTGATCGGAGATGGGCTGGTCTGCGACCTGAATCAGTACTCCGCGCTGCGCGAGCACGGCGCGGGTGTCTTCGGGAGCGGTCGAGTCGGTGATGATCAGGTCGGGCCGATCGGCCGGGCAGATGTACGCGAGCGCGGCACGGTCCCACTTGGCACCGTCGGCCAGCACGATCGCGCGGGTCGACACGGCGAGAGCCTGCTGCTTCACCTCGGCATCGCCCAGGTCGAACGCGGTCATCCCGGCCTCGATGCTGAACGCGCACGGGCTCAGTACGGCGACGTCGAACCGCAGCGCGCGCAACGACGCCAATGTCAGCGGACCGACCATCGCCAACTCCCCCGGCCGCGGTTCACCGCCCGGCATCAGCAGCCGGACTCCGGGAGCATCGACGAGTTCCTGCGCGACGTGCAGCGAGAGTGGCATCACCGTCACCGTGCGGTTGTGCAGCAGCCGGGCGACCTCCAGGGCCGTGGTGCCGCTGTCCAACACGATCGTGTCGCCGTCCCGGAGGTGCTCGACGGCCGCCTTCGCGATCGCCTGCTTCGGGCCGAGCGCGGCAGTCGCACGCGCCGCGAACGGCGGCTCGATCCCGGTCGGCATCGCCGGCACCGCACCACCGTGGATTCGCTTCAGCACGCCCTGCGCGGCGAGGTAGTCGAGGTCGCGGCGAATGGTCATGTCCGAGG
Organism: Kribbella qitaiheensis; assembly: GCF_042657745.1. Taxonomy (GTDB): domain Bacteria; phylum Actinomycetota; class Actinomycetes; order Propionibacteriales; family Kribbellaceae; genus Kribbella; species Kribbella qitaiheensis. Next base: position 274,849 of record NZ_JBHSKE010000015.1, on the reverse strand, counting down.
CGCCGGTCGCCGCCACCAGCTCAGCCACGCCGACCCGGGGTACAGCCTTTAATCGCTCGACGATGACCCGCTGCCGTTCCGTACTCTTCACTGGGGAAAGTTAACATCTCGGTGATCGTTCAAACAAAGTCGATGTTTGAATGGTGGACTCCCGTGGGCATCCGGACGTGTTGAGGGGTTGGATTCGTGGTCGACGAGGTGCGACGGTCGCGGTACGCCGTGGGTGTGGTGTTCTGCGTGCACGGAGCGGTGACGGGGTCGTTCGCGACCCGGGTGCCGTGGATCCAGGACCACGCCTCGGCGAGTCCGGGCCAGCTCGGTGTCGCGCTCGCGTTCCCCGCGATCGGGGCGTCGCTCGCGATGCCGCTGGCCGCGCGGATCAGCCACCGCTTCGGCAGTCGGAACGCCCTCCGCGGGCTGATCGCGCTGTGGACGATGTGCCTGATCCTGCCGTCCTTCGCCCCGAACCTGCCGCTGTTGTGTGCCGCGTTGTTCGTCTACGGCGCCGCTGCCGGGATGGCCGATGTCGCGATGAACGCGCTCGGCGTCGAGATCGAGCGGCGGATGGAGCGGTCGATCATGTCCGGGCTGCACGGACTGTGGAGCGTGGGCGCTCTGATCGGCGCGGGTGTCGGCACGATCGCCGCGCATCTGGACGTCAGTGCCCAGGTTCACCACGTGGTCGCGGCCGTCGTACTCACCCTGATCGGCGTGGGCGCCTGCCACTACGTGCTCGATCTGTACCCGGCGGACGATGTGGAGGCACCGCCACGATTCGCGTTGCCGCCGAAGTCGGCGTGGCTGATCGGTGCGGTCGGCTTCTGCGCGGTCTTCGCCGAGGGCGCGAGCCTGGACTGGTCGGCGGTGTATCTCCAGGACGTGCTCACCACTTCGGCCGGCGTCGCCGCCGCCGCGACTACCGGCTTCGCGCTGACGATGGCCGTCGCCCGGCTCGTCGGAGACGCCGTGGTGGATCGATGGGGAGCCGTTCGCACGGTTCGGGTGAGCGGAGTCGTTGCCGCCTCGGGTGGACTCCTGGTCGTGCTCGCGCAGCATCCGCTGGTCGCGATGGCGGGCTTCGGCCTGCTCGGTCTCGGCGTCGCCGTTGTCGTCCCCCTCGCCTTCGCCGCCGCAGGCCACGCCGGCCCCAACCCGAGTCAGGCCATCGCCGGCGTCGCCACCGTCACCTACACGTCAGGCCTGATCGCCCCCTCCGTCATCGGCGGCATTGCCCAAGCGACCAACCTCACCGTCTCCTTCATGGTCGTCACTCTCCTGACCTGCGGCATAGCAGTCCTAGCCCCGGTACTGCGCCCGCGAACCCAGGTAGCTCCACCGAACTGATGGTGGCTAGGGGTGGCCGGCGTGGGGAGTTTGGACCTGGGTGGTGAGGAGTTTGCCGGTGCGGTCGGTGAGCCGCATGTTCTCGAAGCCGTTCCACTGGGCCGCAAGGATGAACAGAGTGTCGCCGTCAGGTCCTCCGAGCATGCAGGAGAAGGCGCCGCGGTCGAGGTCGACCGTCTGGAGGACCTCACCACCTTCGCTGACTCGAACACAGCGCTGGTTCGGCACATCGGCGTACCAGACGGCGCCTTCGGCATCGAGGCAGATCCCGTCCGGATGCCCGTCCCCGAGGTCGGCCCAGACCCGCCGGTTCGACAGCCCGCCGTCGGATCCGAGGTCGAACGCGGTCAACCGGCACGCGAACGACTCCGCGACGATCAGCGTCGACCCGTCCGCCGTCACCGCCATCCCGTTCCCGAACTCGATGCCGTCAGCAACCTCCCGGGCGGATCCGTCCGGCGCCACGACAGCGATCACCCCGGGCTTGCTGAAGTCCAGGCTGCCGCCGTTCAGATAGGTGTTGCCGCGCGGGTCGACCACGATCTCGTTGAACAGTTCCGCGATCCCGCTCAGGTCGGCCGCCGTACCGAGCGACCCGTCGTCCTCCTGCCGCAGCAACCTCGAACCCGCGATCACCAGCAACGTCCCGTCGGCCGACCAGTCGATCGAGAACGGGATGGTCTCGGGCGGCACGGTCGCCATCACCTCACGCGCACCGTCGAGACCGACCGCGAGCACCTCGCCGGCCCCCCAGTTCGCCAGCCACAACCTCCCGTCATGCCAGCGCGCCGACTCCCCGTAGCCCAAACCGTCCACCAGAACCTGCGACATCGCCGTACTCCTCACCTAGGGAACCCTTCACCCTTGGTACGAACCCACTCGTCGCCTTTCGACATCACTCGGCGGCCTCCTGAGATTTCCAGGGGTTGCAGTTGACACTGTGTGAAGCCGGAGAGTGAAGGGGTCATGATCAACATCGGAGAATTCGCTCGCCTCGGTGGTGTGTCGACGCGCAGATTGCGGCACTACGACGCCATCGGGCTCCTCAGCCCCGCCCACGTCGACCCCCACACCGGCCGCCGCTCGTACGATGTCGCGCAGCTTCCCGTGCTCAATCGCCTGGTCGCACTCAAGGGACTCGGCTTCAGCCTGGAGGAGGTCGGCGTACTGCTAATTGAAGGCGTGGACTCCGCGCAGATGCAAGGCATGCTGCGCCTCCGCCGGGCCGAGCTCGAACGTCAGGTCCGCCACGACCTGCACGTCCTGGACCGGGTGACCGCGAGACTCCGACTGATCGAGCAGGAGAACCACGTGAACGCCCAGATCACCACCAAGCAGAGCGACGCCTTCACCATCGCCGGCCTCACGGCAACCGCCCCGGACGCCAGCCGTCAGAGCACCGGCGCCGTCGTCCAGTCCCTGTTCGGTCAAGTCATCGACCACATGGATGCCGCCGGCGCCGACCGAACCACCCCGATCGCCCACTACGTCCCCGACCCCGACACCCCTGAAGTCCACATCACCGCCGGCTACACCGTCCCCAACGGCTCAGTGCCCGGCCTAGAACCTCACACGCTCCCATCCACCCAAGTAGCCTCAACCGTCCACCAGGGCCCCATGGCAACAATCTCCACCGCCTACCAAGCCCTAGCAGACTGATCAGACAGCGGAGCCCCTCCGGTAGCTGGTTGTCTCGCGAGGACAAACCTGTCTACCCAAGGAGCTCCGCTGCTCCATGTTCAACACGCCCTTGACAGCACCCCAACCCGCCTAACTAACCGGCTTTGGGGCTAGGGGAGTTCTAGTTGGAGCTCGATCAGCCAGGGGGAGTTGTCGGGGCCGGTGGCTTCTAGATAGTGCTCTCGCCAGGTGGGGGAGGTGAGGGGTTGCTGGTGGTTGTTGGCGGTGGCCCAGGTACTCGCACGATCAGGGTGGCCGAGGGTGCGTTCGCGCCGGGTCATCTGGGCGAGTTGACCCGGTTCATCCCGTTCGAGATGGTCGATGAGGTCCTCGCCGAGACTCGCAGGACCCAGGCCAGGGTGCGCGATCTACCGGCTCGGGTCGTGGTCTATCTGGTCCTGGCCGGGTGCCTGTTCACCGATCGCGGCTATGGCCAGGTGTGGCACCGGCTGGTGGCCGGCCTGCACGGCCTGGCCGTGGCCGCGCCGACCGCGGCGGCGTTGACCCAGGCCCGGCAGCGGCTCGGTGCCACACCCTTGAAAGCCTTGTTCGACCTGGTCCGTGGCCCGGCCGCGACGACCGCCACGGGTGGGGTGCGGTGGCGAGGGCTGCTGGTCACCGCGATCGACGGCACCACGATGACGGTGCCCGACACCGCCGCCAATCTGGGCGTGTTCACCAAACAGGCCGGCGGCAACGGCGGCTCGGGGTACCCGCTGCTCCGGCTCCTGGCCGTGGTCTGCTGCGGCACCCGCACCATCCTCGACGCGACGTTCGGCTCGGCCCTGATCGGGGAAACCACTTACGCTCCACCGCTGCTGGCCCGCTGCCTGAGGACCGGGATGATCGTGCTGGCCGACCGGGGCTTCGCCGCCCAGACCATCATCACCGCGATCACCACCACCGGCGCCCACCTACTGATCCGCTGCAAAGCCAACCGCAAACTCCCCACCCTGCACCGCCACCGCGACGGGTCCTACCAGTCGATGTGGAACGGCACTGCGATCCGCGTGATCGAGGCCGAGATCACCATCGCCACCTCGAACGGCACCCGCACCGGCACCTACCGGCTCATCACCACCCTGCTCGACCCGCACACCTACCCGGCGTTCGACCTGGTCACGCTCTACCACCAACGCTGGGAAATCGAGACCGCCTACCTGGAAATCAAATCCACCATCCTCGGCGGACACGTCCTGCGCGCCCGCACCCCGACCGGCATCACCCAAGAGGTCTACGCCCTGCTGGTCACCTACCAGCTCCTGCGCCAAGCCATGACCGATGCCACCGACACCCGCCCCGGCACCGACCCCGACCGAGCCAGCTTCACCACCGCCCTCAACGCCGCCCGCGACCAAGTCGTCCAAGCCACCGGCGTCATCGCCGACACCGTCATCGACCTCGTCGGCCAGATCGGCCGACTCGTCCTGGCCAACCTCCTCCCCACCCGCCGAACCCGCCTCGGCCCCCGCGCCGTCAAACGAGCCATGTCCAGATACCCCGCCAAAGGACCCAACATCAACCGCACCACCTACCAAGCCACCATCAGCATCGACATCCACAACCCACCGCCTTGACAACGCACCAAACCACCTAACTAACCGGCTTTGCCCCTAGCCCCTCACCGCGGATCTGGGGAGCCCGAGGGCCGCTGGGAATGACGAACTCGTCCGGCCGGCGGGAGGCCGGGACGGACGAGTTCGTTGGCGGCACTGGTGCGTGGGGTTACTTGTCGGTGGCGAAGGCGGCGTCGAAGGAGGCTTCCGGCTTGTCGAAGGCCAGTTTGCGGATGACGTCGACTGCTTCGGCGGCGCCGACCTTGCGTTCCATGCCGGCGTCCTCCCACTCGACCGAGATCGGCCCGTCGTAGCCGATCGCGTTCAGGACGCGGAAGCAGTCCTCCCAGTTCACGTCACCGTGGCCGGTCGAGTAGAAGTCCCAGCCGCGCCGCGGGTCGCCCCACGGCAGGTGGGAGCCGAGCCGGCCGTTGCGGCCGCCGCCGACCCGCATCCGGGTGTCCTTGCAGTCGACATGGTAGATCCGGTCCTTGAAGTCCCACAGGAAGGCGACCGGGTCGATGTCCTGCCAGACCATGTGGCTCGGGTCCCAGTTCAGCCCGAACGCCTCGCGGTGACCGATCGCCTCGAGGGTGAGGGTGGTGGTCCAGTAGTCGTACGCGATCTCCGACGGGTGCACCTCGTGCGCGAACCGCACGCCGACCTCGTCGAACACGTCGAGGATCGGGTTCCACCGGTCGGCGAAGTCCTGGTATCCCGCCTCGATCCGCTCGGCCGGCACCGGCGGGAACATCGCGACGTACTGCCAGATCGAGGAGCCGGTGAAGCCGATCACCGTGTCGACCCCGAGCTTCGCCGCGGCGCGGGCGGTGTTCTTCAGGTCCTCGGCGGCGCGCTGCCGAACACCCTCGGCGTCGCCGTCGCCCCAGACGCGGGACGGCACGATCGCCTGGTGCCGGAAGTCGATCGGGTTGTCGCAGACCGCCTGGCCGACCAGGTGGTTCGAGATCGCGAAGACCTGCAGGCCGTGCCGCTCGAGGATCTCCTTGCGGCCGGCGATGTAGGTGTCGTCGTCGATGGCCTGCTGGACGTCGAAGTGGTCGCCCGAGCAGGCGATCTCGACGCCGTCGTAGCCCCAGGATGACGCCAGGCTGCAGACCTCTTCGAACGGCAGGTCGGCCCACTGGCCGGTGAACAGGGTGATCGGGCGTGGCATGCGCAGACTCCTCGGGGTTCAGTTCTCGACAGTGGTCCAGGCACCATCCGCTGCGGCGGACCGCAGGACGGCGTCTACGAGCTGGGCAGAACGGGCACCTGCGGCGAAGTCCGGCAGTCCGTCCGGATGATCGCCGTCCAGCGCGGCCGCATAGGTATCGGCAACGAACGAGTCGAACGCGTCCTGGTATCCCTGGGCGTGACCGGCCGGCAGCCGGTTCACCCGGGCGGCAGGCGGGCTCAGCGTCTCCGGGTCGCGCGTCAGCAGCAGGTTCGCCGCGCGCCGGCCGACCCAGAGGCGGTCCGGGTCTTCCTGGTCGAAGCCGAAGCTCGACTCGGTCCCGGAGACCTCCAGATAAAGGCGGTTCTTCCGCCCGGCGGCGACCTGGCTCACGACCACCGTGCCGACGACGCCGGCCGCGGTACGGAACTGGGCGGTGGCGAGATCCTCGGTCCGCACCTCGACGCCGCCGCGGGTCGCGCGCACGGTGCGGGTCTGCGCGCTGACGTCGGCGATCCGGTCACCGGTGACGAACTCGGTCAGGTCGCACCAGTGCGAGCCGATGTCCGCGAAGGTCCGGGACGGTCCCCCGGCCACGTCGTCGACGCGCCAGTTCTGGTCGTTCTCACCCGCGAGCCAATCCTGCAGGTAGCTGCCGTGCAGGCTGGTGATCTGGCCGGCCTCGCCCTCCGCGATCCTGGTCCGCAACTCCCGGACCATCGGGTGGTAGCGATAGACGAACGGCACCGTCGCCACCCGCCCGGCTTCCTGCGCGGCCGCGTGCAACCCGATCGCGTCCTTGGCAGAGGTCGCCAGCGGCTTCTCGCAGATGACGTGCTTGCCCGCTTCGAGCGCTTGCAAGGTCACCGGCAGATGCGTGTTGTTCGGAGTACAGACGTGGACCAGATCGAGGTCTGCGGCGAGCAACTCTTCCAAGGTGGCGAATCCACGCTCGGCGCCGGTCGCCGCCGCGGCGGCCTCCGCGCGATCCGGACTCGAGCCGACGGCGCCGACGACCTGCGCGCCGGCGACCAGGGCAGACCGGCCGTGCACGCGGCCCATGAAGCCGCCACCGACGATCCCGACTCTGAGCTTGCGCGCTGTGGTGGACATGACCGGGACGCTATGCCACACTTCCGATTCCTGTCAAACAAAAGTCCAGCACCGATCGGCGGAAGTCTCGTGGCAGAAGATCTCAGTACTACGGCCGCGGACGCGGGCCCTGTACTGCGTCTGCTCCTCGACGGCCAACCGCGGACGCGGACCGAGTTGATGGACCTCACCGGGCTGGCCAGATCGACGGTCACCGGGCGGCTGGAAACTCTTGTCGCAATGGAGTTCGTCCAGCCGTACGGCGAGGCGGCGTCGACGGGCGGGCGGCCCCCGGCGCGGTTCAGGTTCAACCCGGCGGCGAGGTTGGTGCTCGCCGCGGATGTCGGCGCGACCCATCTGTCGGTCGCGCTCGCCGACCTGACCGGGCAGATCCTCGACAGCATCACGGTCCCGCAGAACATCGCCGACGGCCCGGAGATCGTGCTCGGCGCGATCGCCGAGCACGGCCGCTCATTGCTCGCCGCGACCGGCAGCACGACGACGAAACTCGCCGGCACAGGAGTCGGGCTCCCCGGCCCGGTCGAACATTCGACCGGACGCCCCAACCACCCACCGATCATGCCGGGCTGGGACTCGTACGACGTCGTCGGTCACCTGTCGGCGGAGTTCCCCGGGCCGGTGCTGGTCGACAACGACGTGAACATGATGGCGCTCGGCGAGCACGCCACGCAGTACTCCGAGGTCGAGCATCTGCTCTTCGTCAAAGTTGCCACGGGCATCGGTGCCGGGGTGATCAGCGGTGGCCGGCTGCATCGTGGCGCGCAGGGCGCAGCGGGCGACATCGGGCACATCCAGGCGCCGGGTCACACCGAGCTGTGCCGCTGCGGCAACACGGGCTGCCTCGAGGCGGTCGCGTCGGCAGCGGCGATCGCGGCCAACCTACGAGCCGAAGGACTGAAGGCGGAGACCAGCCAGGACGTGGTCGACCTGGTCCGGGCCGGCAACACCACCGCGACCCAGGCCGTCCGCCAAGCCGGTCGCGAGATCGGCACCGTCCTCGCGGCCTGCGTGAGTCTGCTGAACCCCTCCGTCATCGTCATCGGAGGTTCCCTCTCCCAGGCCGGCGACAGCCTCCTGGCCGGCATCCGCGAAGCGATCTATGCCAGATCCTTGCCCCTGGCCACAACCGAGCTCCAGGTGGTCGCCTCCCGCACCGGCCGGCAGGCCGCGGTCCGAGGCGCCGCCACCATGGTCCTGCACCACACCCTCGGCCTCTGAGTTCACGGGCAGGCCGCGCGTGGGTCAGCCCCAGCGTTCGGACTTGGCGGATCTGGAGATGAGGCTGACGAGCATGTCCTTGGGGGTCATCTCGCCGGCCACGACCTTGGTGACGTGTTCGGCGATGGGCATCTCCACGTCGTGGTGGTGGGCCAGTTCGCTGATGGACGAGCAGGACTTGACGCCTTCGGCGACCTGACGGGTCGCACCGGCGATCTCGGCGACGCTCATGCCCTGGCCGAGCTTCTCGCCGAACGTGCGGTTCCGGGACAGCGGGGACGAGCAAGTCGCGACAAGGTCACCCAGGCCGGCGAGGCCGGAGAAGGTGTGCTCGTCTGCGCCCAGTACTGCGCCGAGCCGCGCCGTCTCCGCAAGACCGCGGGTGATCAACGAGGCCCGGGCGTTGTCGCCGAAGCCCAGGCCGACGGCCATCCCGACGGCAAGTGCGATCACGTTCTTGGTGGCGCCACCGAGCTCGACGCCGATCACGTCGGTGTTCGTGTACGGGCGGAACGTCGGCGAGTGGCACAGCTTCTGCAGCCGGTGGGCGGTGCCCTCGTCTACGCAGGCGATCACCGCGGCGGCAGGTTGGCCCTCGGCGATCTCGCGGGCCAGGTTGGGGCCGGAGACGGCGGCGATCCGTTCGGGGCCGGCGCCGGTGAGCTCGGCGATCACCTCGCTCATGCGTTTCGTCGTACCGAGCTCGACGCCCTTCATCAGGCTCACCAGCGGTGCGGCGGGTGGCATCAGCGCGGCCCAGTCGGACAGGTTCTCGCGCAGCGACTGGCTGGTCACCGCGAGCACGATCGCCTCGGCGCCGTCGGCCGCGGCGGCCGGGTCGTGGGTTGCGGTGATCGCGTCCGGCAGTCGCAGGCCGGGCAGGTAGTCCGGGTTCTCGTGCCGCGTGTTGATCACTTCGCAGAGCGATTCACGGCGGCCCCAGACGGACACCTGGTTACCGGCCTGGGCGAGCACCGTGGCGAAGGCGGTCCCCCAGGACCCCGCGCCGAACACCGCAACTTTTGTCATCGAGTCTCCTCATCCTCACGGTTCCCGGCGCCGTCAGTCCCGGCCGCCCGCTCACGATCACCAGCAGAGTCGGTGCCGGCCGCACGGTTCTTCTCATCCGCCTCGGCCTTCCCATCCGCCTCGGCCTGCTGCATCGCCTGATGCTTGCGCAGGTCGAACAACTCCTTGGGCGGAGCTTCCGCACGCAGTACTCCGAGCTCGTCGGCGACCCGGTGCATGATCACCTCGGTTGCCTCGTGCAACAGCTGGTTGGTGATCGGCTGGCCCTCGAACGCGCTCAGGTCGACCGGCTCGCCGGCGATCACCCGCATCGTCTTGCGGGGCAGCAACCGGATCCTCAGACTGCCGTACGACGCGAAGACCTCCTGCGCGCCCCAGTTCGCGATCGGGATCACCGGGCAGCCGGTCAACAGGGCGATCCGGGCGGCGCCCGTCTTGCCGGTCATCGGCCAGCCCTCGGGGTCGCGGGTGATGGTGCCCTCGGGGTAGACGCCGACGCACTCACCCTTCTCCACGGCGGCGACGGCGGCCCGGAAGGCGTCGGCGGCCTCGGCCGAGTCGCGGTACACGGGGATCTGGCCGGCGCTGGTGATGATCCGGCCGACGATCGGCAGCTTGAACAACGACGCCTTGCCGAGCAGTCGCGGGATCCGCCGGCACTCCCAGATGTAGAAGCCGAGCACGAACGGGTCGAAGTGCGAGATGTGGTTCGTGACGAACACCATGCCGCCGGTCCGCGGCACGTTCTCGCGGCCCCGGAAGTCCTGCTTGGTGAAGATCAGCATGAACGGTTTGACGATGGCCACCACCAGGCCGAACCAGAAACCCCGACGCGGCCGGGGCCCCTCGGCTGTGCGCTGGCCGTTCACTACTGCCTCCTGGTGCTCGTCACTGCCGTACGTCATGGGAGAATCCTGCCTGATGGCAGACCTACAGGTCGCTCCCTGGACCCTGGTGATCCCGGTGAAGCGTACGGCGATCGCGAAGAGCCGGCTTGCTGCCGCCTACCCGCAGCACCGTCCGGAGCTCGCCCATGCCTTCGCAGTCGACACTACTGCGGCAGCACTGGAGTCTCCCCTCGTCCGGGCCGTCCTGGTGGTCACCGATGATCCAGTGGTCTCGGCGGACGTCACAGCGGTCGGCGCACGCGTCGTACCGGACCTCCCGGCCGCAGGGCTCAACGAAGCGCTGGAGCACGGCGCTGCCGTCGCTGCAGCCGAGTTCCCCGGCTCCGGCGTGGTCGCGCTGTCTGCAGACCTACCCGCACTCCGGCCGGCCGAGCTGACCCTCGCCCTGGCTGCCTGCACTGCGGACCGAAGCTTCGTGATCGACCTGCCAGGCACCGGTACTACGATGCTCGCCGCCGCGCCGGGGATCGCGTTGGACCCGCGCTTCGGGGTGGGTTCCGCCTTGGCTCACCAGGCGTCGGGCGCAGTACCGATTGAGCTTGCGGGGATCGAGTCGGTACGCCGGGACGTCGACACGGCGGCAGATCTCGCCCACGCAGTACAGCTGGGAGTCGGACCGAGCACGGCCGACGTGATGTCGCTTGTCCTGGGGGCCGCGACCGGCTCCGAGGGACTCGCCTGCTGATCATCGGTTAACGTGACGTCATGCAAGCCACAGTGAGCCGGTACGACGCCGAGACAGCCTCGGGCACGGTGTTGACCGACCGCGGCGTCGAACTCCCTTTCACAGCGGAGGCTGTCGCACACACCCCGGTCCGGCTGCTCCGGCTCGGGCAGCGGGTCCGCATCACCACCACCGGCTCCGGCGCCTCGGTCGCGATCACCGAGATCCACTTCATCACCCTGCCCTGATACGGCTGTGTGGCATAGACCTGATGTTGCCGCGGACACCTACTTCCTGACACGGCTTCCCGACACAGCTTCCTGACACAGCTTCCTGACACGGCGAAGGCCGGTCGCCCCTGGGGTGGGGTGACCGGCCTTCGCTGGTGTTGCTGGTGCTGCAGTGCTTCAGGTCAGCGAGCTGCTGCGCGCTTGACCGGAGCCTTCTTGGCGGGGGCCTTCTTGGCCGGCGCCTTCTTGGCGACGGTCTTGGCCGGAGCCTTCTTGGCCACGGTCTTCTTGGCGACCGCCTTGGCCGGAGCCTTCTTGGCGGGGGCCTTCTTCGCGACCGTCTTGGTGGCAGCGGCCTTGGCCGGCGCCTTCTTGGCGGCGGTCTTGGTCGCGGCGGCCTTGACCGGCGCGGCCTTCTTGGCCGGAGCGGCTGCCTTGGTGGCGGTGGCCGCCTTCGGCACCACCAGCTTCGGCAGCTTCTTGGCCCCGGAGACAACGGCCTTCAGCTCCGCACCCGCGCGGAACTTCGGAACCACGGTCTTCTTGGCACGCTTGGTCTCGCCGGTCCGCGGGTTGCGGACCATCCGGGCACCGCGCTCGATGGCCTCGAAGGCACCGAACCCGGTGATGGCGACCTTGCCGCCCTTCTTGGTCAGCTCGCGCTCGACGGTGTCGATCACCGCCTCCAAGGCGTGCTGGGCCGAACGGCGATTTCCGTCGAAGTGCACTGCGAGCGCTTCGACCAACTGGCTCTTGTTCACTGCTTCCCTCCGTGAACGTAGGCGTCGAGCACAGCGCTCGATCTTCCGTGAACGTTATGGACTCATCGGTGAGTTCACAAACACCAACGCGGCAATTCGGCCTTGTTTTAGGCGATTTGGGCCATAAAACACCTCGATTCGGCCCCGAACGGGTTCCCGATTCCCTGCTGAGCAACGAACCGGCGACCAACGGTGACCCCGTTCACACCCCGCTCGGGGGTCACCGAACCACCATCATGACCCCGTTGAAGCCATCGAAGAAGCCCCCGGACCCAAGGCATTCGGGCCGATCGAGGATCCAGTCCACGCCGTTGCCGCGTCGGTCGGCGAACCGTTCAGCGGCGCTTGCCACCGCGCAGAGTGCGAATCCCCGACTGGGCGGTGTCGAGGCTACGGGTCAGGGTGCTCTCGCCCTTCTTCGCCCGGATCGCCTCACTCACCTTGCCGAGCAGCCACTCCACCAACGGCACGGCGATCGCCAGCACCGCCCACATGATCAGCTTTCGCCGCAGGAACAACCACATCGTGTCCACACCTCCAAGTGTCCTGGGTCGGGTGTTGTTTGAGTGATTGCGGTGGTCAGGTGCGTGCATCGCGGTGCTGGACGAGCGTCCTCGATGCGGAGCATCGTGGATGGTTGGCCAGTGCCGTGAGGTGCGTGCCTGGGCGCCGCAAGCGCCAAACAACACCCGACACAGGACACTAAGTTCCCGATGCCTCGAAGACTAGTGCCCCAAGTCGAGGTTCCGACTCGGGGCACCAGTGCCCTCGGGGCAAACGGGATCAGAGCCAGCCGCGGCGTTTGAAGATCAGGTGTAGACCACCACACACCATCGCCATCAGGCCGATCGCGAAGGGATAGCCGAACTGCCAGTGCAGTTCGGGCATCGAGTCGAAGTTCATCCCGTAGACGGTGCCGATCAACGTCGGCGCGAACAGAATGGCGGCCCAGGCGGAGATCCGTTTCACCTCTTCGTTCTGGTCGTTGCTGGCGACCGTGAGGCTCTTCATCTCCTCGTTCTGCTGCTGGGCGACCAGCGTCGCGTTCACCGTCAGGATGTCGCGCAGCAGTTCGCGGAACGCGTCCACCCGCTCGACCACCTGGGTGACGTGGTCAGCCACGTCGCGCAGGGAGCGCTGCAGCTCCTCGTCCACGCCGTACTTGTCGAAGCCGGCCCGCAACGAGTCGAGCATGCCGATCAGCGGCCGGGTCGCGCGCTGGAACTCGATCACCTCGCGGGACAGTTCGTAGATGCGCCGCGACACCTTCGGGTCGCCGCGGAACACCTCGGTCTCGATCTCGTCGATATCGTTCTCGAGCCCGGCGACCACCGGCGCGTACCCGTCGACGACCTTGTCCATGATCGCGTAGAGCACCGCCTCGGTGCCCCGGCGGAGCAGCTCGGGATCGCGTTCCACCCGGCGGCGTACGGCGGCCAGGTTCGGCGCCTCGGCATGCCGGACCGTCACCACGAAGTCCGGGCCGACGAACAGGTGCACCTCGCCGAACTCGACCTCCTCGGTCGCGTCCCGGTAGCGCGCGGCCTTCAGGACCACGAACAGGGTGTCGCCGTACCGCTCGAGCTTCGGCCGCTGGTGGGCCTGGATCGCGTCCTCGATGGCCAGCTCGTGCAGGTCGAACTCCTGCGCCAGCGAGTTGAGCTCACGCCGGTCCGGCCGGTACAGGCCGATCCAGGCAAGGCCTTGCGGTGACTCGTGCAGCACCTGATAGGTGTCGGCCAGCGACTCCGGCGACGCGACCCGGTTGCCGTCGCAGTAGATCGCGCTGTCGACCACGCTGTGGCCCTTGGGTTTCGGCCCCGCGGTCAGCGACGGCTGATGCTCGGCCGGGACCGGAACGGCCGGCCCAGCGGCGTACCGGCGCGCGGCGGCGCGAAGCGAGGGGGTGCGGCTGAACGCACGAAGAGTGCGCAGGCGAAGGTCGGACATGATGAGTCCTCCAAGTGCGAGGTGCGGAAGAAGTGGGCGTCATCTGCCCGACCCCCGCGACTCGTACGTCGCGCACCGCGCTGCAGGTCGTCCGACGCGATCCGCGCGGGAAGACCTGACCTGGAAGAGGATTCAGCGCCTCAAGGTCGAGCGAGATCGGTATGTCTGGAGGGTTCGCCGGTCATCGCGCGCCTCACCTCCAAGATCTCGCAGGCCTTGTTCTGACAACTTCAGAAGGATAACACTGGAGTTATCGCTGTTGATGTGCGATTCGTTACGCCGAGGTTTCCCCACCCGTCCACCGGGTACTGCGCCGCCGCTGCCCCCACGGCACAACGTCCGAAGAACTGAGGGCTATGACCCTCGGTTCTTCGGACGCAAGCGAAAGCTTGGAGGTCAGGCCTTGGCGGGGAGGGTGGCGGGTTTGAAGGACGGGCGGGTGGCCTCGTAGGAGGTGATGTCGTCGGCGTGCGACAAGGTGATGCCGACGTCGTCGAGGCCGTTCAGCAGCCGGTAGCGGGTGTAGTCGTCGATCTCGAAGGGCGCCGAGACGTCACCGGCCGAGATCGTCTTGTGCTCCAGGTCCACCGTGACCTTGGTACCCGGGTCGTTCTCGACCGCGGTCCACAACTGCTCGACCACGTCCTGCTCCACGAGCGCCGCGAGCAGTCCGGCCTTGCCGGAGTTGCCCCGGAAGATGTCGCCGAACCGCGACGACACGACCACCCGGAACCCGTAGTCCAGCAGGGCCCAGACCGCGTGCTCACGCGACGACCCGGTGCCGAAGTCCGGCCCGGCCACGAGCACCGAGACTCCCTCGTACTGCGGCTGGTTCAGGACGAAGGCGGGATCGTTGCGCCAGGCAGCGAACAGGCCGTCCTCGAAACCGGTGCGGGTGACCCGCTTGAGGTAGACCGCGGGGATGATCTGGTCGGTGTCGACGTTGCTGCGCCGTAGTGGGGCCGCGGTGCCGATGTGCTGGGTGAAGGCTTCCATGATTCCTTTGTCCTCAGACGTTCTCGGGTACGGCGACCTCGACCGGCGGCAGATCGGCCGGTGCAGCGAGGGTTCCGGTGACGGCGGTGGCGGCGGCGACCAGAGGCGACACCAGGTGGGTGCGGCCACCCTTGCCCTGGCGGCCTTCGAAGTTCCGGTTGGAGGTCGACGCGCTGCGCTCCCCCGGGGCCAACTGGTCCGGGTTCATCCCCAGGCACATCGAGCATCCGGCGCCACGCCACTCGGCGCCCGCGTCCTTGAAGATCACGTCGAGGCCCTCGGCCTCGGCCTGCAGCAGGACCCGCCCGGAGCCCGGCACCACGAGCATCCTGGTGCCGTCGGCAACCTTCCGCCCGGCCAGTACTCCGGCGGCCGCGCGCAGGTCCTCGATCCGGCCGTTGGTGCAGGACCCGAGGAACACCGTGTCGACGCGCACCTCGCGCAGCGGCGTACCGGCGGTGAGGCCCATGTACTCCAGCGCGCGGGCCGCGGCGATCTTGTCGTTCTCGTTGTCGAAGTCGTCAGGCGAGGGGACGTTCGCGGACAGCGGCACGCCCTGGCCCGGGTTGGTTCCCCAGGTGACGAACGGCGCGACGTCCTCGGCCCGCAGTACGACCTCACGGTCGAAGGTGGCGTCCTCGTCGGTCGCCAGGCTCTTCCAGTACTCGACCGCGGCTTCCCAGTCGAGGCCCTGCGGCGCGTGCGGCTTGTCCTTCAGGTACGCGAAGGTCGTCTCGTCCGGCGCGATCATGCCGGCCTTGGCACCCCACTCGATCGACATGTTGCAGATCGTCATCCGGGCTTCCATCGACAGCGCGCGGATCGCCTCACCGCGGTACTCCACGATGTAGCCCTGGCCGCCACCGGTACCGACCTGCGCGATCAGCGACAGCACCAGGTCCTTGGCCGAGACACCGTCGGGCAGTACTCCGTCGACGGTGACGGCCATCGTCTTCGGCCGGGCCTGCATCAGCGTCTGGGTGGCGAGCACGTGCTCGACCTCGCTGGTGCCGATGCCGAAGGCGATCGCGCCGAACGCGCCGTGCGTGGAGGTGTGGCTGTCACCGCAGACCACGGTCATCCCGGGCTGGGTCAGGCCGAGCTGCGGGCCGATCACGTGCACGACGCCCTGGTCCGGGTCGCCGAGGGTGTGGATCCGGATGCCGAACTCCTCGGCGTTCTTGCGCAGCGCGTCCACCTGGGTCCGCGACACCAGGTCGGCGATCGGCTTGTCCACATCCAGGGTCGGGACGTTGTGGTCCTCGGTGGCGATCGTCAGGTCGGGGCGACGCACCTGCCGGCCGGCCAGCCGGAGGCCGTCGAAGGCCTGCGGACTGGTCACCTCGTGCACCAGGTGAAGATCGATGTAGAGGAGGTCGGGCTCTCCGTCGGCATGGCGCACGACGTGCGCATCCCAGACCTTTTCCGACAACGTCCGACCCATCAGACTTCTCCTCCTTGAGACTTTTCCTCGCCCCACCGGCCCCGGTCAGGGTTTGTGGTGTGCTTCACTCTCGCCAACATTGCGCCGGAATCGGCCCGATCAGCGACTTGCGTTCCACGATTCGAGACGGCAATATCGTCTCATGGACAACTCTAGCGGAGTCGGCGTTCTCGACAAAGCAGCTCTCGTTCTGTCCGCACTCGAGTCCGGGCCGGCGACCCTGGCCGGACTCGTGGCGGCGACGGGACTGGCCCGGCCGACGGCTCACCGGCTCGCCGTCGCGCTCGAGCACCACCGGTTGGTGGGGCGCGACATGCAGGGCCGGTTCGTGCTCGGCCCCCGCCTGAGCGAGTTGGCCTCCGCGGCCGGTGAGGACCGGCTGCTGGCTACCGCCGGTCCGGTGCTGGCCCGGCTGCGCGACATCACCGGCGAGTCAGCTCAGCTCTTCCGGCGCCAAGGCGAGTACCGCGTCTGCGTCGCGGCCGCCGAGCGTCCATCCGGTCTGCGCGACACCGTGCCCGTCGGCAGTCAGCTCACCATGGCGGCCGGGTCGGCAGCGCAGATACTGCTCGCCTGGGAGGACCCGGAGCGGATGCACCGCGGCCTCCACAACGCGACCTTCAACGCGGCAGCCCTGGCCGGCGTACGGCGCCGCGGCTGGGCGCACTCGGTCGGCGAACGGGAGCAGGGCGTCGCCTCGGTCTCCGCGCCGGTCCGCTCCCCCTCCGGCAAGGTGATCGCCGCGGTCTCCGTCTCCGGCCCGATCGAACGCCTCTCCCGCCAGCCCGGCCGGATGCACGCCCCGGCCGTGATGGCCGCCGCCGAGCGCCTCTCCGAAGCCCTCCGCCGCGCTTCCGAGTAGTCAGGGCAAATGGGTCAGCGGCCACAGCCGACCCGTACTGCTGTCGATCAGGGCCGCATGGTCGGCGGTCGTCTCCAGCGGCAGTACGTCGTACACGGCGGCCGCGAGAATCGGCAGGACTACCAGCGGGACTCGTGGAGCGATGGTGCAGTGCGGGACCCAGAGGCCGGGTTGGTAGTGCCGGTGCAGGTCCGCTCCGGTCTCGTTGAGCGCGGAGACTGCTCGCTCTTGACGCTGTAATACGTCTGCGCTGACAGCGGGGACGAGCCAGGCGCGGCCGCGGCGGAAGCTTCCGAGCGCGTCGAAGTGGAGCTTGACGGGACCGTCGTCGGGCAGGGACTCGACGGCTTTCCGCACCTCGTCGTGCTGCCATTCCCGCAGTACGGCCAGCGACAGGTGCGGCACGTGCCGGCCGTGGGTGTGGGACTTCAGCGTTGGTACGCCGAGGTCCTCCAGCCGGTCCCACAGACCCCGCAGGATCCGGTCGGATCGCCGGTCGAAGAGCAGACACACGGCGAGTGCCATACGACCACGGTAGGCCGGGCTGTTGTTTACCGGCCGTGCCGGGATGACCATGACGGTATGGAACGGGACTGGTTTGCGGTCGGCTGGAAGATGCTGGTCGTCCGCGGGGTGATCGGCATGGTGTTCGGCATCAGCGCCTCTCTCGGCCCGCAGTGAATGCTGTGGTGTTGCGAGTTGTCTTTGCGGACGACAACTTCCTGGTGCGTGAAGGCATCTCCGCGCTGCTCACCGAGGCCGAGGACATCGAACTCGTCGACGTGGTCACCGATCCGGCGGCGTTGCTGGAGTCCGTGGCCCGGCACCGGCCGGATGCCGTCCTGACCGACATCCGGATGCCCCCGACCTTCACGACCGAGGGCATCGACGCCGCGAAGCGGATCCGGGCCGACCACCCGTCGATCGGGGTCGTCGTGCTGTCGCAGTACGTCGAGGAGGACTACGCGTTCGACCTGCTGTCCGAGGGCGCCGCCGGCCTCGGGTATCTGCTGAAGGAACGGGTGTCGCAGCGTGACGAGCTGCTGCGAGCCCTGTACGACGTTGCGCGCGGCGGCTCCGTCCTCGATTCCAGGGTCGTCGAGGGTCTGCTGGCGCGAAAGGCGCAGGAATCACGCTCCCCCTTGCCCGGCCTGACCGACCGGGAGCGCGAGGTGCTCCAGGAACTCGCCGCCGGCCGGAGCAACGAGGCGACGGCCAAAGCCCTGTTCATGAGCACTCGGGCGGTCGAGAAACACATCAGCTCGCTCTTCCAGAAACTCGGCCTCGCCGACGAGTCCGACGTGAACCGTCGCGTCATGGCCGTCCTCGCCTTCCTCGAGGCGACCGGCGGGCCGGCCGGCCGCTGACGTCGGCGGGGGTCAGCCGTACCAGGCCGGGCGGACAGCACCATGTCGCGACGATGCCTTGACCCCCCACGATGGCCTTCAGGAGGTGAGCACGTGGGCGAGGTACGCGTTCTGATCGTGGACGACCAGGAGCCGTTCCGCCAGGCGATCGCTACCGTCGTGTCGGAGACCGACGGTTTCGTCGTCGTCGCGTCCACCTCGTCCGGGGAGGAGGCGCTGCTCGCCGTCCCGAGGCTGCGGCCGAGCCTTGTGCTCATGGACGTCAACCTGCCCGGCATCGACGGCATCGAGGCCACCCGGCGGATCACCCGGCACGCCGATCCGCCGATCGTCGTACTGCTCTCGACCTATGACCGGGAGGAGTTCGACCTCTCCGGCTGTGGAGCTGCGTCGTACCTGGCCAAGGCCTCGTTCGGTCCCGACCTGCTCACAGACGCGTGGGCTCGCCGGCATCGACCGGAATGCTGACCGACAGCAGGCCCGCCTCGTCGAGCGACAGCCGTCCGCCCGCAGCCTCGACCCGGTCGACGATCGCCTGTACGTCGATCCGGTCGCGGGCGTGGCCGCGGATCTGCACGACCAGCTCCGCTGCCACGACCCGGAGGTCGATCCGGGCCCCCATGGAGCCGGCGCGCACCGCCTCGATACAGGCGAAGTACGCCGCTGCCTCGACTCTGGCCGGGAACCGCCGGTCAGCCGACGGCTCGAAGTGCACAGTGACAGCCTGACCGTTCCGCGCCAGATGGGAGCTGAGCGCGCGGGCCAGCCCGGCCCGGGCCAGCTGGGTCGGGAACAGCCCTTGGGTCAGTACGCGCAACGACTCGAGTGCCGCGTTCGTCTCGTCAACGAGCTGCTCGAGCTCGTCCGTCGCCGTGCTCCCCGACTTCGCCACGCTGAGGCGGCTCAACCGCTCGGGCATGAGCTGGAGATGGGACAGCACGTCCCGCGAGATCGCGGACTCCAGTCGGCGGCGAGCGGCGTCGTCGGCCGCGATGATCCTTCGCCGGGACTCGGCCAGCGCCTCGGTGGTCCGATCGAGGGCAGCCACGTGCTCCGCCAGCTCGGCCTCCATCGCGGCGTTGCGGAATGCCAGCGCCGTCTGGTCGGCCAGATCACGCAGCAGTTGCTCGTCCGCGGGCCGGAGCCCGCGCCCCTTCGGCATCGTGACGCCGATGCTGCCGAGGGTGTCGCCACCCTGCCGGACCGGCACCTCGTACTCCGGTGCTCCGTCGGAGTCCGGTGCTCCGTCGGCCGGGCCAGGCCAGACGTCGGAGATTCCGACCAGGCCGGGAACCTGCAGAACCGCAGTGGAGGACCGCGCCGACACCGCGCGCCCGGCCGCTTCCGCGACAGCAGGCAGCAGCGCGTTCGGTGACGGCGGCTCCGTGAGGCGACGGCTGTAGTCGGAGAGTGCCTCGTAGGGCAACGCCCTGTCCCCGTAGGCCAGCCGGTTGGCCAATCGGACGACCCGTTGGCGGAGCGGCTGGAACGCGAGCGCGACCAGCGCGGTGGCGAGCAGCGACAGCCAGAATCCACTCGTCTGGGTGTTGAGCAGGGATGCGACCGCAAGGACCAGAGCGGTGTAGCCGATCCCAGCAAATATGGTGCCCAAGGCAAGGACGACGGCCCGGTTGATGATCAGGTCCAGATCGAACAGCCGGTAGCGCAGTACCGCGACGGCGAACAGCAGCGGTAGACAGAAGTAGGAGACGAACAGCGGGAGGCTCGAGATCCAGGTCTGCCGTCCGCCGTTGGACAGCTGGACGACGATCAGGTGGACGAAGCTCAGGGCGATGAACACCGCCGACAGCGCGATCAGCCGCAACTGCTGCCGCGGCACTCCCCGGCTACGACGCAGCCGGAGGACCATGGACACCATCGCGGCGACCAGGCCGGCGGCGATGAACGGCAGACCCAGCACGGACAACAGACTGCCGAGCGGCCCGACCTCCTGCCGGTCGATGTCGAACTCGGTCGGCGACAGGGTGAGCAGGCTTCCGGCGTAACCGACGTACCCCACCAACGCCACGACGGCCGCGGCGCGCCAACGGCGGGACAGGAGCCGGCCGTCCGGCGCAACCAGGAAGAGGATCGCCAGCGCAGCCAGGGAAAGCTGTCCACCCAACAGGGCGGCGATCCAGCCTGAGATTCCGCCGAGGCTCCGCGACCCCGGCCCGTCGGCCGTGACCACCCACACGCTGTAAGCCTCGGTCAGCAACGAGATCGCTGAGAGGAAGCCGATCAGGCAGAGCAGCCAGCCGATCGGGTGCTGCGCCCACCGTGCCACGATCAGCGCACCCATCGCGGAGCACCCCACGACTGCAGCAGTGACGAACGGGAAACCGTGCACGGCGACGGCTTCCTCGGACAGCAGCGGCCGGTAGGCCGAGGTGACCCAGACATCGGCGCCGGCGATGAGCACGGTGAGCGCGGTCAGCACCCAGGCCACTCGCGCGTACATGTCAGTCCCCCGGCCGGCGCGCACCCGGCAGTCGCGCTGCTACCAGGGTGCCGCGCAAGGGTGTCGTCTCGATGGTCAGCGTTCCGCCTGCCGACTCGACCCGGTCCCGCATGTTGGCCAGACCTGCGCCTGCATGCGCTGCCCCGAGATCGAAACCGGCACCGTCGTCCTGGACGGTCACCTCGAGGATTGTGGGGCCGCCCCGCAGGCCCAGGCGGATCGCCGTCGCCGAGGAGTGCTTGGCCGAGTTCTGCAGCGCCTCCAGCGCACAGAAGTACGCGGCGGCCTCGACGCCCGCCGGGTACCGGCCGATGTCAGCCGCGAGCAGTTCGGCCGGCAGCGGGCTCCAGGCGACCGCCGTCCGGAGCGCAACCGCAAGCCCTTCGTCGACGAGCAGGTTCGGGTAGATGCCCCGCGACAGGCTGGTGATCGCCTCGATGGCCGCTTTGGCCGCCTGGCATTGCTCCCCGAGCAGCCGATCGGCCCGCTCGGGCGACCGTCCGGCCAAGGTGTGTGCCAATCTCAGGTTCACCGCGAGCGCGACCAGATGCTGCTGAGCGCCGTCATGGATGTCGCGCTCGAGCCGTTTCCGCTCGGCGTCCTGCGCGTCGACGAGTCGTTGCCTTGACCTTCGCAGTTCCGCTGCCAGCCTGGACAGCTCCGCGAGCCGATGAACCAGCTCGGCCCGCAACCGCGCGCCACGCAGTACCAGCCCGGCCTGGTTGGCCAGCCCTGCGAAGAGTCGTTCCTCGACCGGCGTCAGCGGTACGTTCTCGTGTTCCTGGACGACCAGAACACCCAGCAACTCTCCGGCCTGGCGCACCGACAACTGCCGCCGACCGGGCAACTCGCGGACCGTCGCTCCGTCAGGGGGCCAGGCTGCGGCGAGCCTCAACCGGCCGTCGACCATCAGCCACACCTGCGCTGCCTTGGCACCCGTCCCGGCGGCCAGTACTTCGGCCATCCGGGCCGGCAGGTCATCCGTCGCCGGGCCGCCACCGGTCACCGCCGGCGAGAACCGGCTCAAGACCTCGTACGGCGACTGCGAGCCACCGTGCACCAATCGCGACATGACGACCTCGAGGCGTGACTGCACCCGCCCGAGGGACAGGGCCACCACCGCAGTCGCCAGCACCGAGAGTCCCGCGTGCGGCGACGACGTGTGGCCGATGAGGGCACCACCGCCGAGAACGATGACGACGTACACCAGCACCACGAACACCACGAGCCCGCCCAACACCAGCAGAGCAGCGAGTTGTTCACGGCGGGTCCGCCGTCGCCCCCACAACTTCACCTTTGCAGTCTGCGCCCACCGGCGTCGGGATGGGAGTGCCCGAACCCCAGGGGTGGGGTCAGCCGCACGATCGTCCGCAGATTGCCCACGGGCAGCGCCCCGACGGCGTGCGCCCAGCCCGATGGGATCAGGCGGCCGGAACGCCTTTGCTGGGATCACGCCACTCGACCGGGGGGCGAACCAGGCACAGGGAGAATCACATGTCTGCCACCACCACCATTGCGCCGGCGACGGCCGCGGCCCGGGCCGAGGGCGTCAGCAAGTTCTACGGCACCGGCGACGCGACCATCGCCGCACTCAAGGACGTCAGCGTCAGCCTCGACGCCGGCAGGTTCACCGCGATCATGGGGCCGTCCGGCTCGGGCAAGTCGACCTTGCTGCACATGCTCGCCGGCCTCGACCGGCCGACGTCCGGCGAGGTGTTCCTCGGGGACACCCAGATCACCTCGCTCAACGACAAAGCGCTCACGCTGTTGCGCCGGGACCAGATCGGCTTCATCTTCCAGTCGTTCAACCTGCTGCCCACGATGAGCGCCGCGGAGAACATCGTCCTGCCGATCCGCATCGCCGGCCGCAAGCCGGACGACATCTGGGTCAAGTCGATCGTCGACAAGCTGGGGCTCGCCGACCGGCTGAGCCATCGTCCGACCGAACTGTCCGGCGGGCAGCAGCAACGGGTCGCCGCGGCCCGTGCGCTCGCCTCGCGTCCGCAGATCGTCTTCGCGGACGAGCCCACCGGTGCGCTCGACTCCGCCTCGGGAACCGAACTACTCGGCTTCCTGCGCAAGGCCGTCGAGGAGCTCGGCCAGACGGTCGTCATGGTCACTCACGACCCGACCGCCGCCAGCTACGCCGACCGGGTCCTGTTCCTGGCCGACGGGCACGTCGTCGACGAGATGTTCGAGCCGACGGCCGACGCCGTTCTCGACTTCATGAAGCATCTAGGAGCCTGAACCATGTTCACCGCAACGCTGCGCGGCATGCTCGCGCACAAGGTGCGACTCGCCTTGACCGTGGCCTCGATCGCACTCGGGGTCGCGTTCCTGGCCGGCACCCTCGTCCTGACCGACACCATGCGCCTGGCCTTCGACCAGCTGTTCGGCAAGGTTTCCGCCGGCACCGACGCGGTCGTCCGCGCCGAGGCCGCCTACAGCCAGTCCGAAGGCATCAGCACCAGCCGGGCCCCGATCCCCGCCTCTGTCCTCACCCAGGTACGCCAGGCCGACGGGGTCCGCACCGCCGAGGGCTCCGTGAGCGGCTACGCGCTGCTGACCGACAACAGCGGCCGGGCCGTGCTGACCAGCGGCGGAGCGCCCACCATGGGCTACAGCCTGCCGGCCGATCCCGCGCTGCGAGGTGACGTCAAGCTCCTCACCGGCGCCGCGCCCTCGGGCGCGCACCAGGTGGCGATCGATGCCACCAGTGCCGAGGAACACCACATCGCGCTCGGCTCCACGATCAAGGTGCTGTTCCGCGGTCCGACCCAGGAGTTCACCGTGGTCGGCACCGTCGGTTTCGGCGGCGAGAAGAACCTCGGTGGTACCACGGGGGCGTACTTCGACTCCGCCACCGCGCAGCAGGTGCTGGGAGCGCCCGGCCTGTTCGACTCGATCAGTGTCAGCGCCGATCCCGGAGTAGCACCAGCCGACCTGGCGCAGAAGATCAACACGGTGCTGCCCGAGGGCGCCGAGGCAGTCACCGGTGCGACCGTGGTGAAGGAGTCCGCGGACGCGGTGAACAAGGACCTGAAGGTCGTCACCGTGATGTTCATGATCTTCGCCGGTATCGCCTTGTTCGTCGGCTCGTTCATCATCTGGAACACCTTCACCATGACGATCACCCAGCGATCCCGGGAGATCGCCCTGCTGCGGGCCATCGGCGCCACCCGGCGCCAGGTGAACCGGAGCCTGGTGCTCGAGGCGCTGCTGCTCGGCCTCGTCGCGTCGGCCGTCGGTATCGGTCTCGGCCTCCTCGTCGCCAAGGGCCTCAACCTGCTGATGGGCGCGGTCGGCTTCAGCCTGCCCAGTACGTCGATGCAGGTGGAGCCCCGCACCATCGTGGTATCCCTGCTGGTCGGCACCGTGGTCACCGTCGCGGCGGCACTCGTCCCGGCCCACCGGGCGACGAAGGTGCTGCCGGTAGAGGCGCTGCGTGAGGCAGTGCCAGGCTCCGGCAACCCGACGAAGAAGCGGGTGATCAGCGGGGCCGTCGTCACCGTCATCGGTCTGACCGGTCTGTTCATGACCTTGTACGCCGACCTGAGTATGAAGCTGTTCGGCCCCAGCCTGCTGGCCATCATCGTCGGTGTCCTCATGCTGCTGCCGGCTGCCGCCCGTCCGCTGGCGTCACTGATCGGCGTACCGCTGCGGATGCGCGGCCTGCCCGGCGAGCTGGCCAGGCAGAACGCGATGCGCAATCCCCGCCGTACGTCGTCCACGGCCGCCGCGCTGATGGTCGGCCTGACCCTCGTCGTCAGCATGGGCGTGTTCGCCTCGTCGCTGAAGGCCTCGTTCACCGACATCATCGGGGATTCGACCAACGCCTCCCTGTTCGTCACCCCCTCGAGTTCGCAGGGCCCGGGCTTCAGCCCGGAGGCGATCAAGGCGGTCCAGGGCGTGTCCGGGGTCGACAAAGTCTCCGCCAGCGGCTGGGGTCAAGCCCGGTTCAACGGCGCGGACTCGAGCTACTCAGCCGTCGACCCGGCCACCGCGACGGCAGGGCTGAACCTGCGGTTGTCGGCCGGCTCCGTGTCCGACCTCGGCACCACCGGGATCGTGGTGGCGCAATCCGCCGCGACCACGCACGGGTGGAAGGTCGGCGACAGCATCGGGACCGAGTTCGCCGAGACCGGCAAGCACGTGATGAAGGTCGTCGGCATCTACGACAGCAAGGGCTGGATCAGCGACGACTTCGTCATCAGCATCGCCGCTCAGACCGCCGCGGCCGGCCCGCAGCTGATCAACTCCGGCCTGGTCACGCTCCTGCCCGGCGCCGACCGGTCGACCGTCCAGAAGGCCATCACCGCGGCCCTGGCCGACCACCCCGACGCGAAGGTGCTCGATCGCAAGGGGTTCGAGCAGGAAGCCGGCGGTTTCATCGACAAGCTGCTCACCTTCGTCACGGTGATGTTGCTGCTCGCGGTCATCATCGCGCTGCTGGGCATCGTCAACACCCTGGTGCTGTCGGTCTTCGAGCGGACCCGTGAGCTGGGCCTGCTCCGGGCGGTCGGCATGACGCGGGCCCAGGTCCGGGCGATGGTGCGCTGGGAGTCCGTGGTCATCTCCCTGATCGGTGCGCTGGCCGGCGCCGCCCTCGGCATCGGCTTGGGGCTCGCACTGTCGCAGGCACTCGCGGACGAGGGCATCAAGGCCATCTCGATCCCCGGCCTGCAGGTGGCGCTCTACGTGGTGCTGGCCGCGGTCGCAGGGGTTCTGGCGGCCGTCGGACCGGCCAGGTCCGCCGCCAAGGTCGATGTCCTGAAGGCGGTGGTGGCGGACTGAGATCTGGTTGAGCGGAAACAGACGAAGGCCCGGACCGTGAGGTCCGGGCCTTCGTGTTCTCTGGTAGCCCCGACGGGATTCGAACCCGCGCTACCGCCTTGAGAGGGCGGCGTGCTAGGCCGCTACACAACGGGGCCAGAGGGTTGTTGCTCGGTCCTTGCGGGCTGGGCAACGAGGATGAACTGTACCGACTTTCATCGGTGCGGTCCAATCGCTCGCTGGGGTACTAGGACTCGAACCTAGACTAACTGAACCAGAATCAGACGGGCTGCCAATTACCCCATACCCCAAGGCATTTCTCTGCGATTGTGCTTGCGTTTCCGCCCTCACAACCTGGCCCGCTGAGCCTACCCGAGCATGCCGTCAGATTCCAAAACGAGGTCCCGCCCGGGCGTTGTCACTCCCGTCACACCAGCCTCTTCCCAGGGCCGCTGCCCGGTCCCGTCCCAGGCGCCGGCGACGCCACCAGCGGCAGGTCGCAGGTGGTCTGCAGGTGCATCTTGCGGGCCATCAGCAACGCGATCACGCCGAAGGCCACGAACTTCACCACATCGACCGCCACGAGCGACCAGGGCGCGTCCGTGGCCCCCAGGCTGTCGCCCACGCTGTTGGTCAGCGCCGCGAAGATGAAGGTGACCACGTTGTTGGCCGCGTGCGCCGCGATCGACGCCTCCAGGCCACCGGTGCGGATCACCAGCATGGCCGCCACCAGACCGAAGGCGAACCGGTCGAGGAACAACGCCGGGCTCTCCCACGGCCAGATCCCGTGCGCCATCGTGAAGACCACGGTGGTGACGAGCACCGCCACCAGCGAATTCCGCACCAGCGCGCCGACGGCCTGCAGCAGATAGCCGCGGAAGAAGTACTCCTCCCCCGCGGCCTGGAAGGTGGACGTCAACAGGGTGACGGCGATCACGGCCGCCGCGTCCTTCGCGACACCGCTCCCGCCGTCGTCCAGCAGGTCGACGCCGCCGATCTCGATGACGCCCAGCATCACCAACTCGAGCGCCACCGCGGCGACGCCGAACCAGGCGAGCGCACGCCAGCGCAGCCGGCCGACCACCGAGGAGAGCAGCCCAGGCGACTGCCGGTTCAGCTTCTGGGCGACCAGCATGCTCAGCGGGATCAGCACGATCAGCGACAGGTTGGTCGCGAGCAGGCCGAACCAGGAGACCGTGCCCTCCGGATCCTCCCGGATCCCCATCTGGATCGAGAGGATCACCAGGCTCGCGAACATCCAGCCGGCCAGGATGGCGAACGTGCCGAGGATGACCGTCCACCACGTCGTCACCTGGTTCCGCAGCAACCGGTGGTACGGCTGCGGGCCCGGGTCCCCGAGGTCGACGGTGGACCCGGGCCGCGGCGTCGCGTCGTACGACATCGGGTCAGTCCGCCGGCAGCGCGGCGCGGGCCTGCTCCAGCCGGCGGAGCGAGCGCTCCCGGCCGAGCAGTTCCAGCGACTCGAACAGCGGCGGCGAGATCCGGCGGCCGGAGATCGCCACCCGGACCGGGCCGAAGGCGTTCTTCGGCTTCAGCCCGAGCCCCTCGATCAAGGACGCGCGCAGCGCCTGCTCGATCGCCTCGGTCTTCCACTCGCCAAGCTCCGAGAGCGCCTTCGAGGTCGCCTCCAGCACCGCGCCGGCGTCACCGGTCAGCACCTTCGCGGCCGCATCCGGGTCGATCGTGAACGCCTCGTCGGAGACGAACAGGAAGCCCAGCATGTCCGGCGACTCCGACAGCGTGTTCATCCGCTCCTGCACCAACGGCACCGCCGCGTGCAGTACCGCGAGCTGCTCCTCCGACGGCTCGGCCGGCAGCAAGCCGGCCTGCGCCAGGAAGGGCACCACCCGGGCGGCGAACTCCGACGGATCCAGCATCCGCATGTGCGACGCGTTGATCGCCTCGCACTTCTTCGGGTCGAACCGGGCCGCGTTCGCGTTCACCTTGCGGATGTCGAACGCCTTGACCATCTCGTCCATGGTGAAGACGTCGCGGTCGTCGGCGATCGACCAGCCGAGCAGCGCCAGGTAGTTCAGCAGGCCCTCGGGCAGGAAGCCGCGCTCCATGTACTCGCCGAGGCCGGAGCCCGGGTCGCGCTTGGACAGCTTCTTGTTGCCCTCGCCCATCACGAACGGCAGGTGCCCGAACTGCGGCGTCTTGCCGGAGCCGATACCGATCTCCGCGAGCGCTTCGTAGAGCGCGATCTGCCGTGGCGTCGACGGCAGCAGGTCCTCGCCCCGCAGTACGTGGGTGATCTCCATCAGCGCGTCGTCGACCGGGTTCACCAGCGGGTACAGCGGGTAGCCGTTGGCCCGGACGAGCACGTAGTCGCCCAGGTTCTCCGGCAGGAAGGTGATCTCGCCGCGGACCAGGTCGTCGAACACGATCGGCCGGTCGGGCATCCGCAGCCGGACCACCGGGCGCCGGCCCTCGTCGAGGTAGGCCTGCACCTGCTCAGGGGTCAGCGTGCGGCAGTGACCGTCGTACCCGCTGTGCTGGCCCGCGGTACGGGCTGCCTCGCGACGCTGCTCGAGCTCTTCCTGGGAGCAGTAGCAGTGGTACGCCTTGCCCGCGGCCAGGAGCTTCGCCACCACGTCGGCGTAGATGTCCATCCGCTCGGACTGCAGGTACGGGCCGTAGTTG
This sequence comes from Kribbella qitaiheensis, assembly GCF_042657745.1. Lineage (GTDB taxonomy): Bacteria > Actinomycetota > Actinomycetes > Propionibacteriales > Kribbellaceae > Kribbella > Kribbella qitaiheensis. The sequence continues at coordinate 246,652 of NZ_JBHSKE010000015.1, read as the reverse complement.
CCGCCGACCTCCGGGCCCTCGTCCCAGTTCAGGCCGAGCCAGCGCAGCGAGTCGAGCGTGTACTGCAGCGCCTCGGGGGTGTTGCGCGAGGTGTCGGTGTCCTCGATCCGGAGCACCAGCTTGCCGCCGTAGTGCCGGGCGAAAGCCCAGTTGAACAAGGCGCTGCGGATGTTGCCGACCGTCAGCAGACCGGTCGGCGACGGTGGGAAGCGCACTCGCACCTGGTCGGGTTCCAAGCCACCGAGGACGTCGTCGTCGGTCGGGGCAGGCCTGTCAGTCACGCACGATCACCTTGTTCGTCAGAGTTCCGATTCCCTCGATGCTGATCGCGACCTCGTCGCCGGGCAGCATCGGGCCGACACCCGCGGGGGTGCCGGTGAGCACCACGTCGCCGGGCAGCAACGTGGTGAAGGAGGTGATGTAGGCCAGCACCTCCGGGATGTCGAAGATGAACTGCGAGGTCCGGCCGTCCTGCTTCGGCTCGCCGTTCAGCGTGGTGGTCACCCGGACGTCGGAGACGTCGAGCTCGGTGGTGATCCACGGGCCGAGCGGGCAGAACGTGTCGTACCCCTTGGCCCGGGCCCACTGGCCGTCGGTCTTCTGCAGGTCCCGCGCGGTGACGTCGTTGGCGACGGTGTACCCGAAGATCACCTCGTTCACGCGTTCCTTGGGCAGGTCGCGGCAGATCCGGCCGATCACGATCGCCAGCTCGCCCTCGAAGTGCAGGTCGTTCGTCTGCTCCGGGTAGACGATGCCGTCCCGCGGGCCGACCACCGAGGTGTTCGGCTTGAGGAAGATCAGCGGCTCCTTCGGCACCTCGTTGCCGAGCTCCTCCGCGTGCGCCTGGTAGTTGCGCCCGACACAGACCACCTTGCTGCGCGGGATCACCGGGGCCAGCAACCGGACGTCGGCCAGTTGCAACTGCTCGCCGGTGAACTGGACCGGCCGGTAGAGCGGGTCCGAGTCGAGCACGGCTACGGTTCCGACGAGCCCCTCGGGGTCGTCGGTCTCGACGACGCCGTACTTCGGCTCGTCGTCGACGGAGAATCTGGCGATACGCACTTCAGGCCTTTGCTCAGGTCAGAGGATGAACGGCCCCGAGCCTACCGCCGTACCGGGGTGAGACAGTTACATGGTGACGACGACGATCCGCCTGGCCCAGCCCGACGAGTACGACGAGGTCGGCGAGCTGACCGCAGACGCCTACGCGAGCGACGGCTTCATCCCCGAGGGCTCCGACTACGGACTGACCTTGCGCAACGCCGCCGACCGTGCCGCCAAGGCCGAACTGTGGGTCGCGGTGGACGACACGGAGCTGCTCGGCACCGTTACTTTCTGTACGCCGGGCTCGGTCTACGGCGAGATCGCCGAGACCGGCGAGGGCGAGTTCCGGATGCTCGGCGTCTCCCCCAAGGCCCGCGGCCTCGGCCTCGGTACTGCGCTGAGCCGGCACTGCGTCGAGCGGTCCCGCGAGCTCGGCTACCACCGGGTCGTCCTGTCCAGCGCCACCTCCATGACCGGGGCACACCGGATCTACGAACGCCTCGGCTTCACCCGCCTCCCCGAACGCGACTGGTCCCCCCGCCCCGGAGTCGACCTGTACGCCTTCGCCCTGGACCTGTGAGCCCTGGACCTGTGAGCCGTGGAGCCGTGAGCCGTGGACCTGTGAGCCCTGGTCGCGTGCCCGCCTCGGCCCAGACCTCCGTCGTCACCCTCGAGGCCGCCGAATGGGAGCCGCTCCAGGCCGCCCATGTCGCCCGGGTCGACGCGCTGCTCGCAGACCACCTGGAGCGCCGCCGGCGCCGGGAGAAGCACCCGGTGGAGGACTTCCTCTTCACCTACTACCCGACCCGCCCGAATCACCTCCGCGTCTGGCACCCCGGCCCCGGAATCCGCCTGCTCGGCGCCACGCAGTACGAGGGAAGACGCGGCTACCTGTACTCCGAGGGCGCGGCGCAGCTGGATCTTGCCGAGGTCTCGCGCCGTACCGACTCGATCAGCTGGATCCGGCAGTTGCTAGCGGCAACGGCTGACCGGCAGCCCCAGTTCGGCTGCTTCGGCCTGCACGAGTGGGCGATGGTCTACAGGACCGAGGACATCCGCCACGACTGGCCGCTTCGACTGGGCCCCGACGGCACCGACAAGGTCGTCGAGTCCCACAAGATCGCCTGCTCCCACTTCGACGCCTTCCGCTTCTTCACCCAACCGGCCCGCCCCCTCAACGTCCTCTCCCCCACCCGGGAGTCCCAACCTCAGCTGGAGCAAGGCGGCTGCCTCCACGCCAACATGGACCTCTACAAGTGGGCATCCAAACTGATGCCCTTCACTCGCAGCTCCCTGCTCCTCGACTGCTTCGAACTGGCCCGCGACATCCGCACCCTCGACATGCGCGCCTCCCCTTACGACTTCGCATCGTTGGGGTATGACCCGGTCCAGATCGAGACCCCGGCTGGCAAAGCCACGTACGCCGCAGCCCAACGCTCCTTCGCCGACCGCGCCCGCCCTCTCCGCCAACGACTAGTCGAACTCTGCGACCAGCTCCTCACAACTGCCACTATCTGAGGCTCGCCTGCCATCGCACCAGAGGAGCTCCTGACACATGTTCGAGCTGCCGTTCGACCGGCCAGGGCGGTTCTGGCGCGGGAACCTGCATACCCACTCCGACCGGTCGGATGGCGCGTTGCCGCCGGAGGAGGTCGGCCGTCTCTATCAGGAGGCGGGCTACGACTTTGTGGCCATCACGGATCACTTCAGGGCGAAGTACGGGTATCCGTTGACCGACACCAGGGCGCTGCGGACCTCCACGTTCACGACGCTGCTGGGTGCTGAACTGCACGCACCACGGACCGAGTTCTCGGCGGAGTGGCACATCATCGCGCTCGGGCTGCCGTTTGGTTTCACACCGCCGGACTCCGCGGAGACCGGACCTGAACTTGCCCGCCGGGCTCGCGCCGCGGGGGCGTTCATCGGCATGGCGCACCCGGCGGCATCCCTGCTCACTCTCGCCGATGCGGAGAGCCTGGACGCCGCACACGCCGTCGAGGTTCACAACGCTCTGTCGGCATGGGAGGACCGAGGCGACAGCTGGCACCTCTGTGATTTGCTGCTTGGCCGGGGACACCGGCTCGGCGTCTATGCAGCCGACGACGCCCACTTTCAGCCCCAGGATCCACCAGGCTTCGCGGCGTGGGTGCAGGTACGCGCCGAGTCCCTGGAACCCGACGCTCTGCTCGCCGCGCTCAAGGACGGCCAGTACTACGCCAGCACCGGACCTGAGATCCATGACATCCGTCTCGACGACGGCACGATCACGATTCGCAGTTCACCGGCCAGCCGAGTACTCGTCACCGGCTGCGTTCCCGGAAAGGAGGTGCGGGCCGGCGACGCATTCACCGAATGCTCACTCCCACTCGACATGTTCCGGACGAGTGCCTACATCCGGGTGACCGTCGTCGATGCCAGCGGTGGACGGGCCTGGAGCAACCCGATCTGGCTGAACTGATCGCTCACTCCCGCCTGGTCGCCAGGAGGACGTAGAGCAAGGGGATCCGGGGCGCTTCGTCCGGGATGCGCCACCAGCCCTTGGGGGTTTGCTGCATGGTGTTGAAGCGGGGCCATTGGAGTACTTCGGACTCGCGGAGGCGGGTGATCTGGAAGCCGCTGCTGGCGAGGGTGGTGACTACTTCGCCGAGGCTGTGCATCCACTCGAAGCTGCGTTGGCGGCCGGGGACCTGGTCGCCGGTGTAGGTGACGGTGGAGTCGTGGGCGATCGCGCCACGGCCTTCCAGGTAGTCGTTGCGGATGATCAGGTCGTCGGTGTCGCCGGGCAGGGCGACCGGGCCCATCGCGTTCAGGAGCGGGTGGAACTCGACGATGTAGAGGGAGCCGCCCGGCTTCACGAGTTGGCCGACGACTTCGGCCCACTGGGCGAAGTCGGGGAGGTAGCAGAGCGCGCCCTTGCCGGTGTAGACGGCATCGAACTGCCTGCCCTCCAGGGCCTCCACCGCGTCGTACACGTTCGCGTGGACGTACTCGATGTCGACCTTCTGGTTTCCGGCGAGCTTCCGCGCCTCCTCCAGCGAACGTGAGGAAAGGTCGAGCCCGACGGTCCGGGCGCCGCGGCGGGCGAAGGCGATCGTCTCGGTGCCGAGATGACACTGGAGGTGCAGTACGTCGCGCCCGTCGAGCGGACCGAGATCCTCCCACTCGTAGTCGCCGAACCAGTACTCCGCAGGCTGGCTGTAGAACCGGCTGGCCGCATGCAACGCCGCCCGCGCATCCCAGTCCGCCTCGTTCGCCGCCACCATTTCGAGCGCTTCCGCGTCCAGCCGCACGGTGCCTCCAGTCTCGTCGCCCCAGTCTCGTGACCAGGTTCGAGTCTGCCCTCCGATCGGTTCATCTCTCCTGGACTAAGGCTGTCTCTTGTTCAAGCTTGTCTCCCAACCTTGAATAAGAGACACTCCTAGGTATGGCTCGAGTGGAGTTGCACAGGTGGCCGGGGCACCCTGACGGGTTCACCCGGGCCGAGCGGCTGGGCGGGTCGTATGAGTTGTACTTCCCGGACAGGCTGGTCGGGCGGGAGTTCGACCTCAGCGACGAGGTGCTGGCGGCGCTCGAGGACGCGGCCGGGGATCTCGCCCGGCTCGACGCGACGGCCGCGGTACTGACGAACAGCGAGGCTTTGGCGCGGTTGTTGCTGCGGGCCGAGGCAGTCGGGTCGTCGCAGATCGAGGGGCTCGTGGTCGGCGCGCGCCGGCTCCTGAAGGCCGAGGCTCTGCGGGACAGCGCGCGCCATCACGACGTCACCGCCGAGGAGGTGCTCGGCGCGGTCGACGCGATGACGTGGGTGACCGAGTCCGTGCAGATCGGCGAGAAACTCGAGGTCGAGCATCTGCTCGAGGCGCATCGGCGACTGATGGCGCACTCGCCGAATCCGGAGTTCGGCGGCGAGGTGCGCTTCCTGCAGAACTGGATCGGCGGCCGCTCCCCCGCCGAGGCGTACTACGTGCCGCCGCCCGCGCAACTCATGCCCGAACTGCTCGAGGACCTGATGGCATTCGTGCGGGACTCTTCCCTGCCTGTGCTGGCGAAAACCGGCATCGCGCACGCGCAGTTCGAGACCATCCACCCGTTTGCCGACGGCAACGGCCGGACCGGGCGCGCGCTGATCCACCTGATCCTGCGGGCCGAGGGACTCGTCGAACGCACGGTCCCGCCGGTGTCGCTGTCACTCGCCACCCACGCCACGCAGTACGTCGAAGCGCTCACCGCGTTCCGGCACGTCGGCAAGGCGACGAGCCCTCGCGCTCGCGGCGCGGCGAACGAGTGGCTGCTGATGTTCGCGACGGCGTGCAGCCATGCCACGGCCGAGGCGGCTCGCTTCGAACGCACCGCGGCCGAACTCAAGACAGCCTGGCGCGAACGGACCGCCCCAGTGCGCGCGGGATCGGCAGTCGACCTGCTGATCGAGACCCTGCCGGCGGCACCCGTGCTCACCCTAGCCGCCGCGGCCGAACTCATCGGCAGGTCACAGCAGGCCGCCAACCAGGGGCTCGCCCGGCTCACCGAAGCCGGCGTGCTCCGCGAGGTCACGGACGGCCGTCGCAACCGGGTCTACGAAGCTCCTGAACTGATCGATGCCTTCACCCTCCTCGAACGCCGTTTCGCCAGCCCGGCGGCGGATACCCGGATCGAGCCACCTAGCAGACCCGTTCCGTCGATGCCATCACCAACACACCGTCGCAGTTGACTTTCCCTTCCCTCGCGTTGAACAATTCGAACATACGTTCGAAGCTTGATCAAACGGGGAGTGTGAGGAACTGTGATGCCGGAGCCGTTCGACTGGGACATCCTGCAGCGACCATCGGCGATGGCGATGGTGCGGGGCCAGCTCGGCTTCAGCTGGATGGTGCTGTCCGGGCGGCTCGCGGCCTTGACGGACGACGAGTACTTCTGGCGACCGAGCAGCGAGGCCCTGACCGTCGTCCGCCGGCAGTACGCCGGGCGCTTCAGGTCACTCGGAACCGGCGAGTGGGTCGCGCAGTGGCCGGACGAGCCTGACCACCGAGGACCGCGCACGATCGCCTGGCTGATCGCCCACCTGACCGAGACGTTCTTCGAGCGCTGGGAGTGGACCTTCGGCGAGAGCCGCCAGGGCCGCGCCGACATCACCCTGCACGGCAACGCCCGCGACGCCGTCGCCTGGCTCAGCCACTGGGTCGACGCGTGGCAGCAGTCCATTGCCGACCTCGACGAGCAACAGGTGATGACCGTCGGCCTGAGCCAGGCCACCGAACTGGACGCCGGCGAACCCTTCGGCCACGTCATCCTCCGCCTCAATCGCGAACTCATCCACCACGGCTCGGAAATCATGACCCTCCAAGACCTCCACGCCCTAGCCGCGTGATTCACACACAAGATGTGCGGCACGCGGCGCGTCGTGCCACAAGATGTGGTGGTTGTGGAGCTAATGTCCCTTCTACTGGTGGTAGGGGAATCCGGTGGAAATCCGGGGCTGCCCCGCAGCGGTAAGCGGGGAATGTGCTCCGTGAGCCCGAATGCCTGCCGCCGGTGCGTGTGCCGCCGGTGCACGCTGTCCGAGGCCTCGAGGGCGGGCCGCAGGGCGCGACAGGAGCAGATCCGCAAGACCGCGGGCTCCGGCCGAACCAGGCTGGAACCACCGCAGGTCTGCCGCTGCCTGTCCCGTCGTGCGCTCGTTCGGGGTCCCGGTCGTCAAAGAGACTCGCGTGGAGAGAGCGCTTGTGACCATCGTTTCGCCTTCCCAGCCGACCGCAGGCCAGTCGGCTCCCCCGACCCAACTCACCGTCGTACGGCGCGAGGGCAGCAGCACCGCCTTCGATCCGACCAAGATCTCCGTTGCTCTCAGCAAGGCCTTCTTGGCTGTCGAAGGAGCGGAGGCCGGCAGCAGCCACCGGGTCCGCGACCTGGTCAGCGACCTGACGGCCAAGGTGATCTCGACCCTGACCAGCCGCGGCGACGCAAGGCGCAGTGTGCAGGTCGAGGACATCCAGGACCAGGTCGAGCTGGCGCTGATGCGCGCCGGCGAGCACCAGGTCGCCCGGGCGTATGTCCTCTACCGGGAGGAGCGCAGCAAGGCCCGCACCCCGGAGAACGCGGCCGAGCTCAGCAAGCAGCCGCCGGCCATCACCGTCCGCGCCGCCGACGGCAGCATCGCTCCCCTCGACGTGGAACGCCTGCGCCTAATCGTCGCCGAGGCAGCCGCGGGACTCGACTCGGTCGATGCCGAGCTGATCCTGAACGAGACCCTCGGCTCCTGCTACGACGGCATCGCCCAGCACGAGGTCGAGCTCGCCCTGGTGATGGCCGCCCGTGCGTATGTCGAAACCGAGCCGGAGTACAGCTTCGCCGCCAGCAGGCCGCTGCTGGACCAGATCCGCCGCGAGGCGCTCGGCCGGGTGCACGGTGAGCCGCGCCAGGCGAGCCAGGCGGACATGGCCTCGGCGTACGTCGGCTACTTCCCGAAGTACCTCGAAACAGGCATCGAGGCAGGGCTGCTCGACCCTGAGCTCGCCACCTTCGACCTCGCCAAGGTCGCCGCGGCGATCAAGCCGGAGCGCGACCTGGACCTCGCCTTCCTCGGCCTGCAAACGCTGTACGACCGCTACCTGCTGCACATCGACAAGGTCCGCTTCGAGCTCCCCCAGGCGTTCTTCCTCCGCGTCGCGATGGGCATCGCGCTGAAGGAGGAGAACCGCGAGGACCGAGCGATCGAGTTCTACGAGCTGCTCAGCTCGTTCCGGTTCATGTCCTCCACGCCGACACTGTTCAACTCCGGTACCACCCGGCCGCAGCTGTCGTCGTGCTTCCTCACCACCGTCGACGACGATCTGGCCGGCATCTTCAGCGGCATCCGCAACAACGCGCTGCTCGCGAAGTACTCGGGTGGACTCGGCAACGACTGGACACCGGTCCGCGGTATCGGCGCGAAGATCCGCGGCACCAACGGCGAGTCCCAGGGCGTCGTGCCGTTCCTCAAGATCGCCAACGACACCGCCGTCGCAGTCAACCAGTGCTTTGCTCCGGAGACCCTCGTCTACGCCGCAGCCGGCGCAACGGCGATTCGCGAGATCAAGGTGGGTGATCTGGTGCTCGGTGCGAGCGGCCGCTATCGCGAGGTCACGAAGACATTCACGTACGACCAGGATGGCCCGATGGTGGAGCTCAACGTGAAGCACTCGATCGAGCCGCTCACGGTCACCGCAGGGCATCCTTTCTATGCGATTCAAGGCGTGCCGATGGAGCAGGGTAATGAGCGCACGCTCGAGTGGCTCACCAAGGGAAAGGTTCAGGCAGCCTGGGTCGAGGCCGGCATGCTCAGCAGGGGTGACTACGTCGGGCAGGTCGTCCCGAAGGAGGTCATTCCGGTTCACTCTCTAACGGAGGACGATGCGCGCCTGTACGGCATCCTTCTCGGCGACGGCCATCTGTCGAAGAACGGCAGCCAGTGGGGGGTATCCGGCAACCCGCAGTGCGACTCACATCTGTCGTTCGTCCGCGACTACCTCACCACTCGCGAAATCCACTTCTGGGAGACCGGTCGCGGTGACACCTACACACAGATCCACTGGGCGGCGGGACGTGGCGTCAGAAGAGACCCGCTCACGGGACGTTTCGCCGGTCGCGGCGAGGCGACGCTTCCGTTTACCGGCGAGGACCTCTACGACGAACAACACCTCAAGCACCTCGCACGTCGGTTCGCACACCTACCGCCCACCAAGACACGTGCGCTCATCCGCGGTCTCCTGGAAACGGACGGCGGTACATCACGTGGCAAGGAAATCTACTTCACGACGACGTCACGAAGGCTCGCCGCCGACTTGTGCTACCAACTGCTCAGGCTCGGAGTGCCCACCGCGGGGCAGTATCGTATTCGGGACGGCCATCACGTCGGCCGGCGCTCGGATGGTTCCGAGATCACCTTCTCGAAGCCTGTGCACGTGGTTGATATCCGTATTCCCGCCATACCGGGAATCGCCGAGCTCGTGGGCGCTAGACCCATCCACAAATTCAACTGGATCGCACACGAAGGCATGGTCTTCTCGCGCGTACGCGAGATCCGTACTACATCGATGGTGCCGGTCGTGCACGATCTCGAGGTCGAGGTCGACGAGTCGTATATGACAAGCGCCGGCTTGGCCCACAACGGCGGTAAGCGCAAGGGCGCGGTCTGCGCGTATCTCGAGACCTGGCACGTGGACATCGAAGAGTTCCTCGACCTGCGCAAGAACACCGGTGATGAGCGCCGCCGGACGCACGACATGAACACCGCGAACTGGGTGCCGGACCTGTTCCTGCAGCGGGTCGAGGCCGGCGGCGACTGGACCCTGTTCTCCCCCGACGAGGTCCCAGACCTGCACGACCTGTACGGCGCCGCGTTCGCCATGGCGTACGAGAACTACGAGCGGGCCGCCGACCGCGGTGAGATCCGGGTGTTCCGCCGGATCAAGGCCGTCGACCTGTGGCGCCGGATGCTGACCGTGCTCTTCGAGACCGGCCACCCATGGATCACCTTCAAGGACGCGTGCAACCTGCGCTCACCGCAGCAGCACGACGGCGTTGTCCACTCGTCCAACCTGTGCACCGAGATCACCCTGAACACCACCGTCGACGAGACCGCGGTCTGCAACCTGGGCTCGGTCAACCTGGTCGCGCACCTCACCGCCACCGGCCTGGATGCAGAACTGCTCCGCGACACCGTGAAGACGGCCGTCCGGATGCTCGACAACGTGATCGACGTGAACTTCTACACCACGCCGGAGTCCGAGCGCGCGAACCAGCGGCACCGCCCGGTTGGCCTCGGCCTGATGGGATTCGCCGACGCGCTCTTCGCGCTGCGCATCCCGTACTCCTCCGACGCGGCCGTCGCCTTCGCCGACAGCTCGATGGAGCAGATCAGCTACCACGCGATCGAGGCGTCGAGCGACCTGGCCGCCGAGCGCGGCAGCTACCAGACGTACGACGGATCGCTGTGGAGCCAGGGCATCCTGCCGATCGACTCGCTCGAACTGCTCCGCGAGGCGCGCAACGGCGACCTCACCGTCGACACCGGCCGCACGCTCGACTGGGACGCCCTGCGGACCAAGGTGCAGCGCGATGGGATGCGGAACTCCAACGTACTGGCAATCGCGCCGACCGCGACGATCTCCAACATCTGCGGGGTCAGCCAGTCGATCGAGCCGATCTACCGGAACCTGTTCGTGAAGTCGAACATGTCCGGCGAGTTCACCGTCGCCAACCCTTACCTCGTCGCCGACCTCAAGGCACGCGGCCTGTGGGACCAGGTGATGGTGTCGGACCTCAAGTACCACGACGGGATCCTGTCCCAGATCGACCGGGTGCCGGCCGATCTGCAGGAGCTCTACGCGACCGCCTTCGAGCTGGACCCGCTGTGGTTGGTGAAGGCGGCGTCGCGCCGGCAGAAGTGGCTCGACCAGGCCCAGTCGCTCAACCTCTACATGTCCGCGCCGTCCGGAAAAGCACTCGACGAACTCTACCGGTCGGCTTGGCGGTATGGCCTCAAGACGACCTATTACCTGCGTTCCCAGTCAGCGACTCACGTGGAGAAGTCCACGCTGCAAGGAACCGACGGCCGGCTCAACGCTGTTCCCGTAGCCCTGCCAGAACCCACCGCTCCAGTGGCCCTGCCGGAACCCACCGGTGCTGTCTGCTCGATCGACGACCCTGACTGCGAGGCCTGCCAGTGACCACCACAGGACTGGGCGAGATCGCCATCGGAGCATCGCGGGTCGAGGTCGCCGACAAAGCGATGATCAACGCCCGCGCGGACGTGAACCAGTTGCTCCCACTGAAGTATCAGTGGGCCTGGGACAAGTACTTGGCCGCCTGCAACAACCACTGGATGCCGACCGAGGTGGCGATGCAGGCCGACATCTCCCTCTGGAAGTCCCGGGACGGGTTGACCGAGGACGAGCGGCTGATGCTGAAGCGCAACCTCGGCTTCTTCGCCACCGCCGAGTCCCTGGTCGCGAACAACATCGTGCTCGCGGTCTACCGGCAGCTCACCAACCCCGAGTGCCGGCAGTACCTGCTCCGCCAGGCGTTCGAGGAAGCCGTGCACACGCACACCTTCCAGTACATCTGTACTTCGCTCGGCCTGGACGAGGGCGAACTGTTCAACATGTACCGCGAGGTGCCGTCCATCGCGGACAAGGACGCCTGGGCGCTGAAGTACACCCAGCACCTGGAGGATCCCGACTTCAGGACGGGCACCCCGGAGGCGGACACCGACTTCCTGCGCGACCTGATCGCGTTCTACGTGGTCTTCGAGGGGATGTGGTTCTACACCGGTTTCGCGCAGATCCTGTCGCTCGGCCGGCGCAACAAGATGGTCGGGATCGCCGAGCAGTACCAGTACATCCTGCGCGACGAGTCGATCCACCTGAACTTCGGCATCGACTGCATCAACCAGATCAAGCAGGAGAACCCGCACCTGTGGACCGCGCGGTTCCAGGCGGAGGTGCGCCAGATGCTCACCGAGGCGTGCGAGCTGGAAGTCGCCTACGGCCGCGCGACGATGCCGAACGGCATGCTCGGCCTGACCGCCGACCTGTGCGAGCAGTACATGCACTTCATCACCGACCGCCGGGCGGAGCAGATCGGCCTCGCCCCGATCTTCGGCGAGACCCGCAACCCGTTCGGCTGGATGTCGGAGGTGATGGACCTGAAGAAGGAGAAGAACTTCTTCGAGACCCGCGTGATCGAGTACCAGTCCGGCGGCAGCCTGTCCTGGGACGATCTCCTGAGGTCTCACCTGTGCTCCTGAAGTTCTGTTGGTGTGACCAACGATTATGGGTTATCGTTGGTCACACCAACAAAGGAGATCACCATGATCGAGCCGTTCACCATCGACATCCCGCAGGCCGACCTCGACGACCTGGCCGACCGCCTCGCCAGGACCCGGTGGCCCGACGAACTCCCCGACGCCGGCTGGGACTACGGCATCCCGCTCGCGTGGATGAAGGAACTCACCGAGCACTGGCGTACGGCGTACGACTGGCGCAAGCAGGAAGCCCGGCTGAACGAACTCCCGCAGTACACGACCGAGATCGACGGGCAGCGGGTCCACTTCGTGCACGTCCGCTCGGCCAACCCCGAGGCGCTGCCGCTGATCCTCACGCACGGCTGGCCGGGTTCGTTCCTCGAGTTCGTCGGCGTGATCCGGCCGCTCGCCGAGAACTTCCACCTGGTCATCCCGTCGATCCCCGGCTTCGGGTTCTCCGGCCCGACCCACGAACAGGGCTGGGACATCCACCGCGTCGCCCGGGCCTGGGCCGAACTGATGAACCGCCTCGGCTACGACCGGTACGGCGCTCAGGGTGGCGACTTTGGATCGGGGATCGCCCGGGCGCTGGCGGACGTCGCCCCGGACCAAGTGGTCGGCGTCCACGTCACCTACCTGCCGCTGCCTCCGCCGAAGGGGGTCGAGTTCGACCTCGACGAGGAGGACACCCGGCGGCTGGACCGGATCAAGGCGTTGGTGGCCAACCGCCCGGCGTACCAGGCGTTGCAGGCGACGCGGCCACAGACCATCTCGTACGCGCTGACCGACTCTCCCGTCGGCCAGTTGGCCTGGATCGCGGAGAAGTTCACCGAGTGGACCGACCCCGCCTCGGAGATCCCGATCGACCACTTGCTGACCAACATCTCGCTCTATTGGTTGACCGGCACCGCGGGGTCGTCCGCTCGCCTGACCAAGGAGACGGCCGGGGTCACACCACCGGTCTGCGCGGCTCCACTCGGAGTGGCGGTGCTCCCCCACGACATCACCCTGGCGATCCGGCCACACGTTGAGCATTCGTTCCAGGTGGCGCAGTGGACCGAATACGCGCGAGGCGGCCATTTCGCTGCCCTCGAGGTGCCCGACCTGTTCGCCGCCGACGTGACGAGGTTCTTCCAACTAGTCCAGAGCTAGAGCAGAGTTGCCCACATGACGATCGAGGAGGCTGATTCTTCGGCCGCGGCCCGGGTCCTGTTCGGCAACTGGACCGGGCGCTCGACCGTGCCGTCGCACTCGCTGTACCCACACCAGTGGAGCTGGGACTCCGCGTTCATCGCGATCGGCCTGCGTCACCTGTCACCGCAGCGGGCGCAGGTCGAACTGGAGTCGCTGTTCGAATCGCAGTGGGCCGACGGCCGGATCCCGCACATCAACTTCTCCCCCTCGGTCCCCCGCGACGCCTACTTCCCCGGTCCCGACTTCTGGCAGGCGAGCACGCCCAGCGGCGTCGAGACGTCCGGGATCGTGCAGCCACCGGTGCATGCGCTCGCCGTCTGGCTCACCCACCAGGCTGACGAGCAGGAGTCCGTACGCCGGAACTTCCTCGCCGGGGCCTACCCGAAGCTCGTTGCCTGGCATGCCTATCTCCACGAACACCGGGATCTCGGCGGCCGCGGGCTGGTCGCGATCGTGCATCCCTGGGAGTCCGGGATGGACAACAGCCCGGCCTGGGATACAGCCCTGGCTCGGGTCGACCCGGCCCCGCCTGGGTCTTTCACCCGGCGCGACACCGACCACGCCAAGGATGCCGACCGCCCGACCGATCTGGACTACGGGCGTTACGTCCAGCTCGCAGCGACGTACCGGGATCACCGGTATGACGATGCCGCGACACCGTTCGCCTTCGCGCTGGAGGACCCGTGCTTCAACGCCTTACTGATCGCTTCGGAGCATGCGCTGGCGTCGATCGCCGCGGTCTTGTCACTCGACCCGGCTCCGCATCTCCAGGCTGCCGCCGAGCTCACCGCAGCCATGGTGAAGGAACTATTTGCTGACGGCATCTTCCGGTCGCGGGACCTGGCCGACGGCGAATTAGTTGCCGCCGACACCATCGCGGGCCTGATCCCGTTGCTGGTCGACGGGTTGCCGGTGGCAACGGAACTGCTTGCCACCGCACGAGGGCCGCGGTTCCGGCTCGGCGAGGTGCGGATGGTGCCGAGCTATGACCTGACGGGTCCCGCATTCGAGCCCGGACGGTACTGGCGTGGTCCGAGCTGGTTCAACACCGCCTGGCTGATCCACCGCGGCCTGGTGGGCCTCGGCCAGGCGGGTCTGGCCGGCGCGCTGCGTACCGACGTACTGGAGTTGGCTGCAGCGACCGACTTCGCCGAGTACGTCGATCCCTACACCGGCGAGGCTCGCGGCGCCCGCAACTTCAGCTGGACAGCCGCGCTGGCTCTGGATCTCGAACGGGGTCAGCTGTAGTTGACCTCGAGGACGCCGACGATCTTGTCGAGGCGGGCGGCGACGCGGCCGGCGTCGAAGCCCGCGCCCTCGACGACGACCCGGAGCGTGCACGTCTCGAGGCACACCTTCAGCTCGCGGACGTCGTACGGGTTCAACTGGACCGCGATCCGGGCCAGCAGCCCGCGGGTCTCGACCACCTGCGCGGTGAAGACGGTGAGCACCCGCTCCGGTACGACGTACTCGGGCGCGGTGTCCGCGGTACGGGGCGCGAGGGTTGCCAGCGCGGTCATCGGGCGACCTCCTTGTGGCGGAGCAGACCGTAGGTGAGCCCGTCGACCAGTGCCTCCCATGAGGCTTCGACGATGTTGTGGCCAACCCCGACGGTGAACCAGGATCCTTCGCCGTCGGCTGTCTCGATCAGGACTCTGATTACCGCATCCGTGCCATGGCCCTGGTCGAGGATCCGGACCTTGTAGTCGACCAGCTCGAACTTGTTTACCACTGGATAGGCCCGCTCGATCGCGGTGCGCAGAGCGTGGTCGAGCGCGTTGACCGGGCCGTTGCCCTCGCCTATGACGATCTCGCGCTCGCCGCCCGCGACCAGCTTCACCGTGGACTCCGACACCGCCTCGCCGTCGGCCCGGGACTCGGTGATCACGCGCCACGACTCGACGTCGAAGAAGCTCGCCCGGCTGCCGGTGACTTCCTCGGTCAGCAGCAGCTCGAACGACGCGTCCGCGGCCTCGAAGGTGTATCCGCGCGACTCCATCTCCTTGACCCGGTCGGTGACCCGGCTGACCAGGTCGCGGTCGTTGCCGAGGTCGAAGCCGAGCTCGCGGCCCTTCAGCTCGACGCTCGCCCGGCCGGCCATCTCGGAGACGAGCATGCGCATGTCGTTGCCCACCAGGGCCGGATCCGTGTGCTGGTAGAGGTCGGGATCCACCTTGATGGCGCTGGCGTGCAGTCCCGCCTTGTGGGCGAAAGCGGACACACCGACGTACGGCTGCCGGGTCGACGGCGGCACGTTCGTCACTTCGGCGATCGCGTGGGCGATCCGGAACGACTCTGCGAGCTTGCCGGGCGGCAGGAGCTCCATGCCGCGTTTGAGCTCGAGGTTGGCGACCACTGCGAGGAGATCCGCGTTGCCGGTGCGCTCGCCGTACCCGTTGATGGTGCCCTGGACGTGCGTGCAGCCGGCCTCGACGGCGGCGATCGAGTTGGCCACCGCGCAGCCGCCGTCGTTGTGGGCGTGGATGCCGAGCCGGGCGCCGGTCGTCTCGAGGACGTCGCGGACGATCTCCTGCAACTCCCTCGGCAGAGTGCCGCCGTTGGTGTCGCAGAGCGCCACGACATCCGCGCCTGCCTCCGCGGCGACACGAACTACCTCCAGGGCATAAGCGCGGTTGGCCCGATAGCCGTCGAAGAAATGCTCGGTGTCGAGGAAAACCCGCTGGCCGTGCTCGCGCAGGTGCTGGACGGTGTCGGCCACCATCTTCAGGTTCTCGTCGAGCGTGGTACGCAAGGCCCGTTCGACATGCGCATCGTGGCTCTTGGCAACCAACGTGACGACCGAGGCCCCGGAGTCGCGCAGCGCGGCCACCTGCTGGTCGTCTGCGGCCGTCGTCTCCGGCTTACGGGTCGCACCGAAGGCCGCGAAGGTCGCGTGCCGCAGGTGCAGTTCGGTCCGCGCCCGTGCGAAGAACTCGGTGTCCTTCGGCACCGCCCCCGGCCAGCCGCCCTCGATGAAGCCGACGCCCAAGTCGTCCAGGTGCTGCGCGATGGCGATCTTGTCGGCCACGGACAGCGCCAGACCCTCCTGCTGCGCGCCGTCGCGCAGAGTGGTGTCGTAGACGTGGAACTCGTCGGATGTACTCACAGGATCGCCTTCCGGTGGGGGCTGGTCTGGCGGTGGTCTGGTCGTGGTCTGGCGGTGTCTGACTCGGGTCGGGCAAACAAAAAACCTCCCGCAAGGTGCGAGAGGTCTGCGCGCTCAGGTGGTGCTTGCTGAGCGCGCCTAGCTAATGATGACCCGGTAGTTCTTCATGACATTTCGCAGTCTGCCACAGGAGTTCCGAGGCATGGCTGATTGTCTCGAAACGCGAACATCCGGTACGCCGACCAGTACTGCCGCGCCCGTCGGAGTCCAGGAATCACCCAGCCCCACGGTGTGGTTCAGGCGGTCAGGGACCAGCCCGGGTCGTCCCAGGCGGTGTAGAAGTCCTCGCGGCTCAACGGGCGAAGGCCCCACTCGTCCCGGTCCAGCGGCTGGTCGGTGAGCATGCCCTCGTCGTCCTCGAGGCGCTGCCACCAGTACCGGGTGATCGTGCCGTCCTCGGCCGCGCCGAGCTGGCGGACCACTACCCACTCGCGCTCGTGCCAGACCGCCTCGTACAGCCAGTCGGTACCGGCGTCGTCGGCGAGCGCGACGAACGTCCGAGGCGCGGTCCCCCGGTCGAGATCCCTGATCAGCTCCACCGTCGACCGGATCGCGCGCCGGGTCTCAGCCGGCCAGTCGCGCCTCTCCGCGAGCTCCGCGTAGTAAACCTCGACATCCTCCGGGAAGCTGCTCATACCCTCGCCCTCAGTCGGAAACGTTGCCTCGACCCTATCCACTCAGCAACCGGCACACGCCGAGCACACCTGAGAACATCCTGTGAATCATGACGTCCGAAGAACCCGAGAAACGGGTCTCGGGTTCTTCGGACGTAACTGCCTCAGGATCAGCAGATCTTGGTCATCCAGTTGTGCGGGTCGGCGGCGCGCCCGTACTGGACGTCGAGCAGAGCCGTGCGGACGGCGCTGGTGACGGGGCCACCGTTGCCGTCGGCCACCTGCACCTCGCCGCCGTTCCACTTCAGCGAGGCGACCGGGGTGATCACCGCGGCCGTGCCACAGGCGAACACCTCGCGGATCTTGCCGGAGGCGGCACCGTCGCGCCACTCGTCGATCGAGATCTTCCGCTCGGTCACGGTATAGCCGAGATCGGTGACCAGCTTCAGGATCGAGTCGCGGGTGATCCCCTCGAGGATCGTGCCGGACAGCTCGGGCGTGACGACCGAGTTGTCGTCGAGCACGAAGTACAGGTTCATCCCGCCGAGCTCTTCGATCCACTTCTTCTCGACCGCGTCGAGGAAGGCGACCTGGTCACAGCCCTCCTCGGTGGCCTCGGCCTGGGCGACTAGTGACGAGGCGTAGTTGCCGCCCGTCTTCGCCGCTCCGGTGCCACCAGGGGCCGCGCGGGTGTACTCCTCGCTCAGCCAGATCCGTACCGGCTTGACGCCCTTGGCGAAGTACGAGCCGGCCGGCGACGTGATCGCGCAGTACGTGACCTGTGCCGACGGGCGGACGCCGAGGAAGGGGTCGGAGCCGAACATGAAGGGCCGCAGGTACAGCGAGGTCTCGCC
This sequence comes from Kribbella qitaiheensis, assembly GCF_042657745.1. Classification (GTDB taxonomy): domain Bacteria; phylum Actinomycetota; class Actinomycetes; order Propionibacteriales; family Kribbellaceae; genus Kribbella; species Kribbella qitaiheensis. Next base: position 229,003 of record NZ_JBHSKE010000015.1, on the reverse strand, counting down.
ACCCCCGGGAACCCAGGCTTTGTCGATCTCGACCAGCTTGCGCAGCGAGTCCAGGAACGCGTCCTCGGGAAGCTCCGGCAGGGCGAGCCGGTGGGCGGACCGGGCGAACCGGGCCGCGTTCGCCTCCGGGCGGAACATGTGGATCGAGTCGTCGGGGTGGCGGTAGGCCTTCATCCCCTCGAAGATCGTCTGGGCGTAGTGGAACACCGAGGTCGCGGGAGACAGCTCCAGCGGTCCGAAGGCGGTGATCCTCGCGTCGTGCCAGCCGTTCTCCTTGTCCCAGGTGGCGATCGCCATGTGGTCGGAGAAATACTGCCCGAACCCCGGGTTTGCCAGGATCTGGGCGCGCTGGTCGTCGCTGGCCGGTTGGGTGTTTGGCTCAACGGTGAACTGCAGATCGGCGCTCATGCCTGCACCTCGCTAGCGCTCGGTTCTGGCATGAGCGCGGAGGCGGCAGTTCTGTTTGTTCGCTCGCTACGCTCACTCATAGCCGCACCGTACCTCTTGCCGAAGTGGTCATGCGAGCCTCCACTTTCAGCCGGCGGCGCGCTTGGCGATCGCATCACCGATCTCCGCGGTGGTCCGCGCGTGACCGGTGCGCTCCTCGATATCGGCCGTCACCGCGGCCTCGATCGCGGCCGCCGCCTCGGTCAGTCCGAGGTGGTCGCAGAGCAGCGCGGTGGACAGGATCGCCGCCGTCGGGTCGGCTTTCTGCTGACCGGCGATGTCCGGAGCGGAGCCGTGCACTGGCTCGAACATGCTCGGCGCGATCCGGTCCGGGTTGATGTTGCCGCTCGCGGCCAGCCCGATGCCACCGCTGATCGCGGCGGCCAGGTCGGTGATGATGTCGCCGAACAGGTTGTCGGTGACGATCACGTCGAACCGGGCCGGGTCGGTGACCATGAAGATCGTCGCCGCGTCCACGTGCAGGTAGTCCACGGTGATGTCGGGGAACTCGGTCGCGACCGCGTCCACGGTCCGCTTCCACAGGTGACCCGCGTACACGAGCACGTTGTTCTTGTGGACGAGCGTCAGCTTCTTGCGGGGCCGCGCCTGCGCCCGGGCGAACGCGTCGCGCACGACCCGCTCCACGCCGTACGCCGTGTTGACCGAGACCTCGGTGGCGATCTCCGCCGGAGTACCGACGCGCAGGGCGCCGCCGTTGCCGACGTACGGGCCCTCGGTGCCCTCGCGGACGACGACGAAGTCGACCTCGCCCGGGTTCGCCAGCGGCGAGCCGACCGAGGGGTAGATCTTCGACGGGCGGAGGTTCACGTAGTGATCCAGCGCGAAGCGGAGCTTCAGCAGCAGGCCGCGCTCGAGCACGCCGGACGGGACGGTCGGGTCGCCGACGGCGCCGAGCAGGATCGCGTCGTGCTTGCGGATCTCCTCGAGCTCGGCGTCCGGCAGCGTCTCGCCGGTGGCGTGCCAGCGCTTCGCACCCAGGTCGTACTCCGTGCGCTCGAAGGTGACGCCGTAGTTCGCACTGACCGCGTCGAGAACCTTCAGGGCCTCCACCGTGACCTCGGGTCCGATCCCGTCGCCACCGACCACCGCGAGCGTGAAGGTCGTCTTCGTGGCGTGCTGTTGCGTGCTCACTTCTTGGGTTCTCCCCCGTTGTCGCGGCGGTTCATGGCCTCTTGGACTGGCTGGTTGTCGGCCTGACGCGGGGCGGGGCGGCGACGGCGGGCGGCTTTGCGCTCGCGTCCGTCGACGACCTTCCAGGTGGCCGGATACATGTCGTACATGCTGCTCTCCCGTTGAACTCGCTGTCGAGAAACGGCCGACGGTGGCGCTACCGGGCGGGAGGTACGCCGGAACCCGCGCCGGGGGGTCGGCCTTAGCGAATCCCGGCGCGGCAGCAAATAAGGCGTACCGCGAACTGCATGATGGGGACGAAGATACTCTGACGTCCGACTAATTCGCCACCATGCGGTCACCATGTCCCGGAATGTGAGATGCCAGTGACACCGCTGGCCCGATGCTGTGCAACTCTCAACCGGTGAGCGCTCCCCCTGAACTACCGCCGCTGGTTTCCGCGGCACTCAGCCTGTCCGGCCGGCGCGGATTCGTCAGCGCGACCCGGAACGAGACCGGCCGGCTGCTTGCCACTCTGGCGGCTTCCCGCACCGGAACTCTCGGAGAGGTCGGCACTGGTTGCGGCGTCGGCTCGGCCTGGCTGCGGCACGGAGCCACCGACAGCACGAAGATCGTCACGGCCGAGAGCGACCCGCAACTGGCCAAGGTGGTGGCCGACCTGTTCGCGGACGACGGCCGCATCGAGGTACTCGCGGCGGACTGGACGGCACTGATCGAGCGTGGCCCGTTCTCCCTGCTGTTCGTCGACGCCCGCGAGGCAAAACTCTCCGCCCGCGACGTCATCGCCGAAGCGGTCGAACCCGGCGGCTTCGTAGTACTGGACGACTTCACCCCATCGATGGTCTGGCCCCCGATGTACGAGGGCCGCGTCGACACCCTCCGCCAGGAATGGCTCCAGGACAAACGCTTCACCACCGTCGAGGTAATGGTCGCCCCCGACGCCGCAGTACTCCTAGCCACCAAGCGCTAAGTACTCCGCCGCCCACGCGGTCTCCGCCGTCGCCTGGCTCCCTCCAGCTACGGCGCTCCCCCGTCGCCCCAGCGCCGCCATTTGCCGAACGTCACCCAGGTGGCTCGGAGAGCAAGGACATGGATTTCTCGCCTCGCCGCCTGGGCGGATGCAACTGGGGCAACTGGCAATCGCTGCGGTTCGGGCGAATGGCGTACGGAAGGACAGGAACAGCAGCGTTCTGTCTGCGCCCCCGACTGCCTCGGTGAGCGTGGACGGTGACGTCGCGAGCGACATCTACCTGTCGTTCGGTACAGCCGGGCCGGAACACCAGCTCAGACGGGGACGGTTAGCGAACCGGCTGCCACACACCTTCTGCTTTCATTCGCCTGAGACTGCAGGACCAACTGCGGCGGAAGGGGCGAATGGAAGCTACGGATGGCTGCCCACCAACGGTCAGCCGCCGTGCGACAACGCGGTACAAGAAAGGTGGGCCCGAGCGCGCTCCCGGTGGGAGGGCTCGGGCCCTGGCCGGCCGCCATGCGCCTGCGGGCGGCAGGCCGGTCCTTTCCCAGTCTGACCGAACCCCCGGGCCCCCGGGCCGACCACTCACCCAGGGGAGTTGCGGTCAGGCCTCGAGGTCGACCGTGCGGGCCGTGTCCGCCTGGACCACGGTGGCGATGTCGTCGAGAACGGCCGGGCTGATGCTGGAGTCGACGCTCAGCGCGACCAGCGCCTTGCCGCCCTTGCGGTCCCGGCTGACCTGCATGCCGGCGATGTTGATGTCGGACTCGCCGAGGATCCGCCCGACCGCACCGACGATGCCCGGCCGGTCCTCGTAGCTGAGGAAGGCCAGGTGCGCCGCAAGCTCGATCTCAAGGTCGAACCCGTCGATCTCGACCAGCCGCTCGGACTGCTTGACGCCGACCAGCGTGCCGGATACCGACACCTGCCCGCCGTCGGCGAGGGTGCCGCGCAGGGTGATCAGGTTCCGGTGCTCCGGGCTGTCGTGGTCAGTCACCAGCCGAACTTCGAGACCACGTTCGGCCGCGAGCAGCGGCGCGTTCACGTAGGAGACGTTGTCCTCGACGACGTCCGCGAACACGCCCTTCAGCGCGGCCAGCTCGAGCACCTTCACGTCGTACTGCGTGATCTCGCCGCGGACCTCGACGTCGAGCTGCTGGGCGACGCCACCGGCCAGCGCGGTGAAGATCCGGCCGAGCTTCTCGGTCAGGGAGATCCCCGGCCGGACGTCCTCGGCGATCACGCCGCCCTGGACGTTGACCGCGTCCGGGACCAGCTCGCCGGACAGCGCGAGGCGGACGGACTTGGCGACGGCGATCCCGGCCTTCTCCTGCGCCTCGTCGGTGGACGCGCCCAGGTGCGGAGTGGCGACGACGTTCTCGAACTCGAACAGCGGGGAGTCGGTGCAGGGCTCCTTGGCGAACACGTCCAGCCCGGCCGCGGCCACCCGGCCTTCCTTCAAAGCACTGTAGAGAGCCTGCTCGTCGACGATGCCGCCGCGGGCGGCATTCACGATGATGACCTCGGGCTTCACCTTGTGCAGCTGCTCGTCGCCGATCAGGCCGATCGTCTCCGGCGTCTTCGGCAGGTGCACGGAGATGAAGTCGCTGGCGGCCAGCAGCTCGTCCAGGGAGGCGAGCCGGACGCCCATCTGCGCGGCGCGGCCGGCCTGCACGTACGGGTCGTAGGCGATCACGTTCATGCCGAAGGCGGCCAGCCGCTGCGCGACCAGGACACCGATCTTGCCCAGGCCGACGATGCCGACGGTCTTCTCGAACAGCTCGACGCCGGAGTACTTGCTGCGCTTCCACTCGCCGTTCTTCAGCGACAGGTCGGCGGCCGGCACCCGGCGGGCGGCGGCCAGCAGCAGCGCGACGGCGAGCTCGGCGGCGCTGACGATGTTGGAGGTCGGCGCGTTGACGACCATCACGCCGGCCTGGGTGGCGGCCTTCACGTCGACGTTGTCGAGGCCGACGCCGGCGCGGGCGACGACCTTGAGCTTCTTGGCGGCGGCGAGCGCCTCGGCGTCCACCTTGGTGGCGGAGCGGATCAGGATCGCGTCGACGTCGGCGATGGCCGGGATCAGCTCGGCGCGGTCGGCGCCGTTGATCTGCCGGATCTCGAAGTCGGGGCCGAGCGCCTCGACGGTGGCCGGGGACAGTTCTTCGGCGATCAGGACGACAGGTCGGGCTGCGACAGTCATGGAGATATCTCCTGCAGAAGCGGTAGGGGCTCGTAGAGTCAGAGCACCGCGCTGTGCCCGCTGCACCCGATGGTACCCCGTCCCGGTTCCACCCGTCCGCCCGGCCACCATCCGGCACGCCCTCGCGCCGTGCATCCCGTGCGCCGTTCCGCCATGCATCCGGTACGCCGTGCGCCGTCCATCCCGCGCACCGCTCCGCCGTGCATCCGGTACGCCGTACCGCCGTGGTCCGGGCGTCCGCCGAGCCCGGACCGCGCGTGGCTCGAGGGGCCGGGGTCAGTCGGAGTCGCAGTTCTGCGGTTCACTCACCTGCCGGGACAGGTCGACGCGGAGGCGGCCTCCTTCGCGAACCAACTGGTACCGGTTGTCGAGCCGGTTGCAGGTCTGCCCGGCGGCGCCGTTGCTGTTCGGCGAGAAGAGCACGGTGAAGGTCATCCGGACGTTCGCGCCGCTGACGCCGTTGCGGGTCACCTCGATGATCCTCGCCCCGAACATGAACGACGTCTCATGCCGGTCCATGTCCTGCTTCTCGGTCATCTTGCCCGCGAGCCTCGTCGAGTAGAGCGTCCGGATCCCGCGGAAGTCGTGCTTGTTCATGGCCGTCAGGTAGCCCCTGAGCACGGCCAGGGACTCCCCGGCCAAGGCTGTGTTCGCGACCACCAGATCCGGGGTCATCGTGATCTGCGGCCCACGCGCCCGCTGGCAACTGCCATCCAGCTCCGGCGTGATCCCCTCCGCGCCGGAGCCGGAGTACTGGCGAAGCCGAGCGAGCGGCACGACCGTGGCGTCGGCGACCGTGTTCCCGGTGATCAGGCCGACGACCTGGCCTGACTTGTCGAGCACAGGTGAACCCAGCTTGGTGGGGTTGAGCACCGACGGGAGCGGCCGCGGCTCCTTCGTCGTACCGACTGGCTGGATCGTCTGGCGTCCTGCCGCGATGAAACCGAGGACTGCGAGTTCTGCTCGCGGTGCAGGCTCCTCCTGCGCCAGGGTGGCGGCGCGGTCGTCCAGCCTGCCGATCATCCGGAGCAGCGCGACCCCGTCGGCGCTGGTGCCGAGCGCATTGGCTCGGCGTACGCGGCCGTCGGCTGTGAGGAAGGCGACGGACATCGGCTGCTTGATCGCCGAGGCCGCGGTGAGGATCAGGCCGTCCGCCAGCAGCACGCCGGTCGATTCACCGGTCCCCTCGCAGGTCGTCGCGAACACCCGGACGACGCTGGGACCGGCGAGCTCGAGCACCTCGGCGGTGTCCAGCCGCAGGCTGTCTTCGCGGATCAGCCAGCCGGCTCCCGCGCCAACCACCAGCGCGAACACGATCAGCGGGATCAGGAACCGCCACCGCAGTCTCGGCGGCAGCGGCGGCTCGGACGACGGCACCGGTGTGGGCGCCTGGATCGACGTCAGCTGGGCGGTCATCCCGGAGGGGACGCGTCGCGGTGGCTTCGGCAGCTCACGCCTGCCGTCCTCCACCATTGTCTGCCCCCTGCTCACCCGCCCGGATCCCGTTCGTCACCGATTGTGTCAAACAAACGGACAACGTCCGGGCCACCGAGGCGGTGACCCGGACGTTTTCGTCCAGCCGGTACTGCGCTCAGGCGGTCATCTTGCGCCCGGCCGGTCCTGCGATCAGCGGGCGGAGGTGCCCTCCACGTAGTCGTCGTCGTGCGACTTGACCCAGGCCATCAGGGAGCGGAGGTCCTTGCCGACGGCTTCGATCGGGTGCTCCTCGCTCTTCTTCCGGAAGGCGGCGAACTCCGGCGCGCCGGCGTCCTGGTCGGCGATGAAGCGGGCCGCGAAGGTGCCGTCGGTGATGTCGCCGAGGACCTCCTTCATCCGCTGCTTCACCGAGGCGTCGATGATCCGCGGGCCGGACACGTAGTCGCCGTACTCGGCGGTGTCGGACACGGACCAGCGCTGCTTGGCGATGCCGCCTTCGTAGATCAGGTCGACGATCAGCTTCAGCTCGTGCAGGCACTCGAAGTACGCGACCTCGGGCTGGTAGCCGGCCTCGGTCAGCACCTCGAAGCCGGACTGGATCAGCGCGGAGACGCCGCCGCACAGCACGGCCTGCTCGCCGAACAGGTCGGTCTCGGTCTCCTCGGTGAAGGTGGTCTTGATCCCGCCGGCGCGGAGGCCGCCGATGCCCTTGGCGTAGGACAGCGCGAGCTCCCAGGCCTTGCCGGTCGGGTCCTGCTCGACAGCGACGAGCACCGGCACGCCGCGACCCTCGCTGAACTCACGACGGACCAGATGTCCCGGGCCCTTCGGCGCGACCATGAAGACGTCGACGCCCGCCGGGGGCTTGATGTAGCCGAACCGGATGTTGAAGCCGTGACCGAAGACGAGCGCGTCGCCGTCGACCAGGTTCGGCTCGATCGCCTCCTTGTAGAGGGAACGCTGGGCCGGGTCCGGAGCCAGCACGACGATCACGTCGGCCTCCTCGCAGGCCTCGAACGGGGTCAGTACCCGCAGGCCCTGGGCCTCTGCCTTGGCGCGGCTCTTCGAGCCCTCCGGCAGACCGACCCGGACGTCGACGCCGGAGTCGCGCAGGGACAGCGCGTGGGCGTGGCCCTGGCTGCCGAAGCCGAGCACGGCCACGTTGCGGCCCTGGATCACCGACAGGTCGGCGTTGTCGTCGTAGAACATTTCTGCTGCCACTGGGAGCTCGTCTCCTTGATTTTCTCGAGAGGGGTCGACTGACGATCGGTACGTCGGTGCCGGCCTGGGTGGTTCGCCCTGACCCTGGCGGGCCGGGGTGGTTCGCCGTCAGCCCTGGCGGGCGGGAGCGGCGGGGCGGTGACCCGGCGGCGGCGCCGGCACCGGGTGGGACACTGGGTTGGCCCCGTTCGCGGCGGCCTGGCCGGCGGGCCGGGCCTGGATCGCGGGGGCACCCGTCGCCACGTGCGGCGGCGGGACCGGGACGGGGCGCAGGGTGCGGTCGGAGATGGAGCGGCTGCCCCGACCGATCGCGACCATGCCGGACTGGACCAGCTCGCGGACGCCGAAGGGTTCCAGCACCCGGAGCATGGCCTCGAGCTTCTCGGGATTGCCGGTCGCCTCGATGGTGATCGCGTCCGGAGCCACGTCGACCACCTTCGCACGGAACAGCTGGACGGTCTCCAGCACCTGCCCCCTGCTCAGGGTGTCCGCCTTCACCTTGACCAGCAGCAGTTCGCGCTGCACGGTCGCGGCGGGCTCCAGCTCGACGATCTTGATCACGTTCACCAGCTTGTTCAGCTGCTTGGTGATCTGCTCCAGCGGCTGCTCGTCCACGCTGACCGCGATGGTCATCCGGGACACCTCGGGGTGCTCGGTCGGACCGACCGCGAGCGAGTCGATGTTGAAGCCGCGCCGCGAGATCAGCGCGGCGACGCGGGCCAGCACACCGTGCTTGTTCTCGACCAGGATCGAAAGAGTGTGTTTGCTCATCGACGTCCTCGCTTCGCTCCGAGCGCCGATGAGGCACAAGTTCGACTGTGTTGGATGGTTCCCTCGCGCTGCTCGGTCATCTCTACAATTCCTCCGAGTCCCAGTTCGGGGCCATGTCGCGGGCGATCTGGATGTCGTCGTTACTGGTGCCGGCGGCAACCATCGGCCAGACCATCGCGTCGCGGTGCACGACGAAGTCGACCACCACCGGCGCGTCGGTGACCGCCATCGCCTTCTCGATGGTGGCGTCCACGGACTCCTTGTCCGAGCACCGCAGCCCGACGCAGCCCATCGCCTCGGCCAGCTTGGCGAAGTCCGGGATCCGAGCCGAGTGCAGATCGGTGTTGGAGTAACGCTTGTCGTAGAACAGCGTCTGCCACTGCCGGACCATGCCGAGCGACTGGTTGTTGATCACCGCGACCTTGATCGGGATGCCCTCCAGCGCACAGGTGACGAGCTCCTGGTTCGTCATCTGGAAGCAGCCGTCGCCGTCGATCGCCCACACGGTCTTGTCCGGCCGGGCCACCTTGGCGCCCATCGCGGCGGGCACGGAGTACCCCATCGTGCCGAGGCCGCCGGAGTTCAGCCAGTGCAGCGGCTTCTCGAACGGCAGGTAGTGCGCGGCCCACATCTGGTGCTGCCCGACCCCGCTGGTGTAGATCGCGTCCGGGCCGGCGATCTGCCCGATCCGCTGGATCACGTACTGCGGGGAGAGGCTGCCGTCCTCCGGCTCGTCGTACCCGACCGGGTACTTCGCCTTCACCGAGTCCAGCAGGTTGCGCCAGCTGGAGTAGTCCGGGGTGTGAGAGTTCGCGATCTCGGTGGTCAGCGCCGCGATCAGGTCGACGATGACCTCCTTGCAGTCACCCACGATCGGCACGTCGGCGGCGCGGTTCTTGCCGATCTCGGCCGGGTCGATGTCCGCGTGGATCACCTTCGCCTCGGGGGCGAACGAGGAGAGCTTGCCGGTCACCCGGTCGTCGAACCGCGCGCCCAGGCAGATCAGCAGGTCAGACCTCTGGAGTGCGCCGACGGCCGAGACCGAGCCGTGCATGCCGGGCATGCCGAAGTGCAACTCGTGGGTGTCGGGCAGTGCGCCCCGCGCCATCAGAGTGGTGACCACCGGGATGCCGAGCTTCTCGGCGAGCTCCTTCAGCTCGACGTGCGCCTTTGCCCGGATCACGCCGCCCCCCACGTACAGGACAGGCTTCTCGGCGGCGACGATCAGCCTGGCCGCCTCGCGCACCTGCTTGGGGTGCGGGCGGGTCACCGGGCGGTACCCGGGCAGCGAGAGCTCAGTCGGCCACTGGAAGTCCACCTTGGCCTGCATCGCGTCCTTGGTGACGTCGACGAGCACCGGGCCGGGGCGGCCGGTCGAGGCGATGTAGAACGCCTCGGCGATCGTGCTGGCGATCTCGTTCGGGTCGTTGACCAGGAAGTTGTGCTTGGTGATCGGCATCGTGATGCCGCGGATGTCCGCCTCCTGGAAGGCGTCCGTGCCGATCGCGGCGCTGGCCACCTGGCCGGTGATCGCGACCAGCGGCACCGAGTCCATGTACGCGTCGGCGATCGGCGTCACCAGGTTGGTCGCGCCCGGCCCCGAGGTCGCCATACAGACGCCGGTCTTGCCGGTGGCGGAGGCGTAGCCCTGGGCGGCGTGGCCGGCGCCCTGCTCGTGACGTACCAGGATGTGGCGGATCTGGGTCGAGTCGAGCATCGGGTCGTACGCCGGGAGGATCGCCCCGCCCGGGATGCCGAAGACGGTGTCCACTCCGGCATTTTCCAGTGCGCGGATCAGAGCCTGTGCCCCGGTCAGCTGCTCACTCATGAGTGCCTTCCCTTGTCAGTCACGGTGGTTCTTTTCTCGGGCCGTTCGGCGATCGATCGTCCTCGGCCCTGGGGCCTGCCGGCCGGCTTCTGGATCACAGAAAACCTGCCTCAACAACAGAAAACCCCCTCCGCCGGGTGGGCTGAAGGGGGCGCGCTCGACTCTGGGTCGCGTCAGTCGGCGCGCCGCACAAGTACGAGGAGAATCGATCGCATGCAGTCACCTTTGCCGACTCCCCTCGATCCGGTCAAGCCTGGCGGAGATCCGTCCCACCAGTTGAGATGCTCGTCTTACTTCTGAACAGTTTAGGGCGTCAGATACAGACTGCTCCCTCGGAGGCCGATCCGACCAGCCGGCGATACTTGCCGAGGACGCCCTTGGTGATGGCCGGCTCCTTCGGGGACCAGCCCTCGCGGCGCCGCTCCAGCTCCTCCGGTTCGACATGCAGCTCGAGGGTCCGGTTCTTCACGTCGAGGGTGATCCGGTCGCCGTCGCGGACGAAGGCGATCGGGCCGCCGTCCACCGCTTCGGGGGCGACGTGTCCCACGCAGAGTCCCGTAGTACCGCCGGAGAAGCGGCCATCGGTCAGCAGCAGGACGTCCTTGCCCAGGCCCACGCCCTTGATCGCGCCGGTGACCGCGAGCATCTCGCGCATCCCCGGGCCGCCCTTCGGACCTTCGTACCGGATCACCACTACGTCACCGGCCTTCATCGAGCCGTCCTCGACCGCGTCCATCGCGCCCCGCTCGCCGTCGAACACCCGCGCGGTTCCCTCGAACACGTCGCTGTCGAAGCCCGCGCTCTTCACCACAGCGCCTTCCGGCGCGAGCGTGCCCTTGAGGATGGTGATGCCACCAGTGCCGTGGATCGGCCGGTCCAGCGCGCGGATGATCGTGCCGTCGACGTCCGGCGGCGCGATGTCGGCCAGGTTCTCCGCGAGCGTCTTGCCTGTCACGGTCAGGCAGTCGCCGTGCAGCAGACCGGCGTCGAGCAAGGCCCGCATCACCACCGGGATCCCGCCGACGCGATCGACGTCCGTCATCACGTACCGCCCGAACGGCTTCAGGTCGCCCAGATGCGGAACCTTGTCCCCGATCCGGTTGAAGTCGTCGAGGACCAGATCCACCTCGGCCTCACGAGCGATCGCCAGCAGATGCAGTACTGCGTTCGTCGAACCGCCCAGCGCCATCACCACAGCGATGGCGTTCTCGAAAGCTTCCTTGGTCAGAATCTGCCGAGCCGTGATCCCCTTCGCCAGCAGATTCACCACGGCCTCGCCCGATTTCCGGGCAAACCCGTCGCGACGGCGATCCACCGCGGGCGGAGCAGCCGAGCCCGGCAACGACATACCGAGTGCTTCAGCCGCTGATGCCATCGTGTTCGCCGTGTACATCCCACCGCAGGCACCCTCACCAGGGCAGATCGCGCGCTCGACGGCGTCCACGTCCTCGCGACTGATCAACCCTCGCGCACAAGCACCGACAGCCTCGAAGGCATCGATGATCGTGACGTCCTTGTCGCCGAGCCTCCCCGGCATGATCGACCCGGCGTACAGGAAGACCGACGCGAGATCGAGCCGAGCCGCAGCCATCAGCATGCCGGGCAGCGACTTGTCACAGCCGGCCAGCAGCACGGATCCGTCGAGCCGCTCGGCCTCCATCACCGTCTCCACCGAGTCGGCGATGATCTCGCGGCTCACAAGCGAGTAGTGCATCCCGACGTGGCCCATCGAGATCCCGTCGGACACGCTGATCGTGCCGAACTCCAGCGGGTACCCGCTCGCCGCGTGCACCCCGTCCTTGACGGCCTTCGCGAGGCGGTCGAGGGACAGGTTGCAGGGCGTGATCTCGTTCCAGCTGGAAGCGACTCCGATCTGCGGCTTCACCCAGTCGTCGTCACCCATCCCGACCGCCCGGAGCATCCCCCGGGACGCTGTGGCCTCGAGCCCGTCCGTGACGGTCCGGCTCCTCGGTTTGATGTCGGGCGTGGTCTGCGTGGCATCGGTCGACATGGTCCTCACTCTAGGACCAGGACCGCGTTCAAGGACCTGACCCCGGGTAGCGAGGAAGCCACCCGGGGTCAGGAAACCTGCTGGGCGTTCGGGAACCCTCTCGGTGTCAGGAGACGTGTTCGGGAGCCGGGGCCTTGCGCGCCGGGGGCTGCGGCGCCGGGCCACCCTCGAGCTGGATGTCCGGGATGATCCGGTCCAGCCAGCGCGGGAGCCACCAGGCCCTCTCGCCGAGCAGCGTCATCACCGACGGGACGAGCACCATCCGCACGATGCTGGCATCGATGAGCACCGCGACCGCCATACCAACCGCTAGCATCTTCACGGTCGGGTCGTCGTCGAGGACGAAGCTCAGGAAGACGACGACCATGATCGCCGCCGCCGTCGTGATCACGCGGGCCGTCGCGCCGATCCCGATCGCCACCGCGCGATGGCTGTCCTTGGTCGCGATCCACGCCTCATGGACCCGGGAGAGCAGGAAGACCTCGTAGTCCATCGACAGCCCGAACACGATGGCGAACATCAGCATCGGCACGAAGGACGGGATCGGGACCTTCTCCTCGATCCCGACCAGCGAGGATCCCCAGCCCCACTGGAAGACGGCGACGATCACGCCGTACGCGGCGCCGACCGACAGCAGGTTGAGGATCGCGGCCTTGACCCCGATCAGGATCGACCGGAAGGCGACCGTGAGCAGCAGGAACGCCAGCAGTACGACGGCCCCGATCAGCCACAGCATCCGCCCGGCCACCTTCTCGGTGAAGTCGACGTACCCCGCGGTGGTGCCGACCACGTAGGTCTGTTCCTGCTGCCCCGCCAGTACGTCGTCCCGGACTCGGTTGACCAGGTCCTCGGTGTCCGCCGACGAGGGCGACGTGGTCGGGATGACGTTGATGATCGCGGTGGTGCCGCTGCTGTTCGTACTGGGCGGCTGTACTGCGGCCACGCCCGGCGTCTTCTGCAGGGTGGACGCGAGGCTCGTCAACAGGGACTGCTTGTCGGTCGAGCTCTCACTCGGAAGGATCACGACCACCGTCAGCGGGCCGTTGGCACCCGGGCCGAATCCCTCGGCCACCAGGTCGTACGCCTTGCGGCTCGAATCCTCGGCCGGGTCGGTGCCGGCGTCGAGTTGCCCCAGATTCATCGACAACAGCGGGATGGCCAGGACGAGCAGGACGAGCGTGGCGACGATGCCGTAGGGCCACGGCCGTTCGCTCACCCGGCGTCCCCATCGCGCGAAGGCGCTCTGCTCGTGCTTGGCGTCGCGCCGCTCCCGCTCCTCCGCCCGGTGCTCCGCGATTGCCACCTCGTCCGGGAGATCGGCTTCGAGCTCTCGTTCTTCTGCGCGGTGTCGCCGGTCCGCTCCGTTCAGGACCAGCACCTTCGCGAGGCCGAGCAGGGCCGGGATGAGGGTGAGTGCAGCGAGGACGGTGACTGCGACCACGATGGCCGACGAGAGCCCGAGGGCGCCGACGAACGGCACACCCGAGACGTACAGCCCGAGGATCGCGATGACCACCGTGCCACCGGCGACCAGGATCGCGGCGCCGGAAGTCGATTCCGCCCGGCCGGCCGATTCCTCGACCGTCATACCGTCGTCCAACTGTTCACGGTGGCGGGACACCAGGAAGAGTCCGTAGTCGATCGCGACTCCCAGGCCGAGCAGGGTGGCGACCGTCGGCGCCGAGACCGGGAAGTCCTTCACGGCGGCGAGCAGGCCGAGGATGGCGAGTCCTCCGCCGACGCTGAAGACCGCGGCCACCAGCGGCAACCCGGCCGCCACGATGGACCGGAACATCAAGAACAGCAGCAACAAGGCGAGCCCGAGGCCGATCGCCTCCGAGAGCGCGTCATCCGCCTGTTTCCCGATCTGCCCGGCGCCGCCGCCGTACTCCACTTCGAGACCGGCGGCCCTGGCCGGTTGGACGGCCGCGTCCAGCGAGTCGAGGTACGTCGCGTCGAGCGAGGCCGGCACCACCGAGAACGAGACGGGAGCGTTGACGACGGACCCGTCCTTGGAGATGTACGCCGTCTGCGAGGTCGCCACCGGATCGGTGGCCGCGACGACATCGGGGAGTTTGGCGACGGCCGCCATCGACGTCTTGACCGCGTCGGCCTGATCCGAGACCTTGCCGGAGTTCGCGTGGAAGACGATGGAGCCGGAATAGCCGCCCTGGTTGGAGAAGTCCTTGTTCAGCACGCTCAGGCCGGCCGACGACTCGCTGCCCGGAACGGTGTAGTCGTTGACATAGGTGCCACCGAAGGCCGACCGGAGCACGAACAGTCCCGCGACAAGCACCACCCAGCCGCCGATGACGAACCAGTGATGACGAGCGGCCCCCCGGCCGAGACGATCGAGAAATGCGTGCATCCGGCACCTTCCCCCTGGGTGCCCGGACGCCGGCCGGGCCGCACCCACCACCGACGGTAAGTGCGCCCCCAACCTCGCCACAACCCCCGAGGCGCGGCCCAACTCCCCACGCTACAAAGCGATCACGTTCCGTCACCGAGCCGAAATCCCAACAACAGCCTTGGTTCGCTCAGCCGCCCGCGACGCTGGGGAGAATGAGGAGTTCGTCGCCGTCGGTCAGGGTGGTTCCCAGGCCGTCGAGGTCGCGGACGTTGTCGTTGCCGAGGAAGACGTTGACGTGGCGCCGGAGGGCGCCTTGCTCGTCGGTCAGGCGACGGCGCAGCGCCGGATGCTCCTGCTCCAGCGCGGCGAACACCGCGCCGACCGTGGTCTCCGCCTCTCCCGACGCGACCTCGACCCGCTCGACCCCACCCGCGAACGGCCTCAGCACCGTCGGCAACTTCACTAACACCGCCATCGATCCACCTTTCTTCAAGTTCCGCCACGACCCCGCCGCGCTGAGCTGAGCCGCGGCGGGCGACCCGCAGTACCGGGGGTCAGAGGACGGCGGCGCGGACGGTCAGGACGTCGGGCAGGTGTCGGGCCACCTCGGTCCAGGTGTCGCCGGCATCGGCGCTCGCGTAGACGCAGCCGTCGCGGGTCCCGAGGTAGACGCCCGCCGGGTCCGCTTGGTCTACACAGAGCGCGTCGCGCAGCACCGGCGCGTACGCCGGGACCTCGGGCAGGCCGGTCGTCAGCGCCTCCCAGGTCGATCCGGCGTCCCGGGACCGGTACACGTGGCACTTCCCGTCGGCGGGGATCCGGTTCGCGTCCGCGATCAGTGGGAAGACGTAGACCGTGTCGGGCTCGTGCGGGTGCACCACGATCGGGAACCCGAAGTCGGACGGCAGCCCGTCGGCGATCGACTTCCAGATCGTGCCGCCGTCGTCGGATCGGTAGACGCCGTGGTGGTTCTGCGCGAACATCCGCTCGGGCACCGCCGGGTGCCCCGCGAGCTTGTGGACGCACTGGCCGAACTCGGGGTCCGGGTCGGGCATGAAGTGCGCCTTGATCCCGTGGTTCGCGGGCTCCCACGAGTCACCGCCGTCGGCGGTCCGGTAGACCCCGCCGGTCGACATCGCGACGCTCATCCGGGCGGGGTCCGAGGGGTGCGGGAGCACGGTGTGAATCGCCTGCCCGCCGAAGCCCGCGCCCCAGTCCTTGCGGTGCGGGTGGTCCCACAGGCCGCGGACCAGCTCGAACGTCACTCCCCCGTCGGTCGACTTCCACAACGACGACGGCTGCGCTCCGGCGTACACGACTCCCGGCTGGTCGGCCGGCCCGGGCTGGATCTGCCAGACGCGCTCGAGCGAGGCGTCGGCCTCCGTGGGGAAGCCGATCGAGCCCTGCGGGGGCTCGTCCCAGGTCTTGCCGAGGTCGTCGCTGTGGAACACGGCCGGTCCCCAGTGCTCGCTGGTACCGCCGGTGAACAGCCGCGGCCGATCGCCACGGGTGTCGATACCGACGGAGTAGATGCCCTGCATCTCGAACTGCGGCCCGTCGAGCGTCCAGTTCCGGCGCTCGGCGTCGCTCCGTCCGATCCAGAGCCCTTTCTTGGTCCCGATCAGCAGTACGGCCTCGGACATCGTCGTCCCTCCAGATGGTTTGACACGGCATGGCTTAACGCGGCGGTCCCGCCACGATGTTGATCAGCGGTTCACCCTTGGCATAGCGCTCCAGCTGGGCACGGACCAGCCTCGCCACCCGCGGCTCGAACGCCGTCGAGGCGCCGCCGCGATGCGGGTTGATCAGCACGTTCGGAGCCGACCAGAGCGGATGCCCGGCCGGCAGCGGCTCGGGATCCGTCACATCCAGCGCCGCGTGGATCCGCTCGGTGGTCAGTTCGGCGAGCAACGCGTCGGTGTCCACGACGACTCCGCGCGCGACGTTGACCAGCAGCGCGCCGTCTTTGAGCTGGGCGAGGAACTTCGCGTCGACCATGCCGCGCGTCTCGTCGGTCGCCGGCGTCAGCAGTACGACGACGTCGGCGCGCGGCAGCAACGTCGGCAGGTCGGTGGTGGGGTGAACGCCTTCCCGCGCCCGCCGCGCCACCCGGATCACGTCGCACTCGAACCCGTCGAGCCGTCGCTCCAGCGCCTCCCCGATCGACCCGTAGCCGAGGATCAGCACGGTCCGGTCGGCGAGCGAGTCGTCGAGCTCCCGGTACGACGAGGGCCACTCGCCGCGCTCCTGGTTCCTCACCGCGCGGGGCAGCCGCCGGTACGTCGCCAGGATCAGCCCGACCGCCAGCTCCGCGGTGGACGCGTCGTGGACACCCCGGGCATTGCACAAGGTGACCTCGTCGCGCAGGTGCGGCAGCAGGTTCTCGAACCCGGCCGTCTGGGTCTGCACGACCTTGAGCGCGGGCATGTCCCGGATCACCTCGACCACATCGGACGAGCCCATGTAGTTGGGCACGTAGAACTCGACCGAGTCCAGCGAGTCCGGCCGGTCACCGCCCACGTAGTACTCCGGGTCGAAGCCTGCCGGCAGGCCACCGAGGAAGCTGTCCGGGTCCTGCCACGGCAGCCACGTCTTCACCGCATCAACCATGATCGGCAACCTACTCGCACCTCCGGACAGTTTTCGAGCCACTCACCCGGTACGTCGGAGCCGGTGCCGGCCGCTCGACATCCGGTCCTGGGAAATCTTTGCGAGTCGTAGAACCACTGGACCGAGTGGTCCTAAAGCTCGCTCGAAGGTGATGAGAATTCCGTGCCGAGGCCGAATTCTCGGAGTACGTTGGATCGGTGCCTACGACATCGGATCTGGCCTCGACTCTCGATCACGATCAGGCGGTAGGGCGGTTGCGAGAGTCCTATCAGCGCATCCCCGCCGGTGCACCGGTCCGGCTGGCGAAGCGCAGCTCCAACCTGTTCCGCCCGCGAACCCAGGTGGACACTCCGGGCCTCGACGTCTCAGGGCTCACCGGGGTGATCAGGGTCGATCCGGTCGGACGGACGGCCGATGTCCAGGGCATGTGTACGTATGAGGACCTGGTGGCGGCGACCCTCCCGCATGGCCTGATGCCGATGGTCGTGCCGCAGTTGCGCACGATCACACTCGGCGGCGCGGTCACCGGGCTCGGGATCGAGTCGTCGTCGTTCCGCGCCGGCCTGCCGCACGAGTCCGTGCTCGAGCTGGACATCCTGACCGGCGCCGGCGAGATCATCACCGCTCGCCCGGACGGCGAGCACGCCGACCTCTTCCGGACCTTCCCGAACTCCTACGGCTCGCTCGGCTACGCGACCCGGCTGCGGATCGAGCTCGACCGGATCTCGCCGTACGTCGCGCTGCGGCACGTGCGGCTCGGCCTGGACGAGCTCGGCCCGGCGATCGAGTCGATCGTTGCCGACAGCACCTACGACGGCGAGCCGGTGCACTTCGTCGACGGGGTCGCGTTCAGCCCGGACGAGGCCTATCTGACGTTGGGCCGCAACAGCGACACCGCAGTACGGACGAGTGACTACACGGGTCAGCAGATCTTCTACCGGTCGATCCAGCAACGATCGACCGACTTCCTCACCGCGAACGACTACCTGTGGCGGTGGGACACCGACTGGTTCTGGTGCTCGCAGGCCTTCGGCGCGCAGAACCCTTATGTACGGCGGATCTGGCCGCGGCGGCTGCGGCGCAGCGACGTCTACCACAAGATCATCGGTTTCGAGAACCGCCATCAGGTTGCCGCGCGCATCAATCGCCGCAAGGGCAACCCGGACCGCGAACGGGTCGTCCAGGACGTCGAGATCCCGGCGTCGAGGCTGGCGGGGTTTCTGCGCTGGTTCGACGCCGAGGTGGGGATGCGGCCGATCTGGCTCTGCCCGCTGCGGCTGCGCGGGGACGCCTCCTGGCCGTTGTATCCGCTGAAACCGGGCGAAACCTATGTAAACGTGGGCTTCTGGGGCACGGTCGCGATCGCCCCGGGCGCCGCCGACGGTGACGTGAACCGCCGGATCGAGGCCGCCGTCGCAGACTTCGACGGGCACAAATCGCTGTACTCCGACGCTTACTACGACCGAGACACCTTCGACCAGCTGTACAACGTCCCGGCCCTCACCGAGGTGAAAGAACGGTACGACCCCGACGCCCGGCTCACCGGGCTCTACGAAAAGGCGGTGACGCGCCGATGACCGCAACGATCACGACGCAGGTTTCCATCGCAGGTGCGCTCACAGCGGTCGCACCTGTCGGTCTTCCCTTCCGGTTCACCGCGTACGACGGCAGCGCGACCGGGCCCGAGGACTCCCCGATCCACATGCACCTCGCGACCGAGCGAGGGCTGTCGTACATCCTGACCGCGCCGGGTGACCTCGGCCTGGTCCGGGCTTACGTACAAGGCGATCTGGAGATCGAGGGCGTCCACCCGGGCAACCCGTACGACCTGATGAAGATGATGCTCAACCAGGTCCACTTCGAGCGGCCCACTCCCGCGGAGGCCCTGCGGATCGTCCGCGGCCTCGGTTGGAGCCACCTCAAGCCGCCTCCCCCGCCGCCCCAGGAGCACCTGCCGCGCTGGCGCCGTACCTTCGAAGGTCTCCGGCACTCCCGCAGCCGCGACAAGGCCGCGATCCACCACCACTACGACGTGTCGAACACCTTCTACGAGTACATCCTCGGTCCGTCGATGACCTACACCTGCGCGGTGTTCCCGACCGAGGACGCGACGCTGGAGGAGGCGCAGTTCGAGAAGTACGACCTGGTCGCCCGCAAGCTGGACCTCAAGCCGGGGCAGCGCCTGCTCGACGTCGGCTGCGGCTGGGGCGGCATGGTCCGCCACGCGGCCCGCGAGTACGGCGTGAAGGCGCTGGGCGTGACACTCTCCGCGGCACAAGCCGAGTGGGCCCAGAAGGCGATCAAGCGCGAGGGCCTGGAGGACCTGGCAGAAGTCCGGTTCTCCGACTACCGCGACGTCTCGGAGCACGACTTCGACGCGATCAGCTCCATCGGCCTAACCGAACACATCGGCGTCCGCAACTACCCGTCGTACTTCGGCTTCCTGCTCGACCACCTACGCCCCGGCGGCCGGCTCCTCAACCACACCATCACCCGCCCGGACAACCGCTACCGCTCAACCGGCGCCTTCATCGACCGCTACATCTTCCCCGACGGCGAACTCATCGGCTCCGGCCGCATCATCGCCGAAGCCCAGGACGCCGGCTTCGAAGTCCGCCACGAAGAAAACCTCCGTGAGCACTACGCCCTGACCCTGACCGGCTGGTCCGAAAACCTGGAATCCAACTGGGACGCCGCGGTCGCCGAGGTCGGCTACCCCACCGCAAAGGTCTGGGGCCTTTACCTAGCAGCCTGCCGAGTCGGCTTCGAACGCAACAACACCCAACTACACCAAATCCTCGCAGTAAAACTAGACGCCAACGCCAACGCCCACTTCCCCCTCCGCCCCACCTGGGGCAGCTAAGCAGACGGCGCTGCCCGCTGCGCCTCCCTCGAGGTACCGGAACTCAAGCGTGGTCGGCCCTTCCGCATCAAACGGATGGGCCGAACCACGTCTTCACGCCGGCTGTAAGCTTTTACCTCCGCTTCACGGCCGGAGTACCAGGTCGCGCTGATACCAACTGCCTGGCTTGCCGCCGAGGTCGGCCGGGTCAGCTGGGCCGACCAGGACGAACCCGGCTTTGGTCAGCACCTTCTGGGACGCGGCATTCTGGTGGGCGGTGGCCGCCCGCAGCGTGCGCAGCCCGTACTGCGACGCCGCCAGCCGGCACAACTCCCGAACGGTCTCGGTCGCCACGCCGCGGCCGGCGACGTGCTGCGCGACCCGGTAGCCGAGTTGCGCAGTGCGATCCTCGATGTCGACCAGGTTGAACCTCCCGAGTACCGAGCCGTCTTCGGCGACGAGCACGTGGAAAGCGCAGATGCCGGCCTCCTGCTCGGCGAGCAAAGCGTTGTAGCGGTCGGTGAACTGGTCGAAGAAGTCGTCGCCGCGGTCGGAGATCGAGGCAGCGAAGTAGGTGCGGTTCGCCAGCTCGAAGGCCAGGACCGCCGGGGCATGACCACCATGCAGTTGCTTCAGTTCGGGCACTGTCCGACTCTACCCAGATGGCACGCTGAGGCCACCTGGGTTTCCGGCAGCGGCAGACAGCCGCAAGACCAGGGCACATAACGATCTACGACTGTCGTACTAGCCAAGGACAACAACGACATGCGACGGCCATTCGTCATCGTCGACGAGTATCTGCGGCTCGACTTGCTCGCTGCTTGTGGCTACGGGGTGGTCACAACTGGCAAAAGATGCAACCGGAGGGTGGTTGGGCGGTGTATGTCTCGGGGTGGGTGGCGCTGGTGGCAAAACGCTGGGGCCGGTTGAGCGTTGGTGGGGTCAGTAGGTTGGGGGTACTTGAGCGAGGGAGACGATGGTGCTGAAGGCGAAGGTCGGGTCGGCCGGGCTGGTTGCTGTGGTGGCGCTGGTGGCCGGGTGTTCGGACGGAGGTGGGGATGCTGCGCCGTCTGTGTCTACGTCCAGTCCGACCACCACGAGTACGACGCCTGCACCTAGTAGTTCTGCGCCTAGTAGTCCTGCGACGACCACTAGTGCGCCGGCTGGGCCGGTTAAGTTGACTGTGGCTGGGGATGTTGCGACCGGGATTGAGGTGCCTTGGGGGTTGGCCTTCTTGCCTGACAAGAGTGCGCTTGTGGCTGAGCGGGACTCTGGGCGGGTCAAGCGGGTGGCGGGCAGCAGCGTCAGTGACGTCGGGACCGTGCCGGGGGTAGATCCGTCGTCTGAGGGTGGGTTGCTGGGGCTTGCGGTGGATCCGCAGTATCCGCAGAGACCCTATGTGTATGCCTACTACAGCAGCGGCGATGACAACCGGATCGCCAGGCTGACCTACAGCAACAACCGGATCAGCAGCCCCCAGGTGATTCTCGACGGCATCCCGGCGGCGGCGATCCACAACGGGGGCAGGCTCAGGTTCGGGCCGGATGGGTTCCTGTACGCCGGGACGGGTGACGGGGCGGATCGGCCGAACTCGCAGGACGACAACTCGCTCGGCGGCAAGATTCTGCGGATCACCACCGACGGCAAGCCGGCGCCCGGCAACCCCGGGAACAGGCTCTGGTTCTCCAAGGGCCACCGCAATGTCCAGGGCCTCGCGTTCGATGGAAACCAGTTGTACGCCGCGGAGTTCGGCCAGAACACGTGGGACGAGCTGAACGCGATCACCGCGGGGGCGAACTACGGGTGGCCCGGCGCCGAGGGGATCAGCAAGATCGACGGGCTGGTGGATCCGATCGCGCAGTGGAAGACGAGTGACGCTTCGCCGTCCGGCATAGCGTTTGCCCAGGGCCACATCTTCATGGCGGGCCTCAGAGGTGAGCGACTCTGGGCGATTCCCGTTGCCGGTGGCAAGCGAACCGGCGAGCCGGTCGCGTTCTTCACCGGGAAGTACGGCCGGCTTCGTACGGTCGAGGCGGCTCCAGACGGATCACTGTGGCTGACCACGTCCAACACCGACGGCCGCGGCGACCCCAAAAACGGCGACGACCGCATCCTTCGGGTCACGATCAGCAGATAGACGACAAACCGCCGGGTCCGGCAGACGAGCCGGACCCGGCGGAGTATCGAAGCTAGATCCCGAGCTTGGAGTTGACCAGCTCCCGGACCTTCGCGGCGTCGGCCTGGCCGCGCATGTCCTTCATCACCGCGCCGATCAGCGCGCCGGCCGCAGCGGGCTTGCCCGACTGGACCTTCTCCACCACGTCCGGGTTCGCCGCGATCGCCCGGTCGACGGCCTCGCCCAGCGCGGAGTCGTCGGACACCAGCGCAAGACCGCGTGCCTCGATGATCTCGGCCGGCGTGCCCTCGCCCTTCACCAGACCGTCGAAGACCTGACGCGCGAGCTTGTCGTTCAGCGCGCCCTCGTCGACGAGCTTCTGTACTTCGGCGACCACCTCCGGCCCGACGCCCAGATCACCGAGCTCCTTACCGCTCTCGTTCGCCGCGCGGGCCAGCTCGCCCAGCCACCACTTCTTGGCGGCCGAGGCGTCCACCCCGAGGTCGACGGTCTTCACGATCAGCTCGAGCGCACCGCCGTTGATGACGTCGCGCATCTCCAGATCGGTGAAGCCCCAGTCGGTCTGCAGCCGCGCCCGGCGGACCGGCGGGGCCTCGGGCAACGTCGCCCGGATCTCCTCGACCCACTCGCGAGCCGGTGCGACCGGGACAAGGTCCGGCTCCGGGAAGTACCGGTAGTCGTCGGCGTCGGACTTCTCCCGGCCCGAAGTGGTGATGCCGGTGTCCTCGTGCCAGTGCCGCGTCTCCTGCAGGATCTTGCCGCCGGTCGACAGGATCGCCGCCTGCCGGGTGATCTCGTAGGTGATCGCGCGCTCGACCGATCGGAACGAGTTCACGTTCTTCGTCTCGGTCCGCGTCCCCAGAGCCGAAGTTCCGTGGGGCTTGAGCGACACGTTCGCGTCGCACCGCAGCGACCCCTGGTCCATCCGTACGTCGGAGACGTCCAGCGCGAGCAGCAGATCCCGCAGCATGCTCACGTACGCACGCGCGACAGCGGCGGCCTTCGCCGGCGGCACCTCGATCGTCTTGGTGACGATCTCGATCAGGGGGATACCGGCCCGGTTGTAGTCGACCAGCGAGTGCGAGGCGCCGTGGATCCGGCCGGTCGCGCCACCGACGTGGGTGGACTTGCCGGTGTCCTCCTCCATGTGGGCGCGCTCGATCTCGATCCGGTACGTCTCCCCGTCGACGACGACCTCGGTCCACCCGTTGAAGGCGATCGGCTCGTCGTACTGCGAGGTCTGGAAGTTCTTCGGCATGTCCGGGTAGAAGTAGTTCTTCCGGGCGAACCGGCACCACTCGGCGATCTCGCAGTTCAGCGCGAGGCCGATCTTGATCGCGGACTCGACCGCGCGCGCGTTCACCACCGGCAGGGCGCCGGGCAGACCAAGACAAACCGGGCAAGTCTGGGTGTTCGGCGGCGCGCCGAACTCGGTCGGGCAGCCGCAGAACATCTTCGACTTCGTGTTCAGCTCGACGTGGACCTCGAGACCCATCACCGGGTCGTACTGCGCCAGCGCCTCGTCGATGGGCAGCACATCGGCAACAACAGTCATCGGGTGACCTCCAGCTCCGGAGCCTTCGACATCAGTACCCCGCCCCACTGGTCGGCCAGGGCGCTCTCCAGCGCGGCCCCCACCTGGTACAGCAGGTCGTCGCGCATCACCGGGGCCATCACGTGGAAGCCGACCGGCATGCCGTCCTCGTCGGCCAGGCCGACCGGGAACGACGCCGCCGCGTTGCCCGCCAGGTTCGACGGGATGGTGCAGAGGTCGTTCTTGTACATGGCGATCGGGTCGTTCACCCGGTCGCCGATCGCGAACGCCGTGGTCGGCGTCGCTGGCGAGACGAGCACGTCGACCTGCTCATAAGCCCGAGCGAAGTCCCGCGCTATCAGCGTGCGGACCTTCTGCGCCTGGCCGTAGTACGCGTCGTAGTACCCGCTGGACAGGGCGTGCGTGCCGAGCATGATCCGGCGCTTGACCTCGTCGCCGAAGCCGGCCTCGCGGGTCAGGCTCATCACCTTCTCCGCGTCGTTCTCGCCGTCGTCGCCGACCCGCAGGCCGAACCGCATCGCGTCGAACTTGGCCAGGTTGGACGACGCCTCGCTCGGCAGGATCAGGTAGTACGCCGGCAGCGCGTACTGGAAGTGCGGGCAGGACACCTCGACCACCTCGGCGCCGAGCTTGGTGAGCAGCTCGACCGCCTCGTGGAAGCGCGCCTCGACGCCGGGCTGGTACCCCTCGCCGCCGAGTTCCTTCACCACGCCGATCCGCATCCCGGTCACGTCACCGTTCCGCGCCGCGGCGACCACCGGCGGCACGTCCTGGTTGATCGAGGTGGAGTCCATCGGGTCCCAGCCGGCGATCGCCTCGTGCAGCAGGGCCGCGTCGAGGGTGGTCCGCGCGCACGGGCCCGGGGTGTCCAGGCTGCTCGCCAGCGCGATCAACCCGTACCGCGAGGTCCCGCCGTACGTCGGCTTGATGCCAACGGTGCCGGTGAAGGCGGCGGGCTGGCGGATCGAGCCACCGGTGTCGGTACCGATCGCCAGCGGTGCCTGGTACGCCGAGATCGCGGCCGAGGAACCACCACCGGAACCACCGGGGATCCGGTTCAGGTCCCACGGGTTGTGCGTCGTGCCGTACGCCGAGTTCTCCGTCGACGAGCCCATCGCGAACTCGTCCATGTTCGTCTTGCCGAGGATCACGATGCCGGCCGCCCGCAACCGCTTCACCACGGTCGAGTCGTACGGCGGCTTCCAGCCCTCGAGGATCTTCGAGCCGGCGGTGGTCGGCACACCCTCCTGGGTGAGCACGTCCTTCAACGCCAGCGGTACGCCGGCCAGCGGGCCGAGGTTCTCCCCCGCCGTCCGGCGCGAGTCGACGTCGGCCGCCTGCGCCAGCGCGCCCTCGGTGTCCACGTGCAGGAACGCGTGTACTGCGGGGTCCGTCCCAGCGATCCGGTCCAGGTGTGCCTGGGTGATCTCCACCGAGCTGGTCTCGCCGCTGCTCATCAGGTCCGCGAGCTCGACCGCTGTCTTACGGGTCAGGTCGGACATCACGCCTCCTCGGTCAGGATCCGCGGCACCCGGAAACGCTGCTCCTCCGCGGCCGGCGCGCCGGACAGCGCCTGCTCCGGCGTCAGGCACGGAACGTTCACGTCCTCGCGCATCACGTTGCTCAGCGGCAACGCGTGCGAGGTCGGCGGGATGTCCTCGGCGGCCACGTCGCTGACCTGCGCGACCAGGCCGATGATCTGGTCGAGCTGCGGTGCGAGGTGGTCGAGCTCGGCGTCGGAGAGCTCGATCCGCGCCAGTCGCGCGAGGTGCGCGACCTCTTCGCGGGTAATCGATGGCATGAAGGGATCCAATGGTCTACAGCGAGTTACTGAGGTGCGTCGGAAGCGACTCACACCTGCGGACCGGCCCATCCTAGTAGGCCGGTGTGACACCTGTGTTGCCGATTCCCCGGGGCCGAAAATGAGGACCAGCTGAGAGCCCCGGGCGTGTCACTTTGTTCCGCTCTGTAACATGGGCCGCGACAGGGCGTAACGTGCGCGGTATTCGGGTGGGAGATGATCGTTCGGTGTTCCTGCTGCGATTGATCATCCCCGATCGGCCCGGTTCGCTGGGCACCGTGGCGACGGCTCTCGGCGAGGTGGCCGCCGACATCCACGCGATCGAGATCGTGGAGCACCGGCGTGAGAACGGCACCGCCGTCGACGACATCGTGGTCGACCTGCCGCCGGGTGTCCTGCCCGACCGGCTCGTCTCCGCCTGCAACAGCGTGCCCGACGTCGAAGTGATCTGGTTCTCCCGGTACGGCGCAGGAGGCGGCCTGCACATGGACCTCGAAGCCGTCGAGCAGATGACCTCTGCTCCGGCCGAAGCGGTCGACATTCTGGTCGAGCAGGCCCCCGCAGTACTGCACGCAGACTGGGCGGCCTTGCTGGACGGCACCGGCAGCGAGATCAAGGTCGCGCTGGAGACTAGCGCCACGCCCGAGTTCGGCCAGTTGGTCGACCAGTGGCTGCCGCTGGAGAAGGCGACCACGCTGGTTGCTCCGGACCACAAGGGCCTGGCCGAATCGGTACTGGTCGCGGCGCCGCTGGAGTCGAATCGGCGCGTGCTGGTGATCGGCCGACGCGGCGGCCCCGAATTCCTCGGCTCCGAGGTCGCTCGCCTGAGCTATCTGGCCAGCCTCGCGGTCACCATCCGCGCCACCGCCTAGAACCCACCCAGACAGCGAAAGTGGGGCCTCCTGATCAGGAGGCCCCACTTTCGGTGTGATGTCTAGTTCAGCTGGAAGTAGGCGAGGGTCCAGAGCCCCGCGATGATGAGCAGGACGACGACGCCGACCAGGGCGACCATCACGATCGCCTGGACGTTGCTGCCGTCGCGTTCCGGCAGATCGAACTGGGTCGGCCCCCAAGGGCCGCCCCCGTCCACCCGCTGGAGCGACTCGGGCGGCGGCTTCACCACCGCCCGACGCTCCCGCCGATCGCGCTTCATCTCACCTCAGGCTTCGTCGCGATCCTTCAGACCGCGGCTCACACGTAGAACGACTCGTAACGGATGGAGATCGTCTGCGACCGGTAGCTGTCGTCGTTGTTGCCGGTGATCTCTACCCGCCACCCGGACACATATGAAGCGTACGACTTGCCGTCGTTGTGTGCCTCGACGTACGCCTTCAGTGCCGCTACGTCCGGTCCCTGGACCGCCGTGAACCCGTCGGCGATGACCGCCGGGATCGCCGCCTTCACGTCGGCTGGCTCACCCGAGGCGCGCATCTCGAAGGACCGGATGCCGCCGCTCGTGCCGCCGTACCCGTAGATGCTCTGCGAGCCGTACTTACCGACCGTCTTGCGGCAGGACGAGGTGCAGGTGTACTGCTTCGACTTCAGCGCCGCGTACATCTGCGCCTCGGTGGTGGTGAACTGCTTGCGGGGCAGATCGTACGAGTCGGAGCCGGACTTGCCGCCGGACAGCTGCAGGTCGTCACCGTTGTTACGGAGCTGGAACTCGCCCCAGGTACTGCCGATCTTGCCGGTCTTCTGGCCGGTCTTCACGGCGTCCTGGATCTTGACCACCTCGCTGCCGCCGAAGGTGTCGTTGCCGATCGCCTGCAACGCCGCGTCGAAGGTGACCTTGGCGTTGTTGATGTTGTCCGAGTCCTCGGACCGCAGCAGCACGCCGATGACGGTGCCGTCCGGCTGGAACTGGAAGATCGCCTCGGCCGAGGTCGCGTCCTTGTACTTGAAGCAGCCGCGGTGCGCACCCTGCGCGCCGTTGAACAGGTCGCTGCACTGGTATCCGTCGGCCTGCAGCTTGTCGGTCGCGGACTTCGCCTGACCGGTCGCGTTGCCGAGCTCGCCACCGGGCGGAGAGGACGGCTCACCGCTCGGCTCACCCGACGGCTCACCCGACGGCTCGCCGGACGGCTCCGTGGAGGGGTCGCCCGTCGGCTGCGTCGTGGTCGTCGGGTTCGAGATGGGCTCGTCGTCACCGCCGAGCGCCTTGACGCCCAGGAAGATCAGCAGGCCGACCAGGACCAGCGCGATCAGACCACCGCCGACGAACAGCGGCATCTTGTCCTTGGGAAGACCACCCTTGTTCGGACCGCCGGGTCCACCGGTCTGCCAGGGCTGCTGACCGCCCTGCTGCTGGTGCTGCCAGCCACCTTGCTGCTGCTGTCCCCAGGGCTGCTTCTGGTACCCACCGGGCTGCTGTCCCCCCGGCTGACCGCCTTGCGGGCCACCGGGCCGCTGGCCCCAACCGCCCTGGCCGGGCTGCTGCCCCTGCCCTGGCTGCCCATGCCCTGGCTGCTGGCCCTGGTGCTGAGGCTGTTGGCCCCATCCGCCGCCACCTTGCTGCGGAGGTTGACCCTGGCCCGGATGGACCGGCGGTTGACCTGGCTGCTGGCCACCGGGGCGCTGGCCCCAGCCACCGCCACCCTGGCCCGGCTGCTGTCCCCAGCCACCTTGACCTGGCTGTCCCCCTTGCCCGCCCGGCTGGCCCCCCGGCTGCCCAGGACCCCACGGCCCTTGTGGCGGCGTCGTCATATGCGCTCCTTAGAAACCCACGTGTAGAAGGTGCAAACTAACAGTCCGACGGCTCAATACCCGCGCCGGATCCACCGGTCAGCTATGCATCTTCAGGAGCGGGGTTCGTCGCCAGCGCGGCGGCCGCGTCGGGCCCTGCTTCCAGCAGGGCTTGGAATCCGGTCGAGTCCAGAATCGGTACGCCGAGCTGGACGGCCTTGTCGTACTTGGAGCCCGGCGAGTCGCCGACGACCACGAACGACGTCTTCTTCGACACCGAACTGGCCACCTTGCCACCGCGCGACACGATCGCCTCGGTCGCCTCGTCGCGGCTGAATCCCTCGACCGTGCCGGTGACCACGATCGACAACCCGGTCAGGGTCTGCTCGACGGTCGGGCCGGTCCGCTCCTGGCGTAGCTGGACGCCGGCGGCCTTCCACTTGTCCACGATCGCCTGGTGCCAGTCGACCTCGAACCACTCGATCACCGCGTGCGCGATGGTCGGGCCGACGCCCTCGATCTGGGACAGCTCCTCCTCCGAGGCGGCCCGGATCGCATCGATGTCGTCGTACGCCGCGGCGAGCGCGGCCGCCGCGGTCGGGCCGACGTGGCGGATCGACAGCGCGACGAGTCCGCGGGACAGCGGCTGGGCCTTCGCCTGCTCGAGGTTCGCGACCAGCTTCTGCGAGTTGGCCGACAGCGTCCCGGCCTTGGTGGTGAAGAAGGAACTGCTGGCCAGGTCCTCGTCGGTCAGCGCGAACAGGTCGCCCTCGTCGGCGATCAGCCCGCTGCTGATCAACGCGTCCGCGGCCTTGAAGCCGAGCACCTCGATGTCGAAGGCGGACCGGCCGGCCAGGTGGAAGAGCCGCTCGCGCAACTGCGCCGGGCAGGACCGGGAGTTGGGGCAGCGGATGTCGATGTCCCCCTCCTTCATCGGCCGCAGCTCGGTCCCGCAGGAGGGACACTCGGTCGGCATCACCCAGGGCTCCGCGTCGTCCGGGCGCAGCTCGATCACCGGGCCGAGGATCTCCGGGATCACGTCGCCCGCCTTGCGCAGTACGACGGTGTCGCCCGGGTAGACGCCCTTGCGCTCGACCTCCTTGGCGTTGTGGAGGGTGGCGAACTCCACCGTCGAGCCGGCCACCCGGACCGGTTCCATCACGCCGTACGGGGTGACGCGGCCGGTGCGGCCGACGTTGACCTCGATGGCGAGGAGCTTGGTGGTGACTTCTTCCGGCGGGTACTTGTACGCGATCGCCCAGCGTGGGGCGCTCGAGGTGGAGCCGAGCGCGCGTTGCAGGTCGACCTCGTCCACCTTGACCACGACGCCGTCGATCTCATGGTCCACCGAGTGCCGGTTCTCTCCGTAGTACGCGATGAACTCGTTCACCTCGTCGAGCGTGCCGACCCGGCGGGCGCGATCGCTGACCGGGAGCCCCCACGCCTTCAGCTGCTCGTACGCCGAGGACAACCGGCTGACGTGATACCCCTCCACGCGCCCGAGACCGTGTACTACGAAGCGGAGCGGGCGGGCCGCCGAGACCCGCGGGTCCTTCTGCCGCAGGGACCCGGCGGCGCCGTTGCGCGGGTTCGAGAACGGGTCCTTGCCGGCCTCGACGAGTTGCGCATTGAGGTCGGCGAAGTCCTCGACCCGGAAGAACACCTCACCGCGCACCTCGAGGAACGTCGGCAGATCGTCGCCTTCCAGCTGGTTCGGGATGCTCTTGATGGTCCGGACGTTCAGCGTGACGTCCTCACCGGTCCGGCCGTCGCCGCGGGTGGCGCCGGTAACGAGCCGGCCGTTCTCGTAGACCAGGTCGAGCGCGAGCCCGTCGACCTTGAGCTCGCAGATGAAGCCGCTGTCGAGGATCTGCTGGACCGTGACCTCGCGCTCCAGCCGCTTCGCCCAGGCGTCCATCTGCTCGGCGGAGAACGCGTTCCCCAGGCTCTCCATCCGGGTCGGGTGGTCGACCGCGGTGAACAGCGTCGAGATCGGGATGCCGACCTTCTGCGTCGGGGAGTCCGGCGTGCGGAGCTCGGGGTACTCCTCCTCGATCCGCTGCAGCTCGTGCATCAGCTCGTCGAAGTCGGCGTCGGAGATGGTCGAGGCGGCCATGTAGTAGCGGAACCGGTGCTCCTCGATCTCCCGGCTCAGCTCGGCATGCCGCTCGCGCACCTTCGGCGGCGCGGCGGGCTGGTCAGCGGCAGTGGTGTCGGGAATCTCCGTACTCATGAGCAAAACCTACCGCCGCCCACCGACGATTCTCGGTACTTCGCTTGCGTCCGAAGAACCGAGGGTCCTGACCCTCAGTTGTTCGGACGCAAGGATTCAGCGTCGGACAGCCGGCGCGTTCTTCGACAATCAGGCCTGGGCGGTTTCGGCGAGGAACTCGGCGGCGGGGCGGAGGACCTCCAGGCGGGACCGGGCGTCAGCGGGTGACGGGGCTCCGGCGAGGCCGCAGGCGGGGGTGAGGACGACGTCTGCGAGTGAGGGGGTCGAGAGGCCGATCTCGGACCAGCGGCGGGTCAGAGGCTCGGCGGCCCGCTCAGGATGAGGGATCTCGCCCGTGGTGGGGATGACGCCTGCGTAGAGGGTGACGTCAGCCTCGACAGCGAAGGCGATCTGCTCCCAGGCCGCCTCCGTGAGGAGGGCGAGGTCTACCGCGACTCCGTCGGCTCCGGCCTTCCGGAACACCTCGATAGGCGGCCGGGCGGCACAGCAGTGCACCAGCGTGATCGCAGGAGCTACTGCCTCGACTACCCGGCTCAGGAGGTCCACTGCCCCGGGACCATCGACAGAGCGGTGCTTGCTCCATCCACTGGCCGTCGGAACAGCCCCAGCCAGTACTGCGGGCAACGCCGGCTCGTCGAGCTGTACGACGAGCTCAGCCCCGGGGACTCGTCGGCGTACCTCTGCGACGTGTTCCTGGAGGCCATACGCCAGGGTCTCCGCCAAGTCGCGTCTGGCGCCGTGGTCGGCCAGGACCTTGTCGCCGCGCGGCAGTTCCACCGTCGCGGCGAGCGTCCACGGTCCGGTGACCTGGAGCTTCAGCGGGCCGGAGTAGCCGTCGGCAAGCTCCTCGAGGATGTCCAGGTCCTGCAGCAGGAGGGACCGGGCCCGGCGCTGGTCAAGGCTGGCGCGGGGATCACTACCGCCGGTCAAGCGCCACCCGGCCGGCTGGAGGTCCAGGGCCAGCTGGGTGAGAAGACCCGCAGCCCGGCTCACCATGTCGCCGTACGGGCGGGCGGGGAGCTCGGGGAGGAAGGGGATGCTGACGACGTCCAGGACGACGCTCACCCACCTGCGCATGTCCTCGCCGGGCAGCGATCCCATCCCGGTGGTCGCCGCTGGGCCGAAAGGACTGCTCACGGGTGGTTCCTGTTCCGCTGGAGGTACCGGGAGACCCGACCGGGCGTCCTGGTGGCGATCACGGCCGCGCCGGTGGCGCGCTTCCGGAGCACGGGTCAGACCTTCTGGGTTGCGCGCTCGACCGTGTCGATGGTGGCGGAGCCGATCACCCGGGTGCCGTCGTACAGCACGACCGCCTGGCCCGGGGCGACCGCGTCCGCGGGCTCGTCGAACTCGACGAAGACCTTGCCGTCCTCCAGCCGCGCGGTGACCGCGATCTCCTCGCCGTGCGCGCGCAGCTGGGCCTTCGCCTGGATGGTCTCGGTCGGGGCCGGGCCGCACCAGCGCGGCTTGGAGGCCGTCAGCCGCTCGACCGCCAGCTCCGCGCGGGACCCGACCGTGACGGTCCGCTCGACCGGGGAGATGTCGAGGACGAAGCGGGGCTTGCCGTCGGCGGCCGGAGTACCGATCTTGAGGCCCTTGCGCTGGCCGACGGTGAAGCCGTGGGTGCCCTTGTGCTCGCCGAGCTTGTTGCCCTGGGCGTCGACGATGTCCCCCGGCGCCTCGCCCAGCTGCTTGCCGAGGAAGCCCGCGGTGTTGCCGTCGGCAATGAAGCAGATGTCGTGGCTGTCCGGCTTGGCCGCCACCGCCAGGCCGCGGCGCTCGGCCTCGGCCCGGATCTCGGTCTTGGGGGTGTCGCCGAGCGGGAAGAACGCGTGCTTCAACTGCGCTTGCGTGAGCACGCCGAGCACGTAGGACTGGTCCTTGGCCGGGTCCACCGCGCGGTGGAGCTCGCGGCCGGTCGGGTTCTCCACGATCTGCGCGTAGTGCCCGGTCGCGACCGCGTCGAAGTCCAGTGCCAGGGCCCGCTCGAGCACCGCGCTGAACTTGACCTTCTCGTTGCACCGCAGGCACGGGTTCGGCGTACGGCCGGCCGCGTACTCCGCGACGAAGTCCTCGACCACGTCCGCGTGGAAGCGCTCGGCCAGGTCCCAGATGTAGAAGGGGATGCCGATCACGTCGGCGGCGCGGCGCGCGTCCCGGGAGTCCTCGATCGTGCAGCAGCCGCGTGCGCCACTGCGGTACGACTGCGGGTTCCGGCTCAGGGCGAGGTGGACGCCGACCACGTCGTGTCCGGCCTCGGCCATCCGCGCCGCCGCGACGGCGGAGTCGACCCCGCCGGACATGGCTGCGAGTACCCGCATCAGTTGTTCCTTCCCACGTTCTGCAATCCCGCGGACATCGCCCGCTCGACGACCGGCCCGATCGCGTCCAGTACGGCGTCCACGTCGGCCAGGGTGGACGTGTGCCCCAGGGTGAACCGGAGCGACCCGCGCGCCCGCTGGTCGTCGTACCCCATCGCCAGCAGCACATGGCTCGGCTCGGCCACGCCGGCGTTGCACGCGGACCCGGTGGAGACCTCGATGCCGCGCGCGTCCAGCAGGAGCAGCAGCGAGTCGCCCTCGCAGTCCTTGAACGACAAGTGTGCGTTGGCGGGCAAACGGCCGACCGGGTCGCCGGACAGCTTCGCGCCCGGCACCGTGGTGGTGATCCCGTCGATCAGGTGGTCGCGCAGTTCGATCAGCCGCCGCGCCTCGTCGGCCTGGTGCTTGACCGCGTGCTCGATCGCGACCGCGAACCCGGCGGTCGCCGGGGTGTCGAGGGTGCCCGACCGTACGTCGCGCTCCTGGCCGCCGCCGTGCACGATCGGCACCAGCTTGGTCTCCTTGCGGACCACCAGGGCGCCGATCCCGAACGGACCACCGACCTTGTGGCCGGAGATCGTCATCGCGTCGACGCCCAGATCGGCGAAGTCCACCGGCACCTGTCCGACCGCCTGGACGGCGTCGGTGTGCACGGGGATCTCGTACGCCTTGGCGAGCGCGGCGATCTCCTTGATCGGCTGGAGGGTGCCGACCTCGTTGTTGGCCATCATCAGCGTGACGAACGACACAGAGTGCGGGTCCTGCTCGATCGCCCGCCGGACGTCCTCCGGATGCACCCGGCCGAGGTCGTCGACCGGCAGCCACTCGATCTCGGCGCCATCGTGCTGCGCGAGCCAGATGGCGGGATCCAGTACCGCGTGGTGCTCTATGCCGCTGAGCAGGATCCGGCGTCGGCGCGGGTCGTCCTTCAGCCGGGCCCACCACAGGCCCTTCAGCGCCAGGTTGTCCGCCTCGGTGCCGCCGGACGTGAACACCACCTCGCTGGGCTGGGCGTTCAGCGCCTCGGCGATCGTCTCCCGCGACTCCTCGACCGTACGCCGCGCCGCCCGGCCGGAACCGTGCAGGGAAGAAGCGTTGCCGGTGCGCCCGAGCTGAGAGGCCATCGCCTCGATCGCCGCGGGCAGCATCGGAGTCGTCGCGGCGTGGTCGAGATAGACCGTGCGACGAGCGGGAGGAGTCATAACACCATCAAGGGTAAGTCCGGGCCCGATGTTCCCGTTCCGCCGCCCCGGGCCGCGGACCTCCAGCCCATCAATGGCAGCCCCCTCCGGGGTCGCCAAGCGTGCGCCGAACCCCGGATCTCGCCGTTTGATGGCCTGGGGGTTCGGCCTAGCGGATCTGGTCGAGCCAGGGATGGTCGGGATGAAGGTGGTGCACCATGTCGGCCAGCCAGGTGCGCCGGGCCGGCGAGAGCAGCGGCAGGGTGTTGGCGAGGTCCTGGCGGTCCTTGGGCCGGTCGGCCTTGGCCTTGTAGCAGATGGCCATCTCCGGGTTGAGGTACCGGATGCCGTCGTCGGCGATCCAGGTGACCTCGTCCAGGTCGAAGTCGAGGCTCGGGTCGCGCCGGAACACCCAGCGCCCGTCGCGGTCGGGGTTCAGTACGACGTCGTACCGCCAGGGCGCGAGGGCGTGCTCCCGGAGCCAGACCTGGTCGGCGGTGTCCGGGACCTCTGGCTTCTCCACCGACAGCGGGTGGATCCCGGCGCTGCCCGCCGACCAGACGTGGTACCGGCCCTTCGAGTGCTCCACGAGTTGCGGCACGTTCTTCCGCCAGAACGAAACGTCCAGGTCGTCGTGCGGCCGGGATACCCCGGTGAACGCCTCGATCGACCAGCCGCCGGCGATCCACCAGGGCAGACCGAGTCCGCCGAAGAACTCCTTCGCCTCCGCTCGGGTGGCCGGCAGCACCGGACCGTAGAGCCGTTGGAACTCCAGGTCCTCCGGGTCCAGCCCGTCCTCGTACCAGTACCGCCGCTCGCTGCCCATCCTCGGATCCTCACACCGCCGGCCGAAGGTGGCCAGCCGATTAGCCGTCGGGTGGTGCGATCGGCTTCGTCCGCCCGGACGGATTCACGCCCAGTCCTCGTCCGCGGGGACGAATACTGTCTCCCGCGCCGGTCCTACGGTTCGGGAATGGCGACCCTGAGCGAGATCCAGAAGTGGCTGGACGACCGGCTGGCGACGTTGCTGGCGGAGTACCAGGTGCCCGGCGCCGCGGTCGCGGTGTCGTGGCGCGGTGAGGTGATCGATGCGGCGGCCGGCGTGCTCAGCAAGGCGACCGGTGTCGAGGCCACGGCCGACTCCCTGTTCCAGGTCGGCTCGATCACGAAGGTGTGGACGACCACCCTGGTGATGCAGCTGGTCGACGAGGGCCTGGTCGACCTGGACGCGCGGGTCCGCGACTACGTGCCGGGGTTCGTGCTCGACGACGAGGCTGCCGCCGCGGCGATCACCGTGCGGCAACTGCTGTGCCACACATCCGGTTTCGAGGGCGACATCTTCACCGACACGGGCAACGGGGACGACTGCGTCGAGAAGTACGTCGCGCTGCTCGCCGGGGTGACCCAGCTCTACCCGCCGGGCGAGATGTTCTCCTACAACAACGCCGCCTTCTCCGTACTGGGCCGACTGATCGAGCTGGTGCGGGGCAAGCCGTACGCCACCTGTCTGCGGGAGCACCTCTTCACGCCGCTCGGCCTGACCCACGTGGCCAACGACGCGAACGAGGCGATCCTGCAGCGCGCCGCCGTCGGTCACATCCGGTCGGAGCCGGACGCCGACCCGGTACCGGCACCGGTGTGGTCGCTGATGCGGTCGATGGCTCCGGCCGGCGCGATGCTCGCGATGCGCCCCCGCGACCTGCTCGCCTTCGCCCAGCTCCACCTCGACGCCGGCAAGGCCCCGGACGGTACCGCGGTAGTCGGATCCGACAGCGTCGAGGCGATGCAGGACCGCCAGGTCGAGCTGCCGCCGCTGGGGATGATGGGCAACGCCTGGGGACTCGGCTGGGAGATCTTCGACTGGCAGGGCAGCACGGTGATCGGCCACGACGGCGGCACCATCGGTCAGGGCGCGTTCCTCCGAGTGGTGCCCGAGCACGGGCTCTCGGTCGCCCTGCTGACCAACGGCGGCACCATGATCGGCCTCTACCAGCAGGTCGTCGGACACGTGCTGCGCGAGCTGATCGGGCTGGAGTTGCCGTCGCTGCCCACCCCGCCGGCCGACCGCGCGCCGCTCGACGACGTCACCCGGTACGTCGGGACGTACAGCTGCGACGTCGCCGAGATCACCGTCAGCCAGGACGAGGATGGACGGGTCTGGCTCGACCACACCCCCAAGGGTGAGATCGCCGAGCTCGGCGGCAAGCCGGATCCGGTCGAGCTCGTCCGGCTCGACGGCGACACGCTGATCACGCTCGAACCGCAGCAGGGATTCCACCAGCCGCAGGCCTTCATCGGCGACGACGGCAGCGGCCGAGCCCTCTACCTCCACAGCGGCCGCGCGATGCGCCGCGCGCAGTCCTGACGGCACCGAATCCCTTCGGAGGCACCACCATGCGATCTCCCCAGACCCTTGCCCTGGCCGGGACCCTCGCGCTCGGACTCGTCCTGACCGCGTGCGACTCGGGCTCGGGCTCGAGCGCCGCGGTCGGCGACTCCGGCAACTTCGCCGAGGGCCAGACCTTCACGATGGCGATCAGCGCCGACCCCGGCAATCTCGATCCGCACTTCACCTCGCTGTCGGTCACCCAGCAGGTCGACGCGTTCATGTACGACTCCCTGATCAGCCTCGACCCGGCCGGGAAGATGGTGCCCGGGCTGGCGGAGAAGTGGGAGAGCACGACCACCAAGGCGACGTACACGCTGCGCAAGGGCGTGACGTGCGCCGACGGTACGCCGCTGACGGCGACCACCGTGGCGGCGAACATCAGCTTCGTCGGCGACCCGGCCAACAAGTCGAGCCGGATCGGGGTCTTCGTCCCGCCCGGCGCCAAGGCGACGGCCGACGACGCGGCCGGCACGGTGACCGTGACGGTGCCTGCGCCGGACGCATTCCTGGACCGCAATGTCGGCGGTCTGCACATCGTCTGCGACAAGGGCATGAAGGACCGCAACCTGCTCAAGCAGGCGGGCGACGGGACGGGCATGTTCACCATGACCGAGGCCGTCCCCGGCGACCACTACACGATGGAGCGCCGCAAGGACTATGCCTGGGGTCCGGGCGACTGGAAGACCGACCAGCAAGGACTGCCGGACAAGGTGGTGCTCAAGGTGGTCAGCAACGAGACGACCGCGGCGAACCTGCTGCTGTCCGGGCAGATCAACCTCACCGCGATCGCCGGGCCCGACAAGCAGCGCCTGGCGGCCCAGAAACTCTTCCAGCGCGAGGCTTCCACTCCCCTGGGCGAGCTCTGGTTCAACCAGAAGGCCGGCCTGCCGACCTCGGATCCGGCCCTGCGAAAGGCACTCACGCAGGCACTGGACCTGGCCCAGCTCGGCAAGGTGATCACCGGTGGAACGGGCAAGCCCGCCACCGGACTGGTCGCCCCCGGCATGGGCCCCTGTACCGAGGACACGGTGACCGGCAATCTGCCGCCGCACGACCTCGCGGCGGCCAAGTCGGCGCTGGACGCGGCGGGCTGGACGGCCGGCGCCGATGGTGTCCGGACCAAGGACGGCGCGAAGCTGTCGCTGATCTTCTACTACCCGACCAGCCTCGGTCCGACGCTGCAGAGCGGCGCGGAACTGGTGCAGAAGGCCTGGAGCGACCTGGGCGTCGAGGTGTCGTTGAAGGCGGTCTCCACCGCTGAGATCGGCACCGTGATCCTGGCCGGCCAGGGCACCTGGCACGCCGTGCTGATCCCGCTGACCGTGACCCTGCCGAGCCAACTGGTGCCCTTCCTTTCCGGAGCGACGCCGCCGAACGGCAACAACTTCGCCGGGATCAAGAACCCGGCATACACCGCTGCCGTCCAGAAGGCTTCGGCCGTCGTCGGGACGGACGGGTGCCCGGACTGGGCCGCGGCGGAGAAGGCGGTGGTGACCAACCAGGACGTCGTCCCCTTCGTCGACTCGACCGTCCCCGCCTTCGCCAAAGGGGCGACCTTCGAGCTCAGCTCGGGCAGCGTCGCACCGGGGTCGCTGCGGATGCTCGGCTAGGCGCCCGTGCGATCAGCGACGAAGGACGGAGGAAGCGGTCGGTGACGATCTCGAGCACGCAACTGCGGACGACCGGCGGCATGGCGACCTGGAGTGCCCACCCCTGGGTCCGGTTCGGCACCCGCCGGCTGGCGCGGCTGGTGATATCGCTGCTGGCCCTGGTGACGGCGTCGTTCCTGATGATCCACCTCATCCCGGGCGACCCGGTCAGGAGCGCACTGGGTCCGGCCGCCAGCCAGAGCCTGGTCGAGGCGCGACGCGAGTCGCTCGGGCTCAACGATCCGCTGTGGGTGCAGTACTGGCACTTCCTCCGCAACCTGGTCACCGGCGACCTCGGTACGTCGATCACGACGGGCCTCCCGGTCTCCGACGTGATCGGCGACCGGCTCCCCGCGACCGTGCAACTCGCGGTGGCCGCCTTCGTCCTCGCCGTGCTGGTGTCGGTCCCGACCGGTCTGGTGATGGGCGTCCTGACTCGCGGCGGTCGCCGGCCACGGGCGGAGCTGGGCTTCACCTCGGTCAGCGTGGTGCTCGCCGCGATCCCGGAGTTCCTGCTCGCCGTCGGGCTCGTCTACCTGTTCGCGGTGAAGCTCGCCTGGCTGCCGGTCGCGGGCCGCAGTACGCCGGCGTCGTACATCCTGCCGGTGCTCGCCCTGGCCATCGGCCCGGCCGCCGTGCTGGCCCGGATCTGCCGGGTCGA
Organism: Kribbella qitaiheensis; assembly: GCF_042657745.1. Taxonomy (GTDB): domain Bacteria; phylum Actinomycetota; class Actinomycetes; order Propionibacteriales; family Kribbellaceae; genus Kribbella; species Kribbella qitaiheensis. The sequence goes on along the minus strand of NZ_JBHSKE010000015.1, from coordinate 190,549 downwards.
GCTGCTCTCCGTGCTGCAGACCGACTACCTGCGCACCGCCCGGGCCAAACGGTTGCCAGCGGCCACTATCTACCTGCGGCACGCGCTCCCGAACGCGTTGACCGCGACGATCACCCTCGGCGGTCTGCTGCTGGGTGGGCTGGTCGCCGGCACGGTCCTGGTGGAGAACGTCTTCGGCTGGCCGGGGCTGGGCAGCACGATCGTCTCCTCGATCCTGTCCAAGGACTACCCGCTCGTCCAGGGCGTCGTGCTCGTCTACGGGATCGGGGTGCTGCTGGTGAACCTGGTCGTCGACATCGCGCTGGCGTTGCTCGATCCGCGCTCGACGATCCGGGAGAGCTGATCGATGGCTAGCAGAACGAAGAGCGGCCGGCATGGCTGGGCCACCGTGTTCCGGACGCCACTCGGCCTCAGCGCGGGACTGCTGTTGCTCCTGGTTCTCCTGTTGGCGGTCTTCGCGCCCGTCCTGTGGTCCCACCAGGCGAGCGCGATCGACACCGACCACTTGCTGGAGGGACCGTCGGCGAGCCACTGGCTGGGCACCGACAACCTGGGCCGCGACATCTTCTACCGGGTCCTGGTGGCCACCCGGCAGTCGATCGCGCTGGCGCTGCTGGCGACCGCGATCGCCGTCGTGACCGGCCTGCTCCTCGGTACTGCGCCCGCCGTGCTCGGGCGACGCCCGGGACGGCTGGTGACGGCGATCGTCAATGTGGCGGTCGCCTTCCCCGGTCTCCTGCTGGCACTGTTCTTCGCGGTGATCTTCGGCGTCGGCGCGAAGGGCGCCGTACTGGCGATCGGCTTCGCCGGCGCGCCCGCCTTCGCGCGGCTCACCCAGACCCTGGTCGCCGGGGTGGCGGCCCGCGACTTCGTGGCCGCGGCACGGATCGCCGGAGCCGGCCGGATCCGGCTGCTGGTCCGGCACATCCTGCCGAACATCTCCGAGCCGCTGGTGGTGAACGCGACCATCGGCGCGGGCGGTGCCCTGCTGGCCTTCGCGGGCCTGTCCTTCCTGGGGCTCGGCGTCCAGCCTCCGGCGTACGACTGGGGCCGGCTGATGGGCGAGAGCCTCAACAGCATCTACGTGCACCCGGCGGCCGCGCTCGCACCAGGAGTCGCCGTGGTGATCTCCGGGCTGGCGTTCAACCTCTTCGGTGAGGCCGTGGCGAAGGGGTTGGGGGTGGAGTCCATCGGGGTGACCCGCTACCGCCGCCGCTCGGACGACATCGCGCAGCCCGAGGTTCCGACCCCGCAGTACGTGGTCGAGGACGTGGTTTTGTCGGTGCGAGACCTGCGTGTCACCTTTCCGGGACCGGACGGCCCGATCGCTCCCGTTCGCGGCGTGAGCTTCACGATCGGCCATGGCGAGGCCGTCGGGGTCGTCGGCGAGTCCGGCTCGGGCAAGAGCCTGACGGCGCTCGCGGTGGCGCAATTGATCGAACCTCCCGGCCAGGTCAGCGCCGAACGACTCGACTTCCTCCGAGAGCCGCTGCTCGACACCCCCGACGCCGACCGCCGCCAGTTGCTCGGTACGTCGTTCGCGATGGTCTTCCAGGATCCGACGACCTCGTTGAACCCGACCAAGCGGATCGGCGCCCAACTGGCCGAGGGGGCCCGTGAACACCAGGGCCTGACCCGCCAGCAGGCGATGACCCGGGCGATCGACCGGCTGCGGGCAGTCCGGGTGCCGGCCGCGGAACGCCGGGCCGCGCAGTACCCGCACGAGTTCTCCGGCGGGATGCGGCAGCGAGCGATGATCGGGATGGGCCTGATGGGAGAACCCGCGCTGATCGTCGCCGACGAGCCGACCACCGCGCTCGACGTCACCGTGCAGCGCCAGGTACTGCGGTTGCTGGAGTCGATCCGGACCGAGGACGGGGTCGCGTTGCTGCTGATCAGTCACGACATCACCGTGATCGGCCAGGTCTGCGACCGGGTGCTGGTGATGTACGCCGGACGCATCGTCGAGGACCTCCCGGCGACCGCCCTGGCGACGGGGGCCCGGCATCCGTACACGCGCGCGCTACTGGCCGCAGTACCGGATCTCGACACCGACCTGGAGCAACCGCTCGCGGTGATCCCGGGGCGTCCGGTGGATCCGGGGCGGCTGCCGTCGGGCTGCGCGTTCGCGGCGCGGTGCGAGTTCGCCGACGACCGGTGCCGTATGGAGGACCCTGAGTTGGAGACTCAACTGGACGACGGCCACCGGGTCGCCTGCTGGCACCCCCAGGTGGTCGAGCTCGGATGGCCGATTCGGATGGGACAGCGATGAGTGAACTCACGTTCGAGCAGGTGACGGTGCGGTTTGGCACGGGCAGCCGCGCGCTGACAGCGGTCGACTCGGTGGATCTCACCGTCCCTTCGGGGCAAGTGGTCGGGCTGGTCGGCGAGTCGGGCTCCGGCAAGTCCACGCTGGCCCGGGCCGCGGTCGGGCTGACCGAGCTCGCCGGCGGGCGGATCCTGCTGGACGGCGTACCGCTGGTGCACCGCAGCCGGGGGCCACGTCCGCTGCAGCTCGTTTTCCAGGATCCCTACTCGTCGCTCGATCCCCGGATGACTATCGGCAACTCGATCGCGGAAGCTGTGCCGAGGTCAGCGGATTATTCGCGGGCCGACGAGGTGGCCCGACTGCTGGAGCTGGTTGACCTCGACCCGGAGCGCGCCTCGGCGTACCCCGCGGCGCTGTCTGGTGGCCAACGGCAACGAGTCGCGCTGGCCCGGGCGCTGGCCGGGCGGCCCGAGGTGATCCTGGCCGACGAGATCACCTCGGCGCTGGACGTATCCGTCCAGGGCACCGTGCTGAACCTGGTGCGCGACCTGCAGCGGCAACTCCACCTGTCGATGCTGTTCATCTCACACAACCTCGCGGTGGTTCGCTACGTCAGTGACTACATCGCCGTCATGTATCTCGGCCGGATCGTGGAGTTCGGTCCCGCCGCCGAGCTGCTCGGCGATCCGCAACATCCCTACACCCGTGAGCTGCTCGCCGCCGCACCCCGGCGCGGGACCCTGACCCTGGACGCCGAGGAACTCGATCCGGCGCTGCGAGCTGTCGCGGACGCCGAACCCGCCGACCCGCACCATCCACCGCCCGGTTGCCGATTCCATCCGCGGTGCCCGATCGGCCCGCTGGTCCGGCCCGATCGCGAACTGTGCCAGACCGTAGACCCCACCCCCGACGCCGGAAGACACCGGCACCACACCGCCTGCCACTACGCGGCGGCCGCGCTCCAAGCGGTTGATCTCGTCCAGTGAGCCCGCTCTTTCCCAAGGAGGAGTCGTCGTGACCCGACGCCCGCGCATCGAAGACCTGACCGAGTTCGAAGTACCGCAGCAGCCCGCCCTGTCGCCTGACGGCAGCCAGGTGGTCTACGTACTGCGAACCAGCGACCTGGACGCCGACAAGGCAGAGCACGCTCTGTGGCGCGTCGCGTCGACCGGTGGCGAGGCCCGGCAACTCACCCGTGGCAACGCCGATCTGTCGCCTGCCTGGTCACCGGACGGGACGCGGATCGCCTTCCTTCGCGCCCAGGACGGGCCGCCGCAGGTGTGGGTGCTCCCGGTCGACGGAGGCGAGCCCGAGCAGCTGACCACGCTGCCTCTCGGGGCCGGCGGTCCGGTCTGGAGTCCGGACGGCGAGCGGATCGCCTTCAGCTCGGCGGTCGACATCGTCGCCGGCGCGGACGAGGACGACGAGGTCCGCACCAAGCGGGCCAGCGCGCCGATCGTGACCGAGCGGCTCGACTACCAGGCCGACGGCGCCGGGCTGCTGCGCACCATCCGCAAGCACGTTCACGTTCTCGACGTCTCGTCGAAGAAGATCCGGCAGGTGACCGACGGCGATTGGCACGCGGGCGATCCAGCTTGGTCCCCCGACAGCAAGAAGCTCGCCTTCGGCGCGGGCACTGCTCCCGACGCCGACCTGCGCCCGACCGCCCCGGCGTGCGTGCTGGACGTCTCGGACGAGAAGGCGACCCCACGGCTCGTCGGTCTCGCCGAGGGGTTGGCCGGGCCGATGCTCTGGACCGCGGACGGCGAATCCCTGCTCGTCGTCGGCAACCTTGACGGCCCCGTCGGCCACGCCCGGCTGTTGCGGCTTCCATTGGACGGTGGCGAACTGGTCGATCTGGCGGCTTCGCTCGACCGCAACGTGATGCCCGGCGGCCCGGCGTACCCCGGTGCTCTTCCGCTGCTCGTCGACGACGGCGCGACCGTGCTGTTCTGCGTCCGCGACCGCGGCTGCTCCCACCTGTACTCCGTACCAACCGCGGGCGGCACTCCTCAGCATGTTCTCGGCGAGCCTGGTCAGAACGTCTCCGGGCTATCGGTTGCCGGCGGCAACGCGGCCGTGGTGCTGAACACCGCCACGTCGTACGGCGAGATCGTGGCCGTCGACCTGGGCTCGGGCGCGACGCAGACCCTGACCACGCATGGCGCCGAGCTCGCCGAGGTCTTCCCGCGGGTGGAGCGCGAGTTCACCATTTCCGATGGCACCAAGGTGTCCGGCTGGCTGGTCCGCGATCCCGACGCCGCCCAGCCGCAGCCGCTGCTCCTCGACGTGCACGGCGGTCCGCACAACGCGTGGAACGGCGCGGCCGACGAGGCTCACCTCTACCATCAGGAACTCGTCGCTCGAGGCTGGGCGGTGCTGCTGATGAACCCGCGCGGCAGCGACGGGTACGGCGAGGAGTTCTTCAACGCGGCGCTGGGCAACTGGGGCACGGCCGACGCCAAGGACTTCCTCCAGCCGCTGGACGAACTCGTGGCCGAGGGCCTCGCGGATCCGAAGCGCCTCGCGGTCGCCGGCTACAGCTACGGCGGCTTCATGACCTGCTATCTGACCAGCCGCGACAACAGGTTCGCGGCCGCGGTGGCCGGCGGTGTCGTCAGCGATCTGACCAGCATGTCGGGCACCTCTGACGCCGGCCATTTCCTCAGCGCCTACGAGCTCGGCGACCAGCGCGACCGGTTCGACGAGATGTCACCGCTGAGCAAGGTCGATGAGGTGAAGACGCCGACCCTGATCCTGCAAGGCGCGGCGGATGTCCGGTGCCCGATCGGCCAGGCGGAGCAGTGGCACACCGCGCTGCGCGAACAGGGCGTCCCCGCCCAGCTCGTGCTCTACCCCGAGGCCGACCACCTGTTCATCATCCAGGGCCGTCCGTCGCACCGGCTCGACTTCAACCGCCGGATCCTCGGCTGGGTCGAGCAGTACGCCGGCGACGCGGCCGGTCCGCGGCGGCCGCGGATCGACGTGGAGCACTGGCAACGCCGCCTCACCGCGCTCGCCGCGAAGCACCGGGTCCCAGGTGCGACCCTCGGGATCCTGCGGGTCCAGCCGGGCTTGGAGGACGAACTCGTCGAGGCAGCGACCGGCGTACTGAACAAGGACACCGGGGTCGAGGTCACCACGGACTCGCTGTTCCAGATCGGGTCGATGACGAAGGTGTGGACGGCGACACTCGCCCTCCAACTCGTGGACGAGGGCCTGCTGGACCTGGACGCCCCGATCTCCGTAGTACTGCCTGAGCTGGCGCTGCGCGAGCCCGATGTCGCCAAGCAGGTGACCATGCGGCACCTGCTCACCCACACGAGCGGGATCGACGGCGACGTCTTCACCGATACCGGCCGGGGTGACGACTGCCTTGAGAAGTACGTCGACCTGCTGGCCGAGGTGGCTCAGAACCACCCCCTCGGTGCGACCTGGTCGTACTGCAACTCCGGCTTCTCGCTGGCCGGGCGGGTGATCGAGAAGCTGACCGGAAAGACCTGGGACCAGGCGCTGCGGGAGCGCCTCTACATGCCGCTCGGACTCGAGCACACTGTGACTTTGCCCGAGGAGGCCCTGCTGTACCGCGCGGCCGTCGGTCACGTGGGCGAGAGCGGGGCCGATCCGAAACCGGCGCCGGTGTGGGGACTCCCCCGTGCCCTCGGGCCGGCCGGACTGGTCACGTCGACTGCGGCCGACGCCCTCGCCTTCGCCCGGATGCACCTGGCTGGTGGCCTGGCCGCGGACGGCACTCGCGTGCTCAGCGAGGAGTCGGTGGCCGCGATGGCCGAGAAGCACGCGGACCTGCCAGACAAGTACTCGCTGGGTGACTCGTGGGGCCTCGGCTGGATCCGCTTCGGCTGGGACGGCCACCGGCTGATCGGGCACGACGGCAACACCATCGGCCAGGCCGCCTTCCTGCGGGTCCTGCCGGACTCGGGTCTTGCTGTCACGCTGCTCACCAACGGCGGCAACACCAGGGATCTGTACCAGGACCTGTACCGCGAGATCTTCGCGGAACTGGCCGACGTGGCGATGCCCGCTCCGCTCGCGGCGCCGGCCGAGCCACCGACTGTCGACGTACAGCGTCATGTCGGCCGATACGACCGGGCCAGCGTCATGGGCGAAGTTCTGGTGCGAGACGGGCAGGCGGTCCTTCGGCAGACGGTGACCGGCCCGCTGGCCGAGTTGATGCCAGACCCGACGCACGAGTTCGTGATGGTGCCGGTGGACGAGACGGGCGATCTGTTCGTCGTCCGTGAGCCGGAAGCACTGACCTGGAGCCCGGTGACCTTCTACTCGCTGCCGACCGGTGAGAAGTACCTGCACTTCGGTGTCCGGGCCACTCCGAAAGTTGGTTGAGATGGGCAACGAAACGTCGGCGCCGCGGGACGCGCCGCCCGAGTCCGCAGCCGCGTCGCCAGGTGAGTCGGTGGCTGCGTCGCCGGGTGAGTCGGTGGCTGAGATGTTGGCTGATCTGGAGGCGCTGGTGACTTGCGAGTCGCCGTCGGCGGATCTGGCCGCGGTGGCTCGTAGTGCCGACGTGGTGGCGGCGATCGGGACGCGTCGGCTCGGGTTCGTCCCGGAGCGGGTGGTCCTCGATGGGCGGTCCCACCTCCGCTGGCGATTCGGCAGCGGCGCGAACCGGGTGCTGCTGCTCGGCCACCACGACACCGTCTGGCCGACCGGCTCACTGGCGACGCACCCCTTCGGTGTCGACGCCGGTGTACTACGTGGACCGGGCTGCTTCGACATGAAGGCAGGCGTCGTGATCGCCTTCCATGCGGTGGCGGCCCTGGCCGACCCATCCGGTGTCGCGATCCTCGTCACCGGCGACGAGGAGCTCGGCTCGCCGTCTTCCCGCGCGCTCATCGAGGCGGAGGCGGCTGGCTGTGCTGCCGCCCTCGTGCTCGAGGCGTCGGCCGACGGGGGCGCGCTCAAGACCGAGCGCAAGGGGATCTCGCTGTATCAAGTCACCGTGCGAGGTCGTGCATCGCACGCCGGGCTGGAACCGGAGCTCGGCGTGAACGCTTCGATCGAGGCTGCGCATCAGGTGCTCGCGGTCAGCCAACTGGGCGACGCGAGTCGCGGGACGACCGTCACACCGACAGTTCTCGAGTCCGGTACTACGACCAACACGGTCCCCGCCGCGGCGACCTTCGCGGTGGACGTGCGGGTTCGGGATCTCGAGGAACAGGATCGCGTCCATGCCGCGATGCTCGAGCTGCAACCGGTACTGGCCGGGGCCGAGCTCGTGATCACCGGCGGACCCAACCGGCCGCCGTTGGAGCGGAGCTCGTCGGCGGACCTGTTCCGGCGCGCGGCCGGGCTCGCGGTCGAGCTGGGTCTCGGGCAGCTGGAGGAGGCCGCCGTCGGCGGAGCATCGGACGGCAACTTCACCGCCGGGATCGGTACGCCGACGCTGGACGGACTGGGCGCTGTCGGTGGCGGCGCCCATGCCGACAACGAACACGTTCTGGTGGCAGAACTCCCTCGCCGCACAGCGCTGCTCACGGCCCTCATCACCGACCTCCTCACGGCCGACCAGGTGAGCAAGCGGGCGACCGCTGGTGCGGATAGATCATGACTGCCTCCGACAAGCTGACCAAGCTCGGTCCCCTGACCGATCTGACCAATCTGCCTCGCTCTCCCGATCTGACCAGCGGCCTTGATGGGTTGGCGAATGGGGCGGCGCCACCGCCCGACGGACTGCAGCCGGCTCTGGAACTGGCCGTACGCTCCGCGGAGATTGCCGCGGCGGCGGCCGGAGTACAGGTTCGTGAACTGAAAGCCCTTGATGAGCTGGACGCCGTCTATCGGCTGTATGACGGCATCTGGCGACCGGACCCGAAGAATCCGCCGGTGACGACCGAGTTGCTCCGGGCCCTGACCAAGGCCGGCAACTATGTCGCCGGTGCGTACGACGGAGACGAGCTCGTCGGCGCCTGTGTCGGCTTCTTCGCGCCGCCCTCGGAAGGCGCCTTGCACAGTCACGTCGCCGGGGTATCCGGCCAGGCGCGCGGCCGGAGTGTCGGCTTCGCGCTCAAGATCCACCAGCGGGCGTGGGCGATGCTGCGGGGCGTCGCCGTCGTGGCGTGGACCTTCGACCCATTGGTCCGGCGGAACGCGTACTTCAACGTCGTCAAGCTCGCCGCCCGCCCCACGGAGTACCTGACCAACTTCTACGGCGACATGCGCGACGGCATCAACAGCGGCGGCGATACCGACCGCCTGCTGGTCCGCTGGGAACTCGACACCCCTGCGGTCGCCGCGGCCTCGGTCGGCCGGCCAGTCGCAGTGGACGCAGGACTGGAGTTGGCGCGCGGCGCGGTCGTCGCCCTCTCGTCCTCGCCCGATGGACGGCCAGTGCCCGGGAGCCTGGCCGGGGAGTCATTGCTGGTCGCGATTCCGCCGGACATCGAGGGCATGCGCGGCACGGACCCCGAAGGTGCGCACGCCTGGCGTACCGCGGTCCGCGAGGTGCTCGGCACGCTGATCGCCGAAGGAGCGCGGGTGACGGGATTCGACCGGGCCGGCTGGTACTTGCTGACCAGGAACCACGACACAGCGAAGGGAACGACGCGATGAAGCTGACCGGGGTCGAACTGCGGCGGATCGAGATGCCGCTGGTGGCGCCCTTCCGGACCTCGTTCGGGACGGAGACCAGCAAGGACGCGTTGCTCGTCCGGGTGGTCACCAGCGACGCCGAGGGCTGGGGCGAATGCGTCGCGATGACGGACCCGCTCTACTCGTCCGAGTACGTCGACGCCGCGGCCGACGTACTGCGTCGCTTCCTGGTGCCGGCGGTCGCCTCGATCGAGCGGCTCGACGCTGCAGCGGTCGCGCCGGCGCTGGCGAAGTTCCACGGCCACCGGATGGCGAAGGCGGCGCTCGAGATGGGCGTGCTGGATGCCGAGTTGAGGGCCGAGGGGCGACCTTTGGCTCGAGAGCTCGGGGCCGTGCGTGACCGCGTACCGTGTGGCGTGTCGGTCGGGATCATGGACTCGGTCGATCGGCTGCTCGAGGCCGTGGGCGGGTATCTCGACGAGGGCTACGTCCGGATCAAGCTGAAGATCCAGCCCGGCTGGGATGTTGAGCCGGTTGCCGCCGTACGAGAGCGGTTCGGGGACGAGGTGCTGCTGCAGGTGGACGCGAACACGGCGTACACGGTCGCGGATGCGCGGCAGCTCGCTCGGCTAGACCCGTTCGACCTGCTGCTGATCGAACAGCCGCTGGACGAGGAGGACCTGCTCGGCCACGCGGAACTGGCTCGTCAGTTGAAGACGCCAGTGTGCCTGGACGAGTCGATCACGTCGGCTCGGGCTGCGGCCGCCGCGATCAGCCTGGGCGCGTGCTCGATCGTGAACGTGAAGCCCGGCCGGGTCGGCGGCTACCTGGAGGCGCGACGCATCCACGACGTCTGCGTGGCTCACGGAGTACCGGTGTGGTGCGGCGGGATGCTGGAGACCGGGCTGGGCCGCGCGGCGAACGTCGCGCTGGCCGCTCTTCCCGGCTTCACCCTTCCCGGGGACACGTCGGGCTCCAACCGCTACTACCAGACCGACATCACGCCGCCGTTCACGCTCGTCGACGGCCACCTCCCGGTCCCCACCGCCCCTGGCATCGGCGTCGACCCCCTTCCCGACCAACTGGCCGCAGTCACCAAGTCGGTCGAGTGGCTGACTCTGTGAGCTCTGTCCAGCTCAACCAACCGAAGGCCTGAATTGGTCGGCGCAGACGAAGTACGCTGACCTTCCGACTCCTAGCTTCGGAAGGTGCTGCCTTCTGTGAACGGACGTCCGCGGGCCAGCCTTGGTCGGGTCCTCGACGACCTGGGCGCAACGCTGCTCGAGCTGGTGCGGGGCGACCCGGACCAGCCCGAGGAGCTCGGCGGCATCGTCATCTACGACCCGGTGGACGAGCCGGTGCTGACCCCCCACGCACTCGTCCTGGGCGTGGGGTTGCAGGGCGGTGCGGAGATCGCGAACCTGCTCCGCACCCTCGGCAAGCAGCAGGCCGCTGGCCTGGTGGTACGCGCCCCATTCCACCCGGACGAGACGATCGATGCCGCGGTGAAGGAGTCCGGCGTCGCGCTGATCGCCTTGACCCGCGGTGCGTCCTGGGCGCAACTTGCCGCGTTGCTCCGTTCTCTGCTCGCCGAGGGCGACGTCGGGATCGACGGGCCGGAGTCCCTGGGCGGCATGCCGTCCGGCGACCTGTTCGCCCTGGCCAACGCAGTCGCCGCCCTGCTCGACGCACCCATCACCATCGAGGACCGTAGTTCCCGAATCCTCGCCTTCTCGGGCCGCCAGGACGAAGCCGACAGCGCCCGCGTGGAGACGATCCTCGGCCGCCGCGTCCCCGAGCGGTACTACCGCGCCCTTGCCGACCACGGCATCTTCCGCAAGCTCTACCGCACTGACGAGCCGGTGTTCGTCCGTCCCCTGATGGCCACCGAGAACGAGTTCACCATGCCGCGCGTGGCGGTGGCGGTCCGAGCCGGCGACGAGATCCTCGGCTCGATCTGGGCCGCGGTCCCCCAGCCGCTGAGCGACGAACGCGCCCAGGCACTCCGCGATGCCGCCAAGCTCGTGGCCCTGCACCTGCTGCGCGTCCGGGCCGGCGCCGACGTCGAACGCCGCCTGCGCGCCGACCTCGTCAGTACTGCGCTCGAAGGTGGCGTCGGCGCCCGCGAAGCCCTCAACCGGCTCGGCCTCAGCGGCCAACCGGTCGTAGTACTGGCACTCGCGGTCGTCGACGCGGCGCCCGACGACGCGACCTTCGGTGATCCGGGCCTGGCCACCGAACGCCAGCGGCTCGCCGACGCCTTCGCCATGCACCTGAGCGCCGTCCATCCCCGTACTGCGGCCGCCTTGGTCGGGGATGTCGCGTACGGCCTCATCCCGGTGCAACGCAACCGCACCGACGGCGAGGAACGTGCCGTCCGGATCGCGGCGGACTTCCTCGAACGCATCGGCGACCGCGTGACCGCCTCCATCGGCGTCGGCCCGGTCGCCCACGACGCCGGTGACCTCTCCCAAGCCCGCACCAGCGCCGACCGAGCCCTCCGAGTACTCCGAGCCGGCCGCAGCTCAGCCCGAGTCGCCCGCCTGGCCGACGTCCACGTGGAAGCTCTCGTCCTGGAACTCCGAGACCTGGTTGCAGCCCGAGGCGACGAACCCACTGGCCCGGTAGCCCGCCTCTTCGAGTACGACGCCCGACACAAGACCAACCTGATCGAAACCCTCCGAGCCTGGCTGGACGCCTTCGGCGACGTGATAGCCGCAGCAGCCGCCGTCTACGTCCACCCCAACACCTTCCGCTACCGCCTCCGCCGGCTAGCCGAAGTAGGCGCCCTAGACCTGGACGACCCCGAAGCCCGCTTCGCCGCCATGCTCCAACTCCGAGTAGTAGCCCCACCACCCCCACGCCACCCCAACCCCTGACCCTGACCCGCCATCCGAGCACGCACTGCGCGAGGAACCGGGCACCGGGTGACGTGCAGGACCACGCGCGCAATTGTGCCGAACCCGGCGCAGATACGGCGCGCAAGCGGACACAGGTGGCGCGGAGTGCCGCCGACCTGCGCAGGTATGGAGACTGCGAGGCGGGTGCCTGGCAATCGATACGGCGGCCGAGTGGCGTACGGAACGACAGGTAGTGCTGGGATCTGTCGGCGCCTCAACCGCCTTGGTAAGTGGGAAATCGACGTCGCCAGCGACCTCTACCTGTCGTTCGGTACAGCAGGGCCAGCTGCCGCAGTTCGGGGTGGATTCTTGCAAGGTGAGCCGGCCGCCTGACCACCTCTTGTGAGTTGAGCCGCGACTGACCACCTCGCGGCCTGGTAACTACCCAGGGCCGTGATCATTCGCTGCGACCAGCCGGCATTCGCTGAGCGGCGACGGAGGAGTCGCGACCCGGGGTGGGTGGGAGTGGCGAGCAGGAGCTACATGGGGATGAAAGGTGCAGCCCGGCTCGTGGGGGGTGCGAGCCGGGCTGCGGGGAGCGAGTCAGGGTGGGGGGTGCCTGGCTCGCGGGTCGGGGGTCAGGACTTGCGCTTGGTGACCTCTTCGGTGGCTGCGGGGAGGACCTTGTGGAGGTCGCCTACTACGCCGAAGTCGACCAGTTCGAAGATGGGGGCTTCCTCGTCCTTGTTGACGGCGACGATGGTCTTCGAGGTCTGCATGCCGGCCCGGTGCTGGATCGCGCCGGAGATGCCGGCGGCGACGTACAGCTGGGGGGAGACGGTCTTGCCGGTCTGGCCGACCTGGTAGGCGTGCGGGTACCAGCCGGAGTCGACAGCGGCGCGGGAGGCGCCGACGGCTGCGCCGAGCGAGTCGGCGAAGGCTTCGACCGGGCCGAAGTCGCCGCCGGTACCGCGGCCGCCGGAGACGATGATCGCGGCCTCGGTGAGCTCCGGGCGACCGGTGGCCTCACGCGGCTTGGAGGCGGTGATCCGGGCGGTCTTGGCGGCGTCGGAGATCGTGACGTCGAACTCCTCCACCTCCGGCGAGGTCTCGGCCGCCTCGGGGGTGGCCGCGTTCGGCTTGACGGTGATGATCGGGGTGCCGTGGGTGATCTTCGCCTGGACCGTGTAGTTGCCGGCGAACACCGACTGGGTGGTCACCGGGCCTTCCTGGACGTCGACGGCGTCGGTGATCAAGCCCGAGTCCAGCTTGACGGCGAGTCGGGCGGCGATCTCCTTGCCCTCGGCGCTCGAGGAGATCAGGATCGCGGCCGGCTCGAGCTTGGCTGCGACCTGCTGCAGCGCCTCGGCCTTGGGTGCCACCAAGAACTGGGTCAGCTCCGGGTTCGTCAGGGCGATCACCTTGGTCGCGCCGTACTGGCTGAGCGCGGGCAGGGCGTCCTGCACGCCGTCGCCGATGTAGACGGCGACCGGCTCGCCGAGACGGCGGGCGATGGTGAGGAGCTCCGCGGTCGTCTTGCGGACCTTGCCACCGGTGTGGTCAACGAGAACGAGAACGTTCGACATGCTCTGGTCGCCCCTCAGAGGAACTTGTTGGTGGACAGGAACTCGACGAGCTGGGTAGCGCCGCTACCGTCCTCGTCGGTGACGATCGTGCCGGCCGAACGCGGCGGACGGGCGGTCACCTCGGTGACCTCGGTCCACGCGGCGGACGCACCGACCTGGTCGGCGGAGATCTCCAGGTCGGCCAGCGACCAGGTCTCGACCGGCTTCTTCTTCGCGGCCATGATGCCCTTGAACGACGGGTACCGCGGCTCGCCGGACTGGTCGCTGACGCTCAGCACCAGCGGCAGCGTGCCCTCGATCGTTTCGCTGGCGGTGTCACCGTCGCGGCGGATCGTCACGGTGGTGCCGTCGACCGTCACCGACGAGCCGAGCGTGACGCCCGGCAGGCCGAGCCGCTCCGACACCATCGCCGGGACGACGCCCATGCTGCCGTCCGTCGAGGCCATCCCGAACACAACCAGGTCGGCCTCCAGCCTGCCCAGCGCCTTGGCCAGGATCAGCGAGGTCGCCACCGCGTCGGAGCCGTGGATCCCTTCGTCGTTCACGTGGACGCCGGCGTCGGCACCCATCTGGAGACCCTTCTTGATGGCGTCGGCGGCCTGCTCCGGGCCGACGGTCAGGATGGTGACCTCACCGTCTCCCGCCTCCTTCACGGTGAGCGCGGTCTCGACGGCATACTCGTCCAGTTCGGACAGCAGCCCGTCGACACCGGCGCGGTCCACCGTGTTGTCCTCGGAGCGGAAGCGGCGGTCCGCCGTGGCATCCGGCACGAACTTCGCGCAGACGACGATCTTCATAGCTTGTGGGACCCCTTCTGGTTAACGGTCTCTCCCAGCCTGCCACGGATGTTACTCGCTAGAAACATATGCAGTGTGCGAGTCCCATCACAGTCCGGTGGTCAGAACAGCAGTACCCACCGGAACACCCCTAGTCTGACCGGGTGACCGAGACGTTACCGCTCACCGGTGAGAGAACAGCCCCCGGGATCTGGCACGAGAACTACTGGTTCGCGCGCCACGAGGCCGCCTACCGCTGGATCACGGCGAACTGGCTCGACTCCGAGACCCACCGCGTCCTCGACGCCGGCTGCGGCGAGGGGTACGGCGCGGAACTGCTCCACCAGGCCGGGGCGGAGCAGGTGTTCGGTCTCGACTATGAAGGTACGACGCTCCGTCACCTCGCGAAGGCTTATCCACAGATCAATCCGGTGCAGGGCAATCTCGTCCAGACCGGGTTCGCCGCGAACTCGTTCGACCTGGTCGTGTCGCTGCAGACGATCGAGCACCTCTGGGAGCAACCGCGCTTCATCACTGAGTGCGCCCGGATCCTCAAGCCGGACAGCGTTCTCGTCCTATCCACTCCGAACCGGCTGACCTTCCCGAGCGGCAACTGGTACCACACCCAGGAACTCACCGCGGCCGAGTTCATCGGCCTGGTCGACCCGGAGCTCGAGGTCATCGAGACCCTCGGACTCTGGCATGGCGACAGGCTGACCAACTGGGAAGTGCAGCACGGCTCCTGCGTTGACGCGCAACTGGCCGCCGACCACGCCCACTGGCCGCACGACCTCGCCGACCTGGTGAGAAGCACCACGCAGGAAGACTTCGAGATCCGGCCGGGCGACCTGGACGAGAGTCTCGACCTCATCGTCATCGCCCGGCCGCGAACCACCTGACCGCAGTACCGGCCGAGAACCACCTGGCCGCAGTACCGACGACTACGGGCGGATGAAGCGCTCCAGGATCTTGCCGGCGATCAGGTAGACCAGCGCCGCGATACCCCAGTTGACCAGCAGGGTGTTCTTCGCGGTCTCGAGCCGGAACAAGTCCTTGAACGGGCCGACCAGGTCATGCCCGCGCTCCAGCACCCACTTCACGATCTCGTTGCTCTGGTTCGCCTGGTCGAGCGCCGTGAACAGCGCGCCGAGCGCGAGCACAGCGGCAGCCAGCACGGCGATCAGCCAGATCAAAGAGGCGACTAGATTGCGGAACCGGTTGACCCCCGAACCGACCGCGGACATCGCCGCCTTGCTCTTGCCGGAGCCCTCCCGCGCGGCCTTGGCGGACGCCAGCGGGTTACCGGCCGGAGTTTTGTTGCCTGAGGCACCAGACGTGCCGGTGGCGCCGGCCGAGGCCGAGACGGCGGGCTGCCGCGTGACCGGCTTCGTCACCGCGGTGTCCGACTTCGCGTCGCCGGGAACAGCCTTCGAAGCGCTGGATGCCTCCGCGGCCACCCTCTCCCGGGCCCGTTGCTCCGCGACGATCTCTGCCGCGGTCTTCGGCTTCGCCGGTTTGGTCACCGTCGCGGTCGCACCGCGACCACCGGTCCCCTGCTCGGCCGCGGGAGTCTCCTCAGCCTCCACGTCCGACGGGGTCACCGCCTTCTCGGCATCGGCGGTGCTGGCCGCCTTGTCGTCGTGAGTACCCACGTCGCCCATCTCCTCAGCCGGGGTCGGTTCCTCGTCCGTCGCCGGTGCCGGCACCGGCGGTTTCCTGCGTCGATTACCCGGGACCGGGCGCGGCGACAGTTTGCGCCGCACCCTCCAGATCGATCCGGACGCCTCCACTGGTTGCAGGCCGTCCACAGACTCCAACGTAGCGATCTCCGCACCGTCCGTCACATTCCGCGCCGGAACACCGCTCACCGGATCACTGCCGGGCGTCACGATCGGCACCGGATCGACCGCCTGGTGCCGCGCGTCGGTGATCGAACCGTCCGCCGCGGCCTGGTCCAGGATCGACCGCAGACCGGGCTCGGCGGCGGGCATGACGGACCGCACAGCCTCTGCCGGAGCGGACGGATCCGCTCCCAGCCGGGCCGCGCCGGTCTGATCAGCCACGCTGCGTCTCCTCTTCGACGACTTCCGGGACATAGTGCCCGACTGGCGAGTAACTTGAGAACCCCCCGCTCACATCTGCTTTATCACCAGTCGTAGACATTCCGTTACCCGCCGCGCTGTCCGGTACTACGTCCGCTCCCGCCGCGGCACTGCCCGCCGTCTCGCGCTCCTCCACCACAGGTGGATCCACCAGCGGCTGGCCTGCCCGCAGTCGAGCGGCAGTCTCCTCGTTGCCCCGGGCCAGTTCGGCCAGGTAAGCCCGACGCTCCGCCTCGGCCTCGTACCGGCTGACCCGGTCCCGCACCACCACAGCGGGAATGCCCACCGCCACGGAGTGCTCCGGAATGTTGCCGCGGGCAACACTATTCGCACCGATCACCACGCCGCGGCCGATGTCGGCGCCACGCGTCACGGTGACCTTGGTCGCGAGCCAGCAGTCCGGCCCGATCCGTACCGGCGACTTCACCAGCCCCTGGTCCTTGATCGGCAGCCCGAGGTCCTCGGTCTTGTGGTCGAAGTCGCAAATGTAGGTCCAGTCCGCGATCAAGGTGGACGCGCCGATCTCGATGTCCAGGTAGCAGTTCACCGTGACGTCGCGCGCGAACACGACCTTGTCGCCGATCCGCAGCGTGCCTTCGTGCGCGCGCAGGCGGGTCTCGTCGCCCAGGTGCACCCACTTGCCCAGGATCAGCCGGCCGTGGCCGGGTCGCGCCACGATCTCCAGCTTCTTGCCGAGGAACACGAATCCCTCGGTGATCACCTGCGGATGCCGCAGCTTGAACCAGGCGAACCGCCAGTACCGCTTCAGGTAGTACGGCGTCCACGCCCGGTGGTGCACCACCCAGCGCAGATTCGCCGCCGTCAGCAACCGCATCCGTCCAGTATGTACACGGCCTACTCAGCGACGCCGGTGATGGACACGTTGTAGTAGAGCTCGTCGGGCACGACCTGCGACAGCACCTTGTCGACCTTGGACAGCTGCAGCCAGGACTTGTAGGCGAACATCCGCCAGCCGAAGCCGAGCTTCTCCTCCGGCACAGCCGCCTCGAACGTCCGGATCGGCCACCCGACCCAAGCCGCCAACAGTTCCTCGGTCAGAGTCCGTACGCCGGTCGCGCCCGCGCGCTCCGCCGTACGGGCCAAGGTGTCCGGGTCGAAGGTGTGCAGGTCGACCACGGCCTCCAGCGCTGCCGCCCGGGACGACTCATCCAGCTCCGACTGAGGACGGCGCCAGTGCGAGAGCGCCGGAAGCTTGGTGACGTTGGTGGTCGCCCACCAGGTGAAGCGCGAGAGCCGCCGGGCCACGTAGTCGCCGTACCGGGTGGGTTCGCCGCAGATGACGAACCGGCCGCCCGGCTTGAGCACGCGGAGCATCTCGCGGAACGCCAGCTCGACGTCCGGGATGTGGTGGACCACCGCGTGCCCGATGACCAGATCGAACGTGTCGTCGTCGTACGGCAGTTTCTCCGCGTCGGCGACCTCGCCCTCGATCGCGAAGCCCAGCGTGTCGGCGTTCCGCTTGGCCGCCTCGACCATGCCGGGCGACAGGTCGGTCACGTGGGCTTCGGCGAGCACGCCCGCCAGCTTCAGGTTCAGCGTGAAGAAGCCGGTACCGGCGCCGATCTCCAGGGACTTGCCGTAGGGCCAGCCGTCAGTGCCGGCCACCGCCTTGAACCGGCCGCGCGCGTAGTCGACACAGCGTTCGTCGTACGAGATCGACCACTTCTCGTCATAGGTCGACGCTTCCCAGTCGTGGTAGAGCACCTGGGCCAGCTTGTTGTCGTTCCACGCGGCCTCGACCTCTTCGGCGGAGGCGGCGGGCTTGGGTCCAGCAGTAGTCATCAGATTCCCTTGAACTCGGCCTTGCCGGGGCCGTTCGCTACGAAAGACTTCATCCCGATCGACCGGTCCTCGGTGGCGAAGAGTCCTGCGAACTGCTGCCGCTCGATTTCCAGGCCGGTGTGCAGGTCGACACCGAGACCCGCGTCGATCGCTTCCTTGGCGGCGCGCAGCGCGAGCGCGGCACCGCGGGAGAACTGGGACGCCCAGGCGACGGCCGCGGAGTACACCTCGGCAGCGGGAACGACCTTGTCGACCAGGCCGATCTGCAGCGATTCGGCGGCGTCGACGAAGCGGCCGGTGTAGATCAGGTCCTTCGCTTTCGACGGGCCGACCAGGCGGCTCAGCCGCTGGGTGCCGCCGGCGCCGGGGATGATGCCGAGCAGGATCTCGGGCTGGCCGAGCTTGGCGTCGTCGGCGGCGATCCGGTAGTCGGCGCACAGGGCGAGCTCGCAGCCGCCACCGAGGGCGTAGCCGGTGATCGCGGCGACGGTGGGCTTCGGGATCGCGGCGACCGCGGAGAGGGAGGCCTGCAGCGGGCCGGAGCGGCGGACCATGTCGGCGTACGACATGTCGGCCATCTCCTTGATGTCCGCACCGGCCGCGAACACCTTCTCGCCGCCGTAGACGACGACGGCCCGTACTGCGTCGTCGGCGCCGGCCTGCTCGGCGGCGGCGCGGATCTCGTCCTGGACCTGGACGTTCAGCGCGTTCATCTTCGGCCGGTCCAGCCGGATCGTGCCGACCCCGTCGGCCACCGTCAGGTTGACGAACTCGCCCATCTCCTGCTCCTTACACGTCATCGGGGTACCGGCCGAGCCTACGGCTACCGGCCGGTCACATCCCCGGCACCGTACCGGACCGGTACCACGATGACGTCAAGAGGACATCAGGATTCGTACGTCACACCCAGCCGCTCGAGCAGCGGACGGAGGTTGTTCACGTCCAGGCTTAGCTCGCCGGCCTCCAGCCGGACCCGGTTCCGCGCCTCCTTCTCCTCGCGGAGCTTGGCCGCCTCGACCACCGCGGCGACCTCGGCCCGCGGGATCACCGTGACGCCGTCGTCGTCGGCCACGACCAGGTCACCCGGAGTGACGGTGGCGCCGCCGCAGACGACCGGCACGTTCACCCAACCGGGCGTCGCCTTCACGGTCCCGGCCGCGCTGATCGCGCGGGACCAGACCGGGTACTTCATCGCGATCAGGTCCCGGCGATCCCGGGCGCCCGCGTCGAGGATCACGCCGGCGATCCCCTGCGCCCGGCACTGCGTGGCCAGCAGTTCGCCGAACATCCCGTCAGTCGACCGGCTCATCGTGGCGACGACGAGCACGTCACCCGGCTCGCACACCTCGACAGCCGCGTGCAGCATCAGGTTGTCCCCGGGGTGGTTGAGCGAGGTCACCGCCGGGCCGCAGGCGTGCAGCCCGGGCACGACCGGGTGGATGTCCACCATCAGGCCGCGGCGCTGCGCCGCCTCGTGCAACGTGGCGACGCCGTACGACGCGGCCGCCTTGACCAGCTCCGGGGCAGGACGCTCGATCCGACGGATTACGCGTGCACTCATGCCTGGACTCCAACCAGCGACAGGTGCTTCGCAGCACGGGGAAAGACCTTCAGCGCGTTGCCGTACAGGAGCTTCTCCCGGTCCTCTGTGGACAGCCCAATTGCTTCGACATCACCGAGGATATCGTCGAAGAACCGCCCGGACACGGCGTCGCGCGTCTTCGCGGTACCGAACATCTCGGAGCCGAAGAGCACGTTGTCCACGCCGATCTTGCGGACCAGCATCTCGAGCGAGTCCGCGTCGTACACGGCGGTGTCGAAGTACAGGTTGCGGACGACTTCCTCGAACGGGGGCAGGGATTCCGCGACGTGCAGCGCCCGGTTCCGGTTGAAGTGGAACGGGATGCCACCGCCGCCGTGCGGCACAATAAGTCGCAATCCAGGGAAGTCCTCGAAGACGGTCGACGAGCACAACTCGACCACGGCTGCGTAGTGCTGCGCGATGTAGTGCGAGCCGTTCAGGTGCATCGCCGGGTTGCGGGTGGAGCTCGCGTGGATCATGCCCGGCACGTCCAGCTCGACCATTGCCTCCCACAACGGGTACCACGACCGGTCCCCCAGCGACGGCGTGAACGGCGCCAGCCCGCCCGACACATCCGGGTTGATCAGGCAGCCGACGAATCCGAGCTCCTCGACACACCGCCGAAGCTCCGGTACCGCGCGCTCAGCCGGTACGCCGGGACTCTGCGGCAACTGGCAGACCGGCACGAAACGGCCCGGGTACAACCCCGCCACCCGCGCGATCAGGTCGTTGTTGATCTCGGTCCAGTGCCGGCTGATCACCTCGTCGCCGACGTCGTGGCCCATCGCCGAGGCGCGCGGCGAGAAGAACAGCGAGTCGATGCCACGGCTGGTCATCTGGTCGAGGTGCCCGGCCAGCGACGCGACGATCTGCTCGTCGGTGACCGACAGGGTGCCCTTGACCGGCTTGTTCTGCAGGGCCATCTGGCGGCCGCGGTAGGCGTTCAGAGCGGCGGGGGCGGTGGTGTAGTGGCCGTGGATGTCGATGATCATCTACCACTCCCCCCTCGGCTGGCCGGCATCAGTTGTGCTCCTCTTCCTTCCAGGGGGCGATCTTGGCCTCGGCCCGCCGCAGTCCGGCGGTGAGGCCGACGCCCAGCAGCATCAGCACCAGGACGGGCACCAGCATCGAGGCGGTGTCGAACTGGTTGCCGTACTTGATCACCAGCGCGCCCAGTCCGGTGATGGCGGTGAAGAACTCGGCGACGACCATGCCGATGATGGCGCGGCCGACCCCCAGCCGGAGCCCGGTCATCGTGTAGGGCAGCGACGCGGGCAGGATGATCTTGGTGAAGATCTGCCACTCGCTCGCGGCGAACCCGGCGCCCACGTCGATCAGCGACGGCGCCACGTTCCGTACTCCGCTGGCGGTGTTGATCAGCACCGGGAAGATCGCCAGCAGCACCACCACGAACAGCTTCGCGCTGAAGCCCAGGCCGAACCACAGGATCACCAGCGGCACCACTGCGACCGGCGGCGTGGCGTACAGAGCGTTCACCAGCCAGTCGGTCGCCACCTCCACCGTCTTGTAGCGGCCGATCAGCAGACCGGCGACGACGCCCAGGATCGCGGCGATGAAGAAGCCGAGCGCGAGCGTCAGCAGGCTGCTGGCCAGCGCGGACGGCAGTTCGCCGCTGGTGGTCAGGGTGACCGCGGCGCGGGCCACGGCGCTCGGGTACGACATGAACAGCGGGTCGATCTGCCGGCCGACCAGTTCCCACACGCCCAGCACCACCAGGATGGAGGCGAGTCGGATCAGCCGGTACTTGCGTCGGTTCCGGGCCTGCTGGTCGCCGATCGAGTCGTTGCTCTCGGCATCGACAGCCGCAGCGGCCAGGAGCTGCGGCGCCTCGGTCTCAGTCCTGGACATGCGCACTCCCTGAGGTGTTGTCCTGTGAACGGATCAGCTGCCAGACCTTGCTGCGCAACTGCTGGAACTCGGGCAGGCCGCGGAGCGCGGTCAGCTCGAGGCGGGGCCGCTCGAACGGCACCTCGATGACCTCCTTGACCCGGCCCGGGTTGGCGGCCAGGATGACCACCCGGTCGCTCAGGTACAGGGCCTCGTCCAGGTCGTGGGTGACGAACAGGACGGTCTTACGGGTCTCGGCGTGGATCCGGATCAGCTCGCGTTGCAGCACCTCGCGGGTCTGCGCGTCGAGGGCGCTGAACGGCTCATCCATCAGCAGCACGGCCGGGTCGATGGCCAGGGCCCGGGCCAGCCCGATGCGCTGCTGCATACCGCCGGACATCTGGTGCGGGAAGTGCTCGGCGAAACCGCCCAGGCCGACCAGGTCCAGCAGTTCCTTGGCCTTCGCCGACCGCTCGGCCCGCGGCAGCCCCTGGAGCTCCAGGCCGAACTCCACGTTGCGCCGGGCGGTCCGCCAGGGCAGCAGGTTCGCCTGCTGGAAGACGAGTCCGCGGTCCCGGCCGGGCCCGTGCACGACGTTGCCGTCGACAACGATGTCGCCCTCATCCTGCTGGAGCAGGCCCTGGACGATCCGCAGTACGGTCGTCTTGCCGCAGCCGCTCTCGCCGATCAGGCTGACGAACTCCCCCTCCGCGACGCCGAAGGTGAGGTTGTGCAGCACGGTGTGAGCGGGCCGCCGGGCGGTCTGGAAGGTCTTGGAGAGCCGCTCGATGCGTAACTTCTCCGGTGCTTGGATCATGGTTCCTGCCTTGTCGGGTGCGGTCGGGTGCGGCATCTCAGCCGAACAGCTCGGAGACGGCGAGCCGTCGTGGGATCAGGCCCTGGTCGTAGGCGTAGCGAGTGACCAGTTCCAGCGCCCGCTGGTTGGCCGGCAGCCCGATCGGGGTCATGTCGATCCCGGCCGGTTGCGGCGCGTTCTTCTTGGCCCGGGCGAACAGGTCGAACAGGTCGTCCATCAGCCCCGGGCGTTCGGCGGCCAGGTCCGCGCGGACCACCACCATGTGGTTGATCGGTACGGCGTTCTCCCGCCGGTACCAGTCCTCCGCGGCCGCCTTCGGCTCCGGGATCACCGGCACCAGCCGCGGGTCGTCCGGCAGGTCCTGGCCCATGATCACGGCGTCCAGCTCACCGGCGTACAGCATCTCCACCAGCTTCGAGCCTTCCGGCGCCCGCTCGACCTGCTCGGGGTCGCGGAACTCGGCGAGGTGCCCGTCCTCGATGGAGACCCACTGCACCTCGTCCAGCGGTACGTCGTACTGGTCGGCGAGGATGCCGCGCAGCCAGACGCCGGTCGTCTGTGCGTAGGTGCGGACGCCGACCCGCTTGCCGGCCAGATCGCCCGGGCCGATCGGGTTGTCGGCCATGCAGACCAGGTGGTCGTGCTGGAACCGCGACCGCAGGACCACCGGGAGGAGCAGGAGCGGCTTCCCCTCGGCCCTCGCTTGCAGGTAGGTGACGATCGCCATCTCGCAGACGTCGTACGCCTGCTCGCGCACCATCGCCGGGAACGCCCGGTGCACCGGGTCCACCTCGATGAACTCGAAGGCCGGTCCG
The DNA here is from genome assembly GCF_042657745.1 of Kribbella qitaiheensis. Classification (GTDB taxonomy): domain Bacteria; phylum Actinomycetota; class Actinomycetes; order Propionibacteriales; family Kribbellaceae; genus Kribbella; species Kribbella qitaiheensis. The sequence continues at coordinate 167,544 of NZ_JBHSKE010000015.1, read as the reverse complement.
TCCAGCGTGCCGTTCTTGAGGTCCCGCACGTGCGGGTAGTCCGCGAGGACGGTCCGCAGCGGGGTCATGCGGCGGCCCCTGGGTAGAGCCGGTCGGCCGTGCCCCGGAAGAACTGGCGACGCACGTCCTCCGACAGGAAGTCCGTGATCCGCCGGCTGGTCTCGGTCAGCGTCGGCAGGTCGTCCTCGGCCGCGGGGAAGTTCGACCCCCACATGAGCCGCTCGGCGCCGAACTCGAGCACGAGCCGGCCCAGGAAGCTCTCCGGATCCGCCGGCGCCTTGGTACTCGCGACCAGGTTCCGCTCCGTGACCTTCAGTACTACGCCCTCGTAGCGCGACAGGTCGAACAGCTCGCGCGCGGCGTCGTACGGCGAACCCTCGCTGAGGTCGGGCCGTGCAGAGTGATCCAGGATGACCGTGGCGTCGGGGAACCGCTCCAGGAGCTCGCGAAGCGGCGGGATTCCCTCGGGCTGCATCTGCACGCACAGCGGGAGTTGGTGCTCCTCGGCCCAGGCCCAGGCCGGGTACGACCGCTCGTCGGCCAGCCACGAGGCCTGACCCGGCATGGTGCTGCCAGTGGTGAACAGTCGCGCGCCCTGGAGCCCCCGGGAGTGCCAGTAGGCCAACTGCTCGGGCGCATCCGGAGCCAGCATGTCCACGGAGAACACACCCGAGAATCGATCCGGGTGGGCGGCCACCGAGTCAGCCACGTAGCTGTTGTCGTGCCCGTAGGCGGTGGATGCCTGGACTACGACCGCACGTGCGATCCCTGCCTTGTCCATGGCCTCGATGAGGTCCGCTGCGCCGACCGGCCGCGCCTGCGACCACTTCGACTCGACACCGCCGATCGGGTTGCGCGGGTAGGCCTCTCGGTCTTCGGCGATCACGTGGCAGTGCGCGTCGACCGCTGCTATGTCCTGCATTGTTGTCGTCTCCTCAGGAGCCGGTAGTAGCGAGCTGGGGGAACAGCAGGTCGGTGCTGCTGTCGGTGGGGATCAGACCCTGCTGCTTCGAGTACGCGATCAGGGCGCAGATCGAGGCACGGTTCTCCTCGAGTCCGTACGGCAGCGGGTCCCCGACCACCTCGGCCAATCGCCGATAGCGCAGGTCCTCCGGCAGACTGGCCGACGTGTCCGCGAGGTAGCGGTCCTTGGCTGCGCTGAACGCCCGCACCAACGAGTCCGCCAGCCAGTCGTGCTTGGCCAGCAACTCCTCCCGAACCACGACGACCCCGTGGATCGGATAGACCGCCGTACGCCGGTACCAGTCGGCCGCGAGCTGATCAGCGTCGGCCAGGAGTTCGTGGTACCGGACCGAGCCGCCCACCGTCACCGAGGGATTGCCGATGCCGGCTCCCCGGGTGAACGCCGCCGCGAGCTCGCCGCTGCGGAAGAGGTCGAGCAGCTTGGTTCCCGGCCGGCTGACGTTGCGCGGGAGGACGAGGGACTCCACGTGCTCGTCGTCGTCCACGATCCAGTTGATCTGGTCCGCGTCGACGCCGTACTCGTCGCTCAGCACACCGCGGGTCCAGACGGCACTTGTCACCGAGTAGGCGCGTACTCCGACGCGCTTGCCGTGCAGGTCCGTCGGCCGCTTGATCCCGGCGTCCTCGCGGACGACCAGGCCCTCGTGGTGGAACCGCCTGCTGAGGAAGACCGGCAGGGCGACGTACGGGGCGCCCAGCGCGCGGGCGATCAGGTAGGTGGTGGGGGCCAGCTCGCAGACGTCGAACTCGACCGAGCGGACCATCCGCCGGTACGCCGGGATCATCGATTCGAACTCGACCGGCTCGAGCCGGCAGCCGTCCACCAGGATCCGGCCGTCCAGCAGGTCTCGGGTGTGCCCGTAGCGTCCGAGCGCGACCCGCAGCGGGAGCTCGCTCACAGCATCTTCACCGCGTCGTTGGCCAGCGACATGTCGGCGATCTGGTCGAACGGCAGCACCTTCGACTGCACGCCCTGCGAGACGTTCAGGTCCTGCATGTACTTCAACCGGTCCTCGTTCAGCGCCAGATCCACCGCGTACGCGCCCGGCTGCTGGGCGAACTTCCACATCGAGCCGGCCTCGGTCGCGTCGCTGCTCGGGACCGCCTTCTTGTACGCGTCCAGGTAGGTCGTCTTGGAGTCCGGCGAGGAGATGTAGCGGAAGAGCTTGGCGTAGGCGGCCAGCGTGCGGACCAGGACGTCGCGGTTCTTCTTGATCGCGGCGTCGGAGGTGTACGCGCCCTGGTAGGTGTACTCCGGCAGCTCCTTCCAAAGCTCGGCGACCGCGTGCACGCCGTACTTGTCCTGCTGGTCGTAGACGTCCACCAGGGACGGCCCGACGTCCACCTTGCCGGCGGAGATCGCCTTGAAGACGTCGGCGCTGGAACCGATGTTGACGAACTTGACCTGCTCGCTCTTGATCCCGTACTTGGCCAGGTACGCCACCATGATCTGGTGCAGGAGCGCACCAACCGGGCCGGTACCGATGGTCTTGCCGACCAGGTCCTGCGCCGACTTGATGCCGCCGTCCTTGGCGTAGACCGCGTGCGCGAGCAGCAGGCCGGAGCCGGAGATGATCTTGAGCTTGGCGCCCTTCTCGATCGCCGGCAGCACCTGGCCGAAGCCGGACAGCAGGGTGATGTCGGTGCTGCCGTTGAGCAGGCTGGCGATCAGCTTGGAGCCGTCGGACACGTTCTGGGTCTTCGCGGACAGCTCGACCGACGGCAGATAGCTCTGCCGGTCCAGCAACTCCTGCAGGACCAGGGTGCTGTTCGAGCTGGTGTTGACGATGGTGACGGCTTTGCCGCCGGCGCCGGCGGCCTCGTTGCTGCCGCAGCCGGTGAGCCCGGCCAGCGAGGCGAGCGCCCCGAACTTGAGCAGGGTACGGCGGGACGGGTGGGCGAGCGTCGCGGGGATGCCCTGGGACATGGTCGTTCTCCGATGGTCAGCGAGGTGATGCGGAGGGCCCGGACGGGGCGGAGATCCGGGATGGTGCAGCGGTCCGAGGTGTTCGGGAGGGGTGCGGGTGCTGCGCGGGGTCTGGGGTGGTGCAGCGGTGCGGGGTGCTGCGGAGCGCCTGGCTGGGGGTGGGCCGGCGTAGTACGGAGAGGCCTCGTGGACCTGGAGCATAGGAATGTGTCGACAAAATTGTCAACATTATCGTCAACAGATTATGCTGCCGTTCATCAGCAGGCCGGGATCGCACGGACCTGCCAACCGCCACCGGACCCGATCGGCCGCCAGACTGGTGTGTCAGCAGGATCCGGCGTAGCCAAGAGAGGGGGACTCGCCATCCACGACAACATCGACACCCAGCCCGGGCTCGCAGCCACGGACGCGCACGCCGGTGACGGAGCGGTGAGAAGCGCCGGCCTGAACGGCATGGCTGCTCAGGAGTACGTCCGGGACGCGGTCCGCGAGGACATCGCGACGGGCCGGCTCGCCCCGGGGCAACGCCTGGTCGAGGCCGACCTCGCCGCGCAGTACGGCGTGGCGCGCAGCGGCGTCCGGGCCGCCTTGCTGGACCTGTCCGCCGAGGGCCTGGTCGAGCGGATCCCGCAGCGCGGTTCGCGGGTGCGCACGCTCTCGATCGCCGAGGCGATCGAGGTGACCGAGGCGCGGATGGTGCTCGAGTCGCTCTGCGCGGCGAAGGCGGCCGCGAAGGTCAGCGACGAGGAGGTGGCCGACCTGGCCGACCTGGGCGAGCAGATGCGCCGGGCGGTCGCGGACGGCGACGTGCTCGAGTACGCGGATCTCGACGACCGGCTGCACCGGCTGATCCGGGAGCTCAGCGGGCAGAACACGGCGACCCTGATCATCGAGCGGCTGCGGGCGCAGAACATCCGGCACCATTTCCGGATGACGCGCATCCCGCGCCGGACGGAGACATCATTGGCCGCTCATCTGCGGATCATCAGCGCGATCTGCGCCCGCGACGCGGCGGGTGCCTCGCAGGCGATGACGGATCACCTGCAGGACGTCATCACCCACCTGGAGGCCGCCTCCCGCAAGTGAGCGAGAGGCAGCCACCCAGGTTTCGGCCGCCCGGATGTTCGCCGCGCATCGTCCGGCGGGACTACGGCAATCGGGTCAGAGGTCGACCGGCTGGCCGGAGGCGACCGAGCGACGGGCGGCGTCGACGATCTTCAGGGTGCGGAGGCCGACCGCGCCGTCCGGCTGCGGGACCGAGGCCGGCGGCTGACCCGGCGTGGCCGGGCCGGAGGCGCGGACCGCGGTGAGGAACTCGGCCAGCATCATCGCGTCGAGGTTGCCGCCGACCGGGAGGAACACCTCGCCGGACGCGTCGGTGCCGCCGACGTGCGGCTGGAACGGCGCGATCTCCACCGAGCCGTTGGTCCCGGTCACCTGCAGCGTCACCCCACCCCAGGTCGGCCCGCTGTCCGGGACGCTCCAGGAGCAGTCGATCGTTGCCAACAGCCCGTTCTCGTAGGTGATCGTGACGAGACCGCCGGTCTCCACCGAGACGTTCTTGTCCTGGTGCAGCACGTGGTTGGCGACGGCATGGACCCGCGAAGCCTCGACCCCACCGGTGAGCCCGTCGATCAGGTCCGCGCAGTGCACGGTGTGGTCCACCATGGCTCCCCCGCCGGCGAGCTTGGCGTCGGTGAACCACTGCCGCTGGTCGTACGGGATCTTCCCGTTGTTCGTCCCGAGCACCGCGAACACGTCGCCGAGCCGCCCGGCCTCGACAAACGCCCTCAACCGCCCGTACGACGGCGCGAAGCGGACCGGGTACGCCGTCATCAGGATCACCCCGGCCGCCTCGCAAGCAGCGAGCATGGCTTCTCCGTCGGCGACCTCGGTGGCAAGCGGCTTCTCGCAGAGCACGTGTACTCCGACCGCCGCGGCGCGTTCCACCAGCCCACGGTGCAAGGCGTTCTCGCTCGTCACCACCACGGCGTCCGGGCCCCAGGCGAAGAGTTCGTCGTACGAGTCGACGTACGGCACTCCCATCGCGGACGCGAACTCGGCGCCACGGGGTCCCGCGTCGGGCGCCGCGGCACCGTCGGGGTCGGACGAGAGCACCTCGACGTCGGGCATCGCGCCGAGCAGACTCGCGTACGACGCCGCGTGGGTGTGCGCGAACGAGGCGAGCGCAACCTTCAAGCTCATGCGACAACTCCTGACGGGTCGAACGTGCTCATGTCGATCCTGCGCCCGGTCGCCATCGACTCGCGCGCGGCCTCGGCCAGGTAAACCGCGGCCGCTCCGTCGGCGGCGACGACTCGGGGCCCGGGTCCGCCGCGTAGCGCGGCGGCGAGATCCCGGAGCTGGGTCAGGTAGGGGCTCTCGTACAGCGTCGACGCCGGGATCAGCAGATCGCTCTGGGGAGCCAGGTCCTGCAACTCCTCCTGGAACCCGGTGTCGGTGTCCGACGCGTACTGCAACGTGCCGGTGGACCCGGCGATCGAGAAGCCGGACTTGAACTCGGTCCCGGTCGCTCCCCACGTCGCCCGGAGATGGCTGATCGCCCCGCTGACGTGGGTGAGGGTGACATGCGCCGCGACGTTGACCGGGCTGATTCCGTCCACGGTCGGCGGACTCTGTACGGCGTACAGAGTGGCGACCTCGCCGCAGAGCCAGCGGGCCTGGTCAAGGTCGTGCACCATCAGGTCCATGATGACGCCGCCCGAGCGCGCGACATCGCGGTACCAGCCGGCGCCGGCCGGTGAGCTCGCCTGCCGGAAGAACCGCGCCACGGCGACCTCGCCGATCCGCCCGGCACGCACAGCGTTGTACGCCGCGGCGTACGCGGGGAAGTAGCGGACCACGTGTGCCGGGTAGATCCGGACGCCGGCGGCCTCCGCGGCGGCGGACAACTCCTGCGAGTCCACCGCCGTCAGGGTCAGCGGCTTCTCGCAGATCACGTCGCGGCCGGCCTTGATCGCCGCGAGCGCGATCTCCTTGTGGGTCGCCGACGGGGTGACGATGTCGACGAACTCCACCTCCTCGAGCAGGCCGTCCAGGGTGGCAGCGACCTCCAGTCCATACTGCTCGGCGAGTTCGGGCGCACCGGCCGCCGAGTGCACCAGCACCCGGGCGCCGAGCGCCTTCCAGGCCGCGACGTGCAGGTGCGCGATGTTGCCCGCGCCGATCAGTCCGACCGTCAGATCGGACAGTGGGGGTTCCGACATGAGCTCCCTTTCAGGGGATCTGTTCGAGATCTATTTCAGTCCGGAACGGACCTTATTTCAGTCCGGAGAAGGCAATGCCCTCGACGACCCGACGCTGCAGGATGACGAAGAGGAGGCTCACGGCTCGAGAGTCTCGACGGGGCTGCATGTCTCTGAAAGGACACCGGAGGTAGTTTCACGGGCAAGAGATCACCTGAAGCGGGTGGATCAGGTAATTTAGTAACATTCCTGCGTTTGTATCATTGCGCGTGGGTGTTCGCAACTATCGATTCTGAACACTAGCAACTTCGTTGTGGACATCTCCTGCCTCCCCCGAGGCAGGTTTGACCTGTCATGGGCACAATGTGCCGGTGACCGAAGCCACCGCCGCCGCCCCGAACGAGCTCGGCCCTCCTGAGTCCCCCGATCCGAATCAGCGGCTCGGGGCGGAAGTGCACCCCGACGGCACCACGTTCACGGTGTGGGCGCCAGCCGCCGAACGGGTCGAGCTGGCGCTGATCGGCGGCGACGGCAGCCAGCGCAACCTGGACCTGGCCCACACAGGTGAGTACTGGACCGGTTTCGTCCACAGCGTCGGCCACGGCCAGCGGTACGGGTATCGCGTGCACGGCCCCTTCGACCCGTCGCACGGGCTGCGGTTCAACCCGTCGAAGTTGCTGCTCGATCCCTATGCGCGAGCCGTCGACGGATCACTCGACTTCGCCAGCCCGCTGATCTACGACTCCTCCGACGGCGACTCGGCCGGCCACGTGCCGGTCGGGGTGGTCGTCGCGGCCTCCGAACCGCCGCCGCCGATCAGCCGGCCGGTCCCGTGGGGCGAGACCGTGATCTACGAGTTGCACACCAAGGGCTTCACCAAGCTCCACCCGGAGGTGCCCGAGCACCAGCGCGGTACGTACGCCGGTTTGGCCCATCCCTCGGTGATCAACTATCTGGTCGAGCTCGGGGTGACCTCGGTCGAGTTGTTGCCGATCCACCACTTCCTGACCGAGCCCTCGATCGCCGCCCGGGGCCTGCCGAACTACTGGGGCTACAACTCGCTGAACTTCTTCGCCCCGCACGCGCCGTACTCGTCGTCGGGATCCTTGGGCGAGCAGGTCGCGGAATTCAAGGCGATGGTGGCCGCGTTCCATGCCGCGGGCATCGAGGTGATCCTCGACGTCGTCTACAACCACACTGCCGAAGGCGGTTTCGACGGTCCCACGCTGAGCTTCCGCGGCATCGACAACCGCGCGTACTACCGGCTGACCCAGACAGGCACCATGTACGACGTCACCGGCACCGGGAACTCCGTCGACACCTCCCACCCGCAGGTCCGCCGCCTGGTGATGGACTCGCTGCGGTACTGGGTCGAGGAGATGGGCGTCGACGGGTTCCGCTTCGACCTGGCGGTGACGCTGATCCGCAACGAGCGGCACGAGGTCGACACGGTCGGGCATCCCTTCCTGGCGGAGGTCGCCGCGGATCCCGTGCTCGGCCGGGTCAAACTGATCTCCGAACCGTGGGACGTCGGCCACTTCGGCTACCAGGTCGGGAACTTCGGCACCCCCTGGTCGGAGTGGAACGGCAAGTTCCGCGACAGCGTGCGAGACGTCTGGCGGACCTCGTCGCACGGCGTCCAGGACCTCGCCTACCGGCTGTCCGGCTCGAGCGACCTGTACGGCGACGACGGGCGCTACCCGTACGCGTCGATCAACTTCGTCACCGCGCACGACGGGTTCACCCTGCGCGATCTGGTCAGCTACGACCACAAGCACAACGAGGCCAACCACGAGGACAACCGGGACGGCACCGACGACAACCGCTCGTGGAACTGCGGGGTCGAGGGCGAGACGGACGACCGACGGGTGATGGCACTCCGGAAACGCCAGATGGCCAACTTGATGGCGACCCTGGTGATGTCGACCGGAGTACCGATGATCACCGCGGGCGACGAATGCGGGCGGACGCAGCACGGCAACAACAACGCCTACTGCCAGGACAACGAGACCTCGTGGTTCGACTGGTCCCTGCCAGCTGAGTGGTCGGATCACCTTGCGCTGACGCAGAAGCTGCTCGCGCTCCGGGCCGCCCACCCGACCCTGCGCCAGTGGCACTACTTCTCCGGCCAGCCCGTCGTACCGGGTGGCCGCAAGGACCTCTCCTGGATCGCCCCGCACGGCGGCGAGATGACCGAGGCCGACTGGCACGACGGCAACCTCCGTACCATCGGCATGTTCCTGGCCGGCGACGCCCTCCGCGGCTTCGATGTCGAAGGCAACCGCCAGACGGACAACTCCTTCCTCCTGGCCCTCAACGCCACCGCCGAGACCCGCGAGGTCACCGTCCCCGACGCCTCCTGGGCCCCCGCCTACGAGGTAGTCCTGGACACCAGCAACTCCGGCGCCACCGAAGTAGAAGCAGGCGCCATAGTCCCGCTGGCTCCCCGCTGCCTGGTCCTCCTTCGCGCATTATGATGCGCCCGCTTCGGTCCCTGCAGTACGGTCATTGGTCACCGTCTGTCGTCACCGCTGCACGGGTACGTCGGCCAAGTGCTGAACGCACTGCGCCGGACCGGTCGTCCATGGCGGGTGGTGAATCTCTCGCGCTCCGGTGCGCAAACTCGGCACGTGCTGGACGACCAACTTCCCTTGGTCCATGGTCTCAACGCCGACCTGGTCACCTGCGGGATCGGCAGCAACGACATCCTCGGTACGCCGCCGAAGCGGTCCCGCGACCATCTGCGCCAGGTGATCGAGCGACTGCTGTCGTCGGTGGTGATGGACCTGACGGTCGCGGACCGCTTCTGGACCATCGGCGGAATGTGCAGCCCGTACGTCGCCGGCATCAACCAGACGATCCGCACCGCGACCGAGCGCGGCCTCCCGGTGGCGGAAGTGTCCCGGCACGCGGCCCACCGAGGCGCCGCATGCTGGCCCCGGACAACTTCCACCCCAACAACCTCGGCTACCGCCGCCACACCGACGCCCTATGTGACCGACGACGATCGCGAAGTACTGACGTCACTCTGACGTCAGGGACAGGTCTTCTCGTACGGACGCTCGCCGAAGGCCTGTCTCCACTCCTCATCGGTAAGACTGCGGCCGGCCATCTTGCAGGCGAAGTCGAGCGTCGGCCCGATGCGCGTGTCCCAGCGGTAGGTGTGTCCGTCGAACGCGGCGACCGTCACCGCGTCATGCCCCTCGGTGAAGCTCGGGGACACAGCCACCTTCTTGGTGCCGGCCGAGGTGGCGATGGTGCCGAGCAGTTCGAGGTTGCGTGCGTCCCAGAGGCTCAAGGTCCCATCGGCAGCGCCCGACACCAGCCGAGACCCGTCCCCCGAGAATCGAACGAACGTGCCCGCGCCACTGTGCCCGGTTGTCGCAGCAATATGGGGGCGACCCGAGGGCACATCGATGATCACTAGCTCGCCTTTGCTCCCCGTCGCCGCGATGCGCCGACCGTCGGGCGAGTACGCCGCATGGTTGGTACGGAGATTCAGGTCGCCCTCCGAGAGCACCTCGCCGGTCGCCGTACGGATGACCCGCCAGTGCTCTGCCGCGCCGTCGGGCGAGTCATCGAAGAGGACCGCTTTCTCATTGTCGGGGGATGCCGCCGTACAACAATTACTGGTCAGATTGAAGGGTACGTTGCTGGGCTGCAGTGTGCGCGCGTCGAAGAACGTGGTGTGGTTCCGGGAGTCACTGACCAGGATGTGGTCTCCGCCCTCGACGTACGCAATTGAATAGATGTCCGGCTCGACGACGTGGCGCCGTACGACAACCTTGCCGGTCTGGGCGTCGAGAATCGTGACGGCGCCCCCGGCATCGAACACGGCGAGGTGCCGGCCGTCCGGATGCCACGAAGCGGGTGTCCGGGGCGACTGCTCGACTTCGCCGTGCAGTCGCACAGGTGCGGTGGTGGCCCCGGTCGCCGCGTCGGCGAAGCTCAGCCAGGAGTCCGTTGCGTCCCGCCATACATAGGCTGTTCTGTTGCCGTCGGCAGAGGCCAGCGCGTGAAGGTAGTCGCGCGGGGGCACGGGCTGTGTCCGGCGCAGATACAGCTGTTGCCCAGCGCGATCGTACGCTCGCAGCATGCCCTCGTCGCCGGCCGTGTACAGCGTGCGGTTGTCGGGGCTGAAGCCAACGCCCCACGAGATCTCGAAAGTCTTGATCCGTTCGCGAGGACTGCCGGTAGCCACGTCCCAGACGATGACCTCCCCGTCCTGCGAAGCGGAGCCGAGCAGCGTGCCGTCACGGGAGAAGGCGACGTCTCGCAGGGCGCCGGTATGACCGCGCAGCATCCTCACTGTCCTGCCCGTGTGCGCGTCGACCAACGCGATCGCCTTGTCCGTCGCCCCGATGGGTTGGAGCGCCAACAGGTTGCCGTCCCGAGTGAGGTCGATGGCTGGCGGTGGACTGCTTGCGACCAGACCGGGTCCCTCGCGTCGCCATTGCACTTTCCCACTGGCAACGTCGTACGCCGCCAGCGGCTGCTGGGTGTAGACGGTGTGGCCATCGGGGCTGAGGGCCAGTCCGTGAGGGCCGGGCGGGAGGGTGACCGTGTGCGGCCTGCGTTCGCGTGCGCGGAGATCCCAGACGAGCGCGAGGGCGGGGGCATCGATCGGCATCTCACCCCCCTGCGGGATGAACTGAACGCTCGCAGCCAGGTGTTGGGCGTCGGCGCTGGAGACGAGGTCGCGGTAGTACAGCAACTGTTGGCTCGGGAAGGCGAGCGGAACCACTTCGAGGGCGTCGGGGGTCAGCAGCCGAACGGCCTTGGCGCGCGGGCCCTCAGGCATTTCGGTGGTGTAGTTGGTCATCGCCGACACGTACCGGCCGTCCGAGGTGAAGAGTGGGTAGCAGGACACCCCACCCCCCACCCCGATCCCGCCGACATGCCCGCTCAGTTGTGTGTCGGGATGCGCCACGAACGCGAATGAGGCGATCTCTCGCCCCGATTCCGTCTCGTACAGATAACACGTCGCGTTCTTACCGCCCGCGACGACACGAGTTCCGTCTGGGGAGAACGAGAAGGCGCCGAGATCACCGGTCACTGCAGCCGGAAATGACCGGACCAGCAGTGGGCGCTTGTTCAGCGCAGCCAGCAGGTTGGCTCGTGTCTCCGGGGAGTCGTCCAGGCGTGCCCCTTGCGCTGCGAGCAACAGAGAGTGGCTGATGCCTTCTGTCAGCAGCGCTTGTGCCCCAACGCGGCGCGCGAGCTCCCGGACGGCCGCCTGCTCCGCGGCGGCTGCCTGCTGGTCGGCTTGGTCCGCCTGCCGAACGGCTACCACGCCAGCAATCAGCGTCCCGGCCAGCAACAGGGCGGCTGCGGTCAGGGCTCCTCGGAGACGTCGGTTGACGCGGACCTGGTATCGAGCCTGGTTCTCGACCGCGCGAAGTTCAGCCTCCGACAGGTGTTGGCCGGCAGCGAGGAACTCGCTCTCGATCTCCGTCAGCGCCACCGTCGCGCTCTCCCGCCAGTCCAGGGCGTTGGCGAGGCGCACTCCACGGTAGAGCTCACTGTCGGGTCGACCGAGTGAGTTCCACGAGTCGGCGACCTGAGTGAGGTGGTGGAGGATCTGCTGGCCTTCCAGGTCGTCCTCGAGCCAGCCGCGCAGGCGGGGCCAGGCCCGGGCGAGAGCCTCATGGGCCAGTTCGACGACGCCGTCATCGCTGGTGACCAGGCGGGCTCCAACCAGCAGATCGATCAGGAGGTCGGACTCCGGGCCGGTAACCACCGTTCGCCTCGGCAGGCGACTGCGAACCGGCTGGCCGTCCGGACCCGGAGTCACCAGGCGCAGGAGAAGTTCGCGCAGCCTGACCTGTTGTTCTGGGTCCAGTTCGCCATAGACGAGTTCGGCCGACTGGGCGACCGCGCCCTGGATACCGCCGGATGCGTGGTAGCCGGAGACCGTCAGCGTTCGGCCTTCGCGGCGTTGCCAGGTCTCCGCCAATGCGTGGGACATCAACGGCAGAGCGCCAGGCTGTCCGGCGACCTCGCCTACCAGCAGGTCGACAAGCCCCGGCTCGACCAACAGCGACGCAAGTCGGGCCGGTTCGGTGATCGCCGTCCGGAGATCGGGTTCGGACATCGCGGTGAGCAGGTGGAGTCCCGTCTCCACGCAGTGGGCGAACGCCGGGTGCGAGGAGACGTCGGCGAGCCGGTCGGCCCGGAGGGACAGGATGAGCTGCGCGTCAACGCAGTACTCGGTCAGCCGGGCGAGGAACGCCCGGCGTTCGGCCAGGTCGTCGCAGAGGGAGAAGACCTCCTCGCACTGATCGACCAGCAGGGTGGGCGCTGGTCCGCTGCCCGGTAGCGCGGCGGTCAACGCGGTCACCGGATGCCTGCCGGGCGTGATCGTCACGACCCGTCCGCCATCTCTTTGCAGGGTGGCCGCGACGCCCGCTCTTGCCAGCGACGACTTGCCACAACCGGACGGCCCGACGACGGCGAGGACCGAGCCACCGGATAGCTTCCGCAGGCCCGCGGCGACTTCGGCGTCCCGGCCGAAGAACAGGTCCGCGTCTTCGAGGTCGTAGGGTTTCAGGCCCTGGTACGGGCAGATCGGGCTTGGTTCCGGGAGGGCACTGGCGACCACCAGTGACGGGTCCTGGCGGAGGATCGCCTGCTCGAGTGCGTCGATCTCCTGGCTGGGGTCCAGGCCGAGCTCCCGATCGAGCACAGCCCGAAGCCGGCGAAGCGTGGTCAGCGCGTCGGCCTGACGTCCGGACTGGTACTGCGCCGTCGCCAGCAGAGCCCACCTCCGCTCGCGCAGCGGCGCCTCTTCTGTCAGTGCCCGGGCCTTCCCCAGGATGTTCTCGGGCCGGCCGGAGCGGAGGGACGACTCGACGTACAACTCCTCGGCGAGCTGTCGCAACTCCTCCAGGCGCGCGATCTCGATGCGTCCGGTGTCCCAGCCTTCCAGGTCCACGAGTGGTCGACCCCGCCAGAGCGCCAGCGCATCCGCGAGCACCAGTGCCGACCGCTCGGGATCGTCTGCCGCGAGAAGTTCCTGGGCTCTGCCGACGGCACGCTCGAAGCGCCGGCTGTCGATCTCGTCGAATGGCACCGTCAGCCGATAGCCGTCCGCTGACGTCTCGATCGAGTGAAGGCCGAGCACCTTGCGCACTCGGACGACGCATCCCTGGACCACCTTCTGCCACGACGCCGGCGGTCGTTCCCCCCACAGCACGTCAGCGAGTACCCCAGCACTGACAACCTCCCCCGGATGCACGACGAGAGCAGCGAGTACGACGCGGTCGCGTCTTGCGAGGTTTTTCCGCTCCCCCTCGATCGTGAGCGGGCCGAGTACGGCGATACCCACGTTTTGACTGTCGACCGAGTACTGCGCGCAGTCAAGGCCGGCGATACCGCTTTGATACCGGTCAGGGCCGACTCGATACCGCTCGGCGGGACAACTGCACCAACGCCACGAGGCGTCACCGGACAGCCGATAGCAGTCCCGCCTCGGGATAGACAGAAGGTCCGTGATGTTCCACAAGACTCAACCAGGACTGGCGGCACAGTCGAACCAGTCATCAGCAAGCTGCTCGCTCGTCAACCGCCCCCGGGTGAACCGCCCGATGGTCAGACGCATCACGTCGCTCGGCGCAGGCGCAGTCGTCAGCCTGGGATTCCTCATGATGGCCTCTCCGGCCATGGCGCAGGAGTACCCCGGCCAAGGCGGCTCCTCGGAGGAGATCGTCAGCCCCGCGCCGGCGCCTCCCGACGACGGTCTGGACGCGACCTCCGTCGCCCTGGGCGCCCTGGCCGGCATCACGTTCGCCGGTGTGGGTCTGGGCATCACCGTCGGCGTCCAGCGATACCACACCGCGATGCCAACCGCCTGATCAATGTCACCTACCGAAGCAAGAGGCCGCCCGTCACTGGCAGCCTCTTGCTTCGGTCCGAGACTTGCCCGCGCGAGTCGGTGAGCGCGGCCGGTGGACCGGTGGGCGTGCTTAGCCTCGGGTGTGGGTTGGTCGTGGGTGGTTGATGGCGATGGGGAGGCTATGGAGATTCCAGCGGCGTTTCATGGGTTGCTTGGGTCGACGGCGGTGGCTTTTGTGTCGACGATCGGGAAGCGCGGCGAGCCGCAGGTGACGCCGTTGTGGTTCATGTGGGACGGGGAGGTTGTTCGGATCAGTCTGGTCGAGGGGCGGCAGAAGTTGCGGAATCTGCGGCGGGATCCGCGGATCGCTCTTGTCGTCGTAGATCCGGCCCGGCCGACGCACTACATCGAGCTGCGGGGGACGGTCAGCCAGCTCGCGGTGGATCCGGACTGTGCGCTAGAGCGGGCGATCGCGGAGAAGTACGCCGGTGAGTGGGCGGACGTGGAGCCGCCGGGCACGCCGCGGTACGCGACCAGCATCGTTGTCGAGAAGACGACGATGCAGCAGGGGGCACCTGAATAGTCCCAGAGAGAGGCCCGCCGTCGACCGGCGGCCTCTCCCTCTTTAGTGCCCTCCAGCCGATCGGCGGCTTGTTCACCTTCGTGTCGTACCGTCGCTGTTCGCCATTCGTTCACCGCAGCGCCTCGTCCGCGACACCCGCGCAGGGCTGCTGTTCGGTCGGGATTCAGAGGGGGGCTCTGGATGTTGTTGCTGCGCCAAGACGAGCGCGTCAATCGCGAGCACCAGACGCCGATCGGCGTTCTTCATCATCTCGTGGTTCGGTGGGGCGACGCCGAGACCGCGACGGCTCGACGTGCACTCAAGCGGTGGTTCAACGGCGTCGCTTTCGTCGACGTGCAGGCGCAGACCTTTGCCGAGTTCTGGCGGGCGAACAACAAAACCGCCGTCGCCGGCGAGGGTCCGCTCTGGGTCGTTCTCGGCGACTCAACCGCCCAGGGCGTCGGAGCCTCGTCACCGCTCCACGGCTACGTCGGTCAGGTGATGTCGGCATTGGCGGCCAGGAGTAGCCGTCCCTGGCGCGTCCTCAACCTGTCCCGTTCCGGTGCGCAGACCTGGCAAGTGATCGACCAACAGCTTCCGGTCCTCGAGGAACTCGGCCTGAAACCGGACCTGGTCACCTGCGGCATCGGCAGCAACGACATCTTCGCCACTCCCCCGAAGCGCCTGCGCTCCACCCTGCGCCAGTTGGTCGACCGGTTGCCGCGCTCCTCCGTCATGCTGGATCTGCCGCTGCCCGACGGCCTCTGGACTATCGGCAGCCTCTGCAGCCCGTACGTCGCCAGCATCAACAGAACCATCCACAGCGCCGCCGCGAACCGAGGCTTCCCGGTAGCCGAACTCTCCCGCCATTTCTCCCGCCCCTGGCGCGGCCAGTTCGCTCCCGACCTGTTCCACCCCAACGACCTCGGCTACCACCACCAGGCCCGAGCCGTCCTCGCCGCTCTCCCTCCAGCCATCCTCCAACCTCAGTAGCCACGGGCACCCAACTCAGCCAGCCCGGGTGGCGCCGCGTCGTTCTCCTAACTCTCCAGGTTGCTCGCCAGGCGGTCGAGCGACTTCCTGCTCTCGCGGCGTACGCCGACCGGGACCAGCGCAGCCCTGCCGGGGACGCGGACGCCGCCGGTGAGGGCTACTCGGGTGCCGCCGGTTGGTTCCTCGGTGGCGGCCATGCCGATCAGGAGGAAGCGGCTTTGCAGCCAGCACCAGCCGGGGCGGACTACTCCCTCCAGGCGGGCTCTCATGCCGAAGGTGCTGCGGACGAGCATCGTGATCCGGTCGCCCTCGCGCTGCACGTTCTCCACCGAGCGCATGTCGGGCTGGAACTCGATGAAGCGCCGACCGTCGCTCCACATGAGGTCCCAGACGGCTGGAAGCGGTTCGTTGAAGACCCGCTCGGTGACCGCGGCTCCGGGGATACCAGCTGCCAGCGCGTGCAGTCGGCGTACGTCGTCCAATTCTGCTTGCGGCCAGTTCGTCATGATCCCCATGCCTTTCGGAAGCTTGCGCGAGCTCGGTGCAGCCGGGACTTGGCTGTTCCGGCGGGTAGCTCGAGCAGGGCGGCGGCCGCCTGCTCGTCGAGGCCCTCGAGGTCGCGCAGGACCAGGAGTGCGCGGTGCTCCGGAGCCAGCCTTGCCAGCGTGTCCCGTACGTCGACCAGCAACTGCGGGTCGTTCGGCGCGGGCAACTCGTCGAGATCGGCGGCGACCTGCCGCTGGTCCTGCCGTGCCACCCGGATCGCTTCGCGGACCGCGATGGCGCGAACCCAGCCGAACAACGCACCCGGTTCCTTGAGAGTCCGCAGCGACCTGAACACCGCGACCAGCGCCTCCTGGGTGGCGTCCGGTCCGTTGCTCAAGGCAATCGGCCCGCAGATCCGGCCGACGTACGGCATGAGTTGGTCGAGCAGGTCGTTCATCGCGAGGGTGTCACCACCCTGCGCCCTGCGGACCAACTGCTCAGGTTCTTCGATCACGCGGGCAACTCTCTCAGTTGCCTCGTCCGGAGCAGCCGCAGATCCACAGCCAGCAATGTGATGCAGGCAGGGGTGTAGAAGAAAAGGTTCAGCCAGAAGAACGCAGTACCGGAATCTGTGCCGAGGCCGAAGTCCCACATCAGGCCGGCCGCGGCTCGAAGGGCCAAGCCGGCTGCCAGACCTGCCACCACCAGCCGAGCCAGTCGAAGGCGGTCGACCGTCAGCACTGCCACGGCCAGCAGTACATGCAGTACTGCCAGGGGCAGAACGACCTGTGGAGCGAAGGAGACCTCTTGGCCGAGCACAGCTTGCGAAAGCGAGCTCTGATCTATCGCGGGCCAGGTCGCCCCGGTCGCCCAGTACACGTGCACCGCCGCCAGCAAGACATGGACACCGGCCACGACCTGTCGAGCCTTCATGGGTCATCTCCTCCTCAGACTGTCGAGACGCCTGGAAGAGGAGGCGGGAACGCGAAACGTTCCACCGCGTGACGCAGCTCTCACTGCGCCACGCGATCAGTCGTTCGGGGCCTCGGGGCCGTCGGCAAGCAGCAGGTAGAGGGACCGGCGTGCGTCGGTCAGGATCTTGGCTGCCGCGGCGCGCTGTTCCTCGGTGCCGGAGCGGGCTACCTGCCGGGTGGCAGCGTGCAGTTCCTCCAGCAGACCGCGCAGGTCGGTGGCAGGTTCGGACCTCTCGTACTCGGCGAAGGGGTCGGAGCCGGTCTCGCGACGGGCGTCCGCCTGCTCGCGACCGGAGTCGGTCAAGGTGACGAGCCTGCGACCGGCATCGGCGATGACGGTGACCAGGCCTTCGTCTTCCAGTTGGCTGATGGTCGGATAGATCGCGCCGGGACTGGGCGTCCAGCGTCCGTCGCTGCGGTCGGCGATCGCCTGCATCAACTGGTAGCCGTGCATCGGCTCCTCGGCGAGCAGCATCAGGACCGCCGCACGGACGTCGCCGCGGGGGGCCCGGCCGCGTCCGCCGCGCCGCCGATGCATGGGCATTCCTTCACCCGATCGCGGTCCGCCGCGCCGGGGATGGTGGTGGTGACCGCGTCTGCGGCCTTCTCGTTCGGTGTTCATGGTTTCCTCCTCGATATATCTCATGACACTAACGATATATCGCTACCGTCATGAAAGCAAGTCTCACTATCCCCGCCATCGCAAGCTTCACTTTGCCCCTGGGGCAGGGTGTTGACTGACGGCATGGAGGTGACGAAGGACGAGCTGACGATCAGCGAGTTCGGTCGGCGGGCCGGGCTCTCGCACAAGGCCTTGCGGCTGTACGACGTCTCGGGGTTGTTGCCGCCAGCCCGGGTGGACCCGGTCAACGGCTACCGCCTGTACTCCGCGGACCAGCTGGAGCGGGCTCGCCGGATCAGCGTGATGCGACAGCTCGACATGCCGCTGAGCACGATCGCCGAAGTACTCACCGGGACCGACGAGGAAGCTCTGATCCGGCTGGACCGGTGGTGGGCTGCCGAGGAGGCGAACACCGCCGCGCGGAAGGCGACGCTGGAGTACCTGCGCGACCGGCTGATCCGCGCCGGCTCCCCCGGGCTGACTCCCCGGCCGGTTCTGGTCCGCGACGTACCGGACACGAAGATCGCCTCGATCCGGGCGGACACGGACCAGCAACTGCTGATGGGCGTCATCGTGTCCTCGACGATCGAGATCCGCGCGCACCTGACCAAGGCGGGCGCGGGACTCGCCGGCGGCTCGTGGGTGATCTACCACGGCGCGGTGACACCGGAGAGCGAGGCGACGGTCGAGGTGTGCGTGCCGTTCACCGGGCTGGTGGATCCGGCCGGGCCGATCGGCATCCGCGTCGAGCCCGCCCACACCGAGGCCTACTGCACGATCACCATGGACGAATGCGTCTACCCCCGCATCATGCTCGCCTACGACCTGGTCGAGGACTGGGTTCGCAAGTACGCCGGGCCGGCCGCGGGCCCGCCGCGCGAGGTGTACCGCGCGGGCTACCAGGACATGCCCGGCGACGGCCCCGCGGTCGACGTCGCAGTACCGATCCATCCACGTGAGGGGAAGAACCGATGAACTATGCCGAGCAGTCCGCCTACAGCGACCCCGGCGCCCACGCCGCTCTCCTGGACGAACTGCCGTCCGACATCGCCGAACTCACCGCGGTGATCCGCAACCTGCTGATCCACTACCGCGGCGGTGGCATCGAGTTCACCGGCCACCGGCTCGAGGAGATCAACCACCGCTGGGTCGAGGCGATGCTGGCCACCGACCAGCGCCGCAACGGCACTCCCCTGGCGACCCCGCGCGAACCGGCCGACCGGATCGTCGGCTGCTGCCGCGACTACACCCTGCTGATGGTCTCGGCCCTGCGCCACAAGGGCATCCCGGCCCGTAGCCGGGTCGGCTTCAGCTCGTACTTCGCGCCCGGGTTCCACCACGACCACGTCGTCGTCGAGTACTGGAACGACGACCGCTGGGTGCTGCTGGACGCGGAACTGGAGCCGGCCGAGCACTGGGGATTCGATGTCCACGACATTCCGAAGGGGAAGTTCGACTCGGCCGCCGAGGTGTGGCGGGCGTTCCGCGCGGGCGAGATCGACGGCGATGTCTACGGCGTGGATCCCTCGCTGCCGTTCAAGGGTGGCTGGTTCATCCGCGACTACGTGTTCCTGCAGTTGGCGCACCTGCAACGCGACGAACTGCTGCTCTGGGACGGCTGGGGCGCGATGGCCGATGACCTCGAGATGGACCTCACCCCGACCGACGAGCTCGCCGCCCTGCTGATCGCCTCGGACGCCGGCGACGAGACCGCCACCACCAAGCTCCGCGACCGGTACCGCGAGGACCCGGACCTGCACCCGGGCGACCGGGTCCTCGTCCACTCCCCCTCCGGTACGCCGCCCGCCTTTGTCGACCTCAATACCCGCCAGAAGGTCGACGCGCCGTAGGACTACCCCAGACGAAGTAGGTGCGAAGCCTTCCCGGAGCCGATGCCCGGGAAGGCTGTCCTGCCCGACGATCGACGTGTTGATCGAGTCGAGTGTCCGGAGAGGGCGATGAGTACGGCGGTGGTGCCGGAAGCGCGGACGAACGCGAAGGCGGGCAAGCCTTGGCGACTGGGGGCGAGGACCCGGAAAGTCGTGCTGGTGCTGCACATCGCGTCGGTCGGCGCCTGGCTCGGTATCGATGTCGTGATGGCGGTGCTCGTGTTCGGCGGGATGTTCACCGACGACTACGAGACGAAGGCACTGGGGTTCAGAGCGCTGGAGTTGGTAGCGGTCTGGCCGATGACGGGCTCCCGCCTAGTGAGGTAGGCGGGGCCCGGCGTTGTTCAGTGACTTAGAACTCGGAGCCTGCGGGCAGGTCCGGGGATTCCGGGTCCTCGGGGTCGGACGGGCCGGCTGCGAGACCTAGCTCGGCCGGACTGGCCAGCATGTCGTCCTTCGGGAGTACTCGCACGGTGTAGCCGAACGGGCCTGTGCGGTCGAGCTTGAGCTCACCCTCGTACCGGTGGCGGTTGCCCTCGTACGTCTCGGCGAGGGACAGCGACGCCCGGACCGGATCGGTGATCTCGTCCTCGGAGTTCACCCGGCCGTGCAGCGCCTCCACGTCGATGTCACCGGCAGTCAGCTCGCCCAGCGAGACGAACGCGCGGATGCCGACCGTCGTACCGAGCTGGGGTACGTCGCCGAGGCCCTGCAGCTCCACGTGGTCGACGCGGATCTGCGGCCAGGCCGCGCGGACGCGCTTCTTCCACGCGGCCAGCTCGCGCGCACCCTCGTACGTCGAGTTGAGCCGTCGGGAGGAGTGCGCGGCCGGCACGTACAGCTGCTGCACGTAGTCGCGGACCATCCGGGTGGCGAGCACCTTCGGGCCGAGCTCCTTGATGGTGTGCCGGAGCATCTCGATCCAGCGGCCCGGGACCTCACCGTCGTAGAAGCGCGGCGCGACCTGCTTCTCGATCAGGTCGTACAGCGCGTGCGCCTCGAGGTCGTCGCGGCGGTCGGTGTCCTCGATCCCCTCGGCCGACGGGATCGCCCAGCCGAACTCGTCGTCGTACCACTCGTCCCACCAGCCGTCGCGGATGGACAGGTTGAGCGCGCCGTTCAGCGCCGCCTTCATGCCGGACGTGCCGCAGGCCTCGTACGGGCGGAGCGGGTTGTTCAGCCAGACGTCGCAGCCCGGGTACATCGGCTGCGCCAGCGCGATGTCGTAGTCGGGCACGAAGACGATGCGGTGCCGGACCTCCGGGTCGTCGGCGAACCGGACCATCTCCTGGATCAGCTTCTTGCCACCCTCGTCGGCCGGGTGCGCCTTGCCCGCGATGACGATCTGGACCGGCCGGGTCGGGTGCAGCAGCAGCGCCTTCAGCCGGGCCGGGTCACGCAGCATCAGCGTCAGTCGCTTGTACGACGGGACGCGGCGGGCGAATCCCATCGTCAGCACGTCCGGGTCGAGGATCGAGTCGACCCAGCCGAGCTCCGCCTCGCTCGCACCGCGGTTCACCCAGGAGGCGCGGACGCGAGCGCGGGTGTCGTCGATGAAGCGCTGCCGCAGCATCCGCTTCGTCTCCCACAGGGCCGCGTCGGTGGTCTTGTCCAGACCCTCGAACATGCCCTCGGAGTCGCCTTCGTCGGCGGCCGCGTAGGTCAGGTTCGAGATCTCGCGCGCCACCCAGGTGGGGGCGTGCACGCCGTTGGTGATCGAGGTGATCGGCACGTCGGACGGGTCGAAGCTCGGCCACAGCCCGGCGAACATGCCGCGGCTGACGACGCCGTGCAGCTTGGAGACGCCATTCGCCCGCTGAGCCAGGCGAAGGCCCATGATCGCCATGTTGAAGACGCCGGGGTCGCCGCCTTCGAAGTCCTCGGCGCCGAGCGCGAGGATCCGGTCGATCGGAACACCGTCGCCGAAGGCGTCGACGGAGAAGTGCTGCTGGATGAGCTCGACCGAGAAGCGGTCGATGCCGGCCGGGACCGGCGTGTGGGTGGTGAAGACGGTGCCGCCGCGGGCCACCTCGAGCGCGGTGTCGAAGTCGAGGCCCTGGTCGTGGGCGAGCTCGCGGATCCGCTCGATGCCGAGGAAGCCGGCGTGACCCTCGTTGGTGTGGAACACCTCGGGCGCAGCGTGGCCGGTGATCCGGCAGTACTCGCGGACCGCCCGGACGCCGCCGACACCCAGCAGCAGTTCCTGGAGCAGCCGGTGCTCGGTCGTCCCGCCGTACAGGCGGTCGGTGACCTCGCGCTCGGCGGGCTCGTTGTCCTCCATGTCGGCGTCGAGCATCAGCAACGGCACCCGGCCGACCTGGGCGACCCAGATCTGGGCGCACAGCTTGCGGCCGCCGGGCAGCGTCACGTTGATGGTCGCGGGGGTGTCACCGTCGCGGAGCAGGCTGATCGGCAGCCCGTCAGGATCCACGAGGGGGTAGCGCTCCTGCTGCCAGCCTTCGCGGTTCAGCGACTGGCCGAAGTAGCCGTGCCGGTAGAGGAGGCCGACACCGATCAGCGGGACACCCAGGTCACTCGCTGCCTTCAGGTGGTCACCCGCCAGGATGCCGAGACCACCGGAGTACTGCGGCAGCACGTGGGTGATGCCGAACTCCGGGGAGAAGTAGGCCACCGAACTGACCGGCGAACCGGCCTCGGCCTGGAACCACCGGTCGTCGGTGACGTAGCCGGTCAGGTCGGCTACAGCCAGCTCCAGACGGCGGAGGAAGGCGTGGTCGTTCGCCAGCTCGTCGAGCCGGGCCGCCGGGACCTCACCGAGAAGCCTGACCGGGTCACCGCCGGTGCTGCGCCAGAGCTGGGGGTCGACAGCCTCGAAGACGTCTTGCGTCTCGGGGTGCCAGACCCAGCGCAGGTTGTTCACCAGGGTGCCGAGACCGGTCAGCGGCTCGGGCAGGACAGGGCGGACGGAGAATCGTCGTATCGCTCGCACCGGGACACCGTACCGGCCGATGGAGCCGAACTCACCCTCGGGCTGCATCGATTTTGCAACGCGAGCAAGAACTTGCAGCCCCTGTTCCGCAGTATGGACCGGCCGCCCGGCTCACAAGACCGCGACGCCCCAGCGAGGACCGGCCCCAGTAACGGTGTGCATGGCCCCGCGAACCGTTGGGAACCGATAACGTCAGTGCTGTACAACTCCCGTGTCAACCACCGCGAGTCGGAAAGCGAAGGTTCGTTTACTCCATGACTGGGCGCATCCCGATCACCGAGGTCACCCCGACCGTCGACGCCGGCGCGTATCCGGCCAAGTCGTCGGTGGGCGAGACGTTCACCATCGCGGCCACGGTGTTCCGCGAAGGCCATGACGCGGTGAACGCGAACGTCGTACTGACGTCGCCGACGGGCCAGACCAGACGGATGCTGATGACGCCAGTGGGCCAGGGCACCGACCGCTGGACGGTCGACGTCACCCTGCAGGAGCAGGGCGCGTGGACCTTCTCGGTCGAGGGCTGGAGCGACCCGTACGGGACGTGGCGGCACAACGCGGAAATCAAGATCCCGGCCGGCCTCGACGTGGACCTGATGTTCGCCGAGGGCGCGGCCTTCTTCGATCGCGCCGCGGCCGGCGTACCGCCCGCGGTCCGTGTGGATCGCAGTGCGTTGAGCGACGCCGCGCAGGCGCTCGCCAATCCCGCGCTGCCGCCCGAAGCCCGGATGGCCGCGGGGATCTCGCCGCAGGTCCGCTCCGCGCTCGGGCGCTACCCGGTGCGCGAGTTGATCACCTCGTCCGAGACGTACCCCGTGTGGGTGGACCGGCGGCTCGCGCTCTACGGCAGTTGGTACGAGTTCTTCCCGCGCTCCGAGGGCGCGACGTACGACGAAGAGAAGCAGGAGTGGCACTCGGGCACCTTCCGTACCGCTGCCCAACGGCTCGAGGCGGTCGCCGCGATGGGGTTCGACGTGCTCTACCTGCCGCCGGTCCACCCGATCGGCAAGTCGTACCGCAAGGGCCCGAACAACACCCTCGACCCGAAGCCGGGCGACCCGGGATCCCCGTGGGCGATCGGTTCGGAGGAAGGTGGGCACGACGCGATCCACCCGGAGCTCGGCACCTTCGAGGACTTCGACCACTTCGTCTCCAGGGCTCGTGAGGTCGGGCTCGAGGTCGCGATCGACCTGGCCCTGCAGGCCTCGCCGGACCACCCGTGGGTGACGGAGCACCCGAAGTGGTTCTCGGTCCGCGCCGACGGGTCGATCGCCTACGCGGAGAACCCGCCGAAGAAGTACCAGGACATCTACCCGATCAACTTCGACAACGATCCCGAAGGCATCTACGCCGAGGTCTTGAGGATCGTGAAGCTGTGGATCTCGCACGGCGTCACCGTGTTCCGGGTCGACAACCCGCACACCAAGCCGGTGAACTTCTGGGAGTGGCTGCTCGGCGAGGTCCGCAAGACCGACCCGGACGTGGTCTTCCTGTCCGAGGCGTTCACCCGCCGGCCGATGATGCGCGAGCTCGCGAAGGTCGGGTTCCACCAGTCGTACACCTACTTCACCTGGCGCAACGAGAAGTGGGAGCTGGAGGAGTACCTGCAGGAGCTGACCAAGGAGACCGGCCACTTCCTGCGGCCGAACTTCTTCGTGAACACCCCGGACATCCTCACGGCGTACCTGCAGTACGGCGGGCCGGGCGCGTTCAAGATCCGCGCCGCGATCGCCGCGACAGCGTCCCCGGCCTGGGGTGTCTACGCGGGCTTCGAGCTGTTCGAGCACGTCGCGCTGCGGCCGGGCTCCGAGGAGTACCTGGACACCGAGAAGTTCCAGCTCCGCCCGCGCGACTGGGACGCCGCCGCGGCCGAGAACCGCACCCTCGCGCCGTACCTGACGCTGCTGAACAACATCCGCCGCCGGCACCCCGCACTGCAGCAGTTGCGCAACCTCAGTCTGCACAACGTGGACGACGAGGCGATCATGTGCTTCTCGAAGCGGGTCACCGGTCCGGACGGCCACAGCGACACGGTCATCGTGGTGGTCAACACCGACCCGCACTCGGTCCGCGAATCACTCGTCCACCTCGACATGGCAGCACTCGGCATGCGCCCCGAGGACACCTTCACGGTGTACGACGAGATCAGCGGCGCCACCTGGCGCTGGGGCCAGCAGAACTACATCAAGCTGGACCCCAACGGCAACCCGGCCCACATCCTCGCCGTCCGCCGCGGCCAGGCCTGATCACCTGACATCATCGCCTTCACACGAAAGAACTGGGGGCGATGATGTCGGTACTAGAACGCGTATCTCCGGAGGTCCGCCGCATGACGGGGTGGATGCTGCCGGCGGCCATCGGTTTCGTGCTGTCGGGGATCGTCCCGGGCACGGAGACGCAGATCAGCCAGTCGGAGCGGCTCGGCGCGGGCCTCCTCGCCTTGGCAGGGACCCTGGCTGGTGTGCTCTGGCAGTGGTACAGCCCCCGCGATCTCGCCGAGCGGCTCTCCTATCCGACCGGGGTGACGATCCTGCTGGCAGTGGTCTTCATGGTGCCCGGCGGCGAGTTGACGCAGCACGGCCCGGCCTACGCGTACTGGTTCCCGGTCGGGCTGATAGCCGGCCTCGTGCTGACGACCCGCTGGCAACAACTGCGCGCCGAGGACTAGAGCGGCACGGTCTCCGGGTACTTCAAGCCGGTTCCGGTGTTGAGGGCAACGACTTGGTCGTCGGCCTTGATCCAGCCGGACTCGCGCAACTGCTGGACGGCGGCGAAGTTGGCGGCGCCCTCCGGGCAGATGAAGGAGCCCTCGAGCTCAGCTACTCGCCGTTGGGCGGCGAGGATGTCGTCGTCCTCGATCGCGATCGCGCAGCCGTCGGTCTCCTTGATGGCCTGCAGGACGAGGAAGTCGCCGAGGGCCTTCGGCACGGTGATGCCGAAGGCAACGGTCTTCGCGTCCGGCCAGGGTTCGCTCTCCGGCAGGCCCTTCTCCCAGGCCTGCACGATCGGCGCGCACCCGGTCGCCTGTACTGCGACCAGCCGCGGCATCGGTCCCTCGACCCAGCCCAGCTCGGCGAGTTCCGCCAGCGCCTTCCAGATCCCGATCAGCCCGACACCACCGCCGGTCGGGTAGAGGATCACGTCCGGCAGCTTCCAGCCGAGCTGCTCCGCGATCTCCAGGCCCATCGTCTTCTTGCCCTCGATCCGGTAGGGCTCCTTCAGCGTCGACACGTCCTGATACCCCTCGCGGGTGGCGAGTTGCTCGCGCACCCACGCCCCGGCGTCACCGATCAGCCCGTCGATCAGCTTCAGCTCGGCGCCGACCACCTTCACCTCGCGCCGGCAGATCTCCGGCGCCGCGATCGGCATCGCGATCAGCGCCTCCATCCCGGCCCGCGCCGCGTACGTCGCCCACGCGGACCCGGCGTTCCCGTTCGTCGGCATCGCGATCTTCCGTACGCCGACCTCCCGCGCCCGGGACACCCCGACGGCAGCCCCGCGCGCCTTGAACGTCCCGGTCGGGATCAGCCCCTCGTCCTTCATCAGCAGCCCGTCCACCCCGAGCTCCCGCCCGTACTGCGGTACTGCGAGCAGCGGGGTCATCCCCTCCCCCAGGCTGATCACGTTCTCCGGCGAGCGCACCGGGAGCAGTTCGTGGTACCGCCAGAGGTCGGGCGGTCGCGCGGCCACGTCGTCCTTGCTCAGCCCGGCCCGCACCTCGTCGAGGTCGTACCGGACGAGCAGTGGCGATCCGCACGAGCACAGGCCGATCACCTGATCCGCGGAATGGGTGAGGCCGCACTTGGGACATTCGAGATGACTCAGAGCCGAGAAGCGCACAATCCCAGAGGCTACTCCGCCACTCACGGCTCAGCAGGTCGATCTCATGTCAGAGCACGGACAGCAGCTTGCCCAGGGTCTCGCGCGCGGCATCGAGTTCGGCGACCGTCACGCCGGCCCGAGCAAGCCGCTGGGACCGGTCGGCATCCGAAGCCGCCACGATCTTCCGAAGCATCTCGCGCCCTTCCGTGGTCAACGCGAGCAGCGGCGATCGCTGATGGTCAGGATTGCCCGAACGCTTGACGACACCCTCGTCCACCAACTCATCGGCCACCCGCTGCACGCTCTGCCGGGTCAGCCCCAGCCGCCGCGCGATCGCGGGCACGGTGAACGCCTGGTCGGACAGCACGCTCATCACATGCCAGCGAGCCACCGTCTGCCCCTGCTCGGCAGCGATCTGCTCGCTACTCCCCCGCGACACCCCCGCCAGCTCATACACATCGGCCACCAGCAACCGGTAACTCTCAGCCCTTGTCACCTTGACAGTCTACTGTCAAGGTGCCTCACCCCGCGCGGAGGCCGCTGATCGACTGGCGCTGGTGGGACGTGGTGGACGGGCGCTGGTGGTCAGTGAGGCGGAAGCCCGTACCGCGGACCGCGTCGATCGTGACGGTGGTGCCCAGTTCGTCGAGCTTGCGGCGTACCCGCTTCACCAGCGAGTGCACGTCGGCCGTGCCCTGCAGGTGCCGGTTGCGCCAGACGGCCTGATGCAGCGCCTCATACGTCCACACCCTCAACGGTTCCGTGATCAGCCGGGTGAGCAGATCGTGCTCGAGATCGGTCAACGGCACCTCCCGCTCCCGCCACTGCGCGACCGACCGGGCCGAGTCGATCGCCAGTACGTCGGCGTCCCGGTCACCGCGATCCGTACGGCGATCCGGCACCTTCCGGGCGACGGGTTCATCGACGGCCTCCGGCTCCGGGGGCTCCGGCTGCTCGGGTGGAGCCGGCGGCGGTTGTTGCGCGGGGGTGAGCAGTCTGCGGAGTTCCTCAAGGCTGGAGACGAGCAGCAGCGGCGCGACATCGTCGACGAGTTCCGCGAGCCGGACCCGTTCCTCCATGGACGCTGCCACCGCGATCAGCAGTGGGAACGGCTCCTGGGCGGATCCGGTCAGATCGAGAGCGCCGGCGGTCTGGGCGGGGACACGGGCGGTGACCATCTGATTACGATGTCAAGCATTGCCTCAAATCGTCAACGCATTGACAAACAATGGCGAAACCTTGCTTACAAGCAAGGGACTGCTAGTGACATCTTGCTCACCAAGTGTGCTTGTTCCGCTCCGCATCTGACACATAAGGTCCACGTCAGGCTCTCGGCGTAACACGTCGCGACCTGGGGGGCACGGAGCGTTCGCAGAACCGGTTCACCACGATCTATCTGCGAAGTCCTGCACCTCTGCACCAATGACTCGGGGGAGTCGACTCGGGGTCGTACAAGTGAGGGGCTGCAGAGATGTCACATCAACGAAGAAGGGGACTCGCCAGATCACTGGTGAGTGCTCTGGCGGCGGTGGCCGTCGTCACCACCGGGCTGGCCGCGGCCGGCCTGGCCCAGGCGGCACCACCCACCAAGCCCGGCGGAACGCCCGCGCCGGCCTCCAAGATCAAGCCGGACGTGCTGTCGAAGCTGGAGGGCTCGGACGCCAAGGAGGCGACGGACTACTGGGTCCGCTTCACCGCCAAGGCCGACCTGTCCAAGGCCAGCACGATCACGGACTGGAACCAGCGCGGTACCGCGGTCGCCGCGGCGCTGCGCAAGACCGCTGCCGAGAGCCAGGCGAAGGTACGCGCCGAGCTCGACGCGTCGAAGGTGAAGTACCAGGCCTTCTGGGGCACCAACGCGATCCGCGTCTCGAGCGGCACGCTGGCCACGGCGCAGAGCCTGGCCACGCACGCCGAGGTCGAGGGCATCTACAACCCGGTCGCCCTGGAGGTCCCGAAGGTCACCGACGGCAAGACCGAGCGCGAGATCAACGCGGTCGAGTGGGGCATCGCCAACATCAACGCCGATGACGTCTGGAGCCAGTACGGCGACAAGGGCGCCGGCATCGTCATCGCGAACATCGACACCGGCGTGCAGTACGACCACCCGGCGCTGGTGAACCAGTACCGCGGCAACAACGGTGACGGCACCTTCGACCACAATTACAACTGGTTCGACGCGGCCGGTACCTGTGGTTCGGCGCCGTGTGACACCAACGGCCACGGCACCCACACGATGGGCACCATGGCCGGTGACGACGGTGCGGGCAACCAGATCGGCGTCGCGCCGGCGGTCAAGTGGATCGCCGCCAACGGGTGCTGCCCGTCGGACGCCGCGCTGATCAACTCCGGTCAGTGGATGCTCGAGCCGACCAACCTCGCCGGGCAGAACCCGGACGCGAGCAAGCGGCCGAACATCATCAACAACTCGTGGGGTACCACCCTGCCCTCCAACGACCCGTTCATGGAGGACATCACCGACGCCTGGACCGCCTCCGGCATCTTCGGCGCCTGGTCCAACGGCAACAGCGGTCCGGCCTGCCAGACGAGCGGTTCGCCGGGCAGCCTGGAGAGCAACTACTCCGCCGGTGCCTACGACATCAACAACAACATCGCCTCGTTCTCGGCCCGCGGTCCGGGGCAGAACGGCCAGATCAAGCCGAACATCTCGGCCCCGGGCGTCAACGTCCGGTCCAGTGTTCCGGGCAACGCCTACGCCAGCTTCAACGGCACCTCGATGGCCTCGCCGCACATGGCGGGCACCGTCGCGCTGCTGTGGTCGGCGGCTCCCAGCCTGAAGGGCGACGTCGTGGCCACCCGCGCGCTGCTCGACGGCTCGGCCGTGGACAAGGCGGACTCCCAGTGCGGTGGCACCACCGACGACAACAACGTCTACGGTGAAGGCCGTCTCGACGCGCTGGCGCTGCTGAACTCCGCTCCGATCGGTGACACCGGCACGCTCGCCGGTACCGTCACCGCCACTGGTGGCGCCGCCATCTCCGGTGCGACCGTGACCGTCACCCAGGCGGGCACGCCGGACCGTACCCTCACCACCGGTGCGAACGGCACCTTCTCGTCGGTCCTCCCGGCCGGCGACTACAACCTCGCGGTAGCCGCCTTCGGCTACGTCGGCCAGACCGGCACCGCGACCATCACCGCGAACGCGACCACCACGAAGAACTTCACCCTGGCGTCCGCGCCGACGGTGAACGTCGGTGGCACCATCACGGACGGCTCCGGCCACGGCTGGCCGCTGTACGCGAAGGTGAGCGTCGAGGGCCCGGGTGGCGTGTTCGACTACACCACCCCGACCAACGGCCGGTACACCCTCAAGGTGCCGTCCAGCGCGTCGTACTCCCTCAAGATCGAGTCCCAGCTCCCCGGCTACCAGACCGTCAGCCAGCCGATCACGGTCGGCACGGGCAACCTGACCAAGAACGTCGCGGTCCCCGTCCGTACCGACGCGTGCACCACGGCGCCGGGGTACAAGTACGGCTCCGACGGCGTCTACGAGACGTTCGACACCACGGCCACCCCGAGTGGCTGGACCGTCGTGGACAACAAGAACAACGGCCAGGTGTGGAAGTTCGAGGATGTCGCGAACCGCGGCAATCTGACCGGCTCGTCCGGCGGCTTCGCGATCGTCGACAGCGACCGGTACGGCCCCGGCCAGCAGCAGGACACCTCGCTGGTCAGCCCCGTGGTCGACCTGACCGCGGTCACCGCTCCGGTGGTCAAGTTCAACCAGGACCTCAACTGGCTCGGCGGCGAGAAGGCCGATATCGACCTGTCGATCGACGGTGGCGCCACCTGGGCCAACCTGACCTCGCAGGTCGCTGACCTCCGCGGTGTCAAGGAGATCGCCATCCCGCAGGCGGCCGGCAAGTCGGCCGTGCAGGTCCGCTTCCACTACTACGACGCCTCGTACGAGTGGTGGTGGGAGCTCGACAACGTCCTGATCGGCAGCCAGGTCAACTGTGTGCCGGTCGGCGGCGGTCTGGTCGTCGGCAACGTGAAGGACGCCAACACCAACGGTTACGTGAACGGCGCCGTCGTCACCCGTGACGACAAGCCGGCCGAGACCGCGACCACCGTGGCGACGCCCGAGGACACCGGGCTGGCCGACGGCTTCTACTGGCTGTACTCCTCGGACTCCGACGAGCACGGCTTCACCACCAAGGCGGGCAACTACGTCTCCTCGACGCAGAACGTCAACGTCGAGGCCGACTGGGTCACCCAGGCCGACTTCACCCTCGCGGCCGGCCGGATCTCGGTCACCCCGGGGTCGATCGAGGCCAACCTGAAGCTGCCCGGTGGCAAGGTCACCAAGTCGGTCACCGTCAAGAACACCGGTGGAGCGCCGGTGGACGTGAAGTTCGGTGAGCGCGACGGCGGCTTCGAGATCGAGAACGCCGACGGCAGCACCACGACCAAGTCCGAGGTCTTCAACAGCACCGGTGCACCGCTGCAGCGGCTGCAGGTGGCGACCTCGTTCGCCAACCAACTGTCGGGCAAGATGGCCGGCACGCCCGCCGCGGCCAAGCCGATGGCGGCTCCGTGGACGGACATCGCCGACTACCCGGCGACCGTGATGGACAACCGGGTCGTCAACCTCGACGGCAAGGTCTACTCGATCGCCGGTGGCAACGGCAGCGCTTCCACTGCCAACAGCTACGTCTACGACCCGGCCACCCTGGCCTGGACCGCGATCGCCCCGCTGCCGGGCGCCCGTAACGCCGTCACCGTCGGCGCTGTGGGTGGCAAGATCATCGCCAGCTCCGGCTGGGGAGCGGCTGGTCCGGACGCAGGCACCTGGGCCTACGACCCGGCGGCCAACGCCTGGTCCGCGGTAGCCAGCAACCCGGCGCCGCGTGCGGCCGCCGGCCAGGCTGTCCTGGACGGCAAGCTGTACGCCGTCGGCGGCTGCACCACCTCCGGCTGCACCCCGATGTCCAACTCCGTGGTCGCTTACGACACGGCGTCGAACACCTGGGCCACGCTGGCGAACTACCCGAAGTCGGTTGCGTTCGCATCCTGCGGCGCGATCGACGGACTGGTGTACTGCTCTGGTGGTAACGACGGCGCGGCCGCGCAGAAGTCCGGCTACGTCTACGACCCGAGCAGCAACTCCTGGTCCGCCATCGCCGACGCCCCGGCTGACCACTGGGCGGCGTCCTTCGCCGTCGCCGGTGGCAAGCTGCTGGTCGTCGGTGGTGTCCAGGCCGGCGCCGTCACCAACGCCGGCTTCGCCTTCGACCCGGCCGCCGGTACCTGGGCGGCTCTGCCGAACGCCAACATGCCGCGGTACCGCGGTGCGGCGGCGTGTGGCTTCTACAAGGTCGGTGGCTCCTCCGGCGGCTTCACCGCGACCGTGGACAGTGAGGCCCTGCCGGGTCTCGAGGACTGTGCCGAGTCGTCGGCGGACGTCAGTTGGCTGTCGATCGACAAGACCGAGGCCAGCCTGGCCCCGGGCGAGTCGGTCATCCTGAAGGTGGGCCTGTCGGCGAACGTCGACCAGCCGGGTACCTACACCGGTACGGTCACGATCGGAGAGAACACGCCGTACGCCGTCAACCCGGTGGACGTGAAGATGAACGTCACGCCGCCGAACACCTGGAGCAAGCTCATGGGCACGGTCACCGGGGTAGCCACCTCCGGCACGACCGCTCCGCTGCCGGGCGCCATCGTCCAGGTCGACTCGTGGGCCCAGTCGTACACCTTCATCACCGAATCCGACGGCACCTACGCCTACTGGCTGGACCGTCGCAACAACCCGCTCACCCTGATCGCCGCAAAGGACGGCTACAAGCCGCAAACCCGCGTGACGAGGCTCGTCGCAGGTGAGCCGGCCGTGGAGGACTTCGCCCTGAAGTCCATCAAGTAACCACGACCTAGCCCTACCGAAGCCGGCCCCGGACAGGATCCTCTGTCCGGGGCCGGCCCGCGTACGACGCCCCCGCACCGTACCGGGCGAGTTTCTGGTGGATGCGCGTGTTTGGCGATCGCTGAGGACCGCGGCGTACGGACGGACAGGAGGTACTGCGTTCTCACTGCACCCCAGCCGCCTCGGTAAGCATGGATGTGGACGTCAAGGGCGACCACGTCCTGTCGCCCGGTACAGCCGAGCCGCCAGCTCGCGGTGGACGTCGTGGGAGCGAGCGACACAAGCGCTTCGGGCCAGGACCAGAGGAACTGCGTAGGGGTTCTAGGCGGCCGGTAGGAGGTGGAAGCCGACGCCTCGGACTGCGTGGATGGTTACGGCGGCGCCTAGTTCGGCGAGCTTCTGGCGGAGGCGTTTGACGACCGAGTGGATGTGGGAGCCGTGGCCCAGGTGCTCGTTGCCCCAGACCGCGTGGTGGAGGCGCTGGTACGTCCAGACCTGGCCCGGTTCTTTCACCAGGCAGTGCAGGAAGTCGTGTTCCAGGCGGGTCAGCGGGATCTCGCGGTCCTTCCAGCGCACCACCCGGCGGTCCTCGTCGAGACGCAGCGCCTCGTCAGAGGCCGGTACTGCGGCCACCGCTGCGGGTGGTGTGGCCACCGCTGCAGGTCGTACCGCTGCGGGTGGAGCCGCCACCACGGCGGGCCTGGAGCCCTGCGGGAGACCAGATGTGGGCAGGGGTGACTCGATCTGGGCAGTGACCGCTCCCCTGGATGCCGTGGGCAACACTGTGGGAGTCAGTACTACGGGGGTCGACTCGCAGGCGGCGAGGTCCAGGAAAGCACGGGCCTGTTCTGCGCTGGAGACGAGCAGCAGCGCGTCGGCACCACCCAGCAACCGGGCGAGTTGCACCCGGTCGGCAGTGGACGTGGCCACCCCAATGATCAATGACGAGTCCGGCAGCCTCTCCATGGAGCCCCTCCGTTCACCGCATGCCGGGGTCAGTCGCAGGATAAGTACGGCCAACCCCGAAGAGTTAGTCAAGGGATTACCTGCGCGCACCGCTGGCACAAATGCGCCCTGGCCTAAGCCGGACACGCTTGGGCAGTGGTTCTCTACGGAGCGCCACGGAATGGGCCTTCCACGGTCGCGCTGAGTCGCGGCGACTGCGGCCGAAGAAACCCGAATGTGGCCACGCGATCACGTGGCCGAACGCGCCACCCAGAAGGTCCGGATGAAGGCCTTCATCGTCTGATCGACCACCGCCTGGCGCTCCTCTTTCGGCAGCCGGGCCAGCGGGCCTTCGAGCACCAGCAGCGACAGCCCGTGCACCAGGGACCAGGACGCGACCTCCGATCCGACCCGGTACTCCTCCCCCACGAAACCCAGCCGGATGAGTTCGTCGACCCCTTTGACGAGCATCGTGTGCGGCCCGTCCGGACCCCGGAGGTCCGGCGCCGGCTTGTCCACGTCCAGCACGAAAGCGGTCCGGAACAGGCCGGGCTCGGAGAGCGCGAAATCCACGTAGCCGCGGCCGATCGCCTCCATCCGGGCCATCGCCGCCTTGGCCTCGTCCGGCTCCGGCGGCAGTGCGGCCAGCCGCCTGCGCATCGCCTCGCCCATCTTGTCCAGGGAGTGCCCCTTGGCCGCGGCGAGCAACGCCTCATGCCCGGAGAAGTGCCGGTATGCCGCTGTCGGGGTGACGCCGGCGATCCGGGCCGCCGCGCGGATGGTGACAGCGGCCGGCCCGCCCTGTTCGGCCAGCTCGGCAGCCGCGGCGATCAGGGCGTTCCGCAGATCTCCGTGGTGATACGCATCCCGACTGCTCATCTGGCAGATGTTGACGGCTGTGCACATCTCTGGCAAGTTAACACCCATAAAGTTTACACCCGTCAACTTTCTGCGGATCGCCTGCCGGCGCGTTCGGGGCGGCCCGACCTCCCTTGCCAGTTCCTGACCTGACGGAGTTCCGCCATGTTGCATCGCCTCGGCACCTTCACCGCTCACCGCGCGAAACCGGTCCTGCTGATCACCGCGCTCCTGCTCATCGCCGCCGGCGTCGTCGGCTTCGGCGCCTTCGGCAAGCTCGCCGGCGGCGGTTTCGACGACCCCGGCGCGGAATCCACCAAGGCCGCCACCGCACTCGCGGACAAGTTCGACGGCCAGGCCGACCTCGTCTTCGTCGTCGACGCTGGACGCAGTGTCGATGTACCGGCCGTCGCGAAGTCCGGTGCCGAACTCACTCGCAGGATCTCGGCCGAGCCCGACCTCACCGGCGTCGCGTCGTACTGGTCGACCAAGGCGCCGGCCATGCGGTCCGAGGACGGGACGAAGGCGCTGGTGGTCGCCTCGATCACCGGCGACTTCGACTCCCGGACCGAGATCGCGGACCGGCTGATCAGCACGTTCGGCGGTGAGCGCGACGGGCTGACGGTGAACCTCGGCGGTGAGGTCGGGGTGAACCACGACGTCAACGCGCAGGTCGGCCGTGACCTCGCGCTGGCGGAGGCAATCGCCGTACCGATCATCCTGGCGCTGCTCGTCCTCGCGTTCGGCAGCGTGGTCGCCGCCTTGCTGCCGTTGGCGGTGGGCACGATCGCGATCTTCGGCACCTTCGCCGAACTCTCGCTGCTCGGATCGGCCACGGACGTCTCGATCTACGCGGTCAACCTGACCACGGCGCTCGGACTCGGCCTGTCGATCGACTACGCGCTGCTGATGGTCAGCCGCTACCGCGAGGAACTCGGCAAGGGCGCCGACGTCCAGGCGGCGGTCGTCCGCACGGTCGAGACC
Organism: Kribbella qitaiheensis; assembly: GCF_042657745.1. GTDB lineage: Bacteria > Actinomycetota > Actinomycetes > Propionibacteriales > Kribbellaceae > Kribbella > Kribbella qitaiheensis. The sequence goes on along the minus strand of NZ_JBHSKE010000015.1, from coordinate 132,627 downwards.
GCCGGCCGCACCATCGTGTTCAGCGCGCTGACCGTCGCGGTCGCGCTCGCCGCCCTGCTGCTCTTCCCGCTCTTCTTCCTCCGCTCCTTCGCGTACGCCGGGATCGGCGTGATCGTGATCGCCATGGTCGGCGCCCTGGTGGTCCTGCCGGCTTTGCTGACGGTGCTCGGTCACCGGGTGAACGCCGGCCGGCTCCCCTGGGCGAAGGGTGTGCCGAAGACCGAGGCGCCGTTCTGGGGCCGGCTGGCCGCGCTGGCGATGCGGCGGCCGGGTCTGACCGCGCTGCCGGTGGTCGCCGGATTGTTGCTGCTGGCAACTCCTCTGCTGCATGTGGAGTTCGGGACACCCGATGACCGGGTGCTGCCGACGACGGCCACCAGCCGAGTGGTCGGCGATGCGCTGCGCGACGACTTCGGCAGCGACGACACGAACGCGCTCAACCTGATCAGTACCGGCCCGGTCACCACGAGCGACCTCCCGGAGTACGCGGAGAAGCTGTCGAGCCTGCCGGACGTGGTCCGGGTCGAGTCGGCGGCCGGGACGTTCGCGGGCGGCAAGCAGGTCGCGCCGGCGAATCCACGACTCGTCGCCGACGGTGTTCAGCGACTGGCTGTCGTGACGGAGGCCGACTCGCGTTCCGCAGAGGCTCGCCAACTGGTGGAGTCGGTGCGGGCCTTGCCGGGGCCGGGTGACTTCCTGGTCGGAGGCAACACGGCGAGGTTCATGGACAGTCAGCACGCGATCGGTTCCCGGCTGCCGCTGGCCGGCGGGATGATCGCGCTGACGACCTTCGTACTGCTGTTCCTGTTCACCGGGAGTCTGCTGCAACCGTTGCGGGCTCTGATTCTGAACGTGATCGGGCTGTCCGCGACGCTCGGTGCGATGGTGCTGATCTTCCAGGACGGCCGGCTGTCCGGCTGGCTCGGGTTCACCCCACTCCCTCTCGACACGAGCATGCTGGTGCTGCTCTTCTGCATCGCCTTCGGGCTGTCGATGGACTACGAGGTTTTCGTGCTGAGCCGGATCAAGGAACAGCACGACGAAGGCGCCACTCTGACCGACTCGGTCACCACCGGGCTGGCGCGCAGCGGGCGGATCGTGTCGATGGCGGCGGTGATCCTGTCGGTCAGCTTCTTCGCCTTCGGGACCAGCTCGGTCAGCTTCATCCAGTTGTTCGGCATCGGCAGCGGACTGGCCGTCCTGATCGACGCCACGCTGATCCGCGGTGTTCTGGTGCCCGCAGCCTTCCGCCTGATGGGTCGCTGGGCCTGGTGGTCCCCCGCTCCCCTGCGCACTCTCCACACCCGTATCGGCCTGACCGAGTCCACCCCGGGCTGATCCCCACGCACACGTTCGCGAGTTGGAGTGCGCAGTGGCCGCCTGACGGAGTAATGTCCTCGCGCACGGTCACTTTTGACCGCATCCGACGGAGGAACAGTGCCCGGATCCCCGGACGAATCCCGGTCCGACAACACTCCGGCCGCCACGACGAGTTCCGGACTCGTCCGGCGGCGGCCCGCACTTGTCTGGGTGCTGGCTGCCCTGATCGTTCCTCTCCTACTCACGGCTGTGCTGATCGCGGTGCGCACCGGCCCGACCGAGGACGACCTCCGCGACCGTTCGCTGGCAGCACTCGACGCCCGCGGCATCACCGGAGTACAGGTCGATTTCGCCGGGCGGGACGCGACGGTCGTCGTACCGGCCGGGGGTGACGCGACCGAGGCCAGAGCAGTGGTGGCCGCGGTGGACGGGGTCCGGACCGCGAGCAGCAGGGGTGGTAGCAATGTCGCCCAGTCCGAGGTCACGGCCGATCCGACCGCGACGCCCACCGGGACGCCGACGACCACCGAGGAAGAGGTGGCGGTCGCGCCCTTCGCGGTGACGAGGACGGACGACTCGCTCACCGTCCAGGCGGTCGTGCGGGACCAGGCCACCAAGGACTCGGTGGCCAAGGAGATCGAGGGCCTGCTCACCGAGGGTATGAAGTTCGACAATCAACTGACCATCGACCCGGCCGCGGGCCTGCGCAACCCGGCAGCCCTGACCGCGTTGCTGCAGGCGCTCTCGAGCGCGACCGGCGAGGCATCGGTGAAGTACGACGGCACCACGGTCACTCTGAGCGGCAAGGTCGCCGACCAGGCCAGCAAGGCGACCGCGGCGCGCGCCGTGGCCACCGCCGTACCGGGCGCGGTGATCGCCAACCAGCTTCAGGTGCCGACGGCCGACAAGCCGCAGGTCAGCGAGGCGTGCCAGACCTTCGAGGCGCGGCTGGCCCGGCTGATGACGCAGAACAAGATCGTCTTCCTGTCCGGGACCGCCATCGTGAACGAGGCCTCCCGGCCCTCGGTGGTGCGCGCGGCCTCGCTGCTGAAGAGCTGCGACTCCGTCGATGTCGAGGTCGGCGGCCACACCGACAACCTCGGCAGCCAAGCGACCAGCCTGCCGCTGTCACAGCAGCGCGCCGACGCCGTCAAGGCGACCCTGGTCCGGCTCGGCGTACCCGCCGAGCGCATCACCAGCCGCGGTTACGGGGAGACCCGTCCGGTGGCGCCCAACACCACCTCCGCCGGCCGGATCGCGAACCGCCGGGTCGAGATCCGAGTTCCATAGAGTTCCTTAGGGGAATTTGATGAGTTGGCTGATCGCCCAGGTCTGGATCCTGCTGCTGGCCGCGTTCGTGGTCGGCAGCGCCGCCGCCTGGCTGCTGCACCGTGCACTTCCCGCTCGTACGAAGAGCGTGCGCTGATGGGGTGGTTGGTGCGGCACAACTGGCTGTGGGCGTTGCTCGCGTTCCTGCTCGGCGCTGCGATCACCTGGTTCCTGCTGACACGCCGGGGGCAGTCGCACGCGAAGGCAACCGCCAAGGAGCAGACCCGCGAGGCGGCCGAGGAGACCGAGGAGAGTCAGGTCCTCGTCGGGGCCGGCGTAGCAGCAGCCGGTACTGCGGCCGCCGCGCCGCCGCGCCGCTTCGAGGACCCCGCCGAGCGCCTGCACGAGGAACCGGTCGAAGCCTTCGACCAGACCCAGCACGAGGAATCCGTGGCGGCCGACCCGGAACGGCTCCTCGATCCGGAGCCCGACCCCGAGGAAGCCCGCGCCGCCGACCCGGAACCGCTCCCTGAGCCAGAACCCGTCGAAGCCGTAGCCGTCGAGCCCGAGGAGAAGCCCGAGCCGGCGCCCGCGGTACAGGCGAAGGCGGTGGCTGCTCCCGCGTTCTCACGACGGATGGATGTGGAGAACGGGAACACCGTGCCGACCCTGTTCGACGACCCCCAGCCCGCGGCGGCTGACGTACAGGCCGAAACCGATGCAGTCCCGCCGGGGCGGTACGGCGAGGGCTCGGCCGAGGCGGTGCCGCATCAGGGGCCGCCGGACGGCTTCACGATCAAGGGCAAAGTGCAGTCGATGCTGTTCCATACGCCTGACTCGCCGTACTACGGACGGACCAAACCCGAGGTCTGGTTCCGTGCCGAGGCCGACGCCGAACGCGCCGGCTTCAGCAAGTACGTCCGCAAGCCGCGCAAGTCCGCGAGCCCCGGAAAATAACGATCCGTAGCCCGGAAAGCAACGTACTCCGGGTCACGAATCGGACCGCGAATAGGGCAATCGAGCCCCATTTGCTTGTACTGGTAAACGCCCGTCACACTGAGCAGAACGCCGTCCGGACCCGCCCATCCCGCAGCGTTCAATCATTGCTCGGACTCACCTTCAGCCGTGCCTTCTGCAGGACTGTGCCGATCGGGGTTCCTTTTGGAGCCGCGCCGATCGGGTATGGGAGAACAGAGGATTCCAGTGCTGGGGGCAGGAGTCCACCCGCGCGTCGTCCGAATGCCGCGCGGCGGCAAACCGCAGTACCGCTAGGTTTGGACCGAGGGGATACACCCGATGGAGGTGAGCGTGACCGACATGCTGCCGGAGCAGCACCACGGACTGACGAAGAGTGACCCGCTGTGGTTCAAGCGGGCCGTCTTCTACGAGGTCCTCGTGCGGTCCTTCAAGGACTCGAACGCCGACGGCATCGGCGACCTGCAAGGCTTGACCGAGAAACTCGACTACCTCGAGTGGCTCGGCGTGGACTGTCTCTGGCTTCCGCCGTTCTACCCCTCACCCCTGCGTGACGGCGGCTACGACATCTCCGACTACACGAACGTGATGCCCGAGGTCGGCACGGTCGCCGACTTCGCCGCGTTCATGGAGGCCGCCCACGCCCGCGGCATCCGGATCATCGTCGACTTCGTGATGAACCACACCTCGGACCAGCACCCCTGGTTCCAGGAGTCCCGGCACAATCCGGACGGCCCGTACGGCGACTTCTACGTCTGGTCCGACACCGACACCGCCTACTCCGACGCCCGGATCATCTTCGTCGACAGCGAGACCTCGAACTGGACCTGGGACCCGGTCCGCCAGCAGTACTTCTGGCACCGGTTCTACTCCAACCAGCCCGACCTGAACTTCGAGAACCCGGCCGTCGGCGACGCGATGATCGAGGCGCTGAAGTTCTGGCTCGACCTCGGCGTCGACGGGTTCCGCCTCGACGCGGTGCCGTACCTGTTCGAGGAGGAGGGCACCAACTGCGAGAACCTGCCCAGGACGCACGAGTTCCTGAAGCGGGTCCGCAAGGAGGTGGACGCGAACTACACCGACCGCGTCCTGCTCTGCGAGGCGAACCAGTGGCCCGGCGACGTGGTCGAGTACTTCGGCGACCGCGACTCCGGTGGTGACGAGTGCCAGATGGCGTTCCACTTCCCGGTGATGCCGCGGATCTTCATGGGCGTGCGGCGCGAGTCGCGATTCCCGATCTCGGAGATCCTGGCCCAGACCCCGCAGATCCCGGACACCTGCCAGTGGGGCATCTTCCTGCGCAACCACGACGAGCTCACCCTCGAGATGGTGACCGACGAAGAGCGCGACTACATGTGGGGCGAGTACGCCCAGGACCCGCGGATGAAGGCGAACATCGGCATCCGCCGCCGGCTCGCGCCGTTGCTCGACAACGACGTGAACCGGATGGAACTGTTCACCGCGATGCTGCTGTCGCTGCCCGGCTCGCCGATCCTGTACTACGGCGACGAGATCGGCATGGGCGACAACATCTGGCTCGGCGACCGTGACGGCGTCCGTACTCCGATGCAGTGGTCCCCGGACCGGAACGCGTCGTTCTCCACGGCCACCCCGGGCAAGCTGAGCCTGCCGGTGATCATGGACCCGGTCTACGGGTTCCAGGCGGTGAACGTCGAGGCGGAGATGGAGAACGCGTCGTCGCTGCTGCACTGGACCCGGCGGATGATCCAGACCCGCAAGCAGCACCCGTGTTTCGGCATGGGTACTTTCACTGATCTAGGCGGTTCCAACCCGAGCGTGCTGTCCTACGTTCGCGAGTTCGGTGACGATGTGGTGCTGTGCGTGAACAACCTGTCACGCTTTCCGCAGCCGATCGAACTGGACCTGCGGCAGTGGCAGGGCGTGGAGCCGGTCGAGCTGCTCGGTGGGGTGCACTTCCCGACCATCGGCGAACTGCCCTACCTGCTCACGCTCGGTGCGCACGGCTTCTACTGGTTCCGCTTGCCGGTCAACAAGGCGGCTGATCGTGAGGAGAGCTCTTCGTGACTTCCCATCTGGACCAGGTCCAGTCCTTCTGCGCCAACCAGCGGTGGTTCGGCGAGAAGGGACATGACGTCCACGTCGACGCGATGGCCACCTCGGCGTGGCTGTCGGACGAGGGCGCCTGGCCCGCGGTCCGGATCGGGTTCGTCTACTGCGCCGGGCCGCCCGGCGCGGAGAACGCAATCCGGGTCTACCAGTTGCCGCTCAGCTACCACCCCGCCCCGGTCGACAACCAGGGCCACGCGTTCATCGGCGAGTGGGACGAACAGGACCTGGGCGACACCCGGGTGTGGGTGTACGACGCGCTGCACGACAAGGAAGCGACGCCGTACTGGCTGGACGCGCTGACGCACGGGCGCCGACTGGAGGGACTCGAGTTCCATCCGGTGCACGCGCCCGAGCGCAGCCTCGTGGTACCGGACGACGCGCAGTCGCTGGTCCTCACGGTCGAGCAGAGCAACACGTCGCTGGTCTTCGGCGACACCGCGCTGCTGAAGGTGTTCCGCCGGCTCGAGCCCGGGAGCAATCCCGGGGTCGAGATCGAGTCGGCGCTCACCGAGGCCGGCTCGGACCTGGTCCCGGAGGTGCTCGGGTCTGCGCGAGGCTCCTGGCCGCGCGCCGGCGGCGGGACCGACTCCGGCGACCTGGCGATGATGACGGCGTTCGAGAAGAACTCCACCGACGGCTGGTCGTACGCGACCACCTCGGTGCGTGACCTGTACGCCGAGGCGGACCTGCACGCCGAGGAGGTCGGCGGCGACTTCGCGGGAGAGTCGCACCGGCTCGGCGCGGCGACCGCCGAGGTGCACGCCGAGCTCGCGAAGGCGCTCGGCACGGACGTCTGGGAGCCGTCGCAGATGGTCGAGCACTCGGCCGCGATGAAGCGCCGCCTCGACAAGGCGGTCGCGGCGATCCCCGAGCTCGGCCAGTACGCCGACGGCCTGCGCCGCGCGTTCGACGCCCTCGCGGCGTACGACGTACCGGTCACGGTGCAGCGGATCCACGGTGATTTCCACCTGGGTCAGGTACTGCGGACCATCGATGGCTGGAAGCTGATCGACTTCGAGGGCGAGCCGGCCAAGTCGCTGATCGAGCGGCGCGCGCTGGACACCCCGGTCAAGGACATCGCGGGCATGCTGCGCTCCTTCGACTACGCGGCCCGCTCCTTGCTCGCGGACCACCAGGGCGACCAGCAGATCGCCTACCGCGCCGCCGAATGGGCCAACCGGAACCGCCGCGCCTTCTGCGACGGGTACGCCGAGGTGGCCGGCTCGGACCCCCGCGACGAGAGCGTCCTGCTGAGCGCGTTCCTCGCCGACAAGGTCATCTACGAGACCCTCTACGAGGCCCGCAACCGCCCCACCTGGCTCCCCATTCCCCTAGCCGCCGCAGCCCAACTAAGCACCACCGAGTAGGAGCACGCGCCCGGACGGCACGGTCAGGGCAGCAGCTCGAAGGCGTCGACGTGCAGTGGCCGAACGACGCTGAAGTGACGACGGTCGAGGGTCGCTACCTGGGCGACGCCGAGCCGTTCGGCCGCGGCCACCACTGACGCGTCCGCCGTACCAAGAGGCAGGTCGCGATAGACCGCTGCCAGTTCGGCGATCCGCAGCCAGTCCCGCGGTACTACGGGCTCAGCGACCAGGTTGCCTTCGGCCAGGTCGCCAAGGAACCGTACTTCGGCGGTCGTCCCGAGCCGGCTTGCCAGCAAGTAGGTGACTTCGGTGATCACGAGGGTCGGGACCAGCAAAGGACCTGGGTGTGTGGCCAGCAGCTCGAGGCATTCGGCGTGATGCCGATCGTCCGCATCGACGTACGCATAGAGCGGACCGGCATCGACGATGAGTGCTATCGCTCGACCTCCGCCGCGAGGATCTCTTCGATCCGCTCGGACACGTCCGACTGCCCACTGCGGCCGGCACCGGCGGCGAGCAGCCGACGTCGGCGACCGTGCCGTCCGGCCAGGTGGGACTCGACGGCCTCGCGGGTCAGCTCGGAGATCGTCATGCCACGCCGAGCGGCCTCGTGCCGTAGCTGGGCATCCAGCTCATCGGGCAGCTTCACCGACGTCCTCTTCATGGTATGTCAGCATACCCCGACCGGTCCGTGCCCGAGCCGTGTAGGTCTTGGTTCGGCGGGTACGGGGTGCACTGGAAATGGCTTCGATCGGGCAGGATGGGCGTATGGATTCGAGCGAGCGCGACCAGGCGGGACAGCCGGCCTCCGAGGCGACGGGCGAAGAGCGTCATCAGGCCATCGAGATGCCGGCCGGTCCCACCTCACAGCCGGCTCCCGAAACCGCACCGACCACCCCTGAGCCCACGCCCACCGAGCCGTTGGGACAGCCCGGGACGAGCGACCCGGGGGCATTCGAGGCGCCGCAGGTTGTGGCGTTCGAGCCTGCGCAGGCGTCGGCTTATGAGGCTCCGTCTGTCGAGCCGATCGGCAAGTCCACGGGGAGCAAGGCGGTCAAGGTCGATCGGGGGGTGCTGGAGAGGCTGGTCGGCGGGACCTATCACGATCCGCACCAGGTGCTCGGGCCGCACCTCGGCGACGGCGTGGTGACGCTGCGGGTGCTGCGGCCGTTCGCGAGCACCGTGACGGCGGTGTACGACGACCAGCGGGTCGAGCTGGAGCATGAGTTCGAGGGTGTCTGGGTCGGCGTGCTCGACGTCGACAAGGTGCCGGACTACCGGCTCGAGGTCACCTACACCGACGGCCCGGCGCTTGAGGTCGACGACCCGTACCGATACCTCCCGTCGCTCGGCGAGATGGACCTGCACCTGATCGGCGAAGGCCGGCACGAGCAGTTGTGGACCGTGCTCGGCGCCCACGTCCGCCGGTACGACGGCCCGACCGGCACCGTCACCGGTACTTCGTTCGCCGTCTGGGCGCCCAACGCGCAGGGCATCCGGCTGACCGCCGACTTCAACTTCTGGGACGGCCGCGCGCATCCGATGCGCACGATGGGCTCGTCCGGCGTCTGGGAACTGTTCGTGCCGGGCGTCGGCCCGGGCACGCGGTACAAGTTCGACATCTGCGGGCGCGACGGCGTCTGGCGGCAGAAGGCCGACCCGATGGCGAACCTGGCCGAGACTCCCCCGGCGAACGCCTCGGTCGTGCACGACTCGACGTACGAATGGAACGACGCGGCCTGGCTGGACCACCGCGCTTCCTCGCAGGCGTATGCGGAGCCGATGAGCGTCTACGAGGTGCACCTCGGCTCGTGGCGCAAGGGCAAGTCGTACCGCGAGCTGGCCGACGAACTCGTTGCCTACGTCACCGAGATGGGCTTCACCCACGTCGAGATGATGCCGGTGATGGAGCACCCGTTCGGCGGTTCCTGGGGCTACCAGGTCACCTCGTACTTCGCGCCGACGTCGCGCTTCGGCGACCCGGACGACTTCCGGTTCCTGGTGGATTCGTTGCACCAGGCAAACATCGGGGTGATCGTCGACTGGGTGCCGGCGCATTTCCCGAAGGACGCCTGGGCGCTGGCCCGGTTCGACGGGACGCCGCTGTACGAGCACCCGGACCCGCGCCGCGGCGAGCAGCCCGACTGGGGCACGCTGGTGTTCGACTTCGGGCGGCCGCAGGTGCGCAACTTCCTGGTCGCGAACGCGGTCTACTGGGCCGAGGAGTTCCACATCGACGGGCTGCGGGTCGACGCCGTCGCCTCGATGCTCTACCTGGACTACTCCCGCGAAGTGGGCCAGTGGGTGCCGAACCAGTACGGCGGCCGGGAGAACCTCGAGGCGGTGTCGTTCCTGCAGGAGATGAACGCGACCCTCTACAAGCGGGTGCCGGGCGCCATCACCGTGGCCGAGGAGTCGACCTCCTGGCCGGGTGTCACCCGGGCGACGCATCTGGGCGGACTCGGCTTCGGCTTCAAGTGGAACATGGGCTGGATGAACGACTCGCTCCGCTATCTGGAGCACGAGCCGATCCACCGGCAGTACCACCACCACGAGATGACGTTCTCGATGATGTACGCGTACTCCGAGAACTTCGTGCTGCCGATCTCCCACGACGAGGTCGTGCACGGCAAGGGCTCACTGCTGCGCAAGATGCCGGGTGACCGCTGGCAGCAGCTCGCCAATGTGCGCGCGTTCCTGGCGATGCAGTGGGCCCATCCCGGCAAGCAGTTGCTGTTCATGGGCTGCGAGTTCGGCCAGGAGTCCGAGTGGTCCGAGAAGGGCGAGCTGGACTGGTGGCTGCTGGACCACAGCGACCACCGGGGCCTGCAGCAACTGGTCAAGGATCTGAACGGCAGCTATCGGGACACCAAGGCACTGTGGGGCAACGACCACGTGCCCGAGCGGTTCTCCTGGATCGACGCGAACGACGCAAGCAACAACGTCTTCTCGTTCGTCCGGTACGGCGAGCCAGGTGAGCCGACCCTGGCCTGCGTGGCCAACTTCTCCGCGATCCCGCACCACGGCTACCGCGTCGGCCTGCCGTACTCCGGGCACTGGCAAGAGGTGGTCAATACCGACGCCGAGGTGTACGGCGGGTCGGGGGTCGGCAACTTCGGCGGCATCGAGGCCGACGGCCCTGGCTGGCACGGGATGGCCGGCAGCGCCGAGATCTCGGTCCCCCCGCTCGGCACCGTCTGGTTCCGCCACGACGGCTGACCCGCAGTACCGGCCGCGCCTGAACTGGAAGGCCCGGCGTGTGAGGTCGCATCCGCCCCGATGGACCCCGCACGCCGGTACCGACTCTGATGCGGGAAGTCCGCGGAAAGTTCTGCCTGGCCCGATCGGGTAGCGTTCGCGGGGTGACCGCCGTGCCTCCCCAACCGACCTTGACCGATGGTGAGCTGACACTGCGTCCCTGGCGGGACGAGGACATCGACCTCGCCTACGGCCTGGCCGACGACGAGATGGCCCGCTGGTTCGACTTCCCCGGTACGCCGACCCGCGCGAGCCTGGCCGAGGGGGTCGAGCGGTGGCGCGCGCTGTACGCGGACGACCGGGCGGTGGTGAACTTCGCCATCGAGCTCCCTGGGCAGCCCGGGCCGGTCGGCAACGTCGAGGTCCGCCGGATCTCCCCCGGCGTCGGGTCGGTCTCCTGGACGACGTACAAGCCGTACCGCGGACAGCGGGTGGCCCGGCGCGCGGTGCGGCTGCTGGTGGTCTACGCCTTCGGCGAGCTCGGCCTGGAACGGCTGCAGGCGGAGGTGGATCCCGAGAACCGCTCGTCCGCGCGGGTCGCCATCCGCTCGGGCTTCCGGCGTGAGGGGTTGTTGCGCGGTGGTGCCGTGCTGCAGGGCGAGCGCCGCGATGTCGTGGTGTACGGCCTCCGCCGGGACGATCCCGCGGTCGACACGCTGTCCGGCTGGACCGCGCTGATGGACTCGGTGCTGCCGAAGAAGCGGGTGATCGCGCACGTGGTGATCCGCGATCTGGCCGGCCGCGTGCTGCTCTGCAAGGTCAGCTACAAGAAGGACCTCGAACTCCCCGGCGGCGTGGTCGAGCCGGACGAGGATCCCGCGTCGGGCGCGCTGCGCGAGATGCAGGAGGAACTCGGGACGACGTTGCCCCTCGAGGGAGTGCTCGCGATCGACTGGCTGCCCCGGTGGGAAGGCTGGGGTGACGCGATTGAGATCCTGTACGACGGGGGCCAGTACGACGCGTCCTTCATCGAGACCTTGAATCCCGACGGCTTCGAGATCCTCAACGTCTCCTGGTACTCCGTTGAGGAACTCCAGGGTCTGGTGTCGCCGCTCAACGCACGGCGGCTGCCGCTCCTCCTTGCCGAACCGGGTGTGCTGCACAACCTCAGCGACGGCAGTCCGATCAAACAGCGTCCCGGAGATCTGCCCGGTTGAGGTTGTTGACGCACCACAGGTAGTGGCCGTCGCTCGCGTCCGGGCTGTAGATCGTTGCCGTGGTGATCGCGTAGGCGGCTCGGTAGAGGTACATGCGCTCCCGCGAGTGGCCGGCGGCTTCGAAGCGGTCGAGCAGCAGGTCGTCGATCAGGCGGGCGTCGGGTCCGTACATGTCGAAGAAGCCGGCCGCGGTCGAAGCATCGAAGGTGTTGTCGCCCGCCGTCGTGAGGAATCCCCAGTCGAGAAGCGCGATCCGCCCATCCCCGTCGATCAGCAGATTCGGCGGGCAGATGTCGCCGTGCAGGATCTGCAGGTCGTCCGGCTCGATCGCCTTCAGCTTGGCCTGGACGCTCTCGAGCAACTCGTCGAACCCGTTGATGTCCTTCTGTAAGTAGTGGCGTGACGCTGCTGCCCGTCGGTCGACGACTCCGGCCAGCGTCTCTCCCCAAGTACCGCGCCACGAGGCGGTCGACTCCCCGATCAGTGGAAGCGCCTTGCTCGCTTGACCCGCCGTGGTCCTGCCGAGTGCCTCCACCAGGTCCGCGAAAAGGTCCAGGCCTTGTTGTCGGGTGACCGCGCCAGTGGCCAGGGACTCGCTCAGCGGAGTACCGAGGAGCTTGGTCTCGATACTCACCGCGCGGCCGTCGACAAGGTCCACGCGGACGATGTCCGGAGTACGGAACGGCAGGTCTTGTTCTGAGAGTTCTGCCAGGAATGCCTGGAGCGGGCGGACGTCCTCGGGCTGCCGACCGAACCACACCTTGCCGACCTCGCCGCCGCCCAGGTCGTACACGACGCCTTCCATCCCCTGGCCGATCAGCTGCACCGGGCCGCCGGCGTACTGCTCGAAGTACTCGATCGCTGCGTCCACAGCTCCAGTGTTTCAGAGCAGGGCGGCGCGGCGGCGTTGGAGGAACCGGTTCTCGGTCTCGTTGACGGTGAGCGCGATGGCAACGTCGTACGCCTTGACTGCTTCGGTGGGGCGGTCGAGACGGGCCAGGATGTCGGCGCGGGCGGCGGGCAGATAGGCGTAGGACTTGAGCGCAGGCTCGTTGCCTAGGGCATCCAGCTCGGTCAGTACTACGTCCAGGTCGGCGCCGGGGACGAGGCTGTGGGCGGCTGCGCGGTTGAGGGCGACGATCGGCGATGGCCAGCTGAGCAGCATCGCGTCGTACATGCGGACCACCTGATGCCAGTCGGTCTTCTCCCACGACGGGGCCGTTACGTGCAGGCCGGCGACCGCGGCCTGCAACGCGAAGCGCCCTCGGCCTTCGTTCAGCGCGGCAGTCGCTCGGGAGACGCCTTCAGCCAGCAGGCGGGCGTCCCAGCGGGAGCGGTCCTGGTCGGCGAGGAGCACCAGTTCGCCGTCCTCGCTGACTCGGGCGTCGCCTCGGGCTTGCGTCATCAGGAGGAGTCCGAGGAGTGCCTGGGGTTCGGGCTCGCTCGGCATCAATCTCACCAGCAGCCGGGCAAGCTCCAGAGCACGGCCGGTCAGGTCGGCTCGGGTCAGCTCGGGACCGGCCGCGACGTGCCCGGCGGTGTAGACGAGCTGCACCACCGTCAGTACTGCGTCCAGGCGGTCGGGGAGCTCGTCGTCGGCGGGGATCCGGTACGGGATTCCCGCGGCGGCAATCTTCTTCTTCGCCCGGGTGATCCGGGCTGCCGCGGTCGGCTCGCTGATCAGCAGGCAGGCGGCGACCTCACGGGTGGTCAGGCCGCAGATCAGGCGGAGGGTCAGCGCGACCTGGGAGTCGCGGGCGAGCGCGGGGTGGCAGCAGGTGAACACGAGCCGGAGCGGGTCGGTCGGCTGCTCGCCGTCTCCCGGCGCGGCCGGATCCTCGATCAGCAGCGGCAACTTCCGCCGCAGCGTCGTCTCACGTCGCAGCCGGTCCAGCGCGAGTCGCCGAGCCACCGTGGTGAGCCAGCCGGCCGGATTCGCCGGGACTCCGTCGGGCCAGGTCCTCAATGCCTGCACGAAAGCGTCCTGCGTGCAGTCCTCCGCCAGATCAATATCCCGCGTCAACCGCACAGTCGAAGCCAGCACCGTGGACCAGAACTCCCGATGCGCCTCATCCACCACCCGCACAACTTCTCGAGCCCCCACCTCACCCATAATCACCTACCCACCCCCTCCCCACTCCCGAATCACCCTTCAAAGCCCAACCCCCGCCCCCACCCGGGCCGCTCCCGGCACCCAGCTGCCACCTCACCAGCCGCCAGCTCGCCCGGCTGCCCCGCTGGGCACGCTGCCGCGGCAACTGCCCGCCAGGCGCCAGCGCGAGCTCGCCCGCTGCCCCTTGCCGCAGCCGGCACCCCTCGTCCGGCTGTCCACTGGGGATGCGGGCGAGCTCGCAGCAGTTGATGATGTAGTTGTTCAGGCCGGGGGTTCGGCGCCGGACCTGGTGTCCATGACAGGGCGGACCTCGATGTTGGGTGAGGGGCAGACCTTCGCCAGGGCCAGAGCCTGGTCGAGGTCCTTGCACTCGATCACGTAGAAGCCGCCCAGGGCTTCCTTGGTCTCGATGAACGGGCCGTCGGTGACGAGTGGCTCCCCGTTGCCCTGCCTGACCGTGCTCGCTGTGGAAGATCGCTCGAGCGCCTCACCACCGAGAATGCTGGCGCCGGCCGCCTCCACCGCTGCCGCGAACGCGGTGTGCAACTTCATCTGGGACTGGAACTCCTCCGCCGTCACCTGGTCGTACCAGTCCTCGGTGTCGAACAACAGGAACATGTACTGCGCCATCTCTGGCTCCCTTGTGTCGGGGTTTCTACTGACATCTTGCTGACGAACGGCCTCCGACGGAATCGACAAACCCCCCGGGCGGGTTTTTCGCCTACTGTTGACTGGGCACTCAACAGACCGAGCGGAGGAACGCGTGGAGCATCTGGACGTGCTGGTCGTCGGAGCGGGGCTTTCCGGGATCGGGGCGGCCTACCGGCTGCAGACCCAGAGCCCGCAGCACTCGTACGCCGTGCTCGAGGCCCGGGAGGACCTGGGCGGGACCTGGGACCTGTTCCGGTACCCCGGAGTGCGCTCGGATTCAGACATGTTCACGCTCGGGTTCCCGTTCCACCCGTGGACGGCGGCGAAGGCGATCGCGGACGGCCCGTCGATCCTGGAGTACCTGCACGAGACGGCGACGACGTACGGCATCGACAAGAACATCCGCTTCGGGCGCCGCGTAGTACGGGCTTCGTGGTCGTCCAGCGAAGCGCTGTGGACGGTGGAGACGAGCCAGGAGACGTACGCCTGCTCGTTCCTCTACGTGTGCAGCGGCTACTACAACTACGACTCCGGGTACGTCGTGGACTTCCCCGGGCTCGACGAGTTCCAGGGCCGGGTGGTGCATCCGCAGCAGTGGCCGGAGGACCTCGACTACAGCGGCCGGCGGGTCGTGGTGATCGGCAGCGGGGCGACGGCGGTGACGCTGGTACCGGCGATGGCTCCGCAGGCGGCACACGTGACGATGCTGCAGCGGACGCCGAGCTACGTGGCGTCCCGACCGGCGAAGGACGCGTTCTCCGACCGGCTGCGGGCGTTGCTGCCGGAGAAGCTCGCGCACCGGCTGATCCGTGGGAAGAACGTCGCCTTCAGCTCCGCGGTCTACAGCGCGTTCCGGCGCTGGCCCGCCCATGCCGCCTGGCTGCTGAACAGCACGGTCGCCAAGCAACTACCCGACTCCATCCCAGCGGATCCGCACTTCACGCCGCGCTACAAGCCGTGGGACCAGCGGTTGTGCCTGGTGCCGGACGCCGACCTGTTCGAGTCGCTCCGGGACGGCTCGGCCTCCGTGGTGACGGACGAGATCGAGACGTTCACGCCGACCGGCATCAGGCTCAGGTCCGGCGAGCACCTCGAGGCCGACCTGGTGGTGACCGCGACCGGCCTGCAGATGGTTGCCCTCGGCAAGATCGAGCTGACGGTGGACGGCGAGCGGGTGGACCCGCACGACACGTTCGTGTACAAGGGCATGATGCTCAGCGGAGTACCGAACCTGGCCTGGTGCATCGGTTACACCAACAACTCCTGGACCCTTCGCTCCGACCTGACCTCGCAGTACGTCTGCCGGCTGCTCAACCACCTGGACCGCACCGGCACCCGGATCTGCGTCCCCGAGATCGACCCCGCCGAGTACGACGCGCCGCCGCGGCCGGTGGTCGACCTCTCCTCCGGCTACATCCGGCGCGCCGCGTCCATCCTGCCCCGCCAGGGTTCGTACGGTCCCTGGCGGCTCCGCCAGAACTACCCCCGCGACCTGGTCACCTTGCGCTACGGCTCCCTCGACGACGGCACCATGCACTTCAGATCCGCCACCCCACAGCCGGTCGGCTGACTCGGCGCTGCCGGGGCTGCCTGATTCGGCCGGGCCGATTCAGCTGGGCACGGGCACCGGCGGAACCGGGCCGACGTAGCGGGCGGCCGGGCGGATGATCTTGGGATCGTCAGCCTGCTCGAGGATGTTGGCGGACCAGCCGATCACCCGGCTGACCGCGAAGGTCGGGGTGAACATCGCCCGCGGCAACCCGCACAGCGACATCACCACGCCCGCGTAGAACTCGACGTTGGCGTACAGGTTGCGGCCGGGCTTCAGCTCGGCGAGCACCTCCACGATCCGCCGTTCGACCGTGGTGGCGAAGTCGACCAGGTCGCCGCCCAGCTCGACGGCGATGTCCCGCAGCATGATCGAGCGCGGGTCCTCGGTCCGGTACACCGCGTGCCCGAAGCCCATGATGCGATCCCCCGCGGACACCTTCTCGCGGACCCAGCCGTCGATCCGGTCCGGCGTACCGATCTCGTCCAGGCTGGCGAGCGCGCGGTCCGGCGCGCCGCCGTGCAGCGGTCCGGAGAACGCCCCGATCGCCCCGGCGACGGCCGACACCACGTCGGCTCCGGTCGACGCGATCACCCGGGCGGTGAAGGTCGACGCGTTGAAGCCGTGGTCGATGGTCGAGATCAGGTAGTGCTCGATCGCCCGCGCCTGCTCGACCTCCGGCTCGCGGCTCGTCACCAGGTACAGCCAGTTCGCCGCCGCGGTGAGATCGGCCCGCGGCTCCAGCGGCTCCTGCCCTTCGCGCAGCCGGTACAACGCGGCCAGGATCGTCGGCGTCACCGCACACACGAGCATGGCATCGGCCTTACGTCGCGCGCGATCCGCGTCCCACAACGGCGGCAACTGGCGAGCCGCGGCCAGTACGGACAGGGCGGATCGCAACCCTGCCAGCGGGTTGAAGACCGGGCCTGCCGAAGCGATGGCCGGCAACACCGCCTGTACTTCGGCCGGCAGCACCCGCAGCGGAGCCAGTTCGGCGAGGAAGTCATCCCGCTCCGAGGCGGTCGGGAGCCGTCCCTCGAACAGCAGGAACCACACGTCCTCGACCGTCTTCGAGCGCGCCAGATCGATCGCGGAGTACTGCCGGTAGTGATAGAAACCTTCGCCTCCCCGGACATCACCGAGCTCGGTCTCCGTCACGATGACGTTGCGCAGCCCCGGGGGCACTTCGATCGGACCATCCACTGTGATTGTCATAAGCTCAGCGTTGAATCGCGATCAAGTATTGTCAATGTTGATCCAGTCAACATAGACGCTCGGAGGAGCGGCGGATGGCGCAGCAGAGTGACGAGAATTACCTGACGACGGCCGAGGTGGCGCGCCGGCTGAAGGTGAAGCCGGAGACCATCTACGCCTACGTGAGCCGCGGTCAGCTCACCAGCGTCCGGGCGCGCGGTCGTCGCGGCAGCCTGTTCGCGGCAGCCGATGTCGAGCGACTGGCGAGTCGGACGGTCGATCACCCCGGCGTGGTGGAGCGGATCGAGTCGGAGTTGTCGCTACTGGCCGACGAGGAGTTGTACTACCGAGGTCACTCCGTCCGCGACCTGGCGACCACGCAGTCGGTGGAGTCCGTGGCACAGCTCCTCTGGACCGGCCGCCTGGAAGAGAGCGAGCCCTTCCCTGCGCCACCCGAGCTGGTTGCGCTGGCCCGCTCCGCGATGGACGTTGCGCCTCCGGGTGCGCGCATGACGGATCAGCTGCGCATTGCCGTCGCAGTACTGGGTGCTGGTGATCCGATGCGGTTCGACCTCGCGCCGGAGTCCGTGGTGCTCGCTGCGCGCCGGCTGCTCGGAGTGCTGATCGAGGCGCTGCCTGGCGAGGGTGGCGACGGCGGCGAGGGCGGCGAGGGCGGCGAGGGCACAGTCGGAGCGCGGTTGTGGCCCAAGCTGTCGACGCGACCGCCTGAACCGCGCGTGCTCGAGGCCGCGGCGATCCTCCTCGCCGACCACGGGTTGGCCGTCTCCACCGTCGCGGCGCGCGTCGCCGCCAGCGCCAGAGCCAACCTGTACTCCGTGGTGTCGGCCGGGCTCGGCGCGCTCGACGGGCACTACCACGGTGCCGCGACCACCTTGGCGTACCAGTTCCTCGGCCGAGCCCTGCGGGATCCCCTCGAGGCCTTGTCCGACCAGCTGCGCTCGGGCGAGCCGGTACCGGGGTTCGGGCATCGGATCTACCAGCAGCGCGATCCACGAGCCGAGGCGCTCTTCGAGCTGATCGCGGGCGAGCCGGTGATGGAGACGGTCCGGGTGATCACCGGGCAGTTCGCGGGCTTCCCGAACATCGATCTCGCCGTCGCCGCGATGATGCACGCGTACGGGTTCCGGCCGGATGCGGGCGAGGCCTTGTTCGCCCTCGCCCGCATCATCGGCTGGACCGCCCATGCTCTGGAGGAGTACGCCGAGCCGGGGCTCCGCTTCCGCGCCCTCGGTGTCTACACCGGCCCTTCGGTCACCTGACCAGCGTTACTTCACCTTGAGCCGGAGCAGGGTGGCAGCGCCGGGCGCGAGGTTCACCGGTACGTCGCTGCCGCGTTGCGCGCCGAACTGCTTCGAGATCGCCTGGAACACCTCGACTCCGTAGACCTTGGCCGGGTCGACCGTCACCGTCGCGCGGGTGCTGGCGCTGTGAGACCGGTTCGCCACCAGCAGCCAGCGATCCTTGACCGCGGTGTCGCGGCTGCGGAAGGTGCCCACGACAACTGGTTGCCCGGAGATCCCGGTGACCAGCTCCGTCGGGGCGAAGCCGACTGTCCCGTTCGGCAACGGCGTCTCGTTGGCATGCACGACCGACTCGGACACCAACGGCTTGAGCTCGCGTCCGACCTGGTGGAGCCAGGTGGTGTTGATCTTCTTGGCCGCGGCGTACCGGCTGGTGCGCTTGCCGTCCACAGTGATCAGCGCCGGGCCGAATCCCTCGCCGCGCGCGGCCTCCGGAGTCCAGTAGGTGAAGTACTGGATGCCCTTGGCGCCGTAGGCGAGGCTGACGTTGACCTGCCAGAGCAGCTCAGCCGCGGTCGGCTCGCGATGCCCGTTGTACGCGAGGGTCTGGATGAACACCCACGCCGGTACGTCGCCTCGCAGGGCGGCATCCCGCACGATCGCCCAGTTGTGGAAGTAGTTCGCGTCCTCGCGGCCCTCGGAGAGCAACGGGTACCGGTCGAACGAGACGAGCGACGGCTTCACCACGTCGACGAAGTCCCGGTAGTAGTTCGGGTCGTCCGACGGGAACAGGTTGATGTAGGGCAGCAACTGTGGCGCGAGCTCCCGCGAGACTTCCAGCGTCTTCGCGAGCGTGCCGAACCAGCCCGGTCCGGGCTCGTCGTAGAAGTTGAACCCGGCCAGCGACGAGAACGGGCCGTAGGCATCCCTGGCCCGGGTGTAGAACTCGCGCGCCTCGGCCGGCGTGATGGTGAGGAAGTCGGCCGGGTTGTCGGAGATGGCGAACCAGCGCGACATGTTGCGGATCTGGATGTCGTCCGAGATCAGCATCTGCAACCCGGCATCACGCGCCAGACCGAGCTGGTACTGGAAGATGTTGCCGTCACCCGCGTAGTTGCCCGAGATGACGAAGTCGAACCCGGCCTCGGCGATCTCGGTGAAGCGCTCCGGCGTACTGGCGTAGGGATGTGGCGGCCAGAACAGTCCGACCGGGAACTCCGGGCCGCCGGTCAGCGGCAGGGTGTCGGGCGATGGGATCGCGGCAGCCTGATTGCCTGCAGCAACGTTAGCGGCCAAGGCGTCGGTTGAAGCTGCTGCGGTGCCGGCGGTAGCTGCTGCGGTGCCGGCAGTGGCACCGGCTGCTGCCAGCGAGGCGGCGGTTGCGCCGGCGCCGAGTAGCAGGGTGCGGCGGCTGGGGCCGAGGATCCGGTGGGGGCTTTGCATGGTTCTCCTCCAAGGGCGGGTCGAGGGAGTTTCTGCTGAGGTGTTGCACTGGCTCTGGCTCTGGCTCTGGCTATGGCTATGGCTATGGCTATGGCTATGGCTCAGTTGGCGCGCCTGGTGCGGTGGTTGGCGACTGCGTCGGCGGTGACGTCGAAGGCCTGTTCGGCCAAGAGGTAGTCGCGCTGCGCGACCCCGAGGTAGATCGCGTCGAGCACGATCATCTGGGCGTGCCGCCCGGCCATCCCGCCGGTTCGGAAGGTGACGTCCCGGGCGGCCGTGACCAGCACGATGTCCGCGGCCCGCGCCAACGGCGACCGCGGATAGTTGGTGATGGCAACAGTCCGGGCTCCTTGCCGCCCGGCCCGCTGCAGAGGTTCCAGTACTTCGATCGTCTCGCCGCTGTGCGAGATGCCGAGAGCGACATCCCCCGCACCGAGCAAGGCGGCACTCGTGAGCGCGTTGTGTACATCGCTCCAGCAGTTCGCGCCACGCCCGATCCGGTGCAACCGCAGCCGCAGATCCTCCGCGACACAGGCGGATCCGGCCACGGAGTACAGGTCGATCCGCCGGGCATCGGAGATCGCCCGGACCGCTTCGCCGAGAGCGTCGACGTCGAGGGCAGCGACGGTGTCCTCGAGCGCCCGGGTGTCGGCCCGCAGCAAAGTGCGAAGCACCTCCCCGAGGCTGTCGTCCGGCCCGACCTCGGACCCAGTCCCCCGCTCCCAACTCGTACTGCTACGACCGCTCTCGGCAGCCAACGTCAGCCGCAGCTCGGCGTACCCACTGAGCCCGAGTGCAAGACAGAACCGAGTGACACTCGGCAAGGACGTGCCGCACCGAGCCGCAAGCTCCCCGATCGTCGACGACGCCACCGCACCCGGATCACGCAGTACCTCGTTCGCAACCCGAACCTGCGCTGGGCTCAACGCCGGCAACAACCCATGGATACGCGCCTCGAGACTCGGCGGCGGCGACTCCACAACACTCACGTGAATGATTCTCAGAACTAATCACCCTGACTGTCAATAGTTCACAGCAACCGGACCTCGATCGGGCATCATTCGGACCTCCACCGGACCCGATTCCACCGACCAGGCTCGATACCATCCCACTCGCGCACGGCCCGTGGCTGCGTCAGGTTGTGGACAACTTGGCCGGATCCGATGCCTGCATCGAGTTTCGGTCAATCTTCGGGATCCCTTGTAAATAAGGGCCTTCCGGACCGGAAACTGTCTGCGGCGGTGTCTAGAGTCTCGGGTATGGAGATCTTGGGTGAGCGGCCGGTGTGGTCGATGAGCGACAGCGAGCAGCTGGCGGCTCTCGATGCCTTGCAGGCTGAGATCTCCCGGTTGCAGACCTACCGCCTGCAGGTTCTGGCCGCGTACGACGCCACTGGCCACGCCGCCACCCTCGGTGCCGGTGACACCGCTCGCCTGCTGGCGTTTCGGCACCGCCTCGACCCCGGTGTGATCAAGCGTGACCTGGCTCTGGCCAAGGCCCTCAAGAAGTACCCCGCCGTGGCCGACGCCCTCCCACCGGTCAACGCCGACCCCGAGCCCGCCACCGACACCGACGGCGTGGACGCCGACGGCGGCGACACAGCTGCCGATGCCGGTACGGGTGTGGGGGTGGTGTTGTCGCCGGCGCAGGCCGCGGCGATCGTGGCCGAACTGGAGAACGTCCCCAAGACCGTCGCGGTCGAGGACCTGGCCGTCGCCGAGGAACAACTCGTCGCCCTGGGCCGCCACTTCAACCCCTCGGAACTGCGCAAGGCCGCCCGCCGGGCCCGGGACCTGCTGGACGCCGACGGCCCTGCGCCGGAAGAGGACAAGGCCTACGCCCGCGAAGAGCTACGGGTCAGGACCGCGGACCGGGGGGTGAAGTTCAGCGGCTACCTGGCCAACGAGAACGCCGAACTGTTCCAGGCCCTGATCCTCGATGGTTCCAAGCCCCGCAAGACCGTCACCGGCGAGCTCGACCCGCGCGGCCCCGACAAGCGCCGCGCCGACGCCCTCACCGACGTCCTCAACGTCGCCTCCAACGCCATCACAGCAGCCAGCCCGCGCACGCCAGCCGACACCGACCAGGCAACCCTCACCGCAACCGGCAACGACGACGGTGCAAGCAGCACGGGCAATGGTGCCCGGACTGGTGCTTCCGCGAGCGGTGCCGCGGCGGAGGCCGGGCACGGCCCGAAAGCGCACATCACGATCACCATCGACCTCAAAGACCTCACCGACGCAGGCGCCCACGCGGTCGGCACCCTGGTCCACGGCGAGGGGCTGTCCGCCGGCGCGATCCGGCGGCTGGCGTGCGAGGCCCAGATCATCCCGATCGTGCTCGGCGCCAACTCCGAACCCCTCGACGTCGCCATGGCCCAGCGCTTCGTCAACCGCGCCATGCGCCGCGCCCTCAACGCCCGCGACAAAGGCTGCGTCGTCTGCAAAGCACCACCCATCTTCTGCGACGCCCACCACCTCATCTCCTGGATCGACCACGGCCCCACCGCCCTGACCAACCTGGTCCTGCTGTGCCGCCGCCACCACATCGACACCCACCACGGCCACTGGCACATCACCCTCCACCACGGCACCGTCACCGTCGCCAGACCCGCCTGGGCCGACCCCAGCACCACCCGAACCCGCTACCGCACACCCACCACCAGCCACGGCGGCACCGCGGCGTCCGGCCCTGCCCGGAACCGCACCCAGAACCCGGCACACACCACCACCGCCACCCCCGAGAACAACCACGCCGCACAGTTCGACCCCTGGTGCGACACCGACCCGCCCGATCCAGGATCCAGCAGCCAGACCCGTCCACCCGGCGACCCGACCCCAGGTCACAGGGCGCTGCACCACGCCAACCCGCCAGCGGCCACCACCGCCGATGGCCGGGATCGGGATCGGCGCCCTCCCGTCACGCGCTCCACAGAGCCCAGGACAGGACCGCCATGCGCCCGACCGGGCTGAGTTGCCGGCACCCAGACGACGATCCGATGCGCGATGGTCGGCAAGTCCGGCTCGGGTAACGATCCCACCACGCAGCGCACCTCGCGCGGACAGGGCAACCGAAGATCACGCCACGCCGGGCGAAGCTGTCGAGCGCCCCGCCCGCCCCTCCGGCCAGCATTGCGGATCTCCTCGACTGACTGACCCGCACCACGGATCCACCTGCCCGGCCGACCCGCACCGCGGATTCGGACAGCCGACCGACCCACACCTTGGATCCACCCGCCCACCTGACCGACCCGCACCACGGATCCACCCGCCCGGCCGACCCGCACCGCGGATCCGGACAGCCGACCGACCCCACGCCACGGATCCACCCGCCCACCTGACCGACCCGCACCACGGATCCACCCGCCCGGCCGACCCGCACCACGGATCCACCCGCCCGGCCGACCCGCACCGCGGATCCGGACAGCCGACCGACCCCACGCCACGGATCCACCTGCCCGCCTGACCGACCCCACGCCACGGATCCACCCGCCCGCCTGACCGACCCGCACCACCGATCCACCTGCCCGGCCGACCCGTACCGCGGATCCGCACAGCCGACCGACCCACACCACGGATCCAGCCGTCTGACTGATCTACCTGCGGGGGCGGCTCGGCGGTCCCATCTGCGCGGCTGCGCGCCTTCAAAAGCTGCACTTCGGGCTGGACACCTGATGGGACGCCTGCTTCTACACAGACGCCTGCTCCCCAGGCAAACGGAGCGGGTGGTGTTGAGGCGGTTGAACTCACCTCGACACCACCCGCCATGTCCGGCTACGCGGCGACCGGCGAGCCGCGTAGTACGGCTACTCCCGGTGGGAGCTCCAGGTGCGTCAGAACAGCGCGGCCATTAGCTTGCGGCGGGCCTTGACCACGCGGTCGTCGTCGGCGCCGACCACCTCGAACAGCTCGAGCAGGTGGAGCCGGACGGTGTCCCGCTCGTCGCCCGAGGTCAGCTGGATCGTCTTGATCAGCCGGTTGAACGCGTCCTCGACGTGACCGCCCATCAGGTCCACGTCGGCGACGAGTTGCTGCGCCTCGATGTCGGTCGGATTCTCCGCCGCCCGGGTGCGTACCTCGGCCGGTACGTCCCGGGTCCGCTTCACCAGTTGGACGCGGGCCAGCCCGGCCTTCGCCTCGGCGTCGTTCGGGGTCTCCCTGAGCAGCGTCTCGTATGCCGCGATCGCGCCGTCCAGGTCACCCGCGCCGACGGCGTTCTCGGCCGCCTCGTACCGCGGGTCCGGCTCGGGCTCGGCCTCCTCGGCGGGGCCTGCCGGGCCGACCGGGTCAGTGCGGCCGGTGATGCCGTTGGCGACCGCGACGGTCAGCAACTGGTCGACGTACTGGCGCGCTTCGGCCTCGGCGACGGATCCCTGGAAGAGCGGGACCACCTGACCGCGCAGTACGGCGATCACCAGCGGCACCGTCTGGACGCCGACCGCCTGGGCTAGCTGAGGGTTCGTGTCGATGTCGATCCGGGTCAGCAGGAACTTGCCGCCGTACTCGGTGGAGAGCCTGACCAGCACCGGGCTGAGCGCGAGCGACGCCTCCGAGCGCGGCGACCAGAACTCGACGAGTACCGGGACCTGGATCGAGCGCTCGATGACGTCGGCCTGGAAGGTCGGCTCGGTCACGTTCAGCACGTACGGTCCGCCGGCGGGGGCACCGCCCGGCGGGACTCCGGGAGCGCCCGGCGCGCTGGGGCCACCGGGACCGCTCGGTCCACCGGGCCGCGGCGGCGCGGGTGGGTTGCGCAGGGACGACAGGTCGATCGCCCCGGGACGGGAGAAGTTTGGCTGGCTCACCGCTGTCCTCGCATTCCGAGCTCACTACGAACGTTCATGGGTCCATCCTCTCCGACGGCTCCGAACGGTGCGGAGCGCGGGTCGCCAGCAGCAGTCTCGCCAGCCCGCTCCGGGTGCCGGCGACAGCGATCCGGGTGCCCGGCCGGAGCGTCTTGTCGAACGCCGGGGACCAATCCCACTTGCTGTCCTCCTGCCGGGCGAGCACCCGCAGACCGCCGGTTTCGTCCAGTTCGCCGAGGCGCTTGCCGACCGCGACGGAGTTCCGCTCGACCGAGACCTCGGTGAGCAGCAGCACCCGCCGACCGGCCGGAACGGTCGCCTGACTGCGCCGGTTCGCGACCGCGGCGGCGATCGCCGGCGCTACCAGCATCGACACGGACCGGCTGTGCCCGAGACCGAGCTGCCGCTCGACCCGCTGGGCCAGGTCGTGGTCGAACATCCGCATCGTGATCCGGGCGTCCGGGTTCAGCTGCCGGACCACCATCGCGGACTCGAGATTGGTGATGTCGCCGTTCGTGATCGCCAGCACCGCCTGGCAGCGTTGCACACCGGCCGACCGCAGGGTCTCCTCGTTCGCGCTGTCCCCGATGATCACCGGGATCCGCAACCGATGAGCCGTCTGTACTCCGGGGGCGTCGTCGTCCTGCTCGACGCCGACCACGGCGACCCCGCGCTCGGCCAGGATCTCCAGCACCCGGGCCCCGACCGTACCGAGTCCGCAGACGACCACGTGGTTCCTCGGCCGGCCGCGGACCCCGCCGATCACCCGGGACAGCCGGGCCCCGATCAGCGAGTCGACGATCACCGCGGTCAGCAGCGCCATCAGCACGATCCCGGTCAGCTGGACCACGACCCCGGCCACCTTCGCCCACGGATCGGCGTTCGAGAACTTGTCGTCCTCGATCCCGGCCGAGGTGACCGCGCCGGCGGCCAGGTAGAGAGCGCGGAGCCAGTCGATGTTCGCGATCCAGTGGGTCAGCGCGGTGCCGACCGCCACCAGTCCGGCCATCACCGCCACGATGATGCGGACCCGCCGGTCGAACACGTCGCGGGTCGCCATCAACCAGCCGGCCCGGCGGACGTCCTTGGTGCGCCAGACGCTGCGGATGCCGGTACCGAGGACGATGTCGCCGGCCGGGTCCGAGCTCTCGGTGGGCAGCAGTTCGGGCGTCGCCGACGAGGTGGTGTCGGCGAGCACGATCAGGTGCGGATCGCGGATCAGGTCGGCCGGGCCCGCCACCATCCGGCGGCCGCCCACCTCGACCCAGGTCAGCTCGTCGTCCTCCAGCGCGTCCGCGACGAAGGCCGGCGCCGCGAGCGACGGGCCCGAGATCACCACGCAGTCGCCCAGCAGGCTGTGCAGCTGACCGCCGAGGCGCGGGTTGACCATCTGTACGACGATCCGCAGATTCGGGTCCATGTCGCGAGCGGTCAGCGCGGTATGCACGTTGCGAACGTCATCGGCGTCCAGCAGCACGAGCGCCCGGGCACTGGACGGATCGTCGCCGTCGGCATCGATTCCAGCCCTGCGCAGGATCGCCTCGCTGACCACCCGGACGCCCATCACGTGTGCGCCGAGCTCACCGATTCGTTCGAAGTGCCGCGAGGCCGGGTTGACGATCGCGGTGACGTGCTCGCCGGAGTCGACCAGTTCGGTGACCACCCGGAGCATGGTGCGGTCGGACCC
This sequence comes from Kribbella qitaiheensis, assembly GCF_042657745.1. Classification (GTDB taxonomy): domain Bacteria; phylum Actinomycetota; class Actinomycetes; order Propionibacteriales; family Kribbellaceae; genus Kribbella; species Kribbella qitaiheensis. The sequence continues at coordinate 106,487 of NZ_JBHSKE010000015.1, read as the reverse complement.
GCAGACCACCACGCCCCGGCCGTCCGGCCGCTGGGTCCCGCGCTGCGGCTGCCGGCCGCGGCGCCTCCCCGGTGGTGGTGGGGAGGCCTCCGCCTCGTCCTCAGAAGCGGGCGGGCTCTCGGTACTCGCCCCACTCGTCCCGAAGAACGTGACAGATTTCCCCCATCGTGGCCTCCGCACGCGCCGCCTCCAGCATGGGTTCGATCAGGCTGCCGGTCCCTCTGGATGCCTCGACCAGCGCGGTCAGCCTACGACGCACCTGGTCCTCGTCGCGCTGAACCTTGCGCGCCGCCAGTACCCGGCACTGCTCGATCTCCACCTCGTGGCTGACCCGGAGGATCTCCAGCTCACCGGCGACGGTGTCGGTCTGGGTGTTCACGCCGACGATCTTCTTCTCGCCCTTCTCCAGCTTCTGCTGGTATTCAAAGGCTGCGTCCGCGATTTCGGCCATGAACCAGCCGTCCTCGATCCCGCGCAGGATGCCCCCGGTCATCGTGTCGTCCGGGCTCATCTCCTTGATCCGGGCAAAGATCTCCTCCGCCTCGGCCTCGATCCTGTCGGTCAGCGCCTCGACGTACCACGAACCGCCGAGCGGGTCGGCGACGTTGGTGACGCCGATCTCCTCCATCAGCACCGACTGGGTCCGCAGCGCGATCTCGGCCGACTGATCGGTCGGCAGTGCGAGCGTCTCGTCGAGCGCGTTGGTGTGCAGCGAGTTGGTGCCACCGAGGACCGCGGCGAGCGCCTCGACCGCGGTACGGACGACGTTGAGCGTCGGCTGCTGGGCGGTCAGCGAGACGCCCGCGGTCTGGGTGTGGAAGCGGAGCCACTGCGCCTTGTCCGTCTTCGCGCCGTACTCGTCACGCAGCCAGCGGGCCCAGATCCGGCGGCTGGCCCGGAACTTCGCGATCTCCTCGAAGAAGTCCAGGTGGCTGTCGAAGAAGAACGACAGCCCGGGCGCGAAGGTGTCGATGTCGAGCCCCCGGCTGAGGCCGAGCTCGACGTACCCGAAGCCATCCGCGAGCGTGTAGGCCAGCTCCTGTGCGGCCGTCGACCCGGCCTCGCGGATGTGGTACCCCGAGACGCTGAGCGGCTTGTACGCCGGGATGTTGGCGGCGCAGTACTCCATCAGGTCGCCGATCAGGCGCAGGTGTGGCTCCGGCGGGAACAGCCACTCCTTCTGGGCGATGTACTCCTTGAAGATGTCGGTCTGCAGGGTGCCGTTCAGCTTGGTGATGTCGGCGCCCTGGCGCTCGGCGGCGACCAGGTACATCACGAAGGCCGGCACCGCGGGCCCGGAGATCGTCATCGAGGTGGTGACGTCCTGCAGCGGGATGCCGTTGAACAGCCGGTCCATGTCGGCCGCGCTGTCGATCGCGACGCCGCAGTGACCGACCTCGCCGAGCGACTTCGGGTCGTCGGAGTCGCGGCCCATCAACGTCGGCATGTCGAACGCGACGGACAACCCGCCACCGCCGGAGTTGAGGATCATCTTGTACCGCTCGTTGGTGTCCTCGGCGTTGCCGAAACCGGCGAACTGACGGATCGTCCAGGTCCGGCCGCGGTACCCGGTCGCGTAGAGGCCGCGGGTGAACGGGAACTCCCCCGGCCAGCCGATCCGATCCATCCGTGGGTCGTCGAACCCCTCGGGCGGCCCGTAGACAGGCTCCACCTCGGTACCGGACAACGTGGTGAAGTCCGCCTCACGCCGCCGCGACGCGTCGTACCGCTGCTGCCACCGGCTCCGGCCGGTCGCGATCTGTTCGGCATCCATCAGTCAGACCTCCTCGGGATTGGCCCCAAAATACTAGGACGTCCAACTATTTCCTACCCCGGGGTGCCACCAGCTTTCTTGCAAGCGGTAAAACGAGGCCGCGGCCTGAACGTCAGACACCCTCCCGCCGTACTGCGTTCAGCAGCGCGAAGGTGGCGGCGTACTGGACACCGACGAGGTGGTTGATCGGGACCCGGTGCAGCTCTGGTTCGAGGGTCAGCGCCTCGTCCTGCCAGACGCGGTAGAGGGCACGCAGTCGCTTGGCGAGCGGATGGAGTTCCGCTGCCGCGCTGCCCCGGGCGATCTCGCCGTCGATCGCGCGCACCAGCATCCCGCCGTACCGGAGCCGGAAGGAGCGGTGGATGTCGCGCAGGCCGAACGCCTCCGAGACGGTCGCCAGTCGCGCCGGGTCCTCCTGCTCGGCCCGGCGCCGATCCCGGTCCGGCCGCTTGCCCAGGTACGGCAGGAAGGCGGCGGTGGCACGGACGAACTGCGAGTCGTCCGACAGGTGAGCCCGGGCTGCCTCGAAGATCTCGACGAGGGCGGTGATGTCCTGCTCCAACCCGTCAGCGGCCTCGATCAGTACGTCGCGATACGCCACGTCGCTCGGCGTTCGATCGTCCGCCGCCGGATGGGTCCAGTACGGCAGCTCCGCCACCAGGCTCACCGTCCCGTACCGCTCCGCGTACTCCGCGGACGACCCACCCGAGCTCGAGTAGGGCGTCATCCCCAGGCTCTCGGAGTAGTCGTACGTCGCCTTGGCCGAGATCATCTCGTAGACGGCCGGGCCGAGCGGGCGGGCGACCGGGGTCTCGGGCTCACCGAGGTCAAGCGGGAGATCGAAAGCCGCGGCGATCTCGTGCAGCTCTTCGACGAACCCGTCCAGGTCCCGGGTGACGTAGTAGTAGACGCCGCCGAGCTCGGTGTTGTGCAGGGACACCGCGACCTTCGGTTTCAGCTCGTCGATCACCCGCATCAGGGCGAACGCCTCGGGCATCACGTTGTCGAAGTACGCCTGCTTGTACTGGAACGGGAACGACCACTCGACCTGCTCGGCCGGGGCCGGGCGGTAGAAGTTGGCGAGGTAGTGCACCCGGTCCCACGGGCCGTCGAACCAGCCCTCGTTGAGGCGGGTGCCGTCGGGGTCGATGCAGCCGATGATGTTCCACCGGCAGCCGGCCCGCAGTATGTCGTCGGCGCAGAGGTCCTCGGCCAGCTGGATCGCGGTCCAGAAGCCGATCGGCTCGTTCGGGTGCACCCCGGCATACACGAGGGCTTCGTCGGGGCCGGAGCCGATCGAGTACATGGTGATCGGCTCGCCGAGTCGCGACGTTCCGATCCTGCGGGCGGTGACCAGGTCGGGATGCCGGCCGGCGAGGTCGGCGAGGCGGGCGTTGATCTCGTCGACGCCGGGGAAGTGGTCGAGGTCGGGAACGCGGCGGGCCCGCTCCAGGATCACCTGGAGCGGACTGCCGCTGGTCGGCCGGGCGCGCAACTGGGTCTCTAGCTGAAATCGCCGGCGGTGTGGCGGAGGGGCTGGAGGACGGACCACAGCATCTTGAGCTGCTCGTCGGTGAGGCCGCGGAGGGCGAAGTCGGCCTCGACGAGGTCGGCGGTGGCTCGTTCGACCAGCTCGCGGCCCTCGGTGGTGATCTCGCACAGCACCGCGCGGCCGTCGTCCGGGTGCGGCGTACGGGTCACCAGCCCGGCAGCCTCCAGCCGACGGACGATCGAGGTGACGGAGGTCGGGTGCACCTGCAGGCGCTCCCCCATCTTGCCCAGCGGCAGCGACCCCCGCCGCGAGAACGTGAGCAACACCAAAGCCTCGAACCGCGCGAAGGTCAGCCCGTGCTTCTTGAGGATCTCGTCAAGCTCACCGATGACGATCTGCTGCGCCCGCATCAACGACGTGACGGCGCGCATCTGCTCGACGGCACCCCAGCGCCGCCCCCACTGCCGCGACGCCTCGTCGATCGGATCGAACGGCAACGGTTTCTTCCTCGCCATGCCGGAAGGTTAGCCGCCCGTCCGGCTAACCTTCGCCAACCGGCACTTCGAGCGAGGGGCCATGGCGAGCGACGAGCAGGACTTCCCCCGCCTGGCGGGCGACTCACCCGCCGAGCAGCTGATCAACATCCGCTTCCACTGGTACAGCTCCCAGGCTCGCAAGGCACGGCTCGCCTACTGGGGGATCGGGATCCTCCAGCTCATCGCCGCGCTGCTGATCGCCGTGTCCGTGGCGTTCGACGCTCCCAAGTGGTTCGCCCCGGCGCTCGGCGCACTGATCGCACTCGCGGAAGGTGTCCGCACCTTGCTGGGGCTCCAGGACAGCTACCCCACGTACCGGCGGACGGCTGAGGAACTGCGGAACGAGGCGTGGCTCTTCGCCCAGCAGGCAGGCCGGTACGCCGGTGCCGCCGACCGTCCGCAGCTCCTAGCCGAGCGGGTGGTCGCCATCAGCAACACCGAGACCGAGCATTGGGTCGGCGCCTTCAATCAGCGCGACTCTTGATCGACTGGCTGAAACTGTCGGCGGGTAGTGCCATGCTCACCGCATGAGTCTGTCGCCCGAACGCGCCGCCTTCTATCTCGCCTGCCTGCAGTCCGATTCCGCCCGCCTGGCCGAGGTCGGCCGGCTCGGCCTCGCCGCCGGGGTCCCAAGCTGCCCGGGCTGGACCGTCGAGACCGTCGTCCGCCACATCTCGACCGTGTACCTGCACAAGGTCGAGATCCTCGAGCTCGGCGCGCTCCCCGACCCCTGGCCGCCGAACCTCGACGACCGCGACGCCCTCGAGCTGTACGACGAGGCGCGCGCCGCAGTGGTCACCGCCCTGCAAAAGGCCGGCACGGACCTCCCGACCTGGACCTTCTCCCCCGACGACAAGACCTCGGCCTTCTGGTACCGCCGGATGGCCCTGGAGACCGCCGTCCACCGCATCGATGTCGAGCTCGCCCACGACGTGGTCACCCCGGTCGACCGGGAGCTCGCCCTGGACGGCATCGACGAACTCCTGGTCATGATGCTCGGCGGCCCCTGGTGGGAAGAAGGCGATACCGAACACCCGGTCGACGCCACCGTCCGCGTCACCTCCGAAGGCCGCTCCTGGACCGCCCGCCTGGACGCCACCACCGCCACCGTCACCCCCGACGCCGAAGGCGAGGCCGACGCGGAGATCTTCGGCGAAGCCAACGACCTCTACCTCTGGCTGTGGGGCCGCCAACCTGCGGATTCCATCCAGACCGTCGGTGATGCGGCTGCCGCAGCCGCCTTCCGCAACCGCATCGCCGAGTGCACGACCTGAGGCTCTCCCTTGGCCAACAAGTTGGTGAGTTGAGGGACCAGGTCGGCTGGGTGGAGGCCGAGTGGTCCGAGCATGTCCGGTCCGGCCCAGAGCAGCTCGAAGCTGTTGTTCTCGCTGTGCGCTTCCGCTTCGGGCCCGGACAGGACCGGCTTTCCCACGACGTCAGCCATCAGGAAATACTCCGCGGGCCGCCCGTTGTGCAGCCCGGTCCAGAGCAGGTGATCGATGCGCGCCTCGAGAGTCGTTTCCTCCATCAGTTCCCGGAGGGCAGCCTCTTCGGTGGTCTCGCCCGCCTCCACGTGCCCGCCGGGCAGCACGGCGTACTGATGACCGCGGCAGTTCAGCCCCGGCCAGCGGGCGTCGTCGCACATGACGCAGAGGTCAGCGCTCTCATGCCGCAAGTACCGCTTGATGACCAGCACTCTGCCACCAGCCACAACAACTGCAACCGCCCGAGGAATCCCCACACCCCGGACCCTGCCAGCCCCCACCGACACTTTTTCGCCCGCTCCCGCGGGTGACCGAGAGTGGAGTGCGGCTAGTCGCGGTCGGGGTCGTCGGTCCAGTTGGCTCGTTCGGAGTTGAAGATCGACTTGCTGGCGCTGCCGGAGGCGCGCGAGGGGGCGTGGTGGGCGGGGGCCGTGGTGGTGGTGACCTCCTGGGCCGAGTCCATGCCGATCGGGCCGGTGCCATCGTCGTCGGAGTCGTCGTCGTCGCTCTGGATGACGTCGACGCTGGCGGAGGCTCGCAGGCCGGTGCGCTGGATGACGCGCTGGATCGTCAGGTCACGTTCGTCGGGCCGGCCGACGTACCTGATCTCGCGGAAGCCCTGGTCCTGCGCGGCGGACTCGAAGACGAAGTGGCCGTAACCGAGGAACCGGCCGTTGATCGGCTTCTTCAGCGTGATGTCGAGGATTCGCGCGATCGGGGTGGTCGCGACGGTCTGGGAGAAGACACCCCGGATCCGCATCACCCGCATGTTGGTGACGACGAACCTGTCCCGGTGCTCGGTCAGGAACCGCCAGAACGCGTGCCCCAGCAGCACCAGCACGATCACCAGCAGCACGCCCGCCGCCTTCAGCGGCGTCCACAGCATCGCCACCAGCAGCGCGGTCGCGAGCACGACCTCGAGCATCGGCATGATGAACACCACCCAGTGGTGCCGCACCTCGTCGATGACGACCTCGCCCTCGTCCGAGATCAGATGGCGCCTGACCTTCGGATCGAAGATCCTGAAGAGGCCTATCCCGGCCATCCACTCACTCCCCTGTCCACCCCGCTGTCGGCCCCGCGGCGTTCACCACAGCCGTCACATGCATCACAGCCAAGTGTCCCGCACGAATGCTCGCAACGGGACACTTGGCTGAAAGTTCAGCCGAACAGCGCGGACAGGAAGGTGATCACGCTCGAGAACGCATCGCCAACGGCCGAGAACGCACCTCCCACGGCAGCCGCGGCACCCTCCGGCTGGGTGAACAGATAGAACGCCGCAAAGGCGATGACCAGCCAGATCAGCAGCTTTTTCGCCATCACCACTCCTCGTTCGCAACCAATTCGGTCGACTGTGTTGTATCACGGATAGTCACCAACTGTCACTGACTGAACACAGTCCACCGCACAATGCTCGCCAGCTTCAAGATCCATTCTGTAACGGATCAGGGGGCATGGCATCCATCGGCGCGCCGCCGCGAGACGAATGCCGCTCGACAGGCCGGAAATCCTGTACTGCTTGCCCGTTTTCGGACTCACCGATCCCTGCGACAGATCGACAGAGGCCGTCGCAGCGCCCGAATCCGGGCCGGCCGGAAAACCGAGAAGAATGCCCTCGGTTACAAAGCGGCGATCAGTTCGTCGGCCGCCGCGTACGGGTCAGTGTCACCGTCTGCGACCTTCGCAGCCAGTACGTCGAGCCGGGCGTCGCCGTGCAGGTGCGCGAACCGGGCTCGCAGCGCGGTCATCGCGATCGCCTCGACCTCGTCCCGGGCCCGGCTGCGGCGGCGCTCGACCAGGACGCCGTTGCCGCGCATCCAGGTCAGCCGGTCCTCGATCGCGACGACCACCTCGTCGATCCCTTCGTTGCGCGAGGCAACGGTCTTCAGGATCGGCGGCACCCAGGCGTCCGGGGTCCGCTCGGCCAGCGCGAGCATGGCTCGCAGGTCGCGGGTGACGTTCTGGACGCCGTCGCGATCCGCCTTGTTCACAACGTAGATGTCGCCGACCTCGAGGATGCCGGCCTTGGCCGCCTGGATCCCGTCACCCATGCCCGGCGCGAGCAGGACCAGGGTCGTGTCGGCCATCCCGGCGATCTCGACCTCGGACTGGCCGACGCCGACCGTCTCGACCAGTACGACGTCGAAACCGGCCGCGTCGAGCACTCGCAGCGCCTGCGGGGTGGTCCAGGCCAGGCCGCCCAGGTGACCTCGCGACGCCATCGACCGGATGAATACCCCGGCGTCGGTCGCGTGGTCCTGCATCCGGACCCGGTCCCCCAGCAATGCGCCGCCCGAGAACGGCGACGACGGGTCCACGGCCAGTACTCCGACCCGCTTCCCGGTCGCCCGGTACGCCGAGACGAGCGCCGAGGTCGAGGTGGACTTGCCGACGCCGGGTGAGCCGGTGATGCCGACGATGTGCGCCTGGCCCGCGTGTGGCGCGAGCGCGGCCATCACCTCACGCAGCAGCGGCGACTCGTCCTCGACCAGTGAGATCAGCCGGGCAACGGACCGGGAGTCGCCGTTCCGTGCTCGCTCGACCAGCTCGGCGACCGGGGCAGTCCGTCGGGGCATCGTCTCACTGTCAGCTCACGAGCAGCTCTTCAGCCAACTCTCGGGGTCATTCCTCAGGGACAGAGGATAAGGGTCAGTTCTGCTGCGGGACCCGGACGATCAAGGCGTCGCCCTGACCGCCGCCGCCGCACAGGGCCGCGGCACCCGTGCCACCGCCGCGCCGCTGGAGCTCGAGCGCCAGGTGCAGTACGAGGCGGGCGCCGGACATGCCGATCGGGTGGCCGAGGGCGATGGCGCCGCCGTTCACGTTCACCTTGTCGAGGTCGACCTTCAGCTCGCGGGCGCTGGCGATGCCGACCGCGGCGAACGCCTCGTTGATCTCGATCAGGTCGAGCGAGGCAGGGTCGATGCCTTCCTTGCCGCACGCCTTCACGATCGCGTTGGCCGGCTGGCTCTGCAGCGACGAGTCCGGTCCGGCGACCGAACCGTGCGCACCGATCTCGGCCAGCCAGGTCAGCCCGAGCTCCTCGGCCTTCGCCTTGCTCATCACCACGACAGCGCAGCCGCCGTCGGAGATCTGCGAGGCCGATCCGGCCGTGATGGTGCCGTCCTTGCCAAAGGCCGGTCGCAGCTTGGCGAGCACCTCGACCGAGGTGTCACCGCGCACGCCCTCGTCGGTGTCGACCACCAGCGGGTCGCCCTTGCGCTGCGGCACCTCGACCGGGATCACCTCGTCGGCGAAAACGCCGTTCTTCCAGCTCTCCGCGGCCAGCTGGTGCGACCGGGCGCTGAACTCGTCCTGCTCCTCGCGGGTCAGCTTGAGCCCCGAGGTGTTCGCCTGGTCGGTGAGCGCGCCCATCGGCTGGTCCGTGAACGCGTCCCAGAGGCCGTCGTAGGCCATCGAGTCCAGCATCGTCACGTCGCCGTACTTGAAGCCCTCGCGCGACTTCGGCAGCAGGTGCGGCGCGTTCGTCATCGACTCCATCCCGCCGGCCACGACCACGTCGTACTCACCGGCGCGGATCAGCTGGTCGGCGAGCGCGATCGCGTTCAGGCCGGACAGGCAGACCTTGTTGATGGTGATCGCGGGCACCGACATCGGCACCCCGCCCTTGGTGGCGGCCTGGCGGGCGGTGATCTGACCGCCGCCGGCCTGCAGCACCTGGCCCATGATCACGTACTCCACCTGGTCCGGTGTCACACCGGCCTTCTCCAGGGCGCCCTTGATCGCGAAGCCGCCGAGCTCGGCGCCGGTGAAGCCCTTGAGGCCACCCAGCAGCCGCCCGATCGGGGTCCGCGCACCGGCCACTATGACGGTCTGGTTCTGCGAGCTACGAGTGGTGTCAGACATGCCGCCACGATACCTGCGACGGCACTGGTACGCGCCTGTCGATCAGGTCACACGCCTGCCGGGTTTCCCCGTCGAGGTGGTCGGCAGCGACGCCACGAACGTCACCCTGCGCGGCACCTTCGCCCGCGCCAACCGCTCCCGCGCGAAGGCGATCACCTCGTCCGCGGTCGCGGCGGCCCGCAGAACGACGGAAGCCTCCAGGCGGGCGCCGAACTCCTCGTCCGGTACTCCGTCCACCCGCGCCTCCGCGACCGCCGGGTGACTCAGCAGGACGCCCTCGACCTCGGTGAGGAAGACGTTCTCGCCACCGGTGACCACCATGTCGTCCGCGCGCCCGTCGACGAAGAACCGCCCGGCCTTGTCGCGATGACCGAGATCCCCCGAATCCGCCAGCCCACCAAGGCGCGGCCGCCGCCCACCTCCGGAGTACTGCTCGAACTCGAGCCTGCTGGAGACGCACAGATGTCCCACCTCGTACGGCGGGAGCGGCCGGCCGTCGTCATCGAGCACGGCAACCCGTACTCCGGCCGCGGGTCGCCCGATGGTTCCGGGTGCCGCCTCGAGATCCACCGGCCGGGCGATCGTGGACCAGCCCTCCTCGCTCGATCCGTAGAGGTTGAAGAGCACCGGTCCGTACGACGCGGTCAGCCGGGCCGCCACGGACGGGTGCAACAGCCCGGCCCCACTCACCACGGCAGCCACGTCGGCCGCACCACCGGCTCGCTCCACCCGCGCCAGCACAGGCGGTACGCCGACGAGCACGCAGCCCGGGTTCTCCATCAAATAGGTGGCCACCTGTACAGCGTCGAACCGCCGGCCGAGCACCACCGGCATCCCGAAGGCCAACCCCAAGGCAAGGAATCCCAGGCCGAACCCATGCCACAGCGGCGGCGTCACCACCATCGACGTACCCGGCTTCAACGGCACCCACCGCACGAGTGACGCCACTGGAATCGCCTGCCCGAGCCGCACATCGCCTCGCTCGACCTCCTTCGCCTGGCCGCTACTCCCCGAGGTCTGCAGCACTACACGGCCCGGGCCTTTCCGCGGCCGACTCCCCTTCAAAGAGGTGAAAGGCATACGGCCCGGCACGCTCGGATCGAGCAGCACCACGTCGGCGCGAACTCGCAAGGCGGCACAGACCGCGATGACGAACGACCTGTGGTTGGGCTGGGAGACGGCATAGCGCGCGTTCGGCGCCAGGTCGTAGGCGTGCGCGTCGGCAAGCCGGTCCAGTTCGGCATAGCTCACAGGGCCGTCGTCGTCGATCAAGGCGATTCCTGCTGGGTCTTTGGCCGCGGCGATCGAGATCAGAGCGCTGATTGTGAGCCCGTCCCGCCGCAGGATCCGGTAGGTGCTCAACCGCCCGAGCGGGATCGCCCGGCCCAACCGCACCAGCCCGATCGTCACCTCGCCCAGCACCCGTCCCGACCGCGCCGCGCGCTCGATCGCCCCCTCGACGATCGCCGGGGACCGGCCGGCCGCGGGCATCACCTGCTCCGGGCGATCCGCAGTACCGCCGCGGTCGCCGCCTCATAGGGGCCTTGGGCAACCGTTGTGAGGACGGAGGCGAGCCTCGCCCACCACGGCATCAGCACTCGTGGACGCGTCACCAGAACGCGACCGATGACCTCCGCCGCCTGCGCGGCGGTGAGACCGGGCACCCACGGACCGTACGTCGGAGCGCTCATCGGCGTGTGCACCAAGGGGAAATGGATCGACGTGGTCGTCACCCCGTCAACCCGGATCTCCGGCGCGACGCAGCGCAACCACGCCTCGAACGCCGTCTTCGAGGCGCTGTAGACGGCCCAGTGCGCGGCAGGCAGATCCACGTTCAGCGTGCTCACGTTGATCACCTGGCCGTTGCCGCGATCCCGCATCTGCGGCAGCAACCCGGTCAGCAGCCGGACCGGGCCGAGGTAGTTGACCGAGTTCGTCCGGGTCACGTCGTGCCACCGGTCGGTCGTATCGGTCAGCGACCGGCGGATCGACTTGCCCGCGTTGCTCACGACCACATCGACCCGGCCGTAGTCCACCAACACGTCCTGCACCAGCCGGTCCACCGCGTCGAGATCCGCCAGATCAACGGGGTACGCCGCGGCGTGGCCCCCGGTGGCGGTGATCCGGTCCGTCACGAGCGCCAGGCGATCCGCCCGGCGCGCGGTGAGCAGCACGGTGGCTCCGGCCGCGCCGAGGAGTTCCGCCGTCGCCTCACCGATCCCCGAGGAGGCACCGGTGACAAGCACGATCCGGTCGTCCGCGGCACGTTCGAGCCGGGCGGTAGCCACCCGCGACCAGGACGGTCCGAGCAGTAACCGGTAGATGTCGTGCGTCACATTCATCGGACCAACCAGTGTCGCATCGACCACAGTCATTGGATTCCTTCACCGGACTGGGTCACGCTGACGGTTATGGACCACCTCACGGCCACCAAGACCCTGTTCGAGGCGATCGACCACGTCGGCATCGCCGTGGCGGACTTCGACGCGGCCGTGCGGTTCTATGCCGAGACCTTCGGTATGACGGTGGCCCACGAGGAGATCAACGAGGAGCAGGGCGTCCACGAGGCGATGCTCTCGGTCGGCGAGAGCGGCTCGTCGATCCAGTTGCTGGCCCCGCTGTCGGACTCCTCCCCGATCGCGCGGTTCATCGAGCAGCGTGGCCCGGGCATCCAGCAGTTGGCGTACCGAGTGCGCGACCTCGACGCTGTCTCCGCAGTACTGCGGGAGCGCGGCGCGGAACTCCTCTACGACGAGCCCAAGCGAGGCACCGCGGGCTCCCGGGTCAACTTCATCCACCCCAAATCCGCCGGCGGCGTACTGGTGGAACTCGTCGAGCCGGCCGAGTCCGCCGCGCACTGACCCGAACGCCCCGGGCCCCACCGGCTCGTGGACAACACAGCGTCACTTTCGACTCCGCCACGGAACGGAGTTGGCCGATCACCGTCGCAGAACGTGACATTCTTCCGGTGATCTCGGCACGCCGAGTGGTCCATTGCGGATTACCCTGTTGAGGTGCTGATCGACAGCGCTACCGAACGTCACCACGGTGGTCACGCCGGGTTCCAGCACGACGCCTTCGTCTACATCGATGACGAAGAGTTCGTGCGCCAGACGGCGCCCTTCGTCCGCGACGGCCTGAGGGCCGGCGAGGTGGTTCTGGCCGCACTGCCCCAGTCCCAGATCGAACTGCTGCGGGACGACCTCGGCACCGAGGCCGACGAGGTCACCTTCGTCGACATCACCACCGTCGGCCGCAACCCCGCCCGGATCATCCCGTTGTGGCGCGACCTGCTGGTGAAGCACCCCGACAGCGCCGTCCGCGGCATCGGCGAGCCGGCGTACGTCGGCCGCAACGAAGCCGAGTTCGAGGAGTCGAAGCTGCACGAAGCGCTGCTGAACGTCGCGTTCGAGCACTCCGGACCCTTTCGCCTCCGCTGCCCGTACGACGCCTCGGTCCTCTCCCCCGCCCTCGATCCGGCCGAAAACCACCCGCTCGTGCTCGAGTCCGACGGTGAGTGCCGCCAGGACGCCACCTGGGCCGAGGTCGCCCGGACGATCTTCCGTACGCCGCTGCCCGCCGCGCCGCCGTACGCCGAACGCAAGAAGTTCGGACTGGCGGACCTGACCGACATCCGGGCCTGGGTGAACCTGACCGCGCGGGCGCAGGGGCTGTCGTACGACCGGATCGACGACCTGGCGCTGGCGCTGCACGAGATCTGCACCAACAGCATCCGCTTCGGCGGCGGCCGCGGCACGCTCTCGCTGTGGATCTGCGACCGCCTGCTGATCTGTGACGTCGAGGACCACGGCCGGATCGACGACCTGCTCGTCGGCCGGGTGCTGCCACCGCTCGACAAGGTCGGCGGTCGCGGGGTCTGGCTGGCCAACCAGCTCTGCGACCTGGTCCAGATCCGCTCCGGCGGCGGCTTCACCCAGGTGCGCCTGCACACCCGGCTCGATTGACATCGAAAGTACTCACCGGGATAAGACCACTGACAGCAGTGGACTGAGAAAGTGACGGTCGTCTCAACGGCTGCGACCTCCATCACAGAACCCTTCAACACGGGGCATACTCGTCGGTAGTGTCCGCTTTCACACGGCTCCACCTATCCGGAGGTACGACGTGAAGCAGATCCTCGACGCGATCCTGGCCGGCGACACCCCCGCGGAAGAGTTCGCGCGGCTCGAAGTACCGGAGCACTATCGCGGCATCACCGTGCACGCGGACGAGACGGGGATGTTCGAGGGCCTGCCGGCCAAGGAGAAGGACCCGCGCAAGAGCCTGCACCTGGACGACGTACCGACACCCGAGCTCGGCCCGGGCGAGGCACTGGTCGCGGTGATGGCGAGCGCGATCAACTACAACACCGTGTGGACGTCGATCTTCGAGCCGGTGTCGACCTTCAGCTTCCTCAAGCGGTACGGGAAGTTGTCCCCGCTGACCGCCCGCCACGACCTGCCGTACCACGTGGTCGGCTCGGACCTGGCCGGCGTCGTACTGCGGACCGGGCCCGGGGTGAACGCCTGGAAGCCCGGCGACGAGGTGGTCGCGCACTGCCTGTCGGTCGAGCTCGAGTCACCCGACGGGCACAACGACACGATGCTCGACTCGGAGCAGCGGATCTGGGGCTTCGAGACGAACTTCGGCGGACTCGCCGAACTCGCGCTGGTGAAGTCGAACCAGTTGATGCCCAAGGCGGAGCACCTCACCTGGGAAGAGGCCGCCAGCCCGGGTCTGGTGAACTCCACGGCGTACCGGCAGTTGGTGTCGGCCAACGGCGCCGACATGAAGCAGGGCGACGTCGTACTGATCTGGGGCGCATCGGGCGGACTCGGCTCCTACGCGACGCAGTTCGCGCTGAACGGCGGGGCGATCCCGGTGTGCGTGGTGTCGTCGCCGGAGAAGGCGGAGATCTGCCGCGCGATGGGTGCGGAGCTGATCATCGACCGGTCCGCCGAGGGCTACAAGTTCTGGGCGGACGAGCACACCCAGGACCAGAAGGAGTGGAAGCGGTTCGGCGCCCGGATCCGCGAGCTGACCGGTGGCGACGACCCGGACATCGTCTTCGAGCACCCGGGCCGCGAGACCTTCGGCGCCTCCGTCTACGTCGCGCGGCGCGGCGGCACGATCGTCACCTGCGCGTCGACGTCGGGCTTCATGCACGAGTACGACAACCGCTACCTGTGGATGAACCTGAAGCGGATCATCGGCTCGCACTTCGCCAACTACCGCGAGGCCTGGGAGGCCAACCGGCTGATCGCCAAGGGCATGGTGCACCCGACCCTCAGCCGGGCCTACCCGCTCGAGGAGACCGCGCAGGCCGCCTACGACGTGCACCGCAACCTCCACCAGGGCAAGGTCGGCGTCCTCACCCTCGCCCCGGCCGAAGGCCTGGGCGTCAAGAACACGGACCTCCGCGAGCAGCACCTCGCCGAGATCAACCGCTTCCGCGACCGCTGATCCTCTCGCTCCGGCAAACTCGGCGCTCCGGCAACTTGTCGCTCCGGCGAACTCGGCGCTGCGGCACTTCGGCCGCTCCTGCAGCTCGGTGCTCCTGCAGCGGACAATCGGCGACCGCCGCTGGTTCGTTGTCTTTGCAGGTATCAGTTTGGGGTTGGATTTGGCGAGCATTCCGCATCGATAGGCGTGCACCCGGTTGGCGTGGTGTAACCGACCTCTGACAGGCTTTAGGGTGGGGGATTCATCCACGCCGCCAGAAGGGACTCTTTGGGATGGCTGACGAGTCGAGCCTGCCGTTCTTCGACCGTACGGCGACCGCTGCCGGGGGCTTCCCCGTCGGTCGGCGTGGGTACGACAAACAGGCGGTGGACGACTACGTCCGCGCGCTCGAGATGCAGCTCGCCGACGCCCGCGGCCGCCTGGACGAAGCGCTGAACAACTCCGCCCCGATGCAGCGCCAGCTGGACGAGGCGAAGCGGCAGCTGGAGGCCAGCGCGAACCCCTCGTACGCCGGACTCGGCGACCGCGCCGCGCAGATCCTGCGGCTCGCCCAGGACCAGGCGTCCGAGGCACTCGAGGAGTCCCGCCGGGAGGCCGACGAGCTCCGCGCCACCGCGGCCAAGGAGGCCACGGCCGCCCGGGCGACCGGTGAACGCGAGGCGCAGGACATCCGGACCGTGGCGTTGAACGAGTCCGACAGCATGCGCCGCACCGCCGAAGGTGACGCGGCCGAGATCCGCCGTACCGCGGAGACCGAGGCGGCCGAGGTCCTCGCGGCCGCTCGCCGCAAGGCCGAGACGCTGCAGCTGACCGCCGAGTCCGAGTCCAGCACCATGAAGAACGGTGCGCTGCACGAGGCGGAGAAGATCCGGACCGCGATCCAGCGCGAGTCCGCGGCGCTGCGGGCGCGACTGGCCGACGAGCGCGAGCAGCAGGCCAAGGAGCTCGCCGACAAGCACTCCAAGATCGCTGCCGATACGGACAACCTGACCACCCAGATGCGCGAGGCCGCCGAGGCCTCGGAGCGCCGGGTCGCCGAAGCCACCGAGCAGGCCCGCAAGATCCGCCAGGAAGCGGAGGAGTCCGCCGAGCGCACCCTGGCCCGGGCTCGCCGCGAGGCCGAGCAGCTGCTCACCACCGCGCGGACCAGGTCCGAGTCCGAGCTGGCCAGCGCGGCGGACGACGCCGAGCGGTCCCGCACGATCATCGCCCGCGAGACCGAGCGACTGGCCAAGCGCCGCGACGGGATCCTGGCGCAGATCGCCGGGCTGAACGACATCGCCAGCAACATCGCCCGGCAGGCCGCCGAGCTGGACTCCGAGACCGGCGTCCCGTTCAGCAACCCGTTTGCCGCCGGCAACGGACCGGCCAAGAGCAGCCCGTTCTCGCCGCCGACCGAGACCACCTACTCCGAGAGCCCGTACTCCGCCACCCCGGCCGGGGACAGCTCGTACAGTGCTCCCGCCGCCCCTTCGTACGACGCGCCGAGCACCTCGTACGAGGCTCCGGCCAGCACGTTCGGCGAGACGCCGGCCACCGGGTCGTCGTACAGCGCTGGCTCGCTGAGCGGTGGCGCCGAGGCGCCTGCGGCCAAGGACGAGGACGGACTCGGGCCCGGGGCCAACCCGTTCATCGGCGACAGCCCTTTCGTCGGCGCCGGCGCGGGTGAGGCCCGCGTCGACGAGACCCGAATCGACTCCAACCTGCGCGTCGACGCGACCAGCCTCGACGAACTCCGTGCAGACGCGGCGATCGCCGACGAGCCCCGGGACGCGACCAAGATCGACGAGTTCCGGCTCCCGGACCTGGCCGCCGAGGAGACCCGGACCACGCCGGTCGAGGACAACCCGTTCAAGGCTCCGGAGACCCGGACCGGCGACGCTGCCACTGCCACTGCCGCTGACAAGGCCGATGCTGATGCTGACGCCGAGGACAAGGCCGACGACATTGCTGATGACTCGGCTGACGACGAGGCTGAGGCTGACGAGGTGGACAACAAGAACGTGAAGACCGGCGCGGCTCGATCGCCGAAGGACCAGACGTGACGCCAGCCGGCGACGACAACTCCACAAAGACGACTCCCGAGGTCCGGGAGATCGAGGAAGCCGCTCGCGACGCTAAGGCCGCCGCGGCGGAGGCAGAGGCCGCGGCGGACGACGCCGAGGAGTCCGCGGAACACGCGGACGAGTCCGCCGAGCATGCGGAGACCTCGGCCGCCGAGGCGGGCAAAGCCGCCGAACTGGCCGACCGGTCCGCGGCGGTAGCCGACCGGTCTGCCGAGGTAGCCCAGCGGGCGGACGGCGTGGTACGCCCGGATGACGGCAACCTGGTCGGCGAGATGCTGATCGAGGAGCGTCACCCGGACGTCGGCATGGGCCGGCCCGGTCCCCCGCTGCAGCGCTCGAACCCGTTCGTCTTCGGGTTCTTCGCCGCGCTGGGTGTCCTGGTCGCGTGGGGATTGTGGAACGCGCTCGGTCAGGCCAAGTCGGTGATCATCCTGCTGGTCGTGTCGATGTTCATCGCCGTCGGCCTGAACCCGCTGGTCGAGTGGTTCATGCGCCGCGGCCTGAAGCGCGGGCTCGCGGTCGCGGTGGTCTTCTTGCTGATGATCCTGGCGGTGGCAGGGGTCGGCTTCGCGATCGTGCCGGTCGTCACCGAGCAGATCAACAACCTGATCAGGAACGCTCCGGACTGGCTCGACCTGCTGACCAAGTCGAGGACGCTGGAAGAACTGAACAACCGCTACGACTTCATCACCAAGGCCAAGGACTACATCCAGGACCCGGCGCTGGCGCAGCGCGCGTTCGGCGGCGTCCTCGGTGTCGGCAAGGTGGTCGCGAACGCGCTGTTCTCCGCGTTCACCATCCTGATCCTGACCCTGTACTTCCTGGCCTCGCTGCCGTCGGTGAAGCGCGCGGCCTACAGCCTGGTACCGAGCAGCCGCCGCCAGCGGGTAGCCATCCTCGGCGACGAGGTGCTCGGCCGGGTCGGCGGCTACGTCAGCGGGCAGTTCCTGGTCGCGGCTTGCGCCGGCTTCTTCATGTTCGTGTTCCTGGAGATCGTCGGCCTGAACGCCTACGCCCTCGCCCTCGCGATCGTGGTCATGTTCACCGCGTTCATCCCGATGGTCGGTGGCCTGATCGGTGTCGTCCTGGTCGCCGCGATCGGCTTCACCGACAGTCTGTGGACCGGCATCGCGTGCCTGGCGTACGGCATCATCTACCAGCAGATCGAGAACTACGTGATCGCCCCCCGCATCATGCGCCGGGCCGTCGACATCCCCGGCGCGGTCACGGTGATCGCAGCCCTCCTCGGCGGCGCCCTCCTCGGCGTAGTCGGCGCCCTGCTGGCCATCCCCACCGCCGCCGCCCTACTCCTCATCATCCGAGAAGTCTGGATCCGCAAAGCCGACGCCTCGTAGTACTGCGTTGCGGGAGCGGGTGTACGCCGGCCCACGCGCCGCGCACGCTCGCTCCTGCGTCGCCCGCTCAGTGAAAGCCAGGTGGCCCCGCGTCGAGGCCGCCCGCGGCTAGCCGGCGCACAGATTTTCGTTCTCCTCGGCACTTTTGGCGAGCTAGCAAGTCGTGACTGGCGGAACGCTCGCAGGCTGGTGAACTTCGCGATCGGATCGGGGTATCACCGCCGAAGCAACATCTCGGAAGACGCTCACCAGCGGCTGGGCAGAATCGTCGCCCCATTCGGCCAGCAATTCGGCTTCCTTGGATGCATCCATTCCGTGGGCGGCTTGACGCGGGTGATTGATGAGTGGCTCCCGCTCCATAGCTGTTTGAAAGTCAGCGATGGTCTCGCGCAACGGTCGGCAACTGAGCCCCGCGCTCGCTGCGCGCGAGGCATCAACGGTCCACGTACCCGGCTGAGTTCGCCAGAGCGGGATTTCAGTCCATTGCTTGACGCCGTGTTCGTCCAGCCAGTCTGGATCGGCCCAGACGGGCGTCGCCTTGTTGCCAGTCAGCTCGATGCAGGCGGCGATCAGGCCTTCATAGGTGGCTCTGTGCGGAGGAGCGGCAATGTTGTACGGACCGCTGAGGCCGGACGTTATCGCCTGCAGGATGAACAAGCTGACATCGCGGACATCAACTGGTTGGATCGACTGCCGGCGAGGCTCAGGCAGGAGCCAAGGTCCGCCGCGCTGAGCGCGCTCAAGAAGCTTCAGACCTCGGCCCACGTACTCGCCCGGACCGAGGATGACGCCGGGGCGGAGGAGAAGTGCATCGGAAGACGCCGCGGTCGCAGCAAGCTCGCAACCAGCCTTCAGTGTGCCGTAGCGAACTGGAACCGACATATCGGCCAGCTCGGCGGAAGACTCGGTGTACCCGGGGTGCGATGGCCACAGCGCCGAGTGCTCGTCGACGGGTTCGTCCGGCCAGTCACGGTATGCGCTGACAGTGGAGACCAGAGCGTACTTACCCGCCTGTTGATCAAGCACGCCAAGAACGCGGGACACGTCCGCTGGCTCAAAGGCGCTGGTGTCAATCGTGGCGTCCCATGAGCCGGTCGCTGCCAGTTGCTTAAGGTCGGGTTCAGAGGTGCGGTCACCTTGCATGTGCCTGGTACCTGACGGTGGAGAGCCGCTCTGTCCTCGCGAGAAGGCGGTGACTTCCCAGCCCCGGGCTAGGGCATCGGTGATCAGCCTGCGACCGAGGAACCAGGTGCCGCCCAGGACGAGTAGTCGCATGGCTTGATCCTGCACGATTGGGCGTTAGTCCCGCGACTCGTGTGAGCAGCGGAGGACAACTCGCGCACGTGGGTTGCTCCTCAGCGGGCCCAGGACAGCGGGGGCCAGGGCCGAGGGGTCAGCGCAGGGAGGGTCAGGGGAGGAAGGGGGTGAGGGTGGCGAGGAAGTCGTCGAGGCGTTCGGCGTGGACCCAGTGGCCGGCTTCGGGAATCTCGGCGAACTGGACCTGGGGGAAGTAGCGCTCGATCGTCGCTCGGTGGTTGTGCTGGACGTAGTCCGACTTGCCGCCGTAGATGAAGAGCGTCGGCCCGTCGTACCGGCCGGACTCGTCCTCCGGCCAGGCGGAGATGGCCGGGAGGGCCGCCTCGATCACCGGGAGGTTCGGCCGCCAGCGAGCGCCCTGGTCGTCGAGGATCAGGTTCTGCAGCAGGAAGGCGCGGGTCCCCGGCGTGGGTACGGCGTCGACCAGTTGGGCGTCGACGTCAGCGCGGCGCTGGACCGACGACAGGTCGGCGTTGCGCATCGCCTGGGCGTATTCGACGAAGGCCGGCGGGTAGCTGACCGGCGCGGCGTCGACCACCACCAGCCGCTCCACCACGTCGGCATGCCGGAGCGCGGTCAGCATCGCCGTCTTGCCGCCCATCGAGTGACCGACCAGCGCGACCGGCCCGACGCCGAGCGAGGAGATCGTCTCGTAGACGTCCTCAGCCATCTCGGGGTAGCTCATCGTGTCGGTGTGCGGCGAGGTGCCATGGTTGCGCAGGTCGAATGCGAAGACCCGGTGCTCGGCGGCCAGTCGTCGCGCCGCGGTCATCCAGTTCCGGCTGGACCCGAACAGCCCGTGCATCACCACGACCGGCGATCCGCTCTCGCCGTACGACGTGACCGGAAGCTTCATCAACACACCCCTTGACCAGGCGACGACAACAGCGACATCAACGGCAACACAGGCGGCACCGGCACGATCAGCACTGGCACGATCAGCGGCGGCGCTGCCAGCAGGCAGTGTGCCAGTGCCGTCTCTCGTCCAGCGACTGACCGCCGCCGATCGCCGCGAGCAGGCTCGGGTTCTCCGGCCAGACCACCACGTGCGGCGTCGCGGGCAGGATCTGCTGGTCGCAGCCCGGGCAACGATAGGCCTTGTTGGAAGCTGACCCGCTCACCCGGCGGACCATCCACTCGCCGTCCGAACGGCTCTCCCGGACCTGGTGCCCACCCATCAACGGCCGGTCACTGACCGGCCGCACGTGCTTCGAGGGCTTCTTCTTCCGGGACGCCATAACATCACCAAGGTTATCTTCCGACCCCAGCCCGACCCCCGCCGGGAGCCCGCCTGTGAGCTAGCCCACCAAGCCGGCCCGCCGCAGCTCTTCGTGGCGGGCCGGGCTCAGGTCAGCGGCGACGCGCGACCGAATAGGCGGCGGTGCCGATCAGTTCCATCGAGACCTGGAGGCGTTCCAGGCTGACGTTCTTGGCGATGGTGTCCTCGGGTGAGTGGTACGGCGGCTCGAGCAGCGCGGGTGACGCCTCGCCCCGCCAGGAGAAGTTGGCTGCAGCGATCCCGACTTCCTGGAACGACTGGTGGTCGCTGGCGCCCCGCAGTACAGGTCCGACCATCTGCGGCTCGTAGCCGAGGCGCTGCCCGGAAGCCCGTACTGCGTCCGTCGCCGTGTTCGCGAGTCCGTCGAAAGACAGCAACCAGTAGACGATGGCCGGATCCCAGCTCGTCGCCACCATGTCGTTCTGGAACACCGCGCGGTAGCGGTCGCGCTGGTCCTGGGCGAGCTGCGCCACGTGGTACCGGGAGCCGATCAGGCCCTGCTCCTCCGAACCCCACAAGGCGAACCGCAGAGTCGCCTCGACCGGCAGCTTGGCCATCACCCTGGCGATCTCCAGCGTCAGCACGGTGCCCGAGCCGTCGTCGTTCGCGCCCGGCGCGCCGATCACCGAGTCGTAGTGGCCGCTCACCATCACGATCGGCGAGTTGCTGCCCTTGCCGCGACGCTCGCCGATCACGTTGTTCGACACAAGGCCGCGATGCGCCGCAGTACTGATCGACAACGGCAGCGAGGTGACCACGGCCAGCGCCTCGCGGAGCAACCGCTTCTGCACCTGGGCGACGCCGACCACCGGGATCGGGGCGTCGGTCAGACCGCTCGGCGAGAACGCCGAAGCCCGCCGCGGGAACACCTGGTCAGCCGGAAGCAGTACGACGGCGACGGCACCGCGCGCGGCTGCTTCCGCGACGAAGGCCGGACGTGCCGCCGCGGTGTCGTCCGCGAGCACCACCGAGCCGGCCACGTCCGCGGGCCAGACTGGCGCCGTGGCAGGACCGACATCGCGCGCCGGGCCCTGCACGGCGACGTCGAGCTTGCCGCCGGGTGCCGCTCCGGCCTGCCAGCACAGGTCGTTCGGCAACAGGTTGCGCGGGTCGCCGATCTGGGCGAGGAACTTGTCCGCCACCGGGAACGGCTCCAGGCGGGTCCGGTAGCCGAACCGGTCGAGCTGACCAGCCAGGTAGTCCGCGGCGCGCTTCTCGCTCGCGGTCCCGCCGATCCGCGGACCGATCTCCTCGGACAACACCTGCAGATGCCGCAGAGCGCGTTCCGAGGAGAGCGCGGAAACAATTTGCTGGTCGTACTTGTCGAGCGAGGGGCGCCGGACGGATCCCGGGCGCTGATCGTCCGCGGCCCACGCGGGTACGGCGGGCAATGCGGTGCCGGCAGTGACGCCGGCGACGGCTCCGAGTAGGCCGCGACGACTCATACCGGACGTTTCGGTCATGTAGGTCTCCCTTGTGAGGATGGCCCCGAGACGACTGACCGTAACCGATCCGCCACCGACTCGCTGCTCCTCACGGAGTGCCGGATTCCCCTTTCAGCAAAGGAGGATCACCGTCGGGCGAGAACCGTTACCGGATGCGCTGCTCTTCTCGAGCCTCCGAGCGGACCTCGGCGCGCAGTTCGGCGCCGATGTCGTGCATGTGGCCGAGGCCCATCCGGTACGACTCGACCACACCGGTGTTCACGTACCGCATCCCAATCCGGTCGCAGTAGGCCTGCACCATCGGCTGGGCCAGCCGCAGGTTGGCTCGCGGCATGCTCGGGAAGAGGTGGTGCTCGATCTGGTAGTTCAGGCCGCCCATCATCCAGTCGACGACCAGGCCGCCGCGGACGTTGCGCGAGGTCAGCACCTGCTTCTCCAGGTGGCCCCAGTCGGTGTCGCTGTCCGGCATCTCCATGCCCTTGTGGTTCGGGGCGAAGACGCTGCCGAGGTGAAGTCCGAAGAGCGCGTGGTGCAGCGCGGCGAAGGCGATCGCCTTGCCGGGCGACATGATGAGGAACAGCGCACCGAAGTACAGGACGAGGTGGGCGGCGATCAGGCCGAGCTCGACCCGGGCCTCGCGGCAGCGGCGCTTGCCGATCAGGAAGGACACGCTGGAGACCTTGAGGTTCAGGCCTTCCAGGGTGAGCAGCGGGAAGAAGATCTTCGCCTGGTTGCGGGTGAGCCAGCCGTACAGGCCGGTGCGGCCCTCGGCCTGCTCCAGCGTCCAGACCAGGATGCCCTCGCCGACGTCCGGATCCTTGTCGGTGTGGTTCGGGTTCGCGTGGTGCCGGTTGTGCTTGTCGTTCCACCAGCCGTAGCTCATCCCGCAGAGCAGGTTGCCGTGCACCATCCCGATCATGTCGTGCAGCTTGCGGGAGCTGCTGATCTGCTGGTGACCGGCGTCGTGGCCGAAGAACGCGGCCCGGGTGGTGAGGATCGCCAGCGGGACCGCGAGCAGCAGTTGCAGCCACGAGTTGCCGAGCAGGATGACGCCGGCCCAGGTCGCGGCGAGCAGGATCACGTTGAGGGTGATGGCGATCACGTACGACGCGGTACGCCGCTCCAGCAGCCCTGCTTCCTTGACCTCGCGCAGTAACGGAGCGAAGTCGCTGCCCTTACCGGCTGGGCGTTTACGGGTAGGCGCAAGGGCAATGGGCTGTGCCATCGGTTCCTCATCTCATCAGCGGTGGGGAGGCCTAGGCGTACAGCCGCGGCCACCATAGTGCATCCAGCCTCGATGCCCCAGCCGGTGAAAACATGAGTGCTACTACCCGGGTATGCCGGGGTGCAGGGTCCCACAGGAGGTAGGCCTAACACCACTGAGCCCGGACTGACCCTCCGTCATGATGGTGATTGCCGGGCCGCAGTGGGCGCCGGTGAGAGGCTCATACTGAGCTCAGAACGGGAGAAAGAGCATGACGATGGCGCAAGCGGCCCCGAGGCCGCCGATGCGGTTCCCACGGCTGGCGCAGCCTTTCATCGCGCTCGGCCTGGCGATCCTGGCTGAGCTCGGCATCGCCTTCTTCGTGCTGAACGTGGTGGCGGTGCCGCTGATCGCGGTCTGGGTCGGCATCCCGATGCTGCTGGTGTTCGTGCCCTGCACCCGCTGGTTCGCGAACTGCCACCGCACCCTGCTCGCGAGCTTCACCGGTACGCCGATCCAGCGTCCGTACAAGAAGCCGCCGATGCCAGGGGTGCTGATGTGGCTGCGGACCACGCTGAGTGACCCGGCCACCTGGCGGGACATCGCGTGGTTGCTGGTGAACGCAGTGATCGGTTTCACTCTGACCCTGCTGTCCGCGGTGCTCTTCCTGGCCTCGGTGTTCTACCTGATCTACCCGTTCCTGGTCTGGGTGACGCCGGACGGGGTGTTCGACGAGCCGTTCGGTGGGCTGTTCACGCTCAACGTCGCCACCGCGTTCCTGATGATCCCATTCGGGTTGCTCGCCTTCCTGATCTGGACGGGTGCCGGCGAGCGGCTGCTCAAGGCGGACGCGTACCTCGCCCAGTCCCTCCTCGGCCCGACCGAGAGCGCCAAGCTGGCGATCCGGGTCCGCGAGCTGGCCGAGTCCCGGGCCGAGACCGTCGACACCCAGGCGGCCGAGCTGCGCCGGATCGAGCGCGACCTGCACGACGGCGCCCAGGCCCGGCTGGCCGCCCTGAGCATGAACCTCGGCATGGCCGAGGAGATGGTCAACCGCGACCCCGCCCAGGCGGCCGCGCTGCTGACCGAAGCCCGCGAGTCCGCCAGTACTGCGCTGTCGGAGCTGCGTGACCTGGTCCGCGGGATCCACCCGCCGGTGCTGGCCGACCGTGGACTCGAGGGAGCCGTGAAGGCGCTCGCGATGAGCCTGCCGTTCAAGGTAGACGTGACGATCGACCTGCCGGGCCGGCCGCCCGCGCCGGTCGAGTCCGCAGCGTACTTCGCGGTGGCCGAGGCGCTGGCGAACGTGCTCAAGCACGCGGCGGCGACCACCGCGTGGGTCCAGCTCACCCATGAGAAGGAGCGGCTGCACATCCTCGTCGGCGACGACGGTGTGGGCGGCGCCACGGTCCGACCCGGCGGCGGTTTGTACGGAATCGAGCGGCGGCTGGCCGCCTTCGACGGTACGTTGACGGTGGCCAGCCCGACCGGCGGGCCAACCACCGTGATCATGGAGTTGCCTTGCGAGTCGTCATCGCTGAAGATCACGCCCTCCTCCGGGACGGCCTGATCCGGCTGCTGGAAGCCCACGACTTCGAAGTCGTCGAAGCCGTCGACAACGGCCCCCGGCTGGTCCCGGCGCTCGTCGAGCACCGGCCGGACGTGGCCGTTGTCGACGTCCGGCTCCCCCCGAGCTTCACCGACGAGGGCCTGAAGGCGGCCATCGAGGCCCGCCGCCAGGTCCCCGGCCTGCCGATCCTCGTGCTCTCGCAGTACGTCGAACAGCTCTACGCCCGGGAGCTCCTGACCGGAGGCGGCGGCGCGGTCGGGTATCTGCTCAAGGACCGGGTGTCCAACGTCGCCGAGTTCCTGGACTCGGTCCGCCGGGTGGCAGCCGGCGGCACCGCGATGGACCCGGACGTGATCGGCCAGCTGCTCGCCCGCAACACCCGCGACGAGCCGATCGGCCGGTTGACCCCGCGCGAGTCCGAAGTACTGGGCCTGATGGCCGAGGGCCGCTCGAACGCCGCGATCGCCAGTGCCCTCTTCGTCACCGAGAAAGCGGTCAGCAAACACACCAACAACATCTTCGCCAAGCTCGACCTGCCCCCCTCAGAAGACGACAACCGCCGCGTGATGGCGGTACTCACATATTTGTCTTCCCGGTGATGTAGAGAACGTTGCGCGGGCTTCGTCCCTCGGGTGAGAGCGCATCAAGAAGGTGCGCAGTATTGATTGGGAGTCAGAGATGACCAAGTTCCTGCTGATTGTCGACTACAACCCTGGGGCGATCGACACGCCGATGACCGAGTGGGCGCCGGAGGAGATCAAGGCGCACATGGATTACTACGGCGCGTTGAACGACGAACTGCGGGCCAGCGGTGAACTGGTGGATCTGCAGGCGCTGACCGGGCCGGAGCTGGCCAAGGTGGTGACGTCGAACGGGGTGAACGCGCCCGTGGTGACCGACGGACCGTTCGTGGAGTTCAAGGAGATGCTCGCGGGGTTCCAGGTGGTGGACGTCGAGTCCGAGGAGCGGGCGATCGAGATCGCGGCCAGGGTCTCGCAGGTCCCGGGCCCGGGCGGCGTACCGCTGGAGCAGCCGATCACTGTTCGCCGGGTGATGGGCGACGCCGACTTCGAGGAACTCAACCCCCTGGGCTGAACCCCGTACCGAGCAGAAAAGTCAACGACGCCTGTACTCCGTGGGGCTGAGCCCGGTGTGGCGGCGGAACCGCGTAGAGAAGTACAGGGGATTCGGGAAGCCTGTCTCGGCGGCGACGGAGGCTATTGGTCGGGTGGTCAGTTCGAGCAGGCGGCGGGCTGCGTCGAGTCGGCGGCGTTCGACGAACTGCTGTGGGGTGACGCCGAGTTGAGTGCGGAACAGGTGGGCGAAACGCGAGATGGACAGGTTGCTCGCCCGGGCCAGGGCCGCGACGGTCAGGTCACCGCGCAGGTTGCGGTCGACGAACTCGATGGCACGCAGCAGCCGGTCGTCGAGCCGGGCAGCCTTGGGGTTCTGCGTGTCGCACCAGAGGAGAGCTGCTTCGAGGGCGTTGAAGGCGAGCGGTTCGCCTTGTGGC
The DNA here is from genome assembly GCF_042657745.1 of Kribbella qitaiheensis. Classification (GTDB taxonomy): domain Bacteria; phylum Actinomycetota; class Actinomycetes; order Propionibacteriales; family Kribbellaceae; genus Kribbella; species Kribbella qitaiheensis. The sequence continues at coordinate 80,122 of NZ_JBHSKE010000015.1, read as the reverse complement.
AGGACGCTGTCCTGGTGCCGGACCGCGTCGGACAGGGCGCGGGCGATCCGGTCCGCCACGGTCGGGCTGGGGAAGAGCCGAAGGATGCCGGGGGCAACCAGTGGCCAATCGAGCAGCGGCAACCAATCGGGCCTGGGATGGAAGTGCGCGAAGAGAAAGTGCCAGCGCCCGTCCGATGACCGGCCCAGGGCTGTGCCGTAGTCCTGACGGGTGCCCGGCTGGATCAGGATCGTGGTACCCGGTCGGGCGATCACGTCCTCACCAGGCGTGCCGATGCGGCCCTCGCCGTCGAGGGTGTGGAACAGCAGCCAGTCGGTCGTCCCCCGGCGCCGGTAGGTCGCATACCCCGGGCCCTCGTCGAACTCGCCCGCCAGCAACCGGCGTACGGTCGGGGTGAAGGAGTCCGGTGTAGCAGGATCTCGAAGGTTCACAGCTCGATAGACTATCCACACGCTCGCGGCCTTGGCGGATGCTTTCAGGTATGACGAGCACTGTTGCAGAGGTGTACGAGCGGGACGGGATCGTGCGGGTCCCCGGCCTGCTCAGCCCGACCGAGGTCGAGCAGATCAAGTCCGCCTACATGACACAGGTCGCCGTGGACCACTCGCTGGCGATCGACGACGGGGTACCGGCCGAGGACCCGCTCGCGCAGTACCCGCGATTCGTCCACCCGCATCGCAGGACCGACGTCGAGGCCGGCCGGCTGGCGCTGGAGTTGATGCTCGACAACCGGATCCTCGATGTGGTGACTACCTTGATCGGCCCGGCCCTGGGTGCCCAGTCGATGTTCTACTTCAAGCCACCGGGCGCCCGCGGCCAGGCGATGCACCAGGACAACACCTTCCTCCGCACCCACCCGGAGACCTGCCTCGCTGCCTGGATCGCGATCGACGACGTGGACGCCGAGAACGGCGGCCTGGCCGTGGTCCCCGGCTCCCACCAGGTCGAACTCGTCTGCCCGGAGCCGGCCGACCTGACCGAATCCTTCACGGACGCCGAAGTCCCGGTCCCCGACGGCATGCAGAAGGTACAGACCCGGATGCGCGCGGGCGACGTCCTCTTCTTCCACGGCAGCGTGGTCCACGGCTCCCGCCCGAACTCGAGCCCGGACCGCTTTCGCCGCGCGCTGATCTTCCACTACATCCCCGAGGAGAGCGTGGAGATCGCGGCCTTCTACAACCCCTTGGTCCGCCCGGACCGGCGCACGACCGTCATCCCCGAAGCCATCGGCGGCGGCCCCTGCGGCGACTACGCCGACGCCGAGCCCTGAGCGGCGAAGAGGCGGATCACCTCGTCCAGCCAGTACCGGGGTGACTCGGCCCAGGCTGCCGCTTCGAGTTCGTCGGCAAGCACCAGCAACCGGTGCCAGGACACCGTTCGATGCACCGCGTGCAGCGGACCAGCGACCGCCAGCTCCGTTCGCAGGACGTCGAGCGGTGCCAGGTCCGACCACTCCCCCAGGTAGGCGTCGGTGAGCTGGTCCAACCTCGGGTCGTCCTCCGGCCAGGTGTCGCTGTCGTCGGGGTCGACCAGTGCCGCTCGGACAGATGCCACCGTCGCGAAGGGGTGACCCCAGACCGCGTCGGCGAAGTCGAAGAACCGGAACGGCGCCGTGGGATGCGCGCCGAAGACGTTGTAGACGTGCAGGTCGTTCTGGTCCAGCGCCATCGGGACCGCGCCGGTCAGCCTCGCACCCCATCCGGCGAGGGTGTCACCAGCCTGCCGTACGCCGCCCATCGTGGCCCGGTCCAGTCGCAGCGGGTGATCGTTGCTGAGCGCATCGAACCAGTCGGCCACGCCATGCACCGCATCGGCCAGCCCCGACGGTGCCAGCGGCGTCAATCCGGTGGCGAGCAAACGTTCCTCGACCCCGATCGTGGCGCGCTGCAGCCCGGCGTACTCGGTGACGAGCCGGCGCCACAGCGGCAGCCGGCCCGCGTCCGGTACCTTGTCGTCGAGTGTCGGACCCTGGTCCGCCGTCAGCATCCAGCCGTGCTCCGGCTCGATCGCGAGTGGCGCGACCACGTGCTGCGGAAGAGCCTGGGCCATCGCTGCCACCAGTGCAGCCTCGAACGACTGCCCCGGGTTGTTCTCCTTGAACCAGAACAGACCGTGATCGGTCGAGTAGCACCAAACCGCCGCCCAGAAGCGGATCTTGTACGGCACCGGAGCACCGGTCACGACGATCCCCGCGTCCGTCAGCCGGCCCCGCACCCAGCCATCCGCTGCCGCGAACCAGTCGTCGCCGGTCCAGCGCCGGACCCAGTGCCCACCGGCGTCGTCCTTGAGTGACCGCGGTCGCGGCGGACTCCGACGCTCTCCGGGCAACTCCACCTGTCGAGCCTACTGGCATGCAGGCGAGCCGGCTCACCGGTCTCTCCATCCGTCGGCCGGCGACCGTGAAGACCACCTCCTGCGCGTCGGCGCTGATGGACACGCCCCGGGGTTTGTCAGCTCCGGGGATCCGCTTTGTCACAACCGACGGAGAACCGGTGTCTTTAAGGCTGCACTTTGGAACGAAGGAGTTGCCATGACTGAGAACACCGATGTCATCGTGGTCGGCGGCGGATACGCCGGCGTGATGGCGGCCAACCGCCTGACGCGGCGCGGCGGCGTGAAAGTGACCCTGATCAACCCTCGTCCGGCCTTTGTCGAACGGATCCGCCTGCACCAGCTCGTCACCGGGTCGGACGACGCGCTGGTGGACTACCAGCAGGTTCTGGCCGGCGGCGTCGGGCTGGTGGTCGACACCGTGACCCGGATCGACGCGGCCGGGCGTCGCGTGACCTTGGCGAGCGGCTCCAGCCTCCACTACGACTACCTGATCTATGCCGTCGGCAGTGGCAGCGCCGCCCCCGATATGCCCGGCGCGGCGGAGCACGCGTACCTGATCGCGACCCTGGAAGAGGCACAGCGGCTGCGGCCGGTCCTCGACGCCGCGCCCGCATCGGCCGCGCTGACAGTGGTGGGAGCCGGGCCGACAGGCCTCGAAACCGCTTCCGAGCTGGCGGAGCAGGGCCGGAAGGTGACGCTCGTGTGCGGAAAGGTCCTCGGGCCCTACCTGCATCCGCGTGCTCGACGCTCGGTGGCCCAGCGGCTCGCCAAGCTCGGAGTGACCGTGCTCGAAGGCCCCGGCGCGACGGTGACCGGCGTGACCCATGATGCGGTCGAGCTCGCCGACGGCCGCGAGTTGCCCAGCGACGTGACCATCTGGACCGCCGGATTCGGCGTACCCGATCTGGCTGCCCGCAGCGGGCTGAGCACAGATGCCTTGGGGCGGCTGCTCGCCGACGAGACGCTCACGAGCGTCGACGACGCACGCGTCATCGCCACCGGGGACTCGGCGGCACCATCGGACCTGCCGGTGCGGATGAGCTGCCAGTCCGCGATGCAGCTGGGCCCACAGGCCGCCGAGACCGTGCTGAGCCGGATCGCCGGCAAGCAGCCGAAGAACTTCAGCGTCGGCTTCTTCGGCGAGTGCATCAGCTTGGGACGCCGCGCCGGGGTCGTCCAGGTCGCCCGGAAGAACGACGCCGTGTCCAGGGCGTACTACGAGGGCGGCCGGTCCATGGCGATGCTCAAGGAGGCTGTGTGCTGGAGCACCGTCTGGCAGTTGAAGCAAGAGGCGAGCCGACCCGGCCAGCTGGATCTCTGGTTCAAGGATCGCCAACGCCAGAAGGTGCTGCGGGCTAAGGCCGGCAAGGCGCCGGCGGACGCCGGCCAGGCGGCCTGAGGAGAAGGGCCGAGATGAGCGACCAAGCCGGGGACCCGGCGACCGAGGCCTTCGTTGCCCACCGAAACCTGCTCTTCACCGTCGCCTACGAGATCCTCGGATCGGCGGCCGACTCGGAGGACGTGCTGCAGGAGACCTGGCTGCGGTGGGTCAAGGTCGATCTGGACCAGGTACGCGATCAGCGCGCATACCTGATCCGGATCACCACCCGCCAGTCGCTCAACCGCCTGCGCACCTTGCAGCGGCGCAGGGAGGCGTATGTCGGTCCCTGGCTGCCTGAGCCGCTGCTCACCGCACCGGACGCGGCCGCGGACGTCGAGCTGGCCGAGAGTGTGTCGATGGCGATGATGCTCGTCCTCGAGACGCTCTCGCCGACCGAGCGCGCCGTCTTCGTGCTGCGCGAGGTGTTCGAGGTCGGCTATGACGAGATCGCGGCGGCCGTCGACAAGACTCCGGCGGCCGTACGCCAGATCGCGCACCGCGCCCGGCAGCACGTCGATGCCCGCCGCCCTCGCAAGGTGGTCTCCCCGAGCGAGGGGCAGGCGGTGCTGGCGGCCTTCCAGCGCGCGGTCGAGGCCAGCGATCTGCAGGGCCTGCTGGACGTGCTCGCCCCCGACGTAGTCGCGGTCAGCGACGGCGGCGGGCTCAAACTCAGCGCGCTTCAGCCGATCGTCGGCGTGGAGAAGGTGATCCGCATGTTCGTCGGAAGCATGCAGAAGATCGGCGGCACGCTCAGCACCGAACCGACCGTGATCAACGGAAGCCCGGCACTGCTGTTCAGCTTCGACGGAGAGCTCGACGGCGTTGTCGCGCTGCGGATCGAGGATGCCCGTGTCACCGGCATCTACTACGTCCGGAACCCGGAGAAGCTGTCCCGCCTCGAGTCCGAAACCCCGCTCACCCTGCACTGAGCTGAGCACCAGGCCCGCGCACCGTCGGCCAGCCGTACGGCGCGGGCCTGCCCCTCAGCTGGTGTAGTCGCGGAAGCCGCGGGAGGTCTTGCGCCCCAGGTAGCCGGCGGTCACCAAGTGCTCCAGCAGCGGCGCAGGAGCGAAGCCGGGCTCGCGGAACTCCAGGTACAGAGTGCGCTGGATCGCGAGCGACACGTCCAGGCCGACCACGTCCAGGAGCTCGAACGGCCCCATCGGAAGGCGGCAACCGAGCTTCATGGCAGCGTCGATGTCGTCGACGCCGGCGTAGTGCGCCTCGAGCATCCGGACCGCGTCGTTCAGGTACGGGAAGAGCAGGGCGTTGACGATGAAGCCGGCCCGGTCGCCACAGCGGACCGGGTGCTTGCCTGCGGCAACTGCCAGCGCGGCCACGCTGTCAGCGACCTCCGGCGAGGTGCTGACGGTGCTGACCACCTCGACCAGCTTCATCACCGGCGCGGGGTTGAAGAAGTGCAGGCCGACCACGTCCGCGGGCCGCTTGGTCGCCATGGCGAGGTCGATCACCGGCAGGCTCGACGTGGTGGTCGCCAGGATCGCGCCCGGCTTGCAGATCTCGTCGAAGGTCTCGAACAGCGCCTGCTTCACGCTGAGCTCCTCGACCACGGCCTCGATCACCAGATCGGCGGACGCGAGGTCGTCGAGCCGGGCGGTCCCGGTGATCCGGGTCAGCGCCGAGTCGCGCTCCTCCGAGGAGAGCTTGCCGCGCTGGACGCCCTTCTCCAGCGAGCGTTCGAGCCCGGCCCGGACCCGGTCGACCTTCTCGGTCCCCCTGGCGACGTACAGCACGTCGTACCCGGCCTTGGCGCAGACCTCGATGATGCCGACGGCCATCGTCCCCGAGCCGACCACGCCCACCTGACGGATCGGACGGAGCGGCGTGTCACCGGCATCGGTGCGGGGGGTCAGGTCATCGTCGACGACGACCGGCGAGTCAGGCGCTTCGTAGGTGTAGAAGCCGCGCCCCGCCTTGCGGCCGAGCAGTCCGGCGGTAACCATCTGCTTGAGGATCGGGGACGGCGCGTGCAGCCGGTTCCGCCCCTGCTTGTACATCGTGTCGAGGATCTCGTACGCCGTGTCGAGGCCGATCAGGTCCAACAGCGCCAGCGGGCCCATCGGGTAGCCGCAGCCCAGCCGCATCGCCGCGTCGACGTCCTCGCGGGTGGCATAGTGCGACTCGACCATCGAGACGGCGTGGTTCAGGTAGCCGAAGAGCAGGGCGTTCGCGATGAAGCCGGCCCGGTCGGCCGCGACCACCGGCACCTTGTCGAGGCGGCGGGCCAGCACGAGCACGTCCTCGACCACGTCCGGCTCGGTGACGACGGTCTTGATCACCTCGACGAACTCCTGCACCGGCGCCGGGTTGAAGAAGTGCATGCCGACCACACGGCGCGGGCGCTGGGTGGCCACGGAGATCTCGGTGACCGACAGCGAGGAGGTGTTGGTGGCCAGGATCGCGTCGTCGCGGACCACCTTGTCCAGCGCGGCGAAGATCTCCCGCTTCAGCTCGAGCCGCTCGATCACGGCCTCGATCACCAGGTCGCAGTCGGCCAGCGCCTCGATCTCGGTGGCGAAGGTGACCCGGTCGAACAGCGCCTGCTGGTCCTCGACCGACAGCTTGCCGCGCTTCACCGCCCGGTCGGTCGAGTGCTGGATGTGCCCGCGGCCGCGTTCGACCGCCTCCTCGTCGCGCTCCACGCCGACGACGCTCAGCCCGTGCCGGGCGAACACCTCCGCGATACCGGCACCCATCGTGCCGAGACCGACAACTCCCACCGTCTTCAGATCGCGCGCCATGGCTCGAAGTGTGCCAGTCGCCACAGTGGTCTGGACATGAGGTGTGTCACCAGCGAGGGCAACCTCACACCTCTTCGAAGGCCGCCGGAGTGTTCTCCCAGGCGTCCAGGAGCCGCTCCAGGTCCGGTGCCGCCTCCAGCGCGGCCGCGATCAGCTTTGGCCGCACGTCCTGTACTGCGAGCTGCCGCGGCTCGATCCACACGGCCCGGTAGCTGCCGCTCTCCGACTCGGCCGGGCTCGACATCTCCTCCCCCGTGCCGGACCCGAAGTCACCGTTGAGGATCTCGGCCCGGTAGTACAACTGCGTGCTCAGCCCGAAGTGCACCACTGCGACGAGTCCTCGGATCTTCACGATCACCCCGAGCTCCTCGTAGGCCTCCCGGGCGGCGGCCTCCACCGGATTCTCGTCGTCCTCGACCTGGCCGCCGGGCAGTACGTAGTACGTCCTCCCCTCCCGGACGCGCTCGATCGCCGCGACGCCCAGCTCGGTGCACAGCACGATCCCTGCCCGGATCACGCGGTCGCCAGGACGTAGAACCAGCCGCCGACCCGCGATTGGTGGCGCTCCAGGTGCAGCACGGTCCAGCCGGTGTCGGTAAGCAACTGCCGCAACGGTTTCTCCTGCCACATGGTGAAGTGCCGTGGGAGATCGAGATACCGGTTCGACCACTCGTCGCCGTCACCCTCGCGTGTGGTGAAGGCGAGCAGACCCGCCGCCTCCCGCGCCTTCCGCAGTACGACGGCCAGCTGGTCGGGGTCGAAGTGCAGGAACACGGCATCGGCGAAGACCACGTCATAAGGCCCGCCGAAATCGTCCACCAACGCGTTCAGCTGGTCCGCCTCGAACCCGTCCGCCCGCATCATCTCGACGAACGACCAGGCCGCGTCGGTACGCCGTACGCGATAGCCGCGCTCCTCCAGCTCCACGGCATCCCGCCCGGTCCCGCTCCCCAGCTCCAGGACGGTCGCGCCCGGGCGGAGCCGGTCACCGGCCAGATCGAGAAGCTCCAGCAGCGGGTCATTGGGATCACGCGGGATCGACTCCCGGAACCGATCCGCCGCCTGCTCGTAGGTGGCCAGAGTCACCTCGTTGGCGCTCGGCAGGATCGACCACCCGTCGCCGTCGTGCTCGATCACCACGCGGCCGGCCGGCAGCGTGATCGGCAGGTCCAGGGTCGGGGCGATCACCGCGACCGTCTCGCCGCGATGCTGATCCGCGATCTCCCTGAGCACCTCGTCGCCGGGCCCGGACGGCAGCGCCACCAGCTGGACCCCCAGGTTCGCGGCGAGCAGTCCGGCCGGCTCCTCGGCATCCGAGCTCGCGTAGACCCGGGCGATCCGCTCGCCCGTCAGGCTGCCCCGGTAGGCGGGCGGCAGGACGATGAGCCGCGCCGGGCACATCAGGTTCATTCGCGGACGAACTCCAGGGCCTGCTCCGCGAACTTGGGCCAGCTGGCCGCGTGCTCGAGCGGGACGACCACCCACTCCTTCATCGGCCGGCCCATGCCGGGGTCGAAGTGCTCGGCACCGGCCAGCGCGAGCGCCTCCTCGCGCGGTTCGGGCGGCAGCTTGAACGTCATCGCGTCGCCGTACAGCCCGGCGAGCATCTTCTTCTCGATCTTCAGGCACGGCATCCCGAACATGCTGCCCTGCACCACCCCGGCGGGCTCCAGCCCCACCGCGACCGCCTCGTACTCCGTTCTGGCCCGCAGGCTGATCTTCGGCTTCATACCGGCAGCTTCTCAGCAACACACCCCACGCGCCATCAACCCCACCCTCACAGTGCACTACCGTGCTTCTTCGTGCGCCTGGTGATTGCTCGTTGCTCAGTGGACTACTCCGGACGGTTGACCGCCCATCTGCCGATGGCGCCGCGGCTGTTGATGGTGAAGGCGGACGGGTCCGTGCTGATCCACGCCGACGGCGGGTCGTACAAGCCGCTGAACTGGATGTCTCCCCCGTGCAAGCTGACGGAGGAGGAAGGCGTCTGGAGCGTCACCAACAAGGCCGGCGAGGAGCTGCGGATCACCTTCGAGGAGGTGCTCAGCGACTCGTCGTACGAGCTCGGGCTCGACCCCGGCCTGATCAAGGACGGCGTCGAGGCGCATCTGCAGGAACTGCTGGCCGAGCACGTGCACACGTTCGGCGAGGGGTTCACCCTGGTGCGGCGCGAGTACCCGACCGCGATCGGCCCGGTCGACCTGCTCTGTCGCGACGCGGACGGCAGGCACGTCGCCGTCGAGATCAAGCGCCGCGGCGAGATCGACGGCGTGGAGCAGCTCACCCGGTACGTCGAACTGCTGAACCGCGACCCGCTGCTCGCCCCGGTCCGCGGCATCTTCGCCGCCCAGCTGATCAAGCCCCAGGCCCAGTTCCTCGCCACCGACCGCGGGCTGGAATGCGTCACCGTCGACTACGACGCCCTCCGCGGCATGGAATCGGACGTCCTCCGGCTGTTCTGACCCGTTGACAGCTGATGTCGGTAGGGAACGGTTCAGCGTCGGTGACCGGTGGCTGCACAGGTTCCGGTGAGGACGGCGGATCGGCCGTCCTCACCGGACTTTGACGAAAGGTGCTCAGCAGGCGACCACCGCGTCCACGGTGAAGCCCTGGGCTACCACGGCTGGGTCGGTCAGCAGGCGGACCGAGCCGGTCGGGGTGGTGATGCACGGTGAGGTCGCACCGTTGCGATCCGTACCTGTGTAGCGGGCCAGTTCGTTGCCGGCGCCGTCGGACACGATGACGAAGTCGAAGTCCTTCTCCGTGTCGAGCAGGCTGAAGTGGAACGCGAACCCGCCGGTGCCGTTGTCGTAGGTCCAGGTGCAGTCGCCGTTGTTGCCGTACGGGTGCGGTGACCCGAACGGGATGGTGGCATCTGGGTCGCTCAGGCAGGGCGGCGGCGGCGGAGTGGCAGGCGTACAACCGGAGTGGACGCCGACCGCTGCCCAGGCGGCGCTGACCGCGGCCTGGCTCGATCCCGCTACCGCGACGGTGGAGTTGCGGGCGTCGCAGAAGTTCGCGAACTCAGGCAGGCTGGTGAATCCGTCGTAGAAGACCTGCGCGGCTCGGTCCAGCCCAATCGCCGGCACCGTGACATCGCAGTCCGCCGTGTGCGTGTGACCGCTCAGGCTCCCGCCACAGCCGACGTTCTTGCCGCCGTTGACGGCCAGGTAGTAGGCGTGGTTCGGGATGCCGCTGTTGGAGTGCACACCACCGTTGTCTGCCGTCGTCACGATGAATTCGCTGAAGTGGTCCGGATCGGCGTCCTCCTGCGGATCGCCCATGTTCCGGAAGCCCAGTACGATGTCCGGTGCTTTGATGACGTCCTCGCCGATCAGCCAATCCGGCGACCCGGCCGGGTCCCGGCGGTTCTGGGCCGCGTAGAACTCGATCGTGTTGCCCATCATGTCGCTGAAGGACTCGTTCAGCGCCCCGGACTGGTTCTCGTAGATGAGGTTCGAGGTGAACTCGGTGACGCCGTGGGTGAGCTCGTGCCCGACCACGTCGAGGCCGCCGGACAGCGGCAGGCAACTGGTTCCGTCGCCGTCGCCATACGTCATCTGCACGCCGTTCCAGAACGCGTTGCAGTAGCGGTTCGCGAAGTGCACGGTCGAGATCAGCGGCATGCCCTTGTCGTCGACGCTGTTCCGCCCGAAGACGTCGGCGTAGAAGTCGTCGACCACGGCCGTGTAGTAGTGCGCGTCCACACCCGGCGCCTGGCTGGGCGACAGGAACTTCGGCTTGTTGAAGGTCCAGTGGTCATCGCTGTCGGTCATGATCGCGCCGGGCTGCACCTGCTTGTTCCCGGCGTCGTACGTCTCCTGGCGGCCATCGGCCGAGCGCAGGAAGAAGGTGCTTCCGATCCGGATGGTGGAGAACGTCTTGGGGTCGCCCTTCACTCCGGTCCCGTCGCCGTGCGCGACCGCGTCGTACTGCTTCTTGACCGTGCCGGAGGTGGCGTCGACCCACTGCACCCAGCGCTGATCCGCGCGCTGGCTCACGACCTGGTGGAAGAGTCGCCCGTCCTTGGGATCGATCCGCAGCGCGGACGACCACTTGCCGGCGGCTCCGACCCGCTTCGCCGCGATTCCGCGGGCGCCCGCGGCCGACACCGAGGCACTGTTCTTGGCTTTCAGGCCCGGGAAGTACGCGCCGACCACGGCGGTGGTCCGGCCCGACTTGTCGGCCAGCACGGTCAGCTGGCCGCCGAGGACCCGGGCGGCGCCAACCATCTGCTGGTAGTGGGTCTGGGTACCGCCACCGGCCCGGTCGGCTGTCCAGACTCTCACCATCCCCGGCGGTACGGCGAAGGTACGGGCATCAGTTCCGGACAGGGCCGGTGGCGGTACCCAGACCCACTACCAGCAGATGGTTGGCGCCTGCCTGGCGGTAGCGGTAGTGCCGCCGGCAGTGACCAGTGCGAGGGCCGCGATCGCGACCGCGACTGTTGGTCGGTGCATGACAAGGCCTTCCCGGTCGAAGGGACATCGACGGGTCGGCCGAACTCCAGCCCCGAGAAGTCGCCCGTACAAGGCCAGTCGTACGCCTGGCTCCGGATACCGGCAAGACCGGGCGCGTCGATTTCACTCGGGCCGGGTGACAGGAGTAGGGTCCACGCCCGGTACCGGTCTGGTTATCTTCTGTCAGAACAGCGAAATTTGCCCGATTTCGGGCAAGACCTTGGCGGTGGACCCAAAGACACTGCACAGTTGACGGGTGATCAGTGAGGCGGCGGCGGGTCCGGTAGACGAACTCGTCGAGCAGATCAGCCGTACCACCGGACTGACGCCGGACGACGCGCGACGGGTCGTCGCCGACGTACTGGCCTACTTCACCGAGACGACCGAGGAGTACGTCCGGCGCCGGCACCGCGAACTGCAGACCTACGGCGCCCGCAACGACGAGATCTTCGCGCGGCTCGGCACCGAGCTCCGGCACTGGCCGGTCCGCTCACCTGAACTGTCTACCCGGCAGCTACGACGGATCGTCTACGGCTGACCGGCACCATCTGAGGCGAAAGGAACCATCCATGTGCGGAATCGTCGGGTACGTCGGCACCAAGCCGGCCGCGCCCATCCTGGTCGACGGCCTGGCCAGGCTGGAGTACCGGGGATACGACTCGGCGGGTGTCGCCGTACTGGGGTCGAGCGAGCTGAAGGTGCACAAGGACGCCGGCCGGGTGCGTGAGCTGGAGGCGTCGCTGCCGAAGCGGTTCGGCGGCAAGCTCGGCATCGGCCACACCCGATGGGCGACCCACGGCGGTCCGAGCAAGGACAACGCGCACCCGCACGCCAGCGGCAACGAGCGGATCGCCGTCGTGCACAACGGCATCTTCGACAACGCCGGCGCGCTGCGCGCGCAACTCGAGGAGGCCGGCGTCAAGCTGCGCTCGGAGACCGACACCGAGGTCCTCGCGCACCTGATCGAGCAGTCCGAGGGCGCGACCCTCGAGGAGAAGGTGATGGCCGCCCTGCGCCGGATCGAGGGCACCTACGGCATCGCCGTGATCGACCTGGACTTCCCGGACCGGATCGTGGTCGCGCGCAACGGCAGCCCGTTGATCCTCGGCATCGGCGACGGCGAGATGCACGTCGCTTCCGACGCGGCCGCGCTGATCCGCTACACCCGCCAGGTCGTCTACTTGGACGACGGCGAGCTGGCTACCGTCCGCGCCGACGGCTACCGCACCTTCACACAGGACGCCGCGCCCACCAACAAGACCGCCAAGACGGTCGAGTGGGAGGCCGACGAGTACGAGCGCGGCCTGCACGAGCACTTCATGATGAAGGAGATCCACGAACAGCCGGACGCGGTCGGCCGGGCCATCCGCGGCCGTCTGGACGAGCGCTTCCACACCGTCCACCTGGGCGGCCTGAACATGGACGCCCGCGAGGCGCGCGAGATCAAGCGGGTCAAGATCCTCGGCTGCGGTTCGGCGTACTACGCCGGCCAGATCGGCGCGCAGTTCATCGAGGAGGTCGCCCGGATCCCCGCCGACGCCGAGCCGGCGTCGGAGTTCCGCTACCGCAACCCGGTGGTCGAGCGCGACACCCTGTACATCGCGGTCAGCCAGTCGGGCGAGACCCTGGACACCCTGGTGGCCGTCCAGGAGCTCAAGCGCAAGGGCGGCCGGGTGATCGGCCTGGTGAACGCGGTCGGCTCCAGCATCGCCCGCGAGGTCGACGGCGGTGTCTACCTGCACGCCGGTCCCGAGGTCTCGGTGGCCTCCACCAAGGCGCTCACGAACATGGCCGTCGCGTTCGCGATGCTCGGCATCCACCTCGGCCGGATCCGCGACGTCTCTCCCGCCGACGGACGCCGGCTGATCGAGGGCCTGAAGAAGATCCCCGCGCAGATCCAGGCGATCGTCGACCAGGAGGAGACGCTGGCCGAGATCGCCAACCGGCTCGCCAAGCACGAGAGCCTGTTCTTCGTCGGCCGGACCCGCGGCTACCCGGTCGCGCGGGAGGGCGCCCAGAAGCTGAAGGAGATCTCGTACCGGCACGCCGAGGCGTACCAGACCTCCGAGCTGAAGCACGGCCCGCTGGCGCTGATCTCGCCGGACGTGCCGAGCGTCGCGATCGTCCCGGACGACGAGCTGTTGGACCGCAACGTCGGCGCGTTGCACGAGATCGCCGCCCGCTCGGGCCCGCTGTACGTCGTGACCCACCCGGGCGTGGAGATCCCGGCCGGCGCGGCCGCGGTGATCGTGGTACCGAAGAACGAGCCGGAGCTCGACCCGATCCTGCTCACCATCCCGCTGCAGATCCTCGCGTACTACGCGGCGGTCGCGCTCGGCCACGACGTCGACAAGCCCCGCAACCTGGCCAAGTCCGTCACCGTCGAGTAGTCGCCGGACCGCCGGCCCATCACAACGACAGCGCCCTGGTCCCCGCCACGCTCAGCGTGGCGGGGACCAGCGCATTGTGATGGCTTGCAGCTCCGCCTACCGGAGCTCCGGCCCGGTACTGCGCTGGCTGGCCGCCGGCGAAGCTGTCGTCGCAGCGGCCCGGGAGCCGGTCGTCTTGGCGCCGCCCACACTGCCGGCCTTCGCGACGCCACCGAAGGCATGCCGTGCTGCCTCAGCTGTCGCGTCCCTCTGTACCCCGCGTTCGCTGCCCAATTGCCCGTAGGGGTGCAGACCGAAGTCCTGGACCAGCCGGCGGCAGACCTCGCGCCCGCGCACGGAGTTCCCGGCCGCGTCCAGCCGCGGCGAGAACGTCACGACAGCAAGCCGTTTCTCCGGCACCACCATCATCACGTTGCCCGATACACCGCTCTTGGCCGGCAGTCCGACCTGGCCGGAGAACTCCCCCGAGTCGTTGTACATACCGCTGTGCCCCATCACGGACAGGACCCGCCCGGCCGTCTCCTGGGAGAACACCCGCTCACCCGTGTACGGCGCGACGCCGCCGTTGGCCAGGGTGGCACCCGCCGCCGCCAGCCCTCGGGTGTCAACCTCGAGCGAACAGACCGCGAAGTAGAACTCGGCCGCCTTCTGTGGAGCGTCCCGGTCCTTCGGGTCCACATTGAGCATCTCCTTGGCCGCCATCAGGTTGGCGAGCCCACGGTTGCCGTGCCCGGTGTCCCGCTCGGCCAGGAACGTCCGGTGGTCGAACCCTGGCGAGCGGCCCATCATCCGGCTCCAGGTCTGCTCGACCTGGGCGAACCGCTCGGACACCTCGAGCTGGGGTCTGACCAGTGCGAGGGTCGCGATCGCTCCGGCGTTGATCATCGGGTTCTGCGGCTTACCGGCCGCGTCCAGGGACAGCCGGGGATCGTTGAAGGTTCCGCCGCTCTGCTCCTGGCCCACCCACTGGTGCACCTCCGCCGATCCGAACTGCTCCAGCGCCATGGCGTAGCTGAACGGCTTCGAGGTCGACTGCACGCTGAACCCGAGGCCGGTGTCGCCGATCTGGAAGAGCTGGCCGTCCGCAGTACAGATCGCGATCGCGAACTTGTCCGGGTCGGCGTCGCGAAGCGTCGGGATGTACTGCGCGACCTCTCCCGACCGATCCGGCAGCAAGTCCGCATAGATCTGCTCGATGCCGTGGGTGAGTTCCGCGAACTCCGCCGGCGACAGCGCCAGCTCGCCCTGCAATGCCCGCCCGATCACCGGCTCCTGCACAGCCTTCGAGAACTGTTCGAAGTCGAGCCATTCGGGCTGTCCTGGCTCGAATCCGGCGTCGTTGCTCAGCGCTCCAGTCAGGGCGCGCTCGACCCGCGGATCGTCGCTCTGCAGCCCGGACTGCTTCAGCTCTTCGAGCAACTTCCACTTCCAGACCACGTTCGCCCGGTCGGTGTCGAGTGCGTCGAACAAACCGCGCCGTGCCGTCTCCGACAGGTCCATCGCTGGTTCCTTCCGCTGGTGGCCAGATGAGGCGCGCGCGAAGCGGCCACTGCTCGACGACAGTGTCGGCCGGACAGCAGCCTTCCCGGCAGATGTTTCCGAAGATGGTCCCTGTTGTTACGCAGATATCAAGGCGACGGCCACTGCATCACCGCCTCCTGGGCGGGATAGGTCGTGCCCGCCGGGGAGGCGACGAGCAACGCGACCTTCGAGTCGCTGGCGGTCAGCCCCGACGGACGTTCGCTGTTCGCCGGGATGGAAGGGCCGCTCGCGCCTGATGGCACCGACGCCGCCGGGAGCTCGCTGGCGGTCAAGCTCCACTGAGACGGATTCATCACACAAGTCAGGTACTTGTATGATGAGTCGATGAACGATCGGATCCGCCACGTCCGCCTGTACTCCGTCGTCCTTCCCCTCGACCACCCGGTCAGCGATGCCAAGGTGCTGACCGGGCGGCAGCGGCCGATGACGGAGATCGTCCTGCTGTTCGCCGAGATCACCACCCGGGACGACCAGCACGGGATCGGGTTCAGCTACTCCAAGCGGGCGGGCGGACCGGCGCAGTACGCCCACGCCAAGGAGGTCGCGGGCAATCTGATCGGCGAGGACCCGTCGGACATCGGCCGGGTGTACGAGAAGGTGCTTTGGGCCGGAGCGTCGGTCGGCCGGTCCGGTGTCGCCACCCAGGCGATCGCAGCCCTCGACATCGCCTTGTGGGATCTGAAGGCCAAGCGCGCGAACCTGCCGCTGGCCAAGCTGCTCGGTGCCTATCGCGACTCGGTGCGCACCTACAACACCTTCGGTGGTTTCCTGCACGTCCCGATCGAGGAGGTCAAGGAGCGCGCCTCGAAGTCCCTCGACGACGGCATCGGCGGCATCAAGCTCAAGGTCGGCCAGCCGGACAGCAGGATCGACCTGGACCGGGTCCGGGCCGTCCGCGATCACCTCGGCGCCGGTGTCCCGCTGATGGTCGACGCGAACCAGCAGTGGGACCGCAGTACTGCGCTCCGGGTCGGGCGCGCGCTCGAGGAGTTCGATCTGGTCTGGATTGAGGAACCCCTCGACGCCTACGACGCCGAAGGGCACGCGCACCTGGCGGCCGTCCTGGACACCCCGATCGCCACCGGCGAGATGCTGACCAGTGTTGCCGAGCACGTCCGGCTGATCGACGCGCGGGCCGCGGACATCCTGCAGCCCGATGCCCCACGCATCGGTGGAATCACGCCGTTCCTGCGGCTGGCGGCGCTGGCGGACCACCATGGTCTGCAGGTGGCGCCGCACTTCGCGATGGAGATCCACCTGCACCTGGCGGCGGCATACCCGCGGGAGCCGTGGGTGGAGCACTTCGAGTGGCTCAATCCGCTGTTCAACGAGCGGCTGGAGACCGTAGACGGCAGGATGCTGGTGCCGGACCGGCCCGGGCTGGGTTTCACCACCAGCGAGCTGTGCAAGGCGTGGACCGTCGACTCCTGCGAGTTCAGGCCCCGATGAACGAGCTGGATCGGGAGACCGGTCGGGGGCTGGCGCACGAGTTGGTCGAGCGGTTGAAGGAGCGGATCCTCGGCGGGGAGATCGAGCCCGGGCAGAAACTGCCGACCGAGAGTTCGCTGGTGAGCGAGTTCGGGGTCAGCCGCACCGTGGTGCGCGAGGCGATCTCCCGGTTGCAGGCGGCCGGCCTGGTGGAGACGTTCCAGGGCCGCGGCTCGTTCGTTCTCGACCTGCCGGAGCCCGATCGCGAGTTCTCGCTCGATACGTCCCGAGTCCGCTCGCACCGCGACGTGCTCGACCTGCTCGACTTCCGGATCGGGATCGAGGTCGAGGCTGCCGGGCTCGCGGCGGTACGGCGTACCGAGCATCAGCTGAAGGCGATCGCGCGGGCCTTGAACGACTTTCGCCGTACCGGGCCGGGCAAGGTGGTCGAGGCGGACTTCACCTTCCATCTCAAGGTCGCGGCCGCCTCCGGGAATCGCTTCTACAGCGAGCTACTGGGGTCCCTGGGTCCGATGATGATCATGTTGCCGCGCACCCGGCTCGACCAGTCGTACTCGGTGTCCGACCAAGCGCACTTCACCCGGGTGATCGTCGAGCACGAGAACATCCACGACGCGATCGCCCGCTCCGACCCCGAGGGCGCCCGCGCCGCGGCCCGGGTCCATCTGTCGAACACCCGCCACCGTCTCCAGGTGCCTCCGGCAACAACGGCTTCCACTGGCGGGTGAGGCCGGGCCAGGACAGAATGCGGAGATGCGCGTGATCGTGGTGGGTGCCGGCGTGATCGGGCTCAGCTGTGCCGTCCGGCTGGCCGAGTCCGGGTACGACGTCGCCGTGTTCGCGCGGGACCTGCCCCTGGAGACCACCTCGGCGGTCGCGGCCGCGATCTGGTACCCGTTCCTGTCCGCGCCTGAGGACCGGGTGGCCGCGTGGTCGCGCGCGTCGTACGAGGAGTTCAGCAAGCTTGCCGAGACCGAGCCCTCGGTCCGCCTCCGCCAAGGCCGCGAGTACTTGGTCGATCCGACCCCGACTCCGTCCTGGGCGAGCGCACTGCTGGACCTGCAGCGCGTCGGCTCGCCACCACCCGGTTTCAAGGACGGTTGGTCGTTCACGACACCGGTGATCGAGATGCCGGTCTACCTGCAGTACTTGGTGAAGCGCCTGGAGTCCGCCGGCGGGACGCTCACCCGCGCTGCCCTCTCGGCCCTGCCCACGGCAGCAGAGGTGGTCGTCAACGCCGCCGGTCTAGGCGCCCGGCTGACCGCCAGCGACCCGACGGTGACCCCGGTACGCGGGCAGGTCCTCACTGTCGAACAGCCCGGGCTCACCGAGTGGCTGATCGCCGACCGCAACCCCAGGGATCTCACGTACGTCGTCCCGCGCGAGCACGATGTCGTCATCGGCGGCACCAACGAGCCCGACAGCTGGGACCTCTCCGTCAACCCGCGGACCGCGGAAGAACTCCTGGCCCGCGCAGCCGGCCTGGTCCCCCAACTCCGCAACGCCAAGATCCTCCGCCACCGAGTAGGCCTTCGCCCGGCCCGTCCCGCAGTCCGCTGCGAAGCCGTCCAAACCGGCCACCAACGCATCATCCACTGCTACGGTCACGGCGGCGCCGGCGTCACCCTTTCGTGGGGTTGCGCCGACGAAGTCGTCGAGCTCGTCCGCCAGACCGGCTGACCACCATGCCGACTGTCGTCCTGGACGGCGGGATGTCGAACGCCCTCGAGGACCGCGGCCACGATCTGTCCGACGCGCTCTGGTCGGCCCGGTTGCTCAGAGATGCGCCTGGCGAGATCGCGGCCGTGCATCGCTCGTACTACGAGGCCGGGGCTGCTGTGGCGACCACCGCCAGCTATCAGGCGAGTGTGGGCGGCTTCGAGCGAGCTGGAGTCCCGCGTGATGAGGCTGAACGGTTGATCGGGAGCAGTGTGACTCTCGCGCGTGAAGTGCGGGATTCGCTGGCTGACGATGGAGTTCAGCGGTTCGTGGCGGCGTCCGTCGGTCCCTATGGAGCGGTGCGCGCCGACGGATCGGAGTACAGGGGGCGCTATGGCTTGAATGCTGCGGCTCTGCGAGAGTTTCACCTGCCCCGGCTGGAGTTGCTGATCGCGGCTGGACCGGATCTGCTGGCGGTCGAGACGATCCCGGACGTCGACGAGGCCGAGGTGCTCGTCGAGTTGCTGGACGAGTTGGCGTTCCCGGCTTGGCTGTCCTACTCGATCGAGGGCAACCACACCCGCGCGGGGCAGCCGTTGGAGGCTGCCTTCGCCGTTGCGGCCCGCAGTACGGCGATTGTGGCTGTCGGCGTCAACTGCTGCGCGCCAGGCGACGTACAAGCTGCTGTGGAGACCGCGGTCGCGGTGACTGGCAAGCCGGCTGTCGCCTACCCGAACAGCGGAGAGGACTGGGACGCGGGTGGTCGTCGCTGGACCGGTGGAGCGACAGACAGCGCGACGCTGGCCCACAGTTGGGCGGCTGCCGGCGCTACCTATGTGGGTGGCTGCTGCCGAGTCGGGCCGGGTGACATCAGTGCACTGGCCCGGGCTCTAGACCCCCAGAACCTGGCATAGAAGATCCAGGGCTCCGTTGTAGGAGTGGTCTGGTGGGGTGCCGTAGCCGACCACCAGAGCCTGGCGAGCCGACGGGTCCGACTTGAACCGGTAGGCATCGAGCGAAGCCACCCGCAGACCTTGTCTGGCCGCACGGTCGACCATGTCGTTCGCCTCACCCTGTACGTCGAGCAGCACGTGGAGGCCGGCCGAGATGCCGGCCACGGTGACTGCGGGAGCGCGGACGGCCACGAGCTCGACCAGGCGGTCTCGGCGGCGGCGGTAGTGGAGGCGGGCACGGCGTACGTGGCGGTCATACTGGCCGGCGGCTATGAACTCCGCGAGGATCAACTGGTCCAGGGTTGCCGTCATGAGGTCCGCCGTGCGCTTCGCGGCGAGCACCGGCTCCATGAGGTGTTCCGGCAGCACCATCCAGGCGAGACGCAGTGCGGGCGCGAGACTCTTGCTCGCGGTACCGGTGTAGGCCACGCGCTCGGGATCCAGCGCCTGCAAGGCTCCGACGGGCTGCCGGTCGTACCGGAACTCCCCGTCGTAGTCGTCCTCGATCAGGATCGCGCCCGTCTCCCGCGCCCACTCGACAGCCGCCGTCCGCCGGTCCGGCGCGAGCGGTACCCCGAGCGGCATCTGGTGCGCCGGAGTCAGCAGTGCGGCCTGGCCGGTGAGCAGATCAGCCCGGACTCCGTGCTCGTCCACCGGTACCGGGACCGGGTCGAGGCCGCGCGACCGGATCACGTCCCAGTGCAGGTCGTAGCCGAACTCCTCGACGGCAATCGTGGTCGCGCCCTGCGAGGCGAGCACCTCGCTCAGCAGATTCAGCGCCTGCACATAACCCGAGCAGATCAGGATGCGCTCCGGATCAGCCCGTACTCCGCGCGCCCGGGCGAGGTAGTCCGCGATCGTCCGCCGCAGCTCGATCCGCCCGCGCGGATCGCCGTACCCGAAGGCCTCGTTGGGTGCCGCCGGCAACGCCTTCCGCGCCGCCGCCAACCATTCACTGCGCGGAAAGGTGGACACATCCGGCGACCCGGGCGCCAGGTTGTACCGCCACTCGGTTGCCGTCGGCAACTGGCTGGCGAAGGCGCCGTGGTCCGAGGACCTGGCACGGTCGGCGACGGACGTGCGGTCCGCGACGGTGGCGCGGTCGGCGAAGGTGGTGCGGTCGGCGACCTGGGTGCCGGAGCCCTGGCGGGCGGTCAGCCAGCCTTCGGCGACGAGTTGGCCGTAGGCGTCGGCGACGGTGTTGCGGGCGATCCCGAGGTCCTTCGCCAGGGATCGCGAGGACGGCAACCGGGTGCCCGGCGCCAGACGCCCGCTGCGGATCGACTCGTGCAAGGCCCGGATCAGGTCGTTCCGCCCACGCCTCGCCCCGAGGTCCAGATGCAAGTCGGCTCCCGTCCCCACCGCCTCTGCCGCATCAGCCGCCGGCACGAAATTGGCCCCTGGATCTTCCATGGAAGTGGACCATACACCTGGGCCGATTCACGCCTACCGTGGTTGTCATGAGCACAACGACCCACCGCAGAGTGAAGCTCGCCACCCACGCGCCCGAGTTCTACCAGGCACTGTTGGCCCTCGATGCGCAATCCACCACCGGACTGGACCCGCTCCTGGTGAACCTGGTCCGGATCCGCGCATCCCAGCTGAACGGCTGCGCCTACTGCCTGGACATGCATACGCTCGACGCCCGCCACGAGGGCGACACCGAGCAGCGGCTGTACCTGCTCAGCGCCTGGCGCGAGGCCCGGAAGTTCTACAGCGAGAAGGAGCAGGCCGCGCTGGGGCTGACCGAGGCGATCACCCTGATCAGCGTCGACCACGTTCCGGACGACGTGTACGAGATCGCCGCCAACGCCTTCGAGGACAAGGAACTCGCCCAGCTGATCGGCCTGATCATCACCATCAACGCCTGGACCCGGGTCGGGGTCACCGGCCACATGGAGCCCGGCCACTACAACCCGAGCTGACGGCCATGACTGCCGAAGCCTTCCGGGCGATGCACCACGGACCTACTCCCCTGGTGCTGCCGAACGCGTGGGATCCGGTCAGCGCACGAGCGATCGCCGAGGCCGGCTACCCGGCGATCGCCACCAGCAGCGGAGCGGTCGCACGGGTGATCGGGTACGACGACGGGCAGCTGACTCCGCCGGAGGAGATGTTCGCCGCGGTTGCCCGGATCGCCCGGGCGGTCGAGGTACCCGTGACCGCGGACCTTGAAGCGGGATACGGCTTGTCTCCCAAGGAGTTCGTCGAGCGAGTGCTCGATACCGGCGCGGTCGGCTGCAACCTCGAGGACTCGCTAGACAAGGAGATGGTCGAGGTCCAGCGCCAGGCGGACTACCTGGCCGAGGTACGGGCGGTCGCCGGAGCGGATCTGGTGATCAACGCGCGGATCGACACCTTCTTGTTCAACAGGAACCTGGAGGAGGCCATCGCCCGCGGCCGGGCCTACCGGCGTGCCGGAGCGGATTGCGTCTACCCGATCGTCGCTCCGCTGCCGGTCCTCCCGACGCTGGTCGAGGAGATCGGCGGCCCGGTCAACGCCCATGCATTTCCCGACGGCCCGACCGCCGCCGAGCTCATCGCCCTCGGCGCGACCCGGATCTCCTACGGCGCCAGCCTCCACACCCACACCACCAAAGCCCTCCGCCAACTCCTGCCAGAACTCACCTAGCCGCACTCGGCCAGAATCTTGGTCTTCTGGCTGGAGTGGGGTGGGGTAGCGGACGGCCACCACTCAGCAACCTCGCCCGTAGTGCACAGACCCGGCGTCGCCAGGGGCCGCGCCAGAAGGCCGGGCGTGGTTGGTGAGTGCTGGCGGTCCGGTACCCACCGGCCACCACGCCCACCCAAAGCGGCCCTCTCGGCCCCAACGTCCCGGCTACAGCTAGAGATCGAGGACCAGCCGGGAGTCGTGGCCTTTGCCGAGTTCGGGGTCGCCGCCGCGGACGAGGACCGAGTGCTCGTGCACGGTGGCGCGGTACAGGCGGAAGATCGCCGGTGCGACCAGTTCGGAGGCCGGGAAGGCTCGCGTGTCCGGGAGTTTGCTGTTGTAGATGGCAGCGCCCGCCTCCAGGTCCTCGTCCGGCACCTGCTGAGCGGTGGCCTTGAAGTAGACGGCCTCGGCAGTCCCGACGATGGCGTGCGTGTCGAAGATCGCGATGCTGACCTCGGGCCGGGCGGCGATGTTGCGCGAGTGCTGGGTGTCGGGCGAGGAGACCCAGTAGAAATCCGTGAACTCGTGCGGCGTGAAGAAAACCGGACTGACCCACGGAGTACCGCTCTCGTCGGCCGTCCCCAAGGCCATGTACAGGTTGTCCGTGATCAGCTGGCGGGCGGTCTCGACGCGGTCCGGCATGACTCCTCCTCAGGTCAGTCCGAGCAGCCGTTCCGTCTCCGCCCGGCAGGTCAACCATGCCTGGTCGTACGGGTCGATGAGCTCGAAGTGCCCGATGTGCGGCAGTTCCGTCAGCTTCGCCTCGTCCCCCGCCTTCACGGCGGCCGCGCGGTACCGGCGGCTCTGGTCGAGCGGTACCTGCCCGTCCCGGGTGCCGTGCACCAGGGCGACCGGCACCTTCAACGGCAGTCGCTCGTACGGCGACGCCAGCTCGTACCGCGCCGGATCCTCGTCAGGCGTCGCACCGACGAACGACGCGATCGCGTCCCCGCCGAGCTGGACGTCGTAGGCGTTCACGAGATCCAGTACTCCGGCCTGCGAAACCGCACCGGCCAGTACTACGGCCGGCGAAGCGCCCGGTGCTCCCGCCGGAAGGCCTTGGCGACTCACAGCCCAGACGGCCAGGTGACCACCAGCGGAGTGCCCGACCGCGACGACTTTGTCGAGATCGGCCCGAGGTTGATCCTTCAGAGCGTCGATGGCCGAGGCCACATCCTCGAAGGTCGCCGGCCACCCGCCACCGTTCCCCATTCGCCGGTACTCGATCGCGTACCCCGCGATCCCCACCGTGGCCAGGTCCTTCGCGAGCGGCGTGGCGAGTTCCATCCCATAGCCGCTCATCCAGAACCCGCCATGAATCACCACCGCGACCGGCACCTTGCCGTCACCAGCGGGCCAATGAAGCTCCGCCACCTGCGAGTCGTCGTCTCCGTACCGCACGTCGACCGGTTCGCCCGGCTTCGACGCCTCGGGCGCCGTGCCCTCGACCCCGCCACTGCATCCAGACAGCCCGGCCAGCCCGCCGAGGCTGGTCAGCGCGGCGGCGGAGAGCAGGACGCGACGCGTGATCATGAGCGGAACTTCGACGCCGAAGCAAGCAGGGATGGGTGAGGATGACTTTCATGACGACCTATCGCGCACGGTTCGACGCCACGGTCAGCTTCACCAACGGAGGCGGATTGCAGGCCCAGGGCTTCCTCGTCGACGTCCCGTCGGCGGATGTCACGCCCGGAGAGGTCGGCACGCTGTTTCTCGACTCGCTCGGGCTGCTGATGGCCGGTGACGTCGTGCTCGACAACCTGGAGATCGTCGAGGCCGCCCACAAGGGCACGCGCGGAGGCCCGGCCGCCGCCGGTACGCCGAGCGGTGGGCGGCCGGAGTACGTGGAACTGAGTCACGTGATCCGGGACAGGATGGTGACGCTGCCGAACCTCCCGGGGCCGGAGTTCGGCAAACACCTGACCAGGGAGGCGTCGAGGGAGATCTACGCACCGGGGACCGAGTTCGACATCGGCCGGATCTCGATGGTGACGAACACCGGCACCTACCTGGACAGCCCGTTCCACCGGTATCGCGACGGGCACGACCTCACCGGCTACACGCTCGAGCGAACCATCGACCTGCCGGCGGTCGTCGTGCGGGTGGAGGACAGCGGCCAACTGGGGATCGACGCGGCCACGCTCACGCCGTACGAGGTCGGGGGCAAGGCGGTGCTGCTGCACACCGGGGACGACGCGCGTTTCGGCACCCCGCAGTACGTCGAGGACGCGCATTTCCTCACCCGGGACGGCGCCGAGTGGCTGATCGAGCAGGGCGCGGTGTTGGTCGGCATCGACGCGGCCAACATCGACGACATGACCGACGGCACCCGCCCGGCGCATACCTTGCTGCTCGGCGCGGGTATCGCAATCGTCGAACATCTCACCAATCTGGCACAGGTCCCGCCTCTCGGCGCCACCTTCAGCGCCACCGCTCCCCGGATCGAGGGGCTCGGCACCTTCCCGGTCCGGGCCTTCGCCACGATCCGCTGACCTCGACTCGCTGAACTCGAATCGCTGAAAAGGGCCTGCCGAGGATGTAGAGATGGAGCGGTCAGCTTCGTCCCCCTGATGAAAGCAAGTCCAGCAGACGAGAGGAATCACACCGTGAACAGCACCGAGATCGCCGAGATCCTGGCCAACCCGTACTCCCAGCAGTTGCTGACCGGGCCCATCCCGGTCCGGTTCTCCTACATCGGCCTCGACGGTGACCCGCGCGTCGTGCCGATCGGCTTCCACTTCGACGGCGAGCGCCTGCAGATCTTCACCGTGCCGAAGGCCGCCAAGGTCAAGGCCCTGCGCAAGAACCCCCGGGTCGCGCTCACCATCGACACCGAGGGCTTCCCGCCGAAGGCCCTGCTGATCCGCGGCACCACCGAGCTGAAGCTGGAGGACGGCGTACCGGAGGAGTACATCATCGCCGGGCACAAGGTGATGACCGCCGACCAGCACGAGGAATGGACCGCCGGCGTGACGGCCCTGTACGACCAGATGGTCCGGATCACCGTCACCCCGGACTGGGTCAAGCTGCTCGACTTCGAGACCACCATCCCGAAGGCGGTCGCGGACCTGGTCGCGGAGAAGCAGCAGGCCTAGAGCTGGTTGGCTCGGCGGATGACGTCGACGACGTTGGACATCATGCCGGTGAGGTCGTAGTCCTTGGGGGTGTAGACGGCGGCTACGCCGGCGCCGAGCAGAGTACGGGCGTCGGCGTCGGGGACGATGCCGCCGACGACGACCGGGACATCCTCGAGGCCGGCTTCGCCCAGGCCGGCGACGACCTGGGGGACGAGTTCCATGTGTGAGCCGGACAGGATCGACAGGCCGACGCAGTGCACGTCCTCCGCGACGGCCGCGGCGACGATCTGCTCGGGGGTCAGCCGGATCCCCTGGTAGATCACCTCGAAGCCGACGTCACGAGCCCGTACCGCGACCTGCTCCGCGCCGTTCGAGTGACCGTCCAGACCGGGCTTGCCGACCAGGAACCGCAACCGGCCGCCGAGTTCCTCCGACGTCGACGCCACCTTCGCCCGCACGGCCGCGATCGCCTCGCCCCCACCAGAGATCCCGACCGAGCCGGAAACCCCTGTCGGCGCACGGTATTCGCCGAACATCTCCCGCAGTACTCCGGCCCACTCCCCCGTCGTCGCGCCGGCGCGGACGCAGGTGAGAGTCGCCGGCATCAGGTTCTCGGTGCCCTTCGCGGCCTCGCGCAACCTCCCGAGCGCCTCCTCGACGGCCTTGTCGTCGCGCTGGGAACGCCACTCCTGCAGCGACTTCAGCGCGGCCGCCTCGGCCTCGGGATCCACCGTCTGGATGGCGGCGTCGAGGTCGGCGGTCAACGGCGACGGCTCGGTGTTCTCGAACTTGTTGACCCCGACAACCACCTGCTCGCCCGACTCGATCCGCTGCCGTCGCTCGGCGTGCGACGTGACCAGGGCCTGCTTGAGGTAGCCCGACTCCACCGCGACCACGGCGCCACCCATCGCCTGGACCCGGTCGATCTCCGCCTGCGCGCCGGCCACGAGTTCGTCCACCTTCGCCTCGATCACGTGCGACCCGTCGAAGATGTCGTCGTACTCGAGCAGGTCCGACTCGTACGCGAGCACCTGCTGCATCCGCAACGACCACTGCTGGTCCCACGGCCGCGGCAACCCGAGCGCCTCGTTCCAGGCCGGCAACTGGACTGCCCGGGCCCGCGCGTTCTTGGACAGCGTGACGCCGAGCATCTCCAGCACGATCCGCTGGACGTTGTTCTCGGGCTGCGCCTCGGTGAGCCCGAGCGAGTTCACCTGTACTCCGTAGCGAAGGCGGCGTGCCTTGGCGTCCGTCACGCCGTACCGGTTGAGGCACACGTCGTCCCAGAGCCGGACGAACGCGCGCATCTTGCAGGTCTCCTCGATGAACCGCACCCCGGCGTTCACGAAGAACGAGATCCGCTGCACCACGTCGCCGAACCGCTCGGCCGGCACCTGGCCGCCGTCCCGCACCCGGTCCAGTACCGCGATCGCCGTCGACAGCGCGAACGCCAACTCCTGCACGGGAGTCGCGCCGGCCTCCTGCAGGTGGTAGCTGCAGATGTTGATCGGGTTCCACTTCGGCACGTTCGAGACCGTGTACGCGATCAGGTCCGTCGACAACCGGAGCGAGGCGTCCGGCGGGAAGGCGTAGGTGCCGCGGGACAGGTACTCCTTGACGATGTCGTTCTGGGTCGTCCCGGTGAGCTCGTCCGGCAGCGCGCCCTGCTCTTGCGCGGCGACCTGGTAGAGCGCGAGCAACCACATCGCGGTCGCGTTGATCGTCATCGAGGTGTTCATCTGCGCGAGCGGGATCTGGTCGAACAGCGCGCGCACGTCACCGAGATGCGCGACCGGTACGCCGACCTTGCCGACCTCGCCCTTGGCCAGCGGGTGGTCCGCGTCGTATCCGGTCTGGGTGGGCAGGTCGAACGCCACCGAGAGGCCCGTCTGGCCCTTGGCCAGGTTCCGCCGGAAGAGCGCGTTCGACTCCGCGGCCGACGAGTGGCCGGCATACGTCCGCATCACCCAGGGGCGATCAAATGCCTTCCCCGCCCCACCACCCCGGTGCTTCTCGGTCGCCATGTACCCGAGAGTAGGACTGTGTGCCCTTGTGAGTCGCCACCTCGTGACGGGTGTCACCAGCGGCCTAGGTCACAGCGAACCCTCCCGCGCGGGAGAGTTCGTCAGGCGGAGATGGGGAGCGGCATCCGCTCCACGCGGAGGATTCGGTGCAGGCGCGTGACTGCCAGGATGCGGACGACCGAGGGGACCGGGTGGCGGAGGACCAGTTGGCGGCCGAGCAGTTGGGTGCGGCGGTGGGTGGCGACCAGCAGGCCGAGGCCGGTGGCGTCCATCGCGTCGACAGCGCCCAGGTCGACGATCACGTCGCCGGCGGAGTTGTCTATCAGGTCGTTCAGGAGTTGGCGGACGTCGCCGACCGACCGGACGTCCAGCAGCCCGGACAGGCGGACAACGTTCTCTTGGTTTCGTACCGCGTTATGGGTCGGTGCAAGCATGTCCGCGCCCCTCCGCTCTTCCGGCGACCCCCGAGTATCGGCCGCTGCAGCGTGTGTTGGTAAAGACTCCCTGGCGACCCGAAAGGTTGCCAAGAGTTCGAGACCTTCCATTTCGCGAGACAATGGTGTTCGTGTTCGCCGACCAGTACTTCCTCTTCCCGCTGGTGGCCATCGCGTTCGCCGGCGGCATGGTGCTGCTGACCCGCTGGGCCTTCTCCAAGGCCAAGGGCGGCTCCTTGGTGCGCCGTACTGATTACTCACCGGCTGAACGCGACACTTTCGGACTGCTGGTCGACGTTCACACCGTCCGGACGTACAACGAGGCGCGGGTCAGCGTGTCGATGCTGAAGGATTTCGGCATCAAGGCGACCGCGGCCCGGACCAAGGACGGCTGGTCCGTCTACGTCTGGCCGGCCGACGAGGAAGCCGCGCGCGGTTTCCTCAAAGCTCGCTGAGCCCGTTCTGCTCACATGCTGGGCCTGATTCCGCCCATTCCGTGAGCTGACCGCACCTTTTTCGTCACAACTCTCCCCGGGCGTGTCATCCGGAGAGCGCTCCCGCGCGTCTTGACCCCGGGGATCGAGGGGTACGAGAAGGGGTCTGCGGACATCGGACAAGAACAAGGTGAACCGAAGGGCGGCACCGCCGCCACGGGGCCGGGAGGTCCCGCCGGAGGCACCAGTGTGAGGAGTCCGATGACGCCCGACCTCGCCCTGGCGACGCTCGCGTTGCCCGGCCGGTCCCTGGCGCCCACGCCTGTGCGACCGACAGCGGCGCCCGACGAGGACGCGGCGGTCCTGGAGGCCTCGGCCCGGGAGCCGGATCGCTTCACGCTGATCTTCGACCGCTACTTCCCGCAGGTCCACTCGTATGTCGCCCGTCGGCTGGGCATGGATATCGCCGACGACCTGGCGTCCGAGACCTTCCTGATCGCCTTCCGGCAGCGGGCGAGGTTCGACAGCCGCAGCGGCGTGGTCCGGGCCTGGCTGTACGGCATCGCGACCAACCTGATCCGCCGGCACCGCCGCGACGAAGTACGGGCTTGGCGTGCCACTGCCAGGCTGCCGTTGCCGACGGCGTCGGGGAGCCACGAGGAGCGGGTCACCCAGCAGGTCACCGCGCAGGCGACCGGCCGGCAACTGGCGGCAGCGCTGGCGAAGGTGTCGGCCAAGGACCGCGAAGTACTGATGCTCGTGGCGCTCGGCGAACTCACGTACGACGAGGTCGCGGCCGCGCTGGGCATCGCCTACGGGACGGTGTGCTCACGCCTGTCCCGGGCCCGGCGGGTGGTCCGGGAGAACCTCGGTCACACCGACCCGACTGCCGATCGCGACGGGGACTGACATGGACGAGTTGCACAAGATCCGCTCGGCGTACCCCGAGCAGCCCGGCCCGTCGGCCGAGGTGACCGCGCAGGCGCGGCAACAGATCCAGGCGCTGGCCCGCGAGGCGGCGACCGCCCGGCGGCGCGATCGCTGGCACGCGGCGGCTCGGTCCGGCCGGGTCGGGGTGGCGTTGACGGCGACCGCGGCCGCCGTGGCTCTTGCTGCGTTGGCGACGCCGTTGATCCTGTCCCCCGGTTCAGGTCCGGACGCTGCGCCGGTGCCGAGCACCGTCACGCCGGCGCCGCGGCTGATGACGGCCAGTCAGGTGTTGATGGCGCTCGCGGTCAAGCAAGAGGTCGACGAGAAGGTGTCGGGCAAGTACTACCGCGTCCGCAGCCTCCAGACGATCGAGGTCGGCGCGCCAGGCAGGAAGTACCACCTCGAGCGGCGGAACATCACCGAGAGCTGGATGCCGATGAAGCAGGGCATCGAGTCCTGGTTCGGCTGGGTCGATCTCGGCGCGCGCCCGGCGACGCCCGCCGACACGGCCAAGTGGAAGGCGCAGGGCTCGCCGAAGTCGTGGCAACTGGATTACGGGGTAGACCCGGTCACGATGGCGGTAGGTGAACCGACCGTGCGCAAGATGACCTTCGCGGAGGTCCCGCCGGGGTACTACCTGAGCGGGATCAAGCCGGTCACCGCCCAGCAGATCCAGGCGTTGGCGACCGATCCGGTCAAGCTGCGCGCGGTGCTCGCTCGCGGCGCCGAGCCGGGTGCGGCGGCGGAGGAGATCGACTACGTGGTGTTCAACGCCGCGGGGCGGCTGCTCTTCGAGACGCCGTCGCCGCCGAAGTTGCGGGGTGCCGCGCTGCGGGTGCTGTCCGAGCTGCCCGGTACGCAGTACAAGGAGAACGTCAAGGACCCGATCGGCCGGACCGGCACCCGGATCACGATGGCGTGGCCGTCCTCGGTGAAGGGACCGACCGCCCGCAAGACCGCGTTCGGTGACGGCGGCACCAGCTACATCATCGAGCCGACCACCGGCCGCCTGCTCAGCTCCGAGACGACCGGCCCCAAGCGCGGCGCCAGCGTAGTCCTCGAATCCGGCTGGACCGACAACTCCCCCAAACCCCCCTCCCCCGCAATCCGCTGACCGGACTCTTGGGCGTCGCCGGGCAACGCGCGGAAACAGGAGGCGCGGACGGTCCGGGCCAGCCACAATTCAGGCATGTTGCTGGTACCGGGGGACCCGCTGAATCCGCGCCGGGTGGATCCGCACTTCGCTCCGCAGGCTGCTGCCGCGCGGGAGCTGGGGATCACCGTCGCGCGGATCGACCATGACGCGCTCGACCGGCTGGACGAGGCCGTCGCGGGAGTGCCGATGGGCGACGACGCCGTCTACCGCGGCTGGATGATGTCCGCCGAGGAGTACAGCATGATGGCCAAGGCGCTCGACGCGCGCGGAGTCACCTTGCGGACCAACGGCGAGGAGTACCGCGTCGCCCACGAGCTCCCCGGCTGGTACGAGGCGCTGCGACCCTTGACCCCGGAGTCCGCCTGGACGGACGGGCTGGATCTCCCCGGCCTCGATGCCCTTGCCGACCACCTCGGCGGCGGCCCCGCAGTACTGCGGGATTTCGTGAAGTCGATGAAGCACTACTGGGACGAGGCCGCCTTCATCCCCGACGTCGCCGATCGGGCCGCCGTACGCCGGGTCGCCGAGCGGTTCCTGGAGCTCCGGGGTGACGCGTTCACCGGTGGGTTCGTGCTGCGGCGGTTCGAGGAGTTCACCGGCGCGGAAGCGCGGACCTGGTGGATCGGCGGCCGCTGCGCTCTGGTTACCCCGCACCCAGACACCCCCGACCAGCTGCCCGGCGGCCTCGACCTGGTCGAGGTGGAACCACTCGTCGCGAACCTGTCGCTCCCCTTCGTGACGGTCGACCTGGTACGGCGGACCGACGGCGCCTGGCGGATGGTCGAGCTCGGCGACGGCCAGGTCAGCGACTGGCCGGCCTCCGGGGATCCCGCGGATCTGATCAAAGCACTGTTCTGAGTCCGAAAGCGCCCGGTCCGGCCGCACTGAACGCGTACGGGACAATGGAACTGATGACGCTCACCGAGAAGCTGCCGGACTCCACCGATCCCGATGCCCTGTACGACGCCTTCGCCAAGTGGGTGGGCGAGCAGGGCATCTCGCTGTACCCGGCGCAGGAGGAGGCGCTGATCGAGGTGATGACCGGGTCGAACGTGATCCTGTCCACCCCGACCGGTTCCGGGAAGAGCCTGGTCGCCACCGGCTCGCACTTCGCGGCCCTCGCCAACGGCCGGCGGACCTTCTACACCGCACCGATCAAGGCGCTGGTGTCGGAGAAGTTCTTCGCGCTCTGCGACATCTTCGGCGCCGACAAGGTCGGCATGCTCACCGGTGACGCATCCGTGAACGCCGGCGCCCCGATCATCTGCTGCACCGCGGAGGTGCTCGCGAACGTCGCGCTGCGGGAGGGTTCGGCCGCCGACGTCGGCCAGGTGGTGATGGACGAGTTCCACTTCTACTCCGAGCCGGACCGCGGCTGGGCCTGGCAGGTGCCGCTGCTGGAACTGCCGGACGCCCAGTTCATTCTGATGTCGGCGACGCTCGGAGACGTCGAGCGGTTCAAGATCGACCTGAACCGGCGGACCGGCCGGCCGACGGCGATCGTCTCGTCGGCCGAGCGACCGGTGCCGCTGGTCTACAAGTACGTCACGACTCCATTGCACGAGACGCTCGCCGAGCTCCTGATGACGCACCAGTCTCCCGTCTACGTCGTCCACTTCACGCAGGCCTCCGCCCTGGAACGCGCCCAGGCGCTGACCAGCATCAACGTCTGCACGAAGGAGGAGAAGGACAAGATCAAGGAGCTGATCGGGCACTTCCGCTTCAGCCCGGGCTTCGGCAAGACGCTGCAACGGCTGATCATGCACGGAATCGGCGTCCACCACGCCGGCATGCTGCCGAAGTACCGCCGGTTGGTCGAGCAGCTCGCGCAGGCGGGGTTGCTGAAGGTCATCTGCGGCACCGACACCCTCGGCGTCGGGATCAACGTGCCGATCCGCACCGTCCTGCTGACGGCTCTGAGCAAGTACGACGGACGCCGGCAGCGCATCCTCAAGGCGCGCGAGTTCCACCAGATCGCCGGCCGCGCGGGCCGCGCCGGGTACGACACGTCCGGCACGGTCGTCGTCCAGGCGCCGGATCACGTCGTGGAGAACGTCAGGTTGCTCGCAAAGGCCGGAGACGACCCGAAGAAGCAACGCAGGGTCCAGCGCAAGAAGCCGCCGGAGGGTTCCGTCACCTGGGGTGAGGACACCTTCGACCGGCTCGTCGCCGCCGAGCCCGAACCGCTGCAGTCGAGGATGCGGGTCAACCACGCGATGCTGCTGAACGTGATCGCCCGCGACGGCGATGCGTTCGCGAGCATGCGGCACCTGCTGCAGGACAACCATGAGGACTCGAAGGCGCAGCTCAGGCTGATCCGGCGGGCGATCCAGATCTATCGCACGCTGCTGACCGCGGGCGTCGTCGAGCGGCTGGACGAGCCCGACGAGAACGGCCGCACGCTGCGGCTGACGGTCGACCTGCAGAAGGACTTCTCCCTGAATCAGCCGCTGTCCACCTTCGCGCTGGCCGCGCTGGACCTGCTCGACCCCGAGGACCCGGTGTATGCACTGGACGTGGTGTCGGTGGTCGAGGCGACGCTGGAGGACCCTCGCGCGATCCTGATGGCGCAACTGCACCACGCCAAGGGCGAGGCCGTGAGCTCGATGAAGGCCAACGGCATCGAGTACGACGAGCGGATGGAGCTGCTCGAGGAGATCAGCTGGCCGAAGCCGCTCGAAGAGTTGCTCGAGGCAACCTTGGAGATGTACCGGCAGACGCACCCGTGGGTCGCCGAGGCCGGGCTGTCGCCGAAGGCCGTGGTCCGGGACATGTTCGAGCGGGCGATGACGTTCGGCGAGTACATCCAGTACTACGGTCTCGCGCGCTCGGAGGGCATCGTCCTGCGGTACCTGAGCGACGCGTACAAGGCGCTGCGCCAGACCGTCCCGCCGGACAAGGTGAACGAGGACCTCACCGACCTGATCGAGTGGCTCGGCGAAGTGGTCCGGCAGACCGACTCCAGTCTGCTCGACGAGTGGGAGGAGTTGACCAACCCGACCACCGCGGAGGTTGTCGCCCCCGTCCCGCAGGGCCCGCGCCGGATCACCTTGAACAGCAGGGCTTTCCGGGTGCTCGTCCGCAACGCGATGTTCCGCCGCGTCGAGCTCGTCTCACTGCACCGCTGGGCCGAGCTCGGCCAGCTGGACGCGGAGTCCGGCTGGGACGCGGGCCGCTGGGCCGAAGCCGGTACTGCGTACTACGCGGAGCACGGCGTACTGAACACCGGGCCGGCCGCACGTGGTCCGGCGCTGTTCATGGTCGAGGAGCACCCGGGCTACTGGGAGGTCCAGCAGATCATCGACGACCCCGAGGGCAACCACGACTGGCGCATCACCGCCACCGTCGACCTGGACGCCTCCGACGAAGCCGGCGACCTCGTCCTCGAACTGGTCTCGTTCAAGCCGCTGTAGCCACTGCGTTCAAGCCGCTGTGGCCACCGGGGTCTGCAACCGGCGGATCTCCTTGGCGAACATGGGCAGCGCCGACAAGGCGATCCCGATGCTGCCGATCGCTACTGCGGCGGTGGTTCCGAAGTTGGCGCCCAGGACGCCGCCCAAGGCCGCTCCGATCGGCAGAACGCCGAAGGTGAAGGTGCGGTAGGCGCCGTTGCTGCGCGCCAGCGTGCTGCGTGGGATGAGCAGCTGACGAATCGTCACGGACAACACGTTCGCGCTGCCGAGTCCGATGCCCGCGCCGAACTGCACGGCACCCAGCAGTACTCCGAACAGCACGCCTCGGCCTGGCAGTAGTGCGAGGAGCAGCGGCAGGCCGGTCGACAAAACGAGCGAGGCCCCGAAGGCGCGGCCGTAGCCCAGTCTGTCGGCCAGGCGCAGACCGAGCATCGCCCCGACGAAGGCACCTGCTCCTCCGGCGCTCAAAGCCAGGCCGTAACCGCCGGCCGACAGCCCACGATCCTTCACCGCCAGGATCACCAGGTTGACGACCAGGATCTGCGCAGAGGCGTTGTAGACCGCGGCATGCACTGTGAGAGACCGCAGGAACGGGCTCACCTTGAGCTGTCGCACGCCCTCCCACAGGCTCGCTTTCTGCTCGGCCGCAGCCGGTCGGACCTCCGGCCTCCGGGCACCCGCCACTCCTAGAGCACTCGCGAGGTAGGAGACGGCATCGACGAGGAGGGCCAGGGCGGGCCCCAGCAGTTGCACCAGAAGACCCGAGATTCCGGGACCACCGACCTGCGCCGCAGTGGTCGACCCCTGGAGTGCTCGGTTGGCCGCCGGGAGGTGCTGCTCGGCCACGAAGTCCGGGAGATACGCGAAGGAAGCGATGTCGAAGACGACGCTCGCGGCTCCGACGACGAAGCCGACGATCACCAGCAGTGGCAGGCTGAGGCTGTCGAGCGCCCAGGCGATCGGGACTACCGCGACCGCCGCCGCACGGATCACGTCAGCCGCGACCATGACGCCTCGCTTGCGCCGGCGCTCCAGCCAATGCCCGGCGAGCAACGGGAGCGCCGCGCTCGGCAGATAGGTCGCCGTCGCGATCGCGCTGACGCCGGCCGCGCCCGCGTCCAGGGTGAGCGCCGCCGTCAGCGGCAGCGCGACAGCCGTCACCTGGGTGCCGACGGCCGAGATCGTGTGCCCCGTCCAGAAACGCCGGAAATCCCGGTCCTTACTCACCATCGTTACCCCTACCTCGCCTCATCCGGTAACAGCGTTACCGAATAATGCCCTGATGGCGGTAACCTCGCAACCATGATTCAGCCAGGAGCGCGGACCCCGGCCCCCGAGCCGCTGGTGCTCGTGCAGGACCTGGCGAACACGGTCGATCTGGAGCTGGAGCGCGATCAACTGCGCTCCCCCGCGGACCTGGCGTCCTTCGCTGCCGAGCACGGATTGCGGCTGACGTTCGGCGCAGACGACCTTGCGGAGGTGCTGGAAGTTCGCGAGGCAGTGCGAGACGTGTGCCAGGCCCATGCCGGCGTGGACGTGCCGGCGGCGTCGGGCGCAGTACTGGAGCGGCGATTGGTCAGGGCTCCGCTACGGCTCGCACTGGGAGCTGACGGCAGCGCTGTCGTTCAGCCGGCCGCAGACCTCAGCGGCCTTGATGCGCTGGTCGCGAGCATGGCTGCGGACATCGCAGGGGCAGTGGTGGACGGCACCTGGCGGCGGCTGAAGGCGTGCGCGGCCGACACCTGCCGGTGGGTCTATTACGACCGCAGCCCGGCCGGCCGCAGTCGCTGGTGCACGATGGCGCTCTGCGGCAGCCGGAACAAGATGCGTCAGTACAGGGCTAGGACCTAGCCGGCCACTCCACATCGACCTCACACGGCTCTTCGTAGTCCACACCGGCGACGTCGAACCCGTACAGGCGGCGGACTTCGCTGTAGAACCACTCGGTGTCCGCCACATCCGCGATCGTCTCCTGGGTCGCGGCGTCCCACTGTGCCCGTACCGCGGCCTGGACGTCGTCGGCCAACTCCCAGCGGTCCAGACGGATGCGGCCGTCCTCGTCGAGGTCCAGCGGCTTCTCGCCGGTCAGCTGATCCCACAACGCGATGGACTGCTGCATGGGTGTCTGCATCTGCTCACCGAGCACCTTGTGCAGCAGGCTCACGTAAAGCCCGATCCCAGGGATAGCGGACGACGCCTGCGTGACAGCGGCACCGTTGACCGACGTGCGGGCCACCACGCCGTCCCGCTTGCTGAGTGCCAGGGCCGTCTGCTCGAGGTGGGCCTTGGCCGCGCCGATCGAGCCCTGCCGGTAGATCGGGCCGGTCAACTCCGAACCGATGTACGTCAACGCAACTGTGCTGAACCCGTCCTTGAGTAGCTTGCGCTCCTCCAGTGCGTCCACCCAGCGAGCCCAGTCCTCACCGCCCATCACGGCCACGGTCTCGGCCACCTCACCGTCGGTGGCCACCTCGATCCCGACCTCCTGCAGCACCGGCTCGCCATCGTCGTACGCGAGGCTCTTGGTCTGCGCGGACTGCCCGACCGCCTTGATCGCCGACTGGTACGTCGTGCCGGTACGCGGGTCGACCCGGCGAGGCGCAGCGACGCTGTAGATCAGGTAGTCGGCTCCCCCGAACTTCTCCTGCAACAGGTCGAGCACGTCCGCTTTAGTCGTGTCGGCGAACGCATCCGCGTTGACGAAGTGGAAGTCGCTGCCCTGGTCCTCGGCGTAGGCCGCAGTCGCTGCTGTCCGATACCAGCCGGCGGTAGCGGTACGGCGTACGGTCGGCGCCTTCTCGAAGGAGACACCGATCCCGTCGATCCCGCACCGAGCCAGCCCTGCGACGGTCGCCGCCAGCCCATATCCAGAGCTGGAACCGATCACCAGCGCAACCGGCCGCTGCCCAGGCTTCCGCGCCTCGACCTGTTCCGTCAGCGCCCTGACCAACGCGGCACAGCCAACAGGATGCGAGTCAAGAAAGAGGAATCCACGGCCCACAGGCTTGATCAGGCGGTCAGTCATGCGACCGACCCTAGACCAACAACAAGTGTCCCGTAAGCGATGTAGCTTGAACGATAGCGGTGTCCAGGTGCGTGCATCGCGGTGCTTGAGCAGTGGCCTCGATGCGGAGCATCGTGGGCGCTGGGCAAGTGCCGCGAGGTGCGTGCCTGGGCGCCGATAGCGTCAAGCTACATCGCTTACGGGACACTAATGGAACCGCTCCAGCCAGGAACCGGCGACCGCGTGCAGACGGTCCTTGTCCAAGCGGTAGACCCGCTCCCGGCCACGGAGCTCGACTGCCAGCAGCCCAGCCTCCTGCAGGACGCCGAGATGCCGACTCGTGGTGGGCCAGGCACAGTCGAACCGGGACGCGATCTCGCCGGAAGTCATCACCCCACCGCGGGTGTGCAACACCAGCAGAATCGTGCGCCGCGTCTGGTGCGCAAGGGCAGCGAAGACCAGATCCAGGTCGCGGAGATCCTGAACCCCCCGAGAAGCTTTGACCACCGGCTAGAACCGGACCGGCTGGAAGTGCGGGAACTCCCACTTCGGCCGTCCGTCCCGGTCCTCGAGCAGCGGATCCATCGCCTCCCAGAGGGCCAGCACATCGGGATGTTCGTGCGCCTGGCCGAACCCGCCGTCGACCCAGGTGAACAGCTCGACATAGGTCGGCTCGTCGATTTCGCGGAGCACCACCGGCTCCACCTCGGTGACGAACCCCAGCTCGCGCAGGGTCGCCCAGTGCCGGCTCAGCAGGGCCTTGAACTCCAACTCCTTGTCCGGCCGAGCCCGGTAGGTGCAGAGCACGATTTCATTAGCCATGTTGCTAACAATTAGCAGGATGGCTCAGCTTGTCAAGGCGTCGGATCGTGGGGAAACGGGGTGGCTCAGTTCCAGTACAGCTCGGCGTCATCCGGCTCGACGGTCACGTCGGCACCCAGGCGACGAAGGTTGCCGGCGAAGTCGGTGTAGCCGCGGTGCACATGGTGCGCGGCGGAGACGAGCGTCTCCCCCTCGGCCGCGAGGCCCGCGATCACCAACGCAGCTCCCGCGCGGATGTCGCTGGCGACTACCGGCGCACCCGACAACCGCGGTACGCCGCGGACCACCGCGTGGTGGCCGTCGGTCTGGATCTGCGCGCCGAGCCGGGTCAGCTCCTGGGCGAAGGTGAAACGGCCCTCGAACAGGTTCTCGGTCACCATCGCGGCGCCGTCGCTGAGCGCGTTCATCGCGATCACGAACGCCTGCAGGTCGGTCGCGAAGCCCGGGTACGGCAGCGTGACCACGTCGACCGGCTTCGGGCGGTCGTGCATCACGACGCGGAAGCCGGGGTTCAGCACGGTGATCTCGGCGCCGGCCTTGTGCAGCTTGTCCAGCGGCAGTTCGAGATGCTCGGCGTGACCGTTCGCGATCGTCACGTCGCCTTTGGTGATCGCGGCGGCGAACGCCCAGCTGCCGGCCACGATCCGGTCCGGCACCGTGACGTGGTCGACCGGCTTGAGCAGACCCTCCACCCCGGTCACCTCGATCCGCGAGCTGCCGGCGCCGTCGATCTGCGCGCCCATCTCGACCAGCATCGCGGCGATGTCCTGGATCTCCGGCTCACGCGCCGCGTTCTCGATCACCGTGATGCCCTTGGCCAGCACCGCGGCCATCATGATCGTCTCGGTCGCGCCGACGCTCGGGAAGTCCAGCCAGACCTCGGCGCCGTGCAGGCCCTGCGGCGCCTCGGCGATCACGAAACCGTGCTCGATGTGCACCTTCGCGCCCATCGCCTCCAGCCCGGCGACGTGCATGTTCAGCCCGCGGGAGCCGATGTTGTCGCCGCCCGGCAGGGCCACCTCGGCGCGGCCACAGCGGCCGAGCAGCGGTCCGAGCACCGAGATCGACGCTCGCAGCTTGCGGACCAGCTCGTAGTCGCACTGGTAGCCGATCTCGGCCGGTACGGCGATCGTGGCGCTCGTCTCGTCGGCGTCCACCTTGACCGAGCAGCCCAGGGTGTCCAGCAACTGGGCCATGAAGGTGACGTCCAGAATGCTCGGCACCTGCCGCAACGTCGTCGTCCCCTCCGCCAGCAACGCCGCCGCCATCAGCTTCAGCACGCTGTTCTTCGCGCCTGCCACCTCGACCGAGCCCTCGAGCCGTGCCTCACCTGCAATCCGAAACCGTTCCACCCGCTGACTGTATCCGCTCCGACATCTGGGCTTTGCGTAGAGTGCCGTGACATGGCTGTGAACTTGACGCGGATCTATACCCGGACCGGTGACGCCGGCGAGACCCGCCTGGGCGACATGAGCAAGACCACGAAGACC
Organism: Kribbella qitaiheensis; assembly: GCF_042657745.1. Taxonomy (GTDB): domain Bacteria; phylum Actinomycetota; class Actinomycetes; order Propionibacteriales; family Kribbellaceae; genus Kribbella; species Kribbella qitaiheensis. The sequence continues at coordinate 41,734 of NZ_JBHSKE010000015.1, read as the reverse complement.
GATCCGCGGCTGGCGGCGTACGGCGAGGTGGACGAGGCGAACTCCTCGATCGGCGTCGCTATCGCCGGCGGGTACCTGAACAGCACCCTGGTGATGCTGCTGACCAGGATCCAGAACGACCTGTTCGACGTCGGCGCCGACCTGTGCAACCCGATCGCCCCGAATCCGGAGTACCCGCCGCTGCGCATCACCCAGGACTACATCGACCGGCTCGAGGGCTGGTGCGACGAGTACAACGGCCGCCTGACCAAGCTCCGCTCGTTCATCCTCCCCGGGGGTACGCCTGGCGCCGCGTACCTGAACGTCGCCCGGACCGTCGTCCGCCGCGCGGAACGAGCCGGCTGGGCCGCCGTCGAGGCACACGGCCCGACCGTCAACCTGCTCGCCCTGACCTACCTCAACCGGCTCTCCGACCTGCTGTTCATCCTCGGTCGGGTGGCGAACCTCTCGTCCGGCGGCGACGTCCTCTGGGTTCCGGGCGGCGACCGCGACAAGAAGTCCTGACAGCTGACCTGCGGTCTAGGTGAGACGCCAGTTCAGCGGCATGGTCAGTACTCCGGTGGGCGGGAGGCCGAGCGCGGCGTAGATCGCACTGGTGAGGCCGTCCGCGGTCCAGGCCTTGGATGTGGCGGCCAGGTCCTCGGTGGATTCCGGCGGGCGAAGGCGATCCAGCAGGGAACGGTGTGGTGCCGCGGTGAGGGCGATCTCGTCGCGGTCGAGGCCCGCTCGCTGGCAGGCGAGCTGGATCGCTCGCTCCAAGCCGCCGAGCTCATCGACCAACTTGCGCTCGTGGGCGTCGGCGCCGGTCCAGACACGGCCGCGGGCCAGCGGCTCCAGCTCGGACTCGGGCATCCCCCGGTCCTGGGCGGCCTTGGCGACGAAGTCCGCGTAGATACGGTCCAGTGTCTCCTCGAGCCGCTCCCACTGCGCCGGGGAGAACTCCTCCTGGGCCGAGTACATCCGCGCGTTCTCGCCCTGCGACACCGCCTCCTGCGAGATGCCGATCCGGCCCAGCGCGTCGCGGACGACACCCTTGCCCGACAGCACGCCGATGGAGCCGGTGATCGTCCCCGGCTGGGCGACGATCACGTCCGCCGGCATGGCCACGAAGTACCCGCCTGAGGCGGCGACGCTGCCCATTGAGGCGATCACTGGCCGGCCGGTGGCTCGTAGGCGTAGTACCTCGTGGCGGATGGCGTCGGAGGCCACATACGAACCGCCCGGGCTGTCGACCCGCAGTACAACGGCTTTGACCTTCTCGTCGTCGGCTACAGCGCGTAATGCCGCGCCAATGGTGTCCGAGCCCGAGCCGGAACCACCCATCGGGCCACCACCGGAGTTGCGGCCGACAGTGATGCCTCCGCTGACCCGCACGACGGCTACAACGGGCTTCTGCGGCCACGGGAGGTTCTCACGCACATCGGCGAGAGTGCGGGGGCCGCGGCGGTGGTAGCGCTCCACCAGCAGCGGTGTGGTCTCCCCCAGGCTCTTCTCCAAAGCGTCGTACACGTCGGACCGGTAGCCCAACTGGTCGACCAGACCGGCCTCACGCCCGGCTTCAGCGGACAGCGGTGCGCTGTCGACGATCTCCCGCACCCTCGCGGTATCCAGGCGACGCCGCACGGCGATGCCCTCGACGATCTGCTCGAAGGCCGACTCGGCCAGGCGGGTCGCCATCTCCTTGGCGGGCCCGGTCATCTCCTTCTCGGTGAAGGTGTCGACGGCGGTCTTGTACTCACGCCGCTTGCCGAACTGCGGGATCACCCCGGCCTTGTCCAGCGCCCCCCGGATGAAGATGGCCTGCACGGAGACACCGGTGACGCCGAGCTCCCCCGACGGCTGGACCCAGATCTCGTCGAACGCGGTGGCCAGGTAGTACGGCACGGTCCCGCCGCCGACCTCGCCGAACGACTCGGTCCAGGCGACCGCGGTCTTCCCGGACGCGCGGAAGTCCGCCACCGCCTCCCGGAGGTCCTGCACCTGCGCCAACGACAACGCCGGCCCGCCCAGGTGCGCCACCACCCCGCGCACGTTCTCGTCGCGGGACGCCTTCCGCAGCCCCGCGACCAACTCCCGCAGGGTCGGCAGGTGCCGCATCCGGAACGCAGCCACCGGCGATCCCGGCGGCGTCTCCAGCACACCCCGAGTCAGATCCAACTCCAGCAAGATGCCCGTCATACACCGACCCTAGACAAGCCGGGCAAAGAGCGCAGGCGGCTAGGTGTAGGTCTCCGTGTTGGGTGGGGCGGATTCCATCCAGGCCAGCACGCCGGTGAGGGCTTCTTCGGTCATGGCGAAGTGGACAGTACTGTCGCGCAGGTCGGCGTCGACTATCACGTGGCCGGCGTAGGTGACCAAGGGCTCGTTGCCCATCGGACGGCGGGTGGTGACGCCTCGGAGCTGGCGGCGGTTGACGGTGAGTTTCGGCCACCAGGCAAGGCTGAAGACGCGAAACCACTGGAGATCGTCACCGACATAGCGGGCCAGGCCCAGGGCCCAGCCGCGACCGTGGTCCTTCTGGGCGAGTTGGAGGCTGCAATCGAACGTGCCGCCGTCCCTGGACAACCAGCGACGACGGCACGCGAAAGCAACGATCAGCAGTAGGGCGGCAAGCAGACAGACCCCGACCACATCGAGGACTGTCCTCATATTTTGCCGACCTCATTCCTGGTGCCCTCGATGAGTTGGCACCAACCCCGAACCGTACTGACTGTGACGATATTCAATTATTACAGGCAGGGTCAGGACGCCTTCTCGGCGGCCCTCACCCTGGCCTCGGCGAGCCGGACCTGCTCCTGCTCGTCCTCCGAGTCGGTCCCGGTGGACTGTGCCTGCTCGAGCGCGCGCTTGGCCTCTTCCAGGTCGATGTCGCGTCCCATCTCGGCGTTCTCGGCCAGGATCGAGACCCGGTCGTTCGCCACCGAGATGAAGCCGTCCGGCGCGGCGGCGACGAAGTACTCGTCGTCGATGGTCCGCACCTGGACAGTACCGCCCTGCAGCAGACCCAGCAGCGGGGCATGGCCCGGGAGGATACCGACGTCACCGTCGGTGGTGCGGGCGATGACGATCTTCGCCTGCCCCTCCCAGACCGTCCGCTCCGCCGCGACCAGCGCGACCTCGAGGTGCTTGCCGCTGTCGTCGGCCATCAGAGTTCCTTCTGGAGCTCAGCCCAACGCCGCTCGACGTCGTCCAGGTTGCCGACGTTGAAGAACGCCTGCTCGGCGATGTGGTCGCACTCACCCTCGGTGATCTTCTTGAACGACTCGATGGTGTCCTTCAGCGGCACCGTCGAACCCGGGGTGTTGGTGAACTTCTCCGCCATGTAGGTGTTCTGCGACAGGAACTGCTCGATCCGGCGCGCCCGGGCGACGGTGATCTTGTCCTCTTCGGACAGCTCGTCGACACCCAGGATGGCGATGATGTCCTGCAGTTCCTTGTTCTTCTGCAGGATCTGCTTGACCCGGACGGCCACGTCGTAGTGCTCCTGGCCGATGTACTGCGGGTCGAGGATCCGCGACGTCGAGGACAGCGGATCGACGGCCGGGTACAGACCACGCGAGGCGATGTCACGCGACAGCTCGGTGGTCGCGTCGAGGTGCGCGAAGGTGGTGGCCGGCGCCGGGTCGGTGTAGTCGTCGGCGGGCACGTAGATCGCCTGCATCGAGGTGATCGAGTGACCCCGGGTCGACGTGATCCGCTCCTGCAGCACGCCCATCTCGTCGGCCAGGTTCGGCTGGTAACCCACCGCGGACGGCATCCGGCCGAGCAGCGTGGAGACCTCGGAACCGGCCTGGGTGAACCGGAAGATGTTGTCGATGAAGAGCAGCACGTCCTGCTCCTTCACGTCGCGGAAATACTCCGCCATCGTCAGGGCCGACAGCGCGACGCGGAGACGCGTGCCCGGCGGCTCGTCCATCTGACCGAAGACCAGCGCGGTGTCCTTGAAGACGCCCGCGTCCTCCATCTCGTGGATCAGGTCGTTGCCCTCACGGGTGCGCTCACCGACCCCGGCGAACACCGAGGTGCCACCGAAGTTGTGGGCGATCCGGTAGATCATCTCCTGGATCATCACGGTCTTGCCGACGCCCGCACCGCCGAACAGGCCGATCTTGCCGCCCTGGACGTACGGGGTGAGCAGGTCCAGCACCTTGATGCCGGTCTCCAGCATCTCGGTCTTGGACTCGAGCTGGTCGAAGGCCGGCGCCTTGCGGTGGATCGGCCAGCGCTCGGTGATCTCGAACTCGGACTCGTCCTGGTTCAGGCACTTGCCGGTCACGGACCACACGCGGCCCTTGGTGACGTCGCCGACCGGCACGGAGATGGCCGAACCGGTGTCGCGCACCTCGGTACCGCGGACCAGGCCGTCGGTGGGCTTCATCGAGATGGCCCGGACGATGTTGTCGCCGACGTGCAGCGCCACCTCGAGGGTGATCGTCTGGGTGTTGTCGCCCAGGGTGATGTCCACCTCGAGCGCGTTGTACATCTCCGGCATCGCGTCCGCGGGGAACTCGATGTCGACGACCGGGCCGATCACCCGGGCGACGCGGCCAACGGCACCAGCCGCGCCGCTGTTGTCTTTCTCGGTAACCGTGGCAGTCATCTCTCTCACTCGCTCCCGGCGGACGCATCGGCCAGCGCACCCGCGCCACCGACGATCTCGCTGATTTCTTGGGTAATTTGGGCCTGACGCGCCTGGTTGGCCTCACGCGTCAGTCGCTCGATCAGGTCCTGCGCGTTGTCCGTCGCCGACTTCATCGCCCGCTGCCGGCTCGCCAGCTCGGAGGCCGCCGCCTGCAGCATGCAGTAGTGGATCCGGCTGGCGACGTACTTCGGCAGCAGTCCGTCGAGCACGTCCTCCGCGGACGGCTCGAACTCGTACAGCGGCAGGACGTCGTCCGGCTCCGGGGCCTCCTCACCCTCGACAACCTCCAACGGCAGCAGCCGGATGACGTCCGGGCGCTGCGTCAGCATCGACACGAACCGGGTGAAGACGATGTGGATCTCGTCCACGCCGCCCTCCTCGGCCGGGGTCAGGAAGGCCTCGATCAGGGCGTCGGCGATCTCCCGGGCCCGGGTGAACGACGGCGCGTCGGAGTCGCCGCTCCACGACTGCGCGACCTCGCGCTGCCGGAAGTGGTAGTAGGCGATCCCCTTGCGGCCGCTCAGGAACGGCACGATCTCCTTCTCGTCCTCGCGGAGCAGCTGGTTCAGCCGCTCACCCTCGCGGATGACCGAGGAGGAGTAGGCACCGGCCTGGCCGCGGTCCGAGGTGATCAGCAGCACCGCGGCGCGCTTCGGGTTCGGGTTCTCGGTGGTCAGCGGGTGGTCGACGTTCGAGAACGTCGCCACCGCCGACACGGCACGGGTGAGCTCACGCGCGTACGGACCTGCCGCCTGGGCGCGTTGCTGCGCCTTGACGATCCGGGACGCCGCGATGAGCTCCATCGCGCGGGTGAGCTTCTTGATCGTCGAGACCGAGGCCCGGCGCTCGCGAAGCTGCCGCAGAGTAGCTGGCATGGGTTGATCAGCCCCGCTTCTGCCGGACGATCTGCTCCTGCTCGACGTCCTCTTCGTCCATCGCCTCAGTCTCCTCCCGGCCGACCAGCAGCTCGCCGCCGGAGGTCTGGAAGGTGGGCTTGAAGTTGTCCAGCGCCGTGATCACGGCCGCCTGGGCGTCGTCGTCGAACAGGCTGGTCTCGCGGATGCCGTCGAGCACGTTGGACTCCCGGCGCAGGTAGTCCAGGAACTCGCGCTCGAACCGCAGTACGTCCTCGACCGGGACGTCGTCGAACTTGCCCGTCGTACCGGACCAGATGGAGACGACCTGCTCCTCCACCGGGTACGGCGAGTACTGCGGCTGGCGGAGCAGCTCCACCAGGCGCTGACCACGGTCCAGCTGGCGGCGGGAGGTGGCGTCGAGGTCGGAGGCGAACATCGCGAACGCCTCCATCGAGCGGAACTGCGCCAGGTCCAGCTTCAGCGAGCCGGAGACCTTCTTCATCGCCTTGACCTGGGCGGCGCCGCCGACCCGGGACACCGAGATACCGACGTCGATGGCGGGGCGGATGTTGGCGTTGAACAGGTCCGACTGCAGGAAGATCTGGCCGTCGGTGATGGAGATGACGTTGGTCGGGATGAAGGCCGAGACGTCGTTCGCCTTGGTCTCGATCACCGGCAGACCCGTCATCGAGCCGGCGCCGAGCTCGTCGCTCAGCTTCGCGCAGCGCTCGAGCAGCCGGCTGTGCAGGTAGAAGACGTCCCCCGGGTACGCCTCACGGCCCGGCGGGCGGCGCAGCAGCAGCGACATCGAGCGGTAGGCCTCGGCCTGCTTGGTCAGGTCGTCGAACACGATCAGGACGTGCTTGCCCTGGTACATCCAGTGCTGGCCGATGGCCGAGCCGGTGTACGGCGCGACGTACTTGAAGCCGGCCGGGTCGGACGCCGGGGAGGCCACGATGGTGGTGTACGCCATCGCGCCGGCCTCTTCGAGCGCGCCGCGCACCGAGGCGATCGTCGAGCCCTTCTGGCCGATCGCGACGTAGATGCAGCGGACCTGCTTGTCCGGGTCGCCGGACTCCCAGTTGGCCTTCTGGTTGATGATCGTGTCGACCGCGATCGCCGTCTTGCCGGTCTTGCGGTCGCCGATGATCAGCTGACGCTGACCGCGGCCGATCGGGATCATGCCGTCGATCGCCTTGATACCGGTCTGCAGCGGCTCGCGGACCTCCTGGCGGTCCATCACGCCGGCGGCCTGCAGTTCCAGCGCGCGGCTGCCCTCGAGGTCCTTGATCTCACCCAGACCGTCGATCGGGTGACCCATCGGGTTGACGACGCGACCCAGGTAGCCCTCACCGACCTGCACGGACAGGACCTCGCCGGTCCGGCGGACCTGCTGGCCCTCCTCGATGCCGTCGAACTCACCGAGGACGACGACGCCGATGTCGCGGACGTCGAGGTTCAACGCGATGCCCTGGGTGCCGTCCTCGAACTCGAGCAGCTCGTTCGTCATCGCCGAGGGCAGTCCCTCGACGTGCGCGATGCCGTCACCTGCGTCGACAACGGTGCCGACCTCTTCACGGGTCGCCGTCTCCGGTTCGTAGTCGGAGACGAAGCGATCCAGGGCGTCCCGGATTTCCTCCGGCCTGATCGTGAGCTCCGCCATTATCTTCCGTCCCTGCTTCCTTGACCTAGCTGGCCTGTGTCTTGGCCCTAGAGGTTTGCTGACCGCTAGCGCCGCAATATGTCGTTAGGGTCAGCCCGCGATGCGCCGTTGCGCCTCGTCGAGCCGGGCCGCGATGGTTCCGTCGATCACTTCGTCGCCGATGTCCACCCGGACGCCGCCGACGACCTTGGGGTCGACGATCACGTTCAGCTGGATCTGTCGACCGTACTGCCGGCCGAGCGCCTCGGCGAGCCGCTGGCGTTCGCCTTCGGTCAGATCGACCGCCACCCGCACGGTGGCGATGCTGGCGTTGCGCCGGGCCGCGGCCGCGACCTGGTAGGACCGCATCGACGTCGCGAAGTGCCGGCCGCGGCCGTCCACTGCCCGCTCGGCGAGCCGCACGGTGACGGAATCCGCCTTGCCCTGCAGTAGACCGTGGAGCAGTTCCTGCCGTGCCGCGACCGGGATGTTGCGGTCACTCAGCTTGTCGCTGAGAGCCCGCTCGGCCGAGATCACCCGGTCGAGGCGGAACAACTCGTCCTCCACGTCGTCCAGCTTGCCCTGCGAGTCGGCGTACACGATGTCGGCATCGACGCTCAGCTCGTCGAGCGCGTTGCCGAGGTCACGGGCGCTGACCCAGCGGCCGCTCACCGAGGCGGTCAGGATCTCCAGCGCCTGAGCGGAGATCTTGCCACCGAACAACTGCTGAACCAGCCCGGTACGCGCCGGCACCGGACGGGCCGGGTCGGTCAGCGCACGCCGCAGCGAGCCGTTCCCGTCCAGCAGCTTGGCGATCGAGAACAACTCGGTGCCGAGGCCCTCGGTGACGGTGACACCCGCCAGGGCCTCCTGGGCCCGGGCGAGTGACTCCTTCGATCCGCCGCGCATCAGCCGTCCGTTCCCACAGCCTGGCGGGCGGACTCCGACGACTCCAGGTCCGCCAGGAAGCGCTCGACGGTGCGACGCTGACGCGCCTCTTCCTCGAGCGACTCACCGACGATCCGGCTGGCCAGCGTGGTCGCCATGGTGCCGACCTCACGACGCAGCGAGGCGACGGCCTGGGTCCGCTCGGCGTCGATCTGGGTGCGGGCGTGGGTCACGATGCGATCAGCCTCGGTGCTCGCCTGCTCGCGCATCTCCGCGATGATGAGCGCACCCTGCTCGCGCGCGTCCTCGCGGATCTTCGCCGCCTCCTGCCGGGCCTCGCCAAGCTGCGCGTTGTACTTGTCCAGCGCCGCCTTCGCCTCGGCCTGGGCCCGCTTGGCCGCGTCCATTCCGCCTTCGATCGCCGCGGTCCGGTCGGCGTAAGCCTTCTCGAACCTGGGGACGACGAACTTGGCGAAGGCGATGGCCAGGAGGATCAGGAAGACGAAGCCGAAGATGATCTCCGCGGTGTGGGGCAGCAGCGGGTTCGGGCCCTCGGCCTCGGTCAACGGAAGAACTAACGTCAACATGTCTGGATCCTGTCAGTCGAAAGGGGGGCGATCAGGTGCGGAAGACGAAGGCGAGCGCGATACCGATGATCGCCAGCACCTCGGTCACGCCGAAGCCAATCCACGCGATCGACTGCAGCTTGCTCTGCGCCTCGGGCTGACGCGCGGTGCCGCTGATGACGGCCGCGAAGATCAGACCGACACCGACGCCCGGGCCGATCGCGGCGAGGCCGTAACCGAGGACGGCGATGTTGCCGGAGAGCTCGAGAGCGTTCATTGCAGTGTGTTCCTTTCGGTACGGATAGGGACTATCCGGGTTTCCGTTGGTACGGGTCTGTGGATGGTGCGGATCAGTGTTCGTCGGCGAGCGCGCCGCCGATGTACTGCGCGGTCAGCACGACGAAGATGTAGGCCTGGATGCACTGGACGAACAGCTCCAGTCCGGCGATCGCGAGGCCCATCAGCAAGGTGAGGACGCCGACGCCGCTGAGCGCGATGCCGCCGGCGTGCAGCAGCAGGTACTCACCGCCGAGCACGAACACCAGCACCAGGATGTGACCGGCGAACATGTTCGCGAACAGCCGCAGGCTCAGCGAGATCGGCCGGACCACGATGTTCGAGATGAACTCGATCGGGATCATCAGCGGCAGCAGCCAGAGCGGCACACCGGCCGGCATCGTCTGCAACTTGAGGTAGCCGAGGATCCCGTGCTTGCGGATGCCGACCCCGTTGTAGATGACCCAGCTCAGGATGGCCGCGGAGTACGCCCAGCCGATGTGGCTGAAGGTCGGGAACTGGACCAGCGGGATCGTCGCGGCGACGTTGTTCAGCAGGATGAAGAAGAACAGGCCGCACAGGTACGGCACGTACTTCATGTACTCCTGGCTGCCGATCGCGTCGCGGGCGATCGAGTTCCGGACGAAGTTGTACCCGAGCTCGCCGGCGAACTGCAGCTTGCTGGGCACGATCGCGGACTTCCGGGACGCCCCGTAGAAGAACCAGACGATCAGGACCACCGACAGGCCGGCCACCAGGACCGGCTTGGTGAACCAATCGACGCCCGGGATGATGGGCGGCAGCTGGAAGTCCTCTGGACCGGGTGGGTTGAACTCGGTCGAAACGCCGGCGATCACCGGGTCTCCTCTCGCGTCGTGCTCAAGTCGTTCGCCATAGGGCTAAGGGCAGGGCGGCTCAGGGCAAGGCGGTCAACTACGTCAGACCCGGTAGGGCTCAGGACCGTCCGTACCGGAAGTGCAACAGCAAGATGGTGAGGCCGGCACCGAGGACGATGCCCACCGGAAGCAAGAACTGGGTGCCCAGCCAGCGGTCCAGACCGAACCCGATCCCCCCATAGATGAGGATTCCGCCGATCAAGTAGGACAGGACCCGCCAGCCATCGCCGGAAGTGTTCGGCGTCGGCTTCGGATCCTCGTGCTGGCTCATTGGCACCCGAAAGGTACCAGTCGGTGACACGCCGGGTCATATCGGCCCGAGCGGGGTGTTCAGTGCCGTTCGCCACACCCTTGATCACGACTGGGAAACGGCTATCCGAGGCGTCACGGACGGTGATCATCGGTTCACCTCGTGGTCGAGGTCGTAGATCGGAATGCGCAGTCGCGACCAGGCCCAGATCTCGCCTGCCATCCAGCCCATCACGACCACCATCGCGCTGATTCCCAACGCGGTCAGGTTGACGTTCTCGGCCAGGCTGTCGGAGCTCAGAGCCAGGGCGAGCAGGCCGCCGAAGATCGCGATCCGGCCGGTGTAGGAAGCCATCGCGACCGCGAGTTGCACGGTCGGGCTGGTCCGGCGGAACAGGTGCAGCGCGAGCAAACCCGCGCCGGAGAAGATGATCACCATCAGCAGACCCAGCACCGCACCCCACAGGCCCTCGATGCCGGCGGCCACGGTCGCCACGGCTACGGCGTTCACGCCGACGACCACCGCGGCGACAAGTGCGCCGCGCAACATCGCCAGCGCCGGGTGCCGAGTGGCCTGGCCGGCTTCGTTCTGGCTGACTACTTGGGGAGCCATCCGGTCGTTCCGTCCTGCTGGCGACCGGGATTGTTGCCCTCGGTCGTCGGGTGGGCGGGGTCAGGGGTGAAGCTGTACTTCGCTGGTGCTTGTGAAAACTAGCACAAAGTCTTCGCAGTCAGCAAAACGAGCACCCTGCCGCTGTACACGAACACCCTATCGGTAGCCCACGTCACTCACTGGTCTGGTCCCCCTCAGACCTTGGCGAGGGGTTTCGCGGTACGGCGTGGGAGGCCGGTGGTGAGGAAGATGGCGGTGATCGTGACGGCCAGCACGAGGAGGGCCGTCCACCAGTACAGGACCAGACCGAGGACCACCACACCGAAGGCGATCAACGCGGTCCACAGGTACATCAGGAGCACCGCGCGCCGGTGCGAGTGCCCACGCTGCATCAACCGGTGGTGCAGGTGGAGCTTGTCCGCCGCGAACGGCGACCGGCCCGCCTTGGTACGCCGTACGTAGGCCATCGTCAGGTCCAGCGCGGGGATGGCGAGTACGGCGATCGGCAGGATCAGCGGGAGCAGGGCGGGCAGCAGGCTCGACCCGCCGACCTCGTACGGGACCGCGTTCGGGTCCATCTGGCCGGTCAGGCTGATCGTCGACGCGGCCAGCATCAACCCGATCAGCAACGCGCCGGAATCCCCCATGAACACCCTGGCGGGGAAGAAGTTGTGCGGCAGGAACCCCAGACAAGCACCGGCCAGCGCGACCGTGATCAGCGTGGAGGTGGTCGCGCGGTCGAGGTTCTGCTCGACGTTCAGCAGGTACGAGTAGGTGAAGAACGCGCCCGCGCCGATCGCGGTGACACCGGCGGCGAGACCGTCCAGGCCGTCGACGAAGTTCACCGCGTTGGTCGAGACGAGCAGGATGCCGGCCGTGAGGACGGCGAGCTGCGCGGGCGGCGGCGAGAAGATGCCGCCGGGCAGCGGGAGCCAGTACAGCTGGATGCCCTGCACGACCATCACACCGACCGCGAGGACCTGGCCGGCGAGCTTGGTGATCGCGTCGAGCTCGTACAGGTCGTCGACGACGCCGACGGCGCAGATGACCACGCCGCCGATCAGGATCGCCCGGGCGTCGTGGGCGACCTGCAGGCTGTCGCCGAGGAAGGGCAGGCTGGAGGCGACCGCGAAACCGGCGATCAGGCCGCCGAGGATCGAGACGCCACCGAAGTACGGGATCGGGATCTTGTGCACGTCGCGGGCGCGGACCTTCGCGACGGCGCCGTACCGCAGTGCGATCTGCCGGGCCACGCCGGTCAGCAGGAAGGTCGTGGCCATCGCCACGAACAGGACCAGCAGGTACTCGCGCACTAGTCCGCAGGCCTCACATCGGTCTTCTCGTCCACAGGCTTCACTTCGGCCGGCTTCTCGTCGTCCAGCGGCTTCTCGTCCACCGGCTTCTCGTCGGCCGGCTTCTCGTCCACCGGCTTCTCGTCGGCGGTGGGCAGGTCGTCTACCGGCTTGTCCTCGGCGGGCTCGTTGTCCGTCGTCTCCAGCTTGGACGCCTCGGGCTGCGGTTCGGTTGGCTCGTCCTCGGTGTCGGGCTTCTCGTCCGGCTCGAGGTCGGTGGTCGCCTCGGGGACGATCTCGCGGATCTGCGCCATCGACAGGGCGCCGATGCGGACCACGTGCGGCACGTCGCCGGTCAGGTCGACGATCGTGGACGGCTCGCCGCCGGTGACGGCTCCCCCATCGAGGAAGACCGCGACCGAGTCGAGCAACTGCGCCTCGGCGTCGTACACGTCCAGCGCCGCCGGCTGACCGCTCAGGTTGGCCGAGCTGACCGCCAGCGGGCCCGTGCGGGACAGCAGTTCGCGGGTGTTCTCGTGATCCGGCACCCGGAGCGCGACGGTCCCCTGGGTGTCCCCCAGGTCCCACATCAGCGACGTCTGCGCGTGGCAGATCACCGTCAGCGGTCCGGGCCAGAACGCCTCGCACAGCTTCCGGCCCGCTTCCGGCACGTCGGTGGCGAGCGCGTCCAGCGACTCGACCACCGAGATCAGCACAGGCGGGGGCATGTCCCGGCCGCGACCCTTCGCGTCCAGCAGCCGCTGCACCGCGTCGGCCTTGAAGGCGTCGGCAGCGATCCCGTACACGGTGTCCGTCGGCAGGACCACCAGGTCGCCGGCCTCGATGGCATCCACGGCCGCACGGTAGGCCGGTGCCAGCTCGTCACCGGTGAAGTCAAAGCGCTCGCTCACGCAGTGCATCGTGCCACCCGCGGGGCCCCGCACTCCAGCCGGGCTGTCCACAGGCCCACGGAACAGACTCCTGACAAATGATTGTCAGCTTCCGCGCCGCCCGGCCGGAGTGCTGCATAAGATCCCGGCCATGACTTTGTCGCGGGAGTTCCTGACCGGTTTGCCGAAGGCCGAACTGCATGTCCACCACGTCGGATCGGCGTCGCCGCGGATCGTGGCCGAGCTGGCCGCGCGACACCCCGACTCCCCCGTTCCGGCCGACGCGGCCGCGCTGGCGGAGTACTTCACCTTCACCGACTTCGCGAAGTTCATCGACGTCTACCTGACCGTGGTCGACCTGGTCAGCACGCCCGACGACGTACGGCTGCTGACCTTTGAGATCGCCCGTGAGATGGCCGCGCAGAACATCCGGTACTCCGAGCTCACGGTCACGCCGTACACGTCGGTCCAGCGGGGAATCGCGCCCGAGGCGTTCTGCGAGGCGATCGAGGACGCCCGGACCGCGGCGGAGAAGGAACTCGGCGTGACGTTGCGCTGGATCTTCGACATCCCCGGCGAGAGCGGGATCCCCGCGGCGATCGAGACCACCCGGATCGCGACCGAGATCCGCCCCGACGGCCTGGTCGCCTTCGGACTCGGCGGCCCGGAGATCGGCGTACCGCGGCCGCAGTTCGCGCCGTACTTCGATGCCGCGCGGGCCGTTGGTCTGCACAGCGTGCCGCACGCGGGCGAGACCACCGGGCCCGAGACGATCTGGGACGCGGTGCGAGTGCTGAAGGCGGAGCGCATCGGCCACGGCACGTCCGCGATGCAGGACCCGGCACTGGTCGACTACCTGGGCGAGCACCGGATCCCGCTGGAGGTCAGCCCGACGTCGAACCTCGCCACCCGCGCGGTCGCGTCGTACGAGGAGCACCCGCTGCGGGCGATGGTCGAGGCGGGGCTGGTCGTCACGATCAACTCCGACGACCCGCCGATGTTCGGGACCGACCTGGTCAACGAGTACGCCGTCGCCGCCGGCCTGCTGGACCTCGACGAAGCCGGCGCGGCCGAGCTCGCCCGGACGGCCGTGCGGGTGTCCTTCGCCGAGGACTCGGTGAAGACCGCGCTGCTCACCGAGATCGACGACTACCTGGCCCAGAGCTGACGGCCCGCAGTACCGAGGTCTGACGGTCTGGGGCACCGGCGGATCAGGGGCGGCTGGCTGACACGCCTTGATGTGGCTTGATTGGCGCAGCGTGGTTCCCTGGTCCGATGGTCGTTCCGAGCAAGGCTCCAGTCGCCACCGCAGCCGTGTTGATGCTGCTGGCAGCGCTGACCAGCTGCAGCGACGTGCCGGCGCCCACACCGCCGGCTCCAGCCGCCCAGCCAACGCCGACGCCGAAGCCGTCCACCACTCCAACTCCTGCGGCGGCCGCTGACGGCGAACTCCCCCGCGGCGGCCGGCGAATCTTCCCGAAGTACCAACTGGTCGGGTACGTCGGCCTGCCCGGTTCGCCCGCGCTCGGCCAGCTCGACAGCAACCTCGAAGCGAAGGCGGCCCGGCTCGAGAAGCTGTCGAAGTCCTACGCCGCCGGCCGAACCCCGCAGCCGGTGATGGAACTCATCGCCGTGGTCGCGAACGGCCACCCCGGCCCCGACGGCAAGTACCGCACCCGCACCTCGGACGCCGACATCCAGAACTACCTGACGGTCGCTCGCAAACACCGCATGTTGCTGCTCCTCGACGTCCAGCCCGGCCGCGCCAAGATCGTGGACGAGGTGAAACGCCTGGAACGCTGGCTCGACGAACCCGACGTAGGCCTCGCCTTCGACCCCGAATGGGCAGTAGGCCCCACCCAGGTCCCCGGCCGAGTCTTCGGCCACACCACCGGCACCGAACTGAACACCATCGCCGCCTACCTCTCCACCCTGGTGACGAAGAACAAGCTCCCCGAGAAGGTCTTCGTCTTCCACCAACTCTCGGTCCGGATCCTCACGAACGGACGCGCCCTCAAACCCCACCCCGGCGTAGTCACCATCAAATCCGTAGACGGCATCGGCCACCGAGTCGACAAAGAAACCACCTGGCGCAAACTAACCCCCACCCTCCCCCCAGGCACCCACGCCGGCTTCAAACTCTTCTACCAGGAGGACACCCGCCAAGGCCCCCTGATGACCCCCGCCCAAGTCCTCTCCCTAAAACCCCGCCCCGAATTCGTCGTCTACGAGTAGTCGTCCAGGCGAGAGCGCGAGGCGCGCGTCAGCGAAGGCTTTCGCTGGCAGGTTGTCCGCCGGCTGGCGGCTAGCAAGGCGCCAGCCGGCGAACAGCCCGTCAGCGGGCGGCCGACAGCACACTGTGGGGCGGGAGGTTGGTGTGCGCTCTCCCGGACGCCGGCCGGGGGCGGGAGTCAGATTCGGCGGCCGGTGGTGAAGCGGGGGCGGCCGGATAGGTCTTGTTGGTCTCGGATTTCGGTGAAGAGGGTTGTGGAGGTGAAGACGGCGGGGGCTGATTCGCCCTGGACGTCGGCGTGTTCGCAGCCGAACCAGCCGCCAGGCTTCAGCAAACGCCCCGCAGTCGCTGCCACGACCTTGATCTCATCCAACCCGTCATCCCCCGACCACAAAGCCAGCGCCGGGTCATGATCGCGGACCTCCGCTGTCACCGATTCCCAAGCAGTCAAAGGGATGTACGGCGGATTCGAGATCACCGCGTCCACCATCCCATTCAACTCCGGCAGACACCCGTCGATATCCCCCTCATGCAGCGTCGCCCCCGTCCCCGCCAAATTCCGGCGAGCCCAGACACAAGCCTCCGGCGACAACTCAACCGCATGCACCGTGCTATCCGGCCGCTCAGTAGCAACCGCACCAGCAATAGCCCCAGAACCACTGCAAAGATCCACCACCAGCGGCGCCTCAACCCCAACCAACCGGTCGAGAATCCACCCCACGAGCACCTCAGTCTCAGGCCGCGGCACGAACACCCCCGGCCCAACAGCAAGCTCCCGATACCGAAACGCCGCAGTACCAGTCAGATGCTGCAACGGCTCCCGCTGCGCCCGCCGACCCACCAGTACTGCGTACTGCGCCTCCTGCTCGGCTGTCGGCTCAACAAGCGCAAGCTGAAGCCGGCTGCTACCTGTCACGTGCGCAAGCAGCTCAGCCGCGTCATAGTCGGGCGACGCCACTCCAGCCTCGGCCAACCGAGCCGTAGCCTCCGCCAGCAAGGTGCGAGTACTCACTGCGAGTCGACAGCCTCGAGACGTGCCGCCAGATCAGCCTCGGTGAGCGCCTGGATTACCGGCGCCAGGTCCCCACCAAGCACCTGGTCCAGGTTGTGCGCCTTGTAGCCGACCCGGTGGTCCGAGAACCGGTTCTCCGGGAAGTTGTACGTGCGAACCCGCTCCGACCGGTCCACCGTCCGGATCTGCAGCCGGCGGGCGTCGGACGCCTCCTGGTCGGCGGCTTCCTGAGCAGCGGCGAGCAGCCGCGAGCGCAGTACGCGCATGGCCTGTTCGCGGTTCTGCAGCTGGGACTTCTCGTTCTGCATCGAGACGACGATCCCGGTCGGGATATGCGTGATCCGCACTGCCGAGTCGGTCGTGTTGACGCTCTGCCCGCCCGGCCCGGACGACCGGAACACGTCGATGCGCAGGTCGTTCGGGTCGATCTCGACGTCGACGTCCTCCGCCTCGGGCAGCACCAGCACGCCGGCCGCCGAGGTGTGGATCCGCCCCTGCGACTCCGTCACCGGCACCCGCTGCACCCGGTGCACGCCGCCCTCGAACTTCAGCTTCGCGTACGGCGCTTCGCCCGGCTCGGGAGTCCCCTTGGCCTTCACGGCGACGGTGATCGACTTGTAGCCACCGAGATCCGACTCCGCCGAATCCAGTACTTCGGTCTTCCAGTTCTGCGACTCGGCGTACTTCAGGTACATCTTCAGCAGGTCACCCGCGAACAGCGCGGACTCGTCGCCACCCTCGCCGGCCTTGATCTCGAGGATCGCGTCCTTGTCGTCGCTCGGGTCGCGCGGCACCAGCAGAACCTGCAGCTTCTCGGCAAGCTCCTCGCGCCGATGCTCGAGCTTGGTGGCCTCCTCCGCGAAGGACGGGTCCTCGTGCGCGAGCTCGCGGGCCGCCTCGATGTCGTCGGCGGTCTGCAACCACTCGTCATAGGTCCGGACCACCGGCGCCAGCGCGGCGTACCGCTTGCCGACCTTGCGCGCGTTGCCCTGGTCGGAATGCAGCTCCGGATCCGCCAGCCGGCGTTCCAGCTTGGCGTACTCCGCCTTCAGCGTCTGCACCGCCTCGAACATGCCCCGCACCCTCTCTCTGACCTTGCGACTCGTGAACCAGTGAACCCGGACAACGCAACGGCGCCGGTCCCCGAACCCGTGAGGGATCGTGGACCGGCGCCGGAAAGTCGCTACTTCTTGGCGTACCGCTTCTCGAACCGGGCGACCCGGCCACCGGTGTCAAGGATCTTCTGCTTGCCGGTGTAGAACGGGTGGCACTGGGAGCAGACGTCGGCGTGGATCACGCCGTTCTCCGCGGTCGAGTGCGTCTCGAACGTCGCGCCACAGGTGCAGGTCACCTTGGTCGCCACGTAGTTCGGGTGGATGTCGCTCTTCATGGATCTCCTCGAGTCAAGGCGGCCCGGGTCGCCCGCACGTCACGAACGTGAACCGGAACCAACAGACGATTCTGCCATGGGCCGGCCCAGACTGACGAATCCGGGGTACCGCGGGGGCTGTGGTTGGCGCACGTAGGTCCGGTTGCAATGGATCAACCCTCACGGGGTGGCTCATCGCAGGCGCAGGTGCAGGTAGATGCCCGACGTACAGGAACAGGAAACGGTCCGCCCGGAGAAACCCGGGCGGACCGTTTCTACTACTAAAAGCTGCCTCAGTTGCCGTCGTCGGTGTTGCGGCCGCCGCCGGTGCTGGGGGTGGTTTTGTTGACCTGGAGGAGGAACTCGATGTTCGACTTGCTCTCCTTGAGCTTGCCGATCAGGAGTTCCAGGGCCGCCTGGCCGTCGAGTGCGGACAGCACCCGGCGGAGCTTCCAGACGACCTGGGTCTCGTCCTTGCTCATCAGGAGTTCCTCGCGGCGGGTACCGGAGGCGACCACGTCGATGGCCGGGAAGATCCGGCGGTCGGCGAACTCGCGGCGGAGCCTCAGCTCCATGTTGCCGGTGCCCTTGAACTCCTCGAAGATGACCTCGTCCATCTTGGAGCCGGTCTCGATCAGCGCGGTGGCGAGGATGGTCAGCGAGCCGCCGTCCTCGATGTTGCGGGCCGCGCCGAAGAACCGCTTCGGCGGGTACAGCGCCGAGGAGTCGACACCACCGGACAGGATCCGGCCGCTGGCCGGTGCCGCGATGTTGTACGCCCGGCCCAGGCGGGTGATCGAGTCGAGCAGCACGACCACGTCGTGACCCAGCTCGACCAGGCGCTTGGCCCGCTCGATCGCCAGTTCCGCGACCGTGGTGTGGTCGTCGGCCGGCCGGTCGAAGGTGGAGGCGATGACCTCACCCTTGACCGTGCGCTGCATGTCGGTGACCTCTTCGGGCCGCTCGTCCACCAGCACGACCATCAGGTGTACTTCGGGGTTGTTCGTGGTGATCGCGTTCGCCAGCGCCTGCAGCACCATCGTCTTACCGGCCTTCGGCGGCGACACGATCAGGCCGCGCTGGCCCTTGCCGATCGGGCTGACGATGTCGACGATCCGGGTGGTGAGGATGTTCGGCTCGGTCTCCAGGCGGAGCCGCTCCGTCGCGTACAGCGGGGTCAGCTTGTTGAAGTCCTGACGCTGCTTGGCGACCTCGGGGTCCGACCCGTTGACGGTGTCGATCCGGACCAGCGGGTTGAACTTCTCCTTGCGCTCGCCATCCGACGGCTGCTTCACCGCGCCGGTGATCGCGTCACCCTTGCGCAGGCCGTAGCGCTTCACCATCGACAGCGCGACGTACACGTCGTTCGGGCCGGGCAGGTAGCCGCTGGTCCGGACGAAGGCGTAGTTGTCGAGCACGTCGAGGATGCCCGCGGCCGGGACCAGGACGTCGTCCTCGCTGATCGTCGGCTCCGGCTCGAAGCGCTCGCTGCGGCCGCGGTTGCGGCCACTGTCACGCCCGGTGTCGCGACCACCCGTGTCGCGGCCACCCCGGTCACGATCGCGGCCCCGGCGGCGACGGCGACGGCCGTCGCCCTCCTCGCCACGGTCGCTCTGCCGGTCCCGGTTGTCACCACGGCTGTCGCCGCGGTTGTCCCGGCCACCGTCGTTGCGCTGATCGGCCCGGCCGTCGTTGCGGTTCTGACCGTCGCGACCGTCGCGGTTCTGCCCGCCGTCGGTGCGGTCGCCGCGCTGGTTGTCCCGCTGACCGTCGCGGTTCTGAGCGCCATCGCGGTTCTGAGCGCCGTCGCGGTTCTGGCCGTCACGGCCGTCCCGGGTCTGGGCGCCGTCACGGTTGTCGCGGTTCTCGGTGCGCTGGTTGTCGCGGCCACGGTTGCGGTCGCGGTTCCCGTCGCCACGGTCGGCGCGGCTCTCGGCACCACGGTCGGAGCTCTGCTCTGAGGTCTGCTCTGAGGCCTGCTCGGCTGCCTTCTCCGGGACCTGGACGGTCTCGGACGGAGTGGAGCCGTTCTGCGCCGCCGGCGCTTCGATGGCCGGAGTGGTGGCGCCATTCTGCTCGGCGGCCCCGGTCTGTACGGCGGCCGCGCGGGTCCGGCGGCTGCCGGTGCGCTGCGGGGTGTCCTGAGCGGGAGCCTCGGCGCTCGGAGAGCGCACCTCAGGCTCCGCGGCCGCCTCGTCGAGCGTCGGCTGGCTCGAACGCGAGCGGGAACCGCCCGTCGAGCCGCCGCCCGTCTGGGCAGCCTTGATCGCCTCGATCAGCTGGCCCTTGCGCAGAGCGCCGGTGCCCTTGATGCCGAGCGTCCCGGCGAGCTGCTTGAGCTCGGGGAGCAGCATGCCCTCGAGGCCGCCTCCGGTCTTGCGGCGACGCGTCGCGGCGGTAGCCGTCGCGTCGGTGCCCGGGGCCGACGATGCGTCGGCTCCGTTGGAGGCTTCAACAGTTTCTGTCACGTGAGGTCCTTCCCACACGGATGGACGATGTCCAGAAGGCTCATCGCCCGGAATCATCTCCCGCGACCGACGAAACGGCGACGCGGGCATAAAGTGGCGGCTCTCGCTGAATCTGGGTTCCCCCGGAAATCTCCGGCGCAGGCGGCGCAAGTCCTTCACTGGGAGACGCCACGTACACCTGGGTGCCGGGAGCTAAGCCCGATTGCGGCGAGAGTTCGCCGATCACCTGGAGGGGATCGGGTGAGTCGAGACTAGCACCACTGAGGGTCGTTCTGGTGACTCGAGGGGTATAACGCGTGTTCCGAACCGATAATTCCTGGCTCACCCGATCTCCGCCTCAGACCGCTCCGGACCAGACCTGTACGCCGACTGGATCAATGCCCAGGTCATAGCGCGACCAGCCGTCCGGTGGCTCCGGCGCGGACGCCGCAGAGGTTCCACCTGGGCCGCCCAGCACGAGCACCGTCGGACCGGCTCCGCTGATGACCGCCGGCAGGCCACTCCCCCGCAATTTCTGGACAAGGGCGAGGCTCTCCGGCATGGCCGGCTCCCGGTACTCCTGGTGCAGCCGATCCTCCGTCGCCGTCATCAGCAGATCGGGCCGATTCGTCAACGCAGCCACGAGCAACGCCGCCTTCCCGGCGTTGGCCGCCGCGTCACCATGCGGTACTACGTCAGGCAGCAACCCGCGAGCCGCCTTCGTCAGAACTCGCGTCTGCGGCACATACGCCACGGCCGACAACCCTTCGACCGGCTCCAACCGCACAGCCCGCCCGGCATCCCCTTCGGTCCAGGCGATGGTGAAACCACCGAGCGCACTGGCCGCCACATTGTCCGGGTGTCCCTCGAGCTGATGGGCGAGCGACACCACCTGGTCTCGGTCGAGCGGCGTACCGGTCAAGCCGTAGGAGGCGGCCAAGCCTCCGACGATCGCTGCCGACGAAGATCCCAGGCCGCGGCCGTGCGGAATGCGGTTCTCGCAGCGCAGGGTGAACCCGGGCACCGCAGCGCCGAGCGACTCCAGCCCGGCGCGGATCGCGCGGACCACCAGATGGGACTCGTCCAGCGCCACCTCGCCCTCCCCTGGCCCGACAACCTCCACGGTGACGCCGGAACCACCCGGGGTCACCGTCAGTTCGTCGTACAAGGTCAGGGCGAGGCCGAAGGCGTCGAAGCCGGGGCCTAGGTTCGCGCTGGTCGCCGGGACGCGGACCCGGACGGTCATCTCAGGCCAGTCCCGCGACGCGCGCCACCGCGTCCGTGTCCGCCGGGGTCACGGGAGCCTCCACGGGAGGCGCATAGGCAAGGGCGGTGTCGATGTCCTTCAGGCCGTGACCTGTGACGGTGATCACCACGGTCAGGCCGCCATCGAGCCGACCGGCGGCCTTCGTCGCGAGCAGACCGGCCACGCCGGCAGCCGAGGCGGGCTCGACGAAGACCCCTTCACGAGCGGCGAGTTCGCGCTGCGCGGAGAGGATCTGGTCGTCCGAGACGGCCTCGATCCGGCCACCCGACTCGTCCCGGGCGGCTTCGGCCAGCGTCCACGAGGCAGGGTTGCCGACGCGGATCGCGGTGGCCGCCGTGTCGGGGTGCTCGACGATCGCACCGCGCACGATCGGCGCGGCGCCCTCGGCCTGGAAACCCCACATCTGCGGGGTTTTCGAGGAGATCTTGTCCTTCTTGTACTCCGAATAGCCCTTCCAGTACGCCGCGATGTTGCCGGCATTGCCGACCGGGAGCACGTGCAGATCCGGGGCGTCGCCGAGCGCGTCGCAGACCTCGAACGCCGCGGTCTTCTGGCCTTCCAGCCGGACCGGGTTCACCGAGTTCACCAGCGCGACCGGGTAGTGCTTGCCGAGCTCGCGCACGATCCGCAGGCAGTCGTCGAAGCCGCCGTCGATCGACACCAGTTGCGCGCCGTGCACGATCGCCTGCGCGAGCTTGCCCTTGGCGATCCGGCCGGCCGGGATCAGCACCAACGGCAACAAACCGGCCCGCACCGCGTACGCCGCGGCTGAGGCGGAGGTGTTCCCGGTGGAGGCGCAGACGACGGCCTTGTCACCGGCCTGCGCGGCCAGCGAGATCGCCACCGTCATGCCGCGGTCCTTGAACGAGCCGGTCGGGTTGTTGCCCTCGACCTTGAGCCAGACCTCGCAGTTGGTCTTCTCGCTCAGCCATTGCGCGGCCACCAGCGGCGTACCGCCCTCGCCGAGCGTGACCACCGGGGTGTCCGTCGAGACCGGCAACCGGTCGCGGTATTCCTCGATCACGCCTCGCCACTGGTGTGGCCGCTGGTTCGCCATTGCGATCAGTCTCCTTCAACCCGCATGACACTGCTGACTTCGCGGACGATGTCCATGTCGCGCAGGGCTTCCACGGTCGCGGACAACGCGGCGTCGGTGGCGGTGTGTGTGACCACGACGAGTTGTGCGTCACCACCCCTGCCCTCCTGGCGGACGGTCTGGATCGACACGTCGTGCTCCGCGAAGGCGTGGGCCACCGCCGCCAGCACACCGGCCTTGTCGGCCACGTCCAGCGACACGTGGTAGCGGGTCATGGTGGCACCCATCGGACGGGCTGCCCGCTGGGTGTACGACGACTCGCCGACCCCCGGCACACCCTTGAGCCGGTTGCGCGCGGCGGACACCAGATCCCCGAGGACAGCACTGGCCGTCGGGGCCCCGCCGGCACCACGACCATAGAACATCAGCTGGCCGGCCGCTTTGGATTCCACGAACACGGCGTTGTAGGCGTCCCGGACGGACGCTAGCGGATGACTCAGCGGGATCATCGCCGGGTAAACCCGGGCGCCGACCGAGTCGCTCGCCTCGTCCAGCTCGCAGATCGCCAGGAACTTCACCACGCAGCCCATTTCCCGGGCCGAGGCGATGTCCGTCGCGGACACCTCGGTGATGCCCTCGCGGTGCACGTCGGCGATGGAAACCCTGGTGTGGAAGGCCAGACTGGCCAGCAGCGCCGCCTTGGCCGCGGCGTCGAAGCCCTCGATGTCGGCCGTCGGATCGGCCTCGGCATACCCGAGGGCCTGGGCCTCCTCCAGCGCCTCGTCGAAGCCGGCGCCGGTGGAGTCCATCTTGTCGAGGATGTAGTTCGTGGTGCCGTTCACGATGCCCATCACACGGACCACGTCGTCACCGGCCAGCGACTCACGCAACGGCCGCAGGATCGGGATCGCACCGGCCACGGCGGCCTCGAAGTACAGGTCGCGCTCGTACTTCTCAGCGGCGGCGAAGAGCGTCGGGCCGTCCTCGGCGAGCAGGGCCTTGTTCGCGGTGATCACCGAGGCGCCGTTCTCCAGCGCGGTCAGGATCAGGCCGCGGGCGGGCTCGATGCCGCCGATCACCTCGATCACCAGGTCCAGGTCGCCGCGCGAGACGAGCGCCTGCGCGTCGGTGGTGATCAGCGCGGGGTCGACCGCGATGTCCCGGGTCCGGCCGGCCCGGCGGACCGCGATGCCCGCGATCTCCAGCGGCGCGCCGACCCGGGCGGCCAGGTCGTCGGCGCGCTCGGTGAGGATCCGGACCACCTCGGTGCCGACCACGCCGCACCCGAGCAGCGCCACCTTGAGCGGCTGCTTCTCTTCCACGAGCGGCTTGTCCGCGTTCTCGGTCATTCCGCCCCCATGTCCAGGCTGAGCATGTCGTCCTCGGTCTCACGGCGTACGACGACGCGCGTCCGACCGTCCTTGACCGCGATCACCGGTGGCCGCGGTACGTGGTTGTAGTTGCTCGCCATCGACCTGCAGTAGGCCCCGGTCCCCGGTACGGCGACCAGGTCGCCCGGGGCGACGTCGGCGGGCAGGAACTCGTCCTTCACCACGACGTCACCGGACTCGCAGTGCTTGCCGACCACCCGGGACAACGTGGGGCCCTCGTCGGAGTACCGGCTGGCGAGTGTGCAGGAGTAGTCCGCGTCGTACAGGGCGGTGCGGATGTTGTCGCTCATCCCGCCGTCGACGGACACGTAGGTGCGGGACTCGCCGAAGTCGAGCGCCACCTCCTTGGTGGTGCCGACGGTGTAGACCGTGCACACCGCCGGTCCGACGATCGCCCGCCCCGGCTCGATCGACAGCTTCGGCACCGCGAGGTCGAGCGCCTTGCACTCGTGCTCGACGATCTTGCCGAGCTCGGTGGCCAGCTGGGCCGGGTCGGACGGATCGTCCTGAGTGGTGTAGGCGATGCCGAATCCGCCGCCCAGGTCGAGCTCCGGCATGTCCACGCCGAGCTCGTCGGAAACCCTTGCGTGCAAGGCGATCAGCCGCCGGGCGGCCATCTCGAACCCGGACGAGTCGAAGATCTGCGAACCGATGTGGGAGTGCAGCCCGAGCAGCTCCAGCTCCGCCGTTTCGTTGATCCGGGCAACGGCATCGAACGCGTCGCCGGTGGTGATCGGGAAGCCGAACTTCTGGTCCTGGTGCGCGGTCGCGATGTAGGCGTGGGTGTGCGCCTCGATACCCGCGGTCACCCGGACCATCACCGGCGCCACCACGCCGCGCTCCGCGGCGAGCCGGGTCAGCCGCTCGATCTCGTGGAACGAGTCGACGATGATCCGCCCGACACCCGCGTCGAGTGCGCGAGCCAGCTCGGCCTCGGACTTGTTGTTGCCGTGGAACCCCAATCTCTTCGGATCCGCGCCGGCCCGGAGGGCGACAGCAAGCTCACCACCTGAGCAGATGTCGAGGTTGAGTCCCTCCTCCATCACCCAACGCACCACCGTCGTGCACAGGAACGCCTTGCCGCCGTAGTAGACGGCGAAGTCCTTGAAACCTTCGCGGAACGCGCGGGCCCGAGCCCTGAAGTCCGCTTCGTCGAGCAGGTAGGCCGGGGTGCCGTGCTCCGCAACCAGTTCGCGCACGTCGACGCCGCCCACTTCGAGCGCGCCGTCGGCGTTCTTGGTCGCGGTCGACGACCACAGTTGCGGGACGAGGTCGTTGACGTCCTCCGGAGGACGCAACCAGGACGGTCGGGGATACCCCGCCTCGGCCTGGCCGGTCCGCGCCTCGCGCGTCCTCACATCCGCTCCGGGGCGGAGACGCCGAGCAGGTCGAGCCCGTTGGCGAGAACCGTCCTGGTGGCGCCCACCAGGGTCAGGCGAGCCTTGTGCACCGGCTCGACCTCCTCGTCGCCGCGCGGCAGCACCCGGCAGCTGTCGTAGAACTTGTGGAACGCCGAGGCGGTGTCCTCGAGATACCGGGCGATCCGGTGCGGCTCGCGCAGCTCGGCCGCGGTGGCAACCACGCGCGGGAACTCGGCGAGCGCCCGGAGCAGGTCGCCCTCGCGCTCGTGGCTGAGCAGGCCGGGATCGAACTCGTCCAGCTTGATCCCCAGATCGTCCGCGTTGCGCAGGATCGAGGCGAGCCGGGCGTGCGCGTACTGCACGTAGTACACCGGGTTCTCGCTGACCTGCCGGGTCATCTCCTCGATGTCCAGCGTCAGCGGCGAGTCCACCGGGTAGCGGCACAGCGTGTACCGCAGCGGGTCGACGCCGCTCTCCTCGACCAGCTCGGCGAGCGTGACGATCGTGCCGGCCCGCTTCGACAGCTTCATCTCCTCGCCGTTCTTGAGGATCTTCACCAGCTGGCCGATCAGGATCTCGATGTTGTGCTCGGGGTCGTCACCCGCGCAGGCGGCGATCGCCTTCAGGCGGTTCACGTACCCGTGGTGGTCCGCGCCGAGCAGGTAGATCGCCACCTCGAAGCCGCGCTCACGCTTGTTCACGTAGTACGCGGCGTCGGAGGCGAAGTACGTCGGCTCGCCGTTGGACCGGATCAGCACCCGGTCCTTGTCGTCGGTGAAGTCGGTGGTGCGCATCCACAGGGCGTCGTCGGCCTCGTAGAGGTGGCCCTGCTCGCGGAGCTTCTCGATCGCGTGTCCGACCCCGTCCTGGTCGTGCAGGCTGCGCTCGGACGTCCAGACGTCGAACTTGGTCCGGAAGTGCTCGAGCTGGCTCTGCTGCTCCTTGAGCTGACGCTCGTACCCCGCCTCGCGGAACGCGACCAGCTGCTCGTCCTCCGGCAGCTTGGTGATGTCCGGCACCTCGGCGACGATCTGCTTCGCCAGGTCGTTGATGTACTCGCCGTGGTAGCCGTCCTCCGGGATCGGCTCGCCGTGCGCCGCGGCCTTCAGGGAGGCGCCGAACTTGTCCATCTGGGCACCGCGGTCGTTCACGTAGAACTCGCGGGTGACGACGGCGCCGGCCGCGTTCAGCACCCGGGCCAGCGCGTCGCCGACGGCCGCCCAGCGGGTATGGCCGAGGTGCAGCGGGCCGGTCGGGTTGGCGGAGATGAACTCGAGGTTGATCGCCTGGCCCTTGAGCGAGTCACTGCTGCCGTACTGCGGGCCGGCCTCCACGATCGAGGCGGCGATCTTGCCCTGGGCATCGGCGGCGACCCGGATGTTGATGAAGCCCGGTCCGGCGATCTCCACCGCCGTGATCGCCTCGTCGTCCGTCAGCCTGGCGGCGAGCAGTTCCGCGAACTGCCGCGGCGGCATGCCGGAGCGCTTGCCGAGCTGCATCGCCACGTTGGTCGCGTAGTCCCCGTGCTCGGGGTTCTTGGGTCGCTCGACCTTCAGCTCGCCCGGCAACCCGCCGTCGACAGTGATGGTGCCGTCGTCGACGAGCGCGGTCAGGGCCTGCAGGATCTTCTCAGCGAGCTGTTCCGGAGTCACCGGCCCAGCCTAATGGCCCCGGCGCCGAACCCTTGACTCAGTATCCACAGCCCGGTACGGCAGGCACCCAAGCGCAGGTCAGGCGGGGGGCAAGCGGAGGATGGCGCTCTGGCCGGAGACCAGCAGGTTCCTGCCATCAGCCGGTGGCTTCCACCTGGATCAGGCTCTCGCGGGAGAGTTTGGTGTCCCAGGGAGCCGGCCGGCCGTCGACCCGGACGGTGACCGACGAGCACGCCTCGCCCAGGCACTTGCCGTCGTACCGGACGCCCCAGAGCTCGAAGAACTGCTTCAGGGTCGGCCGCTCGGCCTTCGTCTTGGCCTCGACGTAGACGACACCGTCCGTGGCGTGCGTGTGGATCGCGGCCTGCTCGGCCCGGACCCGGTCGACGCCGATGCCCGCCGGGATCTGTACTCCGGCTCCGTCGACCGTGATCGCGACCTTCACCGTGTACGGCGCCGGGCCGCTGAAGTCGAGGGGCAACCGCTCGAAGCCGGCCTTGTCGATGTACGACACGGCGTCCCGCGGCGCGTCCCACGGCGGCGGACCGGACCTGATCTCCGCCTGCCCGGGCGGCGCCGGACCGACCTGGCAGCCGCTCACCACGGGCAGCAGGCCCACCGCGACGGCGGCCGCCAACGCGCTCGCCCGGCGCCGGGTACCCACTCTCATGGGGAGCAGGTTTTCATGCCCGGGTGCTCAGTCCTCCGACGGCATCAGGATCCAGAGCACGATGTAGATCAGGAACTGCGGGCCGGGCAGGATGCAGCTGACGACGAAGATGAGCCGCATCAAGCTCGGCTTGATCCCGAACCTGCGAGCCAGCCCGGCGCAGACACCGCCGATCCAGCGATCACTGGACGAACGGACCAAGGTGGTAGCCATGAGAGATCCTTTCGGTGCTTGAACCTACGACCACTATGACGGTCCGGTACCCACGGTTGATCCCACCGCGCGGATGAGCCAGGGGCGGTTCAGGGTCTCCCCGGTTCGGGACCTGGCCGGGTTTCCTGCTACTGTTCTGCTCGTTCCTGAGCCCCCGTAGCTCAGGGGATAGAGCACCGCCCTCCGGAGGCGGGTGCGCAGGTTCGAATCCTGCCGGGGGCGCACCAGAATCCAGCTTCAGAAGCCTCTCGATCAGCAGATCGGGAGGCATTTCTCGTTTCGGGGCCTCGGTCAAGGTCCGAAGACCACGCCCTGATGGCTGTGCGCGGCCGGTGTGATTTGGTGCAAACCATTGGTTCGTGACCACTGGCGGTCACCGACGCCCTCTGGGACGCTGAGACGCGGCGCTCACTGGACGACGCGTGGACCGACCTCGTGAAGGAACGACCATGGACGCAATCACGAATGACTTCGGGGAAGTTCTGTTGTGGAGTTTCTGGTTCTTCATCTGGATCGCGGCACTGGTGGTGTGGTTCCGCTGCCTGTTCGACCTGTTCGGCGACAGATCCCTCAGTGGCTGGGCGAAGGCCGGTTGGGCGATCCTGCTCATCTTCGTGCCGTGGGTGGGCGCGCTGATCTATCTCATCGTTCGCGGCCGGAGCATGACCGAGCGGCAGGTGAAGGCGGTTGCTCAGCGCCAAGCCGAGCAGGACAAGTACATCCAGCAGGTCGCAGGCACTTCCCAGGCCCCGGCCGATCAGATCGCCAGCGCCAAGGCGCTGCTCGATGCCGGAACGATCACGCAGACGGAGTACGAATCCCTGAAGGCCAAAGCACTCGCCTGACCGCACCGTACTCACGACGCCAACGGAGCCGGCCGTGCGCAGCGCGACGGCCGGCTACCCGCTGCCGTCGATCTCGCCGGCGTCTCAACCAAACAGTGATGTCGGGGAAGTGCTCTAGCCTGCTCTACGGCAGCAGACGGCGAGTCACGGAGGGGGCGGACGATGCCCGAGGTCGGCGGCGCGGCACGGCTGCCGTTGTTCGGGCGCGGGCTTGAGTCGGAGCGGCTGGCCGCGTTCGTCGGCGGTGCTCGTGAGCGGGGCGGGGCGCTGCTCGTCCGGGGTGAGGCCGGGATCGGGAAGTCGGCGCTCCTTGCCGAGGTGATCGATCTCGCGTCGAGTGACGGCGTGCGGGTGGTCAGCATGGCCGGGGCGGAAGCTGAGCAGCATCTGCCGTATGCCGGTCTCCAGCAACTGGTTCATCCGCTCAGATCGGGGATTGACGCCCTCCCAGGACCCCAGCGCGAGGCGCTCAGGACTGCCATGGGGCTGGCTGACGGCGCGACGCCGGCGGTTTACCTGGTCGGCCTGGCTGTCCTGAACCTGCTCTCCGAGGCCGCGGCTGACAAGCCACTGGTGCTCGTGGCCGATGACGCGCACTGGCTCGATCAGGCCAGCGCCGACGTGCTCGCGTTCGTGACCCGTCGGCTCGAGTCCGAGCCGATCGTGCTGATCGCCGCTCTGCGCGACGGAGTCCCGTCCAGCCTCGACGCCGCCGGCCTGCCGTTGCTGCAGGTCGACCGGCTGACCGACGAAGCCGCCGCAGCGCTGCTCAGCGCGGTTTCTCCCGACCTCGGTGAGGCGATGGCAGCCCGGCTACTCACCGCCGCGGCCGGCAATCCGCTCGCCCTCACGGAACTCCCCGGTACTGCGAACGCCGACTCGTTGCTGACGGCCACTTTGCCGCTGAGCGTCCGGCTCGAGCAGACCTTCGGCGCTCGGGTGGCCTCGTTGCCGACCGAGACCCGGATCGCCCTGTTGGTTGCCTCACTCAACGATGGCGACGCCCTGGCCGAAATGTTCGAGGCGGCTGGCTCGGCCCTCGGGACCACCGTCGGGGTCGCGGTTCTGAGTCCTGCGGTCGAGGCGGGGTTGATCGAGATCGACGCCGGCAAGATCGTCTTCCGGCATCCGCTGATGCGCTCGGCGATTCCCCAGGCCTCGGATCAGGTCCAGCGTCAGGCAGCGCACCTGGCCCTGGCCCAGACCCTGAGCATCGAGCCTGACCGAGCGGCATGGCACCTTGCGGCCGCAAGCACCGGGCCGGACGAGAAGATCGCCGCCAGCCTGGAATCTGCCGCGGACCGGGCTCTGCGCCGTGGTGGTGTCGCCGCGTCCATTGCCGCACTCGAGCAGGCCGCACACCTGAGCGTCGGGCCTGACCGGCGGGCCGACAGGCTGCTGCGCGCGGCTGACCTCGGCGTCGAGTCCGGCCGGCGGGAGCTGGTCCAGCGGCTGCTGGGCGAAGTGGCGACGCTCGACCTCTCGAAACAGCAACAAGCCCGCGCCACCTGGATCCGGAGCAGCTTCGACGACGGGCTGAGCGAGGACACGGCCGGCCCGATCGAGCTGGCCCGACTGGCTCAGTCGGTGCTCGCCGACGGTGACCTCGACCTGGCGATGCGGATCCTCTGGGGTGCCGGGATGCGGTGCTTCTGGACCGAGCCCGGCGCGGAGGCCAGACAGCACCTCGCCGACGTGGCGGACGACATGCCGCTCGACGAACGAGACCCCCGGCTGCTCGCGATCTCGGCGTACGTCGCTCCGGTGGAGCGGGGCAAGGCAGTCGCGGTCGGGCTGATGGATCTCGCCGGTACCACGGGCGGCGATCCGCAGGTGGGGCGTTTCCTCGGCAGCGCGGCGCTGCAGATCGGGGCGTTCGAGCTGTCCGCGCGGTTCTCCGCCGGCGCGGTGGCCGGGTTGCGTCCCCAGGGCAGGCTCGGGCTGCTGACGCGAGCCCTGGCAGTCCAGGCCTGGAGCTCGACCCGGCTCGGCAACCTCACCGTGGCGCTGCCGGCCGCGGAGGAGGCGGCGAGGCTCGGCCGGGAGACCAACCAGCAGTTCATGTACGGGCTGGCTCTGGCCGTGCAGGCAGAGATCGCCGCCCTGCGTGGTGACTATGAGGCAGCCACCAGCTTGGCGGCGGAGGCGGAGCAGATCGGCATCGCCGCGGGCGCCCGGCCGGTACTGGCCACCGTGCAGCTGGCCCGGGGCCTGACGGCGCTCGGCGAAGGCCGGTACGCCGATGCCTTCGCGGATCTCCGCCGGATCCACGATCCAGCCGACCCGGCGTACCAGGTGGCACTGCGGTGCTACGTGGTCGCGGAACTGGCGGAGGCGGCTGTGCGCAGTGGACAGGTCGCCGAGATGCAGGACATCGTCCGGGACCTCCAGAAGGCCGCGGCGTCGACCACCTCGCCTGCTCTGCACATCGGCCTGCGCTACGTCAGCGCGGTCCTCGCGGAGGGCGACGAGGCGGAAGTCCTGTTCAAGGCGGCCCTGGATGCAGACCTCAGCGGGTGGCCGCTCGAGCGTGGACGGGTCCAGCTCGCCTTCGGTGAGTGGTTGCGGCGCCAGCGCCGGGCCGCCGACTCCCGGGTGCACCTGCGAGCCGCCCGGGAGACGTTCGACGCTCTGGGTGTGATCCCGTGGAGCGAGCGCGCCCGCGCCGAGCTACGCGCCGCCGGCGAGACCAGCCCACGCCGTACTCCGGATGCGCGCGACCACCTGACCCCGCACGAGCTGAGCATCGCGCAGCTGGCTGCCGAAGGGCTCACCAACCGGGAGATCGGCCAGCGGCTCTACCTGTCCCACCGGA
Source organism: Kribbella qitaiheensis (assembly GCF_042657745.1). GTDB lineage: Bacteria > Actinomycetota > Actinomycetes > Propionibacteriales > Kribbellaceae > Kribbella > Kribbella qitaiheensis. The sequence goes on along the minus strand of NZ_JBHSKE010000015.1, from coordinate 10,612 downwards.
CGGTCAGCACGCACCTGCACCGGATCTTCCCCAAGCTCGGGATCAGCGCGCGCGGCGACCTGCCAGCCGCACTCGGACCGCTCGCCGGGCAGTGACGTACACCCACAGCGTCATCCGACGGGCGCGGAGCGGGCGTCCTCGTACCTAGCTTCAAAGCATGAACATCTTGAAGCTGAGCATCTTCGGCGGCCGGCGCGCCGCTTGGCAGGGCGGATCGACCATCAGCAACCCGCTGTACTTCGACTGGGCCGACCAGGCTCAGCTGGAGCTCCTGCAGCAGGAGCACCGATGATCACCCGCCGGACGTTCACCATGGCGTCGGGCGCCGGGGTGGTCGCGGCCAGGCGATCTTCGAGGCGGCGCGGCTCCGCTGACCTACACTGAAGCCGTTTGTGGCGTCGTCTGTAGGAGGACCCGAGAAATGCCCGACTCCCGTACTCAGACGATCGCCTATCCGGCGCCGGGTTCGCGGCCGTCACGGCGCGATCCAGAGCCGCTCGCGCCGCACGTGATCGTGCTGTTCGGCGCCACCGGGGACCTGGCCAAGCGCAAGCTCCTGCCGGGCCTGGCGTATCTGCAGCAGTCCAGGTTCGCCCCCGACGTACGGATTATCGGTACTGCGACCGAGGAGCTCACGTCGGACGAGTTCCGGGCCCGGGCGCGGAAGGCGGTGGAAACCTTCGGCACGCACAAGATCACCGACGAGGAGTGGGCGCAGTTCTCCGAAGGGCTCGAGTATGTGCCGACCACGGCCGGACCGGACGCGCTCGCGGCCGCGGTGAAGACGGCGGAGAACGCGCTCGGACCTGACACCTGTCGGCTGCACTACCTGTCGGTGCCGCCGAAGGCCGCGCGCTCGGTGATCCAGATGCTGCGCGACGCCGACCTGGTCGACCGGGCGCGGGTGGTGATGGAGAAGCCGTTCGGCGATGACCTGCAGAGCGCGATCGAGCTGAACGACTTCGTGCACGAGACGTTCGACGAGTCGCAGATCTTCCGGATCGACCACTTCCTCGGCAAGGAGGCGGCGCAGAACATCCTCGCGTTCCGGTTCGCCAACGGGCTGTTCGAGCCGATCTGGAACCGCAACTTCATCGACCACATCCAGATCGACATCCCCGAGTCGCTCGGCCTGGACCAGCGCGCCACCTTCTACGAGCCGACCGGCGCGTTCAAGGACATGGTCGTCACGCACGTGCTGCAGGTGCTCGCGTTCGTCGCGATGGAGCCGCCGACCGCGCTGGAGCCCAGGGCGATCTCGGAGGAGAAGAACAAGGTCTTCCGCTCGATGCTGCCGATCCACCCCGAGCACGTGGTCCGCGGCCAGTACGGCGGTTACCGCAGCGAGGAGGGGGTCGCTCCGGACTCCGACACCGAGACGTTCATCGCGATGCAGGTCGGGATCGACAACTGGCGCTGGGCCGGCGTGCCGTTCTACCTGCGCACCGGCAAGAAGATGGCCGAGGGGATGCGGATCATCTCGATCGCCTTCAAGGAGGCGCCCAAGACGATGTTCCCGGCGGGTTCGGGCGTCGGCTCGCAGGGGCCGGACCACCTGACCTTCGACCTGGCAGACTCGTCGCGCGTGTCGCTGTCGTTCTACGGAAAGCGGCCCGGGCCGGGGATGCGGCTGGAGAAGCTGTCGATGCAGTTCTCCACCCAGGAGACGGAGACGGCGGGCGACGTACTGGAGGCGTACGAGCGGCTGATCCTGGACGCGATGCGAGGCGACCACACGCTCTTCACCACGGCTGAGGGCATCGAGTCGCTCTGGGAGAACTCCACGCTGCTGCTGGACGACCCGCCGCCGGTCAAGCCCTACGCTCCGGGCACCTGGGGGCCGAACGCGATCCACCAGTTGATCGCGCCGCGGGCCTGGCGGCTGCCCTTCGAACGCGAATGGCGCGAAGGCAAGAAGCCCGTCCCGGAGAGCTGACGCTCAGCGCGAGGGGATGCTCAGCGGCGAGGTCGGCGAAGGCCTTCCAGTGCTTCGGTGAGGGCGTCTTCCAGGAAGCTGAGGCGGTCGGTGGACTGGAGCAGGGTGGCGCCGCCGGTGACGGCGGCCAGGATGGCGCTGGCCGATTTCGCCACGTCGACGCGGGCGTCGATCTCGCCGGATTCCTTCAGCGCCCGTACTCCGGACGCCAGGTAGGCGTGCCATTCGTCGGTCAGCGCGTTGACGATGGCTCTGGTGGCCGGGTCCGCGGTGCCCAGCTGAGCGGTCAGGGCTGACAGGCCGCACGCCTGCCGTTGCGCGTCGTAGATCTGGATCACCCGGCGCCGCCAGGCCTGCCACTTGCGCCAGGTGGTGAGGTCACCGAGCTGCGGCATCTGGTCGGCGATCACCTGGCCGGCCTCGTACTTCGCCACCGCGAGCATCAGGTCCGCCTTCCCGTCCGGGAAGTAGTGGAACAGCTGGCTCTTGCTCGTCGAGCTGGCCCCGCGGATGTCGTCCAGACCGACGTTCTGCACGCCCTCGACCCGGATCAGCTGCGCGGCGCCCTCGACGATCCGCTGCCGGGTCGCCGCCCCCTTGGCGGTCAGCACTCGCTCCATGCCCGCCAGCCTAGCGCGACCCCAACCCCTGGACCGAGTGGTCCAATCGGTGCGCTACTATGGACTTGACGGTCCAATCTGAGATTCTGAGGAGAACCCCATGCGACTGGCAGGCAAGACGGCTCTGGTCACCGGCGCGACCAGCAACATCGGCCGGGCGATCGCCGTCGCCCTGGCCGCCGAGGGCGCCCACGTCGTGGTTGCCGGGCGCAACAAGGAGCGCGGTGACGAGGTGGTCGGCGAGATCCGCGCCGCCGGTGGCCAGGCGGACTTCGTCGCGGTCGACCTGAACGGCACGAAGGCGGCCGCGAACGAGCTGGCCGAGGCCGCGACCCGGCTGCTCGGCGGACGGATCGACGTACTGGTCAACAACGCCGGCGCGATCGACGGCGGGAGGACACCGCAGACCGACGAGGAGACCTTCGACACCGTCTACGCGGTGAACGTGAAGTCGCCGTACTTCCTGACCGCGGCGATCGCGCCCACGATGGTCGCGGCCGGCGGCGGCACGATCATCAACCTCGGCTCCTGGGTGGCGCGGCTGGGCATCCCGGTCGGCGCCGTGTACGCCGCCAGCAAGGGCGCTTTGGAGACCCTGACCCGCGCCTGGTCGGCCGAGTTCGGGCCGTCCGGCGTCCGGGTCAACGCGATCGCTCCCGGTGTCGTCCACACCGATCCGAACCACCCGGCGACCGCGATGATGACCGGTACGCCGTACGGCCGGATCGGCGCGCCGCAGGCGATCGCCGACGCCGCGGTCTTCCTGGCGAGCGACCAGGCCGCGTTCGTCCACGGCACCGTGCTCGACGTCGACGGCGGCCGCCTCGGCGTCGCGGTGATCGCCGGCTGACTCTCCGCGTGGCCGCCCTCCAGAAGACAGGTGATCAGAAGAGGGCGGCTGCCGGGAGGACCTCGAGGCCCAGACGTTCCAGGGGGTCGAGGCGCGGGAGCCCGGGGACGGCGCCGATCGCCTCGGCGAATCCGAGGCGGTGCAGCCGGCCGAGCTCGTCGATCAACTGGTCCTTGTTCTCACCGTGCTCGCCGAGGTCGAGCGTCTGGTAGACGGTCTTGGTGATCTCGTCGTAGTCGCGGCCCTCGTTCTCGCAGTGCCGCTTCAGCACGTCGAGCTTGTGCTCCAGGTCGGGTGTGTTGAAGAGGTTGCAGGCCTGGGCGTACTTCGCGACCAGCCGCAGCGTCTTCTTCTCACCCCCGCCACCGATCAGGATCGGCGGGTGCGGCCTGCTCAGCGACTGCGGGACATTCAGCAGCCGCTCGGCCTGGTAGTGCTTGCCCTCGAACGGCCCGTCGTCGTCGGACCACAGCTGCAGCAGGTACTGGAGGGTCTCCTCGAGCCGCTCGAACCGCTCGGCCACCGGTGGGAACGCGAAGCCGAGCCCGCGGGACTCCTCCTCGTTCCAGCCCGCGCCGATGCCGAGGGTCGCGCGGCCCTCGGACAGTATGTCGAGCGTGGTGATCGCCTTGCCGAGCAGGCCGGGATCGCGGTAGTGCACGCCGGTGACCAGGGTGAACAGCCGGGCGCGATCGGTGTGGCCGGCCAGGAAACCGAGCGTGGTGTACGCCTCGAGCATGTCGTTCTCGATCGGGCCGACGCCGGGGATCTGGAAGAAGTGGTCCATCACCGCGATCGAGCTGAAGCCGGCCCGGTCGGCAGTACTCGCCACTTCGGCGAGTTCCGACCCGAGGGCCGGGGCGCCGTTGGGCCAGGTGTAGTTCGGGATCTGCAGACCGATTTTCATGGCTCAAGTCCTTCCGGATCGTCGCCTCCCACCTAACACCCCCGCCCACGACCGCCGCCACCCACGGGTCCCTGTCCTGATCTGATAGGGGCATGACCAACTACCGGATCGCCCTCATCCCCGGCGACGGGATCGGCCGCGAGGTCGTACCCCCCGCGCTCAGTGTGCTCGAGTCCGTCGGCAAGCGGCACGGGATCACCTTCGGCTACGACGAGTTCGACTGGTCGTGCGGCCGGTATCTCGCCGAGGGCTCGATGATGCCCAGCGACGGCCTGGACCGGATCCGTTCGCACGACGCGATCTTCCTCGGCGCTGTGGGCGCTCCCGGCGTACCGGATCACGTCTCGCTGTGGGGGTTGCTGATCCCGATCCGGCGGCAGTTCCGGCAGTACGTGAACCTCCGCCCGATCCGGGTCTTCGAAGGTCTGGAGAGCCCGGTACGCCGGGCCGTGGCGGGCGAGGTCGACCTGGTCGTGGTGCGGGAGAACGTCGAGGGCGAGTACAGCGAGATCGGCGGCCGGATGAACCGCGGGTTCCCCGAGGAGCTGGCGGTGCAGGAGGCCGTCTTCACCCGGGCGGGCGTGACCCGGCTGGTGGACTACGGGTTCTCGCTGGCCGAACGGCGGCGGGGCTACCTGACCTCGGCGACCAAGTCGAACGGGATCGTGCACACGCTGCCGTTCTGGGACGAACTGGTGGCCGAGCGGGCGGCGGAGCACCCGGACGTGCGCTGGGACCAGGAGCACATCGACGCGTTGTGCGCCAAGCTCGTGCTCGATCCCGGCCGGTTCGACGTGATCGTCGGGTCCAACCTGTTCGGCGACATCCTCAGCGACCTCGCCGCGGCGGTCGCCGGCGGTATCGGCATCGCCCCGGCCGCGAACCTCGACCCGGAGCGGAACTACCCGTCCATGTTCGAGCCCGTGCACGGCTCGGCCCCGGACATCGCCGGCCGCGGCATCGCCAACCCGATCGGTGCGATCTGGACCGCCGCGATGATGCTGGACCACCTCGGCCACCCGAAGGCGGCAGCCGAGGTCGAGAACGCGATCGCCGCGGTTCTTGCCGAGACCTCGATTCGCACTCCGGATCTGGGTGGGACCGCCACCACCACCAGTTTCACCGCGGCGCTGCTGGAGCGGCTGCCGTGAAGCTGCCGTTCGAGTACCGCAAGGCCGATGGCGTCAAGATCAACTGCGCGGCGGGCGGCAGCGGGCCGCGGCTCAACGGAAGCACTTCAGTCCTTCCTGACCGAATGAGTTGCAGGGCAGGTGATCGGGCTGCGCGCAGTCAGTGCGCCGAACACGGTCAGTGCGTCGCGGATCGCGGCGACGTCGTGGGTGCGGATGAAGTCGACGCCCTGAGACGCGGCGTACAACTCTGCCGCCAGGGTGGCTGGACCGATGGCGGCGAGGTCGCTGCCGGTGAGGGCTCGGAGGAACGACTTCCTCGAGGGTGAGACCAGGACAGGCAGCCCGAACCTCGCCTTCAACTGCCCGAGCGCAGCCATCATCGCCACCGATGGTTCCGGGTTGCTCCCGAGGAAGTAGCCCAGACCTGGGTCGATGATCAGTCGATCGCGGCTGACGCCCGCGGCTTCGAGTGCGGCCACGCGTTCGGTGAAGAACTGCTCGACCTCCGACCAGATGCCCTCCGGATCAGTCACTCTCTTGGTGGCCGGTCCTCGGCGTTGGACCGAATGCATGACCACCAGCCGGCACGGGAGTCCCGCGAGTTCCTCGTATCGATCGTGATCGGGGAAGCCCTGGATGTCGTTCAGGTAGGCGGCACCCCGCGCGGCGGCGTACCGCTGGGTCTCGGGGCGGAAGGAGTCCACCGACACGGGGATACCGTCCGTGTTCAACTGATCGAGGACGTCGGCCAGTCGGTGGACCTCCTCCGCCGCACTCACTTGCTCGGCGTCCGGGTGGCTCGACGCCGGCCCGAGTTCGACGATGTCGGCACCTGCCGCACGCAGGCGCCGTGCCTGGGCGATCGCGTCGTCGGGGCTCAGGAACCTGCCGCCGTCGGAGAACGAGTCGGCGGTGATGTTGACGATGCCGACGAGCCGAGGCGCCGGGTCGGAGTACTGGACCAGGCCGTGTCTCCCAGATCGATTCCAGAAGCCCAGGCGCACGGCACGACGTCTTCTTGACGGGGTCGCTTCCCGATGGTTGATCCATCTCGAGACGCCAGTCACGACCCGCTCGCACCCTAGCAAGCGGAGATCGGTGGGCGTTGGCCTCGAGTGTCTGAAGCCGGCGGGCTCAGTGCCGGATCAGGCCGCCGACTGGGATGGGAGCGACGTGGCCGGTCGGCGGGGCGATCTGGGCCAGGGGGAGGCCGATATCGACCAGGGACGACCGCCGTAGGCCGGCGACGTCGGCGTACGGGGTCCAGACCGACTCGGCGATCTCGCCGTTCGGCTCCGGCCGGAGTTTGCCGCCGGTGATCCGGACCGCGTAGAAGATGCCGACGTTCTGGTGTACCGATCCCTTCGTGCTCTCCGCCGCGGGGATCACCCGCGAGTCCACGCCCAGCAGGCGTTCGACCACCGCGTCGCAGCCCGTCTCCTCGGCGACCTCCCGGATCACCGCGTCGTACGGATCCTCCGCGTGCTCGACCCGGCCACCCGGAAGCGTCCAGTTGCTCTCACCGCCATTCGGCGGCACGTAGTGGGCGACCAGCACGCGCCCGCCGTCGAGGCACACGGCGTACGCCGCCAGCCGGAAACTCAAGGAGCGATCTCGAGGTTGGTGATGAGGTTTTCCGAGTTGAGGGTGAAGCGGTAGATGAGGTCGACCACGCCTCCGGGGAAGTTGCCTTCGAGGTGGTTGGTGACGACGTAGTGGGTGTCGTCGAGCTTCTCGGCGTGGGTGAGTTCGACGGTGTAGGTGTATTCGGTCGCGGCGGTTTCGCGCCAGCGGTGGATCTCGTCGTGGCCGGTGTAGGTCTTCTCCTCGTCGATCACCACCGCGTCGGGGGTGAAGGCGGAGAGCAGGTCGTGGGCGTTGGCCCGGTGCGCCGGGTCGGCCTCGCGCAGGTACGTCGTGATCGCGTGCGGCAGGTGCTTCGCGGTCTCGGCGGCGGTCGGGTCGGGCGGGGTGGGGATGGTCATCGGATGCCTTCCAGCGAGAGGGTGAAGGTGGACCGGCCGAAGCTTCGGCCGTTGATCTGGAGTTCCAGGGCGTGCTCGCCCGAGTAGTACCTGCGGGTCGAGATCGGCTTGAACGAGTGCCGCTTGCCGAGCGTCACGGACTCCCCCGGCGCCAGCGTGCGGGTGGTCAGCTTGAAGACCTTCGGCGCGAGCGTGCCGTTCGCCTTGACGTGGTGGACCACGTAGTCGATCGCCAGTCGCATGTCGGCCTCGCCTCCGTTGTGCGCGGTGAACTCGAACTCCAGGGTCTCACCCACCCTCACGCCCGCCACCGCCAGTACAGGCCCGTCGACGACGAGACCGGTCGGCTGCCCGAATCCCAACAGCGCAAGGGCTCCGGGGTCACCGGCTTTGATCAGCGTCCGCAGCGCATGCCGAACCAGCTGAGCTGTCGTCGCCTCGGGATCCTCCAGCCAGCCGCGCGCGATCTCAACCGCCAGCGCCGGGTCCGAGCGACTGATGTCGTTGAGGTGGTTCGCGACCGAGCGACGCACGTACGCCGAGTCGTCGCGGCGCAGTACCTCGAGAATCGGGCGGGTGGCCTCGACGTTCTCCAGGAGCTGCGGGACCCGCTTCGCCCAGGGCAGGCGTGGTCGAGTGCCTTCGGTGGCGAGGCGCCGGACGTGCTCATCCGGATGCCCGGTCCACGTCTGCACGACGGCCAGAGTCCGATCGAGGTCGGCCGTGAGCACCGTGCGGAGCGCGAACTCCGCGGTCAACCTGGGCGTCAGCTCGGCGAGCAGTCCGAGCCCGGCCTCGAACTCCCCCGCTTCCACAGCCCGTACTGCGACCGCCTCGGTAACCGGCCAGATCATCCAGCCGGTGAACCCGTCATCCTCCAGCGCAGCGCGGAAGATCTCCGCCATCGGCTTGAATCCCGCAGGCAGATCCGCCAGCAGAGCGTCCCGAACCAACAGACCCCGCTCACTGAAGGACGCCTCCGCCAGCTTGCCCGGAGCAGCCCGCAGTGCGGTGAACCGCAGGTCCGGCGCTACCTTCTGAAGGCAGCCGCCGAGAGCGACCACGGACGCAGTACTGAGCATCTCTTCCGCTGTGGGCAAAGAACACCTTTTCGCATCGCAGCCTTGTCGGCAGGAGGTCAGGATCTACTGACTTCTAAATTAGCAGTGACAACACCCGACGACCAACCCGCCCCCTCCTCCACCGACCCGCCGCCAACTCCCACCTCAGCCCCAGACCCAACCAGCGCCGCACAGCCCGACTGATCGCCCGTGCCACCTGCGGCCCGGCGGGTCACCCACTCCACGCCCGTACGCCGAGTCTCCCCGCACCCGACGACCGACATACCGACGTTCAGGTCTTCAGCCTCGGGTCGGAGGCGCCTCTGGCGGCTCGTTCGCCGACTGGCGCCTTGCAGGCCGCCAGCGGCCGAACGACCCGCTACCGAGAGCTCACCGCCCGGCCCGGATCCGCCGGCAGCGCGTGCCGTGCAGTTGTGGGGCCCCGGACACCTTCTCAGGGGGTGTGCCAGCCGTTGGCGGCGCGGATATGGGGACCGCGGACACCTTCTCGGGGGTGTGCCAGCCGGTGGCGGCGCGGTTATGGGTACCTCGGACACCTTCTCGGGGGTGCGCCAGCCGGTGACGGTGCGGATATGGAGACCTCGGACACCGTATGGGGACCTGGCACAGGTCACTTCCTGTCCGAGGTCCCGAATTGGTGTCCGAGGCCCCACCTTGTGCACCGGCTGAGCATCCGGATCGCCGGGATCTGCTCAGGTGGTGCACAAAGTGCCGGTTTCGGGGGGCCCGCTGCCCCGGGCAAAGGAACACCCCGAACGTCCCGGCGAGGCGACTCCCCGAACGTCCGGGCAAGGCAACTCCCCGAACCTCCGGGCAAGGCAACTCGCCGAGCGTCTGGGCAAGGCAGCTCCCCCGATGTCCGGGCGGACGTGCTTCCCGGGCCTTGTCGCCACACCCCCCAGCGGCTCCGGGATAGCTGCGTTCCTTCCCTGGTCGGGGTGGTGTGAGTCAAGAGTCGGAACTTGTTCCGATCCCGAAGGGACGCCGGAGGCGCTCTTGACGCACACCGGCCCGACTAGCACCATCACGCAGCCCGGTGACGCAACCACCCGAACCTGCACCCGACGACAGCACCTTCGCCTATACGGGTGGAACGACCAGTGCGGCAACCGTGGAAGGGACCACGCCGGGGAGGGGCGCGGGATGGGGTGCGGTGTGAGGATTTAAGGTCGCGGGGTGAAGCAGATCTTGGTGGTGGGGGTTGGGGCCGGGGATCCGGAGCAGCTGACCGTGCAGGCGGTCAACGCGCTGGCACGCGTAGACGTGTTCTTCGTGCTCGACAAGGGTGACGTCAAGCAGGAGCTGGTCGACCTACGGGAGGAGATCCTGCATCGGTACGCGCCGGACGGCGACTACCGGGTCGCTGTCGGGCGGGATCCGGAGCGGGACCGGACGGCCGGCTTGGAGGGTGATCGGCCGATCGCCGGGAGTTCGGCGTACGTCGAGTCGGTGGACGACTGGCGGCGGCGCCGGGCCGATGTCTGTGCGGGGATGATCGCGGCCGAGCTCGGGGAGGACCAGGTCGGGGCGTTCCTGGTCTGGGGTGATCCGTCGCTGTACGACAGCACGTTGGCGATCCTCGACGACATCCTGGCCCGGGGTGAGCTGAGCTTCGAGATCGAGGTGATCCCCGGCATCAGCAGCGTGTCGGCGCTGGCGGCGCGGCACCGGGTCGGGCTGAACCAGGTCGGCAGGCCGATCCAGATCACCACCGGCCGGCGACTGGCGAAGAAGTGGCCCGACGACGTCGACGACGTGGTGGTGATGCTGGACGCGCAGACCGCCTTCACCCAGCACACCGACCAGGCGGCCGACATCTATTGGGGCGCCTACCTCGGCACACGGGACGAACTGCTCATCGCCGGACCTTTGGCGGAAGTAGCGGAAAAGATCGTCGAGGTGCGCGCCGAAGCACGCCGGCGCAAAGGCTGGATCATGGATACCTACCTATTGCGCAGGAATCGCAAGTAAACAATAAACCTGGCAATTCTCCAGAATGCGCAAGACATTACCAAAGGTTCTTTAGGAAGTCTAGTACGGCAGCCGTAGTTCGTGATCTTAGGTAGGGATGGCTTGTCGGCGCTGGTAGTGGCTGGTTC
>NZ_JBHSKE010000014.1:0-26292 GCF_042657745.1 Kribbella qitaiheensis | reverse complement strand
AGACCTCACCAAACGACAGGCAGCCGCGCTCAACGCCGCACAGCTGCCACTCAACTTCTCGATCGTCGGGACACCCTCCGGCCCGGTCGGCTGGCACAACGTCCCGTCCTGGTACGCCGTGTCCGGCCAGGACCGCATGATCGACCCGGCAGAGGAACGCGCGATGGCAGCACACGCCGGCGCCACCATCGTCGAATACCCCACCGCCAGTCACGTCGGCGGAATCACCCGGCTGGCATCACAGTTCACCGCGCTCATCGAACACGCGGCGAACTCAACCCGAGTGAGCTGACCGCGAGCTCCGCGCCACCGCAGCGGAGCAGCTCACTGGCCAGGCCTCTCCTGAGGCCTGGCCAGTCGGTCTGCACCACTGCAGTGGAGTTGAAGGTGATGCTCGGGTCATTGACCCCACCGAACCTGTGGCCGATGTGTTGAACCACAAAACCAGGAGGTAGCCACGCCGATCGGTTCACTGGTCCAAAAGGGTCACTACGTCTTGGCGGAGCTGATTCATGCTGTCGTGGTCGGTTGCTTCGACGTTGAGGCGGAGCAACGATTCGGTGTTGGAGGGGCGCAGATTGAACCACGCTCCGTCGGGCAGAGTGATGGTCAAGCCATCCAGTCGGTCTACCGTCGCGCACGAACGGACGAGGTGAAGGCCTGCACGCGGCCCGGCAGAGAGGTGGCACCGACCGAGCGACCGTGCCAATCGCCTCGAGAGGCTTGCCAAACCAGTGGGCGCACTCCCTACCATCGACCATGGGTCCGTCCAGCGGTCGCCCGCGGTCAGTGTTGCGTGGTCGGCGCAGCGAGTGCGAGGTACTGGCCAGGCTGTTGGACGCGGTATCTACAGGGCGGAGCTCCGTGCTGGTGCTGCGCGGCGAGGCGGGCTGCGGCAAGTCGGCGCTGCTCGACTTCATGCTCGAGCGCGCGGCGGGTTTCCGCGTCGCGCGAGTCGTGGGCATCGAGTCGGAGATGGAGCTCGCCTATGCTGGCCTTCACCAGCTCTGTGGGCCGATGCTCGACCGGGTCGAGAAGTTGCCGCCCCCACAACGCGATGCACTGCGGGTCGCATTCGGGCTGCAAGAGGGCGCCGCACCTGATCGCTTCCTCATCGGTCTTGCCGTCCTGACTCTGTTGGCGGGTGCGGCCGAGGAGCAGCCGCTCGCTTGCGTGATCGATGACGCACAGTGGCTCGATCGGGCCTCCGTGCAATCTCTGGCCTTCGTGGCACGACGACTGATGGCCGATCCGGTGGCCTTGATATTCGCCGTGCGGGAGCCCAGCGACGAGCTGACCGGCTTGCCGGAACTCAAGGTTCAGGGCCTCGGCGAGCGCGACTCCCACCTGGTCCTGGCATCGGCGATTCGTGGACCGCTCGACGTACAAGTGCGCGACCGCATCGTCGCCGAAACGCGGGGCAACCCGTTGGCGCTGTTGGAGCTGCCGCGAGTGCTGACGCCGACCGAGCTGGCGGGCGGATTCGGCCTTCCCAACACGGCGGCTGTGGCGACCCGCGTCGAACAGAGTTTCTATCGACAATTCCAATCCCTTCCGGACGATACGCAACAGCTTCTGCTCACTGCTGCCGCTGAGCCCATCGGCGACATTACGCTCTTGCGACGCGCAGCCGAATTGCAGGGAATCGGAGGCGACGCTGCAGCGCCTGCCGTGGCTGCAGGACTGGTCGAACTCGGCGCCCGGGTCCGGTTCCGCCATCCGCTGGTCCGCTCGGCGGTCTACCAGTCGGTGTCCGTGGGCGACCGGCAGGCGGTGCACCGTGCTTTGGCAGAAGCAACCGATCTGGTGCTCGATCCCGATCGTCGCGCCTGGCATCTCGCCCGTGCGGCGTCAGGGCCGGATGAGGCCGTGGCCGACGAGCTGGAGCGTTCGGCCGACCGGGCGCGCGCCCGCGGCGGCGCGGTCGCGGCGGCCGCGTTTCTGGAACGCGCGACCGAGCTGACGCCCGATCGCGCGCGCCGTGGAGCGCGTGCACTCGCCGCCGCTCAGGCCAAGCTCCTGGCCGGCGCGCCGGACTCGGCGCAGGCGCTGCTTGCGGCGGCGGATCTGGCGCCGCTCGGCGGCATCCGGCGGGCCGAGCTGGAACGGCTGCGCGCACAGCTGTCGTTCTTGCTCAGACGCGGCAACGACGCTCCATCGCTACTGCTCAACGCCGCCGAACACCTCAAGGCGCTGGACACACAGTCGGCGCGTGAGACTTACCTCGAAGCGCTCGGAGCGGCGATCTTCGCCGGCCGCCTCAGCAAGAGCGGCGGCGGCGTGGCCGACACCGCCGGCGCAGCCCGCACGGCGCCCCGGGCCCCGCAGCCGGCACGTGCGATCGATCTACTCCTCGACGGTCTCGTGAGAAGGTTCACCGAAGGCTATGAGGCAGGGGTGCAGCCGCTCCAGCGAGCGCTGCGCGCGTTGTCCGAGGAGGAGGGCCGCAGTCAAGACGACACCCGCTGGCTCTGGCTGGGGTGCCGAATCGCCCCGGATCTGTGGGATGACGAGTCGTGGCATGAGCTGGCCACCCGGCAGCTTCGGCACGCGCGGGATGCGGGCTGGCTGACCGCCTTCCCGATCGCGCTCACCTATCGCGCCGGCGTTGACGTACATGCCGGCGAGTTCGCCTCCGCAGCAGAGCTCATCGACGAGGCCGACGTGATCACCGAGGCAACCGGCAGCCCCCCGTTGATGTACGCCTCGCTGGTGCTCTCCGCCTGGCGGGGCCAGGAAGCCCAGGCCACGGCGCTGTTCAGGGCCAGCATCGAGGATGCAACAGCCAGGGGTGAAGGAAGGGCGATCGCCTTGGCGGACTACGCCACAGCGGTGCTCTACAACGGTCTCAGCCGCTACCAGGACTCGCTCGCCGCCGCGCAACGGGTCTGTGAACACGATGACCTGGGTCTCTTCGGCTGGGGTCTGACCGAGCTGGTGGAGGCGGCTGCGCGCAGCGATCGACCGGACATCGGCGCTACAGCCCTGCGGCGACTCGAGGAACGAACACGCGCCGCCGGGACGGAGTGGGCGCTCGGAATCGAGGCCCGCTCCCGAGCGACGCTGAGCGACGGCGAAGTCGCCGACGCCCTCTACCGAGAGGCGGTCGAGCGCCTCGCCCGGACCCGGATCACCGTCCACCTCGCCCGTGCTCAACTCCTGTACGGCGAATGGTTGCGTCGCGGGAACCGTCGCGTGGAAGCCCGCCAGCAGCTTTACCGGGCCCACGACACGTTCAGCCGCGCCGGGGCCGAGGGATTTGCCGAGCGTGCCCGACGGGAGCTGCTTGCCACTGGCGAGACACTACGCAGGCGGACAGTCGAGACGCACGAGGAGCTGACCGCACAGGAGGCGCAGATCGCCCGGCTGGCCCGCGACGATCTCACGAATCCCGAGATTGCCGCCCGGCTGTTCATCAGCCCTCGCACCGTCGAATGGCACCTTGGCAAGGTGTTCGCCAAACTTGACATCACCTCCCGAAAACAACTGCGCCGCGCCCTGCCCGACTCGAGCTCTGCCACCTCGTCGGCCTAGTCAGACGAGGTTCCGGCGGGAACTCAGCTGGCGGCTTCCTGCCATGTTGGCGGGTGGTGCTGGACGGTTGTTGCCGTTGGCTTGGCGAGGTGGAGTGCGGTGGTGACGAGGCCGGCGTGGCTGAGAGCTTGTGGCGTGTTGCCGAGGTGGCGTCCGGTGATCGGGTCGTACTCCTCGCTGAGCAGGCCGACGTCGTTGCGCAAGGACAGCAGGCGGTCGAACAGCTCGGCGGCCTCATCCGTGCGACCAATTCCGTGAAGCGCGTCGGCAAGCCAGAAGGAGCACGCCAAGAAGGCACCTTCCTCACCGTGGATGCCATCGACGTTGGTGCCCTCGGCGCCAACGGCGTAGCGGAGGACGAGACCGTCGCGGGTGAGGTTTCTCTGGATGGCGTCGACGGTGGCGACCATGCGCGGGTCTGCCCAGGGCAGGAATCCGTAGCGCGGCATGAGAAGGACCGAAGCGTCCAGGCGCGCGGAACCGTACGACTGTGTGAATGCTCGTCGCGACTGGCTGAATCCCCGGTTGCAGATTTCCGTGCGGATCGCCTCCCGCAGCTCACGTAGTTCGTTCAGGGATTCACTAGTGTGGTCGTTCTCGAGAACGCAGACGGCTCGGTCCACTCCGACCCAGGCCATCAGTTTGGAGTGGACGAAATGTCGTTGCGGTCCACGGATCTCCCAGATGCCGTTGTCCGGTTCGGCCCAGTTCTGTTCAAGCTGTGTGACCAGACCCCGTTCCAGATCTGCTTCGTCTGGGCGCGGCGGATCTTCTGCGGCGCGGGTCGCATGCAGAGCGTCGAGGACTTCGCCCCAAACATCGTTCTGTCGTTGGGTTGCCGCCCCGTTGCCGATGCGCACAGGTCTGGAGGCGGCGTGTCCAGGCAGCCAGTCCAGTGTCAGTTCGGGGAGGTGGCGCGTGCCGTCGATGGCGTACATGATCTGCGTTCCGGTCGGATCGCCGGCGACCGTGCGCAGTAACCAGTCACGCCAGGCGGAGGCTTCTTCGACGTATCCAGTGGCGAGGAACGCTCGCACGGTGAAGGCCGCGTCGCGCAACCAGCAGAATCGGTAATCCCAGTTGCGCGAACCGCCGATCTGTTCGGGCAGTGACGTGGTTGCTGCGGCCACGATGCCCCCGGTCGGCGCGAAAGTGAGTGCCTTCAGGATGATGAGAGATCGCTTGACTGCGTCTGCCCAAGGACCGGAGTAGGTGCACTTGCTCATCCACTGGAGCCAGTACCTTTCGGTGGCCGCGAGGTTGTCGGCGGCATCGACGGTAGGGAGTTCGAGCTGCGACGAGCGTAAGTGTCCAAAAGTGAAGGAAATCTGCTGACCCGCCGAGACCACGAAGTCGCCGGTCAGGGTGTCGTTCGTGGCGGTCAAGGCGACGTCACTTCTCAGCCAGACGGAGTCTGGTCCGGCGGTTCCGACAAAGTGCCCTCCGACGCTGTGGAGGCTTGGCACGACCTTGCCGTAATCCATTCTGGGGGCCATGCACATGTGCATCGGAACCTCGCCCGCCAAGCCTTCCACAATGCGGACAACTTGCGGCCCTGCGCTGGTCGGTGACATGAAGTCAGTGACGCGTACGGCGCCGTCCGGGGTGATCCATTCGGTATCGAGGATCAGCGAGTCGCCACGGTACCGGCGACGCGTGCATCGTCCGCCGCTCTGCGGCGCCAGGATCCATCGGCCGTTCCGGGTATCGCCCAGGAGCGTCGCAAACACGGCCGGCGAGTCGAATCTCGGGAGGCAGAGCCAATCGACTGATCCGTCGACGCCGACGAGGGCCGCGGTGCGGAGATCGCCGATGAGTGCATAGTCCTCGATCTGCTGCGTCATCATCGGCTCCTCTGCCCGCGGTGGACGACTCTTGCAACAACCGTCGCGGATCAGGCGGCCCGTGGCCCCAGTGAGGACCCGGGTCGTTACCCCGGCAGAGTCCCCGGTCGCCAGTGAGAGCAGAGGGCCGGACTATGGGCGACCGTCGGGATCGCTACGACCACCGGTGCCCAGCATCGATGATGTCGCAGACGTTCGCCGTTGGACGGCAGGTGCCGGGCGCCGTGGTCGCCTCGTCGTTCGCTCGTTCGATGGGGACATCATCCGGCATCGATCCCCACGACGCGCCACACCTGGCTCAGCCTGCCGAGATCACATCATTTGGTCGCTCGAAAAGCAGAACCAGGATAGGCGCGAGGTCGAGAAAGGACGTCCGCCCAACGGCTGATGTTTCCTGCCGGAGGGCCGGGCAGGCAGTAGACGCGCGGCCTCGCCTGCTCATCCAAACGAAGCGCCGGCACAGTGACTCGCCACAGCGGGTTCGGAACCACCTTCGAGATTCACAGCGAGCTCCCGAATCGGCATGCGTCGCGGACTTCCTCGCGGCTACCCCCGACTCGGCTGCGCCAAGGCAGACCGCCCGCACTGCACTTGGGCTACGTCACGGCCGTCGCTGGTGCCTTGCAGAGCACGCCCCGGCTGTTTGCCAGCACCTCCTGCGAGTTCATTCGACGGCCGACAGGTCGGACGGCTGGTCCAGCGTGGCGTGGACACGGATCTCGACATTTCCCTGCAGGGCTCGCGAGACTGGACAGCTCGTTCGGCCTCATGGGCTGCCCGCTCAAGCGATGCGGCATCGACTTGGGCGGCTAGAGCGTGGACGTCGAGCAGGCTCGAGACGATCGTGGGGTCGCCGGATGTCTCCAGCGTTACGGTGGCCATGACCCGCAGGAACTCCGGAGGCGTTCCGGATCCCGCAAGTACCGAACCCAGCGCCATCGCGAAGCATCCTGCGTGCGCCGCCGCGATGAGCTCCTCCGGGCTCGTCTTGCCTGCCGGCTCACCGAAGCGCGATGCGAGCGTGACGGGCAAGTCCCGAATCGCGCCGCTTCCTCCGGATGTGACCCCGGCGCCCCGTGCGATGCTTCCCGTCCAGTCAACCTGCGCCGTTCTCTGTACTGCTGCCATTGGATGCTCCTTCAATCATCGATGCGGGCCAGGACCCATGGCTGCGGATCCAGGCACCCTGTCTTTCAGTGCAACCGCTCACCCGGGCGACATCGCGATCGGGCCACTGCATGCGGTAGCAGGCACAGTCCGTCCGTCGGCCTGAAACGGATCAGGCCTAGTCGATTTGCCTGACACAACTGTCATGCCGCCCAGAGCCCCATCGCGCCCGAGACAGCCCGGGCATACCCCCGGGGTATGGCCGGGAACACCGGAGAGAGCAGCAGCCTCCCGCCCCGGAGGGCATGCCAGTCGTTCGCGCCGCCGGTGCCCGACTGTTCGGCGAGCCGCATCTCCCGGATCGCGGTGTCGACGTCGCCCAGCTGGCACATACCGATGCCGCGGGCCTGGTGAGCGATCGACGCGGTGAACTGCGGCGGTCCGCTCGCGAGCAGCCGTCGCGCCTCGGAAATCCCATCATGCGGACACGACAAAGCCTACGTCAGCAGATCCCCCGGCGCCGTCACCTCGACACACCCCCTGGTTTGTCGACACAGTGAAATGTCAACTGGCCGGGATATACCTGCCAGTGATCATCGAGGGGGAAAAGATGCCGGACGACAACAACTCGGGCGGGAACAACAACCAGCCGGACGGTGATTCAAACGATAAATTCGAAGACCAGGTCGAGCTGATTCTGGCCGAATTCGGCGACGAGATCGAGATCGATCCGCCGAACTGGCGCACCGCCGGGGTGAACGCCATCTACCGGTCCAGGAGCGTGCTGGTCAGGGATCACGACGCTCCCCGGGCGGTCGATCTCTTCGGCGGTGGAAACGCTCGGCGCAGCAGCCTCGGCGTCACCCGGCTCAACCTGCCGGACGCCGTACCGGCCGACGCACCTGACGGCGACGGCTTCACTGAGATCCAACGTCTCGTGGCGCATGCCGACAGACGGTTCGGCCGCGGCCATGTCACGCCGGAACACCTGTTCTACGTCTGCAGCGTCAGTCCTTGCCCCGCGACGGAACCCGAGGAAGTGCTCGAAGGCGCGCTCCCAGATCCATTTCTGACCGAGGTGGGCAATGCCGACGGCCACGGGGTGAAGGTGGTCGTCCTGGACGTCGGCTGGACCCCGGCGCCGAGTGCACCCTGGCTGAACGGCGTGAGCGGCGACCCCGAAGTGGCCTTCGATCCGGTGACCAAGCTGATCCGCCCATACGCGGGTCACGGAACCTTCATCGCGGGCGTCGTCCGCGCGATCGCGCCGCAGGCCGAGGTGGTGGTGAAGAGCTACTTCAACAAAGCGGGGGCGGTGTTCGAGGCGGATCTGGCCGACCGACTAGCCGAGGTGATGGACGAGAATCCGGACATCATCAGTCTCTCGGCCGGCTCCACGACGCGCTTCGACGTACCGCCGATGGCTCTCGACACCTTCACCCGTCCGCGGCAGGGCAGCGCGGACGGCCCGGTACTCGTCGCCGCCGCCGGCAACGACGGCACTGACCAGCGGTTCTGGCCGGCCGCCTACCCCGAAGCCGTTTCGGTGGGAGCACTGGCCGCCAACGGAACCAGCCGTGCGTCGTTCAGCAACTACGGCAGTTGGGTCGACGTCTACGCACCGGGAGAGAATCTCGTGAACGCGTTTCTGACCGGGCGCTACAAATGCACCGAACGACCGAACGCAGGCCGGTTCCGCGACTTCGCCGGTATGGCGCGATGGAGCGGCACCTCATTCGCAACTCCCTTGGTCGCTGGCCTGATCGCCGCCCGAATGTCGTTGACCGGCGAACGCCCCAAACAGGCAGCCAACGCCTTGCTCGCCTTCAGCCACCGCCGCGTTCTGCCGGCTGTCGGGCCGGTGCTCCTGCCAGATGACGCGCAGGCATCGACCGACGGCTAACCGCACGCTGACGCGGTACGTCCGGTCAGCTCGGTCCGTACCGCGTCAGCCTCCCTCCGACCCTTATTGGCCCGATGGGTGATCGTCGCGATCAGTAGCGCGGAGGCCGTCGCCGGACTGGCGTTCTCTTCTGGGCCTACGGCCTGGCAGAGCATCTCGTCGCCGCCCAGGAGACCGCTGCGGCACACGACGTGGCGAGTCAGGTCGTCAACTGGTGGCTCGCAGATTTCGAAGTCACGCTGAACATAAGCCTGCTCGTCATCGGCGCGGCCTCGAGCGCCGTCGGCAGCGTCAGGCAGGCGGCACAGACTGTGCCGCCTGTTCTGTTTGGTCGGCGAGAAGGCCAGCAGCCTGTTCTCGAAGGACCGCGGAGTGCTGGTTGCCTTGAGCAACGGGGCAGGTTCACATCACCCAAGGCTGACGAAGACCCAGCAACAGCCCGACCTCGGCCACGACACCGGCGACGTCGGTAACAAGTACGCCGCCCACGCAACACGATCGGCGGCAGCTGGGGGGCTCAATCCAAACCACTTCAACTGTCGTCGGACCACCTCGCCTCCTCGGCGGAAGCGCACGACCACGCGGACCCGACCAGCAGCGCGAGCCGCAGGAACAGCGAGCGCTGCTCCTCCACAGGCATGCGTACTGACACGCACAGTAAGCTCACACAACATCAGTTAGGTGAATGGAGTCCGATGGTCGCCGACCCGCTGCGTGACAAGGCCGAGCTTGACGGACTGATGCGTGCGTTTCTCGGTGCGTTCGACAATACCGGCGGCCGTCGTCCGGACGTGGACGTTGTCCGTGAGGTGTTCATTCCACAAGGAATCATCATCAGTCACGTCGGCGGCGAGCCCGTGATCTACGATCTCGACGGATTCGTCGTACCTCGGGAGAAGATCCTCACCGACGGGACGCTGACGGAGTTCTCCGAATGGGAGGTCGCCGAGCGGACCGAGATCTTCGGATCGATCGCGCACCGGTTCAGCGAGTACCGCAAGTCCGGTTCCCGCGACGGCGAGTGGTTCGAGGGCTCCGGTCGCAAGCTCACCCAGTTCGTCCGCACGCCGGCCGGCTGGAGGATGAGCTCGCTGGCGTGGGAGGACGTGTAGGACTAGGACTCCCCCGACCCAATCAGTAGGCCCGACTGCTGGTGGAGAAGGCGTTAAGGCACTGCAGGGTTCGTGAGCACGACACAAGCCGGGCGGCTCCCAGTCAGGGAGCCGCCCCGCAGGCGCTTCCGACTCATTGCCAAGGTCGGCTGGGTCGTTGCCGAGGCGGTTTGTACGCGGTTGTCCGCGGGCGGTCAGCCTAAGCCAGATCGGCAAGCGCTTGCCAACCTCCAGCGAGTCACCCACGGCAAGCGTCTGTAGCGGCGTTGGACCCGATGCTCATTCGGGCAGGCGCGACGAGGGACTAACTCTCAACGCTCAGAGGTCGAGGCTGAAGCTTGAGTCTAAGCAGCCATGAGGCACGTCACTGTGTGAGTTCACTCATCCGTCAACGGCATTCGGGTATTCGGTTGCCTAAGGCAATGACTTGAGGTTCCTCGCACCGGTCACGCCCGCGACCGGTAGTAGCAGGACGCTCACCGCCCGCGGAGGCGATGTCGAAATGGGTCTTCTTCGTTTACCGTGTCGGTGGGGGTGGTGGCGTGGGGGCGGACCAGTTGCGGATCAACCTGCTCGGCGAGTTCACGGCATCGTACGACGGCGCCGTGCTCGATCTGGGCGGGCGACGGCAGCGCGCCGTACTCGCCGTGCTGGTGCTCGCACGCGGCGAGGTCGTCCCGGCCGAGCGGCTCGCCGACGCGGTCTGGGGAGAGCCTGCGCCCGGCAACACCGCCGGCGCTCTGCAGTCCTATGTCTCGCACTTGCGCCGCAGCTTGCAGCCGGGGTCACCGGCTCGCGCGCGGTCCGCGGTCGTCGTCCGCGAGGGGCCCGGGTATGCCGTACGACTCCCCTCCGACGCGGTCGACGCCTGGCGGTTCGAGACCCTGCTGAAGAAGGCGCCGACCTCCCCTGCGGCGGCGGCGGCCGCGCTGCACGAGGCGCTCGCGCTGTGGCGCGGTCCGGCGCTGGTCGAGTACGCCGACGAGCCGTGGGCCGGGGCCGAGATCGCCCGCCTGACCGAGCTGCGAGCCGTCGGCCGCGAACGGCTGCTCGCCGCTCGTCTCGACCTAGGGGAGGCTGCTCTCGTCGCTGCCGAGCTGGAGGGGATGGTCGCCGAGGAGCCGTTGCGGGAGGAGCGGTGGCGGCTGCTGGCGCTCGGGTTGTACCGCGCCCATCGGCAGGCCGACGCGCTGGCCGCGCTGCGGCGTGCCCGCGAGACCCTGGCCGACGAGCTCGGCGTCGACCCCGGTCCGGCTCTCCGCGAACTGGAGGCACAGGTACTCGCGCAGTCGCCTGAACTGGTTCCTGCCAGGCAACCGCGGGAGGAGACGGTGCGGGCAACGGCCCCGGACCACAACGGTCTCGTCGACCGGGACCGCGAACTCGCGGCACTCCGCTCGATGCTGGACGGCCTCGCGGGCGGGCAGCCTGGTCTGCTCTTGTTCGAGGGTCCGGCCGGGATCGGGAAGACACGGCTGCTGGCAGAGGCGCGCAAGCTCGCGGCCGAGCGGTCCGTGCGGGTGCTGTCGGCCCGCGGGAGCGCGCTGGAGAGTGCGTTCGCGTTCGGCGTCGTACGCCAACTGTTCGAGGCGGAGGTCGGTGACCCCGCGCGTCGCGACGAGCTGCTGCGTGGTGCCGCGGCAGGAGCCGGGGCCGTGTTCGACATCGCCGACGGCGGCCGGGCCGAAGGCTTCGCCGTCCTGCACGGCTTGTACTGGCTCGCTGTCAACCTCACGACCGAGGGACCACTGGTGCTGGCTGTCGACGATGCGCAGTGGTGTGACGGCGCCTCGCTCCGCTTCCTGGCATATCTGGTACGGCGGCTCGCCGCGGTACCCGTACTGGTACTGGCGACCCTCCGCACCGGCGAGCAACACGACCACGAGGACCTCATCGCAGAGCTGGCGCTCGAACCCGAGGCGCTCGTCGTACGACCGGCGCCGCTGTCCACGGAGGCTACGGCCGAGCTGGTGGCGCGACGGCTCGGCATACGACCCGCACCCTTGTTCGTCACCGCCTGCGAGCGGACGACCGCGGGGAACCCGTTCCTGCTCTGTCAGCTGCTCCAGGCTCTTGCGGCTGACGGCGTCCGGCCGGATGCCTCCCACGCCGACCGGGTCGTAGCGGTCGGGTCGCGGGCGGTGTCGAGCCGGGTACTGCTGCAGCTGCGCAGGCTGCCACCCGACGTCGTGGTCGTAGCGAGGGCTGCCTCCGTCCTCGGCGACGGTGCGGCCCTGCCGGCGGTCGCGGCACTGGCTGGGGTCACGGAGGCCCGTACCGCGGAAGCGCTGGCCGCACTGGCGCGTGCCGAGATCGTCAGGGACGAGCAACCAGTGACGTTCGCACACCCGCTCGTACGGGACGCGGTGTACCAAGCGCAGCCGGCGGCCGAGCGGGAGCTTTGCCACGAGCGGGCCGCGTCGGTCCTCCGGTATGCGCGGACGAGTGACGAACTGGTTGCCGCACACCTACTGCTGGCGCCGCCCCGGGGTGACGAGAACGTCGTGACACTGCTCCGTACGGCGGCGCGAGAGGCGGCGGAGCGAGGGGCGGCGGAGAGCGCGGTGACCTACCTGCGCAGGGCACTCGTCGAGTCGCCGATGGGCTCGGGGCGAGGCGACGTGGTGCTCGAACTCGGGATGCGAGAAGCGCCAGTGGACGGCGCGGCAGCGGTTGAGCACCTGGTGCAGGCGTACCGGCTGCAGGACGACCCGCGCGTCCGAAGCGAGATCGCCATCGCGGCCGCCTCGACCCAAGTGTTCGCGAGTCCGCCCGGAGTCGCGACGACCTTCGCCCGGGAGGCCGCCGCGGCGCTCCCTGACGGACTGGCCGACCAGCGCCAGGCGCTCATCGCCATCCAGCGCATCAGTGGGTTCATGCACAGCATCGGCGACGGCTGGCAGACACCCGCTCAGGAGCCAGAAGGGCAAGGACCGGGAGCGCTGATGCTGGCCGCCACGGTCGCGCTGGAATCGGTTCTGGCCGGCAGCGACCGGGAACGGGCCATCACGATGGCCCGTTTCGCGCTCGACGGCGACCACCTGATCGCCGTCGACGACGGGCTGTTCTGGGTCAATGCCGCCGCGGTCCAGATCCTCTCAGATGACGACATCGGCGACTTCTGGAGCCGGGCGCGCTCCGCCAGCCACGCCCGCGGGTCGCTGTTCGCGGCGCTGTCCACCAGCCTGTGGGAGGGGTTCTGGCAATGGCGGCGCGGCGAGCTCCACGAGGCGCTGGCGTGCCTGAGGGCCGCGCTCGACCAGGATCGCCTCTGGGGAGGTACGCGGGTGGGCGAACCCTTCGCCCGCGCCTTCCAGATCGGCTGCCATCTCGATCGGGGCGACCTCGATGCCGCCCGCCGGGCGGCCGACGCCTTCGCCGACGGTGCCGCGTTCGGCGAAGGCGGTCGCGTCTATCAGCAGGCCGTGGCGCGCCTGCTCGTCGCCGAGGGCCGCTGCGAGGAAGCCCTTGTCGTGCTCGGCAATCCTCAGTCGACCATCGACGGGATCGCCATCGTCAATCCGGTCTGGAACCCGTGGCGGTCCATCAAGGCCACGGCCTTGCTCGGGCTCGGACGTACGTCGGAGGCGATCGAGACGGCCGAGGAGGAACTGGCTCTGCTTCGGACATGGGGCGCGCCGAGCTTCCTTGGCAGGGCTCTGTGCATGCTGGGCGAGTTCCGGGGTCATGCCGGCCTCGACAATCTCGTGGAGGCGGTGGATCTGCTCTCGTCGACGACCGCCGCGGTCGACCTCGCCCGAGCACAATGCGCGCTCGGCAGCCATCCGGACGTGGGCGGCGAGGATGCGATCGCGCTGCTGCAAGCTGCAAGCCGGTTGGCGGAGCAGCGCGGTGCCGGCGCGGTGCGCGAGCGGGCCTTGACCGAACTCGAGCGGCGCGGTCGCCCGATCGAGCCAGGCACCGACGAGGTGCCTCGGTTGTCGCGGACCGACCGGCAGATCCTCGACCTGACCGCCGCCGGCCTGGACGTTCACGAAGTCGCGCAGCGGCTGTTCGTCACACCCGGAACCGTTCGGGACGTACTGGACGGGGCCGGCTTCACGGCGGAGCCCGGCAGCTCAAGAATCTCTCAAGTCGGACAAGCGACCATGACGCACGACCAGAACGGGAGGCTCCAGTGACGGTGCAGCAGAGTCTCCGGGCCGCGAGCCTTCGAGGGCTCTGCGGCGGCGCCGTGCAGCTTCCCGGCGACCCGGCGTACGACATGGCGCGCGCACCGTGGAACCTGGTGGTCTCCGACTATCCCGCGGCCGTCGCCTATCCCGCGTTCCCCGAAGAGGTTGCCGAGGTCGTCCGCGCCACCCAGGCCGCCGGCCTGTCGGTCGCGCCGCAGGGCACCGGCCACGGCGCCCCGGCGCTGGGCGGCAGGCTGGCCGATGCCGTACTGCTGCGCACCTCCGCGATGACGGAACTGAGCATCGACCCCGAGAACCGGATCGCCCGCGTCGGCGCCGGCGTGTTGTGGGGTGATGTGGCGGAGGCGGCCGGGAGGTATGGACTCGCCACGCTGCATCCGTCCTCCCCCGACGTCGGCGTGGTCGGCTACTCGCTCGGTGGCGGGATCGGATGGTACGCCCGGCGACTCGGTCTGCAGTGCAACTCCGTCACGGCAGTCGAGGTCGTCCTTGCCGACGGCACCTTCGTACGCGCGACTGCCGACAGTGACCCCGACCTGTTCTGGGCCCTCCGCGGTGGCGGTACGCCGCTCGGGGTCGTCTGTGCGCTCGAGTTCGAACTCCAGCCGATCCAGAACGTCGTCGCCGGGTTCCTCGCCTGGGACGGGACGGCCGTCGACCAGGTGCTGCCCGGGTGGGTCGCGTGGTGCGCGGACGCCCCCGAGCACGTGACGACGTCGTTCCGCCTGGTCGACGTACCCGATCGGGACTCGATGCCGGCCGAGGTCCGGGGGCGCCGGTTGGCCATCATCGACGGTGCCGTGCTGGGCGACGACGCGTTCGCCGACGACGTACTGGCGCCATTGCGCGCACTCGCTCCGGAGCTCGACACGGTCAGCCGGGTTCCAGCCGCCGACCTGGTCAGGCTGCACCTCGAGCCTGAGGAGCCGACCCCCGCGTACGCGAGCAGCACGCTGGTCGCCGAGCTTCCCGACGCGGCAATCGCGGCGGTGATCGATACTGCCGGTCCGCGTTCCGGCACCAGCCTCACGGTGGCCGAGTTGCGCCAGCTCGGCGGCGCGCTGTCCCGGCCGGACCCGGACGGCGGCATCCTGTCGGCCCTCGACGGGGCCTTCCTGGCACTGGGCGTTGGGCTCGGGTTCGAACCCGACGACTGGCCGCGGCAGCGCGCCGACGCAGAGCGGTTCCTGGCCGCGGTCGCCCCCTGGTCGACCGGAGGCACCTATCTTCCGATGCTCGACGACAGCAGCGACACGCGCAAAGCCTTCCCGCCGGACGTCCACGCCCGGCTGACCGCGATCCGTCGCAGGGTCGATCCGCACGGGCTCTTCATGTCACCGCATCAGACTTGAGCCGGCGCCTCAAGCCGGTCACAAGTCGCCGTCAAGTGCTTCGCGACACCGTCGGTCCGTCATCACAGCAACGACA
Source organism: Kribbella qitaiheensis (assembly GCF_042657745.1). Classification (GTDB taxonomy): domain Bacteria; phylum Actinomycetota; class Actinomycetes; order Propionibacteriales; family Kribbellaceae; genus Kribbella; species Kribbella qitaiheensis. The sequence goes on along the minus strand of NZ_JBHSKE010000014.1, from coordinate 11,207 downwards.
GACCGAACAGGAGAAGTTCGATGACGATCGCTCTTGACCGCGCCACCCAGCGGCAGCACACCTCCCTCGAGGAGCTTCGCAGTCGCCTCACCGGCGAGGTCCACACGCCCGACGACGAGCAGTACGCCGCGCTGTCCACACCGTGGCTCCTCGCCGTCCCCATGCAGCCGGCCGCGGTTGTCGCCGTACGCACTGCCGAGGACGTGGTCGCCACCGTCCGCTTCGCCCGCGAGCACGGCTACACCGTCGGCGTCCAGGCCACCGGACACGGGGCCGACAGCTCGTACGCCGGACACCTGCTCGTGGTGACCAAGGGCTTGGACGAGGTCACGGTGCACCCCGAGGGCTGGGCTCGCGTCGGAGCCGGCGTGAAATGGCTCCCGGTGATCGAGGCGGCCGCGCCGTACGGGCTGGCCCCGCTCAACGGATCCACCAGCGACGTCGGCGTGGTCGGGTACACGACCGGTGGCGGCGTCGGCCCGATGGCCCGCACATATGGTCTCGCCGCGGACAAGGTGCGCGCATTCGAGGTCGTCACGGGTGACGGTGAGTTCCGTCGCGTCACCCCGACCGAGCATCCGGATCTGTTCTTCGCCCTGCGGGGCGGCAAGGGCGCGACCGCGATCGTGACGGCGGTGGAGTTCGACCTGGTGCACCTGCCGACCTTCTACGGCGGCGCCGTGTACTTCGACGGTGCCGACGCGGAGCGTGTCATCGACCGGTGGCGTCACTGGTCGGTGTCGCTCCCCGAGCAGGCGACGACGTCGTTCGTACTCTTCCAGCTCCCCGACGCCCCCGAGCTCGGCGTACCGCCGGCGCTGGCGGGCCGCATGACCCTCGGCGTCCGGTTCCTCTGGACCGGGGCCGCGGACGAGGGCCGCGAGCTGCTGGATCAGATCCGCTCCGTCGCTCCGGTGATCCTCGACGATGCTGACCTGAAGCCGTACACGGCCGTCGACTCGGTCCACGCCGACCCGGTCGACCCGATGCCCGTCGTCGACCCGGCCATGCTGCTCACCGAGTTCACCGACGAGACCGCGAAGCGGCTGCTCGACGTGGCCGGCTACGACTCGGGATCGCCTCAGCTGATGGTCGAGGTCCGCCAGCTGGGCGGTGCCTACGCTCGGGAGGCCGAGCACCCGAACGCCTTCTCGCACCGTGCCGCCGGCTTCAGCGTGCTCGCCGTCGGCATCGCGGAAGACCCCCGCGTTCTGCCGCACTGGGACCGCCTCTACGCGGCGCTGTCCGAATGGGACACCGGTGGTGTCTGGCCGAACTTCGGACCGCCCCACGACGCCCGGACGGCCCGCGGCGCGTACGACGAGGAGACGCTTCGGCGCATCGCCGAGGTGAGCCGAAAGTACGACCCGGACGGTGTCCTGCAGATCGGTGAGTACGCCCGCGCGATCGCCGGCTGACATCCCCCGAGCAAGAAGCCCGCGCGGCGGAGCCCCCTCCGCCGCGCGGGGCCTCATCCTCCTCACCGCTGTCAAGGATGGGCCTGGCGAGGATGCGGCCACCAACCCCGACCGCGCACCCACCGACGTGGTCTCCCGCACCCGCAGGCGCGGCGGCCCGGGTGCTGCTTCTTGTGTTTGGCTTCAGTGACGACTCCTAGTTGCTATTGGCAACTGCATCTATCGCCGCACTGAGGCCCTGGCCGCCTCAAAGCGTTGACATCATCGTTGTTGTCGGAACGTTCACGCGTGCGGTTGTCTGTGAGGGGTGGCCGTAGTGCGCATCGCCGTTCACACTCGAAGCAAGGGGCCAGTCATCAAGAGCGCCGACATCAAAGGTTCAGGGCGCGGCTGTGGCTGTCGCGGAAGGGCAGTACCAGCATGGGAGATCGGATGAGGCAACAGCCATCGGTCAGAACCCCGCCACCGCTCGATGGCGTCGACACCACGGGTAGCCCGCATGCGCAGTTCCTCGCGACCGAGCACTGGAGCTTGCTCGCTACGCGCAGTATGACGTGGAACGAGATCTTCAGCCGGACCGGCACTTATCTGACCGTCCTCTCGGCCACCGTCATCGCACTCTCACTGGTGGCGAACGCGGCCGGCTTCGGGCAGAGCTTCCAGACGTTCGCGCTATTGGTTCTCCCCGTTGCCTTACTCGTCGGCGTGGGAACGTACTTCCGCCTGATCGAGGCGGATATCGAGGACGCCTGGCTCGTGATCGGCATGAACCGGCTACGGCACGCCTACCTTGAGCTCGCACCTGAGCTGGAGCCGTACTTTGTCGCCAGCCATCATGACGACGCGCAGGGGCTGTTGAAGACCTACAGCTTTCGCAGCCGGGTCGGCCTGACCCACTGGCTCTCGGGATCGCCTGTCATTGTGGGCATCATCAACGCCGTGGTCACCGGCGTGCTGGCCGCGGTGATCTGCGAGGCCGCCGACGCTGGGGTCACGCTTCGCGCCATCGCCAGTGCCCTCGCCGCCATGGCGACCGCGATCTTGCTCGGCATCATCGGTTACCGAAAGGTCCGCGAGGTAACCCGCGACTACCAGCCGCGTTTCCCCAGCTGACTACCCGGCCGAGGCGCAGCCTGTTGACCCAGCGTGGCGCTGGTGCTACCGAGGTGAGTGGTACGTCGTCGACGCACCCGCGGCCGCCCCCGGGTGCGACTGACTCGAGGGAGTCGCGCGGGGACCGGTCGCGCTCGCGTGCACCGGGAGGAACCCATGCGCACCGTGTCCACAGCCTCGCGCCGCCGAGGCGTCATCGTCGCGATCGTCGTAGCTGCCCTCGCCGCATCGACCCTCGCCGCCACCAGCGCCTCCGGCGCTCCCGAGCGGCAGGAGCAGCAGAAGCCGAAGGTGTCGAAAGTCGCCGCCTTCGACCGCAGCAAGCCGCTGCGCGATCTTCGAGTCGTCGCACCACGCAGGACCGGAACCAGCCCCGCCGAGCGGGGCGCCGTACCGCGAGACACCGGGTACACCGGTGACGCCGCGTTACAGACCGCACCGGCAGCGGGCGACGCGCCGACGCTGATCCAGTCGTTCGAGGGCGTACCCAACATCCAGCAGGTCTCACCGCCTGACCCGGTCGGAGACGTCGGTCCGAACCATTACGTCGAGATGGTCAACCTCAGCTTCGCGATCTACAACAAGTTCGGCACGAAGCTGTTCGGACCGGCCGACCTCGGTACGTTGTGGCAGGGCTTCGCCATACCGGACTGCTCCGACAGCGCCGGCGACCCGATCGTCCTGCACGACCAGTTCGCCGACCGCTGGATTCTCACCCAGTTCACAGCCCTCGGTCCGAACTACTGGAACTGCATCGCGGTCTCGCAGACGTCCGATCCGCTGGGCGCCTACTTCCGGTACGCCGTGCCGACCGGCTTGAACTTCCCTGACTATCCCAAGTACGGCGTTTGGCCGGACGGGCTCTACATCAGCACCAGAGAGTTCGATCCGGACGACAACTTCGCCGGCAACGGCGCCTACGTCGTCAACAAGGACCAGCTGTACGCCGGGAACCCGAACGCCGCCGTGGTGAGCTTCCTCCTGCCGCCGGGCGCCACCCCATGGCTGCAGGGCGACGGCCTGCTCCCGACAGACCTAGATGGCAACCAGCCGCCGCCCGCCGGTACGCCGAACTTCTACGTCGGTTCTATGGACGACGGAGCGCAGTACGGCGCACCAGCCGATGCACTGAACGTGTTCGAGTTCCACGTCGACTGGGCCACGCCGACCGCGTCGACCTTCACCTTCACCGGGTCGTTGCCGGTGGCACCGTTCGACTCGATCTTCCCCTGCCGTGGCAACAACTCCCGCGCGTGCATCCCGCAGCCGGGAACCAAGAACCTGATCGACGTACTGTCGTATCGGCAGCGGCCGATCTGGCGGCTGGCCTACCGCAACTTCGGTACCCATCAAGCGATGGTGACCAACCAGTCCGTCGAAGCACAGCCCAAGCTCGCCGGCACCCGCTGGTACGAACTGCGCAACACCGGCTCCGGCTGGAGCGTCTACCAGCAGGGCACCTACTCTCCCGCGGACAAGGTAAACCGCTGGATGGGCAGCGTCGCGATGGACGAGAGGGGCAACATGGCGCTGGGCTACAGCGTCTCCAGCCAGCAGGTGTTCCCGGGTGTCCGATTCACCGGCCGGCTCGCCACCGCGCCACTCGGCACGATGCAGGCCGAGGCGAGCATGATCGCCGGCACCGGATCGCAACTGGTCAGCAACCGCTGGGGCGACTACACGTCGATGAACGTCGACCCGGTCGACGACTGCACCTTCTGGTACGTCAACCAGTACTACCGCAACTCCTCCAACAACGGCTGGCAGACCAGGATCGGATCCCTCGCGTTCCCTGGCTGTAGCTGAGCAGACATGTCAGGCGGATTCACCGGCAACTCCGGTGGATCCGCCTGACCCGCGACGGCGTCCGCCGGTTCGCCGGCCTCGAGAGGCTAAAAGATCTCGATACTCGCGGGGGCAGTGGGCCAACGGAAGGCGGCTGTGGTGACAAGGAGGGCACCGGGGGTGTGTTCGGTGACTCGGCCGGTCGCAGCGAACTCGGCAAGTGGCCGACCGCCAAGGTAGGTGGCGGAGAGCTCGCCCACCGACAGCGAGAGGTCGGGGGTGGACTCTGTGCGTTCACAGATGGCGCGCTCAGGGTCGCCGGTCAGGTGGAACCGGCCGTTGTTGTCCTCGATGAGGTCATCGCTCACCTCGACAACCACGTCCACACTGCTGGCATAGCGGCGCTGTGCGAGGGCGCGACTGACATCGGTGAGCCGAACCCACAGTGACTCGGTCAGCCGCCGATTGAGCGCGATCGGGTTGCTCACCAACTGCTGCAGCGGCTCGTCGAGCGCGGCGTGGCCGTACTCGAGTTTGGCGGCCAGGTCGAGCGTCAGCAGGTGATACCAGAGCGCGTGGTAGGCCGTCGGATCGAGAGCGACCAGTTCCTCCACGGTCACTTCGTTGGACGGACCGCCGGGTCCCCAACTCAGCTTTCCGCGCCACAACGCGTACCCGTCCAAGCCGCCGGCCTCGTCGCGGTGGACCAGGATCTGCCTGGCGGTCTTGCCGCCGCGATTCTCGGGCTCGTCCTGTAGTTGCTTGCACCAGACCTGCTCGGATCGACCCGACACTCCGGGACGCTTCGTCTGCAGCTCCCGAAGCATGGGTGCCAGCTGAGCAGGTGCGTCCTCGGCTGGCAGCTCCTCGATGCGGCCGGCGCCGCGGTGCACGGGATGCGGCCCGACCTTGCGCAGGTCGACCTCGTACGAGACGCCCCAGACCGCCGGAGCGTAGCCGAACCGGCCGTAGATGCCGGGCTCGCTCGCCCAGAGCACCGCCAATGCTTCCGGTACCTCGCGCAGTTGCCGGCTCATCAGGCTGGAGAGGATGCCCCGTCGCCGGTGAGTCGCGCGGACGCCGACCGCGGTCACGTGCGCCGCCGGCACCACGGCGCCCGGTACCGACAGGTCGCGGCTCATCGCCTTGGCGGTACCGACCAGCTTGTCGCCGTCTACGGCTAACAGTGCCCGCTCTGGCTCGAACAGCTCCCGGTCCAGGTCGGTCGGCGTGCTCTCGAACATCATCGCCGTAGCGAACAGACTGACGAACCGATCATGGTCATCAGCTGTCGCCGCCCGCAGCACGTACTCGGAATTCACCATGACTGCATGGTCACACGCCGCTCCGACAAACGTTCACCGATCGGTCCCAGCACTCTGGTTCGATTGCCCGACGTCCCTGAATGCAGGTGCCTTCACCACCGCGTGGTGGCCGAAGCACTATTCCGTTCGTCGAACTGCGTCTCGATAGGTGAGGATGCGAGGGTGCGCTTCTCGATCAACATTCCGAACTTCGGTGACTTCGCCGACGCCCGCACGGTCGCGCGGGTGGCGACGGCGGCCGAGGAGGCCGGCTGGGACGGTCTCTTCCTCTGGGACCACGTCGTCCACAGCAAGGTACGGCGGCAGGGCCAGCCCTTCGGGGACCCGTGGATGCTGCTGACCGCGGCCGCGCTGGCGACCTCCCGGATCAAGCTCGGTCCGCTGGTGACGCCGGTCGCACGGCGCCGGCCGGAGCAGTTGGCGCGGCAGGTCGCGACGCTGGACGGGTTGAGCGACGGGCGGGTGATCTTCGGCGCGGGCCTGGGCGGACCGATCGACGACGAGTTCGGCAGCTTCGGCGACTCGACTGATCCAAAAGTGCTGGCCGGCCGGCTGGACGAAGGACTCGACCTGCTCGCCGGCTACTGGTCCGGCGATACAGTGAACCACCAGGGCGATCACTACCGGGTCGACGACGTAACGTTGCTCCCAGCAACGGTTCAGCGACCCCGGCCGCCGGTCTGGATCGCCGGATACTGGCCACGCAAGGCTCCGATGCGCCGCGCCGCCCGCTGGGACGGCGCCGTACCGCTGTTCCTGAACGCGAACCACGGCGAGGCTCCCCCCGTCGAGGATCTCCGAGACCTGATGGCCTACCTCGGCGACCATCGCGTCGACCCGATGACGCCGTACGACGTCATCGTCGGCGGCATCAGCCCGGCTGATCGCACGCAGTCTCGCGCATTGATCGAGCCGCTGGCCGAGGCAGGCGCCACCTGGTGGGACGAACGGCAGCTGATCAACGGCACGGACTTCTATCGCCTCGACCCGATCCTCCGCCGTATCGAACAAGGCCCGCCAAGCCTCGGATGACGGACCTGCCAGCAGAGCAAACGACCTACGAGCTGAAGCAACTGGAGCGCCATCCGACATCGCTCATCGTCTGGTGAGGTCGAGGATGCGTACTGAGGTAGAGAATCGCCTGCGCGTCAGGGTCGGGGCCGTGACACGTTCTCAACCAGCCACCGTGCCAGCGGGCGCAACTGGGAGAATGCGGAGACCACTCGGTCGGCCGCGGCGGGTGTGTGAAGCCAGTCGTCACAGCCGAGCGGCCGGGTTGCGATGACTGAGCGGTGCCTCAGCAGTCGCGCCCGCGGGTGGTCGGCCGGATGCCCTCGGAGTGGGCGCTTCAGCAGGTCGCCCGAGATCACGAACCCCTCTCGCTCGAGCTTCCGGACGATGCCGGTCAGCCGCCGTCCGGAACCGGACTCCGCCACCGCGGCCCGGTACCGCTCGATCTGCACCGCCGGCGCGTACCACCACGCCACCCCAACCTCCAGGCCGTCGAGATCGAACCGGATGCCCAGTTCGACGTTCCGGGCCAGCCGAACGATCGCGTGCTGCCGCTGCCATGCCTCGACCAGAACGTCGCCGTAGCCCCAGACGGAGAAGTCCTCGTACGCGGAATCCGCGTCAGCCACCGCATTGAGGAGCTCGATCATCGGACGGCGAACCAGCTCCTCCCGGTCTCGCCTGCATCGCAGCCTGACCTCGGCGGGAGGATCACCGTCGAGCTCGAGCAGCACATCGAAGGCGGCCCTCGGCCACCCCTCGAAATCACCGGTCACGACTGGCAGCCTAGCGAGCTCCCGCACCCGGCAACCGTGACGTGTCTACGGCTCGGCGAGGGTTCGCAGTTTCTCCTCGGACGGGGAGCCCTTGTCTGCGGTGTAGACCATCAGTGAAAGGCCTGTGTCGGCGGGCGGTACCAGGGCCTCGTAGTTGAGCGTGATGATGCCGACCTTCTCGTGGAAGAAGCGTTTCCTGCCGTGCGGGTCACCACGCACCTGGAATTCACTCCAGTACGTCGCGAATTCGCCGGACGAGCTCACGAGCTCCGCCACGAGGCTGTCGAGGCGGTCTGGGTGGGCACCACGCGCGGCGGCGGACCGGAGTACGGCGACGGTCTGGCGGGCGACCTCCTGCCAGTCCACGTAGACCGTCCGCGCTCGCGGATCGAGGAACATCCACCGTACGACGTTCCGCTCGGCGGGCGGCATCGCGGCGAAGTCATCGATGAGGATCTTCGCCATCCGGTTGATCGCCACCACGTCCAGGCAGTCGTTGTGCAGGATGGCAGGAACCGAGTCGTAGGCGTCCACCATCGCTCGAAGAGCCGGCCGGACCTTGACCGCCGAAGCCTCCTCGCCGGCCGCCCGCCGGGTCAGCTCGAACATGTACCGCCGCTCGAACTCGTTCAGCCGCAACGCGCCCGCGACGGCCTCGAGCACCTGGTCGGAGACATTGGCCGCCCGCGCCTGCTCGAGCCGGGTGTAATAGTCGACGCTCACCCCGGCGAGAAGCGCGATCTCCTCCCGGCGCAATCCGGCCACCCGTCGCCCAGTGGTGCGCACCAGTAACCCGACGGAGACCGGACTCAGCCTGGCCCGCCGTGAGCGCAGAAAGTCACCGAGCTCCGTCAGTTGCACAAAGGCCATTATCACCCCTCTCCCACCACCTGCAGGAGACCCTCCTCCCGGTCACCCTGTGCGCCGACAAGAACTCGGCAGCGCGCCCGAGGACACCGGGATCACGAGGATCCGCCGGTGGCCGAGCCCTTCGGTCAGCTCGACCGAAGGGTGCCTGGCCAGACCGTGGCCAGCCGCTCACTGCGGGAGGACGGTGCCTCGCGGTCGGACCGGTCATGCAGGGTCAGCAGTTCGGGCAAGGTGCGCCAGGTCAGCGACTCATGGGCGAGCTCGATCATCGTGCTTCGACCCGAACCGTGGCGGCCGGAAGAGGAGGTGAAAGGCCCGACTATTCGCCACTGTGCATCTCCTGACCTGCCCAGATCGGTAACTGTCGGCTACCGATCTACAAGACGAGGTCAGGTCACTTCAAAGGATCTCAGGTCACCTGGCGGTAACCATGACCAGTGCTGAAACGCGTGCACTGAAGGCGATCGGTCAGGCGCCGGCGCCCGGCAGCGTCTCCGAGAGCTCGATCATGTTGCCCCACGGATCACGCAGGAATGCGAGCTTGCGGCTGATGTCCTCGACCAGGAACGGCTCACCGAGCAGGTCGACACCGCGGCGGCTGAGTTCGGCGCGGACGTCGTCCACGTTGTCCACGTGCACACAGATGTGCTGGTATCCGCCGTACCGCAGGCTGACGCCGAGATCGTCCAGCACCTCCTTCGGGAAAGGCACCGGACCAGCCAGGATCTCGATGTGGAAGTCGTCGTCGTTCGCGGGCATCAGGTACGCCAGCTTCAGCTCGCCGTAAGGCCACTCGTGCAGGATCCGGAAGTCGAGCTTCTCCGTGTACCAGGCGACCGCGGCTGCATAGTCCGGGACACGGATCCCCACGTGATGCCCGACGAGCGAAGCAAGCGGACTGTCCGGGTTCTTCGGCGGTGCGACAGGCATTGGCATGAAGACAGTGAAACCCATCGCAGCCCCCGATACGACGCTCTCGCTGGCCCTGCTGAACCTGGTTCCAGCAGAACTACCTTCGGGTCCGTCGACCGAACCTCGGTCACCGCGCGATGACCTAGGTTCGGTTGATGTGACCGGCCGTCGCGCTGTACTCCGGTAGCCAGAGACAACCCACACTGACCACGAAGGAGCAGTCACGATCGTGACAGAGGCACTTGAGATCACCCAGTTCCGGCTGGTACCCGGCAGCACCGGGGCCGACTTCGTCGCTGCCAACACCGACATCGACGACTACCTCCGCCGGCAACCGGGTTTCCGCTGGCGGCGGATCGCCCAGGACGATGACGGTTTGGTCTGCGACATCGTCGCCTGGGACTCCGAGGCCGACGGCCGGCACAGTGCGGCCGGCATCACGACGGAGATGGGCGACTCCCCGGTCCATGCCCTGATCGACCACACGACGGTCGACTTCCGCATCATCGCGGTGCTGCGCCACCTTACGAACTGACAGAGGAGGCCGGCCCCGCCTCCGAAGGCGGGGCCGGCCTCTCTGAGCCGCCGGGTCAGTGGTGCGCGAAGCGCGGCTCAGGCGAGAACTCGCCGGCCGGCACGGAATACCGCGCGGACAGCACAAGGAGCCCGGTCCAGCAGCTTGGGCCAGAGCAGGGCGTCCTCACCCTTGTGATGCAGGTGGAGAAACTCCTGAATCAGGTCGATGTGGTCGGCAACAACCCTGGCGCGCTTGCTATCGCCCGCCGGGACCGCCAGGACGAGCGCAGGCATCCGGGCGAAGGCATTCCGGAAGGACCCATGGACGACGAGCGCGTCACGGATGTCTGCTCGGGCAATGGATTCGGTGGCACGTTGAGGCCCTTTCTCGGGCAATGACGCGGTGGAGAAACGAGGGCGTTCATTTCCCGTTCCTCTGGACCAGTAATCAGCAGTTACTGATACCAGCGAAAATCCCGTTACTACAAAGGAACCCAGGTCACCCCAGGGGAGCCGTCTCCTGCTCGGCCAGGTCACCGAACAGCTCCCCAGAGGCTTCCACGGCCAGCCTCCTCCGTCAGACGCACACCATTATCCGCAGAAGCGGCCACACGGGGCGATGGTGTTGGGCGTCGCGAGGTTCTGGTCGTAGTCGATGTAGGTAGGCGGTAGCCGATCCCCCGCCTTGCCCGTATGGGCACCGAGGACTGTCCGAAAGGGCGTTTACCGGCGATGGACAAGGCGCGGGTCTATCGCCGACAGTGAAGCGAGCACCGTCGATCATCGGCCGGGAAGGTGAGCATGCGGAAGCACGATGCGCCCGGCTCAGCCCGCCCAACGACGGACGAGCCGACGCCGCGGCCGACCGGACGCAAGCGGCCCCGGGCGACCGGCGGTCAAGCCCGCTCCTGGGCGCCGACCAGTGGGGCGCCCGGGAACGTGTTGCACCTGCAGCAGATGGTCGGCAACGCAGCGGTCACCCAGGTCATCCAGCGCGCGGACGAGACGAACAAGATCGACACGCTGGACCGGTACCTGGACCAGTTCGACACCCCCGAGGAAAAGGTGATCGACCTGCTCGGCACAATGTCGGCCCCGGAGAAGCGCACCGTACTCACCGGCTATCGAGACAAGTTGGCCTCAGCGCTGGACTTCGGGGAGATGAAGCGGGCCCTGGCCAATCTGGCGCCGGTGGAGTTGCCGGTGCAGTTGGACTGGCTGCAGAAGGCCTCAATGGCTACCCGGGCGATCAAGTACAGCGAAATCAGCAAGCTGGTCGACGATGCCTCACAGCCCGAGCGGGATATGTTGAAGAACGCACGCTGGCGGGAGTTCTTCACCGCCGTCTGTGACAACGACACGATCATTCCCGCCGTACGTGATCTTCGCTTCGATCTGGTCACCCAACTCACCTGGGTCATCCCTGAAGGAGCGGGGTCGGTCAAGAGGTGTGGGTGGGTTGTTTTTCTGCTTCTTCGGTG
>NZ_JBHSKE010000013.1:0-284811 GCF_042657745.1 Kribbella qitaiheensis | reverse complement strand
GTCCAGCTCGGCCGCCATCACCGAGACCTGCGACTTCGACAACCGGGTGATGCCGAGGGTCTCGACCAGCTTCTCCATCCGCCGCGTGGACACCCCGAGCAGGTAGCACGTCGCGACCACCGTGGTCAACGCCCGCTCCGCGCGGCGGCGCCGTTCCAGCAGCCAGTCCGGGAAGTACGACCCCGAGCGGAGCTTGGGGATCGCCACGTCCAGGGTGCCGGCGCGGGTGTCGAAGTCGCGGTGCCGGTAGCCGTTGCGGGAGTTGGTCCGCTCCGCGCTCGGCACGCCGTACGGGGCGCCGCAGACCGCGTCGGCCTCCGCACCCATCAACGCGTCGATGAACGTCGTGAGCATCTGCCGGAGCAGATCCGGCGACGCGGTGGTCAGTTGGTCGTGCAGGAACCGGGCAGGGTCGATACTGGTGTTCGCGGTCATCGCGTAGTTCTCCTTCAGAAGCACTGTGGAAGGTCTTCCAAAGGATCACGCGATGACCGCCTCTATGCGCCTACGCCACGCCCATCAGCGGGCCCGCCGTACACCACTCTGCTGGACGCCACTGTGCATGAATCGGCGTGGCGGGCATTGGATCGATGCTCCCGGCGGCGGCAGCCTCGAAGTTGTCAGCTGAAGCGACCGACCACTGCTACCTGGCAGAGGGCGGGCCGAAGCTTCGATTCAGACCATTCTTCGAGATGAGATCAGCATGAGTGAATCAGGGAAGTCCGTCGCCGCGAAGTTGAGGCGCCGCGTATGGGCTCCGGCAGCGATCGTCCTCGCCGCCGGAACAGTTATTGGACTAGCCGTCCTAGAGGCGTCGGCCAACGGGCCCAACGAGTCGGCAGGGGTGCACAACCTGTCCGCTAACCAGCCTGCTCGTCAGCCAAAACCGACCGTCGTACTGGTCCACGGTGCCTGGGCCGACGCTTCCAGTTGGAGCGGCGAGGTCAAGTCGCTGCAGAACGCCGGTTACAACGTGCGGGCGATCGCCAACCCGGTCGAGAACCTGACCACCGATGCTGAGTACGGCCACGACTTCCTCAAGTCGATCCACGGACCGATCGTGCTGGTCGGCCACTCCTATGGCGGAGCGGTGATCACGAACGCCGCCGCCGGACTGCCCAACGTCAAGGCTCTCGTCTATGTCGACGCCGCAGCACCTGCCCCTGGAGAGACCAACGGTCAGCTGAGTGGTGCCGACTCGGTACTTGCGACCAAGCCGAAAACCCAGTTGTTCACGACCACGACGTACCCGAACGCTCCGGCTGGGGCATCCGAGCTGTACCTGAATGAGAACGTCTTCGTACACAACTTCGCCAACGACCTGCCGCGTGCAGAGGCCGAGCAGCTCTGGGCTTCGCAGCGAGGTGCGTCGACGGCCGCATTCGACACGAAGTCCAAGGCGGCGGCGTGGAAGACGATTCCCTCTTGGTACTTCATCAGCACGGGTGACCAGATCATCACGCCGACCTCGGAGCAGGCGATGGCGCGCCGCGCGCACTCCCACGTCACAACCTTCCACGGCGGCTCGCACTTGACTCTGATCTCCCACCCGGACGCGGTCACCGCGGTCATCCGATCGGCAATCAATTCGGTGGGCTGATCTCGGCCACATACTTTGAGCGGGTGCCCTGCGTGGGAGGCAGCGCAGGGCACCCGCGAGTCGTTGCGAGGATGCTGTTCGGAAGGGGTGGGGTCGGGTATTAGCGGAGGACGAGTGTGAGCCCGATCACGAAGAAGAAGACGCTTTGTGAACTGTGGACCGCGATTCCGATGAGAGAACTGCGCCAGCGACGCGAGGGCAGCGCTTCGGCGAACGTGTCGACCAGGAGCGTCTGCGGGATCACCCACGGCTCGTGCAGGTGGTAGCAGGCGAAGAGCACGCCGTTGACCAGCCAGTCGGCTCGGCCGAACGTCCCCATCCGGGGCAGGAGCAGACCTCGGAACAACAGCTCTTCGCCGAGAGCGGTGTTGAAGATGAACACGATGATGAGGAGGGCGAACCAGATCCAGTTGCCGGACATCCACGCCTGCCCGCTGTCGGACGCGAAGAGGAGACTGTTGTCGCGGGCAACCGGAGTAGGGAGTGACGGCAACATTTCTTCGAGGGCCAGCAGCGCCATCAGTGGTAGTACCATCCACCAGAGCCGGTTGCTGCGCCGGCCGGTGCGCGGGCCGACCGGGGCGTTGAGCCACAGTGCGGCCTTGACGACTGGCCAGCGCAAGGTGCCTTGTTCTCGGCGTACGACGATGAGAACGAGGGCGAACTGCCAGATCAGTCCAGCCGCGAGGCACAGGATGAGTGCTTGTGGTAGGGCCATGGGCCCCGAGAAGGCGTGGGCCAGCGCGGGCGCGATGACCCAGGCGAGTATTCCCATAGGAAGTGCGGCCGCTGCCCACACCTTCAGTACGGTGCCGCGGGTCCAGGTTGGGATGTGGACGCCCCGGGTAGTGGTGACGGATGTCGTCATGTCAGGTTCCTTCGCTGGTGGAGTTCGTGTGGTCGTGGCGCTTGCTCCGGTAGGGCGACGGGGCGATCGCTGTCAGCGGTGCGAGTCATGGGCGTGTCCTTTCGTGAAGCTGTGTTGGGTGGCCCGCTGGTCACCTGTTGGCTCCGTCTGCATTCCGGTGCGATCACCAAGCGAAGGTGCGACGGATAGCCCGGATCCGCGAGGTGCGGCGGGGCTGCGACGTGGACGACTGGGCGCGAGCCGCGCGTCGGATCTCGCGGGCGGTACGACGCGCTTGGGCGTCACGGATCCGCTCGTCGACCTGCTGCCGGGCGATCTGGGCGGCGAGTTCGGGGTCGGAGATCATCGAGTACATGAGTTCCTCCTTCGTGGTCGATGCCGGCTGGGACTTCCGTCATTTCTTGGGGCTGAGGATGGTCCTCAGCGGTCCTTGTGGTGTTCACGACGCTATGGGCGTGCACCCGCCGAGCGCGTCGTCGGAAGGCCTTGTTCGCGCCGGCACCAAGCGATGAGTGGCTGTCCTACCTTGGTAGGACGCAAGCAACGATCGCTGCGGGGCCAATGCCCGCGGAGCCAGGACCTTCGGCCCTGATCCGGCGAGGAGTTGCAGGCTGGAATGGGAGCAGGGAAGGCACCTTCGAGATCGTGCCTCGCGGTCTCTGAGAACCGGATGGAGGAACCATGATCGACTCACCGCACATCACCTGGTCGAACGACGGAACGGGTTTCGCGACCTCCGCATCGGCCTACCGGGAGTTCGTCCAGTCCGCCAGACTTCGGCCCCTCGTGGCGACCCAGATTCGTCGCCTGCGCGAGGGTGCCGACGTCGTCGCTGTCGGAGCAGTCATCCGTACGGCCTTCTGCGAGGCGGAATTGCCGCCCAGCATCGTCGCGTCCATCGAAGAGGCCTACCAGAAGCTCGGCGTTGCCGACGTGGAGTTGCAAGTCAGCGGCACGGCGGCCGACGAGCCGCTCGACGAGTTCTTCACCGGGCCGCAGGAGGTGTTCCTTCACGTCACCGGGCTGCAAGCCTTGTTGGCTGCCTGCAAACGGTGTTGGGCGTCGCTGTACAACGATCGAGCCATCATCTACCGCGAGGTACGAGGTATCGACCAGCTGTCGGTGGATCTCTGCGTGGTTGTCCGGCCGATGACCGATCTGGACCTTGCCGCGGAGACGATCGATCAGGTCCTCGAAAGGGTCTGAGGCGCCGGCCTCTGCCGTCCAGGCGGTTGTTCTGCGATGGTCGACAGGTGAGCGAACAGATGGAGGTGTGGGCCGTTGGCCGACCGGGCCCGATCGACGAGGGTCCGCTGCGTCTGATCGAGCGGGCGGTGCCGGCGGCCGGACCGGGGGAGGTGTTGGTCAGGGTGCTGGCTTGCGGGATCTGCCGGACAGACCTGCACCTGTGCGAAGGGGACCTGGTCCCGCGCCGGCCTGACGTCGTACCGGGCCACCAGGTGGTGGGTGATGTCGTGTCCCGGGGTTCCGCCGCGGACAGGTTCGAGATCGGCGACCGGATCGGGATTGCCTGGCTGCGGAGTACCTGTGGGTCGTGCGAGTTCTGCCGGCGAGGGGCGGAGAACCTCTGCCCGCGCTCGACGTACACCGGCTGGGACGCCGACGGCGGGTTCGCCCGTTACGCGACCGTCCCTCAGGACTATGCCTACCGGCTCGACGCGGACCGCGCGCCCGAGGAGCTGGCGCCGTTTCTCTGCGCCGGGATCATCGGCTATCGAGCGCTGGTGCGGGCCGGTCTGCCGCCTGGCGGCCGACTCGGGTTGTACGGGTTCGGGTCCAGCGCTCACCTGACCGCACAGCTGGCGACTGCCCAGGGTGCGGAAGTCTTCGTCCTGACCAGGGGGGAGGCCAACCAGCGCTTGGCCCGCGAGCTCGGCGTCGCCTTTGTCGGCGGCGCCCAGGACACCCCGCCGATGCTGCTGGACTCGGCCATCGTGTTCGCGCCGGCCGGGGAACTGGTACCGCCTGCGTTGCAGGCGCTGAAGCCCGGCGGCACCGTTGCGGTCGCGGGCATCCATCTCAGCGACGTGCCGGTGCTGAACTACGACCGGGACCTGTTCCGTGAGCGCGACCTGCGGAGCGTGACCGCCAACACCAGGCTCGACGGCGAGGAGCTGTTCCGGTTGGTGGCGCGGCTGCCCGTTGCCGCGCACACCACCGTCGTACCGTTCGAGCGCATTGATCGGGCGTTGTCCGACCTGGCTCACGGCCGCGGCTCGGGATCACTGGTCGCCGCAGTCAGCTGGTTCGCTGGCTGATCCGGATCGCGACGACTCCGCGGACCGTACCGGCCAGCACCTCGGCGAGCCGGCGCTCGTGCGGGTCCGAGGGGCCGGACACCGTCACGATGCCGTCGTGCACCTCGACCTGCCAGGCCTGGTTCTCGGCGCGCAGCACGTCGGCGACGTCGTCCCGGATCCGCTGGTCGCGGCCGGCCAGCAGGTGGATGATGTCGCTGCGGCTGAGCATGCCGACCACCTTGCGGTGTTCGACCACCGGCAGGCTCTTCATCATGGTGGTCCGCATCAGGTCGATGGCGACCTCGAGGTCGTCCTCAGGATCGACGCAGACGACGAGATATGTCATCACCTCGGCGACCCGCCGGGCAGGTGACGAGCCGGTGGTCCGCACGGCGGCGATCGGCACCCGGTCCTCGATCAGTTCCGCGTCGCCGACGAGGTCGGCCTCGCTGACGAGGCCGACGAGGAATCCCTTGCGGTCCACCACCGGCACCGCGGTGATCTTCTCGGCGTCCAGCAGTTGCAGTGCCGCCGCGATCGACGTCTCGTCGGTCACGGTGAACGCCGGTGCCGTCATCAGCTCCCGGATCAGCATCTTCCTCACCTCGTCCTGCTCGATAGTCCTTGTGCTCCAACGATGTACCCGGCACCGGCCGCCCGGCAGGGTCCAAAGACCCGGGTCACTCGGGCCGCGCGTTCCGTTCGGTGCGGAAGGTGTGGACGGCGGCCGGTACTGCGAACGCGAGGGCGGGGACGCACCACAGCCAGAAGCCCCAACCGAACAGCATCAGCGCGAGGTGGAACGCGATCACGGCAAGATAGCCGAGCCGTCGGGCGAAGATCAGCAATGCGGCGATCAGGAGTTCGCCGGCGCCGAGGAGCAGCGCCCACAGCCGGGGGTCGGCCATGAAGATGTTCTGCCAGTCGTCGTAGACCCAGTCGAACAGGGCCCCATCGGCGAAAGGCTGATAGCTGTCGGGGTTCCCCAGAGCCAAGCCGATGTGCACAAAGGCGCCGAGGCCGAAGATGGCCACGAAGCTGAGGTGGATGGCCCGCCAGACCAAGACGGACTCGGGTTGGACCTTCGCTCCTGAGGTGGTGGTCATCGGGATCAACCCCCGATCGCGGCCGCCGGGATCACAGCGACGGGGCAGACGGCGTGGTGCAGAACCGTCTGGCTGACCGAGCCGAGCAACATGCCGGCGAATCCGCCCCGGCCTCTCGAGCCGAGCACGATCAGCCGGGCGTCGGCGGACAGCTGGAGCAACTGCTCGGCGGGATGTCCGTCGATGTGGATGATCTCGGCGTCCTGTCCTCCCGGTCGTCCGCGGACGTCGGCGTCCAGTTCCTCTCGCGTGACATGATGCTGCTCGCTGTGGACCGGTTGCGCTGCCACGACTCGTACTCGCAGGCCGTGCCGGCGCGCGTAGTCCAAGCCGAAATCGAGGGCGACCGAGCTCGGCGACGATCCGTCGTACCCGATCAGGACGTGGTCGCCGGTGTAGGTCGGTTGATCGGGGCGAACGACGATGACCGGGCACTGCGCGTTGGCAGCGAGGTCGAGTCCGGTCGAGCCGACCAGCGCTCCCAAGGCGATGCCCAGACCCCGGCTGCCGATCACCACGACGTCGGCGTGCTCCGAGGCCCTGATCAGAACCGGCGACGGGAAGCCGTCCTCGCGCGTTCCGACGACCTCGATCCCGGGTTCGACCTTCCGCGCGAGCTCGACCGACTCCCGGACGATCTTGTCCGCCGCGGCCCGCAGTCCAGGCGCCAGGTCGCTCGGGCCCAGCGGTACAGGAAACTCGGGCCAGATGAATGCATGCACCAGCCGTAGCCCGGTACCGCGGGACGCGGCCTCCGCGGCCGCCCATCTGATCGCGGTCTCGGCAGCCGGCGATCCGTCGATACCTGCCACTACTCGCGACTCTGTCATCGCCTCCTCCTTCTCCTCACTTTCACGATCCATCGCCGCTGGACCCTGCTGCAGAGGCGAAGGTCCCGATCGCTCCGGCAGTTCGGTCAGTCAGCGAACGACCGCCACCGGGCAGGGCGCGTGGTGCACCAGCGACCGGCTGGTGGAGCCCAGGAGCAGCCCGCGGAAGGCGCCGCGGCCTCTGGAGCCGACGACCAGCAAGTCGGCCGAGCGCCCGGCGGCGATCAGTACGTCGTCGGCGTGGCCGCGGACGAGTTCCTGCCGGACCTCTACGTCGGGGTACTTCTCGGCGTGACCCGCGACCGATTCCGCCAGCACGGCGGCGGACTCTTGCTCCAGGGCGTCCAGGTCGTAGACCAGGGGAAGCACGTCGCCCGGACCGGTGCGGACCGGGTCATGCCAGGCCAGCACCGCGGTGAGCGTCGTACTGCGTGCCTGGGCCTGCTCGAAGGCGAAGTCGACGGCCACAGCAGAGATCTCCGAACCATCGACCCCGACGACGATCCCGCCGGCCTGGTCGGAGTCCCACCGGGGCGGGATGACGACGACCGGGCAGTGGGCGTGGGTGGCCACGTGTGCCGACACCGAGCCCGCCGTCAGATCCCGGAACTCGCCCAGGCCGCGGGACCCGAGCACGACCAGAGCAGCCTCGGTGGCCTCCTGCAACAAGGTCGCCGCGGTGCCGCCGAACTCCACCGCCACCCCGACGTCCAGGCCAGGGTGTGCTGAACGGATTCGTCGGCACGTCTGGTCGAGCAGTTGCTCGGCGGCGAGCTGCAGTTGTTCGTTCGGCAGCGTGACAGCGGGCCTCATCGGGCTGCTCACGACCGGCAGTGCGAGCACGTGGACCAGGCGCACCCTCGCGCGCCTGCGTTCCGCCTCGTCGGACGCCCAGTCGGCGGCCGTCTCGCTGGCGGGGGAGCCGTCGTACCCGACGACGATCGTGGGCCTTTTCGGGGTGGTCATGACGAGCTGCCTTCCTGGAGGGGCCACTGCCAGTCGCGGATCTCGGGCAGGTCGTCGCCGCGCTCGAGGATGTAGGCGTGGTGCCTGGTTCGCTGGTCGGTCAGCCATTGCCGGACCTGTACTGCGCGCTGCCCGAGCCCGGGCACCCGGTCGATCACGTCGATGGCGAGGTGGAACCGGTCGAGGTCGTTGCGGACCACCATATCGAAGGGCGTGGTGGTCGTGCCCTCCTCCTTGTAGCCACGGACGTGCAGGTTGTCGTGGTTGTTGCGGCGGTAGGTCAGGCGGTGGATCAGCCACGGGTAGCCGTGGTAGGCGAAGATGATCGGCTTGTCGGTGGTGAAGAGGGCGTCGAACTCCGCGTCGGGCAGGCCGTGCGGGTGTTCCGCGGCCGGTTGCAGCCGCATCAGGTCGACCACGTTGACGAGCCGGATCTTCAACGAGGGCAGGTGTTCCCTGAGCAGGCTGACAGCGGCGAGCGTCTCGAGCGTGGGCACGTCACCGGCACAAGCCATCACCACGTCGGGATCGCCTTCGTCATTGCTGGCCCAGTTCCAGACGCCGAGTCCGCGCGCGCAGTGCAGCTCGGCGGACTCCAGGTCCAGCCAGTCCTCCTGCGGGCTCTTGCCCGCCACGATGACGTTGATGTAATCGTGGCTGGCCAGGCAGTGCGCGGCGGTCGACAGCAGGGTGTTGGTGTCCGGCGGCAGGTAGACGCGGATCACTTCCGCCTTCTTGTTCACCACGTGATCGATGAAGCCGGGGTCCTGGTGGGAGAAGCCGTTGTGGTCCTGTCGCCACACGTGCGAGGTGAGCAGATAGTTGAGCGACGGGATCGGCCGGCGCCAGGACAGCTTGCGGGTCACCTTCAGCCACTTCGCGTGCTGGTTGACCATCGAGTCGACCAGGTGCACGAAGGCCTCGTAGCAGGAGAACCAGCCGTGCCGTCCGGTGAGCAGGTAGCCCTCGAGCCAGCCCTGGCAGGTGTGTTCGCTGAGGATCTCCATCACCCGGCCGTCCACGGCGAGGTGCTCGTCGGTCGGCAGCACCTCGGCGTTCCAGGCCTTGTTCGTCACGTCGTACAGCGCGTCCAGCCGGTTGGAGGCGGTCTCATCGGGTCCGAAGACGCGGAAGTTCGCTGCGGACTCGTTGGCCCGCATCACGTCCCTCAGATAGGTGCCGAGCACTCGGGTGGGCTCGTGCGGGCCGCTGCCGGGATGCGGTACGTCGACGGCGTATTCGGTGAGCCTCGGAAGCTCGAGGTCACGCGAGAGCAGGCCACCGTTTGCGTGCGGATTGGAACCCATCCGGTGTTGACCTTCAGGGACCTGGTCGAGGAGTTGGGGAGTCGGCCGGCCGGACTCGTCGAACACTTCTTCCGGCCGGTAACTGCGAAGCCAGTCCTCCAGCATCGCAAGGTGTTCCGGGGAGGTACGGACCCCTGACAGGGGGACCTGGTGCGCGCGCCAAGTGCCCTCGACCTGAACTCCGTCGACCACTCGCGGACCAGTCCAGCCCTTCGGCGTGCGCAGTACGATCATCGGCCAGGTCGGCCGGGGAGCACCCGGTTCGGCGTTGGCCTGGATCTCGGCGATCTCGTCGAGCACCTGGTCGAGCGTCGCCGCGAGAGCCTGGTGGACGAGTTCGGGGTCGGAGCCGTCGACCAGGTACGGCCGGTAGCCGTAGCCCTCTAAGAGGCTGGTGAGCTCGTCGTCGCCGATCCGGGCCAGGATCGTCGGGTTGGCGATCTTGTAGCCGTTGAGGTGCAGGATCGGCAGTACGGCGCCGTCGGTCCGCGGGTCGATGAACTTGTTCGAGTGCCAGGACGCCGCCAGCGGGCCGGTCTCGGCTTCACCGTCGCCGACGACGCAGGCGACCACCAGATCCGGATTGTCCAGGACGGCGCCGTACGCGTGGCTGAGGGAGTAGCCGAGTTCACCGCCCTCGTGAATCGAGCCAGGCAGCTCAGGAGCCACGTGACTCGGGATACCGCCGGGGAAGGAGAACTGGCGGAACAGGCGGTTCATCCCGTGCTCGTCCCGGGGTACGTCGGGGTAGGTGTCGCTGTAGCTGCCTTCGAGCCAGGTGTTCGCGGCGATCGCCGGACCACCGTGCCCGGGCCCGATCACGTACATCATGTTCAGGTCGCGTTGCCTGATCACCCGGTTGAGGTGGGCGTAGAGCATGTTCAGTCCGGGGGTAGTGCCCCAGTGGCCGAGCAGCCTGGGCTTGATGTGCTCCGGCCGCAGCGGTTCGGTCAGCAGTGCGTTGCTCAGCAGGTAGATCTGTCCGACGGACAAGTAGTTCGCCGCACGCCAGTAGGCGTCGAGATCCAGGACCTCGTCGGCTGTCAGCGGCTTGTCGGTGATCTGATGCATACTCGCTCCTCGGGGATCGCCACGTGTTGTTCAACCCTGCGGTTCACGACAGCGGCGCCTCCAGGGCCGAAGGTCCGTTCAGCCAGGCCATAGGTAACCGCTCACGCCGGTGGAGGCTCGTCGAGTGGCCGGCAGACGTAGCGTTCGACGAGCTCGAAGGGACCTCGGTGAACGGAGACCTCGTTGCGCCAGATGATGCGATCGGGGCGTTCCAGGTGCCAGAAGAGGCGGATGCGGACCTGGGCGTGGTCGTCGATGGTCTGGAAGGTCAGCAGATCTCCGTCGATCCAGCCGCGGAGCACGTCGGTGTGCCCGTAGCAGTCGGCGATGGTGGCCCGGTACTCCTCGGCGGCCGGATCCCACCCCGCCACCCAGTGCAACTGCCAACGCAGTACGAAGGTGCCGTTCGGCAAGTACTGGTCCTGCTCATAGTCGCCCATGATCCAGCGGCCGTCCTGGATGAATCGGTGATGTCCGTGACCGGTCGCTGTCATCCGAGGACTGCCCGGGCCCATTCCACCGGCTCTGATCACGCCGGCCCAGCACACGTCGCGGTGAAAGCGGGCAAGGGCGTCCATCTCGGCACCCGGGCTGACGGGCTTCGGCACGGTGTCGGTGAGCGTGCTGACGATTCCCCGTCCAGAGCTGGTTGTAGGGGGCGATGTCGCGGCGTTCATGGCTGGCTCCTCTCGCGGGTACGCCGGTGTCAACTCGAACGTAGGGAGCGGGCTCCTGCGCGGAAAGGGCCGAAGGTCCGGTGCTGGATGTCCCTCTGGCCCTGCTGGGGAAGACCTCTCACAGGCTGAACTGGGGGTGGCCGAATGACCCCGAGTCCGAGAGGACGACCGACGATGACCACGTCCGAGTACACCGAGCACGTCGCCGGTGGTGACCACCTGGCCGCCGCCGTGGCTGTCGGGTGGGACGCACTCGCTGCCGACGGCTCCGTCGTACACATCCGTCCGGTGCGGGCGGATGACGAGCAGGCGCTCGACGAGCTCAACCACCGGGTCTCGGACCGCACCATCTACCTGCGGTTCTTCGCTCTGAGCCGCTATGCGGCCGACCAGCACACGCATCATCTGACGACCGCCGATCCACTGGACGGGCCTGTCGCCCTGGTGGCCGAGGTCGACGGCGGGGTCGTCGGCGTGGCCAGCTACGAACCGATGTGCACGGACGAGGCGGAGATGGCCTTCCTCGTCGACGACGCGGTCCACGGACGCGGGATCGGCACGCTGCTGCTGGAGCAGTTGGCCGCTATCGCCCGCGAACGGGGCATTCGCCATCTGCATGCGGACACACTCGCCGAGAACGGCCCGATGTTGCGGGTCTTCATGGATTCGGGCTTCACCGAGGTTCACGAACTGGGCGACGGCCTGGTCGAGTTGTCGATGGATACCGCGTACGCCGCTCGCACGCTGGACCGGATGGCCGAGCGGGAACGCGCCGCAGAGAAGCGCTCTCTGAAGCCGCTGCTGGCTCCGCGGTCCGTGGCGGTGATCGGCGCCGGTCGCGAGGCCGGCGGGATCGGGCATGAGGTCTTGATGAATCTCGTCGATGGCGAGTTCACCGGGCACCTGTTCGCGGTCAATCCGCACGCGGACCGGATCGGGGAGATCCGCGCCTACCCGTCGATCGCAGACGTTCCGGGGCCGGTCGATCTGGCGGTCATCGCCGTTCCGTCGGCGGCCGTGCCGGCGGTCGTGGAGGCCTGCGGTCTCGCGGGTGTGGGTGGCGCGGTGATCCTCACGTCGGGGTTCTCCGAGCTCGGAACCGAGGGCCGGCAGGTCCAGGGCGACCTGCTGAAGCTTGCCCGGCGCCACAGCCTGAGGCTGATCGGCCCGAACTGTCTGGGCATCGTGAACACCGCACCGGAGATCCGGCTCGATGCCACGTTCGCCAACGTCCGTCCGTTGCCCGGGTCGCTCGCCCTGGCCGCGCAGTCGGGTGCCGTCGGCATCGCGGTGCTCGATCACGCCAGTCGCGCCGGGCTGGGCATCTCCGAGTTCGTCTCCCTGGGCAACAAAGTCGATGTCAGTGGCAACGACCTGCTGCTGCACTGGTGGAACGAACCGCACACCGACGTGATCGGTCTCTACCTGGAGTCGTTCGGCAATCCTCGCAAGTTCGGCCGGCTGGCCCGGCTGGTGGGACGGACCAAGCCGGTACTGGTGGTGAAGGGTGGCCGGTCGAGCGGTGGCCGCCGGGCAGGTGCTTCGCACACTGCTGCGGCAGCGACTCCCGACACCGCTGTCGACGCGTTGTTCGCGCAGTCGGGGGTACTGCGGATGGAGACCCTGGAAGAACTGGTCGACGCCGCTCGAGTCCTGTCCGGCCGCCCGCTCCCGCGCGGCAGCCGCCTGGCGATCGTCGGCAACGCGGGCGGGGCCGGAGTACTGGCCGCTGATGCCGCCGGCACGCTGGACATCGACGTACCGGAGTTCAGCGCCGTAACGGCCGCGGAGTTGACTGAAGCCACAGGCGCCGTCGGCGCGGGGAACCCGGTCGACCTCGGTGCCGCCGCGACACCCGCCACCCTGGAGCAGGCCATCCGGGTCATCCTCGACAGCGATGAGGCGGACGCCGTCCTGGTCACCTACGCGGCGACCCGCGCCGGTGATGTCGGCGAGACGTACGCCGCGATCGCCAGGGCGGCCGCGGATTCGACCATCCCCGTGGTGGTCACCTGCCTCGGTGCGCCGAACGCTGAGCCACAGATCCTGCTCGCGGATGGCTCCAAGCTGCCGGTGTTTCCCTTCCCCGAGACAGCTGTCCGGGCGCTGGGCCATGCGATGCGGTACTCCGAGTGGCGTGCGCGTCCGCAGGGAATCGTCCCGGAGATCTCCGGAGTCGACGTCGACGGCGCACGGGCGATCGTCCGGCACTTCCTCGCCCAGCAGAGCGACGGCGGTTGGCTCGATGCGAAGCACGCCGAGGAACTCATGCGGTGCGCAGGGATAGCGGTGGTGCCAGCCCTAACCGCCTCTGATGTCGAAGCGGTGCTGGCTGCCGGCGAGCGAGTCGGCTATCCGCTGGTCTTGAAGACCGCAGCTCCCGGCGTCGTGCACAAGACGGATGTCGGTGGGGTCCGGATCGGCATCACGGACGCGACCGAGCTCGAGCAGGCCTATCGCGGTATGGCGGTGGCAGTCGGCGATCCCCACGTGATCGTGCAGGCCATGGCGGCCCCCGGTGTGGAGCTGGTGGCCGGTCTGGTCCGCGATCCCCTCTTCGGTCCGGTGCTGATGACCGGTAGTGGGGGAGTCCTGACCGATCTGCTGGCCGATCGCCGCTGGCGCGGCCTGCCTCTGACGGACCTGGACGCGGAGGAGATGGTGCGTTCGCTGCGGTGTGCCCCGTTGCTCGCCGGCTATCGCGGAGCCGCGCCGGCCGACGAACCCGCAGTACTGGAGGTGCTGCACCGGATCGCCTGGCTGGCCGAGGCCGTCCCCGAGATCGCCGAGCTCGACATCAACCCGCTGATCGCCGCCCCCACCGGAGCCTTCGCCGTCGACGTCAAGCTCCACCTCACCCCGGCCACCGCCGAGCCGGACTGGCACTCCCGCCACCTCCGCTGATCCGCACGGCGAAGGTCCCACCCGGGAAGGGCATTTCTGCCCTGCCCGGCGGCCGCCCGGTGACGGAGGGTCGGGGGGACAGAGAACTTCGAGCAATGGAGGTCGACCGACCATGAAGGCACTTGTCTACAACGGACCCGGACAGCGGAGCTGGCGAGAGATGCCCGACCCGGTGATCCAGGAC
This sequence comes from Kribbella qitaiheensis, assembly GCF_042657745.1. Lineage (GTDB taxonomy): Bacteria > Actinomycetota > Actinomycetes > Propionibacteriales > Kribbellaceae > Kribbella > Kribbella qitaiheensis. The sequence goes on along the minus strand of NZ_JBHSKE010000013.1, from coordinate 271,037 downwards.
CCCGAGGACGCGATCGTGCGCGTCGATGCCGTCACCATCTGCGGCACGGACCTGCACATCCTGAAGGGCGACGTACCGACCGTCGACCACGGCCGGATCCTCGGTCACGAGGCTGTCGGCACCATCACCGAGGTCGGTGACGGCGTCCGCGGCGTCACCCCTGGCGACCGGGTGCTGGTCTCCTGCATCACCTCCTGCGGCCGGTGCGAGTACTGCCGGATGGGTCGGTACGGTCAGTGCCTCGGCGGCGGTGGCTGGATCCTCGGGCACCTGATCGACGGGACCCAGGCCGAGCAGGTCCGGGTGCCGTTCGCTGACCGATCGGTCTACAAGCTGCCTGACAACGTGAGCAACGAGTCCGCGCTGTTGCTGGCCGACATCCTGCCGACGTCGTACGAGGTCGGCACCCTGGCCGGTCAGGTCTCACCGGGCGACACCGTCGTCATCGTCGGCGCGGGACCGATCGGACTCGCGGCGATCACCACCAGCAGGCTGTTCAGCCCGTCCAGCGTGATCGTGATCGAAGCCGCGCCGGCGCGTCAGAAGGCCGCGCTGGATCACGGTGCGGACTTGGTGTTCGGGCCGGACGACGACGTCGTTGCCACGATCAAGGAACTGACCGGTGGTCTCGGCGCCGATGTGGCGATCGAGGCGGTCGGTGTGCCTGCGACATTCGAGCTGTGCACTCAGGTGATCCGGCCGTGTGGCCGGGTGGCGAACGTGGGTGTCCATGGTGCGCCGGCGACGCTGCACCTGGAGGAGCTCTGGATCAAGGACGTCACCATCACCACTGGTCTGGTGGATACCCGGACCACGCCGCGGCTGCTGTCGATGCTGGCTGCCGGCCGGCTGGCGATGCCGGGCCTGATCACCCACCGCTACGGCCTGCACGAGATGCAGGACGCGTACGACGTGTTCTCGCGAGCCGGTGAGACCGGTGCGTTGAAGGTGGCCCTGTTCAGCGACGAGTCCAAGGACATCGAGGGCTGACGCGACGCTGCCACCGACGGGGCGCGACCGTGACGAGCTGCTCCATGCAGCCGTCGCGGGCGCTGGCTCGTCCACGATCCGCTGGGCTGGACCCACCCTCAGGCCGTCGTCCGATTCGGCTACGGCCCACCGGTCCCACCAACGCCACGCCGCCCGATCAGCGACGTATTGCTGGGGTAGTCAGGCGGTAGGGCTGCACGATCTCCGTGCGCCAGTTGTCGGGGTCTCCAGTCGGCGGGTGGTGGTAGACCTCCCAGCCCTCGGTATCTGGGCGGGCGCCGCGTTGGCGGAGCCAGTCGCGGACCAGGTCATGTGCGGTGCCGATCCCGTCGTACTGGCCGACGTACATCGTTACCGCGACAGGTCCGGCGGGGAGGCTGGAAGCCTGCACGAGGCCGTCGGTCAGTACAGGCGTCGGCATCGGGAAGCCGGCTTCGACTGCGACCACGCCCTTGGGCATCGTCTGGTACCGGGCGAACGGGAATCCGTTCGGCATGTCCCCGCGGACGCGGAGAGCCTCGGCGACCTCGACAAGGGCGGTAGGCAGCCAATCGGTCAGCCTGGTGGATTCGAGCACCGCTCGCCGAACGGCGGTGGGTTGTGCCTCGAGAGTCCGGGTCTCGATCAGAGCGGTGTGCATGAGTTCGTCTCCTCTTCCGACGACTCCAGCACACAGGTTCGGCCCGGCTCCCAGCAGGGCCGAAAGTCCCGACTTGTGAACCAGCGCGGCAACCGCTGCGTGACAATGCCGTCCGGAACCGAGCAGCAGCACCAGGCCGCCGAGCGGCAGAATAGGAGCGGATCGGTCAGCGGATTATGGCGACTGGGCAGGGGGCATGGTGTAGGACGTGTTGGCTGGTGGAGCCCAGTAGGAGGCCGGTGAAGCCGCCCCGGCCGCGGGAGCCCACCACTAGCAGGTCCGCGCCCTCCGCTGCCTGTAGGACCGCGCGGGCGGGCCGGCCCGGGATGAGGCGGACGTCGACCTCGGTGTCTGGGTGGTCCGCGAGCGACCCCGCGAGTGCTTCGGCGACCAGGACCTCCGCCGCCTTCTGTACCTTCGCCTCGTCGAACACGAGCTCGCCCTTCCCGTTCTCGTAAGTCGAGAACGGGCTGTGCCAGGCGTGCACCACCACGAGCCGGGCGCCGATCTCCTCGGCCTGTTCGAAGGCGAAGTCGGTGGCCCGCGCGGACACCTTCGAGCCGTCGAGGCCGAGGACCACGGTGGGTGTGGTGTGCAAGGTCGGCTGTGTGTCGGCGGGGACGATCACGACCGGGCTGTGCGCGTGGGCGCTGACCTGCACAGCGACCGAGCCGAGGACGGCGCCGCTGAATCCGCCGAGGCCGCGGGAGCCCAGTACGACGATCCGTGCCTGCGCCGTCTCCTCGATCAGGGATGCGGCGGGCGAGCCCTCGAGCAGCGAGGTCTGTACGTCGAGCCGTGGGTGCTGTAGCCGGATACCGTCCGCCAACGCCTCGAGCCCACGCTCACGCGCGGTCCGGAGCGCTGCCAGCGGTACGACCTTGCCGGGCGAGGGGCGGCTCACGATCTCCAGCTCGAAAATCTCGACGATGTGCAGCGGCGCGTGTTCGCGAACGGCTTCGGCCGTGGCCCAGCGCAATGCCGCGGTACTTGCCTGTGAGCCGTCGTACCCGACGACTACCGGGGCGTTCTTTGACGACATGGTTCCTCCTCGAAGCCGGCACATCTACATTCTCGGTCCACCGTCCCATCAGGTCGGGACCTTCGACTCTGAACAGCCGGGGGGTCCGGCAGCGATGCTGTAGGTGCAGGGGAGCTGACCGGCTCGCCGGGAACGGGACACCAGACGGTGGCCGAGGCCACCAGATCCGCCGTCGTCAAGACGGAAACCCGCTTCACGGCGAGCCGGCCCGTCCCCCGCTTGGACCGACGCCGGCCGGCGACGGAGTGAGGTCTACGCCCTGGATCGATTCGTGGATGTGCCGCGCCCACTGCTTGATGGTCAGCCAGTCGCGGAAGTCGCCGGCCAGCTGGCCTCGTGCGAGCCATCGAGAGACCACGCCGGTCGCGGAGTCCTGCTCGAGTCGGCCGGCAAAAGTCATCGGTTCCGCCGCACCGATCTTGCGGATCAGGCGGGCGACATTCGGCGGCGCGGTCTGGGGAGCATCGCGGTCGGGACCGATCGGCCCGCTGTGGAACAGCCAGACCTGGCGCTCGCGTAGCTCACTCCTGTGCCGCCGCAGGAAGCGCACCGCGTCCTGGCACCAACCTCGGGGGTAAATCGCGCTCCCCAGTACGACGACCTCGTAGCCGCGCAGCGAGCCGACGTCCGCGACACTGCGGACATCGACAGGGTGGCCGCAGCGGCGAAGCTGGTCGCCGATCGCTTCTGCGATGCCTGCCGTCCCGCCCATCCTGCTGGCGTACGTCACCAGCACCTTCGTCCCGGCCATGTCGCCTTCTCCGTCCACTCTCGTCATGCGTCTATCAGCGCTACTCCGCCAACGTCTGTTGCCAGGGGCGCCGTGGGGTGGCCGATCCGGCCATGGCGGGATAGCCGATCCGGATGACCATCTGCGGCCGGGCGGTCTGGCCGACCAGGTCCTGAACGCGGGACCTCAAGTCGACGTACTCCAGTGCCTGGTTGAGGAATGATGCGGCCAGGTCGTACGACGTCGCCGTCAGCAGCGCGTGTTGCAGGGCCATTCCCGCGCGGATCCATTCGGACGGTCGGTCCGTCGCGGTACTGAGGACCGCGATCCTCGGCTCGATCTCGAAGACGCCGGTGCTGCGGGACTGATCGTCGAAGCCCGCCGAGAGGTTGCGGAAGGCTGCCGGCCGGGCGGGGAGCGGCCCAAGTGCTCGCTCGGGCACCCCGTCCTCCGAACGGTCGCCGCCGATCCAGCGGCCTCGCTCGGTCAGCCGGTCCTCGTCGTGCAGGTCGAGCTCGTCGGCCTCCCGCAGGATGTGTATCAGCTCCCTGGTGGAGCTGGGTTCCAGCCAGAACAGGTCGGAGCCCTCGGTCCGGGCCGCAGTACTGATCAGCGACAGGACCTGCTGCGGGATGTCGATCGCCAGCAACGGTCCGCGATAGGTATGCCGACGCCGCAGCTCGCCGTAGAGGGAGCCCAGCGGGGGCATGGGTGACTGTCGTCCGCCCAGGAAGACCCGGGTGACGATCTCGGGCCGATCGGGATCGGGATTGGTGGCGAAGGTGGTCTCGTAGCCGAGCATCGCCGCTGCCACCCGCAGATTGAAGGTGGCTGCGCCGAGCCCGATCAGGATCATCCGGCCGGCCCGATCCTCGGCCGGCAGCGACCGCTCCTCGTCGAGGATCACGTCCACGACCCGGCCGCAGACTTCGAAGCGCCACGGCTGGGTGTTGTGCATCGACGGCGCGGTGGCGGCGGCATTGACCAGGATGCCGACCTCGTCCGCGGTGAGCAGGGGTTCGCGGTCGGTAATCATTGTCGGAGGTCCTCGAGGCGCAGTACCACTCGGCCCAGCGCCCGCAGGCCCGCGAGGGTCTCGGCTGTCTGGAGCTGGAGCTGAGCTGTCTGGCCGACGCGGATCAGCTCCCCGCGGAGCTCATCGAGCCGATCGACGAGCCGGTTGATCTCGTCGGCGAGGATCGCGTCGTACTCGGTCAAGGCCTCGGGTGCCTGGCTGTCCGGCGAGGCGGGCCGCCTCGGGGCTCGCTCGGCGGTGATCCGTGGGAGGACCTGGCGGCGGTAGGTCGCGATGGTGCGTTGCGCGGTGAAGAGCAGTCGCTCGAGCTCGGTCCACCCCTCAGCCGTACGTTCTTCCTCGAGTGCGGCAAGGTCTTTCTCCCAGCGCGCGATCTCTGCTTGCATGACGCTGATGTCGGTCATCAGGACTCCTCGGTTCGGGTGTGAACAACGGCCGCGACCGGTCGCCTGGGCGTGGTGGCATTGACCGTGCTGTGTCCGAAGCGGATCACCATCTGGGCGAAACCCGGCTTGCCGGTGGTCTGCTGGACGGCCCGGCGAAGATCGTCGAACTCGAGCGGCTGGTTCAGGAAGGAGGCCTTCAGGCCATCGCGGGTCGCGGTCAGCAGGACCCGCTCGAGCGCGATGCCGGCGGCGACCTGGTCAGCCCGGGTGTCTCCACCGGTGGACAGGACAGCCAGCGCGGGTTCGGTCTCGAACCTGGTGCGGGGCCGGGTCTGATCCGCGGGCCGGGTGCCCATATCGCGTACCGGCGACGGATAGGTGCTGGACCGGGGCCCGAGCACGGAGCTCGGAATGCCGTCCGTCGCTCGATCGCCACCCACCCAGTGAGCGCGTTCGGCGCGGCGGTGCCAGTCGCCGATCTCGCGGAGGTCGGTGTCGAGCAGCAGATCCAGGACGGCTTTGATCCCTGGCGCCGGCAGCCAGCTGAGCTCGGCTCCCTCTGCCATCGCTGCAGCGCTCATGGTGACCTGGTCGTTGCTGGTCAGCCGCACGGGCCGAAGCGGCTCGCGGCTGGTGTGCCGGCGGGGGATCTGAGTGGACAGAGCCAGCAGATCCTTGTCCGGGTGGTCGGTCGGCGCGACGACGATGCGCGCGACCAGGTCGGGAACGTGGCGATCGGGTGCGAGGCCGAACCAGCTGGTGTAGCCCATCGAAGCGGCAGCGCAGCGCAGGTTGAGCGTCGCGGCACCGGCAGCGATCCGCATCGCCCGACCGGTGGGATCCTCGGCCGGCAACGACCGGGCGCCATCCAGGAACACGTCGATCACCTGGCCGTTCACCTCGAAGCGCCACGGCTGCGTGTTGTGCATGCTCGGCGCCGCGACCGCGGCCTTGAGCAGTACATCGATCTCTTCCATGGACAGCTGGTCGTCGTTCATGAGGGCCTCCTCGACCTGCTCGGGCGGCAACTGCTGCCGCACTCCCAGCCTCGGGGATCCACCTCCGACCCACAGCAGGCATCGGTCCCGATCACAGGGGCCGTTGGGCACCTCCGCAGGTGACCACAGGCACTGCCGGGCGGCCGGCCCGCGGCACGAGCATCAAGGTGACATCTCATAGGAAGGAAAGCTCATGACCACCACACCGCACCGGCGCCACGTTCCCACTCCTGTGATCGAAGCTGACGGCGATCAGCAGCCGCGGATCAGCACGGCTGCCGGTCGTGCGCTGGCCGTACTCCGGATCGCGTACGGCCTGACGTTCCTGTGGGCCTTCGTGGACAAGGTGTTCGGCCTCGGCTACGCGACCCCGTCCGGCAAGGGCTGGATCGATGGCGGCGACCCGACGGCAGGATTCCTCGGCAAGGGAGCCTCCGGCCCGTTCGAGGACTTCTACCACTCCCTGGTCGGCGACTTCTGGGTCACCCCGCTGTTCATGATCGCGCTGGTCGGCATCGGCCTCGCCCTCACCTTCGGGATCGGGATGCGCATCGCGGCCGTCTCCGGCACCGTGCTCTACCTGATGATGTGGAGTGCCGTCCTGCCTCCGGAGAACAACCCGGTGCTCGACGACCACATCATCGGCGCCATCACCCTGATCACCCTCGCACTCGTTGCTGCTGGCAACGTCTGGGGATTTGGTCAGCAGTGGTCGCGGCTGTCCATCGTCGGCCGCTACCCCTGGCTGCGGTGACAGTTCCTGGCGGAGATACCAAGCAGTTCTCCGCGCTTGCGGTGGAGAACTGCTTGGTATCTCCTGGTGGGCAGACCGTCGTCTTGTGAGCACACCAGGTCACAGAGCCGGAGAAATGAGATGAATCAGGGTCGAACGAGTGTTGCCGGCGGCGGCAGGGGCGGCTCCGCGCCCGCCGCGGCGAGATCACCCTGGCTGATGCTGGCCATCGCCACCGCCGGCTTCGCGGTGAACTTCTGGGCCTGGGCCCTGCTCAGTCCACTCGGGCCGCTGTTCAGGACCGAAGGCACCCTCGGATCGCTCTCGGAGTCCGACGTGGCACTGCTCGTGGCCGTGCCGGTCATCGTCGGCTCGCTCGGCCGGATCCCGGTCGGGGCGCTGACGGACCGGTTCGGCGGCAGGGTGATGTTTCCACTGGTCTCCGCGGCGACGATCATCCCGATCCTGTTCATCGGCACCGTGGGTCTGCGCTCGTACGCCGGACTGCTGATCGGTGGCTTCTTCCTCGGCATCGGCGGTACGGCGTTCGCCGTCGGGGTGCCGTTCGTGAACGCGTGGTTCCCACCCGAGCGGCGGGGCCTGGCGATCGGTGTCTTCGGCGCCGGAATGGGCGGTACGGCGATCAGCGCGCTCACCACGGTCAAGCTGTATGGCGATGCCGGGCACCGGGCGCCGTTCCTGCTCACCGCGCTCGCGCTGGCCATCTACGCGGGTGTGGCCTGGCTGCTCCTGCGGGACGCCCCTGGCCGGACCAAGCCGGCCGGATCGTTGCTCACCCGGCTGGTCGCCAACGCGAAGCTGCCGATCAGTTGGCAGGCCTGCATCCTGTACGCCGTCGCATTCGGTGGCTACGTCGCCTTCTCCGTCTACCTCCCCTCGTACCTGAAGACCGCCTACGACCTGAGCGCGGCGGATGCCGCCAACCGGATGGCCGGCTTCGTCGCGGTCGCGGTGGTGATGCGGCCGCTGGGCGGCTGGCTGTCCGACAAGTTCGGCCCCGTTCCGGTGCTGGCCTGCGGGTATGCGGTCGTCGTCGTGGCCGCGGCCGTCGCAGCGACCACACCGTTGCTCGAGCACCTGGGCACTGTCGCGTTCCTGGCGATGGCAGCCGCGCTCGGAGCCGGCAGTGGAGCGACCTTCGCACTCGTTGCCAGGGTCACTGACCCGTCAAGGGTAGGCGGCGTGACCGGCCTGGTCGGCGCGGCCGGGGGCCTCGGTGGCTTCGTCCCGCCCCTGATCATGGGCTACGTCTACGGGCGCACCGAGTCCTATGGGATCGGGTTGGCGCTGCTCTCCGTCACGGCGGCCTTGACCTTGCTGCTGACCCTGACCATCGTGAGAAGGACCGCGAACACAGCAACCCACCAGGCGCAGCGAGGCGCGACCAGCGAGGAACCCGCATGAGTACTGGGGATCGTCCGGACCAGAACCAGCACGGCCAGGAGATCGGCTTGGACGGTGGGTTGAGCGAGGCGCTGGTGCGCACCCGGCGGTACTTCACCAGGGGCGTGGTGTCCGACGATCTGCGAACTCTGCACAAGGTCGGCGGTCGCGGAGCCGACGACTTCTACCGAGATCGCTGGAGCCACGACAAGGTGGTGCGGTCGACCCATGGCGTGAACTGCACCGGCTCCTGTTCCTGGAAGGTCTACGTCAAGGACGGCATCATCACCTGGGAGACCCAGCAGACCGACTATCCCTCGGTCGGCCCCGACAAGCCGGAATATGAACCACGCGGCTGTCCCCGCGGTGCGGCGTTCTCCTGGTACACCTACTCGCCGACGCGGATCCGCTACCCCTACATCCGCGGAGTGCTGCTGCAGATGTACCGAGAGGCCAAGTCGCAGCACGGTGATCCGGTGGCCGCCTGGGCACACATCGTCGACAACCCGGCCCGCGCGGCGCAGTACAAGGCTGCTCGTGGCAAGGGTGGACTGGTGCGGGCGACCTGGGACGAAGCGACCGAAATGGTGGCTGCCGCCTACGTCCACACGCTGAAGAAGTGGGGACCGGACCGGATCGCCGGGTTCTCGCCGATCCCGGCGATGTCGATGGTCTCGCACGCCTCCGGAGCCCGGTTCACCTCGCTGATCGGCGGCACGATGCTGTCGTTCTACGACTGGTACGCCGATCTGCCGGTCGCGTCGCCGCAGGTCTTCGGGGACCAGACGGATGTCCCGGAGTCGGGGGACTGGTGGGATGCCGGCTACCTGATCATGTGGGGGTCGAACCTGCCGGTCACCCGGACGCCCGACGCGCACTGGATGGCCGAGGCGCGGTACCGCGGCCAGAAGGTTGTTGCCGTCGCCCCCGACTACGCGGACAACGTGAAGTTCGCCGACGAGTGGTTACCGGCGGCACCGGGAACCGACGGCGCCCTGGCGATGGCGATGGGACACGTGATCCTGAAGGAGTTCTTCGTCGACCGGCAGACGCCGTACTTCACGGCGTACGGCAAGGCCTACACGGATCTGCCGTATCTGATCCTGCTCGACGAAAGCGGTGGCGGCACTTACCAGCCGGGCAAGTTCCTCACCGCAGCCGACCTTCCCGCCTTCGAGGGCGAGGAGAACGCACACTTCAGGACTGTCGTGATGAACTCCCGGACGGGCCTGCCCGTGGTGCCGAACGGTTCGCTCGGTCACCGCTTCGGGCCGTCCGGAGCGGGCAGCTGGAACCTGGATCTGGGGGAGGTCGATCCCGCCCTGACGATGGCCGGTGACGAGGCGGACGCCGTCCTTGTCCGGTTGCCGCGTTTCGACACCGCCGACGGCTCGGCCGGGGATGTGGCGCGTGGGGTACCTGCTCGCCGTGTGGGCGGACGCCTCGTGACGACCGTGTACGACCTGATGCTCGCGCAGTACGGAGTCGCCAGGGACGGCCTGCCCGGCGATTGGCCGGCGTCGTACGAGGACGCCGCCGCGCCGTACACGCCGGCCTGGCAGGAGCGCATCACCGGTGTGCCGGCGTCCGCCGCGGCCCGGATCGCCCGCGAGTTCGCTCAGAACGCGGAGGACTCCAACGGCCGGTCGATGATCATCATGGGGGCCGGCACGAACCATTGGTTCCATTCCGACACGATCTACCGGGCCTTCCTGGCCCTCACCACGCTGACCGGTTGCCAGGGAGTGAACGGCGGCGGCTGGGCGCACTACGTCGGCCAGGAAAAGTGCCGGCCGGTGACCGGCTGGGCTCAGTTGGCGTCCGGGCTGGATTGGTCGCGCCCGCCGCGGCAGATGATCCAGACGGCGTACTGGTACCTACACACGGATCAGTTCCGCTACGACCACTTCGGCGCGGACACGCTGGCCGCCAGGACAGGGGAGGGCCGGCTCGCGGGGAAGACGACCGCGGATCTGATCGCCCTGAGCGCGCGGCTGGGCTGGATGCCGTCGTACCCGACCTTCAACAGGAATCCGCACGAGCTTGCGGATGAAGCGCGCGCGTCCGGTCGGCCGGTGGCCGACCACGTGGTGGACCAGCTCAAGTCGGGTGACCTCCGCTTCGCCTGCGAGGATCCCGACTCACCGGAGAACTTCCCGCGGATCCTCTCGATCTGGCGGGCGAATCTGCTCGGCTCCTCGGCCAAGGGCAACGAGTACTTCCTGAAGCATCTGCTCGGGGCAGGGTCGTCGCTGCGGGCCGGCGAGGCGCCCGAGGGTCGTCGGCCGAGCGAGGTCGACTGGCACCAGGAGGCACCGGAGGGAAAGCTGGACCTGCTGCTGACGCTGGACTTCCGGCAGACGAGTACGACGCTCTTCTCCGATGTCGTGCTGCCCGCGGCGACGTGGTACGAGAAGCACGACCTGAACACGACCGACATGCATCCGTTCATCCACTCGTTCAACCCGGCGATCGCGCCGCCTTGGCAGACCCGGACCGACTGGGACGCCTGGATCACGATCGCGGAGAGGTTCAGCGAGCTCGCCGCCGAGCACCTCGGCACCCGGTACGACGTGGTCGCCGTACCGCTGCTGCACGACACTCCTGACGAGATGGCGAATCCGCACGGCGTCGTCCGGGACTGGAAAGCCGGCGAGTGTGAGCCGGTGCCAGGAGTCACGATGCCGAAACTGGTCGAGGTCGAACGGGACTACGGCGCGGTCGCGGCCAAGATGGCGGCCCTCGGACCGCTGATGGACAAGCTCGGCGCGACGACCAAGGGCGTCACCTACGACGTGAAGGATTCCGTCGACTACCTGCGGGCGAAGAACGGCGCCGTCCGCGGCGGACCCGGTGACGGCAGGCCATCGCTGAAACGCGACGTGCACGCCTGCGAAGCGATCCTGGCACTGTCCGGTACGACGAACGGGCAACTCGCTACCGAGGGCTTCAAGACGCTGGAGAAGAGGGTCGGCAAACCGCTGCACGATCTGGCGGCAGAGCACGAGGGCAAGCGGATCACCTTCGCCGACACCCAGGCAGCACCGACCCCGGTCATCACCTCGCCGGAGTGGTCCGGGTCCGAGACCGGTGGCCGACGCTACTCGCCCTTCACGATCAACGTCGAACGCCTCAAACCGTGGCACACCCTGACCGGCAGGCAGCACTTCTTCCTCGACCACGACCTGATCGCCGAGCTCGGCGAGAACCTGCCGGTCTACCGTCCACCGCTGGACATGGGTGCGCTGTTCGCCGAACCGGAGATCGGATCCGTCACAGAGCACGGCGTGACCGTTCGCTATCTCACCCCGCACAGCAAGTGGTCGATCCACTCCGAGTACCAGGACAACCTCTTCATGCTGTCGCTGTCTCGCGGCGGCCAGACCATCTGGATGAGCGACCAGGACGCGGCCAAGGTCGGTGTGCTGGACAACGACTGGATCGAGGCGGTCAACCGCAACGGAGTGGTGGTGGCCCGGGCGATCGTGTCCCACCGGATGCCGGAGGGCACTGTCTACATGCATCACGCCCAGGACCGGCTCATCGACGTACCGATCGCGGAGGCGTCGAAGAAGCGTGGCGGCATCCACAACTCGCTGACCCGGCTGCTGATCAAGCCGACTCACCTGGTTGGTGGCTACGCGCAACTGTCCTTCGCCTTCAACTACCTCGGCCCGACCGGGAACCAGCGCGACGAGGTCACCGTCATCCGGAAGCGGTCGCAGGAGGTGCGGTACTGATGCGTGTGATGGCACAGATGGCGATGGTGATGAACCTCGACAAGTGCATCGGGTGTCACACCTGCTCGGTCACCTGCAAACAGGCCTGGACCAACCGCAGCGGCACGGAGTACGTGTGGTTCAACAATGTCGAGACCCGGCCCGGGCAGGGGTATCCGCGGACCTATGAGGATCAGGAGACCTGGAAGGGCGGCTGGCAGCTGAACCGGCGCGGCCGCCTGACGCTCAAGGGCGGTGGGCGCCTCAAGAAGCTGCTGACCATCTTCTCCAATCCCAAGATGCCGTCGATCCAGGACTACTACGAGCCGTGGACCTACGACTACTCGACCTTGACCGACGCCCCGGCACAGGAGCACACGCCGGTCGCCCGGCCCAAGTCTTTGATCTCCGGCCAGGACATGAAGGTGACCTGGTCGGCGAACTGGGACGACGACCTGGGCGGCTCGGCGGCCACCGCGGAACGCGACCCGATCCTGAAGAAGGTGGGCGACAAGGTCAGGTTCGAGTTCGAGCAGACCTTCATGTTCTACCTGCCGCGGATCTGCGAGCACTGCCTGAACCCGTCGTGCGCCGCGTCGTGTCCCAGCGGCGCGATCTACAAGCGGTCGGAGGACGGCATCGTTCTGGTGGACCAGGACCGTTGCCGTGGTTGGCGGATGTGCATCTCGGGATGCCCCTACAAGAAGGTGTACTTCAACCACCGGACCGGCAAGGCGGAGAAGTGCACGTTCTGCTTCCCACGCGTCGAAGTGGGTCTTCCGACCGTCTGCTCCGAGACCTGCGTCGGCCGGCTGCGCTACATCGGGCTGATGCTGTACGACGCGGACAAGGTGCTGGAAGCCGCCTCGACGACCGACGAGCAGGGACTCTACGAGGCACAGCGCGAGGTGTTCCTCGATCCCTCCGACCCAGCGGTGCAGCGGGAGGCTGAGCGGGCCGGCATCCCTCACGACTGGGTGGAGGCGGCCCAGCGGTCGCCGGTCTACGCGTTGATCAACCGGTACAAGGTCGCGCTGCCGCTGCATCCGGAGTACCGCACGATGCCGATGGTCTGGTACATCCCGCCGCTGTCGCCGGTCGTGGACGTGATCAAGGAGACGGGCGAGGATCCCGAGGATCGGGGCAATCTCTTCGCCGCGATCGACGCCCTCCGCATCCCGATCGAGTACCTGGCGGAGCTGTTCACGGCCGGCGATGTCGCTCCGGTCGACCTGGTACTACGCAAGTTGGCCGCCATGCGGTCGTACCTGAGAGACATCAATCTAGGCCGTGACCCTGACGGAGCCATCCCGCGGTCGGTCGGCATGACCGAGGAGGAGATGTACGACATGTACCGCCTGCTGGCCCTGGCCAAGTACGACGAGCGGTACGTCATCCCTCCGGCACACGCGGAGCAGGCGCACTCGCTGGAAGAGCTGGCGACCGAGTGCTCGCTGGACTACGAGGGCGGTCCGGGGATGGGTGGATCGGGGCCGTTCGGCGAGGGGTCGGGGGTGCCGACCCCTATCGCCGTCGAGAACTTCCAGATGCTGCAGGACCGGCAGACCGCGGATACGTTGGCGGCACCGACCGGCAGAGCAGGTCGCGTCAACCTGCTGAACTGGGACGGCAAGGGAGCACCGAGTGGCCTCTTCCCGCCGAGACCGGACGATCCGGAGTCCCCGCCGGGGGATGATCACCGGTGAGCGGCAAGCGCCCCCCGCCGCGGCTTCCGGCTGAGCAGTTGACCATCGCCTGGCAGTCGGCTTCCCTTCTGCTGGACTACCCCGACGAGTGCCTGCCCACCCGGCTGGACCTGATCCAACGGTTGTCGCGCCAGCTCCCTGAAGCGATCGGCGATCCGCTCCGGACGACGGTCCACGAGCTGGGGTCCGCTGAGTTGCCCGCGGTCCAGGAGGAGTACGTCGACACGTTCGACACCCGACGCAGGCACAGCCTGTTCCTGACCTACTTCGCCCATGGCGACACCCGACGACGCGGGGTCGCGTTGCTCCGCTTCAAGCAGACCTACCTGCGGTCCGGGTTCGTCCTCGACGACACCGAGCTGCCCGATCACCTCTGTGTGGTCCTGGAGTACGCCGCCACGGTGGACCAACGGCTCGGGTGGAACCTGCTGCTCGACCACCGGGCCGGCCTTGAGCTGCTACGGCTGGCGCTGGCCGGGCGCGGCTCCAAGTGGCTCGGCGCGGTGCAAGCGATCACCGCCACGTTTCCACCACTGGCAGGCGACGAGCGCGCAGCCATCCAGCGCCTGGCGGCCGAGGGACCCCCGCAGGAAGAGGTGGGACTCACCCCGTACGCCACTCCGGTCTTCGATCCCGAAGCTCCCGGAGCTCCCGGAACCAGGTCACCCCACCCGCTGCCGATGCCATCCCTGCCGGAAGCACACCGATGAACGAGGTCCTCTGGGTCGTCGTCCCCTACATCTGTCTGACGGTGTTCGTGGTCGGGCATTTCTGGCGCTACCGCTACGACAAGTTCGGCTGGACCACCCGCTCGTCCCAGCTGTACGAGGACAGACTGCTGCGCTGGGGGAGTCCGCTGTTCCACTTCGGCATCCTCGCGGTCTTCCTCGGTCATGTGATGGGCCTGGGAGTGCCGAAAGCGTGGACCGAGGCGATCGGGGTGTCGGAGGGGCTCTACCACTTCCTGGCCGTCTCGATCGGAGCCGTCGCCGGCTTCGGCACCGTGGTGGGCCTGGCGATCCTGATCTATCGCCGCCGCACGGTCGGGCCGGTCTTCTCGGCGACCACCAGGATGGACAAGGTCATGTACCTGTTCCTCGCCTCGGTGATCGTGCTCGGCCTGGTGAACACCGTCGCCGCGAACATCTTCGCGCACTACGACTATCGCGATGGGGTGTCCATCTGGTTCCGGGGGATCTTCCGCTTCGACCTGCATCCCGAGTTGATGGCCGAGGCGCCGCTGAGCTTCCAGCTCCACGGGTTGATCGCTATGGCCCTCTTCGCGCTGTGGCCGTTCACCCGCCTCGTCCATGTCTTCAGCGCTCCACTCGGCTACCTGACACGCCCTTACATCGTCTATCGGAGCCGGGACGACCGCGCTGGGAGTCACTCGCCCCGCCGCAGCTGGGACGACGCCTGATCAACTGGACGGCGCGTTGACGAGGGGCGCGCGCAACTCCAGCACGGTGCCGTGCGGCTGGTTGGGCTCCAGCCGTACGGCGCCACCTAATGCGGCCGCGCGTTCCTCGAGATTGCGCAGGCCGCTTCGCCGGTCCGATGAGCTGATGCCGATCCCGTCGTCGCAGACGCGTGCGGTGACGTCCTGACCGGTGACGATCACTTCGACCTTGACGGTCGATGCCTGGGCGTGGCGGACCACGTTCGACAACGATTCCCGGATCGCGGCCAGGATCTGCGGTCGCACGGAGGCCGGCACGGTACTGTCGAGCGGACCGGCGCAGCTCAGCTCGGGCCGGAATCCGAGAGCTGCGGTGTACTCCTCGACCAGTGCCTGGATGTCGATCCGGAAGGACTTCTTGTCCGGCTCTTGGTGCAGTTCGAAGATCGCCGCCCGCAAGTCGCGGATGGTCGCGTCGATGTCCTCGACCGCCCGGCTGATCCGCTCCTGGACCTCCGGCTGGACCATCCTGTGGATGCCCTGCAGTTGCAGGCCGGTGGCGAAGAGCCGCTGGATGACGAGGTCGTGCAGATCTCGGGCGATCCGGTCGCGATCCTCCAGCACCGCCAGCACGGATTGGTCTGCCTGGGCCTGCGCGCGGTCCAGCGCCAGGGTCGCCTGGTTGGCGAACATCCGGACCAGGTCGGTCCCCGCCGTAACTCCGAGAACGGCCCCCTGAGCAGCGGCGACCATCAAGATCCCGCCCGTACTGCGTGGGCCCGCGGGCAGCGGCGCGAGAATTGTGCGGCCCAGCTCCTCGAGCTCGGGCACCTCGCTGAACTGGCCGGTCTCCTTGGCGAGCTGGGCCAGGTTCTCGAACACTACTTGTTCGTCGCCGTCCAGGACGTCTTTCAGGATCGGCCGGTCGGCGCGGATCCGCCGGCCGATGTACTGCGTGAAGGCGGGCGGTCCGTCGATCGCCTCGATCACGAGCTCGCTGCCGTCCAGCAACAGGACGGCGCCGAGGATCGAGCCGGACACCTCCCGGGCGCGGGTGGCGATGAGCTGCAGCGCCTGCTGGGGATCGAAGTCGCTCAGCATCAGCTGGGTGATCTCGGCAGTCACCTCGTGCCAGCGGCGGCGGCGCTCGGTGTCGGCGTACAGACGGGCGTTGTCGATCACGACGCCGGCGGCGACCGCGAGCGCGGTCACGGTCCGTTCGTCTTCCTCGGTGAAGTCGGCGCCCTCTGACTTCTCGGTCAGGTACAGGTTGCCGAAGGCGTGGTCGCGGGTACGGATCGGAACGCCGAGAAAGCTCCGCATCGGAGGGTGGTTGGGCGGGAAGCCGAACGATCGCGGGTGCTCGGCGAGGTTGGTCAGCCGCAAGGGGGTGGGATGGTCGATCAGCAGACCGAGGATGCCGTGGCCTTCCGGGTACGGTCCGATCTCGGCGATCTGCTCGGCGGTGACGCCATGGGTGATGAAGCGAACGAGCCGATTGCCGTCGGGGCCGACCACCCCCAGCGCGCCGTAGCGCGCGCCGACCAGGTCACAGGCGGCAGTGACGATGCGGTCGAGGGTACTGTTCAGGTCCAGGTCGGCGCCGATCCCGACGACGGCGTCGAGCAGGGCGCGAAGACGCTCCTGGGAGTCCATGATCCCGTGGACCCGGCCGAGCAGCTCCTGCAGCAGGGCGTCGAGCCGGACTCTGGACAGCCCCTCGAACTCGAGGGTGCCCTCGTCCCACGACCCTGCGTGATCCCCTGCTTGCTCACCCATGCGACCCACCGTACGGGGGCGATGAGCGGCTGTGAACTGGGCTTCCTCGCTGGGAGTGCCCAGGTCGTCCGCTCTGCGGGACCAAGGTCCCGTGAGCGGCTGTCCCCGGTCCTGTCGAGCGATGCCCGACGGCACTGATGCCGCGCCGGGGCCGAGCGAGACGCTGTAGGTAGGAGAACCTGGAGGGTCGACATGGGTACCTGGGCAAGGACTGGACCGGTGGTCGTCGAGGTCGACGGCAGCGCCGAAGCACTACACGTCGTGGACTACGCCGCGCTCGAGGCGATCCGGTCCGGTGCCGAGCTGGTGCTTGCCGCGCCGTACCAAGCCCACAGCTCCTACAACCCGATGACGCCCGGCTATCAGCCGAAGCCTCCCGCGGAGTTTGCCGGCGCGAGCCTCCGGGTAGCCGTCGCGCACCTGCGGCATCACTACGGCTACGACTTGGCAGTCACGGCAGTGTCGGAGGAGGGGTCGCGGTTGAAGGTCCTACCGCAAATCGCCCGGCACGCTCGTCTTCTGGTGGTCGGCCGAAGCCGCACCCGGGGCCCGCACCGGCTCGTCGCCGCGCAGGGCAACATCTTCCTGACCGCACGGACCGGCTGTCCGGTGATCGTCGTTCCGCTGACCTGGAAGCCGTCCGCGATCGATCGGAAGGTTGCCGTAGGCATCGATGGAACGCCGCTGTCGCTGGAGGCGGTCGAGTTCGCCTTCCGGACCGCCGCGGACCGCGAGGGCGATCTGATCGTGGTGCACGCACAGCACGCGCCGCGGCACGACCCGGACCGCGCCGGGGTCGAGAACTCCTGGGTCCGACGCGCGGATCTGACCGTCTCCGAAACCCTGGCAGGCTGGACGGACGAGTACCCCGAGGTCAGGGTGACCCGCTTCCTGACAGCCCGGCCCGTGGTCGAGGCACTGGTGCACGAAGGCGCCGAGGTCGGCCTGGTCGTCCTCGGTGCCCGCGCCGGGCTGCTGCCGATCGGCGATCCCGTGACGCGTCGCGCTGTCGCCGCGATGGCTTGCCCGGTTGCGATCGTGCCGCATCACGTGACCGCGAAGGAACGCGAGCAGCGTGCTCGCCAGGTCCACCCTGCCACCGCCGTCGTAGTACCGACGTACTGATCCGGTCATGATCGCAACGGGCCTCAGCGGTCTGCGGAACTACCAGCCGAGCTGGCTACGCGCGGACGTCATCGCAGGCGTGACAGTGGCTGCCTACTTGGTGCCGCAGGCAATGGCCTACGCCCAGTTGGCGGGCCTGCCGGCGGTCACCGGACTGTGGGCAGTCCTCGGGCCGCTGGCCGTGTACGTCGTGCTGGGGTCCTCGCGGCTGTTGTCCGTCGGTCCCGAGTCCACGACGGCGCTGATGACGGCCAGCGTCGTCGGTGCAGTGGCTGGTGGAGATCCGAAGCGCTACGTGGTGCTGGCATCGGCGCTGGCGCTGATGGTGGGAGTCATCTGTCTCCTGGCCTGGCTGGTTCGGCTCGGGTTCCTCGCTGACCTCCTGTCGAGGCCGGTACTGGTCGGCTATCTGGCGGGCATCGCGGTGATCATGATCGCCGGGCAACTCGGCCGGATGACCGGCTCTGCGGTCGAAGGTGACAGCCCGCTCGCCGAGCTGGTGAACGCCGCCCGGCAGATTGGCTCCTGGCACCTGCCGACCGTCGTCCTGTCAGCTGTCGTCCTCGTGCTGTTGCTGGCATCGGCTCATTGGAAGCCAAGACTTCCCGCCCCGCTGCTGGTGATGGCCCTGGCAGCCGCAGTGACCGCGCTCGCCGGCCTGGGTGATCACGGCATTGCGGTGGTCGGTTCAGTTCCTTCGGGACTACCGACGCCGGCGTTGCCGGCGGTCGACGGTGCGGATCTCCGGATGCTCATCCTGCCGGCGTTGGGCGTGGCGCTCGTCGGCTACACCGACACAGTTCTGACTGGGCGCGCCTTCGCCGCAAAGCATCAGGAGCGCATCGACGCAGACGCCGAACTGCTTGCCCTCGGCACCGCAAACCTCAGCGCCGGAGCGCTCCAGGGATTTCCGGTCAGCAGTAGCGGCAGCCGGACGGCTGTGGCGGCGGCAGCCGGAGCGAAGAGCCAGGTGTACTCGCTGGTGACACTCGCGATGGTGATCCTCACGCTGCTCGTCGCCGGTCCGTTGCTGTCGACATTTCCGACCGCTGCACTCGGCGCCCTGGTTGTCTACGCCGCTCTGCGACTGGTGGATCTCGGCGAGTTCCGGCGGATCGGCCGGTTCCGCCGCAGCGAGTTGATCCTCGCCCTGGCGACTTGCGTCGGCGTCGTCACGCTCGGCGTTCTGTACGGCGTACTGGTGGCGGTGTCTCTCTCCGTCCTGGATCTCTTCCGCAGGGTGGCTCGCCCGCACGACGGGATCCTCGGCATCGTTCCCGGGATCGCCGGGATGCACGACGTGGACGACTATCCGCAGGCGCACCCGGTGCCGGGGCTCGTCGTGTACCGGTACGACTCGCCGCTGTTCTTCGCGAACGCCGAGGACTTCCGCCGTCGGGCGCTGGCGGCGGTCGACAGCTCGCCCGAGCCGGTCCGCTGGCTGCTGCTGAACACCGAGGCGAACGTCGAGGTCGATATCACAGCGGTGGATGCGCTGGATGGTTTACGCGAAGAGCTCGCCGGGCGAGGGATCGTCCTCGCCCTGGCCAGGGTCAAACAGGACCTCCGCGACGACCTCGTTTCCGCCGGCTTCCTCGAGCGGCTCGGCGAGGACCGGGTCTACATGACGCTGCCAACCGCGGTAGAGGCCTTCCGGCAGGAAGTCGGCCAACAGGAGGAGCAACACTCATGACGACCTCGGTGAAGACCTTCCGCCGCCCCTGGACGGCCGGCTGGTTCGGTGCCGCCGCACTCGCGGTGGCCAACGGTGGCCGCGACCACTTTGCTGTTCGAGTTCGGTCTCGGCCACTTCATCGAGAACAAGCCGTGGTCGGTACTGCTGGCCGACTACGACATCACCAGCGGCCGGATCTGGCTGCTGATCCCGATCTGGGTCGCCATCGGCCCGACGGTGGTCCGCCGGTTGCGCGTCAGCCGCACGGAGTCCACCGAATTCCATCACCAGACCTCGAAGGGGTAGCCATGTCCGAGAATGCACAGGCACTGGTCGTCTATGAGTCGATGTTCGGCAACACCGAGCAGGTCGCCGAGGCGATCGGCGAAGGGCTTCGATCGAAGGTCGAGGCGGAGGTGGTCCGGGTCGATCGGGCCCCCGACGTCCTGCCCGACGGTCTCGATCTGCTCGTAGTCGGTGGGCCGACGCATGCCTTCAGCATGAGCCGCCCGAGCACGCGGGACAGCGCATCGACACAAGGAACAGTGGTGATGCCGAGCCGGGTCGGAATCCGCGAGTGGCTTGACCGGTTGCGTCCCGACGACGGTACGGCGATCCTCGCGACCTTCGACACCCGCGTCACCAAAGTCCGGAAGCTGCCCGGCTCAGCGGCCAAGGCCGCCGCCAAGGTACTGCGCAGGCGGGGTGTCGGAGTGGTCGCGGAATCGGTCAGCTTCTACGTCGAAGACTCGGCGGGTCCATTGAGTGAAGGCGAGCTCGATCGTGCCCGCGCCTGGGGTGCGAGTCTGGTGGCTCGCGTCGAACTCCGTGGGACGGAGACGACCGACCCCGTAGTACAGCCGCGGAGGTCGAGATGATGAACGGAGGCCAGGACGCCCTGTTGATCGTCCTGGTCCTGTCCATCTGGTCCCTGGCGGTGGCAGCCGCAGTCGCACTCGGCGTGCATCTCATCAGGTCCCGGCGACCCGCGGCCCGGCCGATGCCGTCACCGCTGGGGATCCTGGAGCGGCGCTACGCGATGGGAGAGATCGACCGCGAGCAGTTCGACGACGCCCGCGCGCGGCTCCGCGAGCACGAACTCGACCTGTGAATCCTCCCGCTCAGCGGTTCGTGCCTTCGCCGGCGGCTTCTTGATGAGGTCGCTGGGCCCAGGGGAGCAGGCGGCGTCCCTCCAAGGACTCGATGCCGAGGCGGATCAGGTAGGTGTCGCGGTTGGGCGCCCAGGGGCGGAGCAGGAGATCGTGCCTGAGCGACTCTGCCTCCTCGGGATCGATCACCGAGAGGTGCCCGACTGCGGTCACCGTCCAGCCCAGATGCCGGTCCGGGTCCACTGTGTCCACCTCGAAGGCGACCACGTCACCACGCTCGGCGGCGCGGTACTTGTCGCCGTCGGCCGTCGAGAAGATCAGCGTGTCGCCGTCGAGCACGAAGTTGACCAGCCGTACCGCGGGAAGTCCGCCCATGGTGAAGACGAGGCGGCCGATCGGTACCGAGGAGAGCAGCTCCAGAGACTCGGTGTCATCGAGGATCTGCATCCCGGTGTGGTCGAAACGGCGCGGTGTGGAAGTCATGGGTGCCTCTTCAGAACGAACTTGCGGTCTAGTGTGGGCTGCAGGACGCGCCGCGACCCCGGGAGGGACACGACATGACGATCAAGGTGTTCTTGCTCGATGATCATGAGTTGGTCCGCCGTGGGCTGCGGCAACTGCTGGAGGACGAGACGGATATCGAGGTGGTCGGCGAGGCGGCGACAGCGGCGCAGGCGATCGCGAGGATCCCCGCACTGCAGCCGAACGTGGCCGTGCTCGATGTGCGGTTGCCCGACGGCGATGGGATCACGGTCTGCCGGGAGATCCGGTCGGCCATGGACGAGCCGCCCGCGTGCCTGATGCTGACGTCGTTCTCCGACGACGAGGCGCTGTTCACGTCGATCATGGCCGGCGCGTCCGGCTACCTGTTGAAGCAGGTGAGCGGTACCGACCTGGTCGGCGCCGTACGACGGCTGGCGGCGGGGGAGTCGTTGCTCGACCCCGCGATGACAAACGCGGTGCTGGAGCGGCTGCGGCATCCGGCGGAGGAGGACGACGACCCTCGGTACAAGTCGCTGACCGAGCAGGAACGCAAGATCCTCGACCTGATCGCCGAGGGCAAGACCAACCGGCAGATCGCGCAGACCATGTTCCTGGCGGAGAAGACGGTGAAGAACTACGTGTCCGGGCTGCTCCGCAAACTTGGTATGGAGCGCCGCACCGAGGCGGCCGTCTACGCGGTCGAACGCAACCAGCACCGCCCGCCCCACTGAGTAAGTCCTCATCAGATCCACCAGGCTCGCCGATCGGCAGGATGACGCACCAGGGTCGAAGGTCCCGAATCCGGTTCGCGCTTCACCACGCGCGGCTGCGGCGACCATGGACCTGCTCCGGCTCGATCACGAGGTAATCCTCACGCTGTCCGCCGGTTGCGTCGGGACCGCTCCTGGCCCGCTCGTTCTCGCTCATCATGGATCGCCTCCGGATCGTCTGCGTCGCTTCCCATGAGACCGGATCGGTACCTGCCGGCAGCAGAGCCATCGGCCCCGTTCCACCGGGCCGAACGACCCCCGCTCAGCGCAGACCGTTCGGCCCGTCGAGGTGGAGGGCGTCGGCGAGAAAGGCGGTGACACGCTCTTCCCACTGGCCGGGATGGCTGCCGAGGGCGGCGGTGTGGCCGGCGCCGGAGACGATCCACAGGTCGACGGTGGCGGGGGAAGCCGACTGGATGTAGCGGCCGGCGCGGGCCTCGTCGGCCTTGTCGCCACCGGCGATGAGCAGCACCGGACGGGGCGCGGATACCGCGACGGCGTCTCGCAGCGCGATCGGTTGATCAGCGGCGGTGAGGAGGTCGGTGATGCCGTAGGTCAGCCATTCCAGACCTTCCTGCAGGGTGCCGCGCCAGCCGAAGTCCATGGCGCGGCCGCCGCTGCGACCGTGGCCTCGGGCATCGAAGAGGAGCACGCCGTACTCGTGGCGTGCCAGCACGACGGCATGCTCGAGGACGCTCGACCTGGTCGATCCCGCCCCGTGCAGCAAGACGACGGCGGCGCGGTTCCTCGACGGGATGTACCAACCGGCGAGGATGATCCCATCGGCAGTTGCGAACCTGACTTCGCTGAAGGGCAAGCCACGATCGCCTGGAGTGGTCGACCCGACCGCCGTCGGTGGCACGTTCGTGGCTGCAACAGCCTGACCGAGCGACAGTGGTGCGACAACCAGAGCGGCGAGCAGCGCAGGTATCACCAGGCCACGACGCCAGCTCACCTCCAGTTCATGACCAACCTGCGCCTGGACGCCCGGCTGACGTAGGGCCGGAGGTCCCGGTTCGGACGGACTGTGTGGTGTTCTCGTGCAGTTGCCGGTGGGCGGTGACGAGGCCGGCGTGCCAGCCTGGTGCTCTGCCACCTTCGGGGGGAGTGGCGCCGAGGCCGCAGCGGGTAAGGGCCCACGAGGTCACCGAGTTGGAGTTCCACATCTCGCCGGTGCCGAGCTCGTCCCGTCCCCAGACGGGCGTTGGCACCGAGGCGATCAGAGCCAGTAGCAGCCGGCACCTGGACTCGTCGGAGGTGAGCCGCCTGGGGCTGTCGACGGCCTCGGCGAGGTCGGCGATCGAGCCGTTCCGCCAGCAGTGGACCTCATAGCGGAACAGCTTGGATCGGCCCGCCCATCGTGCCCCGACAGCTCCTTCTCCGACCACGCCACGATCCCGGCCAGCGGCTGCCCAGACGGGCGTCATCTCGATCACCCAGGTGTTCGGGGGCAGGGTCACCACCACTGCCGAGTGGAACAGGGCGCAGGCGGTCCGCCGCTCGATCAAGGCACTCACCGCCTCGTAGATGCGCCCGTTCCAGCGAACCGAGTGCCCACCCGCCCCGAGCGGCAGCCAGTACAGGTCGATCCCCGCAGTCGGCGACCCACCGCGGTCGGTCTGCTCGCGCCCGGTCATGCTGCCTCCAGAAAATGGTCCCGATCCCATCGAAACCATCGGCGCGATCCCAGGTCAGTGCCAGAAGCCCTGACCACCAGGGACCCCACGCCCCGATACTGAAGGTGAACGGGCTGGTCATCGATGAGGGAGCTGACGTGATGGATGAGTCGTCTGAGCGCATCCTGGTGGGAATCGATGGGTCGCCAGAGAGCCAGATCGCGCTGCGCTGGGCCGTCGAGGCGGCGCGGGCCGGAGATCTGGCCGTGCGGGTGGTGCGTGCCTATCTGACCAAGGCAACCGAATGGCCCGCGACCGCCGAGGGGGTCATCCCCGAGCCACCAGTCGATCAGTACCAGGCGGAGCTGGATGCCACGATCCAGTTCGTCCGCGACCGGCTCGGCTATCAGGCGGGATCCGGCTGGCTGGTCAACGAGAGCCCGACCGACGCGATCCTCACCGAAGCGGTCGACGCCCGGATGGTGGTCCTCGGCACGAAGTTCGACAGCAAGCTGGCGGCAGCGGTCCTTGGATCCGTCGCCAGCACCGTGACCGCCAAGGCGAACTGTCCGGTCGTAGTCGTCCGCGGTGAAGCGAGGAACGGCCCGATTCTGGTCGGTCTGGATGGTTCCGCAGACTCCGAGGACGCGATCGCCTTCGCCTTCGAGCAGGCGGCTCGCTTCGGCGCGCCGCTGACCGTGGCGTACTGCTGGCAGCCACAGGGGCGGCATGAGGCCCCGATCACGGAGACGCGCGGGCTGTTGCAGAACTGGGTGGCGGACAGTGTCAGGACCTACGAGGACAAGTACCCCTCGGTGGCCGTGCGGTCGCTGGTCGTCGAAGGCCGCCCTGCCGTCGCACTCGCTGAGTTGACGGACGGTACGTCGCTCGTGGTTGTCGGCTCACGCGGGCGTGGTGGAGTTACCGGCCTGTTGCTCGGTTCCGTCAGCCAGAGTCTGTTGCGGCACGCAAGATGCCCCGTCGCTGTGGTCCGCCGACAGGAACCCGTCGGATGATCGCTGCAGGGGGCCTGAGATGGCAGCGCTGATCTCGTTCGCCCAAGCAGCGATCCGTACCCAGTCGCGGGAGTCCTCAGCCAGGTTGCCCCGGGCGATGCGCTTGGCCAGAAAGCCCTTCGCGGTGTCCTGTTCGAGTCGTCCGGCGAACGTGGTCGCGGGGGTCGCGCCGATCTTCCGGGCGAGCCGTGCGACGTTCCGCGGCATCGCCTGAGCCTGGTCCTTGTCCGGTCCGATCGGGCCACTGTGGAACAACCAGACCTGGCGGTCCCGCAGTTCGTGGACGTGCTTGCGAAGGAAATCGACCGCCTCCGGCCGCCAACGCCTCAGGTAGATCGCACTCCCGATGATGACCGCGTCGTACTTGGCGACCGGTCCGGCCCCGCCGACCTCGCAGACCTCGACCTCGTGCCCGCCGTTGCGGAGCTCGTCGCCGATTGCCGTGGCGATGCCTGCGGTCGCGCCCATCTTGGTGGCATAAACCACGAGCACCTTCCTGGTCATCAGAGATCTCCCTTGCGTCCTTCGTCGACGACCGCGAGCTGCGCCCGACGATCCTGCTACTCCAGCATCTCGGTCGGCTCGCAGGCGCGGTAGGGCGCTTGGTCCTGAACTCGCAGGACCAAGGGATGCAGCAGATCTCAGCCGAGCTGAAATCGCTTGTGATTGCTCACGGCAACGGTCGTTGGTAGTCGAGCGAGTCGCGGAGAAATCTGGGCGGGTGGACCTGCTTCGACGCGTGTGCCGAGTTGTGGGAGCCGGTCCTGGACGGCAAGAACGGGGTCAAGATCCTGAGCAACAAGCTCAACCGCGCGGCGGTCGGCTCGATCGATCGACCGGAAGGCAAGCAGCTCACGCTCAACGGCTGGCCGCTGTACTACTTCCACAAGGACAAGTTGCTCGGCCAAACCGCCGGCTACGGAGTCGGCAACGTCTGGTTCGCTATCGCCCCGAACGGCAAGAAGGCAGCACGCTGCCCCTGAGCCAGAAGTCCCGGTCAGTGGCCGGACGCCAACGCGGTGGCGGTGAGGGCTGGTCGACGTCCCTTTCGGCATCTCGAACACGTCCATCGCGGAGCGGTACGGGTCAGAGGCTCAGCAGACCTCTGTGAACGGCGTGGTCACCGTCACCTGGCAGGACGTCTGACCGCCCTTTGACGCCGAGGACAGTGGCGGCGACGATCCCGGCCACCGCGAGGCAGCTGGTGACGACAGTGGGCGATGATCCAGGCCTAGGGCCTGCCGGCGGTGGTGGTCGTGCTGGGCATTTCGAGTGATCCTTCCTCAACGGTCCGGCCGTTCCGAACCGACGAGAACAACCCTGCGCCCGCCCGACCGCCCCCACGATCCACCACCCAGCCGGTCCACCGGTGGATCCCCGCCTCTCCCAATCGTTGGACCGGTGGTCAGGAGTTCAAACGATCGTGTTCTCCCAGACCTCGGGCCGGTTTCACCCCGCGTGGGGGAGGCGAAACGCTCCAGACGCGGTGCATCCTGACGCTCTGAGCTCGAGCCTAGGGGGCTGAGAACGTGAGCGAGTCGACACGGTCAGATGGCGCTGATGGGACTGATCCCGACACCTCCCGCACCATGAGCGGACGCGTCCGATCGTGGTGCGTCTACCTGGCCACCGCAGCCGGACTCTTCTGTGTGGTCGCGACCTGGGGTCTGCAATGGGCTTTCACCAGCGTGGTCCTCTTCGGGGCGTCGGCGGCCATAGTCGCCGCCACCATCTGGGCAGAGGACGGGCGGCGCGCGGTGCCCAAGATCGCTCGGGTCGCACTCGCCGCCGGGCTGATCGCACCGGCCGCCATGGGCCTGGTCGTGGTCTGCAAGCTGGCGGGTGTCCTGGTCGTGCTGATGCTGGCAGGGACCACGCCCGCTCTGACCTCGCTCGTTCGGGCGCGACGGCTCGCCCGGGGCAATCGTCCCGTAGTACAGCCGGAGCCGGCGACGCCTGACCTCCCCGCACCGTGGCGCCAACCCGCCCCGAACAGCTCGGCGGCGGAGCCGGTGCGAGAGCTCAGTGCCCTCAACGATGACGCCTTGTGCCTGGCATGGCGCCGGAGCTTCCTGCTGCTGGAGGAGGCCCGCTCGGCGGCGGAGCGCCTGTCCATCGTCGAACAGCGGCAGAAGTACCTCGACGAGCTCCACCAGCGATCCCCGGAGGGAGTCGCTGCCTGGCTGGCGTCTGGCGCACGAGCATCCGGCAACCCCTTTCCCTATCTAGCCGACCACCAGCGGCGGCAAGCCGGCTGACCCTGCGTACACGCCGCCGCGGTGCGCCGATTGCCGGTGGCGTGACCGACTGTTCAGTCGGTGGCCGGGGCCGGCCTTGGCACCTCGATGCGGTGGCGGCGGACCAGGAGGACGGCGGCCACGATGAGGTAGGCCAGGATCGCGGCGGCTGCTCCGGCGTACGGGTTCTGGTCGACGAGGATGACGGTGCCGGTGAGGATCGAAAAGTCGAAGAGGCCGTGCAGGATCGAGTTGACGGCGTTGGTGCCGGCGACCCGGCGGGTCAGATAGAAGAAGTAGCCGGCGCAGCTGACCGCGAGAGCCTGGGGGACGGCCTGTGCGCCGTGGGTCAGGGAGTTGGACAGGTGTACCGCGCCGAAGATGACGCTGGACCAGAACGCGACCTTGCCTTCGGTCAGGCCGTGCGACCGGAGCGTGGTGACGCCGATGCCGCGGAACATGCCTTCCTCGCCCCAGCCGACGAACTGGGTGGCGATGAACAGCGCCAGGACGTAACCCGCGGTCTTGTCGCCGAGCGCGGCGTAGTCGATGGCGGCCAGGCTGCACAGGGCGAAGACGATCGGCACCACCCAGACCCATCGCCGTACGGGGCGATCGTCTCGGAGGACCGGGCGCCACCAGCCCAGTACGGCGACGACGGCATAGGTGAAGACGAGGGCCGCTCCGAGCGGGATCCAGAGGTTGTAGATCACGCCTTTCGGTTGTCGTCGCCGTGTCGTCATGGTCGCCCACACGTTCGACGAGGAGCCCGCCGCCCTGGATGATCGCGAGGTACACGATGATGACGACCCCGAACCCCCAGTACGGCAACGGCTTCCGGCCTTGCGGCTGATCTGCCATGCCGAACGGTAACAGCCGGTGGCAGACCGAACGAGGATCCCGGCTGTCGGTCGGTCAGCGAGTCGTGGCGCCCGGATGGCGAGATGGGAGTCCGCGGCGGCGGAGTTCGCCGTACGGTTGAAATGTCTATCAGATCACTAGGGTTCAAGTGAGGGCCGATGAGCTTGGAGACCACCTACCGCGCCGCCGACGATAAGTACGAGCGGTTGGAGTATCGGCGGGCCGGGAACTCCGGGCTCGACCTGCCTGCGCTGTCGCTGGGGCTGTGGCAGAAGTTCGGCACCGACTACCCGTTCGAGACGCAGCGCGAGATCGTGCTGCACGCCTTCGATCTGGGGGTCACCCACTTCGACAACGCCAATCGGTACGGTCCTCCGCACCGCGGCGCGGAGAAAGTCTTCGGACGTGTACTGCGCGCGGACCTGGCGCCCTATCGCGACGAACTGATCCTGACCACCAAGGCCGGCAACCCGATCGGTCCGAGCCCTTATCTGAAAGGTGGTTCGCGCAAGTCGCTGCTGGTCTCACTCGACCACAGCCTGCGCGACCTCGGCACCGACTACGTCGACATCTTCTACCACCACCGACCTGACCCCTCCACCCCGGTGGAGGAGACGGTCGGCGCGCTGGTCAGCGCGGTACAGCAGGGCAAGGCCTTGTACGTCGGGGTGTCCAACTATCCGACCGAGCGCGCACACGACGTGGCCAAGTTGCTGCGCGGCGCCGGGGTACCTCTGCTGGTGCACCAGCAGAGGTACTCGATCTTCGACCGCGGACCCGAGAACACCGGGTTGCTCAAGCTGGCGGCCGAGGGCGGGTTCGGACTCGTTGCCTACAGCCCCTTGGCTCAGGGCCTGCTGACCGGCAAGTACCTCGACGGCACCATCCCGGCCGGCGCTCGAGCCGCGAACAGCAGCTTCCTCTCGCCCGATCAGATCGACGACGTGTACCGGGGGCGGGCGACCGCGCTCAACGAGATCGCCCACCAGCGCGGCCAGTCGCTGGCTCAGCTCGCCCTTCAGTGGGTACTGCGTCAGCCGCAGGTCACCACCGCACTGATCGGGGCGAGTTCGACCAGCCAGCTCGACCACAACCTCGCCGCGCTGGACTTTCCACCCCTGACCGAGGAGGAGCTCGTACTCATCGACGAGCACGGCGTCCACGGCACCGGTCAGCGTGCCTGAGCGCCTTCATCTCGACCGCCACTCAGACCGGTTCCAGCAGAGTCAGGAGACGTCGTGACCGTATCCCCGGAAGCTTCCTACCAATTGCGCTACGGGTCGGAGGCGCCGTTCGATCTGCCGGCCCAATGGACCGAGGTACTGGCGAACCAGCTGGCCCACCGGTCGGTACGCAGTTACCGGTCCGACCCGGTCTCCGACGAAACGTTGACGGCGTTGGTCGCCGCGGCGCAGTCGGCTCCGACGTCGGGCAACCTCCAGCTGTGGAGCGTTGTCGCGGTTCGCGACGAAGGGCGACGTACCCGACTTGCCGAGCTCGCCGGTGATCAGCAGTTCATCGTCCAGGCACCACTGCTGCTGGTCTGGCTTGCCGACCTCGCCCGCGCACGACACGTGACCGAGGAGATCGGCCTCGCGACCGCGGAGGGCGCGGACTTCGTCGAGAGCGCCCTTCTGGGGTTTGTCGATGTCGCCCTCGCGGCGCAGAACGCGTCGCTGGCCGCGGAGTCGCTCGGGTTGGGGACAGTGTTCGTCGGAGCGATCCGGAACCGGCCGCTCGAGGTGGCCGCCGAGCTCGATCTGCCGCCGAACGTGTTCCCGGTCTTCGGCCTGGTGGTCGGCTACCCCGATCGGCTCGACGAGACGACGGTCAAACCGCGGCTGCCGCAACAGGCGGTCCTCCACCACGAGCACTACGAACTCGAGCCGCAAACGGTCCACGTGGACACCTATGAGGAGTTGCTCAACAGCTACTACTCCGCCGCGGGCCTACCCCAGAGCTGGGTGCAACGAGTAGCCACCCGCTTCGGCAGCATCGCCGGCCTGAAAGGCCGCGAACACCTACGAGAAGCCCTCCGCCTCCGCGGCTTCCAACTGCGCTGACACCTCGCCGACCCGGCAACGCCCCACCCCAGCCCGGCTCTTGTGCAGATATCCGCGATGCATCACCCGCAGTGGTATAGAGATCGGCCTTGGCGTCGCCGTGTGTACTTCGATCTGCGCGCACCGGCGCACCGCGGTACGTGGATCGGCTATCGCCACTCGCTGGTCACACATGCACCCCTCGCCGAACAGCGGCTGGCTCACCGGGGTCTGGGGCGACGTTGTGAAAGCTCTTCTTTCACGACCGTAGCCACAAACGACCTACCTCGCCAGCGGTCCGGTGGAAGTGCCATCGATCTGTGCGGTTCCGGTGGGGCCTGGTCAGGCGTACATTCAAAGTGTGTGCGCCGCAGGTCGCGGCGCCGGCGTGCTGCCCCAGACCCCGGCGGGCTCCTCACGAGGGTGATTTGAGTTGGGGGCTGGGCCTATGTCTTCTCATTGCGTTGCCGGACGCTCGTCAGTCGATCAGGTTGCTCGGTGACGCCGATGACCAGCGCACAGCGGTACGCGCGTGACCGGGTTCACCACGGGGGGATGCTGGCCCTGGCTGACTCGGTTCTGGAGTTGTACTCCGCCGCCGACCCGCCCGCCGTCGAGACAGGCGTACTGGACTTGGCGATCCGCGCGGTCCCCTGTGGGTTCGCCGGACTGACCGCGGCCAGAATCGACGCCGGCCTGGCCGCGGTATCCGATCCCGTGGTCGACGAGGCTGATCGGCTACAGCGTGGGTGCGGCGAAGGACCACGGTGGTTGCCGGGTGGTCTGGATGCCGTGGTGTGTGTCGTTGACACCGCCACGGACGCGCGCTGGCCGCAGTGGGGGCAGCAGGTCGCTGCTTTGGGGCTGCGGAGCATGCTCAGCGTGGAGTTGTCTGCGAGGAGCGCCGGACTGGGGGCGTTGGTGCTCTACTCGCCGGATCCTGGCTGGTTCGGCACCGCCGAGCAGCAGATGGCGGTCGCGGTCGCCCGGCACGCGTCGATCGCGCTTGCGTCCAGGCGTGAGGAGTCGAGACTTCGCCAGGCCATGGAGTCTCGCGCCCTGATCGGCAAAGCCCAGGGGCTTCTGATGGAGCGTTTCGGTATCGATGCCGACCGGGCGTTCACCATCCTGCGGCGCTACTCCCAGGACCACAACATCAAGCTCACCGAGGTCGCGACCTCACTGCTCAGCAACCGCGACCTTCCGTCCCCGCTCCGCGATGCTGACGGCCGGATCCACAGATGACGGATCTGCCGGGGGACGCGGCGAGCGGCACCGACCGTCCTGGCCGGGTCCGGCACCCCTCCCGCCGTGACCCGGCGAGGCGGCGTGCGGAGAAGCCATTGAGGGGCGAAGGTAGGGGTGCGACGCTGCGATCCAGCTGTATCGGTCGGCCCATCCAGGCGCGCGTACCGACGCTGAGGGCGGTGTGGAGGCAGTGGCATCGTTGCGGGTCCACCAGATCCTCGTTGACGTGCTGACGGCGCGCAGCGACGCCGGCGGGAGCGTGGTGGAGAGGTTGTGCGCGGCGTCGGTCGAGGCGTTGCCGGTCAGCGGCGCGGGGTTGGCATTGATGACGGCGACCGGGCATGGCGGCACTGTGGCCGCGACCGATGGATCAGCCACAGTGATGGAGAACCTCCAGAACACTCTTGGAGAAGGTCCGTGTATTGACGCCTTCCGCGAGGGGCGGCCGGTGCTGCACTCCGATCTCGCCTCGACCGGGCTGTCGCGTTGGCCGGGGTTCGCGTCTGGCGCGCTGGAGGCCGGTATCGCGGCGGCGTTCGCGTTCCCGCTGCAGGTCGGCGCGATCCGGTTGGGTGTTCTCGACTTCTACCGCCATACGACGGGGTCGCTGGCCGGCTCCGAACTCGCGTTGGCGCTGGACTTCGCCGCCGCCGCGACCACCTTGGTCCTCGATCTGCAGGACGTGACCGCTCCGGGGCACCTGCATCCACACCTGGCAGATGCCGCGGCGAGTCATCGTGAGATTCACCAGGCCACTGGCATGATCACTGTCCAGGCTGCGGTCGGGATAACCGAGGCGCTGCTCTTGCTGAGGGCTCGGGCCTATGCCCAGGCTCGTCCGCTGCGCGACCTGGCCAAGGACGTCGTGGCCCGAAGGGTGACATTCCGGCTTGAGGAAGATCCATCATGAAGAGAACCGGTGATGCGCGGCCAGGAAGGGCATCAGCTATGACCAGGGAGCAACGCCTCGGGCGGGTGTTCGTGGAACTCGCGGACACACTTGTCGACGACTTCGACGTCATCGACCTCCTCTACGTGCTGTGTGAGCGCAGCGTCGAACTGCTACCCGCCGACGCCGCCGGCCTGATCCTCGCCGACCACCGAGGCCAGTTGGAGGTGATGGCTTCGACCACCGAGGAAGCTCGCGTGCTGGAGTTGTTCGTCCTGCAGAACTCCGAAGGACCGTGCCTGGACTGCTATCGGACCGGGCAGCCACAGGTCAACATCGATCTGCGGGAGGTCGAGGCGCGCTGGCCCAACTTCCGGGCCGCGACCATCGAGGCAGGCTACCGGTCGACGCACGCGCTACCGATGAGACTGCGCGGAAAGGTCATCGGAGTCCTCAACCTGTTCTGCGCGCGCCAGGTCACCTTGAGCGAGGACGAGATAGCTCTCGGCCAGGCACTGTGTGATGTGGCGACGATCGGTCTGCTCCAAGAACGCACAGTGCGGCAGGGTGAGATCCTCGCCGAACAACTTCAGAGCGCATTGAACACCCGGATCCTGATCGAACAAGCCAAAGGTGTGCTCGCCGAGCGCGCCGGGATCAGCGTCGACGAGGCGTTCGCCCTGATCCGCCGTTGGGCGCGGACCAACAACATGCACTTGCAGGCCACCGCCCAGGCAGTCATCGACGGCACGTCCGATCTCAATCCGGCCCAGTCTGGCTAAGCGCCCCGACAAACCGGATTGAGATCGGACCTGCACAGTCGTCGCCACGGCGCGGAAGTCGCAATCCTCGGTACGATCGGTGGGTGAGCCAGAAGGTCGGCTACTGTGCGGCGCCGGATGCGGTGAAATTGGCGTATGCCGTCCACGGTGACGGCCCGCCGATCGTCAGGGTGGCGACCTGGATGACCCATCTGGAGTTCGACTGGGAGAGCCCGGTGTGGCGCCACTGGCTCGATGCTCTCGGGGACGGTCACACCCTGATCCGTTACGACGAGCGCGGATGCGGGCTCTCGGATCGCGACGTCGACGACATTTCACTCGATGCCTGGGTGGCCGACCTCGAGACCGTGGTCGACGCCGCAGGTCTCGACCGGTTCGCGCTGCTCGGCGTCTCGACCGGTGCGGCCGTCGCGGTCGCGTACGCGGCCCGTCATCCCGAGCGGCTCACGCACCTCGTTCTGTACGGCGGCTACGCGCGCGGCCGGACACTCCGCGGTGCCAGCGAGCGCCGGCTGCAGGACGCGCTGGTCGCCGCGATCTCCGCCGGCTGGACCAATCCCGACCCCACCTTCCGCCACCTGTTCAGCATGCTGTTCCTCCCGGCCGCCACGCCCGAGCAGATGGAGTGGTACGACGACCTGCAGCGACACTCCACCTCGGCCGCGACCGCGGTCCGTCTCTACCACGCACGTGGTCCCCTCAACGTGGTCGAGCTCGCGGCGCAGGTGAGGACAAGGACGCTGGTCGTGCATGCGCTAGGGGACCGGGTCGTTCCGGTCGACGAGGGTCGGCTGCTCGCCACCTTGGTACCCGGAGCCCGGCTCGTCGTCCTGGAGTCGGCGAACCACATCCTGCTGTCGGATGAACCCGCGTGGGCGAGCTTCGTCTCGGAGCTTCGCGCCTTCCTCGGAACGGAGCGGGCAACCGCTCGGCCTGTCGGAGTCGAGGAGCTCAGCCCACGGGAGCTGGAGGTCCTCGAGCTCGTCGCGGCAGGACTGACCAATGAGGCGATTGCCGAGCAGCTGAGCCTCAGCGTCCGCACTGTGGAGCGTCATCTGACGAACATGTACGTCAAGCTTCGTGTCTCCGGCAAGGCGGGACGCGCGGCCGCGGCGGCCAGGTTCTCCGAGGCGGCCTCGTTGCGGCGTCCCTGATCCGGCTGGTCGCCGCTGCGTGTTGGCCGCCAGCCCGCCTCCAAGGTTTGCGTGCTGGCTCCGATGCCGGCGACTCCTGCGGCTGCCTACCTTCACAGGTGTCAGAACAAGCGCCCGGTTCCCGGGGAGTTCGAGGGAGGCATTCGATGGAGCACATGGTCATGTCTGACAGGGCATCGGCGGTTATCGCCGAGCCGACAGCGACGTACGACGTCCGGGGCGGAGGAGGTGTCAGGCTGTACGCCGGGGAGTGGGGAAACCGGCAAGGTCGTCCGGTTCTCTTCATCCACGGATGGTCGGCCAGTCACGTGTGCTGGGCGCGGCAGCTGGACGGCCGGCTCGCCCAGGAGTTTCGTCTCGTCGCGTTCGACAACCGGGGCCACGGCATGTCTGAGAAGCCGATGGACCCTGAAAGCTATCGCGACCCGCAGTTGTGGGCGGACGACCTCGCCGCAGTCATCGATCAGCTGGGCCTGGACCGACCGGTACTGGTCGCCTGGTCCTACGGCGGGTTCATCGTCTCCGACTACGTCCGGGCGTACGGCGAGGATCGGATCGGTGGCGTCAACCTGGTCGGAGGCGCCGTCATGCTGAAGCCCCCCACCTTCGACCACATCGGCCCCGGCTTCCTCGACAACGCACCGGACGCCAGCCTGCCCGACCTCGCCACGAACATCGCCGCCATCAGGCGCTTTCTCGGCGTCTGCACCGTCGAGCCGCTCGAACCGGACGACTGGAGTGCGGCCCTCAGTTGGAACATGGTCGTTCCCCCTGAGGTCAGAGGGGCGTTGATCTCGCGCGAGATCAACGGCGACGACGTGCTGTCCAGACTTTCCGTGCCCGTTTTGGTAACCCACGGACGGTCCGACACGATCGTGCTGCCCTCGATGGCCGAGCACGTCCTCGACGTCTGCAAGACCGCCAAACCGTCCTGGTACGACGGCGTGGGTCACATGCCCTTCAGCGAGGACCAGCCCCGTTTCGACCGCGAGCTCGCCGAGTTCGTGGAGGAGTCAGCCAGGGAGATGTCGTGATTTCGACGGCCTTGTCGAGTCCGCTTGCACTCGCTGCCCCTTGAGGCAGCTCAGCTCAGGTCAGGTCTGCCACTCGCAGCGACACCGTCTCCGGTGCCGCATCGCTGGGGATCGTGGCCAGCAGGAAGTCGCCGGAGGTGACTGCGACGTTCTCGGCCAGCCAGTACTCGCGGGGGACGACGACGCCCTTGAGGTCGGTGCCGGCGACGTCGACGGTGTAGTCGTTTCGTTGGGCGACGGGCCAGCGGTAGTGGTCGGCGACGTTGAGGATCGGGCTGTACTCCGCGAGGTGGTCGAGCGCCAGCCCGGGAAGGTCCGATCGCCGGCAGTCCAGCAACAACAGCGCCACCGGAAGCGAGGAGAATCGACGGAGCCAGTCGGCGAAGTAAACGGACATGTTCTCTCCGAGGTCCGACGAGATGTCGTCAAGGTTGCCGCCCAGACACAATTCGTGGGTCTGGCCGAGCCAGCGCAGCGGTGACGGCACCTGGAGGACCAGTGGTGTCGCCGAGGTTCGGGCCACCACCGAAACGAGCTCGAGCGCCGCGGCAGCCAGGGCATAGTCCGAGAGCAACGTCTTGAGGGCATAACCGACGCGCGGGCGTGCCGACATCAGGGCGCGCAGCTCGTCGTCGTTCGCGAGCAGGTTCGCGTAGATCATGCCGAGGTCGACCAGTGCGACGTCGGGTCGGAGCAACGCCTGCGCCTGACCGAAGAAGTCGTCGTACCGCGTGACGTCGCCGCAGGGCAGGGGGCTGCCGTGCAGGATGACCTCACGCGCGTACTCCTGGTGGTCGACGATCAAGGGGGTGCCGCGTCCCGACGGGGGTGCCGAGATCACTGCGTCGAAGGCGGTGCGCATCGTGGGCTCCGGCTGGTGAGGGGGTGGTGCGGGTGGCGCCTTCCCGTTGACTCGAGGTCGGCGCCACCCGGCGTGGGGGTCCGGCGAGGACTACGACAACTGTGTCGGTGTTTCGGGGTGGCGAGGTGTCCCAGGGTGGGACATCTGCTCGCACTTCCCCCGGCTGCCCAGCGGCGAGATGATCGGAACGGTCAGGCGAGGGAGGCCGGATGAACGACCCGTCCGTCAGCAGACGCCGGATCGTCGCCGCTGCCCGCGAGGCCTTCCTGACCTCGGGCCGTACCGCCGGGGACGCGGTGCCCGACCTGGTGGAGGCTTCCTGGCGGCGGTGCTACTCCGCCGGGGTGGACGCGGCGACCGTACAGGCGCAGTACCACGCCGATCTCGACACGTCGTCGCGGCTGGTGCGCTGTTCACAGCCGGTGATCGAGCGGCTCCGCGAGGAGACGGCGGATCATCCGCTGAGCATCGCGCTGACCGACGGCAGGGCAAGGGTCCTCACTCGCACGGACACCAGCCGGACGATCGGGTCGATGCTCGACCGGGTGCTGTTCGCGCCAGGTTTCGACTACGCCGAGGGCGGTGTGGGGACCAATGGTGTCGGCACCGTGTTCGAGTCCGGGCAGCCGGTCCACATCATCGGGCCGGAACATTTCCACGAGACGTTGCAGCCGTTCGCCTGTGCGGGCGCGCCGATCCGCGATCCGATCAGCGGCCGGGTCGAAGGAGTCCTGGACATCACCTCCCTGGCGGACCAGTCGAGTCCGTTGATGCACACGCTCGCCCGGGCCGCGGCGCACGACATCGCTCAGAACCTGTTGCTGGATCGAAACCAGTACCAGCAGGCGCTCTTCGAGACGTTCGTGCGGATGGACGCCCGCACCCACGGCGCGGTGATGGCGGTCGGCGGCACGGTGGTGATGGCCAACACCGCGACGCAGCTGCTGTTCGAGCCCGGCGAGCAACTGGCCATCCAGCAGCATGCCCGCTACCTGATGGCACGGCAGGACGATCCCGTCGACCAGATCGAGCTCGCCACCGGCAAGGTCGTGCGAATCCGTGGAGCGCGGATCGTCGTCGGTGGCGACGTCGCCGGAATGGTGCTGGAGGTCGTCCTCGTCTCCGAAGGCACGGCGGTTCCACCGTCGGCCGCGCAGTTCGAGGACCGGAACGTTCCGTTGCCGACGGCAACCGTGTCCGCCCGACCCGGGTTGCCGCGGATCCGCGGCCGGGTTTCCCCTCTGACCGATGGCTTGTCGCCGCTGTGGAAGCGCGCCTGCGACGACATCACCACAGCGCTGGCTCGACACGAAGCGCTGCTGGTGATGGGGGAGACCGGAACCGGGAAGTTCTCGCTCGTCACGGAGATCTACCACCGGGTCAGTCCCGGTGGGCGCAGCTTGGCCGTCGACGCGTCGTCCATCGCCCGGGACAGCTACGACGAGGCCGAGGAGGCGCTCGGCGCGACCGCTGTCCCCACGCTCTACATCTTCCGGAACATCGACGAGTTGTCCACCGAAGGTGTCGAGCGCCTGAACGCGTTCCTGCTCGCCATGGCCGACAGTGATCTTCCGGCGTATGTGGCAGCGACCCTGTCGGATGCCAATCTCGAGTCCGACCTGCCCTTCCGGGACCTGCTCGTGCATTTCCAGCAGGCCGTGACGGTGCCGCCGCTACGACACCGGACCGTGGATCTGCCCGGCATCGTGTCGCGGGTGCTGGCCAACAGCACCGACCGCCGGGGCGTCACGGTGAGTCCGGCCGCGATGCGGGTCATCGCTCGGTACTCGTGGCCGCGCAACGTCAGCCAGCTCGAGGAAGCGATCAGATCGTCCTTGCTCAAGCGGCCGGTCGGTGAACTTCAGCCGGAAGACCTTCCCGGCTATTGCCACGACACCGCACGGCGGCAGCTGTCCGGGATCGAGGCGGTCGAGCGCGACGCCATCGTGAAGGCACTCCACGACGCCGGCGGCAACCGGGTACAGGCCGCCACGGCGCTCGGCATCGCGAGGTCGTCCCTTTACCGCAAGCTGCGGAGCTACGGCATCACGACGATCTGACCTGTCCCATTGCAGGACACTCCGGGCGACGGAGGCTACGGGGTTGCCGCGAGGGGGCCGGCGCAGGCCTGCGTGGTCACCGGGCCGGCGTTGGCGAACGTGAGCGTGATCGGGAACCACTCGCCGGCGCGCAGGTTACGCAGTACGTGTTCGAGTACGACGCCGGTCCGCGATTCGAGGTCGACCTGGGCCCCGGCCGGGATCGCGATGGTCTTGACGGCCTGCCCGGCGCTGACCAGCGCGGTGTGCTCGGCGATCGGGGTGGAGACCCCGACGAGGGTGTCGGCCACGGTCGGAGACTCGTTCGTCAAGGTGAGCCGCAACGGCGCGTCGGTGCCCTTGGTGAGTCCCTGCGGGCCCTGCACCCACATGTCCGTCACGACGATCGCGCCGCTGGTGGCGTCGACGCCGCCCTGCGGAAGGCTTTGGTACGGGTCGGGCGACGAGCACGCGGTCAGCATTCCGACGCCCAGCAGGGCAGCCGGCAGCCAGCGAAGCACGCGCCGGCCCGGAAGCCGGAGGGTGGTTCCTGTGGTGGTTGTCGCCATCTTCGCCTCCGCGAGGAAGTCCGGAAAGTCCTTCCAGCTTCGCGATGCGACTGGTTCCCGTCGTCACTGCCAGCGGTCGTTCCTACCCCCAGCTAGCCGGAAGCCGGGACCGGCAGTTCGCAGCAGATCGACGTGCCGCCGCCCGGCGGGCTGTCCAAGGAGAAGGTGCCGCCCAGCGTCTCGATCCGGTCCTTCAGCCCGACGAGCCCTGAGCCCCGCAGCGGGTCGGCGCCGCCGACACCGTCATCACGCACACACACCCGCAGGGTGCCGTCGGCGGCTTCCACCTCCACCTCGACAACCGACGCTCGTGCGTGCTTCGCGGTGTTGGTGAGCGTCTCCGAGACGACGTAGTACGCGCCGACCTCGACCGGCTCGGGAAGCCGGCCATCCACCCGCACGGTCATCTCCGCCGGGACGGCTGAGCGCCGCGCGAGTGCGCGGAGCGCCGGTCGCAGTCCAGCCTCGGTCAGGATCGCCGGGTGGATGCCACGGGAGGTCTCCCGCAGCTCATCGACCATCCGCATGAGGCTCGCGGCCACGTCGATGAACTCGGTACTGGTCTGATCGCATTCGTGCGGTGCGGCCGCGGCCGAACGCAGCCTGAGTGCCAGCGCGACGAGGCCTTGCTGTACGCCGTCGTGCAGGTCGCGCTCGATCCGCCGGCGGGCCTCGTCCGATGCCGCGACGATCCGCGCGCGGGAGGTGATGAGCTCGGCCCGGTTCTGCGCGTTGGCTACCGCGGTGGCGACCAGGTCCGTGAACGCCGTCATCCGCTGCTCGGTGTCGGGTGGCGGAGGCCCCTGCCCGGACCCGACGGCGATCGCTCCCCACAACCGGCCGTTGACGTGGATCGGCATGGCGACCGCGGACCGTATCCCTTCGCGAAGATAAGGCTCCCCGCCCGGGATGGCGCCGTAGTCATCGACGCGGGCGGCCTGGCCGGTCCGCAGAACGGTCGCTGTCAACCCGGTCGCCGGATAGCCCTCCCAGGACTCCCCGACTCGCACGTGGGGACCTGTCGTGCCTTCGTTGGCCACCAGCGTCGCCGTTTCGTCGAGCTCGTACCGGATCATCCTGGCGGTCCCGCCGCCGAAATGCCGCAGGGCCTCCTTGGTCGCGGCTGCGAACACCGCCTCGGGTGACGCGCCTCTGGCCACCAGCGTCGCCAGGCGCCGCAGTGCCGCCTGCGTGTCGGCGAGCTCGTGCAGTTCCTGCTCGGCCCGGGCATTGGCGACCGCCGTCGCGACGAGCTCCACGAAGTCCGCCATCCGCGACTCGGTTCCGGCCGGGAAGTCCTCCTGCGAGGTCGCGGCCACCGTCATTCCCCAGTTGCGTCCCTCGACCACGATGGGCGTGGCCACCCCGGCCCGCATCCCCAGGGTGCCGACCCAAGCGCTGTGCGGGCCCTTCGCCAACTGCTCGCCGTTGACCCGGGCCGGGCGACCGGTACGGAGCGCGGTGGTCTGGACCATCCCGGGCAGCAGCTTCATCCGGAAGCCGACCGGTACTCGATCACTGACCCGGCCGTAGGTCCCGACGACGGTGAAAAAGGCCTCGAGCTCCCCATGTTCCCCGGGCTGGTGATCGACTCGGGAGACGAACGTCGCCTCGGCACCGATCAGGCGGGCGAGTTCGTCCGCGACGGCAGCGAACACCTCGGCCGGCCGCGCCCCACCCGCTACCAACGTGGCTACGCGTCGCAGTGCGGCCTGCTCCTCGGCAAGCTGAAGCAACCGTGTCTGGTCGGGTGGGTGGCCGGTGCCCGGATCGGGGGCATCGCCCACGTCGGGGCCGGTGTCTGGCCCGCTCATAGAACCGAAGGTAGTCCGATGCTCGACGAGCCAACAAGCCTCTGTCCGTGGCGTCCGGCTCGGTGCCGTCCGGTGGGAGCGCGGCGATTCCAGCTAGTGGGCGGGTCGGGATTCCGGCCAGCAGGTTCATCGGCTGGGTGCTCACGTCGACGACAGCACCACGCCTGCCGCGCGATGCTCCGATGATGCGATCCGTCGGCAGCCTCCAGCACGTGGTGACTGCTGACGCTCGCTTCGCCGCGGACATCAGCCACGAGCTGCGGACCCCGTTGACGACCATGCTGAACTCGATGGAACTGATCCACAACCATCGAGACGAGCTGCCCGCTGCCGTGCGCGAACCGGTCGAGTTGCTCGGCGAGGATCTCGAGCGGTTCCGGCGGCTGGTGGTGGACCTGCTGGAGATCTCCCGCGATGACGGGGCAGACGAGGGCAACCGGGACACCGTACGCATCGCCGACCTGATCCGGGTCGCCGCCGACACCGCTGCTGGTCGCCCGGTCACGGAGGTTTCCGCGGATGCGGCAGCCCTCACCATGCAGGCTGACAAACGCAGGCTCGAGCGAGTGGTCGCGAACCTCGTCGAGAACGCCGAAGGCCACGGTGGTGGTTGCGTGCGCGTGTCCGTCGAGGCGGGCGGCCTTGGTGTCATCGTCCAGTTCGACGACGCGGGGCCCGGCGTACCGGTCGCCGACCGGGACCGGATCTTCGAGCGGTTCTGCCGTGGTGGTTCCGGTGGGCGACCGGCTCACGACCGCGGGGCCGGCGGGATCGGTCTCGGTCTCTCGATCGTGGCCAGGCATGTGGCGTGGCACAACGGGACGATCCGGGTCGAGGACCGCCCCGGAGGCGGCGCCCGCTTCGTTCTCGAACTCCCGGCGAAGCCCGGCTGCCGGGGCTCCCGGAATTCCGGCTAGCAGGAAGCAGGGTTGGGCGCTGGTGGTGAAGACCTGAGCGATCTGCCAGGCGATGGTTACTTCAGGATGGCCGCGCGGCTGGCGGCCGAGGGAGTGATAGTCCATGGCACACAAGGCGAAAGCAGTCTTGCGAGACGCGGCCGGACTCGGCGTCGACAGCGTCGCGTTGCCTACCGCGGCTTGCACCTGGCTCCGACCTGGCTGGTGGGGGAGTGCCGTGGTCTACCAGATCTACCTGCGAAGCTTCCAGGACTCCGACGGCGACGGCATCGGTGACCTGGAAGGTGTCCGCGCCAGGCTGCCGTATCTGCGGAGCCTCGGCGTCGACGCTATCTGGCTCAACCCGTTCTACCCGTCACCGCAGTACGACCATGGGTACGACGTGTCCGACTACTTCGGCGTGCAGCCCGAGTACGGCACGCTCGAGTCCTTCGACCGGCTGGTCCTCGACGCGCACCGGCTCGACCTCAGGGTGCTCATCGACATCGTCCCGAACCACTGCTCGATCGAGCATCCCTGGTTCGCCGCGGCGCTGGCCGCCGGTCCGGGAAGCCCGGAACGCGAGCGGTTCCATTTCGCCGACGGTAAGGGGGACGACGGCGACCTGCCGCCGAACAACTGGCGCTCCATCTTCGGCGGATCAGCCTGGCAGCGCGTCACCGAACCGGACGGAACACCTGGCCAGTGGTACCTGCACAGCTTCGCGCCCGAGCAAGCCGACTTCAACTGGCGGCACCCGGATGTCGCGGCGTACTTCGACCAGGTGCTGCGGTTCTGGTTCGAACGCGGCGTGGACGGGATCCGGATCGACGTGGCCCACGGGCTCCACAAGGCCGACGGGTTGCCCGACCACGAGAACGCCATGGACGACGAGCTCACCGGCGACCCGCTCAATCCGTACGCGTGGAACCAGCCCGAGGTGCACGAGGTGTGGCGCCGGTGGCGGACCATCGCCGAGGGATACTCCGTCCTGACCGGCCGCGAACGGGTGCTGATCGGCGAGGTCGGCGTACTGGACGCCGAACAGCTCGCGCTGTACCAACGCCCGGGCGAACTGCACCAGAGCTTCTACTTCGAGTTCCTGCGCGCCACCTGGGACGACCAGATCCTGTACGACGTGGTCGATCGCGGCCTGGGCACGATCGCCGGCTCCGACTCGTCGGTGGCCTGGGTGCTGAACAACCACGACATGCCCCGGTCGGTGACCCGGTACGGCGGCGGCGCGCCCGGCCTCGGCGCCGGAGATGTCGATCTCGGCACCGTCCGGGCACGGGCGGCCGCCCTGCTGATGCTCGCACTGCCGGGCGCGGCGTACGTCTACCAAGGCGAGGAGCTCGGCCTGCCAGAGGTCACGGACCTCCCGGTCGAGCTACTGGCCGACCCGATGTTCCACCGCACCCAGGGCGCTCGACGCGGCCGAGACGGCTGCCGGGTCCCGTTGCCGTGGGCCACGTCCGAGCACAGCTTCGGATTCTCACCCGCCGACGCGTGGCTGCCGCAGCCCGACTGGTTCGCTGACCACGCCGTGGACCGGCAGCTGAGCTCGGGCGAGTCGATGCTGCACCTCTACCGCGAAGCACTCGCGCTGCGGCGGCGACTTCCTGCCCTTGCCTCGAACGAGTTCCGGTGGTTGCAGACGGAACCGGGCGTGCTCGCCTTCACCCGCGGCGACGGCTTCGGCTGCGTCGTCAACTGCTCATCGCGGGTTGTCTCCGCGCCGGTGGACGGTGAGCTGCTGCTGGCGAGCCACTACGAGGCCGAGGACAAGCTCCCGCCGAACAGTGCCGCGTGGTACGCGCTGGCGCCGGCGGCCGCAGCGCTGGGGGAGGCGGCATGAACGCCGGACCGCGACCCCACTAGACCGGCGGACCCGGTGTCTTGAGTACTCACCCCTCGGCGCCGGGTCCGCCGCTCCACCACCTGCTTCCCCGAGCCTGGGAAGGCACGGTCGGGACGATGAGACTTCGAGAGGTGCGAGCTGCATGGTGAAGATGATGCTGGAGGCAACGGTCTCGGCGCCGGCCCTCGATCGCGGGGCAGTTGGCTCGAGCCGCGGAGATTGAGATGAGCTTGGGCGTCCACCGTCTCGTTGCGGCGTACAGACTCTTGTGGACCGCGTTGTCCGGCTTGGTCGGTGTGCTGGGCTTCGTGGCGGGAGTGTTCCTCGTGCCGGCCCGCGGGATGCTTCCCCTTCTCTTCGTTGCCGCCTTCATCGGAGTGGCCGTGGCCAGCACTGCCTGGTCGCACGCGGCCGAGACCACGAT
Source organism: Kribbella qitaiheensis (assembly GCF_042657745.1). GTDB lineage: Bacteria > Actinomycetota > Actinomycetes > Propionibacteriales > Kribbellaceae > Kribbella > Kribbella qitaiheensis. The sequence goes on along the minus strand of NZ_JBHSKE010000013.1, from coordinate 227,969 downwards.
CTCGGCCAGATTGGGGAGATCTGCTGTCATCGCCGTCGCGGTGATCTCAGCGATCGTCGCGTTCGCAGGCACTGTCGTCGTCTTGGGCGCCGCTGCTCCAGGTTTGGTGGTGGTCCTCGGTGTCACATCACCAGCCGCGATGCGCTGGTGTGGTCGCAGGCTGGGGCACATTCCAGGCAGGCACCACGGCAGCCTCACTACGGCGGAGTTGTGCCGGCGGTGGCAGGACAGCTACAAGATCCTCCGGGACGCGACCACGGCGGCCGCTCGACTGCGCATTGTCGAAGCCCGGCAGCTCTATCTGGACGAGCTCGAACGACGCGACCCCGTCGGGCTCAAGGCCTGGCTGGGAGAGAACGCAAGCGCCGCAGGTGATCCCAGCCGGTATCTGGCCAGAGATGGCAAGGACGCTCCTCCGGCCGACGGATGACTCAGTTGCCCGCTGGCAGCCATCAAGGATTCCCGCTGGCGGGAAGCGCCGACGGGACGGCACCGGGATACTCAGAGACATGACGACTGGGCCGTCCCACCAGCACGTGGACCGCAACGACGGTGCGGCCGTCGCACGCGTGCTGCTGGCTGAGGACGATGTCCTCCTCCGGGAGGGCCTGGCCAGTCTGATGCAGCGGTCGGGGTTCGAGGTGGTCGGGCAGACCGGCGACAGCGGGTGGATTCTGCCGCTCGTTCGCGAGTTGAAGCCCGACCTGGTGGTGGCGGACATCAGGATGCCGCCGACGAACACCACCGAGGGACTGGACGCCGCCCGGGAGATCCGCAGGGAATTTCCGGCGATCGGCATTCTGGTGCTGTCGGCTCATGCCGAGGTCGAGCACGCGATGGAACTGCTGGCCACCGGTCAGCGGATCGGCTATCTGCTGAAGAGCCGCGTGACGGATGTGGACGATTTCATCGAGACGCTGGAGCGGATCGTCAAGGGTGGTTCGGTGATGGACCCCGCATTGGTCCAGGAACTGGTGAGCGCCCGGCGGCGCAACGACCCGCTCGCCGCGCTCAGCCAGCGGGAGCACGACGTCCTCGCGCTGATGGCCGAGGGGCGGTCGAACGCCGGCATCGGCCGGCGGCTGTGGGTGACCGAGGGCACCGTCGAGAAGCATGTGCGGCACATCCTCGCCAAGCTGTGCCTCCCCGAGACCAGCGATGACCACCGCCGGGTGCTCGCGGTGGTCACCTTCCTCGAGGCTTACTGACCGGACGAGGAGTCGTCAGGCAGGGAGGCCGAGGAGGTCGCGGATGGCCGGTGCGGACAGCCTGGTCTTGGGCAGGAACCCGGCGATCGGGCTTGCCGAGATCAGCTCGGCGAAGTCCTCCTCGGCGTGGGTGGAGACCAGGATCACCGACGAGGGTGCCAGGTCGGTCTCGAGGGTCAGCCGCCGTACGACGTCGAAGCCGCTCTCCCTGCCGAGGTCGATGTCCACCAAGGTGACGTCCGGTCCGAGTTCCGTGGCGCGGCGGACGGCCTCGTCGCCGTTCATGGCCACAGCCACGACCACCATGCCCTCGCGCTCCAGCAGACCGCGCGCAGCCGACAGGAAACGAGGGCTGTCATCAACGATCAAGCAGCGCAACTCCATGGCTTCAGAATGCCAGGCGACCGGCCGACTGGCATTCCGGCTAGCTGGACCTTGCGCCGGTAGGCCCGGAACTCCCGCTGCCGGGTGCCCGGTGTTCGCGCTGGCGGTAAGGAAGAAGGGCGGGCCGGCTGGCACCGTGGGTGGCGTGCGGCACTCGATCAGCCGGTGTCGGCTGCGGACCACCTGACGATGCTCGGATTCCTGCAGCAGCTCGGCGGACAGCTCGGGGCGTGGTTCTACGTCATCGCGGGCGGTCTCGCCTTTGCCGAGGCCGCGGTCATGGTCGGGCTGGTGCTCCCCGGCGAGACAGCGCTGGTGGTGGCGGGATTCGCTGCCCACCAGGGCTGGATCGCCTTGTGGCCGATGGTGGCGGTCGCGGTCGGCTCGGCTGCTCTCGGCGACAGCGTGGGCTACGAGGTCGGTCGCCGGCTTGGCCCGAGGTTGCGCTCGTCCCGGTTGGGTCGCCGGGTCGGCGAGGATCGGTGGCGGCGAGCCGACGACTTCCTTCGCCGGTACGGCGGACGGGCGGTGCTGCTCGGCCGATTCACCGCGGGCCTGCGAGCACTGATGCCGGGCATGGCCGGTATGGCCCGGATGCCGTACCTGCGCAGGTTCCTGCCGTGGAATGTTGCCGGCGCCGTGGTCTGGGGTGCGGGCTGTGTACTACTCGGCTACGCCTTCTCTGCCTCGCTGGCAGCGGTGGCCCGCGCTCTCACCTATGCGCCGCTGATCCTGATCGCCTTGGCGGCGGCCGTCCTCGTCCTTGTCCGCATCCGGAAGAAGCGCCGCCGGGTCCGTTGACGACCGTGATTTACCGCCAGCCGGTACGGCGAATGGCCGCTCGCCGTGACGACAGCCCACCGTTGCGCCGACACCTTGGAGGGGGACGGAAGCAAGAACCGCCGGCAATGGTTCGGAAGGGATTGATCGTGGCAACCGGATCGAGGTCCAGGGGGTTCAGGCCTGCGAGGATGCTACGGCGCTGGACCGCGACCGTACGCCGGCGGGCCGTGGTATCGATGCTGCTGCTTTCATTGCCGGGGCATGGAATCGGTCCTCACTTGCAGGTCGAGAGCCATCTGCCGAACGTGGCCGCCCATTCGCCGGCGGCGCGGGCGGCGAAGAGGCTGGACGACGCGTCCCCCGCTGACCGGGCCCGCGTGGATGCCACGCTGGCGGCGGCCGGCGCCGACGAGCGGCCGTACCTCATCGACGCGTTGGCGGCCGGGCACAGCGCCGAGGACGTAGTCACGTTCGCACGGCTGATTCGGGGTAAGCGACCCGAATGGCTGCGTACTCACCTCAGCCTGATCGATCCGGACGGGCCTGGCCGGGTGACGTACCGAGGCTCTCCGATGCGGCAGACGGACGACACTGCCTGCGGGCCGATGACGATCCTGATGGCGCGGGCGATGGCAGATCCGCTGTACGCACTGAACTTCACGACCGCCGACAGCGCCGACTCGGCGGATGCGAGCGTGGCACAGTTCCAGGCGCGGCTGACTGCCGAGGAACATCGCATCCACGACGCGACCAACCGCTTCTGGCCACAGCGGCTGGGCTCGACACCGGCCGGAGTCGGCAACGAGCTGAACCGGCACGCCGACGCGCTCGGAGCCCGGTACGAGCCGCACTTGGTCACGGGGATCATCGGCAAGTCGGCGCTACGGGATGCGGTCGACGCTGCCGACAGCACTCAGCCGGTGCCTGTACTGATCGGCGACCGGATCCCACGGCACTACATACTGCTGATCGGCCGCGACGCTGCCGACCTGCTCGTCTACGACCCTGCCCGTGCGAGGGTGAGTCGAATCAGCGAGCAGAGCTTCCTCGACGGCAAGGTCGATGGGCTCCGCCTCCGCCACGTCTACGCGGTGGTCACACCAACACCGTGATCCGGGCGCACTACCCCGGTAGCAGGTATTCCGACCTTGAGGTCAACGGGCAACCAGGATGGCCGCTGGCCACGGCGACACCCGACCTGTGCGGCGGGATCGTAGCCACGTGGACGTTTGGCCCACGCGACAGGAAGGAAGGCAGCGTGCGACAGGTTCGACTGGGACAGACCGATCTCCAGGTCTCCATGGTCGCGTTCGGGACCTGGGCGTTCGGTGGCGACTGGGGGACCGCCGATCTCCAGGACAGCAGGGACACGATCCATCGCGCCCTGGAGCTTGGTATCAACTTCTTCGATACCGCTCAGGGCTACGGGTTCGGTGCGGCCGAGCAACTCCTTGGCGAGGCGCTGCGGGACCGGACCAGCCGCGAGGAGGTGATCATCGCCACCAAGGGCGGACTACGCCTGGATGGCGACCGGGTGGTGCGCGACGCCAGCCGGCGATGGCTCCGCGAGGGAGTGGAGTCCAGCCTGCGCAGCCTCGGAACCGACTACATCGACCTCTACCAGGTCCACTGGCCCGACCTGCACACTCCACCGGAGGAGACCGCGACGGCGCTCGAAGAACTCGTCGCCGAGGGAAAGGTCCGGCACGTCGGTGTGTCGAACTACGACCTCGACCAGCTGCAAGCGCTCCGCCACTTCGGGCGAGTTGAGACGCTGCAGCCGCCGTACCACTTGTTCCGCAGGGACATCGAGTCGACCATCCTGCGCTACACCTCCGCGCATGATCTGGGTGTACTGGTCTACGGGCCGCTGGCCCACGGTCTGCTGTCGGGTCGCATGACTGAGTCCACGACATTCGGCTCCGACGACTGGCGCAGCAAGAGCCCCGACTTCACCACCGACACCTTCCGCTGGAACCTGGCGGTGGTGGAGCGGCTGACGGGCTTGGCGCGGGCGCGGGCCATCACCCTTCCTCAGTTGGCGGTTGCCTGGACTCTCGCCAACCCGGCTGTACAGGCCACCATCGTCGGCGCACGCCGGCCTGCCCACCTCGACGAGACTGCCGCGGCGGCTGACATCAAGCTCTCCGAGGCCGACCTGCAGGACATCGACACGATCCTGAAAGACGCCCTCCCGGTGTGGGGTCCGCACCCGGAAGGCATGTGAGAGGAACACGCAATGGCGAAACTGGCATTCATCGGTCTCGGCCTGATGGGCACACCCATGGCCACTCGGTTGCTCGAGGCCGGACACGACCTGACCGTCTGGAACAGGACCGCTGACAAGACCAGACCGCTGACCGACCACGGCGCGACGGCGGCATCGACGCCGATGGAGGCGATCGCGGGTGTCGACGCCGTGATCACCATGGTCACCAACGCGGAAGCGCTCGAGCAGGTGGTGTACGGCGACAGCGGTCTGGCCGCCGCGCTGACACCAGGGCAGTTGCTCATTGACATGTCGACGGTGGGTCCGGACGCGGTGCGCTCCGTCGCCTCCCGTCTGCCAGAGGGCGTGGCCATGGTCGACGCTCCAGTGCGGGGCAGCGTTCCCCAGGCCACCACGGGCCGGCTGGCCGTCTACGTCGGGGCAGATCCCTCCGACTTCCAGCGCGTGGTGCCGATCCTGGCGCCACTCGGCACGCTGCACCACGTCGGCGGGCTGGGAGCCGGCGCGGCCACCAAGGTCGTGGTGAACTCCACGCTCGGCGCGGCCATTGCCGCCTTCGGCGAGGCCCTTGCCCTCGGCGACGACTTCGGGCTGGATCGTTCCGTCGTACTCGACGTACTCGGCGATACTCCGATCGCGACCACCGTCGAGGCCAAACGCGCCAACGTCGAATCCGGCAGCTACCCTGCCAACTTCAAGCTCAGCCTGGCGCTCAAGGATCTCAACCTGGTCACCCAGATCGCCGACCAGAACGGCCGACGGCTGGAGGTGGCTGCCGCGTCACGTGACTGGCTCGAGCAAGCCGCTGAGGGCGGCGCGGGCGACCTCGACTACTCGGCGGTGATCCCCACGATCACCTCGGACGGGGGACGTCGTCCGGCGTGACCACGAGGGTAGGCCTCATGACCGCCATGAGCGCCCGGTGGCGGTAGTACAGTTCCCCGGCCGGACCGCGTGGGCGCGGAGCTTCCGGACCCCGCTACGGGAGTTTCTTCGCACGGAGACGGGCGGCGCTGCGTTCCTGTTGGCCGCCACACTCTTGGCACTGGTCTGGGCGAACGTAGCCGCCTCCTCGTACGACACGGTGTGGGGGACGGGGGTGTCGGTCCGCGTCGGCGGCTGGAGTGTGTCGCAGGACCTGCGCCAATGGGTCGACAACGGGCTGATGACGTTGTTCTTTCTCGTCGTCGGTCTGGAGGCACGCCGCGAATTCGACATGGGCGAACTGCGGGATCGGCGGCGACTCGCGTTGCCGCTGGCCGCCGGCATCGGCGGCATGGTGGTACCGGTCGCGATCTATCTGGCCGTCAATGCGGGCCATCCTTCGGCGCAGGGCTGGGGTACGGCGATGTCGACGGATACGGCGTTCGCGCTCGGGATGCTCGCCCTGGTCGGGCGGCGTTTCCCGGCCCGGCTGCGCGCCTACCTGCTCACGCTCACCGTCGTCGACGACGTCGTCGCACTCGGCGTCATCGCGACCGTCTACAGCACGGACATCTCCCTGCTGCCACTGCTGGCCGCGATCGGGATCTTCGGGCTGGTTCTGCTCGTACGCGCCGCGGGCGTTCGCTACGGGCCGGTCTACGCGCTGCTCGGAGTGACGGCTTGGGTGGCGCTCTACTTCTCCGGGGTGGAGCCGATCGTGGTCGGCCTCGCCATCGGGCTGCTGACCTACGCCTATCCGGCCGCGCGGAGGGACCTCGAACGAGCGACCGAGGAGTTCCGGCTGTTCCGTGAGCAGCCGACCCCGGAGCTTGCCCGCTCGGCGCAGACCGGCGTCGTCTCGGCGATCTCGCCGAACGAGCGGCTGCAGCTCCTGTACCACCGGTGGACCAGCTACGTGATCGTGCCGATCTTCGCGCTCGCCAACGCGGGGATCGTGATTGACGGCGACTTCCTCGCCCGGGCCTACCGCTCGCCGATCACTCTCGGCATCCTGTTCGGCTACCTCGCAGGGAAGCCGATCGGGATCGTCGGCTTCTCGTGGTTGGTCACGTGGGTCAGTCGCGGCCGGCTGCGCCCACCGGTCGGCTGGGTAGCCGTGGCCGGCGGCGGCACCATCGCCGGTATCGGCTTCACGGTGGCACTGCTGGTCTCGACCCTCGCCTTCACCGGCGAGCAACTGCAGGAGGCCAAGCTCGGCATCCTGTCCGCGGCGCTGGGTGCGTCGATCGTCACCTGGGTCGTGGGCGGAGTGGTCAGGCTGCTCCCACGACGCAGGCGGAGGCGGGCGCTGTTGGGCACCGCCGAGTCCGTCGTCGACCTTGCCGCGCCGGTCGATCCGGACCGGGACCACCTTCGCGGACCAGAGGACGCCCACATCACCGTGGTCGAGTACGGCGACTTCGAGTGCCGGTACTGCGGCCAGGCCGAGCACCTCATCCGCAAACTGCTCGCCGAGCACGGCGACGTACGGTATGTCTGGCGGCACCTGCCGCTCGCAGATGTGCACCCTCATGCGCAACTGGCCGCGGAGGCGGCGGAGGCCGCGGCCGTGCAGGGAGCGTTCTGGGAGATGCACGACCTGTTGATCGAGCACCAGGAAGCACTGCGGATGCCTGACCTCGTCCGCTACGCCGCCGAGCTGGGCCTCGATGTCGAACGCTTCCGCGACGACCTGCGCCGGCACGTCGGCGCCGTGCGGGTCGCGGAGGACGTCGACTCGGCGGACCTGAGCGGGGTCTCGGGTACGCCGACATTCTTCGTCAACGGTCGGCGGCACCACGGCGCCTACGACAGCGCCACTCTGTCGGCCGCGGTGGTGGCGGCCGGGAGGCGAGCGGGGGCGAAGAGGTCGTAGGCTCAGGGAACTCCCGGGCTTCTGCGGAGCCGCTGCGAGACCCCGAGCATTGCCACGAACAGCGCCGCCGCCCAGGTCGCGAGGACCAGGATCGGCTGAGCGTGCTGATCGCCCGGGAAGTAGATCGCCTCGCGCAGCGCCAGAAGCCGACGATCGTAGCGACGAACATGAGGTAGAAGACGTCGAGACCGCTCGGGTCGTCCGGGTCGAGGGGGTGCGTGTCAACGACGCGCACCCCGGGTCGACGACGTCGATGCGGTCCAGCACCCGGGCGACGGACGCTCCTGCCGCGCTGGCCACGCGGCCGCGGAGGCCGGTTCGCCGGCATTCAGCCGCCGTTGCCGGTCAAGGAGGCGACCTCGGCCGGCGTCAGCTTGATCGACGTGGCGGCGATGTTGTCCTCCAGGTGCGACACCGATCCGGTGCCGGGGATCGGCAGGATGGCCGGCGACCGCGCCAGAAGCCACGCCAGCACGATCTGCCGGGGCTGCGCGTGGTAGCGCTGGGCAAGTTCCTGCACGGGCTGGTTGTTGTCGAGATCCTGGATCGGCGCCCACGGCAGGAACACCAGCTGCTCCTGCTCGCAGAGGTCGGCCAGCGACTCCGACTGGCGGTCGTCGATGTTGTAGCGGTTCTGGATCGATGCGATCGGGGTCAGTCGCTGTGCGCGCCGCAGTTGGTCCTCGGTGACGTTGGACAGCCCGATGTGCCGGATCTTGCCCTGTTCCTTGAGGGTGACGAGAGCACCGATCGAGTCCTCCAGCGGCACGTCCGGGTCGGGCCGGTGGAACTGGTAGAGCGGAATCTGCTCGAGCTTGAGCCGGCGCAGACTTCCCTCGCAGGCCTCGATCAGGTGCTCCGGCCGGCCGTCGGCCGGCCACTGTCCCGGACCTGGGCGATAGAGGCCGCCCTTGGTCGCGATCACCAGGTCGTCCGGGTACGGGGAGAGCGTCTCGCCGATGAGTTCCTCGCTGACGTGAGGCCCGTAGGAGTCGGCTGTGTCGATGAAGTTGACGCCGAGCTCGACCGCCCGGCGCAGTACCGCCTTCGCCTCGTCGCGGTCGGTGGGCTGACCCCAGATCCCGGCACCGGTGATCCGCATGGCACCGAAGCCGAGGCGGTTGACCGTCAGGTCTCCGCCCACATCGATCGTGCCGGCCACTGCGGCGTCCACGGGTTTCGAATCTGACATGGATCATCACTCCTTCGAGCTGCGGCCCCCCGGCCGGGGGCTCTGGTGGGGTTGGCGTGGATCAGTCATGCGGCCCGCGTCGTGGTACCCATGATCGACGCGTACCAGTTCGGCGTCAGGTTGGAGATCCAGCTCATCGGGTCGCCTGCTGGTAGGGGATGCCGAACGGTGCGAACACCTCGTACAGCTGGCGGTCGCTCTCCTCGTCGTACCGCACCGTGTAGACGCCGGCCTGGCGGAGCTGCCGGATGGTCAGCGCGACGCCTGCCTTGCGGGCGACGTGCATCTCGACAGCCGTGTGCATCGCGATGACCGACGGCATCTCCGAGGCCTGTCGAGCGGACTGCCAGATCCTCAGCCAGACGGGCCGCGTCATTGCCTCAGGCATCATCACAGACCGCCTTCGAGGATGATCAGCACGTAGTCGACGACGCCGGCGCCGAGTTTCAGTCTGTTGTCCACACAGACCAGCATCGGCGGCCGGGTGGGGGGCCGGCATCACCACCAGCCGCCATTCGCAGTGGTGGCCAGGAGGGAGTCCGCACCCCTGCTAGCTGGTGGCACAATCGAGCTAGTTCGGCGGTCCGCCGCGGGCGCCTGCGGCGACAAAGCCCGTCGGCGTGTGGCGAGGGAAGCGATGTGATGGCACGGAGCCGCCTGAATCTGGCCACCGCTCCCTGGTTGCGCGGGCTGCTGGCCAGCGTCGCGCTGGTAGCGGTGGTGACCGCTGTCATCGCGCTCCTCAAGCCGTACGTCCCGGCGCTGAGCCTCCTGGTCCTGTACCTGGTCGCTGTACTGCCGATCGCCGTGGTGTGGGGAGCACGGCTGGCGGCGATCACGTCGGTTGTCAGCGTCGCGGTGTTCGCCTTCCTGCTGCCCCACGAGGGTTCGGTCCTGGTCGCCGACTCCCGGAACGTGGTGGCGCTCGGCGTGTTCCTGGTGACCGCGGTCGTGGTGGCCGAACTGGCGGCGCGATCGCGGCGGGCGGCGGTGAAGTCGGCGCGGCTGAGCACGGAGCAGTCGGCCTTGCGGCGGGTCGCGACACTGGTCGCGGAGTCGGATGCGCCGACGGCGGTGTTCGAGGCGGTCACGCGGGAGGTCGGGCTGTTGTGTGGGGCCGATCTGGCCCGGATGGAGCGCTATGAGGCGGACGGGACCGTGATCGGCGTCGCTGCCTGGAGCAGGGTGCCGGTCCAGCTCACCGTCGGCACGCGGTTCACCCTGGAGGGGCTGAGTGTGGCCAGCGAGGTGCGGCAGAGCAGCCGTCCGGTCCGGCTGGACAGCTTCGCGGGCTCGACCGGAGAGATCGCCGAGGAGGCGCGTGCGCTGGGTATCCGGTCGTCCGTCGGCTGCCCGATCGTGGTCGCCGGGCACGTGTGGGGAGTGATCGCGGCCTCGACGAAGAGTGTCGAACCCTTCGCGGCGAACACGGAGTCACAGATCGCGAGCTTCACCGAACTCGTCGCCACTGCCATCGAGAACGCCGAGGCACGCACCGAACTGCGCCGGCTGGCCGATGAGCAGGCCGCCCTCCGGCGGGTGGCGACCCTGGTCGCCCGCGGCGGCGCACCCGATCTGGTGTTCGCCGCGGTGGCCCAGGAGCTCGGTCGGCTGACGAACGCCGAGATCACCGCGATCTTCCGGTTCGAGTCCGACGGGACGGCGACGATGATGGCCGGCCGCGGCTTGCTGGCGGAGGAGATGCGCGTCGGCCAACGCCAGACGCTGGAGTCGCCCTCGGCGATCGGGACCGTGCAGGCGACGGGTGAGCCCGCTCGGTACGACGTGGACGACACGCTGCGCCGGCGCCTGCCCGCGTTCCTGCGCGACTGGGGCGTCCGGTCGGCGGTTGCCAGTCCGATCATCGTCGAACGCCGCTGCTGGGGTGGCATCAGCATCGCATCGCGACGTGACCCCTTTCCGCCGGCCACCGAGCAACGGATGGTCGAGTTCACCGAGATCGTCGCCACCGCGATCGCGAACGCGGAGAGCCGGGCCGAGCTCAAGGCCTCCCGCGCGCGGGTGGTCGCCGCCGGAGACGAGATGCGGCGCCGGCTGGAGCGGGATCTGCACGACGGAGCGCAACAACGGCTGGTATCGCTCGCGATCGAACTACGCCTCGCCCGAGACGAGGTGCCCGCCGACCTGCCCATGCTCCGGACCGGCATCGGCCAGGCAGCTGACGATCTCATCGAGGTGGTGGACGAGTTGCGCGAGATAGCCCGCGGCATCCACCCCGCGGTCCTGGCCGAGAGTGGCCTCGGCCCGGCGCTGCGGACGCTGGCTCGCCGGTCGGCCGTTCCGGTCGACCTGAAGGTCGGGACCCAGTCGCGCTACCCGCCGCCGCTGGAAGTAGCGACGTACTACGTCGTGTCCGAGGCACTCACCAACACGGCCAAGCACGCCGGCGCATCGCGCGCGGAGGTCACCCTGGAGGAGCGGGCCGGCACATTGTGGCTGCGCGTCCGGGACGACGGCGCCGGCGGTGCGGCACCGGACGGCGGATCCGGGCTGGTCGGTTTGCGGGACAGGGTGGAGGCCCTCGGCGGGTCGATCGACGTCATCAGCCCGGTCGGACACGGCACAGCGATCGACGTCTCGCTCCCCCTTTGAGCGTGCAGGTCAGATGGTGCTGCCGGTGAGGAAGCGCCACATGAGCGCACGGCCGGTTGCATCGGCCGGCACTACGCCGACGCCCGGCCAGCGGTGGGTGAGTCCGTCCCAGCGGACCAGCGCCACCCGGCCGTCACCCTGGCAGGACGCCCACTCGGTGACGGTCGCCGGTCCGACCGTGGTCCTTGACCGCGTGTCGGCGCAGCCTTCGACGGACCGCCAGTCGGCTGCCGTGTCGGGGCCGGTGGTGCCGCGCCGGGGCACGTACCCGGGTGCGGCGTGCGGGTCGGCGCTGCCGTAGCCGATGAACACCGGCGGCGGTGTCCGGCCGGCCGCGCAGCGCGCCGGCTCGGCGGTCCCGTACGTGGCCACGCCGGCGATGCCGGGCACTGCGCAGGCGGCGGTGAGCGCCAGCCGGCCACCGTTGCTGTAGCCAACGAGGTAGGTCCGGCTCGCGTCGACCGGCACGTGTTTGCCGATCGCGGTCAGCAGCACCTGCAGGAACGCAACGTCGTTCACATGCTGCTTCGCGGCCGTCGCGCAGCAGCCGGTGTTCGCGTTCCACGACCGGCCGATCCCGGCCGGGTAAGCGAGGACTGCAGATCCGTTCGCGGCCAGGTCGGTGAGGCCGGTGCGGACCAGTTCCTCGGCCGGCGTGGTGTTCCGGCCGTGCAGCACCACGACCAGCGGCACCGGTCGGTCGGTGTGCGGAGTGAGCACGATGGCGGTTCGTGACCGACCGCCGGAGGTCAGCCCGACCATCTCTGTGCGGGTGCCTGCCGAGGCCAAGACCGCGGGTGCCGGCAGCGTGGCCGGCCCCCAGACAGGCGCTCCGCCGGCTCTAGCGGCCACGCCGACGTCCGGGCCGTGCCCGATCGCCAGCGTGGCCGGAACGGCGGCCGCGAGTGCCAGCAACACGAGTACGGCGAGGCCGCGGCGGAAGTGGGTCTTCACGATCGGCCGGTCAGTCGGGTACGGCGGCCACCGTCGGCGGCTCCGGTTCGGGGTCCATCGGTCGCGGGTCCACTCGCAGCGAGAGCAGCGTGCCGACCGCCAGCAGACCCACCGACAGCCCGAACGGCAACTGCCAGTTCCCGGTCCGGTCGATGAGGAACCCGAAGACGATCGGGGACACGATGCCCGCGACGCCGAAGCCCGTGTTCATCAGCCCGCTGGCCACGCCGGCGTGGTCGGGCGCGATGTCCATCGGGATGGTCCAGAGCACCGAGTTGGTCAGCTCCAGGAAGAAGAACGACACCGTCAGGCTGATCGTGACCAGGACCAGGTTGTGCACCAGCAGCGACGGGATCAGCGCCAGCATCGAGCCGGCCAGACCGATCACCAGGTTCACCCGCCGGGCCGTCCGGAGGCTGCCGGTCCGGGCCAGCAACCGGTCCGACAGCATCCCGCCCAGGGTGTCCGACACCACCCCGGCGGAAAGCACGAGGGTCGTGAACAGTGCGAACCCGGCCAGCGCCAAGCCGTACTGGTCCTTGAAGAAGGAAGGCAACCAGGTGAGATAGACCCACAACATCCATCCGTAGCAGAAGTCGACGAGCGTGACGGGTGCGATGCGAGCCACCAGCCGTCGCCACGGTACCTTCCGCCCGTTCGGCCTGGATCTCGTTCCGGGCGCCTCGTCGGCGTACTGCGAGTCCAGCTCGCCCAGTTCGGTCTCGGACACACGCTCGTCGTCCTGCGGCCGGTTGCGGAATCGGCGTACCCAGGCGACCGACCAGAGCGCGGACAGCACGCCGAGGGCGACGAAGCCGGCCCGCCAGCCCACTGTCGCGATCAGCCCGGCCATCCCGAGCGGGGCGATCGCGGCGCCGACCCGGGCCGCCGAGTGCACCACGCCCTGGCCGTAGCCACGGCGGTCGCCGGGCAACCAGGACGACATCGCCCGGGTCGCGGTCGGGAACGCGGCACCCTCGCTCAGCCCTAGCAGCAGCCGGGCCGCGCCCAGCGCGAGCAGCCCGGTAGCAAGGCCGGTACAGATGCTGGCGATGCCCCAGGCCACGGCGAGGATGCCGAGCACTCTGCGCGGGCCGTAGCGGTCGCCGATCCAGCCACCGAAGACCTGCAGCAGCGCGTACGGAAGCGAGTACGCCGCCAGCGCGAGCCCGAACTGGGTCTCGCTCAGGTGCAGCTCGGCGCCGATGACCGGACCCGCGGTCGAGATCGCGGTGCGGTCGACGTACGAGATCGCGTAGAGGACGCAGAGCAGCATCAGCACGCGCCCACGGACCCGGTGCCGCAGCGGGGAACGGGCCGTCGCCACGGCCGCGGATCCGGCGGATTCGGCCCTGACGGTCATGTCACACCTTCCAGGGGAGGGCGGGTTCGGCCCTGACCGGCACCCTCTGCGGTCGCCGGCGTGGTCTGCCGGTCAGGGGGAGGCTGGCCGGTGTCCGCCGGGCGATCTCGGCGACCAGCAGCGAGCCCCCCAGCGCGAGCAAGGTGGTCACGACGGCGGTCACCGCCGCCGGAGGCGAGGACACCCACGGAAGGCCGAACAGCCCGAGCAGCAGGAGCGGATGAACCAGGTAGACGCCGAAGGACAGGTCTGAGGCGCGGTCCACCCAGCGCACGTGCGGAGCGCCGGCAGCCGTCCACCGGGTCGCCGCGGCGCCGAGCCCGGCAACCAGGACTACCGCCCAGATCTGCATCACCGGCTGGACAGGGTCGGCCGCGGTGTCTGCGCGAGTGCCGGTGGCGACCAGGACGAAGTACAGGACCTCCATTGCGACCGCGCCGGCCGAGGTCCCGGCCAGGACCGCCCGCCGGTGCTCGGTCAGCCAATCCATGACCGCGTCCAGGTGCAGCGCGGCGACGCCACCGGCGACGAAGAGGAACGCGTACGTCGGCAGCAACTGGGCCTCGTACGCGCGGTAGGTCGCGAGCGGACCCGGCGCCCACTGCGTGTAGTGCAGCCAGCCGGTGACCACGACCGCGAAGGCCAGGCCGGCGCCGAGCTGCGCCCACGGATGCCGGCGAGTGCGCCGCAACAGCCAGAGGAAGGCCGGGAACACCACGTAGAACTGGATGGTGACGAGCAGGAAGTACAGGTGGTACCAAGCGGTGCCGGTCAGCAGGGCAAGCCCGGCGCCGTCCCACGGCCTGCTCCGACCGCCGGTAGCCCAGGACACCACGAGGTAGATCGCCGACCAGACCAGGTACGGCACGCCAACCAGTGTCAGCCGCCGACGCAGCCTGCCCGTGCGGCCGGACCGCTCCGCCGAACGGACCAGAACGATTGCCATCAACACGAAGAAGGCCGAGCGGGTGTAGTGCAGCAGCATCAGCGCCGCGTTCCCGCCGACGTCGAACGGGGCGAACGAGAGGCTCACCGCGTGCACGCCGACGACCGCGCCGAACGTCACCACCCGGACCAGATCGATCTCCGGCACCCGGCCGCGCCCCTGCGTCACGGCGACCCGGTGGCCCGCAGACCCGAGGCGCGCACCATTTCGGCGACCTCCGCCCGCCGGACCTTGCCACTGCCGGTGAGCGGCAGTTGCTTGACGACGGTGAGCTCCGCCGGGCGCCGGTCGCGGGGGAGCGCGGCTCGGCACCGCTCGGCCAGTCGGTCGGCCAGCCCGGGGTCGTCGCTACTGGCCACGACGTAGGCGACGGGTACCTCGCCGAGAACGGGATCCGGCCGCCCGACCACCACCGCGTCCCGGACGCCGGGATCCTCGCGCAGCACGTCCTCGATCTCCCGCGGCAGAATCTTCTCCCCGCTGCGGTTGATCAGTTCGCCGGACCGGCCCACCAGCCAGACGTAGCCGTCCTCGTCCAGTCGTCCCAGGTCGCCGGTGTCGAGCCAGCCCTCGGCGTCGAACCGCTCGGCGCCGACGTCGGTGGCGTACGCGCGGATGACGCCGGGGCCGCGGATCAGGACCGTACCCGGCTCTCCGGCCGGCAGCTCGCGTCTGTCGTCGCCGACGACCTTCACCTCGCCGCCGACCGGCAGCCCGACCGAGCCGGGCCGCCGCTCGCCGTCCAGCGGGTTCACCGTGATCTGGCTTGCTGCCTCGGTCATCCCGTACGACTCCAGGACCGGGACGTGGTGCAGGTCCTCGAACCGGTGCAGCACCGGGACCGGCAAGGGTGCCGACGCACTGCGGACGAACCGGATCCGGGCCGGATCCTCGGTCGTCGTGGCGTCCTCGGCCAGCAGTGCGACGATCGCGGGCACCGCGTTGACCCAGGTCGCCTGATGGGCGTCCACCGTTGCCCAGAATCGGCTGCGTGAGAACCGCCGTTCCAGCACCAGCCTGCCCCTGGCCCGCAGCGTCGCCAGCAGCCCGACGACCTCGGCGTTGACGTGATACAGGGGGAGCGGGCAGTAACCGACGTCGGCCGGGCCGAGCTGGTGCGAGTCGGCAACCGCGGTGGCGACGTACGCGAGTTGGGCGTCGCTGAGCAGGACCTGCTTCGGCTCGCCCGTGCTCCCCGAGCTGGACAGCAGTACCCCGGCCGGCCGCCGGGTCGGTACTCGGTCGGCGAGCCGCTGGAGCCCGGTGTCGGTGAGGATCGCTACGGTGTCCGGCGCGGCCCGAAGCCGATCCAGCGCGCGTGGGGCGGCAGGATCGAACGGCGCCGCGACCCGACCGGTCGCGACGAGGCCGAGCAGCGCCGGCCCCGCGTCCAGCGGGTCGATCACGGCAGTCGCCACGGTCGCGCCCGGCGGCACGTCCGCGTCGGTCAGCCGCTGGTCCCAGTCGGCGACGGCCGCGGCCAGGTCGCGGTAGCGAACCCGCCGCGGGCTGCGCGCGTCGGCGAGGTACACGGCGTTCCCGCGCTCCGCGGCCGCCTCCTGGATCCAGTGGGCGATCTGACTGACCTCAGCCACGGGCATACCAAGACGCTAGGTGGGTAGTCTGTCTGGCCGCTGAGGGCCGGCTGCAGATCCGCTGTGAACCGCGCACAGGGCAACGATCTCCGTCTTCTGCCTGCCTGTCAGCGCGGCCAGCCACCGGCGGTACCCCATGCCACCTGTAGTCGGCGACCTCCTGCTAGCCGGTACCGCTGGGCGTCTACTGGCTCGCGATCGGGAGTTCTACGCGCAGCGACGTGCCCCTTCCGGGTGGGCTCGCGATACCGATCGTGCCGCCGAGGGCCGTGACCCGGTCTGTCAGCCCGGTCAGCCCCGATCCCCGCGCGGGATCCGCTCCACCCACGCCATCGTCACCGATCGTCAGCCGCAGGATGCCGTCGTCCACCTGGGCACTGACCTCGACCGTCGAGGCTCGCGCGTGCTTCGCGGCGTTGGTGAGCGCCTCGGAGACGACGTAGAACGCCGCGACCTCGACGTGGTCACCGAGCCGCCCGTCAATCGCGAGGTCGAGCTGCACCGGGATCGCCGACCGGCGGGCAAGCGCCTTCAGAGCCGGCGCCAGACCACCCTCGGACAGGATCGCCGGGTGAATGCCGCGGGACAGATCCCGCAGTTCGTCGAGGGCGTCCGCGAGCCCCTGGTTGATCAACGCCAGCTGTCCGACGAGCTGGTCGTTGTCGCTGGGCGCGATCGCCTCCGCGCCGTGCAGGTCCAGTGCAAGCGAGACCAAGCGTTGCTGAACACCGTCGTGGAGGTCGCGCTCGAAGCGTCGGCGGGCGTCGTCGGCTGCCGCGACCAGGCGCGCGCGGGAGGCGATCAGCTCAGCGCGGCTGTCGGCGTTCGCGATGGCGGTATCGACCAACTGGGCGAAGAGAGCCATCCGCTGCTCGGTGTCGGCCGGCGGCGAGTGCTCCCGGTTCCAGCCCGCCGAGACGACGCCCCAGAGCCGGCCGTCCACCACGATCGGCGCTCCGACGGCCACCCGCAGGCCCGCGGCGTGGGCGTGTTCAGCGATCAGTCCGCGCGCTCCCTCGTAACTCTCCATCCGGGCGGACCGCCCGGACCGCCGCACCACCGCCTCCACACTGTCGCCCTCGTGGCTGATCCGCACACCTGGCGGCACCTCCTCAGCGCTCGAGCCGCGATGCGCGAGAACGGTGAGTTCGATGCCGGACTCGTAGCGACACACCAGGAGGTGATCGGCGTCCATCAGGCTCCCCATCTCCCCGGCCACGGCGTCGAAGACCACGGGGGGCGCCGCGCCTTCCGCGACGAGCGTCGCCACTCTTCGCAGCGCTGCCTGCTCCTCGGCCAGCCGCCCTACCTCCGCGCGTGCCTCGGTGTTGGCGATGGCCGTGGCCACCAGGTCCGCGAACTGCGCGATCCGCGCCTCGGTCTCCGGCGGGAGCGGCTCGGGTTCGGGCCTCGCCACGACGATCGCGCCCCAGCGACGTTCACCGACCACGACTGGACAGCCGACCGCCGAGCCGACTCCCTGCTCGCGCGCGCCGGCAGCGATAGCACCGGGAGCCGAGCGGTAATCGTCGATCCGGCGTGCCCGGCCCTCCCGGAGTACGAACGCTGCGACGCCGTCGCCGTCGACCGGCAGTTGGGTGCCGACCGGGTAGCGGGCGGCCATGCCGGCGCCACCGACAGCGACCACGTTCATGGTCCCGTCGCCTTCGTCACGGAGCAGCGCGCAGTCGACCCTGCCGAACACACCCGCCGCTTCGTCGGTGACCGTGGCGAACACCTCCGTCGGCGACGACTCCATGGCAACGAGCGTCGCCACCCGCCGCAGCGCGGCCTGCTCGTCGGCCAGCAGACGGAGATCCTGGTGCGCCTGGGCGTTGGAGATCGCGGTCGCCACCAGTTCCGTGAAGGCGGCGATGTGCCCCTCGCTGCCGACCGGCAACCCATCCGATCGGGTCGAGGCGGCCACCACGGCACCCCACAGCCGACCGTCGACGGTGATCGGCGCGCCTACCCCTGACCGGGCACCGAGCTGCGCAAAGCAGTGTGAGATCGATCCCTCCGTGCCCTCGAACCGCTCCGTGCGCACCGGCCGGCCGGTCTCCAGCACCAGCGCCGCCGCGCCGACACCCTCCACTCGCAACCGTGCCGCGTGGGGGAACTCCGCCCCCGGCACGGTCCACAGTCCGACGACGGTGCCGGTGCGATCCGGCTCGTACCGGAACACGACCGTGACCTCCGCGTCGTACAACTGGCCGATCTCCGCGGCCACGAAGCCGAACGTCTCGGCCGGTGCCGCTCCGCGGGCGACCAGCGTCGCGACGCGCCGAAGGCCCGCTTGCTCCTCGGCGATCTCACCCCGGGCACGCTCCGCTGCGGCCGCGCGGCGAGCCGCATGTGCCGCCAGCCCGCCCAACAGGACTGATACCGCCAGGTAGACGACCAGATCCAGCAAGTTGACGGAATCGGGGAACTCGAGCGGGTGCGTCGGAGGCAGATAGAACCAGTCGTAGGCGAGCAGGGCCGCCATCCCCACCGGGACCGCGTAGACGACACTCGCGAACCGGGCGATCGCGATCACGGCGACCAGGTAGACGATGCCCAGGAGGCCGGCGACGACGGGAGCCTCGACACCCGCGAGAACCACCGCCGACAGGGTGAAGGTTACGGCGCCTGCTGCGAACGACAGCGCGGTCTCCGCCCCGAGCGGGAGGCGGCGGGCCCGCTCCCATCCGGCCGCCAAATGAGGCTCCACCCGCAGCAGACTGCCGCCATCCAGGCGAGCACGCAATGCCCGGCCATACCACCCGCAGGTCTACGACCGCGACGGCGATCCTCGTCAGGCGACTTTGCAGAGGCTGATCATCGGGCCGCTGGAGTCGCACGTCTCGTGCCGGGGGAGGTACTCGTCGTCGACGAGGTCGTGCGGAGGGATCGGGAAGTGGCAGACCGCGCAGATGCGGTAGCCGAAGTCATGCGATACGGGCCGGACCAGGCTGAGAACCGTTGCGTCTCCCGGTGCGCCTGCGATGTCGACGTCAGCACTCATGATCTGTACCTCCTGTTACCGACGATCGCGCAGCGGCGTAGCCCGGTCTGCCCTGCAGGCGGCCAACCCACCTACCGGCTAGCTGGAACTGGGCGCGGCCGATGGAGGCGGCATCAGCATGGTTGCAGCTAGCAGGACATCGGTTGGTTCGGCTAGCCGGGTGGGACGGACGACCGCTCGCAACGATGGTTGGGGACATTTACAACGGAATCCCGAGAGCCGAGCGGTCACTGCGATGACGATTGTCAGCCTGAGCCTGTCCTACCGGATCACCCCGGCCGAAGTGCTGGAAAAGCTTGCCGTTCCGGCCTCACAACGCGGTCGCGTGCTGTCGCGGCTGCACGCTGCGCCGTCCATCGACGAAGTGGTCCTGCTGTCCACCTGCAACCGGGTCGAGGTCTATGCGGCCACGCACGATCCGGTCGAACAAGTGACTCGGGCCGTTGCGGAGCTGTTGGCCGCCGAGGGGCCGCTCGAGGTCGGCGAGGTCCTGCGGATGGCCCGCGTTCGAGTGGACGGTACGGCCGCCGAGCACTTGTTCTCGGTCGCGTGCGGGCTGGATTCGATGGCCGTCGGCGAGGACCAGATCGTCGCCCAGCTCAAGGCTGCCGCCCGTGCGGCCGCAGCGGCGGGAACCACCGGTCCGGCCGTCAATGGCCTGATCGACGCCGCGCTGCGGGCCAGCAAGCGGGCCCGCACGCAGACCACGATCAGTTCGTGTGGCCGGCGTGACGCTCGTCGACCTCACCGCACTCGGCCGTCACCTGGCAGACCGAGAGATCCCGGATCAGGTTCCCCACGTCCGTGCCATTGTCGCCGCAGAGGCTGCCGCGTACCTGGACCGGCAGGAACAGGCGGCGGCAGCGCCCGTCATCGCCGCGATGCACGCGCAGATCAGGCAACTCGCGGACGCCGAACTGGTGCGGCTGCACGATCGGCTGCCGGACCTCACCGAACAGCAACGAGCCGAGACGGCCGCCACCGTCCACCGCATTCTCCGCAAGATCCTGCACCGGCCGACAGTCCGCGCCAAGGAGTTCTCCACCCGCCCTGACGGGCCTGTCTATCTCGATGCGCTCCGCCAACTGTTCGGACTCGAGGGTTAGTGAATCTGGAACTCCCAGAGGGAGAAGCCGTACTGCGTGGCTCGCTGGATGCAGGGCAGCCGGACGTAGCGGGTGGTCGTCGGGGCGAAGTCGGCTGTCTCCACCCACCTGTGCCGACGGCGTTGGAGTACACGTCGCGCCAGGTGCTCCCGTCATCGGAGACCTGGATTGCCTCGATCAAGGATGTTCATCGCCGCCAGCGTGGTCGCCGCAGTGGTTGCCCCCGGCATCATCACCCGGCCGAAGCTGCACGGACATCGTCTACGAGAACATCGATATCGAGTCGCTCGACCACCACCGCGGCAACCAGAACTGGCTGCTCATCCACACCCGCGAACGCGTCAAGGAGCCAACAGTCCTGTACCGCGCCTAGGCCGGTCCGGGGGTTTCGATCGATTGCCAGAGGTAGAGGCAGGCCAGTGTGCGGTGGGGTCGCCAGGGCTCCGCGATCCGTTCTACCTCGGTGGGGCGTGGCAGCCCGGGCAGACCGTACTGTCGTTCGACGGCGCGGCGGATCTCCAGATCGCCGGCCGCCAGGACGTCGGGCCGGTTCAGGTGGAAGATCAGGAAGATGTCGGCGGTCCAGGTGCCGATGCCCTTCACCGCGACGAGCTGGGCGACCACTTCGTCGTCTGGCAGCAGGTGCACGCGTTCGAGGTCGATCTCACCGCTGACGATGTGTTCGGCGAGCGACCGGAGGGAGGCCGTCTTGGCTCTCGAGAGGCCGGCGGCCAACCGCAGCTCGTCGGGATCCGCCGCAAGGATCTCTTCCGGGGTCGGGGGATCGCCGCCGAAGCGCTCCCGCAGTCGTTGGTAGATCGCGCGCGAGGCGATGTTCGAGATGTTCTGGCTGACGATGGCGCGCACGAGGACGCCGTAGTGGTCGGTCGGCATGTTCGGATCGACCGGGAGCGCCGGGTCGGGGACTGTCGTCACCGGGCCGCCGTTGTCCTCCATGACCTTGTCGATGATCGAGCCCAGGACGGGGTCGGCCTGGCGCAGGTGCTCCTCCGGGGCGACCCGCTCACTCGATGATGTCGTTCCACTGGTCAAGGCACACGCTCCTCTGCCGTGTGGCCAAAGTTACTCTCACAACTACGGCTGGTCTCACCAGCAAGGCGAGCTGAGCAAGCGATGGGATGGCGGTGACGTATCAATACCTCCGGAGAACCACCGATGACACTGGCTGACGTCGGGCCTTCCGTGCTGGCCGGTCTTGGTGTCCCTGGCGTGACCAATGTGCTTGGTCTGCCGGCCGCGCCCAAGGTGTGCCTGCTGCTGATCGACGGCCTGGGCTGGCGGCTCCTGCGGGCGCATGCAGCCGACGCGCCGTTCCTCTCCTCGCTGGCCAAGGAGTGCGACCCGATCGAGGCGGGGTTTCCCGCGACGACCGCGACGAGCCTCGCGACGCTCGGTACCGGACGGCTGTCCGGCGAGCACGGGGTGGTGGGCTACTCGTTCGCCGTGGACGGTGAACTCCTCAACGCGCTGGGTTGGCACCGGCAGGGCGAAGGACGTCCGGTCGACCTCCGCGACCGGCTCGTACCCGAGCAGGTCCAGCCACACCGGACCATTTTCGAGCGTGCTCGTGATGCGGGGGTGCCGGTCCAGCTGGTCGGGCCGCGGGACCTCGAAGGCAGCGGGCTCACCCGCGCCGTACTGCGTGGCGGACAGTTCCGTGCTGCCTACGCATTCGGTGACCTGATCAGCCAGGTACTGCGCGCGCTGCGCGAGCACGACCGAATCCTCTGCTACACCTACCACGCGGACCTCGACGGGCTCGGCCACGGCTACGGACCGGGGAGTGACGAGTGGTGTCACCAGCTGAGCATCGTCGACCAGGTCGCGGCGACGATCGCGGGCGGGCTTCCCAAGGACGGCATGCTCCTGGTCACCGCCGATCACGGGATGGTCGCCGCGGCGGACCACGACCGGGTCGACTTCGACGCGGAGCCCGAGCTGCGCTATGGCGTACGGATGCTGGGCGGTGAAGCCCGCGTCCGCCACCTCTATACCGAAGCCGGTGCGCTGGACGACGTGGTCGACAGGTGGCGCGAGCATCTCGGCACCAGAGCCCTGGTTCTGCGTCGCGACGAGGCGATCGGCCAGGGCTGGTTCGGGCCGCGCGTCGCCGACATCGTGCGCCCACGCATCGGCGACGTCGTGGTCGCCGCGCAGGGATCGACGGTGGTGGTCCGTTCGAAGCTCGAAGCCCGCCTGAGTCGCTTCGTCGGTCACCACGGCTCGCTGACCCTCGAGGAACAGCTCGTCCCACTCCTCGTAGCCTCGAACACGAACGAGTGAGGGTCGGGCCGATGGTGAAGGATGATGAACGGATGCTGGGGTTCTCGGAGATCGCCGCGCTTGCTCGCGATCGGCTCGGTTTCGACGCGCTGCGCCCAGGCCAGGCGGAGTCGGTACGGGCGGTGCTCGAGGGTCAGGACACCCTTGCTGTCCTTGCTACGGGAACCGGCAAGACGGCGATCTACCAACTCGCCGGGTTGGCGTTGGGTGGACTGACGGTTGTGGTCAGCCCGCTGGTGGCGCTGCAGCGCGATCAGCTGCGTGCTCTGTCCGAGCACCCAGCAGGTGTCGAAGTTGCCGAGTTGAACGCCAGTGACCACGCCGGGCAACGCCTGGCCCACGACATGCTGACGCAGCGGCGGCCGGGATTCGTGCTCATGTCGCCGGAGCAGCTCACCCACGCGGACGTACTCGAACTGCTGGCGTCGTCCCGGCCGCATCTGGTGGCCGTGGACGAGGCCCACCTGGTCAGCGAGTGGGGACAGGACTTCCGGCCCGACTATCTGCGACTCGCCGCGGCCATCCGCGCGATGGGCCGGCCGCCGATCCTCGCGCTGACCGCTACCGCGGCTCCACCGGTTCGGAAGGAGATCATCCACCGGTTGGAGATGCGCGCCCCGTCCGTGGTGGTGGGTGGGTTCGATCGCCCCAATCTCAACCTCTCGGTGTTCACGTTCGCCGACGAGGAAACCAAGGGGCGTCGCCTGCTGAGTCATGTCCGGTCCTCGCGCGGACCAGGCGTCGTGTACGTCGCGACGCATCGCCACGCCGAGGAGCTGGCCGCTGAGCTCGAAACCGCCGGCGTCCCCGCGCAGGCGTATCACGCGGGCCTGTCCGTCCGGCAACGCCGCGAAGTACAGGACGGCTTTCTCGCCGATCGGTACCGGGTCGTCGTCGCCACCATCGCGTTCGGGATGGGCATCGACAAACCGGGTATCCGCTGGGTCAGCCACGCCGAAGCTCCTGGCTCGATCGATGCGTACTACCAGGAGATCGGACGTGCGGGCCGCGACGGCGAGCCGGCCGACATCGAACTGTTCTACCGCCACGCCAACCTGGGACTCAACCGGTTCTTCGCCTCAGGTGGCGTCAGCGACGAGGATCTTCTCGCCGTCGCTACCGCGATCGACGAGCACCACCCCGCGGACATCGCCGAGCTGGCCGCCACCAGCGGGCTCAGCCCTGCCAGGGTCGAACGCGCTCTGGGCCGGTTGACGGATGCCCGGGTGGTCATCGTCGGGCACCGCTTCCGTCTGAAAGCGCGAACTGATGTCGAGAAGGCCGTCGCAGCCGCGTCAGCAGTCGAGCACGACCGCCGCGAGGTCGCCCGTTCGAGGGTCGAGATGATGGCTGCCTACGCCGAGCACGGTGGCTGCCGACGCGAATGGCTGCTCAACTATTTCGGAGAGCAGTACCAAGGTCCCTGCGGCAACTGCGACAACGACCTGAGTGGCCGCACGGCCGCACCTGCCCCTGATCAGCCGTTCCCGGTCGGCAGCCGGGTCAAGCACCCCACCTTCGGGTCCGGCTTGGTCGAGCGCTACGACGGCACCACCATGACCGTTCTGTTCGACCGCGTCGGCTACAAGGAACTCCGAACCGCCTTCATGACCTACCGCCACCTCCTCGAACCCGAACTCTAAGGGCGCGCCCTCGCCGAGCTTTCCGAACTCACCGCCTGACGTCCTGGGCGGGTCCTCCCAGCATGCGCCAGAGGGGTTAACAAGTGTTCACCTTCGGGTCACCCACTGGGTACTGACCCGGCGGGAAGTTGGTGACAACGTTGCCAGTAGCCCGCCACGTTGTTCCGCCCCCATCGGAGTGCGCTTGATGAAGAAAAGTCTGCCCGCGACCTCGGTCGCAGGCCTCGGAAGCACGGACCCATCCGTTGCCGTCCGGGCTCGTGGAATCGTCAAGTCGTTCGGCGAGGTGATCGCGCTCGACGGCATCGAGCTGGATGTGCCGCTGGGGCAAATCCACGGGTTGGTCGGACCTAACGGCGCCGGAAAGACGACCCTGCTCGGGCTGCTGCTGGGTCTGGCGGTCGCCGACAGTGGCACGCTGGAGATCCTGGGTACGCCGGTCGGGCGAGCGCTCGCCGCTCCCGACGGTGTCACGGGTTTCGTCGACGGCCCTGGCCTGTACCCCTCGCTCACGGCCAGGCAGAACCTCGCCGCGCTGGCGGCGCTGCGTGGTCGCGGGGCGCGGACAGTCGGGATCGACGACGTGCTCGGTGAGGTCGGGCTCACCGATGTCGCCGACGACCGGGTCCGCGGCTTCTCCCTCGGTATGCGTCAGCGCCTCGGGCTCGCCGCCGCTCTGCTCACCAAGCCCCGGCTGCTGGTGCTCGACGAACCGTCCAACGGGCTCGATCCGGCCGGCAAGAAGCACGTCCACGGTGTCCTCACCCGGCTCGCGGCCGACGGGACCTCCGTGGTGCTCTCCAGCCACCGGATGGACGACCTCGAGGCGCTGTGCTCGGACGTCACCATCCTCGCCACCGGACGGGTCGTCTTCTCCGGCCCGCTGAGCAAGCTGGCCGCCGAGAACAACGATGAGCTCGGTTACCGGCTCCTCACCTCCGACCCCGAGGCCGCCCGCCGGGTAGCGGGCGAAACGACCGGCGTACGCGTCGCCGACGACACCGGGCAGAACACCGCGGTGTTCGTGGTGCACGCGATGGTGCCGGCCCTCGACGAACTGGTGGTGCGGCTGGTGCAGGCGGGCATCGCGGTGCGCGAGCTCGCGCCCGTGGTGTCGCCGCTTGAAGCCGCGTTCCTCGCCCTCACCGAGCAGCAGGAGTCGAACCGATGACCGCGACCGTCGCCGTTACCGACGTTCCCACTGCCGGCCGGGTGTCGGTGGCGCGTGGCTACCGCTTCGAGCTGGTCAAGATGGTCTCGCAGTGGCGGGTGCGCCTGGTGGTCCTCGTCTGCTGGATCGCGCCGGCGCTCTTCGTCGCCGCCGTGAGTCAGCAGGGCTCGCTCCCCGTCGACACCCTCTTCGGTCGCTGGATGCACGCCACGGCCTGGGCCGGACCGCTGGTGGTGCTCGGCTTCTCGGGCACCTGGGCGCTTCCGCTGCTGACCTCGTTGATCGCCGGCGACGTGTTCGCCTCCGAGGATCGGCTCGGTACCTGGCGCCACCTGCTGGTGGCGGTCCGGTCGCCTGGGCGGATCTTCGTGGCGAAGGCGCTGGCCAGCCTCACCGTCATCCTGCTGCTCGTGGCCGGGTTGGCCGTTTCCAGCGCGGTCGGCGGGCTCGTTGCGGTCGGCAACCAGCCGCTGATCGGTCTCGACGGCCACCTGCTGACGCCGGCGGACGCCGCGGGTACGGTGCTGCTCGCCTGGATCTGCGTACTCGCCCCCACCCTGGCCCTCGCCGCGATCGGCTTGCTCGGGTCCGTCGCGCTGGGGCGATCACCGATGGGACTGCTGCTGCCCGCGCTCGTCGCGCTCACGATGCAGCTCGCCCAGATGCTGCCGATACCGGTCGCCATACGCCTCGCCCTGCCGGGCTATGCCTTCACCTCCTGGAGCGGTCTGTTCACCAGCCCGGCACAGCTCGGCCCGCTCCTGATCGGTATCGCGGTCAGCCTGGTATGGGCGGTCGCCGCGACCGCCTTGGCGTACCGGCTGTTCCTGCGGCGCGACTTCACCAACCTCACCGATGACGGCGCCGGCCGCCGCGCCATCACTGCCGGCCTCCTGCCGCTGGTCGTCCTGCTCGGCCTCTCCATCGGGGTCATCACACCGGCCACCGGGGCCACCGGCTCCGGGATCGAGCAGAACAAGGTCCAGCAGTCGCTCGCAACGTCCTTCGCCCACCTCTACCGCCTGCAGACGAAGCAACTCAACCGGCCCGACGTCACCGAGGCGCAACTGAAGGCCACGGCGGCATGCACCAAGGGCGGCGACCAGGTCGCCGCCCAGGGTGCGGGCAACGACTGGCGTTGCGTCGTGACCTGGCATCTCCCTGACGTCGAGGCCGCGGGGACGGCCATCTACCAGCTCGACGTCACCCCTGACGGGCGATACGTCGCCGACGGCGACGGACCGAAAGAAGTGAACGGCTTCTTCCTGGTCCGGACGCCGCAAGGCGACGCACCGAACCCGCTTTGGCAGTTCGACGGCAAAGTCGATCTGCTCTCCGCCACTCCGAAGGAGTAACTTCATGCAGGTAACACGCCGCCGCCGGCGTGACGAGGAGGGCCAGTCAGGCCTGCTCGGCCGACGCATCGGACGCCGGGTATCACGGATCACAGCGGGTACCACCGCTGTCGCCGTGGTCGCCACCGGCTCCGGAATCGCATTCGCATCGACGCGCATGTTCGGGACCGACCAGGTCGGGCAGACCACCGACAAGGGCCTGGTCGTGTCCGGCGACCAGTACGTCGACCCGATCGGTCAGCGCCTCGTCATCAACAACGGCAAGATCATGTCGTCCTCGCTCAGCCCGGACGGCACCCACGTAGCGGCCTCGGTCACCGACGGCGGGATGGCCCTGGCCATCGTCGACCTGAAGACCTGGAAGGTGCAGCAGCTGGTCGGCAACAACGCCGCCGCGAACCTGCGCATCCCTGGCAACGACATCGGCCAGGAAGGCCCGACGTACTCACCCGACGGTTCGCAGCTGTGGCTGGGTCAGACCGACGGCTACCGACGGTTCACCGTGAACCCGGACGGCACCGTCGCCAACCCGACCTTCGTCTCGATCCCGGCGGACGGGCCCAAGCACGCGCTGGTGGGCGAGGCGGTTTTCTCGGCCGACGGCTCCACCGTGTACTCCGCGGTCAACGGCCAGAACCGCGTCGTCGCCATCAACACGGCGACCGGCGCCATCCAGCAGAGCTGGACCGTCGGCAACGCTCCGCGCGACCTGGTCACGGTCGGCACCAAGCTCTACGTCAGCAACGAGGGCGGGCGTCCGGCGAAGCCGGGTGACAAGACGCAGAACTCGTACAACACCCAGGTCCCGGCCGATCCGTCGACCGGTGCCACCACCACCGGCACGGTCAGCGTCATCGACCTGGCGAATCCGGCGGCTGCCGTCGCGAGCATCGACGTCGGGCTGCACCCGACCGCGCTGTACGCGAAGGACGGCGCGCTGTTCGTCACGAACACCGCGACCAATGACGTGTCCGTCATCGACACCGCCAAGGACAAGGTCGTCCAGACCATCGCCACGCGGCCGTGGCCCGAGGCGTCGGTGGGCTACGAGCCCAACGCGGTGACGCTGACCAAGGACGGCCACCTGCTGGTGACGCTCGGCCGCGCGAACGCGGTCGCCGTCTACCGCTACAAGAACGCGCAGGAGCCGGTCAGCTACGTCGGTCTGCTCCCGACGGACTACTTCCCCGCGGAGATCACCACCGCCGGCGACGACGTACTGGTGTCCAACACCCGCGGCATCGACGCCCGTCGCCCCACTACGGCCGCCGGGCACGGCACCCACGACACGACGTCGAGCCTGCAGCGGTTCAAGCTGCCGGACGACCACGCGATCCGCGCCGGCACGGCCAAGGTCTTCCAGCAGAACGGCTGGACCAAGAACTCGGTCGAGGTTGCCAAGGGCAAGGGCAACAAGAAGCCGGTACCGGTCCCGCAACGGCTCGGTGACCCGTCGACGATCAAGCACGTCTTCCTGATCGTCAAGGAGAACCGGACCTACGACCAGCTCTTCGGTGACATCCCGGCGGGCAACGGCGACCCGGCGCTGGCGCAGTACGGCGAGAACGTGACGCCGAACCAGCACGCGCTGACCCAGCAGTTCGGGCTGTACGACAACACCTACGACATCGGCACGAACTCCGCCGAGGGGCACAACTGGCTGATGCAGGCCGACAACCCGGAGTACACCGAGTCCTCGGCCGCTGAGTACCTGCGCAGCTACGACACCGAGGACGACGCGCTCGGCCACCAGCGGACCGGCACCATCTGGAGCGGTGCGCAGGACGCCGGGAAGAGTGTGCGCGACTTCGGCGAGTTCCAGCAGTTCCTGACCAAGCCGGCCGGTGCGAGCTGGCAGAACCTGTACTGCGACACCAAGAACATGGCGGCGACCGGCGCGAACACCGCCTACCCGCTGATCTCGTCGTCGCCGATCCCGTCGCTCAACGACGTGTCGGTGCACGGCTTCCCCAAGTTCGACACCGCGGTGCCGGACATCTACCGGTACGAGATCTGGGCGCAGGACTTCGCGAAGAACGGGCCGGCGAACCTGAACATGTTCTGGCTCTCCAGCGACCACACCGGTGGCCCGCCGAACGGAGCTGCCCAGGTCGCCGACAACGACCTCGCGGTCGGCAAGATGGTCGACACGATCTCGCACAGCAAGTACTGGAAGGACTCGGCGATCTTCGTCGTCGAGGACGACTCCCAGGCCGGCCTCGACCACATCGACGGTCACCGGGCGCCGATCCAGATCATCAGCCCCTGGGCCCAGCGTGGCGCGGTCGACAGCCACTACTACTCGCAGATCACGATGATCCGGACCATCGAGCAGATGCTCGGGATCAAGCCGATGAACCAGAAGGACAGCGCGGCCACCCCGATGGCCGGGGCGTTCACCAAGAAGCCCGACTACCGGCCGTTCACCGCGCTGCCCAACCGGACCTCGCTGACCGCAGGGCTGACAGCGCTGCCTTCCTGCGGCGCTGACATTCCGGCGGCCCAGAACCCGATGGCGGCGCCCGCTCCTAAGGCGACCGTGCCGGCGGACCAGCAGGACGTCGCGGCGAAGTGGGACAGCTGGAAGTCGCAGCAACGGCTCACCGGCACCGACGCCAGGGCCGACTTCGCCAACCCCGCTCAGATGAACCACCTGAGCTGGTACGAGGCGCACGACTGGACCAAGCCGTACCCCGGCGAGGACAAGATCGTCGCACCGGAGAACGTGCCGGGCGCCCTGATCCCATCAGCGGAGAACGACGGCTGACCTAGCCAGATCACAGGAACCCCTGGCCGGCTTCACCGCCGGCCAGGGGTCTTCTGTTTCTCCGGCCGATCAGGACTTGTCGTAGTGGCTGGGTGGGAACGGGTGTCGTTCGGTCAACGGGTAGAGCTCGCTCTCCTCCGTCTCGCGTTTGATCTCCGCCTGTTCCTCTCGATACTCCTCGGTGTCGGTCAGATCGTCCGGCGCGGGTTCATCGGTGGCCGGTGGGACGTCATCGGGGTCGTAGTCGTCGACGCCAGCTTCGACCCGCTCCTGCTCGGTGCGGCGGGCGAGATCGTCGTCGTCCGGGTGCAGCGGCATGCCGCCGTGCTCGCGCCGGTCGCGGTGAATGTCCTCCGACGTTTCGAAGGGTTCTTCAGTCATCGTTACCTCCATTGATCCGACGTCTCCGGTGGTGTGCTTTCCGAGCCTACTCGCGGCCCGCAGGTGGTCAGGTCTTGGCGTTGTGGGGGACGCCGGCCGCGGCGTACACGTCTGCCTCGTCGAGTGATTCGTGCTGGAGGAGTTGTTCGGCGATGGAGTCCAGGCGGTCGCGGTTCTCGCGCAGCAGTCGCCTGGCCTCCTGGTAGCACTCGTCGATCAGTCGCCGGACTTCTTCATCCACGGTGTTGAGGAGTTCCTCGGAGGCGCCGCCCAGCCGTGGGTCGCCCTCGGCGGGCAGGACGGAGACCGGGCCGACGGCCTTGGACATGCCCCAGCGGCCGACCATCGAGCGAGCGATCCTCGTCGCGGACTCCAGGTCGCTCTCGGCGCCCGTGGTGACCACACCGAGAACCTCCTGCTCGGCTGCCATCCCACCGAGGGCGCCGATGATGCGCCCGCGCAGGTAGTCCGCGTCGTAGCCGTACCGATCCATCTCCGGGGTGGAGAGCGTGACGCCGAGCGCGCGACCGCGAGGGATGATCGAGACCTTGCGGACCGGGTCGGCGCCGACCTGGATGATGCCGAGGAGGGCGTGCCCGCCTTCGTGGTAGGCGGTCCGGCGGCGCTCTTCCTCGCCCATCACCACGTTGCGCGCAGAACCGAGCTGGATCTTCTCCAGCGAGTCGGTGAGGTCATGCTGCCCGATCAGCGACCGGTTCTGGCGCGCGGCCGCCAAGGCTGCCTCGTTCATCAGATTCGCGAGGTCCGCACCAGTCATGCCGGGGGTGGATCGTGCCAGCGCGGCCAGATCGACGTCCGGCCCGAGCGGTTTGCCCCGCGCGTGGACCCCGAGTATCTCCTCTCGGCCCTTCTGATCGGGGGCATGGACCGTGATGGTGCGATCGAACCGGCCGGCCCGCAGCAGGGCCGGGTCGAGCACGTCCGCGCGGTTGGTGGCGGCCAGGACGATGACGCCCTCGGTGCCGGAGAAGCCGTCCATCTCGGTGAGGATCTGGTTGAGCGTCTGCTCTCCCTCGTCATGACCGCCGAACGAGCGCGCACCACCCCGAGCGCGGCCGATGGTGTCGATCTCATCGATGAAGATGATCGCCGGCGCGACCTTTCGTGCCTCGCCGAACAGGTCGCGTACCCGGCTCGCGCCCACGCCGACGATCGCTTCGATGAACTCCGAGGCGCTGGCCGAGAAGAAGGGAACTCGCGCCTCGCCGGCCGTGGCCCTGGCGAGCAGGGTCTTGCCCGTGCCGGGTGCGCCGGCGAGCAGGACACCCTTCGGAGCGCGGGCGCCGAGCCGCCGATACTTGTCGGGGTCCTTCAGGTAGTCGACGATCTCCGCGATCTCTGTCTTGACCTCATCGATGCCGGCGACGTCGTCGAAGGTGGTTCGGACGCTCTCGGGATCCACTGGCTTCTTCTGACCTCCACCGAGAAGGCCGCTCAGCCCGCCCGCGGCCGCACGTTGCTGCCGCCTGAACAGCCAGAGGTAGAAGCCGACCAGCAACAGGATCGGGGCGAAGGAGATCAGCAGGTTCAGGAGCACACCTCGCTGCTGGGTGACCGGAGTGGCCCGCACGGTCGCTCCGCTCTTCTCCAACGCGGCGAACAGATCGTCCGAGGCGAACGTCGGTCGTTCAGTGGTGAACTTCGTGTACGTGGCGTCGCTCTTGCCAGGGACGGTTGCCGCCTTCTTGAGCGTGCCCTGGATGGTGTCGCCGCGGGAGAACACCTCGGCGACATTGCCCTTCTCGACCTGGATCGTGAACTCGGTATAGGCGACCGTCTCCGTTCTGCCCGACATCCGGTCCTGCATCGTGGTCACCAGGAACAGCAGCAGGTAGCCGCCGGCGATGATCGCCGCGAACCGGAGCCACCGTGGCCGGCGGGGCGGTTTCCCGGCGTTCGGCGGCACACCCTCCGTGCGCCACGGCTGATTGCCCGGCCGCGGGCCGTCTGCGCGACCGTCGCGGCCGGCCGAGTTCTGCTGGGGCGGGGACTGGTCCTGCTCACTCATGGTCGGCTCCGCTGATCAACGCACGCGTCCGGATTCGCGCCCTCTGCCCAACATAGGACTTCAGACGCAGCCTGTCTTTGTCCTCACCGCGCAGCCTCAGCTGCTGGTGAGCGCCGGGTCGCTGGGGTGTGGCGAGAGCGGTATGACGTCATCGGTGCGCCAGATCCGCAGCGGCATCGAGGCGA
Organism: Kribbella qitaiheensis; assembly: GCF_042657745.1. Classification (GTDB taxonomy): domain Bacteria; phylum Actinomycetota; class Actinomycetes; order Propionibacteriales; family Kribbellaceae; genus Kribbella; species Kribbella qitaiheensis. The sequence goes on along the minus strand of NZ_JBHSKE010000013.1, from coordinate 195,953 downwards.
GGACCTCCTCGAGTTGCTCGGCGTCGTCGGCGGCGAACAGCCCGAGCGTGCGCCATTCGCCTGGTTGCAGCGGGGGGCGCCACAGACGCAGCAGGTGACCCTGGGCCGCGAGTTCCCGCGAGTGTGCGGCCTCGCGGGTGCGGATGTCCTGGACGGCTGCGTCTGAGGTTCCGTCCGGAACGTGGGTGGTCATGGTGACGAGATATTCCATCGCTCAGGACTCCCGGCGGGAGAAGATCTGGAGGAAGAACAGGAAGACGTTCAGGATGTCGAGGAAGATCGACGCGGCCAGCAGCGGCGCCGCGTTGAGGTCCGTCGACCGCCGCAGCCGCTGGAAGTCGACCATCGTGAGGCCGGCGAAGATCACCAGCCCGAGAATCGAGTAGATCAGCGCGCCGCCGGGAATCTGCACGAAGATCAGCACGATGCCGAACACGATCAGCGCCACCAGGGCCCAGGACCCGATCCGCGCGATCGCGCTCAGGTCGCGCCGGGTGGCGTAGCCCGCCGCTCCGAAGCCTCCGATGAACAGCGCGGTCGCGCCGCCTGCCTGCCAGAGCGCCTGCGGATCCGCGCTCGCGTAGTACGCGAGGGTCGGTGCCGTGGCCAGTCCCATCAGCAGACCGAAGGCGGCGAGGAGCCCGACGGTCAGGTTGAGCGACTTGCGGACCGCGAACTGCATGCCGATCAGGGTGGCGAACGCGGCGATGAACGCGACGATGCCGACTCCGCCGGCGAGGTCGCGGCCCAGGTAGGCGCCGAGTGCGAACAGGCCGGCGGTGAGCGCGACGTATCCCATCGTCTGCGCGAACAGGGTGTGGGTCCGGTCGCGGGCTGTCGCCCCGGCCGGCGGGTAGGCGATTGACTCGCTCATGGCATTCGGTTTCTCCTTGTGTCGGTTGGCGTTCAGGTGGGCAGTTCGGTGCCGGTCTGTTCGGCGACGATGTACGCGGCGTACCAGTCGGGCCAATTCGCGTCTGCCTCGCCGGTGCGCTTCTCGTGCTCGCCGTGGGCGGTCGCCGCGCGCCGTAGTAGGGCGGCGACGTCGCTGACGGAACCGATCGCCGTCGTCGAAGCGTCAACGCGCCCGGGCAGCCGGCTGGTGATCTCCTGCAACAGCCACGTATTGCCGTCGGGGTCGCGGAAAGAGGAGCGGGAGAAGTAGCTGCGCCGCTCGGGATCAAGGCCGCTGACCAGACCGTCCGGGCTGAGGTGGGTGAACTCCTCCACCTCGACACCAGCGCCGACCAGCGCGTTCCGGGCCGCAACGATGTCGGAGACGATCACGTACCCCGTGGCCGAACCGGGCTCCGCCGAGGTGAGGATCGGGCCGAACTGGACCGAGCACCAGGAGCCGGGCGGGGTGAACTGGGAGACGCCGGGTGGGGTGACGTCCTGCCGCCAGCCGAGGCGGCCGTAGAACTCGTTCGCGCGGTCCATGTCCGAGACCGGAATGACGATCACCTCGACCTTCATGTCGAAGGTCCCGAGCCGTGCCGTCGCGCCGCCGCCGCTGCGCGCGTCTGTCGTGTTCATCGCTGCCTCCCGGTGGTGGTGGATGTGTCAGATCCACCCTCGTCGGCTTGGCCCCGCGTCGAACCAGGGAAACCCCCTGGCCGAGTCCCGTGTGCAGCGTAGGCCGCCGCACCAGGGACGAGCAGTCGCCACCAGGTGTGCACAAATCGTGACCACCCGTGCCAGGGATCGGCTGGGCGGTCGCCGGGCACGTCGAAGAGCCTCAGCGCACCCGTACCGCCGCCTCACGAGATTCAGTTTGGAATAACCCACGGGCAGCGGTGATTTCCAGCAGGCAACCAGGGTCTTTCACTGGTTCGACGGAGCCGCTGAAGGACGAAGGTTGTTTGAGCCAGCCGTTTCCGACCTTCTCGGAGATCCACAGCGCACTCACGAATCGAGGAACGATGACGATCGCAAGGGAATGCACTCAACACCCGCCGCAGCTGCTCGAGAGGCCTGCGAGAGGTCGGTGCGCTGCTGGGCGAGGTCTGCGAGAGATCCGTCTGCCGGTCAATGCTCTGGCGTGGAGTACTGCGCTGAGCGCGGCCGAGGAGTGGGGCCGATCATGAAGGACGTCGTGTACCTCGCCGTTTGTGTTGCCGTCTTTGCGGCCGTCTGGTTCGCGCTGCGGGGGGTGGAGAAGCTGTGAGCGCCGAGAACATCGCCGGCCTGGTGGTCGCCGCGGCTCTGGTCCTCTACCTGATCGCCGCGCTGGTCTTCGCTGAGAGGTTCTGATGTCCGACACCGCCGCCGGTCTGTTGCAGGTCGTCCTCCTCGTCGTGCTGCTGGCGGCCGTCTACCGCCCGCTGGGCGGATACATGGCCCGGGTCTACACGTCCGAGAAGGACTCCCGGGTCGAACGAGGTACCTACAAGCTGCTCGGGGTTGATCCGAAGGCCCAGCAGACCTGGGGCGTGTATGCCCGGTCCGTGCTGGCCTTCTCCTTCGTCGGCCTGATCCTGCTCTATGTGTTGCAGCGGGTGCAGTCGCACCTGCCGCTGTCGCTGGGTCTGCCGGACGTCGAACAAGGGCTGTCGTTCAACACGGCCGCCTCCTTCGTGGCGAACACCAACTGGCAGTCGTACTCGCCTGAGGTGACGATGGGTCACCTGGTCCAGTTCGCCGGCCTCGCCGTGCAGAACTTCGTCTCGGCTGCGGTCGGCATCACCGTCGCGGTCGCGCTGATCCGTGGTTTCGCCCGGACGAAGACCGACCGGCTCGGCAACTTCTGGGTCGACCTGACCCGGACGGTACTGCGGATCCTGCTGCCGATCGCCGTAGTCGGCGGTCTGGTCCTGGTCGCGATGGGTGTCGTCCAGAACCTGTCCGGTGCGCACGAGGTCACCTCCGTGGTGGGCCAGACGCAGTCCATTCCGGGTGGCCCGGTGGCCAGCCAGGAAGTGATCAAGGAGCTGGGCACCAACGGTGGTGGCTTCTACAACGCCAACTCCGGGCACCCGTTCGAGAACCCGAACGGGCTGTCGAACCTGTTCGAGATCTTCCTGATGCTGGTGATCCCGGTGGCACTGACCCGCACCTTCGGCCTGATGGTCAAGGACAAGCGGCAGGGCTACGCGATCCTCGGCGTGATGGCCACCCTGTGGGTGGCGTTCACCTTCGCCGTGACCCTGTTCGAGTCGCAAGGCGCCGGTACTGCGACCCGGGCGGCCGGGGCTGCGATGGAAGGCAAGGAGACGCGGTTCGGGGAATGGGCGTCGACCCTTTTCACCTCGACCACGACAGGTACCTCCACAGGTGCCGTCAACGCCGCGCATGACTCATACACCCCACTGGGCGGCGGTACCGCGCTGTTCCACATGATGCTGGGAGAAGTCACACCGGGCGGTACCGGTTCAGGTCTCTACGGCATGCTCGTGCTCGCTGTCCTGGCGGTCTTCGTCGCTGGGTTGATGGTCGGCCGTACTCCGGAGTATCTGAAGAAGAAGATCACCGCGCGCGAGATGAAGCTGGTCTCGCTGTACATCCTGGCGACACCGTCGCTGGTTCTCGTCGGCGCGGCCGTCGCGATGGGGCTGGCGACAGCGCGAGCGTCGATCTTCAACACGGACAGTCCGCACGGATTCTCCGAGGTGCTGTACGCGTTCACCTCGGCCGGCAACAACAACGGCAGCGCGTTCGGTGGCTTGAGCGCGAACATCCCGTTCTATAACACCGCGCTGGGCCTGGTGATGCTGCTCGGCCGGTTCGTTCCCATGATCCTGGTGCTCGCCTTGGCGGGGTCGTTCGCCAGCCAGCAGCCGGTTCCCGTGAACGAGGGCACGTTGCCCACTCATAAGGCCTTGTTCGTCACGATGCTTGTCGGTGTTGTGCTGATCGTCACCGGCCTGACCTACTTCCCTGCACTTACTCTCGGACCCCTTGCGGAGGGACTGTGACCACCCTGATGGAGCCGCCCGCATCGAAGGCGGCCGTGACTCCCAAGAAGGCACCGTCGGGTCTGTTCGACCCGAGGATGCTGCTGACCTCTCTGCCGGACGCGTTGCGCAAGCTCGATCCGCGGGTGATGGTGAAGAACCCGGTGATGTTCGTGGTCGAGGTGGGCGCCGTCGCGTCCACGATCCTGGCTATCAAGGATTCGTCGGTGTTCGTCTGGTGGATCGTCGTCTGGCTCTGGCTGACGGTGCTGTTCGCCAACCTGGCCGAAGCGGTGGCGGAGGGCCGGGGGAAGGCGCAGGCGGAGACCCTGCGCCGGGCGAAGACCGAGACGACGGCGCGACGGTTGACTGCCGACGGTGTCACGGAGGAAGAGGTGCCTGCGGTCGCCCTGCAGTTGGGCGACCGGGTGGTTGTCGAGGCCGGTCAGATTATTCCCGGTGACGGTGACGTGGTCGAAGGTGTCGCGAGCGTGGATGAGTCGGCGATCACGGGTGAGTCGGCGCCGGTGATTCGGGAGTCTGGTGGTGACCGGAGCGCGGTGACCGGTGGGACGAAGGTGTTGTCGGACCGGATCGTGGTGAAGATCACCACCCGGCCGGGTGAGAGCTTCATCGACCGGATGATCGCGCTGGTCGAAGGCGCGTCGCGGCAGAAGACGCCGAACGAGATCGCGCTGAACATCCTGCTGGCGAGCCTGACGATCGTGTTCTTGATGGCGACGGTGACCCTGCCGCCGTTCGCGAACTACGCGGGTGTGAACCTGAGCATCGTCGTGCTGGTCGCGCTGCTGGTGTGTCTGATCCCGACCACGATCGGTGCGCTGTTGTCGGCGATCGGTATCGCCGGGATGGACCGGCTGGTGCAGCGCAACGTGCTGGCGATGTCGGGCCGCGCGGTCGAGGCCGCCGGTGACGTGAACACACTGCTGCTCGACAAGACCGGCACCGTCACGCTGGGCAACCGGCAGGCCTCGGAGTTCATCCCGCTGGCCGGGGTCACCGAGACCGAACTGGCCGACGCGGCGCAGCTGTCCAGCCTGGCCGACGAGACTCCCGAAGGCCGCTCGATCGTCGTCCTGGCGAAGAGCCGGTACGGGCTCAGAGAGCGCACCACAGGGGAGTTGCCGCACGCAACGTTCGTGCAGTTCACCGCGCAGACGCGGATGAGTGGCGTGGACGTCGACGACCGGCAGGTTCGCAAGGGTGCGGCGGGAGCCGTGAACGCCTGGATCAGCAGCCAGGGCGGCAGGGTCGACAACGCGCTCGGCGAGATCGTGGATGGCATCTCGGCCTCCGGCGGTACGCCGCTGGTCGTTGCCGACAGCAAGGGTGGGGTGGCCCGGGCGCTCGGCGTGATCCACCTCAAGGATGTGGTCAAGGAAGGCATGCGGGAGCGGTTCGACCAGATGCGCGCGATGGGCATCCGGACCGTGATGATCACCGGTGACAACCAGTTGACCGCGAAGGCGATCGCCGAGGAGGCCGGGGTCGATGACTTCCTGGCCGAGGCGACGCCTGAGGACAAGATGGCGTTGATCAAGAAGGAGCAGGAAGGTGGCCGGCTGGTCGCGATGACCGGTGACGGCACCAACGACGCTCCGGCGCTGGCGCAGGCTGATGTCGGGGTCGCGATGAACAGCGGCACGTCGGCGGCGAAAGAGGCCGGCAACATGGTCGACCTGGATTCGAACCCGACGAAGCTGATCGAGATCGTGGAGATCGGCAAGCAGTTGCTGATCACGCGTGGTTCGCTGACCACGTTCTCGATCGCGAACGACGTGGCGAAGTACTTCGCGATCCTGCCGGCGCTGTTCGCGGCGGCCTACCCCGGTCTGGACAAGCTGAACATCATGCGGCTGGACTCGGCGGAGTCGGCGATCCTGTCCGCGGTGATCTTCAACGCGCTGGTGATCGTGGCGCTGGTGCCGCTGGCGTTGCGAGGGGTGCAGTACAAGCCGTCGTCGGCGTCGGCGATGTTGCGGCGCAACCTGTTGATCTACGGTGTCGGCGGGCTGATCACCCCGTTCATCGGCATCAAACTCATCGATCTGCTGATCTCGCTCATCCCGGGCATCGGCTGAGGAGGGGACTGACAATGGCAGGCAATCGAAACGCGCTGGCCCAGTTCGGGGTCGGTATCCGGGCCGTGGTGGTCCTCACCGTTCTCCTCGGGGTCATCTATCCACTGGTGATGACCGGTGTCGCGCAGGTCTTGTTCCACGGCAACGCCAACGGCTCGATGATCCAGGTCGCCGGCAAGGATGTCGGGTCCGACCTGATCGGCCAGGCCTACACCAAGCAGGCCGTCAAGGACGGCAAGCCCGAGGTCGACGCCGATGGTGCGCCGGTGATGGTGGCGGACCCCCTGTGGTTCCAGACCCGGCCGTCGGCCGTGGACTACGACGGGGCCGGCAGCGCGGCGTCGCAGTTCGGTCCGAACAACGCCGACCTGCTGGCGGCGGTTCAGGAACGCCGGAAGGCCGTCGCCGACCTGGAGGGTGTGAACCCCTCGCAGGTGCCGCCGGACGCGGTCACCGCCAGTGGCAGCGGCCTCGACCCGCAGATCAGCCCGGCGTACGCCGCGCTGCAGGTCAACCGGGTTGCCCGGGAGCGTGGGCTGGACGTGGCCAGGGTGAAGCAACTGGTCGAGGACAACACCAAGGGACGGACGATCGGGTTCCTCGGGGAGCCGACGGTCAACGTGGTCACGCTCAATCGTGATCTCGCCGCCCTGAATTGAGTCACGATGGGTCTATGAGCAGCGGTCGCGGGCATCTGAGGATCTACCTCGGCGCCGCACCTGGCGTGGGCAAGACCTACAAGATGCTGGAGGAGGGGCAGCGGCGGCGGGAGCGCGGTACGGACGTGGTGGTCGGTTTCGTGGAAACCCACGGCCGGTCACACACCGCCGCGCTGCTGGATGAATTGGAAGTCGTGCCGCGGCACATCCTGGACTACCGCGGTGCGAGTTTCACCGAGATGGATCTGGATGCGCTGCTGGCCCGGCGGCCCGAGGTGGCGCTGATCGACGAGCTCGCGCACACCAACGTGCCGGGCAGCCGGAACGAGAAGCGCTGGCAGGACATCGACGAACTGCTCAGCGCGGGTATCAACGTGATCTCCACGGTGAACATCCAGCACCTCGAGTCGATCAACGACGTGGTCGAGAAGATCACCGGCGTGCCGCAGCGCGAGACGGTGCCGGACCGGGTGGTCCGGGCGGCGGACCAGATCGAGCTGGTCGACATGGCCCCGGAGGCGCTGCGCCGGCGGATGGCGCACGGCAACGTCTACGCGGCGGACAAGGTCGATGCTGCCCTGGGCAACTACTTCCGGGTCGGCAACCTGGCGGCTCTGCGGGAACTCGCGCTGTTGTGGCTGGCGGACCGCGTTGACGTGGGGTTGCAGCAGTACCGTTCTCAGCACGAGATCGACTCCACCTGGGAGGCGCGCGAGCGGGTTGTGGTGGCGCTCACCGGCGGACCCGAAGGTGAGACCCTGATCCGGCGTGCCGCCCGCATCGCCGCCCGCTCGTCCGGCGGCGACCTGCTCGCCGTTCACGTCACCCGCTCGGACGGCCTGACCGGGGCGGATCCGGGCCGGCTCGCCCTGCAACGTCGGTTGGTCGAGAGCCTCGGTGGTACCTACCACCAAGTGGTGGGCGATGACGTCCCGGCCGCGCTGTTGTCGTTCGCCCGCGCGGAGAACGCGACGCAGTTGGTGCTCGGCGGCAGCCGCCGGTCCTGGTTCTCCTCGCTGTTCGGGCCGGGCATCGGGGCGAGCGCGATCCGCGAGTCCGGCGACATCGACGTCCATATCGTCACCCACTCGGAGATGGGTCGGGGCCGGTTGCCGCGACTGCGCGGAAGCCTCTCGCGCCCGCGGCAGGCTTACGGGTTGGTACTCGCGCTCGCGCTGCCGCCGCTGCTGGCGCTGCTGCTCGGACTCGGCGGCGACACGCTGAACCTGACCAGCAACGTACTGGTGTTCCTGCTCGGCGTGGTCGTCGTGGCGCTCGTCGGAGGGCTCTGGCCCGCCTTGCTCACGGCAGTAGCAGGCTCGCTGGTGCTGAACTACTTCTTCACCCCGCCGACCGGTACCTTCAGTATCGCCGACGCCAACGACGTGCTGGCACTGGCGATCTTCGTGCTGGTGGCTGCCTTGGTCAGCTCGGTGGTCGACCGGGCCGCCCGCAGGACCCGGCAGGCGGCGAGATCGGCGGCCGAGTCGGAGACCCTGGCCACGTTGGCCGGCACGGTGCTGCGTGGCGAGACGGCCCTGCCTGCGCTGCTGGAGCGGGTCCGGGAGGCGTTCGGGATGACCAGCGCCTGTCTGATGGAACGCATCGACACCGACGAACTGGTGGAGACCTGGCGCCCGCTCGCTTCGGCCGGTACTCCGACCTGCCGCCGCCCGGAGGATGGCGACGCCGAGATCCCGGGCCGCGAGGACCTGGTCCTGGTGCTGCAAGGTCGCTCGCTGGCAGCCGACGAGCGTCGACTGGTCGGCGCCTTCGCTGCGCAGGCGGCCGCCCTGGTGGATCGGGCGCGGCTGAGTGAGGCGGCCGCGGAGGCCAAGCCGCTCGCGGAGGCGGACAAGCTTCGTACGGCGTTGCTGCGCGCCGTCGGCCACGACCTTCGGTCACCGCTGGCGTCCGCCAAGGCAGCTGTCACCAGCCTCCGCAGTTCCGACGTCGACTGGACCGATGACGAGCAGGACGAGTTGCTCGCGACGGCCGACGAGTCGCTCGACCGCCTGGCCCGCCTGGTCGACGACCTGCTCGACCTGAGCCGCCTGCAGGCCGGAGTGCTCCCAGTGTTCACGCGGTCGGTGGCACTCGACGAGATCGTGCCGGTCGTGATGGCCGGACTCGGTGACGATGGCGCCAAGGCGACGGTGGACATTCCGCCCACGCTTCCGCTGGTGGCAGCGGATCCGGTCCTGCTGGAGCGCGTGCTCGCGAATCTGCTGGCCAATGCGCTGCGCTACTCGCCTCCTGGCCGCCCGCCACTGGTGACCGGCAGCGCGCTGGGGGAGGTCGTCGAGATCCGCGTCATCGATCGCGGTCCGGGTATCCCGGCCGCTGAACGGGACCGGATCTTCGCGCCCTTCCAGCGGCTCGGGGACACCGACAACACCGCCGGCGCCGGACTCGGCCTGGCACTGGCGCGCGGCCTCGCCGAGGCGATGCACGGCACCTTGGAGCCGGAGGAAACGCCTGGCGGAGGTCTCACCATGGTCGTCTCGATCCCGGCGGCGCCCAGCAGCCCGGACGACACCCCGGTACCGGGCAGCCGTGAGCGCGCCGAGCCAGAAACGGGGGAGCGCTACTGACACCGATGCGAGTGTGCGACTGGTTAGGGTTCGTCCATGGGTAGCAGCGTGTACATCGCGTCGGTGGAGGGTTACACCGGGAAGTCCACTGTGGCTCTGGGGGTACTGGAGCAGTTGTCGCGGCGGGTCGAGCGGGTAGCTGTGTTCCGGCCTATCGTGCGGCCGGACACGGCTCTGTACGGGGGGCGCGACTACGTGCTCGATCTCCTCACCTCCCACGACGCCGTCCCGCTGTCTTACGAGGAAAGTGTCGGAGTCACCTACGACGAGGTGCACCGGGATCCCGATGCCGCGCTGGACCGCATCGTGCAGCGCTACCGCGACGTGGCCGACAGGGGTGACCCGGTGCTCATTCTGGGCAGTGACTACACGGACGTGGGCACGCCGACGGAGTTCGCCTACAACGCGAGGATCGCCGCCAATCTGGGTGCGCCCGTGCTGCTCGTGCTGAACGGTTCCGGCCGTACTCCGGAGGAGCTGCGCACGTTGACCGAGCTGGCCACTGCCGAGCTGGCGGCCAACCACGGCTCGTTGTTCGCGGTGATCGCCAACCGTGTCGACGAGGATCAGCTTGCCCCGACCATCGCCGTACTGGCCGGCGCGGGCGTCCCGGCGTACGCCATCCCCGAGGAGCCACTGCTCAGCGCACCCTCGGTCGCGGACCTCATGCCAGCGGTTGCCGGGCAGCTGCTCAGCGGTGACCCGCAGTTGCTGTCCCGTGAAGTCAGCGGGATGGTGATAGCCGCCATGACCATGCCCAATGTGCTCGACCGGCTGTTCGAAGGGGCGGCCGTGGTCACCGCGGCGGACCGCCCTGAGGTGGTCGTCGGTGTGCTGATGGCGCATGCCTCGCAGAACTTCCCGCAGGTCTCGGCGATCTTCCTCAACGGTGGTTTCGCGCTGCCGGAACAGGTTCGGCGGCTGATCGAGGGCGTCGGCGTCACCCTGCCCATCATCGAGACCGACCTGGGCACGCACGCGGCCTCCACCGCCCTGACCGCGGTACGAGGCCGAGTCACCAAGGACTCTCCGCGCAAGGTGGACCGGGCGCTCGCGCTGTTCGATCGGTACGTCGACGGCGCCGCGTTGCTGGATCGGCTCGCGGTGGCGCGGAGCAGCGCGGTGACCCCGCTCATGTTCGAGCATCAGGTGGTCGACGAGGCGATGGCCGACCTGAAGCACATCGTCCTGCCCGAGGGTGAGGAGGAGCGGATCCTGCGGGCGGCCGACGCGCTCCTGCGCCGCGGCGTCGCGCAGTTGACCCTGATGGGGGATCCGATCGCGATCAGCGCCAAGGCCGCCGCCCTCGGTGTGGACATCTCGGCGGCGCGGATCGTCAGCCCGGACGACGACGAGGTACTGCGGGAGCGGTTCGCCCAGGAGTACCACCGGCTCCGTCAGCACCGTGGCGTCGACCTCGACCGGGCCCGCGACGTGGTCAGGGACGGGTCCTACTTCGGCACGATGATGGTAAAGCTCGGGCTCGCCGACGGGATGGTGTCGGGTGCCGTCCACACCACCGCGCACACGATCCGGCCGGCTCTCGAGGTGGTCAAGACGCTGCCCGGGGTGTCCGTGGTGTCGTCGGTGTTCTTCATGTGCCTGGAGAACCAGGTCCTCGTGTACGGCGACTGCGCGGTGAATCCCGACCCGACCGCCGAGCAACTCGCCGACATCGCGATCTCCTCGGCCGCGACCGCTGCGGCTTTCGGGATCGAGCCGCGGGTCGCGATGCTGTCGTACTCGACCGGTGCCTCCGGCACGGGCACCGACGTGGAGAAGGTGTCCAAGGCAACCGGGATCATCAGGGAGCGCGCGCCCGAGTTGCTGGTGGAGGGGCCCATTCAGTACGACGCCGCGATCGACGCCGCGGTGGCGAAGACGAAGCTGCCTGGTTCGCAGGTGGCCGGCCGGGCGACGGTGTTCATCTTTCCCGACCTCAATACCGGCAACAACACCTACAAGGCTGTGCAGCGATCGGCGAACGCGGTCGCTGTCGGGCCAGTGCTCCAAGGTCTCCAGAAACCCGTGAACGACCTCTCCCGCGGCGCCACGGTGCGGGACATCATCAACACGGTCGCGATCACGGCCATCCAGGCTCAACAGGAATCTGCGATAGCCGCGGAGAGCACCGAGAGGACCGACCGGTGAGCGATCACGTGCTGGTCATCAACGCGGGATCCTCGTCCCTGAAGTACAGCCTGGTCGACGCCGCGTCCGGGGAGGCTGCCGCGGTCGGTCTCATCGAGCGCATCGGTGAGTCGCAAGGCCACCAGCTGCACCGCGGACCGAACGGCGAGACCAGTACCGCGCTGTCGATCTCGTCCCACGAGGATGCCCTGAAGGCGGCGATCAACGCCTTCGAGACGCAGGGCCCTTCCCTCGACGAGCTCGACATCGTTGCCGTGGGCCACCGAGTCGTGCACGGCGGATCCTGGTTCGCCGACCCGGTCCTTGTCGACGACGAACTGATCGCGAAGGTCACCGAACTCGTACCGCTGGCCCCGCTCCACAACCCGGCCAACCTCGAGGGCATGCGGGTGGCACGCCGTCTGTTCCCCGACCTGCCGCAGGTGGCAGTGTTCGACACGGCCTTTCACCAGACCCTCGAACCGAAGGCCTACACATATGCGGTTCCCCACGAGTGGCTGAAAGACCACGGGATCCGGCGGTACGGCTTCCACGGCACTTCGCACGCGTTCGTCTCCGGCGAGGCCGCACGCCTGCTCGAGTGTGATCCGGTGGACGTAAACCTCATCGTGCTCCACCTGGGCAACGGGTGTTCCGCGACCGCGGTACAAGGCGGGCGGTCAGTGGACACGTCGATGGGGATGACCCCGCTCGAGGGGCTGGTGATGGGAACGCGGTCCGGCGACCTCGACCCGGCGATCCACGGGCACCTGGTCCGCGAGCTCGGCCTGCCGCTGGACAAGATCGACCGGCTGCTCAACTACGAGTCCGGGTTGAAGGGCCTGAGCGGCGACAACGACTTCCGGGAGCTGGCGAAGCGGCGGGCCGCCGGCGACGACCGGGCGCAGTTGGCCTTCGACGTCTACTGCCACCGGATCAGGAAGTACGTCGGGGCGTACTACGCCGTACTGGGCACCGTGGACGCCATCGTCTTCACCGCGGGAGTAGGCCAGAACGCCGCGGAGGTGCGCGCCGCCTCACTCGAGGGCCTCGACCGCCTCGGCATCCAGCTCGACCGGGAACGCAACACCGCCGCCTCGGACAAGGGCCGCATCGTCTCCACCGACGACAGTCCGGTGGCCGTCCTGGTCATCCCCACCAACGAGGAATGGCAGATCGCCCGCGAGGCACTCAGCGTCATCCGCCCTTGACGACTCGATCCGGGAAAGCCTTGCTAGTACTAGTACCTGGGGCCGGGCGGACGGAGGAGCCATGGCATCGCCATCTCACGACAGGCAGGACGCGGAGCAGCGGATGCTTGGCGCGGTACCGGGGGAGCCTGCACTCGGGCGCGGGCCCGCGCCTGGCGGTGACTACTCGCGCCACGAGTACCACCATCCTGCGGCGGGGTGGGGTGCGGCACGCAGCGTCGGGAGGGTGCTCGAGCGGGCGGGGGAGCCGGTAGAGGGCTTCCGGGCGCTGTTCGTGATGAACCAGGAGGACGGCGGCTTCGACTGTCCGGGCTGCGCGTGGCCGGACGATCCGCACGGGCTCCACCTCGACATCTGTGAGAACGGGGTCAAGCACGCCACTTGGGAGCTCGCTCCCGCGAAGGTCGACCGCGAGTTCTTCGCCGGTCACACCGTCACCGAGCTGGTCGAGTGGAGCGACTACGACCTCGAGGCGGTGGGGCGGCTCGCGGAGCCGATGAGTTACAACCCGGCGACCGACAAGTACGAGCCGATCTCCTGGGAGGACGCCTTCGCGCTGGTCGGCGGAACCCTCCGTGGGTTGGATACTCCCGATCAGGCGTCGTTCTACACCTCCGGGCGGCTCAGCAACGAGGCCACGTTCCTATACCAGCTCTGGGTGCGCGAGTTCGGCACGAACAATCTCCCGGACTGCTCGAACATGTGCCACGAGGCGAGCGGCCGGGCGCTGACCGCGGCGATCGGGAGCGGCAAGGGCACCGTCGACCTGCACGACTGGGAGATCGCGGACGCGATCTGGCTGATGGCCGACAACGCCGCGACGAACGCGCCGCGGATGCTGACCTGGCTGGCCGAGGCCGACCGGCGCGGCGCCCAGCTCGTCCACATCAACCCGCTGATCGAGGCCGGCTCCCGGCGGACGATCATCCCGCACGAGTTCGCCCACATGGCGACCTTCCACGCGACCGCCACCGGAACGATGAACGTGCAGGTGCGGATCGGCGGCGACCTCGCCCTGCTGCGCGGCGTCGCCAAGGCCGTCTTCGAGGCGGCCGAGCAGAATCCGGACGTTCTCGACCACGAGTTCATCGAGCAGTACACCCACGGCATCGACGAGTACCGCGCGCTGGTCGAGGCCACCGCCTGGGCGGACCTGGTTCGCGATGCCGGTGTGGACGAGGCCGGGATCCGCAGGCTCGCCGACTCGTACCTGGCCACGGAGCGCGTCATCATCGCGTGGTGCCTCGGCCTCACGCAGCACGAGCACGGCGTCGACACGGTGCGCGAGATCGTCAACCTGCTGCTCCTGCGCGGCAACCTCGGCCGGCCGGGCGCGGGACCATGTCCTGTCCGTGGGCACAGCAACGTGCAGGGCAACCGCACCTGCGGGATCAACAACCGTCCGGATCAGGCGTTCCTCGATCGGCTCGCCGACGTGTGCGGGATCGACCCGCCGCGCGAAGCGGGTCTCGGCACGGTGGGGACGATCGAGGCGATGCAGAGCGGCGACGTGAAGATCTTCGTCGCAGTCGGCGGCAACTTCGCCCTCGCCAGCCCTGATCTTCGGTACACGTTCGAGGCGCTTCGGAAGTGCGAGCTGACCGTGCAGGTGAGCACGAAGCTCAACCGCAGCCACATCGTGCACGGCAAGCGGGCGCTGATCCTTCCCTGCCTCGGCCGCACCGACCAGGACATGCAGGCGGGCGGCGTCCAGGGGATCACCGTCGAGGACTCGATGTCGATGGTGCACATCTCGTACGGGATGAAGGAACCCGGTTCGCCTCAGCTCCGCTCCGAGTGCGCGATCCTCGCCGGACTGGCCCAGGCCACGCTGCCGGAGAGCAGCACGCCGTGGCAGAACTACGCCGACGACTACGACCGCATCCGCGACACGATGGCGCAGGTGCTGCCCGGGTTCGAGGACTTCAACACGCGTGCCCGCCACCCGCACGGCTTCCGCATCCATCAGCCGGCCCGGGAGCGTGACTTCCGGACTCCCTCGGGTCGGGTCGAATTCTCCCTTGTGCCGCTTCCGGACGACGTCGATCCGGGTGAGGGCCGCCTGACGCTTGCGACGGTCCGTTCGCACGATCAGTTCAACACGACGATTTACTCGAACGACGACCGGTACCGCGGGCTGAAGGGCCTGCGCACCGTCGTGTTCATGAACGAGGACGACCTGCGCGAGCGCGGCCTCGAGGAGTTCGACCTGGTCGACATCACGAGTTTCTCGAAGGACGGCACGAAGCGCACGGTGCACGGCTACCGAGCCGTCCGCTACGAGATCCCACCCGGCTGCGCGGCCGGCTACATGCCGGAGCTGAACGTCCTCTGCGGCATCGCCGACTTCAGTACCCAGAGCGACCAGCCGGTGACCAAGCACCTAGTCGTCGAGGTGACACCCACTCGCAAGGTCCCGCCGGCCGACTGACTCCCGCCGCATCAGTTGCCGACAAGCTGCTTCTGACGACGGTTCCAGAACGGCGTGGGATAACGGCGTACGGCGCTGTAGTAGCGGGCGCGATCGATGAGGTAGGTGGTGCACTCGCTATCGCGGATTGACTCGTAGCGGGCGATCAGAGTCGCGGCCTCGCCGGGTCGATCGAGTAAGCCCGCCAGCGTTTCTGCAGCGGCATCGGCGGTCCGCAGGGCTCGCGGTACGCCGCTGCCGGAGACCGGGTCGACCGACAGGGCAGCATCGCCGACCGCGATCCAGGGTCGGACATCGTCTCGGCGGATCGTGCGCTGGCTGGCGGCCGGGTACACCCGTAGCGCCGATGTGGGCGACCTCGGACCGACGCGTTCTGCCGTGGCGGTCGTTGCCTGCAGGCGGTTGTGCCACGCCTCGGCTCCGGTCAGACCGTCGCGCCGGCACAGGTCGGCATCGGTCATGAGCATCCCGACCATGGCATCCCCGGGCAGCGGCGCTGTGTACCACCAGCCGTCCGCAGCCGATTCGACCAGCAGGTACTGCTCGTCGGTCACGTTCACTCCCTGCCAGTAGGCGGTGATCCCGACGAGCCGGTCGAAGGCGAGGCGTCGCGCGCCCAGTGACCGGCCGAGGACAGCAGATCGGCCGGTGGCATCGACCACCAGCCGCGCGGCCAGCCTGCGCTCGCCGGAGCAGACCACGTTCCAGGCGGCGCCGTCGTAGCGGCAGTCCACGAGGGTCTTGCCCAGCAATTCGTCCGCGCCGGCCTCGGCGGCTGCGTCCGCGAGCATCCGGTCGAAGGCGCGGCGGTCGACGTGCCAACCGCTGGCGTATCCGCTGGCCAGGTGCGAGTGCTCCGCCGGGTCCGGCTCGTCCCAGATACTGCGCGTCCCCCAGGACGGCAGCGACCGCAGCGCACAGAACCGGTCCCAGACACCCAGGTCGTGCAGCAGGGGCTGGACGGCCGGGGCAAGCGTCTCGCCGACTCTGGGGCGGTCGAAGTGGCTGCGTTCCAGCAGTGCCACCGACCTGCCCGTCGATGCCAGCCGCAGAGCCGTCGCCGCGCCGGCGGGGCCACCGCCGACGACAATGACTTCGTACGTCGCGGGCACGATCAGTCTTCCTTCTGATGGCCGCATCCGCAGTCCTGAAGGCACTTGCGGGCCTTGTCCAGGTCGATACCGAGCTTGCGCAGCAGACGCTCGTCGAAGACGCCGTCCTTCAACAAGCAGGACAGCAGCTTGCAAAGCGCATCGTCGATCTGGCCGCCGCCGCTCTGACCACCGGTGGACCCGCTGTCGTCCCCGCCACGCCAGACCGCCGCGGTGACAGTACGTTCCCGGGTGAACGGTCGCCCCGAGCGAGTGCGGCCCCGGGCGCGAACCCGTACCTGGTAGACACCAGGCGCGGTGGTGCCGAAGCTGCCGGCGAACTCCCCGGATCCGGTCGGGGCGAGCGTCAGCGTCGCGACTGACCGATCCGGGCGGGTGACCTCGGCCCAGACGTACGGGTCTCCCTCTACAGGCACACCCGACTGGGTCAGCGTGGCGCTGACAGCCACGTGGGCGCCTGGCTCGTACCCCCGTTGGTTTGCGGCCGCCCGGAGAGAAACGTTCGAGTACGAGTGCACCACCAGGCTGTACGGCAGGCCACGCCGTCCGGTTGCGCTCTCGTCGGCGGCGGGCTCCGGCACTGAGGTCGGCTGGTTCGTCTCCTGCGCGACCGCGAACGCCCGCTCGAACTCGAACGGTCGCCGCTGCGGCCGGGCCGGCCGTTCCCTGCCGCCGGCGCGTCCCCTGAGAATCGAGAGGTCGGCCCCGTCCGAGTCGTCCGGTGTCGGTTCGGTATGCGGTCGGCCAATGGTCAGCAGCGCGTGCCAGGTGCCGGCCTGGTCGAAGCGGTTGGGCCGCAACTGGATCGGAAGCGCGATCCGGTAGTAGGCCACCCCCGCGCCGGTTTCGTATCGCATCGCCGGCTCGATCTGTGCCCGCCACGGCTCGATGAGCAAACCGTTGGGCGTCTGCAGGCGGAAGTCGACGACATCGGGCCGGGACGTGAGCAACACGACCTCGACACCGGAGTCGGCATCGCAGAGCTGGAACGGGATGCGGTGTACCGCGCCCCGAGTGAGCTCGCCGTCGGGGTCGAGGACCACCTCTGCATTGCTGATCCCGGCAAGCACCT
Source organism: Kribbella qitaiheensis (assembly GCF_042657745.1). Lineage (GTDB taxonomy): Bacteria > Actinomycetota > Actinomycetes > Propionibacteriales > Kribbellaceae > Kribbella > Kribbella qitaiheensis. The sequence continues at coordinate 178,749 of NZ_JBHSKE010000013.1, read as the reverse complement.
GCAGGAAGTACTTCTGCAACAGGAACCGGTTGTCACCGCTGATCGCGCCCGTCACGAGCAGGAAGCCGCCGTTGTTGCCGGACACCGTCTGCAGGGCGGGCACGCTGATGTTCTGCGGCTGGCCGAGACCCACGGCGTACGTCTGCTCGTTGATCTGGCCGGCGACGTCGGAGATCATGCGTGGGCTGTTCTCGATCCCGTCGGTGAGCACGACCAGAGACTTGACGTCGAACGCCGGTGCCGCGGTGAGCAGCCCCCTGCCTTCGAAGATGCCGTCGCCGATGGAGGTCGCGCCCTGGGGGTCCAGGGCGTTGCTGTTGATCACGTCGTGGGTGGCGCCGCGGTTGAGGTCTCCCAGCCCTCCTGACCCGAGCGGCAGCACGGACTGCAGTGGCTGGGCGTCCTGGTTGTAGCGAACGATGCCGACGCCGTCGCCCTCCAGCATGAGGTCGACGAAGATGTTCGCCGCCTGCTGGAGCGACGCGTGCTTGCTCTGCCCGTCGCCGCGGTCCTCGCTCATGCTGCCGGAGCGGTCCAGCACCAGTGCGGTCGCCGCCGTCTTCCGTGCGACGGTGTTGCCGTCGACCGTCACCTGCCAGGTCTGCCCGGAGGCAGCCTCGCGCACGGTCAACGTCTGAGGCGGGATGGCGGACGGCGCGACCCCGGTCCGGTAGATGACCCACAGCCGCGCGGTCGCCACCGCGTTGGTCGCGGTGGGCCCGACCGTCACCGAGGTGTTCGCGGCGAGGAGTTGCGGATGGGCCGGCGCCCCACCGGGCGCGTAGTCGAGAGTGACAGCGGAGCCGGGGGAGAGCACCTCGAACGAAATGGCGAGGGCTGCCTCGCGCACCATGCCCATCGGCCCCTGTGGCACGTCGATGAACCGCAGGCTCGGCGTGAGGAGGGTGATCGATGCCTCGTCGCAATGCTCCACCTCGACGTGCTCGGCTCCCTGCTGTACGACGAAGCCGAGGGTGTGCCACAAGGCGACCATGTCGTCCATGCTGTTGACGTCGCGATCCCAGCGGGCCGGGCTGCCGGAGTCCTGAGCGATGACGTCGTTCGGGCGAGGCACCGGCCACCAGTTGTCGCCGCACGCCTTGAAGTCGGCCTGCCAGGGCAGCGCCATGGCCTGGCTGAGAGTTCCTGCGGCGATCCCCGACGCCAACCGGAATGCCTCGGCGTACGGGAGCTCGATGATCGGACGATCACCGGCGGAGAGCCCGCCGGCTTCGATCCCCGGGAAGAAGGCTCCGCCCACACCCGCTTCGAGGGCCGCTCGGTCCAGGCCGTCGGGAGTCAGGTCGCTCTCCGGCTCCGGTACGCCGACCCAGTCAGCCGAGTAGATGCCCGCCTGCCAGCGTTGCAGGTGCGCCAACTGGGTGGGCGTGAGCACCGAGTCGCCGCCGTTCAGCGCGGGCATGTCCCCGGACGGCCGGAGTCGCGAGAAGATCGCGTCGACGAGAGGCTGGGAGGTGACGGGGTCGGGCCACGAGTGGGCGCCGAAGATCCCCTCGACCCAACGCATGTCCCGGGCTCGTTGCAGGATCGGATAGACGTCGCGCGTGTACGACGTCGTGGTCGGCGCGGGAAGCAGCCCCAGGTCGATCATCCTCTGCAGAACGCGGTCGTACAGGGTCGTCGGGCTGTCCTGGTGCGGCGCGTACTTCGGCGGCGCGACGATGACCCAGGCACCCTCGACAGCAGGCGACGAGTTGTCCGCCCGGAGCGTGATCGAGGCGGTCACCGGGCCGTCGGACACGTCGTCGTACCAGCCTTCGTTCCCCCAGAAACTACCGATCACGTTCCCGGCGGGCGATGCGGCGGTCCCGTGTCCGCCCAGCACCAGCAGATGGTTCGCGTCATCGCTGCGGATCTCACCGAGTGGCACCGTGACCACCGGTTCGCCGGAGAAGTGGATGGATCCGTTGTCGAAGAGCAGACGCTGGTCGGGGCCGGTCAGGGTGCGCTGGCCGGGATCGATGGTGAGGTCGCCGGCCGATTCGCTGTTGCCGCGGTCCGGGTGGGCTGCCTTCGCGTTGACCAGGTGAACGGTCCACGCGATGTCGGCACTGTCGTCGTCGATCTCCTCGACGCTGCCGTCATCGTGGTGGGCGAAGATCCGGAAGCGAGCCGCCTGCCGCTTGATCCGGCACTGGGAATCCTTGAAGCCGCCCGGCGGATCCGGTATCTCCCCGACCCGCTCCGGTGCCAGGAAGAACTCGTCCGGGCTGTTGCCGACCCGCGCGATGCCGATCGCCGGATGGATCTTGTACGTCGTCGCCATGGTCGTCTCCCTCGGCTTCGGGCCCTAACCTGAGGAGCCCCCGACCCGGACCGGAAATACAGCGACCTGGCGTTTACGCCCCTTGCAGGGGTCAATTGCTGGTGGTTTCCTGAATTTGGGGAAGTGCCGCGGCGAGGGCCTTCGTACTGCCTCGGGGAGCCGTGATGACGCAGCCGTCGACAACGAGACCGACGTACCTCGTGGTGGAGAGCGCGGGCGCGGATCAAGGGCGGCGGATCAGCCTGATCGGGAACAGCCTGACGGTGGGCCGGCTGCCGACCTGTGACGTGCGGTTCGCCGACGTCCACGTGAGTCGCACGCACGCGGCGCTCTGGCGGCGAGGTGGCTTGGACTATGTCGAGGACCTCGGTTCGAGCGGTGGCACATACGTCAACGATGTCGCCATCACCGGCCCTCGCGAGCTCCATCATGGTGACACGCTCGCCTTCGCCGGTCTTCGGCTCCGGTATCAAGGCGAGGTGTCGACGCCTCAGGCGGTCCGCTACGACATCAGGGACCAGCGGGCGGCCGAGATCAACGATGTCGCGCGGGATCAGGACGACCTTTCGCAGTACGTCGTCCAGGTACGGGAGAGCTTCTTCCACGAGATCGCGGCAACGCGGACCAAGGCACACCGGCTGGTCTGGACGGGGCTCGCCCTTTTCGTGATCGGGCTGGGGATCGCCTATGCCGGCGGCTACAGCTTCTTCCAGCTGATCGTCGACGCGCCGATGGATCCGTCCGCTCCACCCTCGGATTCCATCGGCTTCGTGACGGCGGCGGTCAGTGGTGTGATCAACACTGTCGGCATCCTGCTGATGATCAGCGGAACAGTGCTGCACCTCGTCGCGGCATCGCGTCGCAAGTTGGTCGACCGGGAGTTGCCGGCGCCACCAGCGCAGTACCGAGGTCTTTGAGAAGGGTGGCAGATGACCTTCAACCTCAACAGACGGCTAGAACATCAACCCCGGCTGAGCTTTGTGGCCTGGAAGACGAGCAGGCGGGAGTCGTCGAGCGGCGGCTCGTCGTGCCAGCCGCCGTGTACGGCGATGTCGCCGAATCCGGCCTCCTCGAGATCAGCGGTGATCTCGTCGGATGTCCGGAAGTACAGGACGGTCGTGTAGACGGCGTCGCTCCCGTCCGGGAAGACGTTGTGCGCGTCGAAGACCACGCGGCCCTGGCCTGACTCGGTGACCTCCAGCCACTCTCGGAGGTGGCCGGCCGGGGTGTCGCGTTCGGAGTACGTCGCTTCGCGCGTCCACTGCTCCCAGGCACGGGCCGCCGGATTGCGGCTCTCGAAGCTGATCACTCCGCCGGGCCGCAGCGCGCCGGACAGCGAGCCGAGCACCGACGGATAGACCTCGGGGCGGGTCAGCAGCCCGGTACCGCAGCCGAAGTCGAGGATCCTCTTCGCCTCGATCTCGTCGGCGAGGGCCCGGTAGTACTCGTGATCGTCGCCGGCGGCATTGTCCAGGTCGTACAGCTGTACAAGCCGCTCGTCGCGGTACGGGTCCTCGGCCACGCCGTGCACGCTACGTAGCCGCTCTCGGCGCACGCAACGCAATTACCGGTTCCCCCGTTACGGGTGAGGACAGGTGTGCCGGCAGTGCGGATCATCGGACAGAGCGTGACGGCCACGAGGAGGCTTGGACGGCGGCTGCCTCGGTGACTCGACGAGGAGACCACCATGTCGGACCTGCATCCGCCGACGGCGAGACACCAAGCCTCGACGGGAGGGGAACTGACTCCCACGCCCTGGACCAGCCCTTGGGTCGGCTGGATCCTGTTCGCCGGCGTGATGATGATCGTCCTGGGCCTCTTCCATGCCTTCCAGGGGTTCATCGCCCTGTTCGACGACGAGTACTACGTGGTCGGCAGGAGCGGTCTCACCATCCACCTCGACTACACCGTCTGGGGCTGGACGCACCTGTTCCTCAGCCTGGTGGTCCTGGTCGGTGGGGTCGCGCTGCTCAACGGCAGAATGTGGGGCCGGATCGTCGGCGTCATCCTGTCCATCCTCAGCATCCTGGTCAACGTCGCGTTCCTCGCCGCCTACCCGATCTGGTCGACCATCATGATCGCGGTCGACATCCTGGTGATCTGGGCCCTGACCGTCCACGGCCACGAGATGAAGGCCATGAAAGAGGCGGCCGGACGCTGAGGCGACACAGTTCGGCAGGTCAGTCGGGTGGTTCCGACTGACCTGCCGTCTCGTCTTCAGCGCGACGTCAGTGCATGTGCAGGTGGTCGCCACCGCCGGTGCCGCGGGTCTTCGGCATGCGGAGCAGCGCGAAGACTGCGACCAGGGTTCCCATCGCGGCGGCACCGACGAATCCGCGCGAGAACGCGTCGGCGGCACCTGCCGCCGTGGTGAGCGTGCCGGCCGTGCTGGCGACTGCGGAGAGGATGGCGACGCCGAGGGCGGCACCGATCTCGTGGCCGGTCATCAGGAACCCCGACGCCACGCCGGCGTGGGAGGCCGGGATACCTGCCATGGAGGTTACCGAGACGGGCACGAAGACCATGCCGACCCCGAGACCGAGAGTGACCAGTCCTGGGAGGATGTCGACGCCGTACTGCGCTTCGCTGGTGGCGGTGGACAGCAACAGAGCCGCACCGACGGTGAGGAGAAGACCCACTGTCGAGATGGTGCGCGGTGATGTGTGGCTCAACAGGTGCTTGGCGACGACGGTGCCCGCCGTGATGGAGAGTGCGAACGGCAGGAACGAGAGGCCGGTGCGCAGTGCGGAGTAACCGAGCACCGTCTGCAGGAAGATCGAGGTCAGGAAGACGGTGCCGACCAGGATCCCGGTGACGCCGAGCATCACTGCGGTGCCGGACACCAAGTTGTTGAGCTTCCAGATGTGCGGCGGGAACAGCGGCTGGGCGGCATGCTGCTCGACCTTCAGGAAGGCCACCAGCAGGAGGAACGACAGACCGAAGGCCGCTGTCGTCGGCAGGGACCACCATCCGTGCTTCTCGGTGCCACCAAGGCCGTAGACCAAGGCGGCGAGTCCTCCGAGTACTGCGAGAGCGCCCGGGAGGTCGAAGTCACGCAGCGAGGGGCGCTCCGCCCTGTCCTTTGCGAGGATCCGGCGGCCCACGAGGAGAGCGACGAGCCCGATGGGGCCGTTGACCCAGAAGATGAACTCCCAGCTGGACCAAGTCGTGATGGCTCCGCCGATGAGGACGCCCGCAGCGACTCCGAGACTGCCGACCGCGCCCCACACGGCGAGTGCCGCCTTGCGCTGCGCACCGGCGTACGTGGTCATGATCAGCGACAGTGCGGACGGAGTGAGCAACGCTGCGCTCAGACCTTGTACGGCGCGGGCCGCGATGAGCTCGCCGCCGCTGCTTGCGAACCCACTGACCAGTGAAGCGACGGTGAACAGGCCGAGGCCGGTCAGGAAGACAGTACGGCGAGACAGTAGGTCAGCGACGCGTCCGCCGAGCAGCAGGCCGCCACCGGACATCATCAGGTACGCCGTGACCAACCACTGGAGGTCTCCGCCGCCGAGGTGCAGCGAGCGGCCGATCGAGGGCAGGGCAGTGTTCACCACCGAGATGTCCAGGACGACCAGGATCTGGGCGACCAGGGCGACGCCGAGCACGGCCCAGGACTTCTTCGTGACGCTCTCCTCGACGACCCGAACGGGACTTCCCGGATGGGTGGTCATTTCGACTCCAGGTGGGATCCGGTGCGGATGGCGGAGCTGACGTCGGTGATGGCGCGCGTCGACTCCGCCGATGCGCGTTCGTCCTCCAGCAGTCCGAGGTGGGACGCGTCGACGACCTGGTGCAGGTGGTTGCCGGAGAGGGTTGCGAGTTGATCCTGGGCTGCGGCCCAGCCGGTGTCCTCGAGCGTCTCCGACGCGGTGACGACGGCCAGCGGCAGGTCGTGAAGGGTGGTGAGCGCCCCGGCCTGAGCGAACACCTGAGGAAGCATGGAGACCTCGTCGCGCATGTTCCGGGCAGCGTGCGCGTTCGCGGTCACGGCCCGCACTCGGTCGGCCGCCTCAGCGGGCAGGTGGGAAGGGCTGGCGACGGCGACTACTCGGCTCAGGCCGAGCCGCGCGAGGGTCGGCATCAGCGCGGTCGCGCGCCGCATGACTGCGTACTGGCCGGGGTAGTCGGGCATCCGGGTGAACTGTTCGGGGCTGGAACTGTCCAGCAGCACGAGACCGGCGACCTGGTCGGGGTAGCGGGCTGCGTACGTCATCGAGTACGTACCGCCGATCGAGTGACCGACGAGCAGGTACGGTCCGTGCTCGCCAGCCTTGGCGAGCAGCAGGTGGAGATCCTTGGCGGCAGCTATGCCGTCTTGGGGATGCTCGGCATCTTCGCTCCACCCCTGGCCGGCGCGGTCATAGGCGCAGACACGACCGGTGCGGGCCACATCGCCGGCGATCCGGGCCCAGGAGGCTGAGACGCCGCCGAGACCGTTGAACAGCACCACGGTGGGACCACCGCTGCCGCGGCAGTCCAGGTGCAGTCGGTGTCCGGCGACCTCGAAGGTTCGCCCAGTGGCGGGATAGGTGGTGTAGTCCTGCAGGACGGTGATGTTCTCGTAGGTTGCCCCGATGGAGGCGAGCGCGAGAACGGCCATCACCGGCGTCAGCAGCCAGCGTCCGCGACCGGACAGGACGCGCCGCATCCGGCTGCACATCCAGACGGCGAGCACCAGGAGCAGTACTGGCCACACCCAGCCGATGGTGGTCAGGACGGCGTGCCCGGGCTGAAACGCCAAGAGGCCGAGACCGGATGCTGTCATCGCCGCTGCTGGCAGAGCGGCCCAGCGCTGCGGTTGGGTCGTTAGTCGCGCCGACAGGGTCGCCATCAGACCCCAGCCGAACCCGAAGGCGAGGAGGATCGACCCGGTGATGATGCTTTCGGTCGCGCCGGCGAAAACGCCCAGAGTGAGGGCGAGTGCGGTGGTGGCTCCGGCAAGGAGCGACCCGGCGATGACGCGGCCGATGCGCCCTTTCCGGGGCGTGCTCGCGGCCTTGGTGTCGGTTGTCGGGGAAGTTGCCTGGATCTGGACGCTCATGACGGTCTCGCTCTCGCAGTGGGGTGGTGCACTGCTGTCGAGCGTGGACCGGAACGCGGCTGCTCACCCCGGTCAAATGACCGGGTTCTGCCGGGTAGGTGCTAGCCGAGATCGAGCCGGGCGAGTTCGCCGCGCGAACTGACGCCGGCCTTGGCGAAGACGTTGCGCAGGTGGAACGCCACCGTCCGCGGAGAGACCCAGCACTGTGCGGCGACGTCCTTGTTGGACAGACCCGAGCTGACGAGCTGGGCGACCTTGAGCTCCATCGGGGTGAGCTTGACCAGCGTGGACGGGTCACGCTTACGGGCAGTCTCGCCCGACGCCCGGAGTTCCTGGTTCGCACGGCTGACGAGGGTTTCGGCGCGCAGGTCGCGGAAGACCTCGAGAGCCTGACGGAGGTGTCGCCGGGCCTCGACGCGGCGTTGAGAACGGCGCAGCCACTCCCCGTACGCCAGGTGGGTGCGGGCCTCGTCGTACGGGCGTCCTGAGCGGGTGTGCCAGGAGAGGGCGAGCTGGAACTGCTCGTCTTCCTTCCCGCCTTCGGCGGTCATCGCTTTGCCGTAGGCAACCGTCGCGAGCGCCCACGGCCAACCGGCGGCCTCGGCGTAACCGGCCAGGTCCTCCACGCATGCGCGGGCAAGGTCGTTCTCGCCGGCCCGGACCGCAGCGTCGATGCGCTCCATGGCGGCCATCCGAGCCAGGACCGGCAGCCGGAATCGACCAAGGTGATGAGCTGCGCCGAAGGTGTCCCCGGTCGCGGCGGCCTTGGTCCCCTTGGCCCAACGCGTCAGGTCGTGGACCGGGTCGGTCAGGATGCCGAGCGGTTGCGTGGCGACGACGTCCTCGAGTTCGCCGAGCAGAGTGTCGTAGTCATCGCGCACCTGGACGGCCGCGAGCAATGTCAGCCAGGCCAGGGGAGCTGCCGTCAGTGCCGGCTGGTTCATGCTGAGGCCGAGCCCGCGAGCTTCTTCAGCCGCACCGCGCACGGCGGCCAGGTCGCCGCGGACGAGGTGGCTGAAGCAGAGCCGTTGCAGGGCGTAGACCACTGCCATCAAGGCACCGCGTTCCCGGGCTCGGGACAGCATCAGCTCGTAGAACCGCTGGGCCCCGCTGTCGTGCCCCAGTTGAAGCGCCGCGTTGCCCAGGTTGCCCAGGAGATCGAGGTCGTCGACAGGATCGCCCGCGTCGAGCGCGACCCGCAGGGAAACAACCGCCGCAGCCCACTTCTCATCAGCAGCCTGGGTCATGGCCGGCAGGAGCTGCTTGAGGCAGCGCGTCCGCGGGCTGTCGTCGCCGACCTGCACTGTCAGCAGGTCGTTCCTGCTCAGGACTGCGCCGCTATCGGCGCCATACGCGCGCAGGGTGGCGGCCGCCACGCCCATCTCGAGAGCTCGCAGCGGGTCGACCGCGCAGACTGCCTCGGCGGCTTCGATGAAGATGCGGTGCGCATCCTTCGCCGACCCGATGTTGACCTCGATGCGGCCTCGCAGCCGGGCGATGTCGCTGCGGAGGACCGGGTCGGTCGCGTCAGCTCGAGCTGCCGACAACAGGGTGCGCGACTGACCCGCTTGCCCGCTCGCCCAAGCGTTGCGTGCGGCTGCGAAGGTCAGCTCAGCTCGCCGTGGCTCGTGGGCGGTCAGGGTCGAGGCGCGTTGGAAGGCAGCCAGGGCTGCGCCGTACCCGCCGCGCCGTTCTGCGCGTGATCCGGAGAGCTCCAGCGCAGCTGCCAGTTCCTCGTCAGGACCCTCAGCCGCGCCGGCCCGATGCCACGCCGCTCGGTCCTGGTCGCCGACCCCGTCGAGCGCAGCTGCGAGGGCACGATGGACCCGCCGCCTCTCGGCGGTGGCAGCGGCCTGGTAGATCGCCGAACGCACAAGCGGATGCCGGACCCGCACCGTGGTCTCGTCCAGGACGAGGAGCCCCGACGTCCTGGCCGCATCCAGCTCTTCGTCACCGGCGCCCAGGTGCGCCGCCGCGCGTCTGACCATCGCGAGGTCGGCGGTGTCGTCGGCGGACACCAGCAACATCACGGACTGCACCGCCGGGGGAAGTCGCCGACAGCGATCAACGAAGCTCTGCTCGACACGAGTAGTGAGGTGGAGCTGAGTGGGCAGCGGTGACGACCCCTCGAGCTCAGCCTGGCTGAGCTTCGTCGGCAACTCCAGCAGAGCAAGAGGGTTTCCGCCCGTCTCGGCGATGAGTCGCTGGGTGACCTCCTCGCTGCGGCTGAGGTCGCCTCGCTCGTCCAGCAACGCACGAGCCGCCGATGGATCCAGCCCTGCCAGCGCCAAGTCCTGGATCCCGGCAGGGCTGAACGGGGTCGGTACCCCCTCCCGGGCCGAGAACACCATCAGCACACGGTCGGCGCCCAGCCTCCTCGCGGCGAAGAGCAGCGCGTCCGCGGTCCCTGAATCGAGCCAGTGCGCGTCGTCGACCATGCACAGGACCAGACGTTCCTCCGCTGCCGCAGTCAGCATCGAGAGGGTCGCCACCGCAACCATGAAGGGCTCAACCGCGGGCCCCTCCTCTTCACCGAACGCGACCCGCAGGGCTCGGGACTGAGGCCCCGGGAGATCCTCGCGCAGACGCATCACCGGCAGCAGAAGCCGATGGAGGGCCGCGAAGGCCATCGGTGCTTCGGCTTCCAGACCCTGCGTGCGCAGAGTCACTGCGTCGCCGACGTTGCCGAGAAGCTCCTCGAGCAGGGCGGTCTTACCGACGCCAGGCTCACCGTGAACCACCAGGCTGCGGGCGGAGCCGTACCGGGCTTGCTCAACCAGTTCGGCCAGCTGAGCGCTCTCAGGCTCTCGTCCGACCAGCACTCTTGCGACCGTACACGCCCGACGCCGGGCAGTCCCAGCCTCGAACCCGACCAGGCCGGCCAAGGCCGACGTACTGACGACGCGTCAGTTGGTGGAGGCAACTAACGGGGGAGGCGGCAGCGGGCGGGGCTGTCCTTGCCGGGGGGCGGAGTGGTGAGTTGGTCAAGCAGTTGATCGTCGGCGAGTTCGGCGTCGTGGTGGGGAGTGGGACCGCGTCTGATGACTGCGAGTAGCCAGAGCAGGCGTGTCGCAACGACGTCGGACTCGAGCTGTTGCTTCGGCCGCCGGCTGCGCTGGTAGTGACGTCGTCTCATCATTTCCCCCTCTCCAAGGTGAGTATCGGAGAAACAGCCGTCAACGTTTCACGACGGGGCGGATCGGCCGGACAGGATTCGACGATTGAGCGTTCAGGCAACGATCGCCGCGAGTCCCGGGGAGGCTGTCACAAGTCGGGCGGGTGCCCTGTCTTAGCTGGCATCGGGTGGTAGCGAGCTGACGGAAGCGCCGATCAACGATCCCTTGGAGTAGACATGAGTGCCCAGTCCGACAAGAGCCCGTTCCTGCACGAGCTCGAGGTGGAGGTCGAGACAGAGATCGAGCAGGTCGAGTCGAGCGCGCCGGCGGACGACGTCGTCGTACCGCCGTCAGAGTGGTTGTTCGATCCGACCGACATCGACCGTGAGGAGGCAAGTCTTCGGAGCCTGCTCGGCGCGGTGGAGGCCCTGGAGGGCGACCACCGGCAGGACTCGACGGGACAGTGATGGGTCAGGTATCCGAGCTCGGTACGGTCTCGCAGATCGGGTCGTTGGCAGGCCTCCGGGAGCACCTTCAGTGGGCTGTCGAGCTGGAACACGCGACCTTGCCCCCGTATCTGTGCGCGTTGTACTCACTGGACCCGAAGCGGAATCCGGAGGCGTTCGAGGTCGTCAGCGGGGTGTTCGTGGAGGAGATGCTCCACCTCGCGCTGGCCGCCAACATCCTGAACGCGGTGGGTGGACAACCTCGGCTGGACAGCCCGAGGCTGTTGCCGTCGCATCCTCGGCGGCTGCCACACGGCGACCGGTCGCTGGAACTCTCGCTGGCTCCCTTCGGCCCCGAAGCGCTGGAGATGTTCCTCCGGATCGAGCAGCCGGCGCCGCCGAGTGCACCGGCCGAGGCCGACCGCTACGAGACCATCGGGCAGTTCTACGACGCGATCGAGGGTGGGCTGCGCGAGCTTTGCGCCCGGCTGGGGGAGCGGGAGGTCTTCAGCGGCGATCCGGCTCGTCAGGTGAGCGCCGGCCACTTCCGCCACAGTGGCGGCCGGCTGACCGTGGTCACAGATCTGGCTTCCGCGCTCGCGGCGCTGGAGGAGATCGTCGAGCAGGGCGAGGGCACGGCGCGCGGCGAGGTCTGGGACGGCGACGAGGACATCTTCCACCCCGAACGCGAAGAGGTCGCGCACTACTACCGGTTCCAGGAGCTCAAGCTGGGCCGCCGCTACCAGCGGGGCGATACGCCGCAGTCCGGGCCTACCGGCGAAGCCGTCACGGTGGACTTCGACGGTGTCCGGCCGATGCGGCACAACCGGCGGCTGGCCGACCATCCGCCCGGGCATCCGATCCGCGTGGCCCAGGAGGAGTTCAACCACACGTACTGCGCTGTGCTGCATCTCCTCGAACTGGCGTTCAATGGCAGTCCGAGGATGCTCTCCGTTGCCACCGGCACCATGTATGCGCTCAAGGCCCAGGCCGAAGCCCTGATGGGGATGCCCGACGGAGAAGGCCGGACGGCAGGGCCCACCTTCGACTACGTCGCACCAGAGGAGCGTCGGTGGAGCCAGGGCGACTCCCGGCGGATCGCAGTACTGCGTGACGGGCCGTACGTCGTCTACGGGCGGGTGCCGCTCAGGCGCAAGCGCAAGATCGTGTCGGAGAACAACGACTCGCTCACCTGGCAGACCGGCGACGCGATCGACACCGAGGATACGTATGCCCTGTGCCGGTGCGGGCGGTCCGGCTCGAAGCCCATCTGCGACGGAACCCACGCGGTGGTCGGGTTCGACGGCCACGAGTCGGCCGACGTCCGGCCGTACGCCGAACTGCAGCACGTGCACGACGGAATCGGCATCTCGGCGCAGCGGGTCGGGGAGCTGTGCATCCACGCCGCCTTCTGCATTGGGCGCACCAGGCCGATCGCCGAGATGCTCGCCGACACGGGCGACAGCGACGTGCGCTCGGACGTGATGGGCCGGATCGACCACTGCCCCTCCGGCTCCTACAGCTACGCGCTGAGCCGCGGCGGCGAGTCGATCGAAGCCGACCTTCCCGAGGCGATCTCGGTCCTCGAGGAGGAGAACGGCCAGGCAAGCGCCCTCTGGGTCACCGGGCGCATCCCTGTACTGCGAGCCGACGGCCGCCCGCTGGAGACCCGTAACAGGATGACGCTGTGCCGGTGCGGACACTCCGCCAACAAGCCACTGTGCGACGGCACCCACCGCACGATCGGATTCCGCGACGAGTCGGCCGCCGGCGAAACCCCTTGAGGACCCCTGGCCTGATCCGGAGGAGGCGGCTCAATCAATGGACGAGCGGCGGTCCGAGCGGAAGCGCTCTTCCGCCTGTCGCCTGCGAAGCCGAGCTGAAGAACAGGTAGACGCCTACCGCGGCGAAGAGGAACACCACCACACCTGCGACGCGGAGCACATCCGACGATTCCTGCAGGGTGCCGATCAAGACCAGCACCAGTGCGGCTTCGATCAGGGCGAAGAGCACCGTGTACGCGATCGGCAGGCGGAGTGTGGCCAGGGTCAGCATCCCGATCACTACCAGCCACGAGATCAGGAACAGGCCTTGCGTGTCGAGGGCGTCCGCAGCGGGGATGGCGAACCAGTCGTGTGTGAGACCCAGTACGAGCATTGCGTAACTGAGCCAGAACCCAGCGAAGATGCCGAACACCCCGGCTACCGCGCTCTGGCCGACCGCTGCCGCCCAGACTGCCGCGATCACCAGGCCCAGGCCGGTGGCCGCGACGAGGATGGCGAGCGATGCCCCGACCGACGCCGCTGATACATAGCCGACCAGGACGAGCCCGAGCGCGACCGATCCCACGATGAAACTGGGGAGACCGATCAGGGACGGGTCTCCAGTCACCGCCTGGGGCGCGGCCTCGGCGGCAGGTTCAGGTTGGGCGGGTACTCGTTGGGCGGGTTGGGCAGGGGTGTCGATGGTGGTCATGGCGTGTTCCTTTCGGGGCATCCGAAGTGTGTTATTCTACGCCGCTCGCGCCCGCATCGAGTCTCGGTTGGGGTGCTTTCCCGGCGCTCACTCAGTGCAGAACGGCACGCCACGGCGTTCCAGGAAGGCTCCCGGCCTCCAGCGGTGCGCACTGACTCGAGCCAAGTCAGGTGGAACCTCGCGGTCGCTCGATGCCTTCGGTAGGTACGGCTCTGGGCACTACTTGTCAGTGGCAACGATCGGGCATCCGGACGAGAGCGGTACCAGGGGACCGGCCGCGAGGATTCCCGCGGCCGGTCGAGCCGTCTCTGGCCGGGAACATCCTCGCTCGCCGACGGGTTGTCAGTAGGCGTGCATGGTGAATACAAGGTGCCTGGCGGGAAGCTCGTAGTGGCGGATCTGGATGTCGTGGACGAGGTGGTGCGGCGGGCTCAGATCAGCGGGGACTTCTTCCTCGAGCCGGATGACGCGCTGGAGCGGATCAACGGCGCTCTGGCCGGGCTGCCGATAGCCCTGCCGGTGGCGCAGATCGCCGCGCGGGTCCGGGCAGTGCTGGGCGATGGCGTCGAGATGATCGGGTTCTCCCCGGAGGCGGTGGCGGTCGCAGTACGGCGGGCACTGACCGGTGCGACCGGCTGGCGGGACCACGCCTGGGAGTTCGTGCACGACGTACCGCGGGCGCCCGCGCTGCAGATGGCGCTCGACGAGGTACTGGCCGAGCAGGTCGGTTCGGGGGAGCGGCCGCCGACGCTGCGGATCTGGGAGTGGGCCTCGAACGCGGTGATCATCGGCAGTTTCCAGTCCCTCGCGAACGAGGTCGACCTGGACGGCGCCGCGAAGCACGACGTCACGGTCGTCCGCCGGATCAGCGGCGGCGGCGCGATGTTCGTCGAGCCGGGCAACACCATCACCTACTCGCTGTACGTCCCGGAGTCGCTGGTGTCCGGGCTGTCCTTCGTCGAGTCCTACGCGTTCCTCGACGACTGGGTGGTCGGCGCGCTGAACGACCTCGGCATCGCCGCGACCTACCAGCCGATCAACGACATCACCTCGCCGGCGGGCAAGATCGCCGGCGCCGCGCAGAAGCGGTTCGCCGGCGGCGCGGTCCTGCATCACGTCACGATGGCCTACGACATGGACGCCTCGAAGATGCTCGAGGTACTGCGGATCGGCCGCGAGAAGCTGTCGGACAAGGGCACCACCAGCGCGAACAAGCGGGTAGACCCCCTGCGCAGTCAGACTGGTCTCGAGCGGGCCGCGGTGATCGAGCGGCTGGTCGGATCGTTCGCCGGGCGGTACGGGCTGAGCGAGTCGACGATCGACGAGGAGACCCTCGACGAGGCCGGGCGACGCGTCGCGTCCAAGTTCGGGACGCAGGAGTGGCTCACCCGGGTGCCGTGATTCTTCACCGGTGAAATGTTCGTCACCGCAGTTCGTCGAGCCGCTTGTTGAGGAAGGCGGCCTCGACCGCATTGTCGGTGAAGGTCAGAGCCTCCTCGTACGCCGTGAGCGCCGCCTGCCGCTGGCCCGTGCGACGTAGCAGGTCCGCGTGAGTCGCAGCGAGATACGGATACGTGGCCAGCGCGGGATCCTCGATCAGCTCTCGCACCACTTCAAGGGCAGCCTCGGGACTCTCGGCATAGCTGACTGCCACTGCACGATTGAGGGCGACGACCGGGGACGGCCAGCGCGCCAGCAGGAGGTCATAGAGTCCGAGGATCTGGTCCCAATCCGTGTCCTCCCATCGTCGAGCCTCGGCATGTACTGCGCCGATCGCGGCCAGCAGCCCGAACCGGCCGACCGGCGGCTGTCCGAGTGCCACCTCGACCAATTCGACGCCCTTGGCAATCAACTCGCCATCCCACCGTGAGCGATCCTGGTCCTGCATCAGCACCAGCCGGCCGGCGTCGTCCACCCGCGCGGCTTCCCGCGACTGAGCCAGCAGCAGGTGACCGAGCAACGCCGAGGCCTCGGCGCTGTCCGGGAGGAGCAGATGGACCATCCGCGCCAGCTCGAGACCCCGCCGGGCGAGCTCCGGCCGGCTCAGCTGATCCCCGAACTTCGCGGTGCTGCCCACGGAGTACACCAGATGAACGACGTCGAGGACGGCGTCGATCCGCTCGGGGAGCTCGCCTACGCGCGGTACGCGGTACGGAATGCGGGTCTTGGCGATCTTGTGCTTGGCCCGGGTGATCCGCGCCTGCAGGGTGGCCTCCTTGACCAGGAACGCCTTGGCGATCTCGGCCGACGAGAGCCCGCACACCAGCTTCAGCGTGAGAGCGACCTGGCTCTCCTGCGAGAGCGCCGGGTGGCAGCAGGTGAAGACCAGTCGCAACCGGTCGTCCGGGAACACGCCGGTGCCGCCGTCCTGCGGATCGTTGTCGACCGGGTCGGGCACGAGCAGGGGGAGCTTGCGTTCGAGCACCGCCGATCGCCGCCGCTGCTCGAGGGCCCGGCGGGTGGCGACGGTGGTCAGCCAGGCTCCGGGGCGCCGGGGGATCCCCTCGGCCTGCCAGTGCACGAGCGCCTTGGCGTAGGCGTCCTGGACACAGTCCTCGGCGAGATCCAGATCCGCGGCGACCCGTGCGGTGGCCGCCAGCACGTAGGCCCACTCCTGGTGGTGAGCCTGTTCGATCGCGCTGGCGACCTCCGCCGGTGTCACGCTCATCTCAGTTGATGATCGGGCGTACTTCGACCCCGCCCATCGGCGAGGGCACCTGCTTCGCGATCGCCAGTGCCTCGTCCAGATCGCCGGCCTCGATGATGTAGTACCCGCCCATCACCTCCTTGGTCTCGACGAAGGTGCCGTCGGTGACCACGAAGCCGCCGTTCCCGTCGGACCGGATGGAGGTCGCCGAGTCGCTTCCGCCGAGCTGCGCGCCACCGCGCAGGGCTGCCCCGTTGGCCTGCACGAACTCCTGGTGCCGCAGGTGGTTCGCCTCCTCCGCCGGAGGGCCGGCCTCGGCCCACTTCGCCTCGTTGTCGTAGATCATCACCAGGTATTTCCCCACCACTGCCACCTCTCGATCATCAGCCGTGGACCCGCTCGTCAGGTTCCACTGTTACTACACCGATGCGCGAACCCGGCTGAGATCGACACCCCCTTGGAGCGGATCAGTGCGCGTGCCGCAGGGCGTTCGCCACCGGCTTCGCCGCCGGTACGACGAACAGTGCCAGTACTGCGGACGCGGCGGCGGTGATCGCGGCGAAGGTGAAGCCGCGGGTGAATCCGGTGCTGCTGGTGCCGGCGATACTCGCGGCCGCGATGCTCGACACCGCGGCGACGCCGAGCGCGGCACCGAACTCGTGGAAGGTGCTCAGGATCCCCGATGCCAGCCCGGCCTCGTCATGGGCGACCTGCGACAACGCGGTCGTGGAGGCCGCGACGAAGGAGGCGCCGATCCCCGCGGCGGCGACGCTGATCCCGACCACGACCGTGACCGAGCTGTCCCAGAACGCGGGGAGCGCGGTGCCGAGTGCGGCGAGCGTCATTCCGGCCAGCGCGACCGGCCGGGGACCGGTGCGGCCGATGACGTGGGCGGCCGACTGTGCTCCGACGATCGTGGCGAGCGCCACCGGCAGGAAGAGCAGGCCGGTGCGCAGCGCGCCGTACCCCTTGAGGTGTTGCAGGTAGAAGGAGCCGAGGAAGAAGACCGCGATCATCAGCGCGGTGGCGACCAGGATCAGGAAGGTGCCCGCGGCGACGGGTCGCCTGGTCAGGATCCGCACATCCATCAGCGGTGACCGGACGGCGCGCTGCAGCATGGCGAACCCGGCGTACAGGGCGGCGGCCACGGCCAGCGTTCCGAGGGTGGTGACGCTGAGCCAGCCGCGGTCGCCGGCGTTGATCAGCGCGTAGATCGCGGTCCCGGTGCCGGCGGTGACTAGGAGCGCGCCCGGGAGGTCGAGGCGGGCGGTGCTCGGTCCCGGCTGGTCGGCGGGCAGCGTCCGGCCTAGCGCGATCAGGACGACCACGCCGATCGGCACATTGATGTAGAAGACCCACTGCCATCCAGGTCCGGCGGTGAGGACACCACCGAGCAGTACTCCGATCGCGGAGCCGCCGCCGCCCAGGGCGGACCAGATGCCGAGCGCCTTGTTCCGCTCCTCGCCCTGGAAGGTCTTGGTGACTACCGACAACGCGGCGGGGGAAAGGATCGCGGCGCCGATGCCTTGGGCGATCCGGCCGCCGATCAATACCTCGGCGCTGTTGGCGAGCCCGGTGACCAGCGAGGCGGCGACGAAGACCACCAGGCCGGTCAGCACGACCCGGCGGGAGCCGAACAGGTCCGCCGCCCGGCCGCCGAGCAGCATCAGGCCGCCGAACATCAGCGTGTAGGCGCTCACCACCCAGGTCAGCGTGTCTCGCGCCAGGCCGAGGTCCGCGCCGATGTGCGGCAGCGCGATGGCCACCACGGTGACATCGAGGATGAGCATGAATTGCGCGACCCCGAGCAGCGCGAGCAGGCGCCACCGCCGCGGGTCCGCGGCGGTCGTGACGTGACCGTCGCTGGTTTCTCCGGACATGCCGGTCCCTCCCGAATCGATTAAGTCGAACATAGGTGTTCAAGTTATTTCCTGTACCGTAACTCGTACAGTGGTGTTCGACAAGAGGAGTTTCGTGGTGACGCAGTCCAAGGCGCCGGCCAAGCGGGCGGACGCGCAGCGCAGCATCGCCGCGATCCTGGATGCGGCCACCGAGAGCCTGAGCCGGAACCCGGACGCCAGCGTCAGCGAGATCGC
The DNA here is from genome assembly GCF_042657745.1 of Kribbella qitaiheensis. Classification (GTDB taxonomy): domain Bacteria; phylum Actinomycetota; class Actinomycetes; order Propionibacteriales; family Kribbellaceae; genus Kribbella; species Kribbella qitaiheensis. The sequence continues at coordinate 160,635 of NZ_JBHSKE010000013.1, read as the reverse complement.
CAAGGTCGCCGGCGTCGGGCGGGTCACCCTGTACGGCCACTTCCCGTCCCGGGCCGACCTGGTCGACGCGGCATTCGCCCATGCGATCGAGGACGGGCATGACGCGCTCGAGGCGGTCGACCTGAGCGGGGACCCGCGGCTGGCGCTGGCGCGACTGATCGAGTCCAGTTGGCAGTTGGTGGACCGGTTCCGGTCGCTGCTGCTGGCGGCCCAGAGCGTGCTGCCGCCCGGCCGGATCCGGGCGCTGCACGAAGAGCCGATGCAGCGGGTGCAGCACCTGATCGAGCGAGGTCAGGCCGAAGGGGTGTTCCGCAGCGATCTGCCCACCAGTTGGCTGGTCGGCACGATGCACAGCGTGATGCACAACGCGGCCGACGAGATCAACGCCGGCCGGCTGGCCACCGATGAGGCCGCCGACTGCATCACCGCGACCGTCCTGGCCGCCTTCACCCCGCCGGGCCACCGCATCCCCGCCCTGTCTGACCTCTGACGGAACCCCGGCCGGTCGGCGCCCAGAAAATTCGCACCCATCCGCTCCAAGGGTGGGCGCCGAATGCTGGGTGGACGTAACGGCACTCGCCGGCGTCGGGGCCACGGGGAAGACAGGGGAAGGAAACAGTCATGAGTGACGCAACACGGCGCGGATTCCTGGTGATCGCGGGCGCGGGAACCGCCGCGGCGGTCGGCGCGGTTGGCGCGGTCGCCGCACCGCAGGTGTTCGGTGCACGGTCCGCCGGCGCGGGGACCCAGTTGGAGGCGGCGGACCTGACGAACGCGGAGTCGTTCGTCGTGCACGTCAAGGACGTCAAGGCCGGACGGATGGCGATCATGGTCGGCGAGCGCGAGGTCCTGGTGACCGATCGCGAGCTCGCCGCCCGTCTCGCCGGCGTGACCGGCTGACCGTCAACCACTTCGTACTCGATCCCGCACTGGAGGAATTGTCATGTCTTCGCACCGCGAAGCGCCGGAGATCTCGAAGGACCCGGTCGCCGACAACACCGATGTCTACGCGTTCGTCAGCCCTGACAAACCGGACACGGTGACCCTGATCGCCAACTTCATCCCGTTCCAGAACCCGTACGGCGGGCCGAACTTCTACGAGTTCGGCGACGACGTGCTCTACCAGATCCACATCTCCAACTCAGGGACCGGCCGGGCGGACATCAGTTACCAGTTCCGCTTCAACGCCGTGATCCGGAACAAGAAGAGCTTCCTGTACAACACCGGACCGATCACCTCGATCAAGGACAAGAGCTGGAACCGGCCGCAGTACTACTCGGTGACCCGGGTGGAGAACGGCCGGGCCCGCGTGCTCGCCCGCAACCTGGGGGCGCCACCTGTCAACGTCGGCGTCCGCAGTACGCCGAACTACGCCAGGCTCGGCCGTCAGGCGATCTACACCTTCGGCACCAATCGCAAGGTGTTCGCGGGCCAGCGTGCGGACGGGTTCTTCGCCGACCTGGGCAGCATCTTCGACCTCGCCACGCTGCGACCGTTCCAGATGGCGCACCTGATCCCGTCGGCCGCGGCGATGGGCGTGAACGGCCTGCAGGGGTCGAACGTGCACACCATCGCGCTGCAGGTCCCGATCACGGACCTCACCCGGGACGGCAGGAGGCCCAAGGACGTGCTCGACCCGAAGTCGGTGATCGGGGTCTACGCGTCCGCGAGTCGTCAGCAGTCCAGGATTCTCGACGGCGGCGTGCCGATCGGGCACGGCCCGTACAAGCAGGTCTCGCGGCTGGGCAACCCGCTGTTCAACGAGGTCATCGTGCCGATGGCCGAGAAGGACAAGTGGAACAGCCTGGCGCCCGGCGAGGACAAGCGTTTCGCCAAGTACGTCACGAAGCCCGAGCTCGGCGGACTGCTCCCGGTGCTGTACCCGGGCGTCTTCCCGAACCTGGCGGCCTACAAGAAGCCCCGCGCCGATCTCGCGGCGATCCTGCTGACCGGGATCCCGAAGGGCGTCGTACCGGGGTTCCAGAACTTCACCGGTCCGGTGCAGGCGGACATGCTGCGGCTCAACGTCGCCGTACCGCCGGCCAAGTCGCCGAACCCGCTCGGCCTGGTGGCGGGCGACGCGGCCGGATTCCCCAACGGGCGCAGGGTTTTCGACGATGTCGTGACCGTCGAGCTACGTGCGATCGCCGGACTGACCATCCCGCTGGTCGACAAGGCCTACAAGCCGGATGCCGCCGCCGGCGCGATCAAGGACGGTACGTCGAACACGAATTCCGACTACCTGACGTCGTTCCCGTACCTCGGGACGCCGGCTGGTGGCTCCCAGTCCAGGCCGGGCATCCCGGCAGCGTCATGAACGCGGTGGAGAATCCCCATGCGGGCAAGGGATCATCGGTACTCCTGGACATCGGTGGCGACATCGGCGCCCTGGTCATCGCGATGCCGGCCGAACTGGACGGCGAGGAGATCGAGCTGCGCCCGGCGGGCCTGCACGGGCATGAGCACGGGCACGGACACGGACATGGTCACGGGCATGGACACGCGTTCCCTCATGTGGCGGTCGTGCCGCGGCCCTCGCCGGACGGCGAGATAGCGCACTCGGCGGTCTTCTTCGAGGTCCCCGAGGGGAGCTATGAGCTGTACGTCCGGCCCGACGGACCGGTGCGGCTGACGGTGGAGGTCAGCGGGGGAGTGGTCACCGAGGCGTCCTGGCCTCGGTAGCTGGGGACAGGGCATGCCATGGACAAGCATGCCCTGGGCAACGAAGAACCGCCGGGGAGTGAGACGACACACTCCCCGGCGGTTCCTTGTTTTCAAGGAAGTCCGGATGCGTACCCATCCGGCCGGGCGACGGTATCGAAGTACCGATGTCAGTCGCGAGCAACGCGGCATCGACCGAATCGTTCCCCCAGAGAAAGAGTTCGTCATGTCCAAGAACCTCGTTCGCGCAGGCATCGCCGCATCCGCGCTGTCCCTGCTCTTCGTCACCGCCGCGTGTGGTGGTAGTGATGACGCCTCCAGTGGTAGTCCGTCGACCAGTACGTCGTCGGCGCCGGCTGCGACTCCGAGTATGTCTTCGTCGATGGACAACGCGGCGGGTCTGGTCGGTCCGGGGTGTGCCGATTATGCGAAGGCGAACCCGACCGGTGCTGGTTCGGTGGACGGGATGGCGGCGGCGCCGGTGGCGACGGCGGCGTCGGGGAATCCGTTGCTGACGACGTTGGTGGCGGCGGTGTCGGGCAAGCTGAACCCGAAGGTCGACCTGGTGTCGACGTTGAACGGTGGTGAGTTCACGGTGTTCGCGCCGGTGGACACGGCGTTCGCGAAGATTCCGGCGGCGACGGTGAACACGTTGAAGACCGATGATGCGTTGCTGACCAAGATCCTGACCTATCACGTGGTGCCGGGTCAGTTGGCGCCGGACGCGGTGGTGGGGAGCCAGACCACGGTCGAGAAGCAGGCGGTCACGGTGACCGGTTCGGGTGACAACCTGATGGTCAACAACGCCAAGGTCATCTGTGGTGGGGTGAAGACCGCGAACGCGACGGTCTACCTGATCGACTCCGTCCTGATGCCCCCGGCAGCCTGACGCTTCGACGCCACGCTTCGGCCGGCCACTCCCACTGGGGGTGTGGTCGGCCGACTGGTGTCTATCGCCAACTCCCGATTGAGCGGATGATCGGGCCATGGACTCCCTTGCGACGCTGCAGTCGATGGTCACCGGTTTTCGTACCTCCGCGGCGCTCAGCGTCGCTGCCGAGCTCGGCCTGTCCGACGAGTTGGCCCGCGGGCCACGCACCGCTGCCGACCTGGCGAAGGCGGTCGGCGCGGACGAGGACACATTGCGGCGGTTGCTGCGAGCACTCGTCGCTGTCGGTGTCTACGCCGAGCACGATGGTGCCTACAGCAACACAGCTGTCGGCGCGGGCCTGCTGTCGAACGTAGCGGGGAGTCTGCGTCCGCTGGCCCGGACTCTGCAGGACCCGGCGCTCTGGGCGGCGTGGGGTCAGCTCCTTCACAGTGTGCGGACGGGTGAGAACGCGTTCGAGGCCCTGCACGGGCATGACGTGTGGACCCATCGGCAGGGTCAGCCGCAGCACAACGCGATCTTCAACGACAACATGGCCGCGCTCACCTCGTCGGTTGCCGTCGCGGTGGCCACGGCGTACGACTTCTCCGGGCTGAGCAGTGTTGTCGACATCGGCGGGGGCCAGGGCATCCTCCTGGAGGCGGTGCTGACCGAGAGCGAACACCTCAGTGGCACGGTCTTCGACCTGCCCCACGTGGTCGCAGCCAAGCCGAGGGACCCGGCGCTGGAGTCGCGGTGGTCATCGGTCGCCGGCAGTTTCTTCGAGGGTGTGCCGGCCGCGGATGCGTACCTGCTGAAGTCGATCCTGCACGACTGGCCCGACGACCGCTGCGTGGAGATCCTCCGCACCTGTACCGCGTCGCTCAACCCGGGTGGCGTAGTACTGGTCGTCGAACTCGTCCTCGGCAGACGCGGTCAGGAGGTCCTCGCGGCCTTCTCCGACCTCAACATGCTCGTCCTCCCCGGCGGCCGAGAGCGCACCGAAGCGGAGTACGCCGCTCTCTTCACCGCAGCAGGTCTCCGCCTGAACCGTGTCCTCGACACCAACAGCCGCATGTCCATCCTGGAAGCGGTCACTGGTTGACAGTGATGACCCGGGCAGAGGGCTCCCCGACGGTGGTGGAGACGGTCAGTTCGCCGTCGGTCCGGGTGTAGGTCCAACCATCCGCGTGGTCGGGGAAGAAGTCGGCGACCACGCCTTCCAGCAGGAAGGTGATCGTTGCTGGGCCGGGTTGGCGGTGCCAGAGGGTGAGGTAGGAGGCGGTGGTGCCGCACAACCCCAACGCGACCCACTCGTCAGTCCAGCCGGGAAGGCCGAGCGGCCAGAACGGGACAAGGTTCTCGAGGTTCTCGAGGACAACCCGGTGGGCAGCGACAGCGGCGCGGACCAGGGCGAGCTCTTCCGCAGTCATTTGGTTCAGATGGCCGGACAGGTACAGCCGGCCGAGGATCCCGTTCACCAGGCAGACGGTGAACTCCTCCTTCGACATGCCCGTCCTGGGATAGGCCCAGTTGCCGGCCTGCTCGGGTAGCACGGAGGCAGGCGCGGCTGCCGCGATCGGTGCGTAGAGCAACGGGTCCTGCTGGTCCGAGGTCGACTGGAGGTGCAGCCGCGAGAGCACCGCGTAGTCCATCCGCATCGCCCCCGACGCGCAGTTCTCCAGCAACAGCTCAGGATGACGCGCCTGTACGTCGTCGAGCCAGGTCAGGTGAGCCCGGTTGTGCTCCAGCAAACCCTGGCCGAGGGATGTCCCGCCGGCGTCGGTGCCGGGTCCGGTCATCGTGTTGTTGTCAAGCTTGAAGAAGCCGATGCCGTACTCCGAGACCAGCCGGTCGACCGTGTCGTCGAGGTGCTTGCGGGCCGCCGCACTGCGGAGGTCCAGCAGGTGGCGGCCGTGCTCCGCGACGCGAATCCCGCGCCGGGTGATGAACGCGTCGTCGGGGAGTTCCCGCGCCAGCGGCGAGTCGACGCCGACCACCTCGGGCTCCAGCCAGAGCCCGGGCACCATGCCGCGCTGGTGGATCCGGTCGATCACCTCGCCGAACCCGTTCGGGAAGCGGGTGGTCGAGGGCTGCCACGCGCCGACCGTGCTCCACCAGTCGCCCTCGGCGTACCAGCCGGCGTCGATGCAGAAGTAGTCCGCACCGGCCTCGGCCGCGGCATCGATCAACGGCAGCAACTTCTCCGTGGTGGGGTCGCCCATCAACGTGTTCATGTAGTCGTTGAAGACCACGGGCATCCGGTCGTCGACCAGGCGGCGTCGCCGCAGCGAGCGGCGTTGCCGGGTGAGCGCGGCGAAGGCGTCGTCCTGCCCGGTACCGACGACGAGCGAGACCGGCACGGTGGTGAAGGCCCGGTCACCCCCGATTGTCGTCGTCCACTGGTGTTCCTGATCGGTGGGACCGCTGAGCAGGAGATACCCGCCGACCTTGGTCTCGCCGAGCTCGTAGTGCCACGGCCCGTTGTGCTCGATCTGCCAGCCGAGCGCGTAGCCGTCGGCCAGGAGTACGCCGGTAGGCAAATGTTCACCCGTCGACCAGGAACCACGGCTGGTGGTCGCGTGCCGGCTGCGGGCGACGGGATGGTGCGGCGCGCGCTGGATCCCGGGCAGGCCGATGTCCCGCAGCGACCGGACGCTCCACCGGCTCTCCGCCATCCAGTCGTTGTCACCGGCAACGAGATCGAGGTCGACCGACTCGAGCCCGACCACCACCGAGCTGAGGAAGTCGAGCTCGAGTGAGCCCGGCCCGGTGAGCCTGGCCTCGGTCCAGGTCTGGATGCCCTCGGTCGCGCTGAAGAAGCTGGTGATCCGGAGGCCGGTGTCAACGTCCTCCTGGACGATGCGCAATGAGTCGTCGGTGCTCTCGTGCGACACGTACCGCAGTCGGCTGCCGAGGATCGTGCCGACATGGCGGAGGGTCCCCGGCGCCCGGCCGTGCCCGATCGCGGACACCTCCACCAACGGCTGATCGGTCGCCGCTGGGGGAGTGTCGCTATTCGACCGGAGTGAGACCAGCCGGACCGGTCCGTCGTCGAGGGAGAAGGTGAGGGTCAGGTTCGCAGTACGCCAGAGCAGGGTCATCCAGCTCCCAAGAGGTCAGTGGCTGTCAGCGGGTGGTGTCTCGCCGGGAGGCTGCTCGTGCAGGAAGTCCTCGACGGCGAACAGGTGTGCCGCCATCCGGACCCGCGCGCGATCGGGATCGTGCTCGGCCAGCGCCGTGAGGATGGCCCGGTGTTCGCCGTGGGTCGCCTCGTCCGCACCGGTCTGGCTGATCGATCGCCACAACCGGTCGCGGACCGTGCGCCCGCTCAGTGCGCCGATCAACGCTTCCAGCACAGGGTTCCCGGTCTCTTGCGCGATCAGCCGGTGGAAGGCGATGTCGTTGTCGATCAGGGCCTCGTGGTTCGGGTCGCCGCCGGCCAGTTCCGCCTCGGTCTGCCGCAGGATCGCGTCCGCGGCGGCGATCGCCGCCGCGCTGATTCTGGCCGCCGCCAGCGCGGCCGCCTCGGTCTCGAGCATCCGCCGTACGGCGTGCAGGTAGTGAGCGCCGCTGCGATCCTGCAGGTCGACGACGAAGCCCATCGGGGCCATCAGCAACGAGGAGTCGAGGGCGGTCACATACGTGCCGTCACCCTGCCGGGTCTCGAGCACGCCCATGATCGAGAGCGCGCGGACTCCCTCGCGCAGCGGTCCGCGGGAGACGCCCAGCGCCTCGCCGAGGTCCTTCTCGACCGGGAGCCGGTCGCCGGCCTTGAGAGTGCCGTCCACGATCAACTGCTTGATGCCCTGCACGACAACGTCGGTCTGGGACCCACCCGTCGTAGTGCTCATGCGGACGTCCTCCTTCTCGGCGGGCGGGTCGGAGCTGGCGGTGCGTACGCTCACGCGACCGACTCCGAGGTGCCGCGCGAGGCCCAGTAGGTGCCGGACGGAAAGGTGTACGCCGCCAACGACCGCCTGTGCATCTCGGCACTGTATCCGGCGGCGGAGGGCAACTGATACGCACCGTCGCGCACCACACAGGGATCGACGAAGTGCTCGTGCAGGTGGTCGACGTACTCGGTGACGCGTCCCTCGAGGCTCGCGGACACGGCGACGTAGTCGAAGATCGACAGGTGCTGGACGAGCTCGCACAGGCCGACCCCGCCGGCGTGCGGACAGACCGGTACGCCGAACCGCGCGGCCAGCAGGTAGACCGCGAGGATCTCGTTGATGCTGCCCAGCCGGGCGGCGTCGAGCTGGCAGAAGTCGATCGCATCGGCCTGGAAGAACTGCTTGAACAGCACCCGGTTCATCCCGTGCTCACCGGTCGCGACGCCGGTCGGCGCGACCGCCCGGCGGATCGCGGCGTGCCCGAGCACGTCGTCCGGACTGGTCGGCTCCTCGATCCACAACGGCTCGAACTCCGCCAGCGCCCGGACCCACTCGATCGCCTCCGGCACGTCCCAGACCTGGTTGGCGTCGATCATCAGCCCGGCCTTCGGGCCGATCACCTCGCGGACGATGCCGCAGCGCCGGATGTCGTCGGCCAGATCGGCGCCCACCTTGAGCTTCACGTGTTTGTAGCCTGCGGCAACGGCTTCCTCGCACAGTCCGCGCAGCTTGTCGTCGGAGTAGCCGAGCCACCCGGCCGACGTGGTGTAGCAGGGGTAGCCCGTCGCTTCGAGCTCGGAGATCCGGGCGGCCCGGCCGTCCGCCTGCTTCGCCAGCAGCGCGATCGCCTCGTCGCGGGTGAGGACGTCGGACAGGTAGCTCAGGTCTGCCGCGTCGACCAGTTCCACAGGGGACATCTCGGACAGCAGTCGCCACAACGGCTTGCCGGCGCGCCGGGCGGCCAGGTCCCACACCGCGTTCATCACCGCGGCGAGGGCCAGGTGGACGACGCCCTTGTCCGGGCCGAGCCAGCGCAACTGGGTGTCGGACTGAAGCTCGCGGTAGGCACCTCCCAGGTCGCCCACGAGGTCATCGACGTCGCGGCCGATCAAGGGCTCGGCCCGCTGCGCGGCGGCGGCGACGCACAGGTCGTTCCCGCGGCCGATGGTGAACGTGAAGCCGTGCCCGCTGAGGGCCGGATCGTCGGTGTGCAGGACCACGTAGGCGGCTGAGTAGTCGCCGTCCTTGTTCATCGCGTCCGAGCCGTCAAGGGTCAGCGAGGTCGGGAAACGGACGTCGACGACCTCGGCCGAGGTGATGCGAGCCATGGGACCTCCCAGAAGATAAGCCGAATATAGAGCAGATGAATTATTACGAACAGAGCGCCAGAGTCTAGACCGGAGGCTAGACCAGCGCTACGATCCCGGCAATTCATATGATGATTGCCACGGCGTGGCGGAGGAGACCTCGGATGAATGACCTGATCGGGGCGGACCGGACCAGCGAGACGCTGCTGCGGTACGACCGGCCCGCCGCCACCTGGCTGGAGGCGCTCCCGCTCGGCAACGGCCGGATCGGGGCGATGTGCTTCGGCGGTGTGGGCGTCGACCGGATCGGCCTCAACGACGAGACGTGCTGGTCGGGCAGCCCGGAGGCGACGCGCCTGCTGGCGACGCCCCTCGGGGAGGTCGGAGCCGCCGCCGTCGATCGGGTCCGTACCGCGCTCGCGGCCGGGGACATCCGATCGGCCCAGGCCCTGGCCCGGGGATTCCAGGCCGGCCATTCGCAGGCCTATATGCCGTTCGGAGATCTGCTACTCGACGTGAAGGTCGACGGCCGGAATCCCTCGGACGCGCCGGGGGAGTACCGCCGCGTGCTCGACCTGGACGCCGCGGTTGCCGTCGCGGAGTACGAGCTCGCCGGGGTCACCGTGCGGCAGGAGGTCTTCGTGAGCGCGCCGGCCGGGGTGCTGGTGCTGCGGTTGCGGAGTTCCCGAGTCGGCGCGCTGTCGGTCGGCGTACGGGTGACCTCGCAGCTGAAGGCTCGGCCGCAGGCGGACGGACTAGGGCTGTTGCTGGAGTGCCCGGCGGACGTGGCGCCGCCGCACAGGCAGGTCGCGGAGCCGGTGCGGTACTCCGACGAGGACGACCGGGGGATGAGCGCCGCGATCGCGTTGGCGGTTCGCTCGGACGGGTCGAGCCGGGCTGACGCCGACGGCCTGACGGTCAGCGATGCGGAAGAAGTGACGCTGGTGCTGTCGACCGAGACGGGGTATGCCGGGCCGTTCGAGCCACCGACTCGCACGGCCGAGGAGTGCTGGGAGACGGCGAACGCGCGGGTGGCTGCCGCTCTTGCTCGGGGGTACGACGAACTCCTGACCGAGCATGTCGAGGATCACCGCGCCTTGTTCCGTCGCTCTGTCCTGGAACTCGGAGCCGATCCGGAGCGGCAGTCACTGGCCACCGACACCCGACTGGCGACCGCTGCCGAGGACCCGGGCCTGGTGGCCCTGCTGTTCAACTACGGCCGCTACCTGATGATCGCGAGTTCCCGTCCCGGCGGACTGCCCACCACCCTGCAGGGGATCTGGAACGAGGAACTGCGGCCGCCGTGGAGCTCCAACTACACGGTGAACATCAACACCGAGATGAACTACTGGCCCGCGGAGACGACCGGTCTGGCCGAGTGCCACGAACCACTGCTCCGGTACGTCGAGGACCTGGCGCGGGCGGGCCGCAGTACGGCGAGTGAACGCTACGGGCTCGACGGCTGGACAGCGCACCACAACGCGGACGCGTGGTGCTGGACGATCCCGGTGGACGGCGACCCCAAGTGGTCGAACTGGCCGATGGCCGGCGCGTGGTTGTGCCGGCACCTATGGGACCACTACGAGTTCACCGAGGATCTGGACTACCTCCGCCGAGTCTGGCCGACGCTGAGAGGCGCAGCCGAGTTCTGCCTCGGATGGCTGGTGGAACTGCCTGACGGCAGCCTCGGAACCTCGCCTTCCACCTCCCCGGAGAACGACTTCGTTGCAAGCGACGGCGAGCCCGCGTCGCTGACGACGTCGTCCACGATGGACCTGGCGCTGATCTCCGATCTGTTCGCCAGGTGTGCCCAGAGCGCTGACCTGCTCGGCCTCACCGATCCGCTGGTCGACGATCTGACGTCCGCTCGCAAGCGCATCCCCGACCCGTCCATTGGTAGCGGGGGGCAACTACAGGAGTGGGCCGAGGACCTGGTCGAGGTCGACCCGCACCACCGGCACGTGTCCCACCTGGTCGGCCTCTACCCGGGCGACGCGATCACCCCATCCGGTACTGCGACCCTGGCCGCAGCCGCTGCCCAGACTCTCGATCTGCGGGGTGACCGTGCCACCGGCTGGTCGCTCGCCTGGAAGATCTGCCTGCGCGCCCGCCTGCACGACGGCGCGGCCGCACACCGCCTGATCCAGGAACTCCTGACCCCAGCCCACGACACCGGGACGGACTACGTCGGCAGTGGGGCAGGCCTGTATCCGAACCTGTTCTGCGCTCACCCGCCGTTCCAGATCGACGGCAACTTCGGTTCGGCTGCGGGCATCGCCGAGATGTTGCTGCAGAGCCACACCGGCGAGCTCGAGGTACTGCCGGCGATCCCGGCCGACTGGTCGGGCGGAAGGGCGACCGGCCTGCGAGCGCGCGGCGGTGTGACCGTCGACCTCGAGTGGTCGGCGACCGGGGTCGGAGTGGTTCTGACGGCCGACCGGGACCGGGAAGTCGTGGTGCGTCACGGGGACAACCGCACACCGGTGGCGCTGACCGCCGGCGTGCCCAGCCGACTCGGCTGGAGCTGAGTCATCAGCGACTGAGTTGCCACCGACTGAGTTGCCAGTCGAAAGGGAGGCCCAATGACACTGACGATGCGGAGGCCGGAGGCCTCGGGGGTGCCGCCACGCGGGCGCCGCCCCCCGGGGGCCCGGATCCGCGCCCTCAAGAAGAGCCTCCGCTACCACTGGCAGCTCTACCTGCTGCTCATCCTGCCGCTGCTGTACTTCGCGGTGTTCAAGTACATCCCGATGTCCAACGCCGTCCTGGCCTTCAAGAACTACAACGTGATCGCCGGAATCTGGGGCAGCGACTGGGTCGGGCTGAAGAACTTCGACGCCTTCTTCAGCAACCCGGTGTTCTGGAACCTGGTGAAGAACACCTTCCTGCTCTCCTTCTACACGGTGATCGCCAGCTTCCCGATCGCGATCATCCTCGCGCTGGCGCTGAACGAGGTCCGCCAGGGATTCTTCAAGCGGTCGGTCCAGCTCGTCACCTACGCGCCGTACTTCATCTCCACCGTGGTGGTCGTCTCGATGACCATCCTGGTGCTGGCGCCGCGGCTGGGCATCGTCAACCGCGGGCTGGGGTTCTTCGGCGTCGACGCGATCGACTACCTCGGGGATCCGTCGTACTTCCGGCACATCTACGTGTGGTCGGAGATCTGGCAGACCGCCGGCTACTCGGCGGTGATCTACCTCGCGGCGCTGGCCGGCATCGACCCGGCGCTGCACGAGGCCGCCAAGGTCGACGGCGCCGGCCGGCTGCGACGCATCATGCACGTCGACATCCCCGGCATCCTGCCGACGGCGGTGATCATCCTGGTGCTCGGCGTCGGCAACATCATGGCGATCGGCTTCGAGAAGGCGTTCCTGCTGCAGAACCCGCTGAATCTCAGCCAGTCCGAGATCATCGCCACCTACGTCTACAAGACCGGCCTGCTGAACGCCGACTTCAGCCTGGCCACCGCGGTCGGGTTGTTCAACTCGGTGATCAACCTGCTCCTGCTGCTCTTCGTCAACGTGATCGCCAAACGGGTCACCGGCAACGGACTGTGGTCATGAGGGCGGCGTCGCGGGCGGAGCGGGCGCGCCGGATCCACGAGCCCCGGACCGACAAGGTCTTCATGTTCTTCGTCTACCTGCTGCTACTGGTCTTCCTGGCCATCGTGCTGCTGCCGCTGATGTACATCGTGGCCAGCTCGTTCAGCAGCCCGGAGGCGGTGTCGGCCGGGCGGGTCACGCTCTGGCCGGTCGACTTCTCCCTGCGCGGCTACGAGACCGCGCTGGGCAACCCACAGGTGATCCAGGGCTACGCGAACTCCTTGTTCTACACGGTGTTCGGCACCCTGATCAGCGTCACCCTCACCATCGCCATCGCCTACCCGTTGTCGCGGAAGACCTTCGTCGGCCGGAACCTGGTGATGAGCCTGATCCTCTTCACGATGCTGTTCTCCGGCGGCCTGATCCCGACGTACCTGGTGGTCCAGTCGCTCGGCATGCTCGACACCCGGTGGGCGCTCATCATCCCGCAGGCGATCGGCGTCTGGCAGGTGATCATCGCCCGGACCTACTTCCGGACGGCGATCCCGGACGAGCTCGCCGAGGCCGCGCAGCTGGACGGGGCGAGCGACCTGCGGTTCCTCTGGTCGGTGGTGATCCCGCTGGCCAAACCGATGATCGCCGTGGTCGCGCTGATGTACGCGATCCTGCAGTGGAACTCGTACTTCGACGCGCTGATCTACCTGAAGAACCCGGATCTGTTCCCGCTGCAGCTCGTCCTGCGCAACGTGCTGATCCTCAACACCTACAGCGGCGGCGCGGTCGACGCGTCCGTGATGCTGCAGCGCCAGCAGATGGCCGACCTGCTCAAGTACTCGCTGATCGTGGTGTCCAGCGTGCCGGTCCTGCTGATCTATCCCCTCGTCGCCCGCTACTTCACCAAGGGCATCATGATCGGCGCCGTCAAGGGCTGATCGAGCGTGCCGCAGTGCCAGTCAACCGAGTAAGGAAACAAAGATGACTGTTCGCTCCAGAGTGACCCGGTCCACGGTGGTCGCCGGGCTCAGCCTGGCCGCCCTCGCCCTGGCCGCCTGTACCGGCGGCACGGACGCGTCCGACGCGGCCGGCAAACCGCTGCCGACCATCACCGGCAACCCGGCGGTCACGATCAACGTCTTCGCCCCCCAGGGACCCGATTTCAACCTGGCGAAGAACGAGTTCAGCCAGAAGATGACCCAGATGTTCAACATCACCTTCAAGTGGCAGACCAGCACGTACGACGCTGGGCCGGCCAAGGAGAAACGGCAGATCTCGCTGGCCAGCGGCGACTACCCGGACCTTTACCTGCTGATCCCGTGGGTGGACCAGTTCACCCAGGCGGACCTGCTCCGGCTGGCCAACCAGGGCGTCGTACTGCCGCTGAACCAGTTGATCGACCAGTACGCGCCGAACATCAAGAAGGCGCTGGACTCCAACCCCGACTACAAGGCGATGGCGACCGCGCCCGACGGCAAGATCTACGGGATGCCGCAGTGGGTCGACTGCTACCACTGCTCCTACCAGGGCAAGCTCTGGATGAATTCGACCTGGCTGAAGAAGCTCGGGCTGCAGCAGCCGAAGACACCCGACGAGATGCGCACGGTGCTGCAGGCCTTCAAGACGAAGGACCCGAACGGCAACGGCAAGGCGGACGAGATCCCGCTCAGCGCGGACGTCCGCGACTCGCTGATCCCGTACTTCATGAACGCCTTCATCTACGACCCGCAGGGCACCAGCGGCAACAACAACTCGGCGCTGGTACTGCGGGACGGCAAGGTGGACCTGCAGGCGAACAAGGACGGCTGGCGCGAAGGCCTCGCCTACCTGAACTCGCTCTACAAGGAGGGCCTGATCGACAAGGGCGCCTTCACCCAGAACGCGGACGCGCTGCAGCAGCAGGGTGACAACACCGGCACCGTCATCCTGGGCTCGGCGACAGTGCTGCACCCTGGCATCTTCGTCACCCTCGGACAGCCCGACGGCCGGGACAAGCAGTACGACGCGGTGGCCCCGCTGACCGGGCCGAACGGCTCGAACTTCTCGGCGTACAACTTCCCGAGCGTGCCCGGCGCCACCTTCGCGCTGACCAACAAGGCGAGCCCCGAGGTGCAGATCCAGTCGATCAAGATGCTCGACTACCTGTTCACTCCCGAGGGCGAGATCAACGGCATGTTCGGCACCGAGGGCAAGACCTGGGCGAAGCCGCAGGCTGGTGAGGTGGCGCTCGACAAGTCGGTCAAGCCGCTCTACCGGCAGATCCCGCAGAAGGCTGGCGCCAAGCCGCCGAACACCGCGTGGCAGGCGATCGCGCAGTACAACAACACCGCGGACTTCCGGGCCGCCGAGTCGATCAACACCGACATCTACAACCAGGCGGGCTACGAGCGCCGGTTGTTCGAGGCGACCAAGCTGTACGACGGCAAGGAGGACAAGGCGCAGGTCTACCCGTACTGGAAGGTGTGGATCGACCCGTCCCTCGGCAGCGAGGTGGCGACCCTGCAGACGAACATCGAGAACTACGTCCAGCAGAACGCCCTGCAGTTCATCACCGGCTCCAAGGACGTCACGAAGGACTGGGACAGCTACGTCAAGGGCCTCGACGGCCTCGGCCTGAAGCGCTACCTGGAGATCCAGCAGACCGCCTACGACAAGGTTCCCAAGTAGCCCGATCGGACCGGCCGGCACCTCGCCGGCCGGTCCGCCACGTCGGCATCGGCTCCTACGCCAATCCGGTTCTTCCCGGTGACTACTCCGATCCCGACGTGATCAGGGTCGGTGACGACTACTGGATGATCACTTCGACCTTCCAGTACTCGCCGGGGATGGCGATCCTGCACTCGCGCGACTTGGTCTCGTGGCGACACGTCGGGGCGGCCGTACCGGACATCGGCGTACTGGGGCCGGAGTACCGCTCGGACCGGGCATCCGGTCGGCCCCTGGACGCCTCTGCACCGGCTGAGCGACGAGACCGGCTGGGACGACCCGTGTCCGCTGTGGGACGACGACGGCCGCGCGTGGCTCGTGGCGAGCTCGCCTGGTCGCGGTGCCTGGATCACGTGGCTGATCCCCATGAGTCCGGACGGCAGGTCCATCGACCTGGGGAACAGAACAGTCATTGACGACTGGCACACCAGCGAGGGCAACAAGATCTACAAGCTCGGCAGCCGGTACTACGTGCTGCACAACGAGGTCCGCGGTGAGGGCAACCGGGTACTCGTCATCATGCGGGCCGCCTCGCTGAGTGGTCCCTGGGAGAAACGTCTTCTCCTTCAAGGGCTTGGTCCCGATCGCGAACGGGAGCCGAACCAGGGTGCCCTGGTGGACCACGCCGACGGTTCGTGGTCCTTGATCACCCACCACGGCCGGGGCGGCTATGCCGACGGCCGTCCGGTCAGCGTTCTTCCGGTCCGGTGGATCGACGGTTGGCCTGTGGTCGGGGCGGCTGACGCACCGGGCAGGATGGTCTGGCGCGCACAGTCACCCGTGCCGGCCGCGCCGCAGGCGGCACTGGCTTTCGATGACGACTTCGACGCCGGCGAACTGGCCCCGGACTGGGAGTGGAACCACGCACCGCGCATCGGCTCGTGGACCCTCGCCGACGGCCTCGTACTGCGTGCTTCGCGGCCACTGCGTTCCGACGACCTCCGAGCTGTGCCGTCCACCCTCACCAGACGCCTGCTCGGCACCGCGGGCTCGACCGCGAGCATCCGCTTGCACACCGACGACTTCGCTGACGAGCAGACTGCCGGTCTGGGGGTCCTGTGCCGCCGGAGCTCCTCGATCACCGTCACCCGCGAGGGCGACCTGTTTCGCCTGGCCACCACGGGTGAGCACTCAGCTACCGGACCCTTGGTCGAGAGCGGCCCACTCTGGCTGCAGTTGGTCATCGACGAGCGCGACTACGTCACCTACGCCTACAGTCTCGACTGCACGACCTTCGATCCGCTCGGCAACACCGACACGGCCTCCTGGTCGGACTACCGAGGCGCCCGGATCGCCCTGTTCAGCACCGCTCCCACCGACGACGCCGGCACCGCCCGGTTCGACACGTTCCGTTACCGCATCCACCTGACCTCGCGGCGCTGAAACGCTTGTCCTTCCGTGGTTCGTGGCACGCGGTAGGGCGGGGATGAGGCACGCGGGTGGACATCCTGGGTAACCTGGCGGGCGCCGCCTGCCAGGGCGGTGGAGCGGATAGGAGACGATGGCCCCCGTGACGCCACCAAGTGCCCAGGACTCGCAGGCCCGGCCGGCCGAGGTCGATCCGGCCGTCGCCGGCCTGACCGTGGGCCTCGGCGGTCCGACCGGGCGGTTCGCCCGGATCAGTTCGTCCTGGTGGACGCCGCTGCGGATCGTGCTGGCCGTCTGCACGATCACCTTCGCGCTCGGTGTGCTGCAGAAGGCGCCCTGCATGGAGGCGGGCTGGGATCGCCAGAGCTGGCGGCCGTTCAAGGCGCTGTGCTACTCCGACATCGGCTACCTCTACCAGGAGCGCGGTTTCGCCGAGGGCAACCGGCCGTTCCTGGACACCGGCAACTACCCGGTCCTGGAGTACCCGGTGCTGACCGGTGGCTTCATGGAGGTCGCGGCGCAGATCACCTGGCTGATCACCGGCGACCCGAAGCAGGACCTGACGGTCGAGCAGAAGCGGGACACCGCCGGGGTCTTCTTCGTCGTGAACGTCGCGATGCTCTTCATCTGCGCGCTCATCCTGGTCGGGTTGACGGCAGCCACCGCGCGGGGCGTCGCACGCCGCCCGGGCGGCGCTCGTGGTCAGCCCCTCGTCGCCCTGTACGTCGCGGCCGCGCCGGTGCTGGCGTTCACCTCGACGATCAACTGGGACCTGTTCGCCGTGGTGCTCACAGCCGGCGCCATGTACGCCTGGTCCCGGGGTAAACCGGTCTGGTTCGGAATCCTGCTCGGCCTCGGTACCGCGGCGAAGTTCTACCCGTTCCTGCTGCTCGGGCCGTTGCTGATCGTCTGTCTGCGAGGACGCAAGCTCTGGCAGTGGTTCGTCGCGGCTTTCGCGGGCGTCGTCACCTGGGCGCTGGTCAACGCGCCGATCTACCTGCTGGCCAAGAACGAGTGGCTGTCGTTCTGGGTCTTCAACGACGAGCGGGAGAGCGACTACGGCTCGATCTGGTACGTGCTGAAGCTGGCCAAGCACGAGGTCGCCGACGTCAACCAGCTCAACATCGTGATCTTCGCCGGGCTCTGCCTGTCGATCGCGATTCTCGGACTGATGGCGCCGAAGCCGCCGCGGTTCGCGCAACTGGCGTTCCTGGTGGTCGCCGCGTTCCTGCTGGTGAACAAGGTGTACTCGCCGCAGTACGTGCTCTGGCTGCTGCCGCTGGTCGCGCTGGCCCGGCCGAAGCTGCGGGACTGGCTGATCTGGCAGGCCTGCGAGACCTTCTACTGGATGATGGTCTGGCTGCATCTCGCCCAGTTCCTCGCGCCCGGAACGCCGGACCAGCCGGACCGCATCTACTGGCTGTCGGTGATCCTGAGGATGGCCGGCACGCTGTGGCTGATGCTGGTGGTCGCCCGCGACATCCTCCTGCCGGAGCACGACCCCGTACGCCAAGGTGGCGTGATCGACGACCCCGGCGACGGCGTCGTCTCCGACCTACCACCGCGAAAGCTGGACCCGGCCCACGCCTAGCTATACTGCGCAGGCAGGTTGGTCAACCGGCTGATGGGCGGCTGGTTTCCGATGGCGGTGTGGAGTCGGTACGGCGTGCACGGTCGAAGCCGCCATTGCCAGCCAGCCGGCGATTTGCACGGGATCGAGCCGATTCGCCACCGCAGCCGCACGACCTGCCGTACCACCAGCGGCGGTGTCTTGGCAGGACAGTGATGCGGTCGCGAGGACCGGTCAGACATCGGGTCTGGACCTGATTCGGCGTCGCGGCTGGACCAGCGTTTCGCGGTCGGCCAGGACACCTGGAACATCTTGGCGGCCGTCGACACCGTCCAGCCCTCATCCACAATCGGACGCGCCAGCCGTAGGCGAGCGCGAGGGGTCAGTGCAGCGTTGGCGTGGGACACGAAGGCCTCCTGGCCGTGAAGCGGCTACTAGACATCCCACTTCACGCCGGGAGGACGGTGGTACCGCCTGACTTGATTGTCATGTGTCAGGACATCGGTGACGGTTCTGCATTGAGACATCGGTGACGCTTTGTGGGGTGTTGGTGGTGACACTTCGGTGAGTCGGCGGTCTCTCTGCTGCCAGCTACGCCTTGAGGTCCTGGAGGAGCACCGACGACGTGTGCACGAGATGGAGCGCACGGGTGACGGCGACGATCTCGGTGATCGATCGAGACCGTCTGGAGGGCCGGGCCTCGTGGCTGACTTGCCCCGAGGCCCGACCGCTTGCCGGTGTTCTCAGGGCTTGACGCGAATGACGGTCTTACCCTTGGCGCGCTCGCTTGTGTTGAAAGCGGCGACGGCATCGTCGAGCGTCGTCGTCGATCCTATGTTTGTGCGCAGTCTTCCCTCCTGCATCCGCCGAGCTATCTCGCCCAACTGGGCGCGGTCAGCCTCGACGACGAAGTCCACCGCCAGGCCGTCAGCCGGCCTGGCCTCGACCGAGCCGACGATCGTCACCAGCGATCCGCCGGCCTTGATCATGGCCGCGGACCTCTTCTGGATGTCGCCGCCGATGACGTCGAAGACCAGGTCAACCGTGCCGACGTCGTCCAGGGCGTCGGTCGCGAGGTCGACGAACTCGTGGGCGCCGAAATCGAGTGCCTTCTCGCGGTCGGCGGCGCGTCCGGTACCGATGACGTAGGCGCCGGCCTCGCGGGCCAGCTGTGTCACCATCGTTCCGACTGCGCCGGCTGCGCCGTGTGCGAGGACACTCTGTCCCGCCTGCAAACGGCCGTGCTGGAACAGTCCTTGCCATGCGGTAAGCCCCGAGATCGGAAGGCTCGCGCCGACGGTGAAGTCGAGGTCGCCCGGCAGCGGCGCAACGTTGCGGGCTTCGATCGCCACATACTCGGCCAGGGAACCGTTGCGGTGCCAGTCGGCGAGACCGAACACTCGCTGTCCCACCGACAGGCCCGCCGTGCCGTAGCCGAGGGCGCTGACCACTCCGGCCAGCTCGTGCCCGAGGATCGAGGGGGCTCGGCCACGACCGGCCCGGTCGATCCAGGTCGACGGCCACTCCAGTTCGGTCGAGACCCACCCCGACGCATGAACTTCAACGATGACATCGTTGATTGCTGCAGTGGGCTCAGGACACTCGGCCAGCGCCATGCCGGCCGTTCCCGCAGCCTGGTCAGTCACCACAATCGCCTTCATCAGGCACCTCCTTGTATCCAGTCTTCGCTTTCGCAGCGATCCGCCGCGAAAGCATTGCCCGTACCAGACCACCATCGCTCGCCCCACGCTCACCACCGGCAATGCCTGGCCGCTGCCCTCAGCAGCGCCCGCAGCTCTCGACACCGACGCTTGGAACGCACGCTGCGCCATTGAAATGGAAATCTCCGCGCATTTCGGTCTACTGACTGAACCGTCGGAAACACCGATCACGGGATAGCCCCTGGAGCGACTCCGAGGCCCTCGCGGTACTCGACCTTTCCGCGCATCGCGGAGGGGCTCAGTCGGCGATGTGGCCGACGACTTGGGGGATTTCGAACAGGTTGCCGGTGTCTCCGGTGTGCAGGAACGCGACGTTGCTGCCGACGGGGATCCGCCCGCTGCGGGCGTGGTCGAGCAATCCCGCGAGTCCCTTGCCGGTGTAGACGGGGCCGACGAAGACGCCCTCTGCTCGCGCCAGCTCGCGGATGGCCGCTGTGCTTTCGGCAGACGCGACGGCGTAGTCCTCGCCGATGAAACGCTGGTCGATGTCGATCTCGGCGCGGATCGTCGCGTCGTCGGGTACGGGCGCACCCAAGGTGGCCAGTACCGCCTTCGTCCGTTCGACAATCACGCCGGGGTTCATCCGGTCTCCGTCGTTGACTCTCTGGATGGAGATCGACCGGAACTTCACTGGGTGCCTAAGGCTCAGCTTGGCTGCCAGCAGCCCCGGCAGCGCGGTCCCGGTACCGATCGTGTGGTAGACGTAGTCGAGCTCGACCCCTGCGGCATCGGACTGTTCAAGCATCTCCCGGAAGGTCAGGGCGTGCGCGATGAAGCCGTCGGGATGCGCGCCACCGGTTCCGACGACGAGGACCTTGTGTCCCTGCGCTTCAAGCTCGGCCTTGCGCACCGCGATGGCGTCGGTGATCCGCGTGGCCTCGTCCGGAGAATGCCATTCGTTGCCGCTGACGTTGATGACGTGGGTTTCGACCCCCATGGTCTTGTTGAGCAGGTAGTTGCCGCGGAATTCGCCGAGTTCACCGTGCAGGGGCACGTTCCGCGTCAGGACCAGGATCGGCGTGATTCGTGCCCTCAGGCAGGCGGCGGCGAACTGTAGACCTGAGTTGGTCAGGTATACGCCCTGGGTGATCACGTGCGTCACCCCGTCCTCGATGGCTTGCCCCAGGATGAACTCGGCCAGACGCATCTTGCTTCCGCTGATCGCACTGGGGCCTGCGAGGTCCTCGCGTTTCATGAAGAAGTTGATCCCGTACGCCGCCGACAGGTTGGGCAAGGGGTGGAACGGAGTGGGGTAGAACCCGACTCGATGCCGGGGGAGTTTGTCGATGGCGGTGTCGAAGTGCGTGAAGTCCATGCGTCTAGCGTCACCCACGCCTGTGTATTAGCACAAACGATGTTCTCTTCTTGGTCGATAAGTTAGTCTTAACCTCATGTCATGGCTGTTCGATCCGCGGCATCTGATGACCCTTGAGGCCGTCGTGCGGCTCGGTTCGTTCGCCGCCGCCGCCGAGGAGCTGGGCTACACCCAGTCCGCGGTCTCGCAGCAGGTTGCGGAACTGGAGCGACGGGTCGGTGCGCGAGTCGTGGTCCGACGTCCCGTTCGTGCAACCGAGGCCGGGCAGGTCCTTCTCGACACCGAGACCGCGATCAGCGTGTCGATGAGTCGCGCTGCCACCGAGCTCGCAGCGCTCGCGGACGGAACCGTCGGCGAGGTGCGGCTCGGCGCGTTCATCTCGGCGGCAGCCTCGATCGTGCCTCCTGCTCTGGCACGCCTGCGAGCGACCCGTCCGGCAGTTCACATCACACTCCGTGAACTTGAGCAGCGCGAAACGTATGCGCTGCTGTTCCGGGGTGAGATCGACCTGGCCATCACCTTCGACTACGAACACGCTCCCAGGCCTGTGCCCGCCGGGCTCATGCAAGAGCACCTGATGGACGATCCGATCATGGTCGTCGTTCCCGTCGGTCATCCCCTGGCCGGAGCTGAAAGTGTCACCCCAGCCGACCTGCCGTCGGACGCGTGGATCAACACTGCGGTCGACTTCCGCGACTTGGCAGCGTCAGCCGTCGACGGCGTCCGGGGAAGCGGACATCGTTTGGACTTCGATGGTATGGACTTCCGCACCGCACTCAATCTCGTCGCAGCGGACCTCGGCGTCGCCCTGCTGCCGCGGTTGTTGCTGTTGGACGCTCCTCCGAGCGTGGTGGTTCTCCCGATGCGGCAGCCCACGCTCGTCCGTCGTCTCTACACCTGCCGACTCGATACCAGAGGCGTGCCCGCGCCGATCAGGCGGCTCGAGGCGTACCTGCGGGAAGCCGCAACAGAACTCTGACAACGACACACCGAACGCCGGCCACGACGGCGCAGACACTTCGGTGAGTCGGCGGGGTCGGTGATGTCTGGGCCGGTCGACTGCGCGGGTGTCGAAGAACGAGCTTGTTGATCCTCGTGTCCGTCTCGCGATCACGCAGTGGCCGTCCGATGCTCCTCGTGGGGCGGTGACGACCTTCTGTGCCGAGCACGGCATCTCGCGCAAGACGTTCTACGAGATCCGGCGGCGCAGCCTCACCGACGGGCCCGCAGCGGCGTTGGAGCCGAGGTCGCGGCGGCCGAAGTCGAGCCCGTCGAAGCTGGCCGATGAGGTCAAACGGCAGGCGATCGGGGTCCGGGCTGCACTCGAGCAGTCCGGGCTGGACTGCGGCCCGATCAGCGTGCACGACAAGATGCACGCGATCGGCCTGGAGGTGGTGCCGTCGGTCGCGTCGCTGGCCCGGATCTTCCGCGAGGCCGGCGTGGCGCGGCTGGAACCGAGGAAGAAACCCAGAGCGGCGTGGCGCCGGTTCGTCTATCCGGCCCCGAACGCCTGCTGGCAACTCGACGCCACCGAGTACGTGCTCACCCGCGGGCGCAAGTGCGTGATCTTCCAGCTCATCGACGACCACTCCCGCTACGCGGTCGCCTCTCACGTCGCATGGAGCGAGACCGCCGAGGCCGCGATCGTCGTCTTCGACAAGGCCGTGGCCGCCCATGGCGTGCCGCAGCGGCTGCTGTCCGACAACGGGTCCGCGCTGAACCCGTCGCGCCGTCGACTCCTGGGCCAGCTCGTCGTCCACCTGATGGCCCTGGGCGTGGAGCCGATCACCGGCAAGCCCTACAAACCGACCACCCAGGGCAAGAACGAACGCTTCCACCAGACCCTGTTCCGCTACCTCTCGACAAGCAGCCACTGGCCGCCGATCTGGCCCAGCTGCAGGCCCAGGTCGACACCTTCGACCACATCTACAACACCCAGCGCCCCCACCAAGGACTGCCCGGCCGCGTCACACCCCTGACCGCCTGGGAGGCCACCGCGAAGACCGAAGCACCTCGCCCCACCCGTGACCCGATCCGCCGGCCCCGACCCACCCGGGCACCGATGCCCACAGACCTGCCCGACGACACCGTCATCAAAAAGCTGACCAGCAACGGCGTCTTCATGCTGAACAAGGTCCAGTACATCGTCGACGGGCGACGAGGCTTCCAGCAGGTCCTCGTCATCACCGACGGAGACAAGCTCACCGTCACCGACCTGGAAGGCGAGATCCTCATCGAGCACACCAAGCCCGCGCCCGGAGTGACTTACGTCGGCAACGGCCGCCCCCGCGGCCCACGCCTAGACCCCTGAATCGTCACCGATGTCCTGACACATCGAGCGTCACCGATGTCCTGACGCAGAACTGTCACCTATGTCCTGAGACATCACAACCGCCTGACTTGATTGCGGAGAGTATTCGAACATATACTCGATTTATGAGTGAGTGTCCGATCAGTGAGCCGGCAGGCGATGTGCTGCGCCCGTCGCCGCAGCCGGCCGGGCGCTCGCCGTTGTCCCTCGCTGCGGCTCCACCAGCGCCTCGGGGTACACCTGGGGCGGCGGCTGAGGATGTGGAGGCGAGGTGCCAGGAACTGGTTGCGATGTCGCGGCGCCGGGCGCGGGCTTATGACCGCCATGGTGGATTGTCCCGGTTCGACGAGGAAGACGACCACAACCAGGGCTCGTTGCTGTATGAGGCTGTGGTCTTCCAGGACACGTCGCGATTGACCGACGGCGGTTGGCTGGATCGTGTCGAAGCCATCGGCCGGCTCGAGGCGCGGCTTGCCGGGCTGAAGGCTGAGGCGGTCGCGTCCTTCGACGACTCGGTCCGTGGTGTGTCGGCTGATCTCGGACACCGGCATCCTGAGCCCGGTGACCGGGTCGCGGCGGCGGGCGAACGCCGTTGGCACGGTGGGGATCTGCGCTCGGTGTCCGACGAGATCGGGCTGGCGCTGAATCTGCATCGATCAGCGGCGACCAGGCGCATCCACTTGTCGTGGGACCTGGTCCATAACTTTCCCGCCACCCACCACGCGCTCGTCGAGGGCGTCCTGACCGAACGTGCCGCTTTCACGATCGTCGCCGAGTTGTCGGTCCTCGATGACCTCGAAGACGTTCGTACGGCGGAGGCGGCGGTGCTGGACTGGGCCCGCAAGCATCCGCTGCAAGGCATCAACCAGCTCGCCCGGCGCGAGGCTGCCCGGCGTAACCCGGCGTCGACCGAGAAGGCTCATCAGCAGGCTCGCGATGAACGTTCGGTGCGCATGGTGAGCACCGACTTCGGAACCGCCGAGCTGATCCACAACCAGGACGCTGTCGACGCAGCCGCTGTCATGACCAGTCTGTCCCGCGCCGCCGTCCGCCTCCGCCGCGACGGCGACACGCGCACCCTGGATCAGCTCCGCGCCGACATTGCCCTGGCCCGCCTCCTCCCGCGCAACAAGACCTCCGCCGCCAAGCCCACGGATTCTCCGGACGACCACACCCGTTCTTCGGACGACCACACCCGTTCTTCGGGCGATCACACCCGCCCCGCCGATGAGTGTGGTGACGAGGCTGGTGGGCGGGAGCTGGGCGAGACCGCCGCGGGCGCCGATGCGGTGGTTGTCATTCATGCCACCGGCGCCGAACTGCGGGCAATGCTCACCGGACAGGTGGGCACCGGCGGCGAGATCGACGGGCAGGGCCCGATCCCGCAAGGTTCCTTGCGCAAGCACCTCATCAAAGCCATCCGCGACACCCTGCTCCCCGATCTGCCGACCACCCCCACCGGGAAGCGACGGCGCCCGGCGTTCCACCACCACCCGCATCCCGCCGGCGACTCGGTCACCTCGGACGGCCGGGGTCCC
The DNA here is from genome assembly GCF_042657745.1 of Kribbella qitaiheensis. Classification (GTDB taxonomy): domain Bacteria; phylum Actinomycetota; class Actinomycetes; order Propionibacteriales; family Kribbellaceae; genus Kribbella; species Kribbella qitaiheensis. The sequence continues at coordinate 135,838 of NZ_JBHSKE010000013.1, read as the reverse complement.
GCCGCAGAATCGTCCACCAACCCGGAGCCGCAGCAGGGCATCGACCAGGCCGACTCGCAGTCGGCGGGAGACTTGCTCGGCGGGCTGGGCGGTTCGCGGGTTGAGTTGCAGGTGACTGATGAGCTACCTGCGGGTGATCCCGAGCGGTATGCGCCGTCGGCTGCGGCGGACAGGTATATCCGCTGGCGGGATCGGGTGTGCCAGTTTCCCGGTTGCAACCGGCCGGCCGAATTCGCCGATCTCGATCACCGGGTCGCGTTCGCCGCCGGTGGCAGGACCACCGCCGACAACCTGCACTGCCTGTGTCGACACCACCATCGCCTCAAGCATGAAGGCAACTGGTCCATCCAGCGCAATGCGGACAACACCTACACCTGGATCAGTCCCACCGGCCGCCACTACCGCCAGTACAGACCAGCGGCCCCACCAGGCGCCAACAAACCGGCGGTCAGGCCAGGCGCCAACCTCCACGTGGCCCACGATCCACCCGATGAAGGGCCTGCTGGGGAGCGCCGAGCTGGTGAGGACCCAGATCGCGAGTCGCCGGCCTGATGAAGCGTCCCGTCGAGTGGTCGGGGCGTGTGCGGTCGAGCGCTCAGAGAGCCAGTTTCGCTACGTCGAGGTTCCCGCCGCTGACGACGCTGGCGGTGAGGCCCTGGAGTTGGACCTTGCCTTCGAGCAGGGCTGCGAAGGGGGCCGCCGCGGCTGGTTCGAGGGCCAGCTTGGTGCGGGACATGACGAGCCGGGTGGCCTCGATGATCGCGTCCTCGCTGACGCGGACCACCTCATCGACGTACTGCGTGATGACGGTGTAGTTGTGGGTGCCGCAGACCGGGGCGGCGAGGCCGTCGGCGACGCTCTTGGCGGTCGGGAGCTTCTGCGGTGCGCCGGCTTCGAGGCTGCGGCTGACCACGTCCGCGGTCTCGGGCTCGATGCCGATCACGCGGATGGCCGGCTTCAGGAGCTTGACCGCGAGCGCGACGCCCGAGATCAGCCCGCCGCCACCGACCGGGACGAGTACGGTGTCGATCTCGGGGCGGTCCTCGAGCAGCTCCAGGCCGAGGCTGGCATGCCCGGTGATCACGTCGAGGTCGTCGAACGGGTGCACGCCGGTCAGCTTCCGCTCGTCCCGGATCGACTCGTAGGCGCCCATCAGATCGCCTTCGACGAGTTCCACCTGAGCGCCGTACGCGCGGGCCGCCTCGATCTTCGCGGGTACGGCGGTCTTCGCCATCACGACGGTCGCCGGTACTCCGGCGTCGCGCGCCGCCCAGGCGAGCGCCCCGGCCGCGTTGCCCGCCGAGACGGTGATCACGCCGCGCTCGCGTTCCTCCGGGGTCAGCTTCAGCGTCTTGTTCAGCAGCCCGCGGACCTTGAAGCTCCCGGTCTTCTGGAACAGTTCCGCCTTCAACGTCAGCCGCCCGCCGAAGATCCCCTCGAGCGCGGACGACTCGACCATCGGCGTCCGGTGAATCCGTCCCTGGAGTTGAGCGGCAGCGGTACGAACATCCTCGAGGCTCGGCATACCCCGAACCCTAGTCGCCGGTCGGGACGCACCTGCGCTCGGACGTCGGCCGTCCGCCGGGCGGCCGGATGAGCCGCCGGCTGGGAGAGGATCGGAATCGAACGTGCTGACCCGTGGAAGGACGCCTGCTATGACCGACGCCTTGCCGATGCCCGCCTACGAACCTCGGTTGACCCGTCCGCTGGGTGTCCGGGAAGCTGCCGGCTGGAAGGTGAAACTGATCGGCATCACCGCGGGCGACGAACTACCGGGCGGCAGCGCCCTGGACGCCGCGCTCGACGCCGCCGTGAAGCAGCTGCCGCAACCGGCCACGACCGAGCGGCGCCAGGGGATGGCCTTCCTGATCGTCCACGCCGGCACCGAGGCGCTGTGGGGAATCCTCGGCTGGTGGGAGCTCGACATCCTCTATCTCCGCACCCTCCGCGCCGACCTCGGCACATCAACCTTCACCGTCGTCCCACCCGACGGCCCCACCGCCTGCGCCTGGGAACTCCTGGTCGTCGACGCAGAACGGCAGGCCTGGGTCACCCATGTCCTGTCGAACCCCGAGTCCCCGGACTACGCGGCATACCTCGCTTGACCCCGCCGTACCTGGGCTGAAGTGCGTCAGCTGGCGGCGGACTCGGGATGACCCCGGCGGCGGCCGTAGAGCAGGCGCTGGCCGGCGGCGGTACCGGTGTACTTCTCCCGCTGCGCCCACTCGTGGCACTCGGCGATGACCGGGCAGCTGGTCAGGCAGAGCTCGCGCGCCTTGCGTTGTTCCCAAGCCGTCGCGGTCTCGTCGTAGGCGGGTGCCTGTCCGATGCAGGCTGCCTTGCTCATCCAGCGGTCCGCGGGGTCTGCGATCACTGTCAGGGTCGGCCTCATAACGCTGACGGTATGTGCCCTCACACGCCCATCGTGGCGCGTCTTGCTATATGAGAGTTAGTAGACTCAACTACTGCACTTAAAGCGTCCTGTCCGGTTCTTGCCGACGGGCGCGACGTCTCTGCTGAGAAGGCCAAATCAGCAGGGAGGAGCGGGACCATGAAGGTGACCACTGATCGACTGGTGGCGGGTGGAGTAGCAGCTGGGCCGTTGTTCCTGGTGGTGTGGGCGGTGCAGGCGTTCACCCGGGAAGGGTTCGACCCGGGCAGGCATCCGATCAGCCTGCTCGCGTTGGGCGGCGCGGGATGGGTGCAGGTCGCGAACTTCGTCCTGACCGGAAGCCTGTACGTCGCGGCCGCGGTCGGGCTGAAGCGGGCAGGTCAAGGTACTTGGGGACCGCGGCTCATCGGCGCCTTCGGGGTCGGGCTGATCGTGGCGGGGGTGTTCGTCACCGATCCCGGCGCCGGGTTCCCGGAGGGCGCGCCCGAGGGGCCGGGCGAGCTGAGCTGGCACGGGGTACTGCACGAGGTCGGCTTCGGTATCGCTCAAATCGCCTGGACGGCAGCGGCGATCGTCTTCGCGCGGCGATTCAAGGGCAGGGCGCGCTGGGCAGCAGTCGGCACGATCGCGGCCGCACTACTCGTAGCCGCCTGGCCCGACCTCGACAGCCTGAGCGTCCGCCTGGTGATCGCCTCCGCCATCCAGTTCGCCTTCGTGGCGGTCCTGTGCGGGACCAATCAGCCGAGGCGGGCGGCTACTGCGGCGGCGAGTTTGGTGGTGGCTTCGGGGGAGTGGGGGAGGAAGAGGTAGGGCTCGATGAGTTCGAGCTCCATCAGGAGGAAGCGGCCGTTGGCGAGAATGCCGTCGACGCGGGCGTAGACGGGGGAGCGGCGGGTGTCGGCTGCGGCGAGGGCCGCGGCCGCACCTTCCAGTACTGCGGCCGGCGCCTCCAGCAGCTCGGCAGTACCGCCGAAGTCGTCCTGGACCCGGTAGTCGCCGTCGGCCGGGCGCTTCAGCACCGCGTGGGTGAACTCGCCGTCGATGAAGATCAGCGACCACTCGCCCTCGGACTGGATCTCCGGCTGGAACGGCTGCACCAGGTACACGGTGTCCGGGAGATCGTCCATCGCCCGGCTCAACTCCTCGGAGCCCGCGGTCCCGCGGATCGTGAAGTGGGCGGTCGCGCTGACGGTCGGCTTGATCACGACCTGCTGGCCGTTCAGCCCGTTGAGCACGTCCCGCAGGAGGGGCCCGGCCGCCACCTGGGATGGCACGATGCCGACACCGCGCTCGCGCAGTTCCAGCAGGTACTGCTTGTCGGCGTTCCAGCGGACCAGGTCGGTCTCGTTGAGGACCGGCACCCCGGCCTTGTCGAGCTGCCCGAGCCATTCGGTGAACTCGAGGTACCGGACGTGGTAGTCCCAGACCGAGCGCAGCAGGACGGCGTCGTACGAGGACCAGTCGACCGACGGGTCGGTCCAGACCTCGGCCACCGGGTCGAGGCCGGCGGCGCGCAGGGCGTCGGCCAGCGGCAGGTCGTGCGGGTGCAGTTCCGCGTGGTCAGCGGAGGTTGCCAGTGCGATGCGAAGAGACACGCGAATCAGTGTTGGCACGCCCCGACAGGTTCGTCAAACAGCGTCCCAGGAGCGGACGGTGACGCACGGTGATCGCGATGACAACGATGACAGCGGCGGCAAGGTGGATCAGCCCCTGCCGGACGTCGTGCCCGAAGCTCGCGTAGGCCAGGTAGGCGGCGACCGGTACGGCGAGCCACTCGAACCGCCCGGCCAGTACTGCGAGCGCGATCAGCGGGAGCCCGTACCACGGGTAGGTCGGGGTGGTGACGAGCAGCGCGGCGCCGTACAACCAGCAGCAGGTGACGGCGATCGGCTCTCGTCCGTGCAGGTGGATCGCTAGCAGCGCGAGCCCGACCGCGAGGAGGCCGGCGGCGACTTGCCGGGCCTCAGGAGGCAACACCAGCGCGAGAATCGCCGAGCGGGAGCTTCCGTCGGAGAACCCCTCCTGGGTCAGGTAGCCGGGCAGGAAGCCGACCACCAAGGCGCCTGCGGCAAGCACGTGCGGCAGGTAGGACCCGGCGAAGGTGGCGACGGCGACCAGCGGAATACGGAGATCCCGGCGGCGGATCGCGACGAAGACGGGGAGGAGCAGCAGGGGAAGGAGTTTGACCGAGGCAGCGGCTCCGAGGAGGACGCCGGCCCAGCCCGGTCGGCGGCGCGCGGCGAGGACTGCGGCAGCGACGATCAGGAGTGCCGCGAGTACGTCGACATGGGCTGCGTTGCCAGCCTCCAGAGCCACAATCGGTGACCAACCCCACAACAAGGCCCACCGTGGATCGCGGCCGCGGCGTCGGAGTTCAGCCACGAGTAGGCCCGTCAACGCCACAGCGAGTGCAGCCCCGGCTACCTGGAGTCCGAAAGTTCCCGCCGACCAGGGCGTGAAGAAGGCGACCACGGTGAAGTAGGCCTGGGCCACGGGCGGGTAGATGGTCGGCACGCGCGGCCGGTTGATCAGCGTCCGCGGGTCGTCCGCGCTCAGCGCCGCGACGGCGGCGGGATCATGAGGCGCCTGCGGCGGCCCGACAACTCCCGAGCGATCCTCCGCCGACAGACCTGGGAAGAGCAGCGGATCCCGCAACCGAGCAAGCGCATCATCGAGCGGCACATGCGAGTACGGCGAACTCCCGGACAACTGCACCCGCCCGTCCCACACATACCGATAGGCATCCGTACTTGTGATCGGCGCACTGACCAGCCCCGGCAACTGACACAGCACCGCACACCCAACCACCGCCCACCCAGCCCGAGACCCCGCCGGCCGCCGCACCACCAACCAACCGAGACCCGCCACCACCAGGCAGGCGCCCAGCAAGGTCAGGTTCGGCCACCAACCAGCCGCCTCAGCCACGATGACGCCGCCACAGGCCGCGGCAGCGATCGCCCCGCCAGCCACCGCCGGAAGCCCTCGGCCGAACATCACGCCCGGGCCAGGCGGGCAGGAGTGGCGATGCGGCGGAAGGTCAGGAAGGCCCGGCTGTCGGCTCGCCATTCTTCGGTGGCGACGAGCTCCGTGCCGAGGGCGTGACGGAGTACGGCCCGCGCGCCCACCCTTGCCCAGGGCAACGGTTGGGAGCGGCGGCCACCGTCGCTGTGCAGAACGATCGGGGCGGAGTCGTCCAGGTCCTCGTCGGGGTCTACCTCGACAAGGACCAGGCCGTCCGGACGGACCAGTTCCGCGCACCGTCGGAGCAGGACGTCAGGCGCACCGCCGATGCCGATGTTGCCGTCCATCAGGAGCACGCTGCCCCACCGCCCCTCGCCCGGCAACGGCTCCTGGACCGGCCGACGCAAGGCCGGCGCACCGCGCTTCGTGGTCTGCAGGACCGCCTGCGCGGAGATGTCCACACCCAGCGCTGGGATGCCCCGCTCCGCCAGCGCCGTCACGATCCTCCCCGGCCCACAACCGATGTCGAGCACCGGCCCTTCGCAGCGGCTCAGCGCCAACCGGTCCACCGCATCCGCCGGCGCCCGCCAGCGATCCACCTCCGCCAGGGAGGGCACGACTCGCCCATCGGTGCCCGTGGCAACCACCCGTGCACCTTTCAGCGCCTTCTCGAACAGCAGTCCCGGATGCGCCGAGTACTGCAACCGTCGGTGCAACCGCGACACCCGCAGCGCCGGGAACTGCTGTGCCAGAACCGCCGCATCCGCAGGGGTATCCAGGTCCCGCAGGGTCGGCAGCAGCAACACCCGATAGCCGAGCAACCGCAGCCGAGTCAGCTGATCCACCCCGGTGTGATCCGTCGACATCGGTACGCCGATGACCGCCCGCCGATCCGGCTCATGCAACCCCAGACACCAATACCCGCCGTCCTCGGTCAACCCCAGTACTGCGTCGTGCCCGGACCAGTCCACCCCCAGCAGGTCACTCGTCAGCTGCGGAGTATCCATGCCCACGAGCAACATCGGAGTACCGGAGTAGGCGTCCTCGAAGGCGGCCGCGAGCCTTTCGTCGAGGCCGTCGCCGCGCTGGGGGACGACGTCGAATCCTGGTGGCAGCCAGGACCCGGGCTCACCGTCAAGCGCGAGAACGTACCGGCGTACCGGGGTGGAGCGAACGGCGGCGAGGGTGTCGGTCAGCGAAGCGCGGGCAAGCGCGGCGGCCTCGGCGGGGGCGAACTCGGTCTGCAGCCGCGTCTTGACCCGACCCGGGACAGGCTCCTTGGCGATGACGATGAGAGTCTCGGCAGTCGTCATGCGGAGAGCACCTTCGTCATGTCCTTGACGGCACGGGCAACCCCGAGCGGAGTACCGGTCACCTTTGACCGGCCCGAGCGTGGCAGATAGTCGACATCGACCTCGGCGATCCGCCAGCCGGCGTCGGCGGCCTTCACCACGGTCTCCAACGGATAGCCCGATCGCCGGTCGGCCAACGCCAACTCCAGCAGGCCTTCGCGTCGGGCGGCACGCATCGGCCCGAGATCGTGCAGCCGAACCGCGGTACGCCGACGGATCCGGCGCGAGAGTTCCGCATTGGCCAGGCGCAGGTGCCACGGCCAGGCCCGCCGCGAGATCGGGCGCCGCCGGCCGAGCATCAGGTCGACCTCGCCCGCCAGCACGGGGGCGGTGACTCGCACGAGCTGCAGCGGATCCAGCGACGCGTCCGCATCGAGGAAGGCGACCACCGGCGCCGTCGAGGCTTCCAGCCCGGCATGGCAGGCGGCGCCGTACCCGCGAACCTCGCAAGGAACCACCAGAGCGCCGAGACCGGCAGCGAGCTCGGCGGAGCCGTCGGTCGAACCGTTGTCGACCACAACGGCCCGCACGCCGACAGGCAACCGGCCGAGCACCCACGGCAGGGCCGCGGCCTCGTTGAGGCACGGGAGGACCAGATCGACTTCGGCAGGGGACACCTTTCGACCGTAGGGAGATTCCTGTGCCGAGCGGGACCGAACGCGGATACGGCTCGCTTACGTCCCACCTCGGACCGCAGCGGAAGGCGGTCCGGGGTCACCGGAAGATCTACGCTCGACCCGTGGCTACTCGTGTGCTCGTGGTCGACGACGACCCGACCGTGTCGAACGTCGTCTCGGCGTACCTGACCAAGGCCGGGTACGACGCCCGGGTGGTCGCCGACGGCGTGACGGCGGTCGAGGTGTGGCAGCAGTGGAGGCCCTCGGTCGTGGTGCTGGACGTGATGCTGCCCGGCCTGTCGGGCCTGGAGGTCCTGCGCCGGATGCGCGCGGCCGACGACGGCGCCGCGGTGATCATGCTGTCGGCTCGCGGCGAGGAGGAGGACCGGCTGGTCGGGCTCGAGTTCGGCGCGGACGACTACGTGGTGAAGCCCTTCAGCCCGCGCGAACTCACCTTGCGAGTGCAGGCGATGCTCCGACGCGAGGAGCGGTTGGCCGGGCTCGACCTCACCCCGACCAAGCTCACCGCGGGCCCGATCACCGTCGACACCGGCGCCCGCACGGCCTTCCTGGACGGCGCCGAGTTGTCGCTCACGCATCGCGAGTTCGACCTGCTCGCCTTCCTGGTCGCGCATCCGGGCAAGGCCTACACCAAGGCCGAACTGCTCCGCCGGGTCTGGGGCTGGGACTTCGGGGACTCCTCGACGGTGACCGTGCACGTCCGCCGGTTGCGGGAGAAGATCGAGGTCGATCCCTCCGATCCACGGCTGGTCCTGACCGTGCCGCGGACCGGCTACCGCTTCGCGGGTGAGGCCGGATGAACCGCGACCAGCTCACGATCCTCGGCCTGACCGCTGTCTGGACTCTCGTGGTCGTCGCGATCGGCGTCGCCGTGTTGTGGCGGTTCCGCCGGCGGTCGCTGCGGACCACGATGATCGTGGCGAGCCTGGTGCCGATGCTCGCAGCCCTGGCCGCCGTGACCCAGAGCGTCCGGGCGATGTTCATCTCCGCGCACGACTCGCTCGTCGTGCTGTGGACGCTGGCGTTCTCGGGCCTGCTCGGCCTGGCGATCTCGGTCCTGCTCGGTCAGTGGATCACCACCAGCTCCCGCGACGTCGGACGGCGCCTGCGCCACCTCGGTACGTCGTACGAGCCGGTGGCGGGTGGCACCAACAGCAACGTGCCGGCGGAGCTGGCCGCGATTACCGACGAGCTGGAGATGACGCGGAAGCGGCTGGCCGCGTCCCACGAACGCGAGCGTGCGCTCGAAGCCAGCCGGCGCGAACTGGTCGCCTTCATGTCCCACGACCTCCGTACGCCGCTCGCCGGCCTGCGGGCGGTCTCGGAAGGACTGGAGGACGGCGTGATCGATGACGTCCCCGGGGCGCTGCGGCAGATGCGGACGACGGTCGACCGGATGACCGGGCTCGTCGACGACCTGTTCGAGCTGTCGCGGCTGTCCGCGGCTCCGCCTCCGCGGCGGCGATCGGCCGTCAGCCTGCGGGAGCTCGCCGAGGACGTGGCGGGGGAGACGTGCGAGCACGCCCGGGCCGAAGGTGTCTCGCTGAAGGTGTCGACGCCGCCGGACGACGACCGGCTCGCGGTGCACGGCGACGCGGACGAGCTGACCCGCGCAGTCACCAACCTGGTCGGCAACGCGATCCGTCATACCGAGCGCGGCGGCACGGTGAAGCTGACGGTGGACCGCGACACCGACGGGCGCGTCCGCCTGGCCGTGACCGACGGCTGCGGCGGAATCCCGGACCACGACCTGGAACGCGTCTTCGACATCGGCTGGCGCGGCGACGAGCAACGCACCCCCAGCAGCGCTTCCTCCTCCAACAGCAGCGGCGGCGGCCTCGGCCTCGCGATCGCCCGCGGCGTGGTCGAGTCCCACGAAGGCACCATCGGCGTCACCAACATCGACGGCGGCTGCGCCTTCGAGATCGACCTCCCACCCGTCCCGACCGGTTCCAGTTCCTGAGCTCTAGTTCTTGAGGAGGTCGGCGATTCCGGTGGTGAGGTCGTAGTCGGGTTTCCAGCCGAGGTCTTCGCGGAGACGGTCGGAGGAGGCGGTGATGTGGCGGACGTCGCCCAGCCGGTAGTCGCCGGTGATGACTGGGGCCGGGCCGCCGTAGGCGCGGGAGAGTTCGCCGGCGAGGTCGCCGATGGTGCGGACGGTCCCGCTGCCCACGTTGTACGCCGCGAACTGCGGGTGGTCGGCAACGGCCGCGGTGGAAACCGCCGCGGCGACGTCGCTCACGTGGACGAAGTCGCGCCGCTGTCGCCCGTCCTCGAACACCTTCGGCGCCTCACCGCGTTCCAGCGCCGACCGGAAGATCGCCGCCACTCCCGCGTACGGCGTATTGCGGGGCATACCTGGTCCATAGACGTTGTGGAAGCGCATCGCCGCGACCCGGCCGCCGGTCTCCCTGGCCCAGGCGGCGGCCAGATGTTCGCCGTTCAGCTTGCTGGCGGCGTAGGTGTTGCGCGGATCGGCAGGGGCGTCCTCGGTGACCAGGCCCGGGCGCAGCGGCTCGCCGCAGATCGGGCAGGGTGGCTCGAACTGTCCGGCCTCGAGGTCCTCGATCCGGCGCGGGCCGGGCGCGACCTCACCGTGCCGGTCGCACTCGTAGTGGCCTTCGCCGTAGATCACCATCGAGCTCGCGTAGAGGAGCCGCCGCACCTTCCGTCGGCCCAGGTGGCGGAGCAGGACGGCGGTGCCGAGGCTGTTGCTGCTGACGTAGTCGTCCATGTCGTCGAGGTCGACGCCCAGCCCGACCTTGGCGGCCAGGTGGACGACCGAGTCGACGCCGGCCAACGCCCGATCGACCGCCTCGCCGTCGCGGATGTCGGCGACGATCAGGTTGTCGACGGCCGGCTTCGTCTGATGGACATCAGGCCGTAGGGAGTCGAGAACCCTGACCTCGTGACCGTCCGCGAGCAACTGGGCGTGCACGTGCCGTCCGATGAAACCGGCTCCACCGGTGACCAGGATCTTCACCAGCGGCCCTCTCCGGCAGTGCCGTCCAATGCGTGACGGCAGGTGCAGTCGGTGTCGGGCTTGGGGAGCTGGCCGATCACCTCGGTCAACAGACCTTTCAGACGGTCGATGCTGCGGCCGAAGACTGCGAGCACCTCGGCCTGGGTGACGCCCTCGCCCGCGTCGACCCCGGCGTCGTGATCGGTGACGACGGCAACGGAGGTGAAGCAGAGCGCAAGCTCCCGGGCGATCGAAGCCTCCGGTGCACCTGTCATGCCGACGATCGACCAGCCCTGAGCCGCATGCCACCGGGACTCCGCTCTGGTGGAGAACCGCGGCCCGTTGATCACCACCATGGTTCCCCCGTCGACCACCTGGCCGTCCTGCTCGTCTTGGAAGCTGTTGCCGGCGGCAAGCACGGTCGCGCGGCCGGCGGCGCAGTACGGGTCGGCGGGGGAGACGTGGACGACCGGCGCGCCGTCGTACACGGTGTGCTCGCGGCCCCAGGTACGGTCGACGAACTGGTCGGGGACGACGAATGTGCCAGGGGTCAGCTCGGGTATCAGCGACCCGACCGCGCACGGGCCGAGCACCTGGCGCACGCCGAGGTGACGCAGTGCCCAGAGGTTGGCGCGGTAGTTGACCCGGTGCGGAGGGAGGCGATGGTCCGCGCCGTGACGCGGGATGAAGGCGACCTCGCGTCCGCTCACCTCGCCGACCACGGGTGGTTCGCTCGGCGGGCCGAAGGGGGTCTCCACCTCGACCACGCGGGCGTCGGAGAGGAACGAGTAGAAGCCGGATCCACCGATCACGCCGATATCAGCCATGTCCTCGACCCTAGGAGCGGCCCGGCCGCCGACTACCCGATCTGCCCGGACCGTCAGCGCTCCGTAATCGGTGGTCGAATGGCCCCGTGACGCTTCCGTGGGTGCTGGCCGTCGTGGCCGTGCTGGTGCTCCTGCTCGGGGCCTATTGCAGCTGGACGGCCGGCCGGCTGGACCGCCTCCACCACCGCGTCGCGACCGCCAGGGCGTCCCTCGAGACGGAGCTGTCCCGCCGCTCGGCGCTGGTGGCCGAGCTCGCGAGCAGCGGCGTACTGGACCCCGCGTCGTCTTTGCTGCTGGTGGACGCGGCTCACCGGGCCCGTACGGCGACCCTGGACGAGCGGGAGAAGTGCGAGTCGGCACTGACCCGCGCGATCGGTGCGACCTCGGTCGATGTGGAACCGTGGACGGCGGAGCTAGGTCTCGCGGTACGGCGGGTGCAGTTGGCCCGGCGGTTCCACAACGACATCGTGGTGTCGACGCGGGAGTTGCGGCGGCGGCGTTTGGTGACCTGGTTCCGGCTGGCCGGGCACGCGCCGATGCCGGGGACGATCGAACTGGAGGACGGCAGCTGATGACCGTGACCGATGAGGCGACCTTCACCATCGAGGTCGAGAAGTACCGGCACGAGCTGCGCGTGCACTGCTACCGGATGCTCGGCTCGTACGACGACGCCGAGGACCTGGTGCAGGAGACCTTCCTGCGGGCCTGGCGCCGACGGGAGGACTTCGAGGGCAGGTCCAGCTTCCGGGCCTGGTTGTACCGGATCGCGACCAACGCCTGCATCGACGACGTCCGCCGACCGCAGCGGGTGTTGCCGCACCAGCTGGAGCCCGCGTCGTTCCCCACCGAGGCGATTCCGGCGCGGGACGACGTGCCGTGGCTGCAGCCCTTCCCGGACGTGCTGCTCGACCGCGCCGAGGAACCCGACGCCCAGGTGGTCCGCCGCGAGACGATCGAGCTCGCCTTCCTCATCGCGATCCAGCACCTGCCCGCCCGCCAACGCGCCGTACTGATCTTCCGCGACGTCCTCGGCTGGTCCGCCAAGGAGACCGCCGCGGTGATGGACCTGACCGTTGCCTCGGTCAACAGCGCCCTGCAACGAGCCCGGCCGGTACTGCGGGAGCACCTGCCGCCGCGGCGTACCGAGTGGACCCCGTCGGGTGATCCGACCGCGGCCGAGCAGGAGTTGCTCGCGAAGTACATGGAGGCGTTCGAGCAGGCCGATGCCGCCGGGCTGGCCGCGCTGATGCATGAGGACGTGCGGATCACCATGCCGCCGTACCCGTTCTGGTTCTCCGGCCGGGATGCCGCCGAGGAGATCCTCGGGGCGAACCTGCACCTCGACGGCGCGGCGTACCGAGGGGAGTGGCAGTTCCTGGTCGCGGGCGTCAACCGGCAGCCCGCGCTGGCCGCCTACCTCCGGGTGCCCGGCGACACGATCTACCGCCCGTTCGGCTTCGACGTCTTCCGGATCGAGGACGGCCTGGTCGCCGAGATGGTCGCCTTCGAGATCACAGACTTCCCGCTCTACGGGCTGCCGGATCACTTGGCGTCGGCGTAGCACTCCACGATCGCGGTGGTGAACGGGAACCGGGTCGGGGTGTCGCCGAAGGTGATCCGGCCTGCCAGGTCGCCGGCCGTCTGGATCGCGGCGGCGACCTCGTCAGCCTCCTCTGCCGGGCAGTGCACGATCACCTCGTCGTGCTGGAAGAACACGAGCTCGGCCTTCAGGTTCGTGATCGACTGACGCAGCGCGGCCATCATCAGCAGCGCCCAGTCGGCGGCGCTGCCCTGGACGACGAAGTTCCTGGTGAAGCGGCCTCGGGCCCTGGCGTGCCGCGCGTCGGTCTTCGGCTCCTCGGACGGGCCTTCCAGCATCGCGGCGTCGATCGGCGAGCCCGACGGCGGACAGGTCCGGCCGAGCCAGGTGCGAACCAGCCGGCCTTCCTCGCCGGCTCTCGCCGCATCGTCGACATAAGCGACAGCCTTGGGGAACCGCTTCCGCAGCGCCGCCAGATTCTTCAGCCCGTCACCTGACGTCTGCCCGTAGACAGCACCCAGTACTGCGAGCTTGGCCATCGCGCGATCGCCGGAGAACGCCTTGTCCGAAACCGCCTTATAGAGGTCTCCCGCGTCACCCGCGACCTCCATTAGCCCGGGATCCCGCGAGATCGCCGCGAGTACCCGCGGCTCCAGTTGGGAGGCGTCGGCGACCACCAGGCGCCAGCCCGGATCGGCGACCACCGCGCGGCGGATCACCTTCGGGATCTGCAGACCGCCGCCACCGTTCGTCACCCAGCGCCCGGAGACCGTGCCACCAGGGATGAAGCCGGGGCGGAAGCGGCCGTCGTGGACCCAGTCGTTCAGCCACGTCCAGCCGTTCGCCGTGTAGATCCGGTAGAGCGTCTTGTACTCGAGCAGGGGCGCAACGGCGGGGTGGTCGACGTGCTCGAGCTCCCATTTCCTGGTCGAGCTGACCTGATGTCCCGCCTGCTTGAAGGCCTTGAGGACATCGGCCGGCAGGTCCGGCCGCACGCGTCGGCCGAACGCCTCGGACACCTGATCGGCCAACTCGGTCAGCCGTCGAGGCTCCCCGCTGCCCGCGAACCGCTCGCCGAGCAACTCGGTCAGCAGCGCTCGATGCGTCTCCGCACTCCAGGGCAGCCCCGCGCGGTCCATCTCCGCGGCCACCAGCATCCCGGAGGATTCCGATGCCGTGAGCAACCGCATGCGGTCCGGGTACTCCGCTTCCTGGTGCCTTCGCAGTTGGTCGGCATAGACCCGGAGCAGCGCCTCGAAGGAGATCGGCTCGTCCTGGATCTCGAACAGCGACGACTGCTCGCCCGGGTTCGTCGCGCGCAGAGGTGGATCGGCTGGCACCGGCTTGTTCGTCAGCCGGGCCCAAGCCGCCGCGGCCGACCGTGGCTCGCCGAGCCGCCCCTCATGCCCGAGGAGCAGCACCTCGGCGCACTCGATGTCGTAACACCGCTCTACCCGTACGCCGGACGCGAGCAGGCGCGGGTAGATCTCCGGGGTCCACCGCCACACCCAGCGGGTGACGTGCGGGCGGGATCCCACCGCGGCCGCGAGATCGGGCTCGCGCAGGATCTCGCCGGCCGGCTGACCGTCCGGATGCAGGGCGACGAGCAGCGCCCCACCACCCTCCGCCGGCGCGATCGCCCACCGCTCGTCCATAACTGAATCCTCACACTCGCCGCCGACATTCCCGCCCCCACGTCATTGCTATCTCGTCGATCACTGGGGGTGTACGCCCACGCCACCCATGCCGTCCGCTCCCACCCACCACCGCTCACGCGCCACCCACGCCGTCCGCCACCCACCACCGCTCACGCGCGACCCACGCCGTCCGCCACCCACCACCGCTCGGATCAGCAGGCTTCGCCCTTCGGGCGGGTAGCGGCCGGCTCCCGCGCCCTGGATGGGCTTCGCCCCTCGGGTGGGGGTCTGCTCACTGTTCTGCCAGTGGGGGGACCCCTCGTGGAGTGGGGGCACCCTTGTGGGAAGGGGGGAGTACCCGGTGGGGACCTGAGCGCAAGGGGGCGCACTCGGCGGGGGAGCACCCGGTCGGGCCACCGCTCGGGTCAGCAGGCTTCGCCCTTCGGGCGGGTAGCGGCCGGCTCCCGCGCCCTGGATGGGCTCCGCCCCTCGGGCGGGGCTCTGCTCACTGTTCTGCCAGTGGGGGGACCCCTCGTGGAGTGGGGGCACCCCATGGGAAGCGGGAGTACCCGGTGGGGACCTGAGCGCAAGGGGGCGCACCCGGCGGGGGAGCACCCGGTCGGGCGGTTGGGCGCGAGCGGAGCATCCGGTAGGGGGACCCCTCGCGCGATGGGCGAGCATCCGGTGGGGGTGTGGCGCGTGAAGAGGAGCGCCTGGTCGGGGCGTGAGGCCAATGGTGGGAGACTGGACTTATGTGGCGGGGGAGCGACCTGGATCCGGCGGATGGCACCAAGACCGAGCAGGTCGAGGCGCTGGTGCTGCGGCGGATCGAGCGCGGGGACCTCTCGATCGGTTCGAGACTGCCGTCCGAACGGGTCCTCTCCGAGCGACTCGGCCTCAGCCGCGTCACCGTAGTACGGGCCTTGGATCAGCTGCGGGCGGACGGCGTGCTCGAGACCAAGCGAGGGTCCGGGACTCATGTGCGGCCGCTCGACCGGCTGCTGGACCCTGTGGCGCCAGCTTCCACCGTCACTGCGGGAGATCAGCCCGTCCTGGACCTGCGATTCGCTACTACTGCGGCTCCGCACGATGTAGCCGAGGTCGCCGCGCAGATCGTGGCCGAGGGCCTGCCCCACGCGATGGGCGGCGACGGCCCGCCCTCCGGCGGCTCCCTGGAACTCCGTACTGCGCTCGCGGAGCGCCTCACGCTCGAGGGCGTTCCGACAGAACCGGGCCAGCTGACTCTCACGGTGGGGGCTGCCGCCGGGCTCAATGCGGCGCTAGCCGGGCTGGACCTAGGACCAGGTGTGGCGATCACCGAGTCCCCGACGTACCCGGCGGCCTTTGACCTGCTGCGGAAGCACCGGCTGGACGTAGTGGGCTGGCCTGCGGGCGTCTGGGACACGGACCAGCTCGCACACCTCTGCCGACGCCACAAGCCCAAGGTGATCTACCTACAGGCGGACAACCACAACCCGACCGGGTTGAGCCTGCCCGCGGACCGGCGTACGGCTGTGGTGGAGATCGCGCGGCGGTATGACGCCGCACTGATCAGCGACGAGACCATGCGGC
Source organism: Kribbella qitaiheensis (assembly GCF_042657745.1). Lineage (GTDB taxonomy): Bacteria > Actinomycetota > Actinomycetes > Propionibacteriales > Kribbellaceae > Kribbella > Kribbella qitaiheensis. Next base: position 119,957 of record NZ_JBHSKE010000013.1, on the reverse strand, counting down.
CGCTTTGGCTCGCTGGCGGAGAGCAGGCGGATCCGCTGAGCCGCTACCCGCGGACGGTGAGCGTGGGATCGCTGAGCAAGACCGTGTGGGGTGGACTGCGCGTCGGCTGGGTTCGGACCGGACGGCAGCTCCGCAGACGGATCAACACCGCGGCACAGCTCAGTGTCACCTCGCCGAGCGCACTGGACGACTTGCTGGCCCAAGCGATTCTGGGCCGGCTCGACCGGGTGATCTCCCGGCGGAAGACCCGGCTGCGGGCGAACCTGGCCGCGCTGGAGACCGGGCTGAGGACCTTGGACGGCGTGGCCTGGCCCACCCCGACCGGTGGCATGACGTTGTGGCTGGAGCTGACCGCAGTACGAGCTCGGCGGGTGCTGGAGGCGGCCCGGGAGCAGGGGCTGCTGCTGGGGGCCGGCGACCTGTTCACGCCGGACGGCACGGACAGGCGGCACATCAGGATCCCGTTCACCGCGCCACCGGCGACGCTGCGGCTGGTCGTCGCCCGCCTCGAGGTAGCCCTGGAACGGGCCGGTTGACCATCAGTCCAGTGGATTCGAGGTGGACTGAGGGTTGCGCTGGAAAGCGTCCTACGCTGGAGGCGTGTCAAGCCGCGACCAGGAGGATGTAGTGACCGAGACCCAGAACAGCCCGCAGACCGGTACCGCGAAGGTCAAGCGGGGCATGGCCGAGATGCTCAAGGGCGGCGTGATCATGGACGTCGTCACCGCCGAGCAGGCCAAGATCGCCGAGGACGCCGGAGCCGTCGCGGTGATGGCGCTGGAGCGGGTCCCGGCCGACATCCGCGCCCAGGGCGGCGTCTCCCGGATGAGCGACCCGGACATGATCGACAGCATCATCAGCGCCGTCTCGATCCCGGTGATGGCCAAGGCCCGGATCGGCCACTTCGTCGAGGCGCAGGTGCTGCAGAGCCTCGGCGTCGACTACATCGACGAGTCCGAGGTGCTGACCCCGGCCGACTACGCGAACCACATCGACAAGTGGAACTTCACCGTCCCCTTCGTCTGTGGCGCGACCAACCTGGGCGAGGCGCTGCGCCGGATCACCGAGGGTGCGGCGATGATCCGCTCCAAGGGCGAGGCAGGCACCGGTGACGTGTCCAACGCGACCACCCACATGCGCCAGATCCGCCAGGAGCTCCGCAAGCTGCAGAACCTGCCCGAGGACGAGCTGTACGTCGCGGCCAAGGAGCTGCAGGCGCCGTACGAGCTGGTCAAGGAGGTCGCCGCGGCCGGCAAGCTCCCGGTGGTGCTGTTCACCGCCGGCGGGATCGCCACCCCGGCCGACGCCGCGATGATGATGCAGCTCGGCGCCGAGGGCGTTTTCGTCGGCTCCGGCATCTTCAAGTCCGGCAACCCGGCCCAGCGCGCCGAGGCGATCGTCAAGGCGACCACCTTCTTCGACGACCCGGACGTGCTGGCCAAGGTGTCCCGCGGTCTCGGCGAGGCCATGGTCGGCATCAACGTCGACGAGATCCCGCAGCCGCACCGGCTCGCCGAGCGCGGCTGGTGACGACTCCTGTCAGCGACCGGACGGCCAGGGAGCTGCGGGGACTCGCCCGCGTCCTGGTCCGTTCCGGGTACGCCGACCGTGGTGCGGTCAGCGCCACGCTGACCGAGGCCGTCCAGGAGGACGCCCCCTCGGCCAACCCCGCAGTACTCGTGCCGGAGCTCATCTCCGGCGCCGAGGCGGAGCTGGCCGACGAAGCGGCCACCTGGCCGGCCGAGACCGACCCGGATCGGCTGGACGCAGTACTGGCCGAGCTGGAGTCGCTCGGGCTCGTGGTGGTGCGCTACTGCGCCGACCACCACGCGGCCCGCCAGGCGCTCGAGGCAACCGCTGCTCCGAAGGGCTTGGTGTTCTTCACCGACACCGACGTCTGGCACGCCGTCGACTTCGGCATGCTCGAGCTGAAGGTGTGGCATTCCGACACGGCCAACGTGGCGCCGGGGGAGCCGTTGCTGGCGGATGTGCTCACCCTGCTGCGCGAGCGTGGTCTGCCGGCCGTCTTCGACGAAGGCCGGATCGAAATCACCGTGAACTGGCAACGGAGGGTTCAGCTTTGACCGTCATCGGCGTCTTCGCCCTGCAAGGCAACGTTCGCGAGCACCTGGCGATGCTGGCCAAGGTCGGCGTCGAGGGCCGGCCGGTACGCCGCCCGTCGGAACTGGCCGACGTCGACGGCCTGGTGCTGCCGGGCGGCGAGTCCACCACGATGGACAAGCTGGCCCGGTCCTTCGAGCTGTTCGAGCCGCTGCAGAAGCGGATCGCGGACGGCATGCCGGTGTTCGGCACCTGCGCCGGGATGATCATGCTGGCGAACGAGATCACCGGCGGGATCGAGGGCCAGGAGACACTCGGCGGGCTCGACGTGACCGTCCGCCGCAACGCCTTCGGCCGCCAGGTGGACTCCTTCGAGGCGGACCTGACCTTCGCCGCGTTCGACACGCCGTACCACGCGGTGTTCATCCGGGCACCCTGGGTGGAACGGGTCGGCCGGGAGGTCGAGGTGCTGTCGACCGTGAGCTCTGGCCCGGCCGAAGGTAGGATCGTCGCGGTTCGCCACGATCGGTTGCTGGCCACGTCGTTCCATCCGGAGCTGACCGGGGACGCCAGGCTGCACGGATACTTCGCCGATCTGGTGCGCGACCACTAAGTCAGTTCGGCGGTAGAAGGGTTGGGTTCGCGATGTCAGGCCACTCCAAATGGGCCACCACCAAGCACAAGAAAGCGGTCATCGACTCGAGGCGCGCCAAGCTCTTCGCGAAGCTGATCAAGAACATCGAGGTGGCCGCCCGCACCGGCGGCGGCGATCTCGCGGGCAACCCGACCCTGTACGACGCGGTCCAGAAGGCGAAGAAGTCCTCGGTCCCGAACGACAACATCGACCGCGCTGTCAAGCGCGGCTCCGGTGCCGAGGCGGGTGGCGCGGACTGGCAGTCGATCACGTACGAGGGCTACGGGCCGAACGGCGTCGCGATGCTGATCGAGTGCCTGACCGACAACCGGAACCGAGCCGCGGCCGACGTACGGACCGCGATGACCCGCAACGGCGGCTCGCTCGCGGACCCGAACAGCGTCGCGTACCTGTTCAACCGCAAGGGCGTCATCGTGGTCGGCAAGGAGCAGGACGGCAAGACCTTCTCCGAGGACGACGTGATGGAGGCCGTGCTCGAGGCCGGCGCCGACGAGGTGAACGACCTCGGCGACTCCTTCGAGGTGATCAGCGAGGCCAGTGACCTGGTCAAGGTCCGGACCGCGCTGCAGGACGCCGGGATCGACTACGAGTCGGCCGACGCGTCGTTCGTGCCGTCGATGACGGTCGAGCTGGACGCCGAGGGGGCCGGCAAGATCTTCCGGCTGATCGACGCACTCGAGGACAGCGACGACGTCCAGAACGTCTACGCCAACTTCGACGTCTCCGACGAGGTCATGGAACAGGTCGGCTGACAACCGCTGTTACCTGCAGGTAACATCTTCCGCATGGCGACTCAGGTGCTCGCGATGTGGGAGAAGTTCCGGGGTGTGCCCGGCGGTCAGCGGGCGTTCTCGCTCGCCTTCACCTGGAAGGCGCCGTACTTCCGGTCGATCCGGCCGCGGTTCGTCCAGGTGAGCCCGAACTACACGTGCCTGGTGCTGCCGAAGCGGCGCGCGGTGCAGAACCACATCGGCACCGTGCACGCGATCGCCGTCTGCAACGGCCTCGAGGCTGCCATGGGCGCCTTGGCCGAGGCGACCGTGCCCAAGGGCAAGCGCTGGCTCCCCAAGGGCATGGAGGTCGCCTACCTGGCGAAGTCCACGTCCGACCTCACCTGCTCGGCCGAGACCGACCCGGACGCCTGGGCCGCGGGCCCCGACGTACCGGTTCGCGTCAAGGCGACCCGCGACGACGGCACGGTAGTTGTCGAAGGCACCATCAACCTCTGGGTGACCGACAAGAAGTAGCCGTCGCCCGTTTGGGGGTATCTGTGTCGCCGGGCCCGAGGACTTCGTCGTAGGGTCTTGGCGTGACTGATGCTTTGCGACTGGTCGACATCTCTGCGGAACATCTCGATGACGTGATTCGCGTCCGGTCCAGGTCGTTCGGGCCGCTGGGGGCGGCGAACCGGGAAGACTGGATCAAGGACGCGCAGGAGTTCATCGACGGCAACCGGTACGTCGGGGTCGCCGCCGGGGACGAAGTGGTCGCCGCCGGCCGGCTCTGGGACTTCCGGCAGTGGTGGGGCGGTCGGCAGGTCCCGATGGCCGGTATCGCCAGCGTGGTCGTCTCCCCGGAGTACCGCGGTCGTGGTGTCGGCAGCATGCTGATGCGCGGCGTGCTCGCTCGCAGCGTCGAGCTGGGCTTCCCGCTGACCGCGCTCTACCCGGCGACGACCGTCATCTACCGGCACCTCGGCTACGAGTTCGGCGGCGGACGCTACCGGTTCTCCTTCCCTGCGGCGGATCTGCGGTCGCTCGGCGGCAAGGACGTGAGCATCCGGCGGGCAGGTCCCGCCGACGCCGGGCGGTTCCTGGAGCTGGTGGCCGAGTCGCACGCCGCCGGCCGGGTCAACGGGCCGCTGGTGTGGGCCGAGTCCAAGGTGGCCGAGTGGCTCGAGGACGAGGACAACTTCGGCTACCTCGCCGACGACGGTTTCGTCGTCTACAACTGGCATGACTCGGACCTGCGCATCGACGAGATCGTGGCGGGTTCCGAAGCGACCGCCCGCGCTTTGTGGGCGACCGTCGGCTCCGGTTCGTCGATCGCGACCAACGTCCAGGCCTACATCGCTCCGAACGACCCGGTGCACCTCCTGGTCAACCACGAGGCCGACAAGCAAACCCAGCTCCAACGGTGGATGCTCCGCGTGCTCGACGCTCCAGCGGCCATCGCTGCCCGTGGCTTCGCGCCCGGTGCGACGGTCGAGGTCGACCTGGAGCTCGAGGACTTGGAAGTCGGCGGAAACACCGGCCGCTGGCACCTGTCCGTCGCCGACGGCTCGGGTTCACTGACGCCGTCCACCGGCGCCGGCGACACCCTGCGCCTCGGCTCCCGCGGCCTCGCCGCCCTGTACGCCGGTACGCCGCTCGCTGCGCTTCGCCGATCCGGCCTGGCGTCGGGTGGTTCGGCCACCGCGGACGGGCCGATCGAAACGGCCTTCGGCGGCGCCACGTCGTACATGCTCGACTTCTTCTGAGCGTCCAGGCGGTTCTTCGGAGCGTCCGCGAGGCGCCGGGAATCCGTTGTCCACAGGCCCCGGCGCGTCGGTTTCGCGGCCTGTCACCGGGCGTCTAGGGTTGTCGAACAAACGTTCGGAGGTGGTGTTCATGCGAGTGCTCGGCGTCGACCCGGGATTGACCCGGTGCGGCCTCGGCATCGTCGAGGGCACGCCCGGACGGCCTCCGACGCTGATCGCCGTCGGGGTGATCCGGACACCCGCCGACCTGGACGTCGCGAAGCGGCTGGTCCTGATCGAGACGGCGATCGACGAGTGGATCGCCGAGCACCGGCCGGACGCGGTCGCGGTGGAGCGGGTGTTCGCCCAGCAGAACGTGCGGACCGTGATGGGCACCGCCCAGGCGTCCGGCGTGGCGATGGTGGTCGCCGCGCGGCGCGGACTGCCGGTCGCGCTGCACACGCCGAGTGAGGTGAAGGCGGCGGTGACGGGCTCGGGCCGCGCCGGCAAGGAGCAGGTGACCACGATGGTGACCCGGATCCTGAAGCTGGCCGAGCGACCGACCCCGGCCGATGCCGCGGACGCGCTGGCCCTGGCGATCTGCCACGTCTGGCGAGGCGGCGTGACGAACCGGCTGCAGGAAGCCACCGAGACCCGGGCCAATCTCGAGGCGCAAGCCCAGGCCCAGTCCCGCCTCCAGGTCGCGCGGTTGCGCGCAGCGGTGGCAGCCCAGGGGGGCAAGCGATGACTGTTGTTGACGTAGAGCGGGTCGGAACGCTGGGAGGTTGGGGATGATCGCGTTCGTGCGCGGGCCGGTGGCCGCGATCGGGCTGGACAGCTGCGTGATCGAGGTCGGGGGAGTAGGGCTGCAGCTCTTCTGCCACCCGGGGACGCTGGCGACCCTCAGACCTGGCCAGGAGTTCAAGCTGGCCACGTCGATGGTGGTGCGCGAGGACTCACTGACCCTGTACGGCTTCGCGGACGCCGACGAGAAGGAACTGTTCGAGCTGCTGCAGACCGCCTCGGGAGTCGGCCCGAAGCTGGCCCAGGCGGCGCTCGCGGTGTTGAGCCCTGATCAGCTCCGGCAGGCGGTGGCGCAGGAGGATCTGGTGATGCTGGTGAAGATCCCCGGTGTCGGCAAGAAGGTGGCGCAGCGACTGGTGCTCGAGCTCAAGGACAAGATCGGCCTGCCGTCGAAGACCGTTACCGGACGGCCGCTGCAGCCGACCGAGGCCTGGCGCGAGCAGGTGCACGCCGGTCTGGTCGGGCTCGGCTGGTCGGCCCGCGATGCCGACGACGCGGTGATCGCGGTGTCGCCGCTCGCCGCGGACTCCGCCGAACCGTCAGTGCCCGACCTGCTTCGTGCGGCCCTTCGCGCGCTGTCGAAGGCATAGCGGATGGAAGACAACGTCAGGCCGCTGGTGTCCGCGGACGCGGTGGATCTGGAAGAACGCAAGATCGAGTCGGCGCTGCGTCCACGTACGCTCGCCGAGTTCGGCGGACAGCGCCGGGTCAGCGAGCAGCTCGAGCTGGTGCTGCACGCCGCCCGTGGACGCAACCGGACGCCGGACCACGTGCTGTTGTCCGGGCCGCCCGGGCTGGGCAAGACGACGCTGGCCATGATCATCGCCAGCGAGCTGTCCGCGCCGCTGCGGGTGACGAGCGGCCCGGCGATCCAGCACGCCGGCGACCTGGCCGCGATCCTGTCGGGATTGAACGAGGGCGAGGTGCTGTTCCTCGACGAGATCCACCGGATGTCGCGGCCGGCCGAGGAACTGCTCTACATGGCGATGGAGGACTTCCGGGTCGACGTGATCGTCGGCAAGGGACCGGGTGCGACCGCGATCCCGCTGGAGATCCCGCCGTTCACGCTGGTCGGGGCGACCACCCGGGCCGGTCTGCTGCCGGGGCCGCTGCGGGACAGGTTCGGGTTCACCGGTCACCTGGAGTTCTACGACGCGTCCGAGCTGGAGAAGATCGTGAACCGGTCGGCCGACCTGCTCGAGGTCGACATCACTCCGGAGGGCGGTGCCGAGATCGCCTCCCGCTCGCGGGGCACACCCCGGATCGCGAACCGGCTGCTCCGCCGGGTCCGCGACTTCGCGGAGGTGCGGGCCGACGGCATGGTCACGCTCGCGCTGGCCAAGGCCGCCCTCGAGCTGTACGAGGTCGACAAGATGGGCCTGGACCGGCTGGACCGCTCGGTCCTGGACGCCCTCTGCCGCCGCTTCGGCGGCGGACCCGTCGGCCTGTCCACGTTGGCTGTCGCCGTCGGCGAGGAACGCGAGACTGTGGAAGAGGTAGCCGAGCCCTTCCTGGTCCGTTCCGGCTACCTGGCCCGCACCCCGCGCGGCCGCGTAGCCACTCCAGCCGCTTGGCGCCACCTCGGCCTCTCGGTCCCGAAGGGCGCCACCTTCGCCGACACCCTCTTCGACACCGAAGACGAGTAGAGCGGCCGCGCCGAAGTGCCACTGCGTAGTGGGACTGTGGCTCACGGTGACCAGATCGGGAATGGACGTAGACTGGCACCCAAGGCAGGTCGTCAGTGACGCAAATGTGACCCACGGTCAAGGTGGCAGCGGTTGCCTCCGACGTTAGACTCGCCGTTGGCCTGGCTCCAGGCCGTCTCGTCGTACCTGCATGCCGTTTCGCAAGTGCGCGGGCCCCGCTAGCTACGAAGGATTCTGAGTCCCGATGGAACTGATCGCCGCACCGATGGCCTCCTCCGGGGGATCGGGCATCACGCTCCTACTCCCGCTGATCCTGATCGTCGGGATGATCTGGTTCATGAGCCGCACCCAGCGCAAGCAGCGCCAGCGTCAGGCCGACACGGTCGCCGCGCTCCAGCCGGGCACCAAGGTGGTCACCACCAGCGGCGTGGTCGGCATCGTCGAGGAGGTCGACGACGAGTACGTCACGCTCGAGATCTCCGAGGGCGTGCTGGTGCAGTTCGTCAAGGCGGCGGTCGGCCGGGTGGTCCCTGAAGACGCCGACGACCACGCGGACGATCACGCCGACGACCACGCCGACGACACCGCGGACGAGACCGTCGCGGAGGCGGCCGAGGAGCCGGCCAAGGATTCCGTCGAGGTGCCGGACGCCGGCGGCAACAAGGTGCAGGACAAGACCAAGCTGCCCCCCACGCACACCGAGAACTGATCCACCCCTCCTAATCGGCGTGCGGCGCGCGAGCGGTCCCTTGTGATGCTCGCGCGTGCCCTGTAACGCAAGGAAGAATTTGACGTGGCATCGACGACGACATCCCGCCCCGGGAGACTCCTGATCTTCCTGGGAGTCATCCTGGTCCTGTTGTTCGGGATCATGGGCCTCACCAAGAGTTGGAGTCCCAAGCTGGGGCTGGACCTGCGTGGTGGCACCACCATCACGCTGACGGCCGAGTCGCTGGCCGGCGGCGGCCAGGTGACCGCCGAGCAGTTGTCCGAGGCGAAGAACATCATCTCGCAGCGCGTGAACGGTGCCGGTGTCGGCGAGGCCGAGATCACCACCGCCGGCGCCAACCACATCACCGTGGCGGTGCCCGGGTCCAACCAGGACGCCCTGGTGAAGCAGGTCGGCCAGACCGCGCTGCTGTACTTCCGGATCGTCTACGGCAGTCAGCCCGGCGCGCCGGCGCCGACCACGCCGCCGTCGCCGACTCCGACTCCGAAGCCGTCGACCACGCCGAAGCCGAGCACCACGCCGAAGGCCAGTACGACGGTCAAGCCGTCCACCTCGGCCACGCCGAAGGGCCGGGCCTGGAGCAGCGTGCTCGCGGACGCCGACCCGACCCCGACCCCGTCGGCCAAGCCGAGTACTCCGGCCGCCACGCCGTCGCTCCCGCCGGTGACCGGTGACCCGCTGCAGTGGCAGCCGGACGCCGCGAGCCAGGCCGCGTTCGCCGCCTTCACCTGCGGGGACAAGCCGTCGTCGGAGGACCCGAAGCAACCGCAGATCACCTGTGACCGCGAGGGAACGACGAAGTATCTGCTCGGTCCGGCGATCATGCAGGGCACCGACCTCGAGGACGCCAACGCAGGTATCCCGCAGGGCGGCTTCCAGTGGCAGGTCAACCTGAAGTTCACCGGCGACGGCGGTGACAAGTTCCTCAAGGCCACCACGGCGATCTCGAAGCTGCCGCAGGGCCAGAACCTGTTCGCGATCGTGCTGGACAACGAGGTCATCTCGACGCCGAGCGTCAACAACCCGATCCCCGGCGGTCAGGCCGAGATCAGCGGCAGCTTCACCGAGACCGAGGCCCGCGACCTGGCGAACGTGCTGAAGTACGGCGCGCTGCCGGTCTCGTTCGACGTCTCCTCGGTCGAGACGATCTCTCCGCAACTCGGCGGCGACCAGCTGGCCGCGGGCATCATGGCCGGCCTCATCGGCCTGGGCCTGGTGGTCCTCTTCTCGTTCCTGTACTACCGCGGCCTCGGGCTCGTCGTTGTGTGCTCACTGGCGGTGGCTGGAGCGCTCACCTACGCGTCCGTGGTGCTGCTCGGCAAGGCGATCGGCTTCACTCTGACGCTGGCCGGCATCGCGGGTCTGATCGTGGCGATCGGTATCACCGCCGACTCGTTCGTCATCTACTTCGAACGATTGCGTGACGAGGTCCGGGAGGGCCGCAGCCTGCGCTCCTCGGTGGAAACCGGCTGGGCGCGCGCCAAGCACACCATCATCGCGGCCGACTCGATCTCGCTGCTCGCCGCGGTCGTGCTGTACGTCCTGGCGATCGGCAGCGTGAAGGGCTTCGCGTTCACGCTCGGCCTGACCACCCTGATCGACCTGCTCGTGGTCTTCATCTTCACCAAGCCGCTCGTGACGCTGCTGGCTCGCACCGACTTCTTCGGTCACGGGCACAAGCTGTCCGGGCTCGATCCCGAGCACCTGGGCGTCGAACGGCTGCCCGGCCAGATGAAACCGACGGCCCGTCCGGCCAAGCCGACGACGCGCAAGCCCGTGGGAGGCGAGGTCTGATGTCGAAGCTCGGAACCATCGGTGCCAGGTTGCACCGCGGTGAGGTCTCCTACGACTTCATCGGCCACAAGAAACTGTGGTTCACCGTCTCGCTGGTGCTGATCGCGATCTCGCTGATCGGGCTGTTCGCCCGCGGCCTGGCGCTCGGTATCGAGTTCAAGGGCGGCGTCGAGTACCAGGCGAACGTCAAGGTCACCAGCAGCACCGTCGACGACTTCACCGCCGCGGTGAAGGCGACCAACGCGAAGGACCTGGGCGACCCGGTCGTCACCACGATCGGCCAGGACAAGGTCCGGGTGCAGACCAAGCCGCTGGCCCAGGACGACATCACCAAGGTCCGGGCCGCCATCGCCAAAGAGGCCGGGGTCTCGCCCGACCAGGTGAGCAACTCCCAGATCGGCGCCTCCTGGGGTTCCCAGATCGCCAACAAGGCGATCCTGGCGCTGATCGTCTTCCTGGTCCTCGTCTTCGCGGTGATCTGGATCTACTTCCGAGAACCCAAGGCGTCGATGGCCGCGATCATCGCACTGATGCACGACGTGCTGATCACCGTCGGCGTGTACGCGCTGATCGGCTTCGACGTCACGCCCGCCACCGTGATCGGCGTACTGACCATCCTCGGTTACTCGCTGTACGACACGGTCGTGGTGTTCGACAAGATCCGGGAGAACACCCGCGGTATCACCGGGTCGAACCGCTACACCTACAGCGACGCGACCAACCTGGCCGTGAACCAGACGATCGTCCGGTCGATCAACACCACCCTGATCGCGCTGATGCCGGTCGGGTCGATCCTCGTGGTCGGCACCGTCGTACTCGGGACGGGGCCGCTGAAGGACCTGTCGCTGGCGCTGTTCATCGGTATCGCCGTCGGCGCGTATTCGTCGATCTTCATCGCGCCGGCGCTGCTGGCCACCTTCAAGGAGCGTGAGCCGGGCATGCAGGCGCTGCGCCGCCGGGTGCTCGCCAAGCGCGCTGCGACCGGCACGACCGCCGTCGGCAAGCCGGTGGCGGTCGCCGCCGCTGGAGGTGGCGCGACCGTGGTGACGGACAAGCCGGCCGCTCCTGCAGCGAAGGCGGGTGCATCGGCCAAGCAGGACCGGCCGAAGGCGAGTTCGCCGGTGGCCTCGAGCCGCCCGGTGAAGTCGACCAGCGGCGCGGGTCGCCCGCAGCCGACGCGCAAGCCGCGGTCCAAGCGCGGTAAGTGATGCGCTCGCTGGACGAGGTCCTGAAGGCCGGCATCCGGGACATTCCGGACTACCCGCAGGCGGGGGTGGTGTTCAAGGACATCACCCCGCTGCTGGCGGACCACGACGGTTTTGCCGACGTGGTCCAGGCGCTGGCCGAGCCGGGCAAGGACGAGGACGGCAACGTCGTGGTCGACAAGGTGGTCGGGATCGAGGCCCGTGGCTTCATCCTGGCCGCCCCGGTCGCGCTCGCCCTGGGTGCGGGATTCGTCCCGGTCCGCAAGAAGGGCAAGCTGCCGGCCGCGACGTACGAGGAGTCATACGCACTGGAGTACGGCGAGGCGACCATCGAGGTGCACCAAGACGCGTTCGCTCCGGGTGACCGGGTGCTGGTGATCGACGACGTCCTGGCGACCGGCGGCACGGTCGAGGCCTGCCTCCGGCTGGTACGCCGCTGTGGCGCCGAGGTGGTCGGCACGGCGGTGCTGCTGGAGCTGTCCTTCCTGCCGGGCCGGGAGCGGCTCGCGGGGGAGCAGTTGAGCGCTCTCGTCACTGTCTGAAGTCAGTCGACCCACCCGGTCGGCGTGTTGTCCACAGGCCGTGTCAGCCGCGTTGGTTGCTTCCCCCTAGACTGGTGGTCTGTCGGCGGAGGGAAACAACGTGGGCGAAGACCCGGCGATGACTTCAGCGGTGCCGGACGTGGTACCGCATGAGCCTCCGCGCGCGCCCGCGAGCCGCCCGGTGGCTGGTCCTTCGCCGTCCCCAGCCGCTGCCAAGCCCCCTGCGGCGCAGCCGCCCCGGATAGCGCCGGCCCGGGTCCGCGCGCGCCTGGCGCGGCTTGGTGGCACCCGGCACCCGAACCGGGCGCCGATGCTGGAGCCGCTGTTCCGGGTCGTCCGTGCGACCCACCCCAAGGCCGACCTGGCGATCATCGAGCGCGCCTACCGGACGGCCGAGAAGTACCACACCGGCCAGCTCCGCAAGAGCGGTGACGCCTACATCACCCACCCGCTCGCGGTGGCCACGATCCTGGCCGAGCTGGGTATGACCGCGCCGACGCTGTGCGCCGCGCTGCTGCACGACACCGTCGAGGACACCGACTACACGATCGACCAGCTGACCAAAGACTTCAGCGAAGAGATCGCGATGCTGGTCGACGGCGTGACCAAGCTGGACAAGGTCAAGTACGGCGAGTCCGCGCAGGCCGAGACGATCCGCAAGATGGTCGTCGCGATGGCCAAGGACATCCGGGTGCTGGTGATCAAGCTCGCCGACCGGCTGCACAACATGCGCACCCTGGGCTTCCTCCGGCAGGAGAAGCAGGAGCGGATCGCCCGCGAGACGCTGGAGATCTACGCTCCGCTGGCGCACCGGCTGGGTATGAACACGATCAAGTGGGAGCTCGAGGACCTGTCGTTCTCGACCCTGCACCCGAAGGTGTACGACGAGATCGTCCGGCTGGTCGCCGAGCGCGCCCCGTCCCGCGACGAGTATCTGGCGTCGGTGATCGACCAGGTGCACGAGGACCTGCGCGCCGCGAAGGTGAAGGCCACCGTCACCGGCCGGCCGAAGCACTACTACTCGATCTACCAGAAGATGATCGTCCGCGGTCGCGAGTTCGGCGACATCTACGACCTGGTCGGCATCCGCGTGCTGGTCGAGTCGGTCCGGGACTGCTACGCCGCGCTGGGCGTGCTGCACGCCCGGTGGAACCCGGTGCCCGGCCGGTTCAAGGACTACATCGCGATGCCGAAGTTCAACATGTACCAGTCGCTGCACACCACCGTGATCGGCCCGCAGGGCAAGCCGGTGGAGCTGCAGATCCGGTCGTTCTCGATGCACCGCCGCGCGGAGTACGGCATCGCCGCGCACTGGAAGTACAAGGAAGATCCGAACTCGCCGGCCCCCGAGGTCGGCACGCCGCCGACCACCGAGATCGGCGCCCCGAACGACATGCCGTGGGTCCGGCAACTGGTCGACTGGCAGCGGGAGACCTCCGACCCGTCGGAGTTCCTCGACTCGCTGCGGTTCGAGATCAACAACTCCGAGGTCTACGTCTTCACCCCGCGCGGAGACGTGATGTCGCTGCCGACCGGGTCGTCACCGGTCGACTTCGCCTACGCGATCCACACCGAGGTCGGGCACCGCTGCATCGGCGCCCGGGTGAACGGTCGGCTCGTGCCGCTGGAGAGCACCCTCGAGAACGGCGACGTGGTCGAGGTCTTCACGTCGAAGGCGCAGGGTGCGGGTCCGTCACGTGACTGGCTGACCTTCGTCAAGAGCCCCCGGGCGCGGAACAAGATCAAGCACTGGTTCAGCAAGGAGCGCCGCGACGAGGCGATCGAGCACGGCAAGGACGCGATCGCCAAGCAACTCCGCAAGGAGGGCCTGCCGCTGCAGCGTCTGCTGTCGCACGAGACCCTGACCGCGGTCGCGAACTCCCTGCGCTACCCGGACGTCACCGGCCTGTATGCCGCCGTCGGCGAGAGCCACGTCAGCGCCCAGGCCGTAGTACGGCGCCTGATCGAGACGTATGGCGGTGAGGAAGGCGCGGCCGAGGAGCTGGCGGAAGGTGTCCGGCTGCCGGCCACCCGCGAGCGCCGCAAGCGCACCGCCCGCGGCGACGCCGGCGTCATCGTCAAGGGCGCCACCGACGTCCTGTCGAAGCTCGCCCGCTGCTGTACTCCGGTGCCGGGCGACGAGATCATCGGCTGGGTCACCCGCGGCGCCGGCGTCTCGGTCCACCGCGCCGACTGCGCCAACGTCGAGAACCTCCAGACCCAGCCCGAACGCATCGTCGAGGTCGAGTGGGCCCCCACCGCCCAGTCCGTCTTCCTGGTAGCCATCCAGGTAGAAGCCCTGGACCGAGCCCGCCTCCTCTCCGACATCACCCGGGTCCTCTCCGACTACCACGTCAACATCCTCTCGGCCGCCCTCACCACCACCCGAGACCGCATAGCCAAGTCCCGCTTCACCTTCGAAATGGGCGACCCCACCCACCTGGGCCACGTCCTCAAAGCAGTCCGCTCAGTAGAAGGCGTCTTCGACGTCTACCGAGTAACCCAGTAACCCGCAGACAGCCCGCTTGTTTCGCCGAGTCGTGGACTTCAGGCGAGGCTTCGGCGGCGGATTCTGAAGGTGTAGGTAGGGCGTGCGTGGGCGTCCGAGGTGGGGCTGGACGTTTCCCAGGCGGCTGTGGTTGCGATGTCCCAGCCGCGTTGGTCGCGCATGTGGCGGGCGAAGGTCTTGAGGTCTTTCACCTCACAACCACAGTCCAAGCGAGCCTCGACCGACACATACGCACCAGTCGGGCGGTCCTCGCACGGGCTGATGCTCCACCGCACCTGATGCTTGTGCTCCTGCAGACCTGTCCGCACCGGATCATGCTGCAGCCCGAGCGCCTTCTCGTATTCATCAATGTCGTCGATGAGAAACAGATCGCTGCGATAGTGCCCCGGCCAGACCGCATACAGCCGGCTCTCGCCGCGTCGCACCCGGACCTGCACGTGCTCCTCCGGCGGAGACGTCACACCCCCGTCAGCCCCCACCTCGATGTAACAAACCGTCGCCAACTCGAACGGAAAGTTCTCCGACTCACTGGCCAGGCGCATCAGCTTCACCCCCAGGTGGTCAGCTGAAGTCGTTGAGGGCGTTCTGGGCTTGGGTCAGCCATTCTCGGCGGGCTTCGATGGCCTCGCGGGCTTCGGTGGCCTTGCGGGTGTTGCCTTGGGCCTCGTGTTTGGCGGCCTGCTTCTCCAGGTCGGCGATGAGGGACTGGAGCTGCTTGACGGTGGCTTCGGCGCGGGCTCGGGCTTCGGGGTTGCTGCGGTTCCAGACCTCGTCCTCGGCGGACTTGACCGCTTGCTCGACGGCGCGGAGGCGACCGTCGATGGAGCGCATCGAGTCGCGGGGGACCTTGCCGATGGCGTCCCAGCGGTCGAGGAGGTCGCGCAGTTGCTCGCGGGCGGCCTTGGCGTCGTTGACCGGGAGGATGGCCTCGATCTCGACCAGCAGGGCTTCCTTGGCGGCGAGGTTGGCGACCTGCTCCTGGTTCTCCTCGGCCTGAACCGCGTCGCGGGCGCCGAAGAAGGCGTCCTGGGCGCTGCGGAACCGGGCCCAGAGCTTGTCGTCCACCTCGCGGGGAGCGGGGCCGGCGGCCTTCCACTGGCGCATCAGGTCGCGGAAGCGGCCCGAGGTCGGACCCCAGTCGGTGGACGAGGACAGCCCCTCGGCCTCGGCGGCGAGGCGTTCCTTCACCACAGCGGCCTCGTCGCGCTTGGAGGACAGTTCGGCGAAGTGCTGCTTGCGGTGCCGGGTGTACGTCGTCCGGGCGGAGGAGAACCGGTGCCACAGCTCGTCGTCGCTCGACTTGTCGAGCCGGGGGAGGGCCTTCCACTCGTCCAGGAGCTCGCGCAGCCGGGTGACGCCGTGCCGCCAGTCGGTGCCGGCGGCGATCGTCTCGGCCTCGGTGGCGATCTTGGTCTTGGCGTCGCGGGCTTCCTCGACCTTGGCGGCGCGTTCGGCCTTGCGCTTCTCGCGCTGCTGCGCGACCAGTGGGGTGAGGGCCTCCAGCCGGGTCCGCAGGCCGTCCAGGTCGCCGACGGCCTGGGCCTCGTCGATCGCGCTGGTCACCTTCTTCACCGCGGCGCGAGCGTCGTCGGGGGACACGGTGCCCGCCTGCACGCGCTTCTCCAGCAGGTCCACCTCGAAGGCGAGAGCGTCGTACCGGCGGGTGTAGAAGGCGAGGGCCTCCTCCGGGTTGGCGTCCGGCCATTGGCCGACCGCTCGTTCGCCGTCCTTGGTCCGTACGAAGACCGTTCCGTCCTCTGCTACCCGGCCCCAGCTTTCCTCGGCCACAACTCGCCCCTTCCGGCGGTATGTACTGCGCTCGTGCCCATTCTGGTCAGTCCCCGGTTCAACCGGGTCAACAGAACCATTCCGGGCGCGTCGGGAGCTGTCCCCACGCGTATCACTGAACAATCACAAACTCCCAGCCGCTACGCAACGGGGTTGCGGTCACAATCCGTCGAACGGGCCGCTATCCGGTTCGATCTCGGTACTGCGTGACCGGTAGCCTTGGGTGGTCCCGAACGTTCCAGGAAGGTCTGTCGTGCTCATCGCCGGGTTCCCCGCGGGTTCGTGGGGCACGAACTGCTACGTCGTCGCCACCGGCCAGGGCGCGGAGTGCATCGTGATCGACCCCGGGCAGGACGCCGCCCAGGGGGTCGACGAGGTGGTCCGGGAGAACAGGCTGAAGCCGGTCGCCGTGCTGCTCACCCACGGGCACATCGACCACATGTTCTCGGTCCTGCCCGTCTGCGGCGCTTACGACAGCACCGCCTGGATCCACCCCGACGACCGGCACCTGCTGAGCGACCCGATGGCCGGGATCAGTGCGGAGAGTGCCCGGATGCTGCTCGGCGGTGACCACAAGTTCGCCGAGCCGGACGACGTCGCCGAGCTCAAGGACGGCCAGAGCCTGGAGCTCGCGGGCCTGCAGTTCACGGTGGACCACACCCCCGGGCACACCCGGGGCTCGGTCACCTTCACCACGCCGTACGACGGGCCGGAGAACAACGGCGCCGTGCCCGCGGTGCTTTTCTCCGGTGACGTGTTGTTCGCCGGGTCGATCGGCCGGACGGATCTGCCAGGCGGCGACCATCCGACCATGCTGCATACGTTGGCCACCAAGATCCTGCCGATGCGCGACGAGATCGTCGTCCTGCCGGGTCATGGTGGCCAGACCACGATCGGCCGGGAGAAGGCGACCAACCCTTACTTGCAGGACCTGGAGACATAGAGCGATGAGCAAGGCCGAATGGTGAGCAAGATCAGCCCCATCAGTGGGTTCCCCGAGTTCCTCCCAGCGGACCGGATCGTCGAGCAGCACTTCCTCGACGTGATCCGGGAGACGTTCGAGCTGCATGGCTTCGCGTCGATCGAGACCCGCGCGGTCGAGCCGGTGGAACGCCTGTCCAACCAGGGCGAGGACGCGGACAAGGAGATCTACGGAATCCGGCGGCTCGGTGCGCCGGCGGACGAGGACGGCCCCGGTCTCGGGCTGCACTTCGACCTGACGGTGCCCTTCGCGCGCTACGTGCTGGAGAACTCCGGCAAGCTCGCCTTCCCGTTCCGGCGCTACCAGATCCAGCGGGTGTGGCGTGGCGAGCGTCCGCAGGAGGGCCGGTTCCGCGAGTTCACCCAGGCGGACATCGACATCGTCGGCGACGGCACGCTGCCGTTCCACTACGAGGTGGAACTGCCGCTGGTGATCGCGGACGCGTTCAGCAAGCTGCCCATCCCGCCGTTCCGGATCCAGGTCAACAACCGGCAGATCCCCGAGGGGTTCTACCGCGGCCTGGGCATCGAGGACGTCGCCGCCGTACTGCGGATCGTCGACAAGCTGGACAAGATCGGCCCGGACAAGGTGACTCAGTTGCTCACCGCAACCGATGGCCCGGCGCTGCCGGCGGAGACCGCCAAGCAGGTGCTCCGGCTGGCGGAGATCTCGGCGACGGACGCGTCGTTCGTCGACCAGGTCAGGGCGCTCGGCGTGCAGCACGAGATCCTCGACGAGGGCCTCGAGCGGCTGGCCACCATCATGACCGCGGCCAACGAGCACGCGCCCGGTCTGCTGGTCGCCGACCTGAAGATCGCCCGCGGGCTCGACTACTACACGGGCACGGTCTACGAGACCCAGCTGATCGGCCACGAGTCGTACGGCTCGATCTGCTCCGGCGGCCGGTACGACTCGCTCGCCAGCGACGGCAAGACGACCTACCCGGGCGTGGGCATCTCGATCGGTGTCTCCCGCCTGCTCGCCCGGCTGTTCAGCCAGGGGCTGGTGAAGAGCACCCGCAGTACGCCGACCGCAGTACTGGTTGCCTTGAACAACGAAGACGAGCGCGGCGACGCGCTGCGTACGGCGACCACGCTGCGGCGGCGGGGGATCCCGGTCGAGGTGGCCCCGGCGGCGGCGAAGTTCGGCAAGCAGATCAAGTTCGCGGACCGCCGCGGGATCCCGTTCGTGTGGTTCTCCACCGAGACCGGGCCCGAGGTCAAGGACATCCGCAGCGGCGAGCAGGTGCCGGCCGACCCGGCCACCTGGACGCCGCCGGCGCAGGACGTACGACCAGGCATCGAAACCCCTCAGGAGAACTCGTGATCCGTACCCATTCCGCAGGCTCCTTGCGAGCCGAGCACACCGGCGAGACCGTCACGCTGGCGGGCTGGGTGGCGCGGCGGCGCGATCACGGCGGCGTGGCCTTCATCGACCTGCGCGACTCCAGCGGCACGGTCCAGGTCGTCATCCGGGACGAGGACGCCGCGCACGGCCTGCGCGCGGAGTACTGCCTGAAGGTCGTCGGCGTCGTCTCCCCGCGGCCCGAGGGCAACGCGAACCCGAACCTGCCGACCGGTGAGATCGAGATCATCACCGAAGAGGTGGAGATCCTCAACGAGGCCGCGCCGCTGCCGTTCCCGGTCGAGGAGCACCACGCGACGCCGGTGAACGAGGAGGTCCGGCTCAAGTACCGGTACCTCGACCTGCGCCGGCAGGGTCCGGGGTCGGCGCTGCGGCTGCGCAGCAAGGTGAACAAGGCCGCGCGGGACGTGCTCGACCGGCACGACTTCGTCGAGATCGAGACACCGACGCTGACCAAGTCCACCCCCGAGGGCGCGCGTGACTTCCTGGTTCCGGCCCGCCTGCAGCCGGGTTCGTGGTACGCGCTGCCGCAGTCGCCGCAGCTGTTCAAGCAGCTGCTGATGGTGGCCGGCATGGAGCGGTACTTCCAGATCGCGCGCTGCTACCGCGACGAGGACTTCCGCGCCGACCGGCAGCCCGAGTTCACCCAGCTGGACATCGAGATGAGCTTCGTCGACCAGGACGACATCATCGCGCTGTCCGAGGAGGTCCTGGCCGAGCTCTGGAAGCTCGCCGGGTACGAGCTGCAGACGCCGATCCAGCGGATGACGTACGCCGAGGCGATGGCGCGCTTCGGCAGCGACAAGCCGGACCTGCGGATGGGCCTCGAGCTGGTCGAGTGCACCGACTACTTCAAGGACACCCCGTTCCGGGTCTTCCAGGCGCCGTACGTCGGCGCCGTGGTGATGCCGGGCGGCGCCGACCAGCCGCGCAAGCAGCTCGACGCGTGGCAGGACTGGGCTAAGCAGCGGGGCGCTCGTGGTCTCGCCTACGTGCTCGTCGGCCAGGACGGGGAGCTCGGCGGCCCGGTCGCCAAGAACCTGTCGGAGCACGAGCGCGCGGGTCTCGCGGACCACGTCGGGGCGAAGCCGGGGGACTGCATCTTCTTCGCGGCCGGCCCGGTCAAGACCTCGCGGGCGCTGCTCGGTGCCGCGCGGCTGGAGATCGGGCGTCGTGGCGGTCTGATCGACGAGTCGGCCTGGTCGTTCGTGTGGGTCGTGGACGCGCCGCTGTTCGAGCCGGCCGACGACGCGACGGCCGCCGGTGACGTGGCGGTGGGTTCGGGGGCGTGGACCGCGGTGCACCACGCGTTCACCTCGCCGAAGCCGGCCTCGATGGAGACCTTCGACACGGATCCGGGCAACGCGCTGGCGTATGCGTACGACATCGTCTGCAACGGCAACGAGATCGGTGGCGGGTCGATCCGTATCCACCGCGAGGACGTGCAGAAGCGCGTGTTCAAGGTGATGGGGCTGACCGACGAGGAGGCGACCGAGAAGTTCGGGTTCCTGCTCGACGCGTTCAAGTTCGGCGCGCCGCCGCACGGCGGGATCGCGTTCGGGTGGGACCGGATCACGGCGCTGCTGGCGGGCACCGAGTCGATCCGCGACGTGATCGCGTTCCCGAAGTCGGGTGGCGGGTTCGACCCGCTGACCGCGGCGCCGGCGCCGATCACCCCGGAGCAGCGCAAGGAGGCCGGCGTCGACGCCAAGCCGGAACCCAAGGGCGAGAAGGCAGAAGCCAAGCAGTAGGGGCTGCCCGCCCCGAAAGCCGGCCGGACCCACCCCCAGGGGATCCGGCCGGCCGTCTGTCAGCCGTACTCGATGTCGGTGGAGGTGACGCGGCCGGCCTTGTCGAGCGTCCGGTAGTCGATCTCCATCGCGTGTTTCTCGTGGATCGCGCCCGGCTGCGAGGCCGCGACGTACCCGCTGCCGTTCACCACCGCCACGCTGTACCAAGGTGATGCGCCGCCGGTCCAGCGGATCCTGATCTCGACCCGGGCCACGTCCGGCATGGTGACGAAGGTGAAGTCGGTGAAGAGCAGCGTGGACCGGCCGTCGGGCAGGTCCCTGATCGTCCAGCTTCCGTTGATCGGCTCGGCCGCGTTGAGCGGCAGTGCCTTTTGGCGAGAAGTGCCGGCCAGGGCCGGGTCGAAGATGTCTGCCAGTTGCGAGTCGAGGCACTCGACCCAGACGTTCTTACGGGTGGTGAATGTCTGCAGCAGCATCCGGTCCCTGGCTGGACGGAGCTCGCCGTCCTGACCCGGGAGGACCTTCAGCCAGCGAGCCTGGTGGACCGTGGCCGTCTCGGCATCGGCCGGGGTGGCCGGGTTCGGCGCCCCTGTCGCTGCGGCTGACTTTTGCAGGCACTGCCGCGCGGCCGCCTTCGCCTCCGCGCTAGACGCGGGCCCGAGATCGAGCGACACCTGCGGCGACTTGCCGGCCGGGACCTTCTGCACCTGTGCGGGGCTTGGCGTGCTCGTCGCGGGCGCGGAGGCGACACCGGATCCGTCGCCGCCCGACCCGCCACCGCCAGTCCGGGTCAGGACCACGACGCCGATCGTGATCACCGCGATTCCGCAGGCCGCGGCCAACGCGGGGACCCAGACCGGTCGGCGGCGCCCGCTGCTGCGGGCGTCCTCCACGAGCCGGCGGCGGATCCGGTCCGCGTAGTCCGGGTCGAGGTCTTCTACCGGGGGTGGGGTGGTGAGGTTCATCGGGTCTCCTCCGGTCCGGTCTGGTCCAGCAGTGCGGGCAGACGGCGCCGGGCCCGGGACAGCCGCGACTTCACGGTTCCTTCGGCGACACCCAGTACTACGGCAGCTTCGGCGACAGGCAATTCCGCCCAGTACACGAGTTCGACGGTCTCGCGCTCGTGGGCGGGCAACTTCGACAGGGCCTGCCGGACCACCTGGAGCTGCTTCTCCGAGTCCACTCGGGCGGCGACGGCCTCGGCGTGGTCCGGATGGTGCACGGGATGCTGGCGGCTGATGAACTGCGCGAGCCGGCGCCTGGCCCGGGTGATGTTCCGGAGTTCGTTGCGGGCGATCGTGAGCAACCAAGCCCTGGCAGTGCCGTGCACGAGCGGCCCCGGATCCGACCGGGCGAACTGCCGCCACGCGGTGATGAAGGTTGCCTGTACCGCGTCGTCGGCGAACCCGTAACTGCCGGTATGACGAACCGCGTATGCGTGCACGACTCCGGCGTACCGGCTGAACAGGTCGCCGAGCGCCTCCGGCTCGTGGCGGCGCAGTGCTTCCCACAACTCGTGGTCGGTTGGTCCGGCTGGACCCGCGGGCGGCGCGGCAGGCGGAGGTTTGTCCTGCCTGCTCGAGGTCATGGTCATACCCAACAGGGTCCGCGGGTCTCGATCAGGTTGCCGCGGCTCGAGGCCTTGCCCGGATCCAGGTCTGGTCAGGCGTCAGGTAGTCGACGAGTTCCAGTCCCGCGGCGCGCAGTTCAGCGGTGAGCTGTTGCTCGGTGAGGTTCTGGACCAGGATGTACTGGGACCAGGTGTCCTCGCCGACGGTGTGGGTCATCGTGGCCGACTGCCGGTCGCCGGACAACTGCTGCACGTCGGAGATCACGAGCCGGTGGTTCTCCCGCTCCAGTACTGCGTTCTGCGCGAAGGAGCGGCGGTCGTGCTGCTGGAGCAACACCGTGCCGTCGGGATTCACGTGCCGGGCACAGGTGTCCAGGAGACCACGACGGGCTTCGTTGTCTGGGACGTTGATCAGGTACGAAATCATCAGCACCAGATCGAATCGGCGATCCAGCCGCAGGTCCTCGATCGTCGAGCACAGGGTCTCCGTCTCGGTGATCCTGGAGATCATGTCGGGGGACTCGTCGACGGCGAGCACCCGGTGGCCGAGCGCGACCAGTGGCCGGGTGATCCGGCCGGTGCCGCAGCCGAGCTCGAGGATGCTGCTGCGCGGTGGGATCACGGCGTTGATCAGCTGGTCCTCGCCGCGAGCCTCAGCCCGCTCGTACAGCTCGATCGGGCTCCCGTCCGGAGAGATCGCCCCCGGCCCGGTGCCGCCCTGGCCCACTCTGTTCGGGATTCCCATGCCCACGACCCTGGTGGACCCTCTCCCGAGCTGTCCAGATATTCGCCTGGAAGCGAAAGTTGTTATCGCTCCGCGGGGAAAATGGCTTCGTATACGATAGACCGGGTGACTTCGAACTCGGTGCTTGTGGGGGACAGCCATCTGCCGCTGCGTGACGTGGTGGCGGCAGAGCTGCGCCGGTTGATCCTGGACGGTTCGCTGAAGCCGGGGGATCGGCTGGTCGAGGATCGGCTGGCCCAGCAGCTGGGAGTGTCGCGCAACCCGCTCCGCGAGGCGATGCGGGTGCTGGAGGCCGAGGGATTCCTCGACGTGGTGTCCCGCCGGGGTGCCTTCGTGGCCAAGCTGACCGCACGCCAGGCCGACGACCTCTTCCACGTCCGGCTGGCGCTGGAGCCCCTCGGGGCCCGGCTGGCGGCCTCCGCCGAGGAGCCTGAAACCGCCCTACTTACGAGGGCCTGGGCGATTCTCGACCTGGTGAACGAGTCCGGCCCGGACCAGGACCGCGACACGCTGGCGACCCTGCACACCGAACTGCACTCGCTGATCTTCGAGATGACCCGGAACGACTACCTGATCGCGATCGCGATCCCGATGGTGAAGCGCGGCCAGTGGCTGCTGCGCCAGAACGCCCAACTGCAGACGCCGTCGGCGTGGTCCGAGCACTACGGCCTGATCGCCGCCATCGAGGCCGGCGACCCAGACCTCGCCGAGGCGGCCGCGCGCCACCACGTGCTCAGCGTCCGAAGCTCCCTGCGCCCACGCCTCGAATCGGCCTGACAGGGGCTCACCTGGGCAGGTAGTGCGACCTAGCCGCAGAGCCCGCTCTACACCGTATACAGTCGTGCGCCGCCAGGTTTGCTGCTCCAAGCCCCTCCGGCGCTCACGTTTCCGTGCGGTCACGTCGAATTCGCGTTGTTTTGCGGGGAGCTGCGCTGAGTCGCGGCCTTCGAACCGGCTGAGACGAAACCAGCCCGTGGCGGCGGCGAAACATGCACGTAGCAGTAACCGTATACAACATACGGAAGAGCTTCCGTGCCTGCCCAAGGAGCACGTCCATGGACCAGCAAGACCTCCACCTCACCTCAGCGGCTTTCGGCCCCACCGCCCGCCGGCCGCTGTCCCGCCGCCGGCTGCTCGGGCTGGGCGGCGGCCTCGCCGCCGGACTCGGCCTCGCGCCGCTGCTCTCGGCCTGCGGTGCCGACGACACCGCGTCGACGGCGTCGATCGGCAGCAGCGGCGGCACCCTGACGATGGGCATCAACGCGACCCCGGACACCCTCGACCCCGGCGCGACCGGCCTCGCGCTCACCCTGCTCATCTCGTTCGCGCTGTTCGACCCGCTGGTCTACTGGCTGCCCGACGGCAAGGGCGGCAGCGCCTTCCATCCCGGCCTGGCGGAGTCCTGGACGATCTCGCCCGACGCGTCGGTCTACACGTTCAAACTGCGCAAGGGCGTCACCTTCCACGACGGAACGGCGTTCACGGCGGCCGCGGTCAAGGCGACGTACGACCACGTGGTCGACCCGAAGACGAAGTCCAAGAGCGGCCTCGGCGCCCTCGGTCCCTACAAGGAGACCAAGATCCTGGACGACTACACCGTTCAGATCGTCTTCACGGCGCCCAACGCATCGTTCCTGCACCAGCAGGCGGCCGGCAACTTCGGCATCTCCTCACCGGCGGCGCTGACCAAGTACGGTCCCACCGGCTTCGGCAACAACCCGGTCGGGACCGGACCCTTCACGTTCGACAGCTACCAGGCCGGCAGCCAGCTCACGCTGCTGAAGAACCCGAAGTACACCTGGGGTCCGAAGGCGCTCGGCGACGGTCCGGCCAAGCTCGACAAGCTGATCTTCCGGATCGTCACGGACGACAGCGGCCGCTACAACGCATTGCAGAGCGGGCAGTTGCAGATCGCCATGAACCTGCCGCCGAACAACATCTCCGCCGCGCAGAAGTCCGGCAAGTACCAGCAGTTGCTGGTGCCCTCGATCGGCACGCCGCTCGGGATGCCGATCAACGTCGCGAAGCCGCCCACCGACGATCCGTTGGTCCGTCAGGCGATCCTCTACGCCATCGACCAGGACGCGATGGTCAAGGGCGTGCTGTACGACGTGTACAAGCCGGCCCACAACGTGCTGACGCCGATCACGCCCGGGTTCAGCGAGTCGGCGAGCAAGCTCTACTCGCACGACCCGGACAAGGCGGCGGCCCTGCTCGACCAGGCCGGCTGGTCCGTCGGCGAGGGCGGTACCCGGACCAAGAACGGCCAGAAGCTGAACCTCGACATCATCCTGTTCAGCGGCGGCGGCCTCGAACTGCCGACCCAGTTCGTCGTCTCGGAACTCCAGAAGGTCGGGTTCAGCGCCAGTACCAACGTCCAGCCGTTCGCCACGGCGCAGGCCAGCTTCAATTCCGGCGCGCACAACCTCGGCTCGTTCGGGTACTACGGCGCCGACCCGTACCTGCTCAACATCTGGGTCAACTCGAACGCGATCGAGTCCGGCTTCAACTGGTCGCACTACGACAACCCGGGGGTCGACAAGATGATCGCGAAGGCAAACGCGACCGCGGCCGACGCAGCCCGCGACGGTCTCTACCAGCAGGTCGGCACCAAGCTGATGCAGGACTCGATGTTCCTGCCGCTGTGGGATGTCGCGGGTGCCTTCACGATGTCACCGAAGGTGAAGAGCCTGCACCAGACGCTGAACGGCTACCTGGCGTTCCACAGCGCCACTGTCGGCTGATGACGCTGTTCATCCTGCGCCGGCTCGGCGCCGCGATCCCGGTCGTGGTGGGGATCACCGTGATCTCGTTCGCGCTCGTCCACATCGTGCCGGGCGACCCGGCCAAGGTGATCCTCTACGGCTCGAACGCCTCGCCTGAGCAGATCGCCCTGCTCCGTCAGCAGCTCGGCCTCGACGCGCCGATCTGGAAGCAGTACGCCGATTTCGCGGTCCACCTCCTGCATGGCGACCTGGGGACGTCGTTCCTGACCCAGAACTCGGTGGCCTACGAACTCCTGTCCCGGGCGCCGAGCACGCTGATCCTCACCGCGTCGTCGATGCTGGTCGCGGTACTCGTCGGCATCCCGCTGGGCCTGGTCGCGGGACAGCGGCCCGGCTCGGTGCTGGACACGATCGCCCGCTGGATCTCGTTCGTCGGCGTCGCGGTGCCGTATTTCTTCCTCGCCCTGCTGCTCGTGCTCGTCTTCAGCGTCAAGCTGGGCTGGCTGTCCGCGATCGACGACGGTACGGCGAAGAGCCTGATCCTGCCGGCCGTGTCCCTCGGGTGGGGCTACGCCGCGATCCTCACCCGGCTGGTCCGCGGCCGGGTCATCGACGAGATGCGCAGCGACTACGTGAAGTCGGCCCGGGCCCGGGGGAGTGGCGAGAGCAGGGTGCTGCTGCGGCACGTGCTGCGCAACTCCTCGGTCCCGGCCGTCACCACGATCGGCCTGCAGTTCGGCAACATCCTGACCGGAGCCGCCATCACCGAGGTGATCTTCGGCCGGGCCGGTCTGGGCAGCTTCCTGGCCACCTCGATCACCAGCAAGAACATCCCCGTCGTCCAGGGCGCCGTCGTGGTGATCGGGATCGGCTACGTCGTGATCAACCTCGCCGTCGACCTGGTCGTCGGCGCCATCGACCCGCGGACCAGGCAGGAGGCCACCGCATGACCTCGCTCGATCCGCTCAGCGTGGGCGCCCTGCGCGTCCGCGTCTCCAGGCCCGTCCGCCGGTCCCGAAAGGGGCTCAGAGCAACGATTGGCCGTACTGCGCTGGCCGCGGCGGTAGTGCTGGTGCTGATCGTGCTCGCCGCCCCCGGCTTGCTCGCTCACGTCAGCCCGGTCGCGACCAGCGACGCCAACCTCCAAGGTCCCAGTGGCGCTCACTTGTTCGGCACCGATCTGCTCGGCCGCGACGTCTTCAGCCGCACCGTGTACGGCGCGCGCCCGGTGCTGCTGGCAAGCCTGCTCGGCGTACTACTCGCCACCGCTTCAGGCGTAGCGATCGGCGTACTCGGCGGCGTCGCTCCACGGCTCGTCAATGCCCTGGTGATGCGTCTGGTCGACGTGTTCCTGGCACTGCCCGTGCTGCTCATCGCCCTCATCCTGATCGCGACGGCCGGGTCGGGAGTACGCAGCATCGTGCTGGCCATCGGCGTCGCCTTCACGCCCGGATTCGCCCGCGTGGTGGAGTCCTCGGTCCGCAAGCTGCGCAAGGCCGAGTACGTCGAGGCTGCCCGGGTGTTCGGATCGAGCACGTTGCGGACCTCCTGGCGCCATCTGCTGCCGAACCTGCTCACCGAGGTTGTGGTGCTCGGCAGCAGCGCTATCGGGTGGGGCGTGCTGACCGCCACGACGCTGAGCTTCCTCGGACTCGGCGTCCGGCTGCCGGCGCCGGACTGGGGCAGCGACCTGGCGGCGGGCGCGACGAACCTGGCCGACGCCTGGTGGCTCTCGACCTTCCCCGGGCTGGCGATCATGGCGA
Source organism: Kribbella qitaiheensis (assembly GCF_042657745.1). Lineage (GTDB taxonomy): Bacteria > Actinomycetota > Actinomycetes > Propionibacteriales > Kribbellaceae > Kribbella > Kribbella qitaiheensis. The sequence continues at coordinate 92,863 of NZ_JBHSKE010000013.1, read as the reverse complement.
CGATCCTGCTCGCCAACTTCTCCGGTGACCACCTGATGCGGGTCCTCGACCCGCGCGCCGGAGTGCGGCTGGGCCGCGGCTTCCGGCACCTCGCCACCCGTCTTTCCCGTCCTGGAGGTGAGACCAGATGAGCCTGCTCGAGGTCACCGGTCTGAGCACCGAGATCGACACCCGGCAAGGCCGGATCCGGCCGGTCGACAACGTCACCTTCTCCGTCGACGCGGGCGAGACGCTCGGGGTGGTGGGGGAGTCCGGTTCCGGCAAGACGATGACCGGGATGTCGATCATGCGGTTGCTGCCGCCCGGCGGCGAGATCGCCGGCGGCTCGATCCGGCTGGACGGGCAGGAGCTCACCGGGCTGGACGAGGGCCGGATGCGCGGCCTGCGGGGCAACCGGATGGCGATGATCTTCCAGGACCCGATGACGTCGCTGAACCCGGTCCGGACGGTCGGCAGCCAGCTTCGCGAGGCGTACCGGATCCATCGGGGTGGCAGCCGTGCGGCGGCGACCGCCCGGGCCACGGACGTCCTCGGCCTGGTCGGGATGCCGCGGCCGCGGGAGCGGCTGGACGACTACCCGCACCAGCTGTCCGGCGGGATGCGGCAGCGGGTGATGATCGCGCTCGGCCTGATGTGCGATCCCGGCCTGCTGATCGCCGATGAGCCGACCACCGCGCTCGACGTCTCGATCCAGGCGCAGATCCTGACCCTGATCGACGACCTCAAGTCGCAGTTGTCGATGGGTGTGCTGCTGGTCACCCACGACATGGGCGTGATCGCGGAGTACGCGGATCGGGTCGCCGTCATGTACGGCGGCCGGATGGTCGAGCAGGCCGGCGTCCAGGAGTTGTTCGCGGCGCCCAGGCACCGCTACACCGAGGCGTTGCTGGCCGCGATGCCGACGCTCGAGCTGGATCGGAGTGCGGATCTCGCGACCATTCCGGGAGCACCGCCGAAGTTGCTGGACCTGCCGCCCCAATGCCGCTTCGCTCCGCGGTGCGCCTTCGCCACGGACGGCTGCCGGAGTACGGATCCAGCTCTGGTGCCGGCAGCACCGGGGAGCGAGCATTTGTATGCCTGCTTCCACCCGACCGAGGTGAAGGCACAGGAGGTCGTGGTGGCCGATCGTGCCGGAACCGAGCGTCGGCAGGAGCCGCGCGGTAGCGATTCGCTGGTGCAGCTCTTCGACGTACACAAGAGGTTCGGGCTGAGGTCGCGGCGGCCGTTCGGGCCGAAGCGGGCCGTGCATGCGGTGTCGGGGGTGACCTTGACCATCGCGGCCGGGGAGACCTTCGGCATCGTCGGGGAGTCCGGCTGCGGCAAGACCACCATCGGCCGGATGCTGGTCGGCCTCGAGCGCCCGAGCAGCGGATCGGTCACCTTCGACGGGCGCGATCTCGCCGCGCAGGGCCGGAACGTGCTGCGCCGACGCCGGCGGGATCTGCAGATGATGTTCCAGGACTCCGCCGCGGCGCTGGATCCACGGATGACCGTGGCCGCTCTGATCGAGGAACCGCTGGTCGCCCAAGGAGTCGGTACCAGGCGCGAGCGGCGCCGGACCGTCGCCGAGCTGCTGGACGCGGTCGGGTTGCCGCCGGACGCCGGGCAGCGGTACCCGCACGAGTTCTCCGGCGGTCAGCGGCAACGCATCGCGATGGCCCGCGCACTCGCGCTCCGGCCGAAGGTGATCGTCGCCGACGAGCCCGTCTCGGCTCTGGACGTCTCGGTCCAGGCGCAGATCCTCAACCTGATGCGCTCGCTGCAGGACCGGTACGGCCAGACGTACGTCGTGATCTCCCACGACCTGTCCTTGCTGAAGTACCTGGCCGACCGGATCGGGGTGATGTACCTCGGCCGGCTCGTCGAGCTCGGCGCGAGCGAGGACGTCTACAGCGCACCCCGGCATCCCTACACGGCCGGACTGATCAAGGCCATCCCGCTGCCCGGGTCGGCGAAGGCGGGCACCGAGCGAGCGGTCGGGCTCGGTGGAGAACTGCCCTCCGCGATCGATCCGCCCAGTGGGTGCCATTTCCGGACCCGTTGCCCGCTCGCCACCGATCGCTGCGCCGAAGAAGTGCCGACGCTTACCGCCGGCGACGGCGTGCACGCGGTCGCCTGTCACCACCCCCTGACCGCCGAACCCCTGTCCATCGAACTGACGCCGGTGAGGTAGCGGATGACCATCCAGGACACCACGCACAAGCTCGACGCCACTCCCGACACGACCGTCGACGTGTTCACCGCGGAACGCCCGCCGGTGCTGACCGTAGAGGCCGGGGACACTCTCGTCGTCCACTCGCTCGACGCGTCCGGCTACCTCTCGCCGCAGACCTTCCCGGGCGAGAAGCAGCCGACGATGTTCACCGAGTCGCGAGGGCACTGCCTTACCGGTCCGATCGCTGTCCGGGGCGCCATGCCCGGCGATGTGCTCGCAGTCCACCTCGTCGCCCTGACACCCGATCCCTGGGGCTGGACCGTCGCGGGTGCGCAGAAGTCCCCGATCACCGAGCGCCTCGGTATCACCGACCAGCCGCCTGCCTGGCTGCTCTGGGAGCTGGATCCTGAAGCGGGCAAGGGCAGTTGCAACGGCGGCTTCACCCGCGACCTGGCGCCGTTCCTCGGTGTCATCGGCGTCGCACCTGATGCGGCCGGCGAGTACTCGACGATCCCGCCGCGCGCTGTCGGCGGCGGGAACATCGACTGCAAGGAACTGGTAGCCGGCTCGACGCTCTACCTGCCCGTGTCCGTCCCCGGCGCGATGCTCAGCCTCGGGGACGGACACGCCGCCCAGGGCGACGGCGAGGTCGGCGGTACGGCGATCGAGTGCCCGATGACCACCACGCTGACAGTGGACCTGGTGCAGGGTGCGATCGGGACCATCCACGCCGAGACGCCGGCGGGGCGGGTCACCTTCGGGTTCGACCCGGACCTCGATGTCGCGATGGGCGACGCGCTGGACGCGATGGTCGGCTGGATGCAGGTGATCCTCGACGTGGACAAGAGCACCGCCCTGGCTCTTGCGAGCACGGCCGTCGATCTGAGGATCACCCAGGTCGCCAACCAGACCTGGGGCGTCCACGCGCTGCTGCCGGCCGGAGTACTGGCGTGACGTCCTGGCTGGTGGAGACCGGACTGGCTGATCGGTCCGGACGGGGTGCTGGATCCCGAGCGCTGGTTCATCGTGATGCCGGACATGTTCAGCAACGGACTCTCGTCCAGCGCGTCGTCCGATCCGGAGTTCCCTTCCCTCGTGACGATGGCGGACAACGTGCACGCGCAGTACCGGCTGCTCAGTGAGTACTTCGGGATCACCCGGCTGGCCGCGGCGTACGGGTTCTCGATGGGCGCGGGGCAGGCCTACCACTGGGCGTCGCTCTACCCGGACATGGTCGAGCGGGCGATCGTCGTCTGCGGAAGTGCCCGGACCTCCCTGCACAACTGCGTCTTCCTGACCGGGCTGCTCAGCATTCTCGAGGCGGCTCCGGAGCACGTGGGCAACGGCCGGTTCAGCGCCGAGCCGGTCGCCGCCAAGCGGGCCTTCGCGCACGTGTACGCCGGCTGGGGGCTGAGCCAGGACTTCTACCGCGAACGGCTCTTCGAGTCGCTGGGCGCTCCGGATCTCGACACCTTCCTGCAGACCGACTGGGTGGACCGCTTCGCCGAGAGCAGCGCGGCCGACCAGTACGCGCAAGCGCTCACCTGGCTCGAGGCCGACATCAGTACGCCGTACGCGGGTGACCTGAATGCCGCGCTGGGAGCCATCGTGGCCCGGGTTCTGCTGCTGCCCTCGGCCACCGATCTGTACTTCCGCACCGCCGACAACGAACTCGAGCAGGCCTCGCTGCGCAAGGCGGAACTGGTCGAGATCCCGAGCCTCTGGGGCCACCGGGCCGGGTCGCCGCGGGACATCCCCGCCGATCTCGCCTTCCTCCGCGAGCACGTTCGCGACTGGCTCGCTTCCTGAGGTGTGGGAGAGTCGGGGTGTGACGATCGCCCAGGTTCCGATCGGGTTGCTGCCGCACCTGCGCCGTGCCCGGGATGTTGCTGATCGCAACTATGCGGAGCCGCTCGACCTGGCCGGGCTGGCCGCGGCGGCGGGCGTCTCGAAGTACCACTTCCTGCGCTGTTTCGCCGCGGAGTACGGCGAGACCCCGATGCAGTACGTCACCCGCCGCCGGATCGAGCGCGCCGCGGACCTGCTCCGGGCCACCAACCTGACCGTGACGGAGGTCTGCGGACTGGTCGGGTACTCCAGCCTCGGGTCGTTCTCGCGGCGGTTCGCCGAGTTGGTCGGGGTCAGCCCGTCGGAGTACCAGCGGACCCAGGCGGGCCCGAGGATTCCCGGCTGCTTCGTGTTCATGCTCGGCCTGAACTCAGCAATTCCGGAGAAGCACGCCGGGCACCCGGGGTCCTACCGTCGTACCGACCGCGACGACGAGGAGGAACTGTGATCACCAACGTCAGCCTGGTGACCGTCTATGTGAACGACATCGACGAGTCCAAGGACTTCTACACCGAGAAGCTGGGCTTCGTGCTGAAGGAGGACATCAAGCTGCCGGACTTTCACTGGTGCACCGTCTACCAGGCGGACCACCCGGAGCTCCGGCTGGCGCTGATGAAGCCGGGCCCGCCGATGGACGAGGAGTCGGCCGAGTCGATCCGCCGGATCATGGCGAAGGGGTCGATGCACGGCTTCGGCATCCGCGTCGACAACTGCCGCAAGACCTTCGACGAGCTAGTCGCCAAGGGCGTCGAGTACATCCAGGAACCCTCGGACCGCCCGTACGGCGTGGAGGCCGTGCTGAGGGACAACTCCGGCAACTGGCTCGTCCTGATCGAGGAGAAGCCCTACAGCCCGGAAGACTTCGCCTGACCACACAGTGGCTATTGACCCGAGTTTTTTGTATCAATACATTTGACACAAACAACTCGGGGAGTGGTTCTGGTGGAGCTGTTCATGCTGCTGGCGGTGGTGGCCGGCGCGACCTTCGGGTCGTGGCAAGCGTGGCGAAAGCGCAAGGAGACCGGACTCGCCGAGGCCTACGACCTGGTCCGGGAGGCGGGCCTCCCGAACGAGACCGATCGGGTGATGGCGGCCGCACAACGGTTCGAGCAGCGGCATACGGTGTTCACCGTCGGTGGATGGTTCGGTTGCGCGCTCGGCCTGATCTCGTTCGTGTATGCCGGGGTTGGAGTGACCGGTCTGGTCTGGTGGGGGCTGATCGGGACGTTCGGAGCGGGAGTCGCCATCTCTGTGCTCCGTTTCCGCGCTGTCCGGTCGGCCAGGACGGACGGACCGAGGACGGCCTCCCTGCGCCAGCGGCGCCTCTCGGACTACCTCGTCTGGCCCGAGATCCTGATCCAGTACGGCGTCCTCGTGCTGCCGCTCGCGAGCGTTGCGCTCGGAGTACTGGTGCTCACCGGTGACGAGGAAGCCCGGCGCGGCTGGCTCCTGGTGGCCGCCGGAGTGCTGTCCCTACTGATCTATGCGGCCGCCACGATCCTGCAGCGCCGGGTGCTCGGGCTGAACCAGGTGGCGAGCGAGGAGGCCGAGCTGCGCTGGGAGGAAGCGCTGCGAGCGTCTACGCTGCGGGATCTGGCCGACGTGATGATGTTGACCTGCTGGCTGATGGGCGGTGTCGTGGCGGTCACTTTCGACTGGCCCGGCGGACTGCCCTCGTTGGTGCAGCCGGTCACGTACGTCTTGTTCGGCGGGGGAATCGTGGCGATGGGAGTGGCAAAGCTGATGTCGGGTACGAAGTGGGGGCTGCGGCGTTCGCAGCGGGTGATCGGATGATCATCTCGGTGGATCCGGCCGCCTCCCAGCCGCCGTACGAGCAGGTGAAGCAGCAGATCGAGCAACTGATCCGGCGGGGGGAACTGGCGCAGGGGACGCGGTTGCCGACGGTCCGGCAGTTGGCCGGCGATCTGGGGCTCGCGGTCAACACGGTCGCGCGGGCGTACAAGGAACTGGAAGCGGACCGGCTAGTGGAGACGCGCGGCCGGAACGGCACGTTCGTGCTGGCGTCGCGCAGTCAGGTGGACGACGAGGAGACGCGGGCGGCGGCGACCGTGTTCGCCCGGGCCGCGCGCCGAGCGGGTCTCAGCATCGCCGAGGCAACCCGCGTCCTCAACGAAGCCTGGTGACCGGCTCCGGACGGAAACGATTCCAAGCAAGTTGGTGGCCATTTGCGGACCACGTTGTCCGAGCTCTCGACACGAGGAGTGAACGTAGCTAATCTCCCCGTCATTTGACAGCGATGTCAACGACAGGGGAGTGGTCACGATGGTGTCGAGACGAACGTTCCTGGCGGGTACCGGCGCACTGACGGCCGGCGGGTTCGGGTTGATCCCGGGCCAGACCGCCGTGGCGGCCGGAGCCGGTGGCACTGGTGATGCCGCTACCGCGGCCCGCCGCTTGCTGCCGGCCTTCGGCAGGCCGAAACACCTGCACTACGGCGATGTCAGTAAGCTCAGCGGCGGCGACCAGACCCTGCTCACCACCTTGCAGGGTGTCGTGAACCGCAGCCTCCCAGAGCTGTACTTCCTCTTCTCCCCGGGCGGTCCGGACGGAGTGGACGCCCGCTGGCTCAGGGACACTGGGCTCCCGACCACCCGGTACGCCGATCCGCTCGAGCTGGTCGCGAAGTACCGGCATCGCGTGCGGGGCGCGATCATCCACGACCCGGACGTGCCCGACTCGCTCAACGTGGCGACAACCCTGGCCGGCCTGGAGAACGCGGTAGTCGCGGATGCCGCGCAGGCGAAGGCGCACGGGCTGCGGATCGTCCAGGACCTGCGCGGGAAGTTCGACGGCGACCGGGTGAAGACGTACCGGTGGCAGCTGGAGAACCTGTTCCCGCGGTGCACGCACCAACTGCTCACCGGGTTGCCGCCGACGATGGTGGTCCAGGCCGAGAGCCTCACCTGGCACGAGATCGCCCGCGAGACCCGGCAGATCCGCGACTCGTCGAACCGCGGCAGCTACACGCTCGACGTGTCGCCCGCGCTCGGCAAGGAGGCCGTGTACGTACGCTTCGCGGACTCCTTCGGCGACGACGGCTGGGGCGCCTCGGTGGCGTCGGTCTCGGCCAAGGCGAACGGCGTCGAGATCGCGAACTTCCTGCCCGGCACGGACGCCGAGACACCGTTCCTCTTCGACGGGCTGAACTCCTCGATCGGCGGCGAGGGCAACCGCTTCAGCGACGGCGGCGGCTACTTCATCTACAAGTTCACGCCACCGGCCGGGACCACCTCCCTGACCGTCACGGTCGAGATGTGGAACCAGTACCTCGTCACCGCCACCGACACCGCGCCCACCCGCGTCGAGCCGTTCCCGTACTTCCGGGACTACGTGGTCGCGACGAAGGCACTCGTCAGCTGGCTGCCGCCGAACGGCCCGACCGGCGACCTGCTCAAGGAGCACTTCGACAAGGTGGCACCCACCACGCCGTACGCGGGCTGGTTCTCCAACGACGTCGCGGGGGAGTGGAGTGGTGTCGATCTCGCCACGCAGGGCGGTGTGGAGGTGATGCCGGCCGACTTCTACATGAACGGCACCGTGCACTCCGGGGTGTCGGCGCCGATCTCCGACAAGGTCCGCAAGCTGACTCCGGTCAAGCCCGGCAACAAGGTCTTCATCACGCTGACCTTCGGCGAGGGCGACAACGTGCAGTACTGCCAGCGGCACATGCGCGACCTGTGGGACGACCCGCACCGCGGTGAGGCACCGGTCAACTGGACCGTCAGCCCGTTGCTCGCGGAGGTCGGCCCGGCGCTGTTCAGCCACTACCAGCGCACGGCGACCAAGAACGACCTGCTGATCTGCGGGCCGTCCGGAGCCGGCTACACCTACCCGGGAGCCTGGCCAGCGGACGAGGTCGACGAGTACATGAAGCTGTCGGGCCGGTTCATGCGCAGTACCGGCATGGATCTCGTCTACGCCTACAACCACCGCGAGAACGACAAGTGGGTGCCGTTCTCCGAGGAGATCGGCCGCTCGTACGCCGAGCACACCCCGCTCCGCGGCATCATCCAGTCCTGGGAAGCGGGCGACCTGCTCGTACGCCGCGGCGGTATCCCCGTGATCGGCAACTTCTCCCCGCCCGGCAAGGCCGCGGAGTACAAGGCGGCCCTGGACGCCCACATCGCCGACTGGGACGGCAAGTCACCCCTGTTCATCGCCGGCGGCATCAACGCCTGGTCCTGGACCCCCACCGACATCGCCGAACTCGCCAAGCTCCTCAAGGCCCCCTACGAACTACTCCTGGGCAACACCTTCTTCGACCTCCTCAACCGCACCCTCTGACCAGAGCTGGACCTGCCGTGGGGTGACGGCAGGCCCAGGTTGGGGGTGGGGGCTAACTACCAGCGATGGGCGACATCGACGACCACGCGGCTGGTGTTGCCGGGGCCGGTGAGGGTGAGAACGCGGAACGGGAGGCGCGCGCGGACTCCCAGCCCGATCGTGGTCTGGCCTTCGAAGCTGCCGGCGTAGGCGACCTGGCGGAAGGTCTGGTAGCCGGTGACGTTCGTCAGTTCACGCCGGTTCGCCGGCTTGTAGGTCGGGACGCCCGCGTCGTTGTAGTCCGCGCCGCGCACGACCAGTTGGAGCTTGGCGCCACCGCGGAGCGGGACGAGAGCACCTTGACCGTCGGTGTAGACGTTCTTCACGTACGACACGTGGTACCCCGTCGGCTTGCCCGCGAGGTCGAAGACGATCCGGTCGAAACAGGCGTGCCGGCCGGTCCGGACGTTCGTCAGCTTGGCGGCGCTCATCTTGTTGTTTGCCTCGAGCAACGAGCCCCAGCCGGTCGGGCACTTGGTGGTGGCGGCAGCCATGGTGGCCGTCGACTTGGAGGTCGTCGTCTGGCCGGCGAGGGCCGGCACAGCGATCGCGGCCGCCGGAACCGCGGCGATCGCCAGGACGGCGAAGGCGGTGCGGATCGGTCGGTGGAGCGGATTACGGATGGTGTGGAAGTGCTTCATGATGTCCCCCCTTCGAGACAACTGTTAGATGCGTTCAGGGGGAGCTGAGTTGACATAATCCAGCGGTAATTTCAGGTGGCTGGGTGAGCACCCACGGCGATCAGTCGTCGCGGGGCAGAACGCCCGAAACCGCGACCAGACAGCCGGACAGGACCAGCGGCAGAATCATCGCGTCCTGGACGCCGAAGTGCTCGACCAGTTGGCCGATGATGGCCGGCCCGACGAGGAATGCGGCGTACCCGAAGGTCACCACGATCGCGAGCATCCGACCACCACCGACGTGGCCGGCGACCGCATAGACCTGCGGGGCAACCAGTCCGACCCCGAGGCCGACAAGTGCCCAGCCGACCAACAGCAAGGGCAGCGGCTGGGTGAAGACCGTCACCAGGTAGCCGGCGATCGCTGTGACGGCACCGACGCGGACGACGGCGCGGCGACCGACGCGTGCGACAGCCTGGTCGCCAAGCAAGCGGATGATCACCATGAAGCCGCTGACCGCGACCAGACCGAGTGCACCGGTCGACGGGTCGATCTTGGCCACGTCGGTGACGTGCACGGACGACCAGTCGACGGCCGTGCCCTCGGCGAGGCCGAAGCAGAACGCCATCAGCCCGAGCGCCCAGGCCAGCCGGGGGATCGCCGTACGGACGCCGTCCAACTTGTGCTCGATCTTCCGGCCGACCGGCACGATCCGGACGCAGACCGCGATCGAGATCAGCCCGGCGACGCAGAGGGTGCCCAGGGCCGGTCCGACGTTCGCGCCGCCGGTCCGGTCGAAGCTGCGCGCGATCAGCACGATCGTGCCGGCCGCGGTCAGGTTGCCCAGGCTCCAGAACGCGTGGAACCGGCTCATGATCGGTTTCGGCCGGGCCTGTTCCACCTCGACGCCGAGCGAGTTCATCGCCACATCCATCGCGCCGTTGCCGAGCCCGGCCAGCACCATCGCAACGATTGCCCAGGGCAACGATGAGGTGAGAGCGAGCAGCCCGACTCCGGCGGCCAGCAAGGTGAGTGTGCAGAGCGCGACCGGCCGGGCGCCGATCCGGTCCGCCAGCCGTCCTCCGATCTGCATGGAGACGACAGCGGAGGCAGCCAGACAGAACAGCAGCAGGGAAAGGCCGGAGGCGCTGACGTCGAGCCGCTCGCGCAGAGCCGGCAGCGTGCCGCCGACCCCACCGATCAGAGCGCCATTGGTGATGAACAGCAGCCCGACCGCGACAGCCGCGGTCCGGGTCGACATCACCGGCGGCGTGTCCGTCGCCGTCATCAGGCGAGCCGAATCTCGACGTCGGCGGATCGATAGACCTCGAGCGCCTCCGCGTCGGCGTCAGCGTCCGTGACGAGCACGTCGACTGCGTCAGGTCCGGCCACGGTCACCATCGCCGTCCGCTCGAGCTTCGCCGACTCGATCGCGAGCACTACCCGCGCCGACGACTGGATCAGTGCACGCTTCATCGCCGCGTCCGCGAGCGTGTTCGTGGTCAGCCCGTGCGCCGGCAACGCCGCACAACTGCTGACCACCGCCGTGTCGAAATGAATCCCTCGTACTCCGGCCTCGGCGGTCGCGCCGTACGACGCGAGCTCGGGGGAGCTGACTTCGCCGCCCGGCATGATCAGCTTCGTCCGGGCGGAGTCGCCGAGCACCATGGCCGAGTGGAGCGACAACGGCATCACCGTGATCGCGCGGCCGGAGAGTTCGCGGGCCACCGCGAGGCAGGTGGTGCCGTTGTCCAGGGCGACCGCCTCACCGTCGCTGATCAGCTCGGCGACGGCGGCGGCCAGCCGGCGCTTGACGTCCTTGCCCTGCTTGTCGCGCAGCGCGAACGGGATCACCTCGCCCCGCAGTGCGACACCGACCGCGCCGCCCCGGACCCGGCGTACCAGTCCTTGGCTCTGCAGCAGGTCCAGGTCGCGGCGGATCGTCATCTCCGACGTACCGGTGTCGTGGGCGAGTTCGGCGACCCCGACCCGGCCGGTACGGGCCAGCTCCTCGACGACGAACCTCAGGCGTTCCTCACTGTTCACCTGTCCATTCGAACAGGCCTGATGTTCGCTCGCAACCCAGTTTCGCGGGTCGCGGCCACTTTCTGATGCTCACTGGCTAATAGGAGTGACGGTTGACGTCGCAGGAGACAGGATGGCGCCTGATGACACCTGATGAGCTTCTCGACGTGTTCCACCGACGCATCCGCTTGCCGGACGCCGACACCATTCCCGGCTGGAAGCAGGAACTGGACGGCCTCGTGCACCGCTCGTACGCCGAGGGGCCGGGTGGCGGCGGATTCGTCGAGACGCCGCGCGGGCTCGGCGACGACCCGGACGCGGTGATCGCCGGCCAGATCGAGTTCTTCCGCGAGCGCGGGTTGTCCTTCGAGTGGAAGACCTACGCGTACGACGAACCGGCGGAGCTGGGGGAGCGGCTGGTCCGGGCAGGGTTCGTGGCGGAGGAGCCGGAGACGCTCATCCTCGGCGAGGTGGACCGGATCCTGGAGCGGCCGAGCGCGCTGCCGTCGAAGGTGCGGCTGCGCGACGTGCAGGAGCAGGCCGACTTCCACCGGATCGCCGTACTGATGGACACGCTCTGGAACAACGGGCTGGAGCGGATCGAGGAACGGCTGGCGAACGAGTCGAAGATGTTCCCCGACCGACTCGTGGTCACGCTCATCGAGGATGCGTTGAAGGGTCCGGACGGTCCAGCGCTGACGGCCGCGTGGATCCGGTTCCACCCGGGGACGGGGTTCGCGAGTTTGTGGGGTGGCGGGACGTTGCCGGAGTGGCGGCGGTAGGGGTTGTACAGCGCGATCCTGGTGCACCGGGCGCGGATCGCGAAGGACCGCGGGTACGAGTACCTCCGGGTGGACGCGTCCGAGGACTCCCGCCCGATCCTGCAGAAGCTCGGCCTGCACGCGGTCACCACCACCACGCCGTACCAGTTCTCCGTCTGACACGGCCGGGCCGGTGCGCGGAACGAGCGGCTGAGGTTGTACGTTGCGGAGATCATGGCCATGAAACTGACCTCGCGCTTCCGCCGGCTTCTGCAGCGCCCCGGCTCGATCGACCTCGGCCCGTACGAGAAGCTGACGGCTCTGGTCGGTGCGGCCGAGGAGTCGCTCCAGGAGCTGACCGACGACGAGCTCACCGAGGTCGTCACCGAGATGCGCAAGCCCGACGCGCTCGAAGAGGACGACCTGATCGAGTTCCTCGCGCTGGCGCGGGAGGCGGGCAAGCGGGCGATCGGCGAGCGGGCCTTCGACGGCCAGATCGTCGGCGCGCTGGCGCTCCTGCGCGGCCGGATCGTCGAGATGGCGACTGGTGAGGGCAAGACCCTGGCCGGTGCCTTCGCCGCCGCCGGGTACGCGATGGGCGGCCACCGCGTCCAGGTGATGGCCGTGAACGACTACCTGGCCCGCCGCGACGCCGAGTGGATGGGCCCGGTCTACAAGCTGCTCGGGATCTCCGTCAGCTACATCGGCCAGGCGTCCACCCCGGAGGAGCGCCGCGAGGCCTATCAGGCGGACGTCTGCTACGCCCCCGTCAGCGAGCTCGGGTTCGACGTACTGCGTGACCGGCTGGTCGACGACGTCGCCGATCGGGTGACGGTCAAGCCGGACGTGGCGCTGGTCGACGAGGCCGACTCGGTACTGATCGATGAGGCCCGGGTGCCGCTGGTGCTCGCGGGCGCGACCCGGACCGAGGAGCTGGACGACAACGTCGTCGCTCTGGTCCGCACGCTGCGCGCCCGGATCGACTACGAGATCGACGGCGACGGCCGTACGGTCGCGCTGACCGACAAGGGCACGGACAAGGTCGAGGAGCATCTCGGTGGCATCAACCTCTACGAGGACGAGAACCTCGAGCAGCTGACCCAGATCAACGTCGCGCTGCACGCGGAGGTGCTGCTGCGCAAGGACGTCGACTACCTGGTCCGCGACGGCAAGGTCAACCTGATCAACAACAGCCGCGGCCGGATCGCCAAGCTGCAGCGCTGGCCCGACGGTCTGCAGGCCGCGGTCGAGGCGAAGGAGGCCGTGCCGGTCAGCGACTCCGGCGAGGTCCTCGACAGCATCACCGTGCAGGCGCTGGTCAGCAGCTACCCCACGCTGTGCGGCATGACCGGTACCGCGGTCGTCGTCGGCGAGCAGTTGCAGGAGTTCTACAAGGTCGAGACCGCGCTCGTCCCGCCGAACAAGCCCAACATTCGCGTCGACGAGCAGGACCGGCTGTACCTGACCGTCGAGCAGAAGAACAAGGCGCTGGTCGAACACATCGCCGAGGTGCACGAGACCGGCCGCCCGATCCTGATCGGCACGCACAGCGTCGAGGAGTCCGAGCAGCTGAGCGATCTGCTCGAGGCGGCCGAGGTACCGCACGTCGTACTGAACGCCAAGAACGACGCCGAGGAGGCCGCGATCGTCGCCGAGGCGGGCGTGCCGGAGACGGTGACCGTGTCGACGCAGATGGCCGGCCGCGGTACCGACATCCGGCTCGGCGGGCGGGACGAGTCGCACGACAAGGAACGGGCCGTAGAGCTGGGCGGGCTGTATGTGATTGGCACCGGCCTGCACGCCTCTCGCCGGCTCGACGACCAGTTGCGCGGTCGCGCCGGGCGCCAGGGCGACCCGGGCGGCTCGCTGTTCTTCGCCAGCCTCGCCGACGAGCTCGTCACCCGGTACTCCGTGACGTCTGGGCTGCGGCCGTCGCCGGACGAGAAGGGGCGACTCACCGACCGCAAGGCGATCGGGATGCTCGAGCACTCCCAGCGCGTGGCGGACGGCGCGAACGCCGAGCTGCACCGTACGACGTGGTCGTACCACCGGCTGACCGGACAGCAGCGGGCGATCCTGCTCGACACCCGGGAGAAGGTGCTGACCGAGGATCTCGCCGCCGATGAGCTCGCCGAGCGCGCCAAGGAGCGGTACGACGAACTGGTCGAGGAGGTCGGCGAGGACAAGGTCAAGGACGCGGCGCGCAAGATCGCGCTGCACCACCTGGACCGGAAGTGGACCGATCACCTGGCATACCTCGCCGATCTGCGCGAGGGGATCCACCTGCGGTCGCTGGCGGGCGGCATCGTGCACTTGAAGCCGATCGACGAGTTCAACAAGTCCGCGATCGCCTCCTTCGACAACCTGATCGCGGACGCCTGGAAGGACGCGGCGGAGACGTTCACCGAGGCCGAGATCACCGAAGACGGCCTGGACGAGGCGGCCTCCGGCGTACCGCGGCCGACGGCGACCTGGACCTACCTGGTCAACGACAACCCGTTCGGCACCGAGGCCGACCGCATCCTCGGCCGCCTCCGCAACGCCATCAAGCCGGAATCCGCTGCCCAGGCGGAGGAGATCCCGGATGAGGAGTTCGAGGACCTCCCAGAGGAACTCCGCGACCTGGACGACGACGAGCTCCCGGAAGAACTCCGCGAGGCCGACGAAGACGAGGACGAAGACGAGAAGCCGCGCGACAAGAGCTGACCTCTCGGCTCTCGGCCAGGCACGGCGGGTGGGTGAACGCGGGGGCCAGGGGGCGCGGCCGACTGGAATGTCTGTGGGGTTGGCTAGGCTCGTGGCGTGAGTGATGGGTTGTTCGATCTGCCGGGTGCGCCTGCTCCTGCTCGTGGGGGTGGCAGCCTGGCTGATGTCGACCACACTTCCGCCCCGCTGGCGGTCCGGATGCGGCCGCGGAGTCTGGACGAGCTGGTTGGCCAGCAGCATCTACTGGCCCCCGGGTCGCCGTTGCGGCGGCTCGTAGAGGGCGACCAGCCGATGTCGTTGCTCCTGTGGGGCCCTCCGGGAACCGGGAAGACGACCATCGCAGCGGTGGTGTCGCACCAGACCAACCGGAAGTTCGTGGAGTTGTCGGCCGTCACCGCGGGGGTGAAGGACGTCCGCCAGGTGATCGACGGCGCTCGGCGCGACCTCGCCAGACCAGGCAACACTGTCGAGACCGTGTTGTTCATCGACGAGGTGCATCGCTTCACCAAGGCCCAGCAGGACGCCCTGCTCCCCGGGGTGGAGAACCGCTGGGTCACTCTCGTCGCCGCGACCACCGAGAACCCGTTCTTCTCCGTCATCTCCCCGCTCCTCTCGCGCTCCCTGCTACTGACGCTCGAATCACTCACCGACGACGACATCGCAGTACTGCTCGACCGCGCCCTGACCGACGAGCGCGGCCTGAACGGCGAGTTCGAGCTCGACGAGGATGCCCGCGCACACCTGCTGCGGATGGCCGGGGGAGACGCCCGTCGTGCGCTCACGTATCTCGAGGCAGCCGCCGGGGGAGCCCGGGCCAAGCAGGCGGCCACGATCGACCTGAAGACCCTGGAGACCGCGGTCGACCGGGCGGCCGTGCGGTATGACCGGGCCGGAGACCAGCACTACGACGTCGCCTCCGCGCTGATCAAGTCGATCCGCGGTTCCGACGTGGACGCCGCGATGCATTACCTGGCCCGGATGATCGAGGCCGGCGAGGACCCGCGGTTCATCGCCCGTCGACTGGTGATCTCGGCCAGTGAGGACATCGGCATGGGCGACCCGACCGCACTCGGCGTCGCGGTGGCGGCGGCCGAGGCGGTCCAGCTGATCGGCATGCCCGAGGCCCGGATCAACCTCGCACAGGCAGTCGTCGCGCTCGCGCTGGCGCCGAAGTCGAACGCGGTGATCATGGCGATCGACGCGGCCATCGCCGATGTGAAGGCGGGCAAGGTCGGCCCGGTCCCACCCCATCTGCGCGACGCCCACTACGCCGGCGCGAAGAAGATCGGCCACGGCTCGTCGTACCAGTACTCCCACAACGACCCGCGCGGCGTGGTCCCGCAGCAGTACGCGCCCGACGTGGTGGACGACGCGGAGTACTACAAACCCACCCGCCGCGGCGGCGAGGCGGCGTACGCCGAGCGCCTCGCGAACATCCGCAAGATCCTGAAGGACCGCTGAGCCTATGGACCGAGTAGGACAACACATCGACGCCTTCAACCACGCCGTCGGCACCGGCGACTGGCAGACCTTCAGCAAGCGCTTCGCCGCTGACGCCCGGATGTCGTTCGTCGGCGTCCCCGCCGGCCCGTACGTCGGCCGCCCGGCGATCGCCGAGGCCTACGAGACGAACCCGCCCACGGACACCATCGCCACCTTCGAACCCACCAACCCCACCAGCGACACCGTCCGCTTCACCTGGTCCTCCGGCGCAGGAGGAACGATGCGCTTCGCGTGGGCCCCGACGGGCGAAGTACGGGAACTCACCGTCACCTTCGACTAGCTCCCGGCGTCATTTGCGCGCACGGACTAGGTACTGAGCCTGCAAAGTGTGGGAGATTGTCGCCCGGAGGGGAGATTTCTCGGCGCAAGGGGGGGTCTGCAAGTGCGCAGGTACTGGCTATACAAGTGCAATCAAGCCGGCGGTCCCGCTGGCTATTTTGGAGACTGGGAAGCTGACGTGTTCTGTACGTCGGCCGAGAAACAATGGGGTGGCAGCTACAGCACTCTCGCCCACGAAGTATGGAAGCGACTCGACGACGATGTCGCCGGAGGTGACGTGGTCGTGGCCTACCAGACAGATCTGCGTGCAGTGATCGGGTTCTGTGTTGTCACGAGAATGACGGGGCCGGCAGGCAGACGGAACATCCTGCTGAAGCCGGTCGAGCGCCTGACAAGCCCCTTTGCGATCCACGAGCACAAGCGCGGAACGCTGTTGGAGGGATCCCATGCTGTCAATGGAATGGTGATGCTTCGCGAACTTGGGCGCCCGGAAATGGAGACTCTCCTCCAGCTGACCGGCTGTCCGCAGCGAATTCTCGAGGGCAGCGCGATTTCAGGCGGTTATCGACCGTGAACGACCGCCTGAAGGTCGTCGAGGACCTTGTAGCGAACCCGTGGTACCAGCTCTCCACAGCCGGACATGAACTGTTTCACACCAACATGCTGTACTGGCTTGCCAGGCAGCACGCGGAAGGCTCAGAGGCGATCTGGGATCTGCTCGCTGTGGATGCGCCTACCGACAGCTCCAAGTACCGGATCAGACGGGAATGGAAGCATGTCGACCTCTTCGTGGACGCAGGCCCGGGCCAACGCAAGCTAGTCCTTGAGAACAAGGTCGGCGCGATCCCGACCGTGGGACAACTGAGTGCCTACCGGGTGACCTTGCTGAGGGATCACGCGTTCGACGATGAACGAACCTCCTGGCGGCTGCTCTCTTTACTGCCGCCGACCTTCAGCCTTCCTGCCCCGTGGCGACCTGTGAACTACGCCGACCTGCTTCCTGCCATCGAGGCCGCCAGCACGAAACTCGACGGCGCAGCCCGGCATGTCGTCGCCGGATACTCGTCGTTGGTGAGGCAGCTGGTGACGCTGCGCGACAAGATCGACCCACTGGCCGAGCTGAACAGCCCGATGTTTCTTGATGCCGGGGAGAAGGAAGTCCTTCACGAGGGACGCCTCCTGGCCCTCGTCCTGAAAATGCAGATGAGCCGATGCGCCGAAGTTCTCAACGCTGGCATCGACGGCCTGCTCACCGGACCGAGACCCAAGGTGGTGGCGAACTTCAGCAGAGGTGAAGGCCTGGTCGAATGGCTGGTACCGGGACCGCGCGGACGTCACTTCGGCTGGCAGGCTCAGGGGCGCCAGTTTCGGTTGGTAGGAATCACCTCGGACCAGGATCCGCGGGCACGATCCCAGCGCGAGCAACTGATGGATCTGGATCACGAGTCTTACTTCAACTTCGATCTGCCGGATGGCCTGGCCGGCCTCCTGAACCCCTATCGCGGGCAGAAGGTCTGGCTCGGTTACGAACCAGATTTTGTCTACCGATATGCCACTCTCAAGCCAGACATCACCTGGCGCCAGTTCATGGATCTGGCGACGTGGTTCACCTCAGCTGCCCATTCATACGCCAGCACGAACGGCGTACTGCCCGTATGTGGCTGCGGGCGCTGCGCCGCCGCCATCTGAGGCGTTGATGTCATTGTGAAGGAAGCGGTGGTGTCCCTGAGCGTGCTGTCAGCAGTGTGCGCGATAAGGTCGGGCGGTCCGGGCACACCCGGGCGTAACGGGACAGGGCCGCGCTCGGTTGGGTGAGCGGGATGTCGGCTGGGCCGCTGTGCCGGGACAATAGAGCAGTCGAACGGAAGGTGGATCGTTTCCATGAGCGTCGGTGAAGTCGCGGGGCTGATCGCGGCCTGCGCGCTGCTGATCTTGGTGGGCCTGCTGGCCTATCCGATCCTGAAGCTCGGCAAGGTGTTCGACGAGACCCGGATCCTGGTCAAGGGGGTCTCGGACGAGACCGTGCCGCTGCTCGGAGAGGTGACGACTACCGTGTCGACCACGAACGCCCAGCTGTTGAAGGTGGACACCATCACCGACAACGCCACCACCGTGACCACCAACGCGGCCGCGCTCACGTCGCTGTTCGCGGCGACCGCCGGCGGCCCGCTGGTCAAGGCCGCCGCGTTCACGTACGGCGTCCGCCGCGCGCTGGGCGAGAGCCAGCGCCGGGACGTCTCGCGCCGGGTGAAGGACGAGATGAAGGCCGAGCGCAAGGCGAAGAAGCGCGGTGACGTCCGGTGAAGCGGATCCTGTGGTTCATCATCGGCACGGCTGTCGGCGTCTACGCGGTGACCCGGCTGAAGAAGCGGGCCCAGCTGCTCGCGCCGGAGAGCCTGCAGCAGTCGGCGGAGAAGGTGGCCAGCGCGATCCGGCACTTCGGCGACGAGGTGCGGGCGGGCATGGCCGAGCGGGAGACCGAGCTGCGCGACGCGCTCGGCATCGATACAGCACCAACTGAACGTGAGGACTACCGGTAACACCATGGAAACCAGTGAGATTCGCCGGCGGTTCCTGAGCTACTTCGAGGACCGGGGCCACACGGTCGTGCCGAGCGCGCCGCTGCCCTCGCCGGACCCGAACCTGTTGTTCAACGTCGCCGGGATGGCGCAGTTCGTACCGTACTTCGTCGGCCAGCAGACCCCGCCGTACCCGCGCGCCACCAGCGTGCAGAAGTGCGTCCGGACCCTCGACATCGAGGAGGTCGGCAAGACCACCCGGCACGGCACGTTCTTCCAGATGAACGGCAACTTCTCCTTCGGTGACTACTTCAAGGAGCAGGCCGTCCAGTACGCCTGGGAACTGGTCACCAAGCCGCAGAGCGAAGGCGGCTACGGCTTCGACGAGTCGGTTCTGTACGCCTCGGTGTACTACGAGGACGACGAGGCGATCGACGTCTGGAAGCGGGTCGCCGGGCTGCCCGACGACCGGATCGTCCGGCTCGGGATGAAGGACAACTTCTGGTCGATGGGCATCCCGGGTCCGTGCGGCCCGTGCTCGGAGATCCTGATCGACCGCGGCCCGGAGTTCGGCGCCGACCGGGACTGGGAGGCGGGCGACCGCTACCTGGAGTTCTGGAACCTGGTCTTCATGCAGAACATCCGCGGTGAGGGTGGCGGCAAGGAGGGCTACCCGATCCTCGGCGAGCTGCCGAAGAAGAACATCGACACTGGCCTCGGCCTCGAGCGCGTCGCGTTCCTGCTGCAGGGCGTCGACAACATGTACGAGATCGACGAGATCTACCCGGTGATCGAGAAGGCATCGGAGCTGAGTGGCCGCAAGTACGGCGCCGACCACGTCGACGACGTCCGGTTCCGGGTGATCGCGGACCACGTCCGCAGCGCGCTGATGCTGATCGGCGACGGCGTCACCCCGGGCAACGAGCGCGGCGGTTACGTACTGCGGCGCCTGCTGCGCCGGGCGGTCCGCTCGATGCGCCTGCTCGGCTACGAGGACCCCAGCCTGGTGGAACTGCTGCCGACCAGCCTGGTGCAGATGAAGAAGTCGTACCCCGAGCTGGAGGCCGACTTCGGCCGGATCAGCCAGGTCGCGTACGCCGAGGAGGAGGCGTTCCGCCGTACTCTCACGGCCGGTACGAGTGTCTTCGACCTGGCCGTGAAGACGGTCAAGTCCGAGAGCGGCGCTACCCTCGCCGGGGCGCAGGCGTTCCAGCTGCACGACACCTACGGCTTCCCGATCGACCTGACCGTCGAGATGGCCGCCGAGCAGGGCCTGCAGGTGGACACCGAGGGCTTCAAGTCGCTGATGACCGAGCAGCGCGAGCGGGCCAAGGCGGACGCGCGGGCGAAGAAGGCCGGCCACGCGGACACCTCGGGCTACCGCGAGCTGCGGGAGAAGGGCGCCACCGAGTTCACCGGGTACCAGGAGCTCAGCACCGACTCCCAGGTCCGCGGCGTACTGCGCGACGGCGTGGTGGCGCAGGCCGCCGAGCCCGGGGACACCGTCGAGGTCGTGCTGGAGAAGACCCCGTTCTACGCGGAGTCGGGTGGCCAGATCGCCGACGAGGGCCTGATCGTGGCCGACGGCGTCAAGCTCCAGGTGCTCGACGTTCAGCGCCCGGTCAAGGGCCTGATCGTGCACCGGGTGAAGGTGCTCGACGGTGTCGTCCAGCCCGGGCTCGACGTCCACGCGCAGGTCGACCACGAGTGGCGGGTCTCGGCCTGCCAGGCGCACTCCGGCACGCACGTCGTGCACGCGGCCCTGCGCCAGGTGCTCGGCCCGAACGCGCTGCAGAGCGGCTCGTACAACAAGCCCGGTTACCTGCGGCTCGACTTCGCCTGGTCGTCGGCGCTGGACCAGGCCACCCGCAGCGAGATCGAGGAGGTCGCGAACCTCGCCGTCCGCCAGGACCTGCCGGTCTCCGCGCAGTACATGTCGCTGCCCGAGGCCCGGGAGTGGGGCGCGCTGGCGCTGTTCGGCGAGACGTACGACGAAGAGGTGCGCGTCGTGGAGATCGGTGGCCCCTGGTCGCGCGAGCTCTGCGGTGGGACGCACGTCAAGCACTCCTCGCAGGTCGGCGCGCTGACCGTGACGAGCGAGTCGTCCGTCGGTGCGGGCGTCCGCCGCCTCGAGGCGTTCGTCGGCATGGACGCGCTGCACTACCTGGGCAAGGAGCGGGCGCTGATCCGGCTGCTCTCGGAGTCGCTGAAGACCCGGCCGGAGGAGCTGCCCGCGAAGGTGGCCGACCTGTCCGAGCGACTGCGGATCGCCGAGAAGGAGCTGGAGAAGGTCCGGGCCGGCCAGGTGCTGGCCGCCGGTGCCGACCTGGCGCAGAACCCGAAGGACGTCTTCGGGGTCGCGTACGTCGGCCACCGCGCGCCCGACGGCGTGAACGGCGGGGACCTGCGCAAGCTGGCGCTCGACGTCCGTGGCCGGATGCCGGCCGACCGGCCGGCCGTGGTCACCGTGCTCAGCGTGAACGACGGCAAGCCCGCCGTGGTGGTCGCCCTGAACGAGACCGCGCGCGAGTGGGGCCTCAAGGCCGGTGACCTGGTCCGGATCGCCGCCGAGCAGCTCGGTGGTCGTGGCGGTGGCAAGGATGACGTCGCGCAGGGTGGCGGAACGGACGCGACCGGTGTGGACAAGGCGCTGGCCGCGGTCGAGCACTCCGTCGGCCAGTCGGTCACCGGCTGACCGTGAGACCGCAGTCGACCTGGCGCCGGGGAAGGGCACACCGGGTGTGCCCGCCCGGCGCCGCTGCGCGACCCCTCGGCGGGGCACACTAGTGCGCCGGGGTGTGCGGATCGCGCTCGATATCGGCGACGCCAGGATCGGCGTGGCGACCAGTGACCCGCACGGGATTCTCGCCACACCGGTCGAGACGGTGCGCCGTGGACCCGGGGATCTTGACCGGATCGTTAGTCTCGTAGCCGAGCTAGACGCGTTCGAGCTCGTGATCGGCCTGCCCCGATCGTTGTCCGGCGGTGAGGGACCGGCCGCGGTCCGGATCCGCGAGACGGCTGAGCAGGTGCGGTTGCTGGTGCACAAGGTGAACCCGGAGGCGACAGTACGGATGGTGGACGAGCGGTTCACCACGGTCACGGCCGAGCGGATGCTCCGGGACCGGGGGAAGAAGGGTTCCAAGCGGCGGGCCGTGGTCGACCAGGCCGCGGCGGTCGTGATCCTGCAACACGCGCTCGACTTCGAGCGTGAGACCGGCAACCCGCCCGGGAGGCCCCTGTGAACGGAACATCGGTGAACGAAGACCGTGAGGACCTGGACGACCATCTCGGCCTGCGGCCGGAGAGTCGCACCGAGCGCCGGGCGAACCGGCGCAAGGCTCGGGCGCGGCGCGGTTTCGGGTGCTTCGCGGGGCTCGTTTCGCTGCTGGTCGTCGGTGCGCTGATCGGCGGTCTGGTGGTCGGTTACGGCAAGGGCCGCGACGCCCTGGAGCGGATGTTCGCCGCACCGGACTACGAGGGCGCCGGCACCACCGCGGTGACGGTCGAGATCACCCAGGGCCAGAGCGCCCAGGCGATCGCCGACACGCTGGAGAAGAAGGGCGTGGTCAAGAGCGCCAAGGCGTTCGAGCGGGTCGCCCGCGACGATCCCCGATCCCGCCAGATCCAGGCCGCGACGTACACGCTGAAGAAGGAGATGTCGGCGCAGGCCGCGCTGGACCTGCTGCTGAACCCGGCCAAGTCCGTGCTGGTCACCCGGATCAGCATTCCGCCAGGCCGGACCAAGGCCGAGGTGGTCGCGCTGCTGCAGAAGTCCAAGACCGCGAAGCTGCCGGCCGGCGCCGCCGCGGCCGCGATGGCCAAGGGGCAGAACCTCAAGCTGCCGTCGTACGCGAACAACAACGCGGAGGGTTTCCTCTACCCGGGCACCTATGACATCCCGAAGAACGCCAACGCGACCACCATCCTGCGGCTGCTGACGGCGCAGTACGCGAAGACCTCGGCCGAGCTGCAGTTGCCGCAGGTCGCGCAGCGCAAGAAGCTCGACCCGTACCAGGCGGTGATCGTGGCCAGCATCATCGGCGCCGAGACGAACCGCCCGCAGGACTACGCGAAGGTCGCCCGGGTGATCTACAACCGCCTGCAGATCGGCAAGAAGCTGCAGATGGACTCGACCGTGCACTACGTGACCGGCCGGGACGGCAAGGTCTTCACCACCGACGAGCAGCGCCAGAAGGACTCGGCCTACAACACCTACATGTACTCCGGGCTGCCGCCGACGCCGATCAACTCGCCCAGCAAGGAGACCCTGCGGGCGGCGCTGAACCCTGCGCAGGGGAGCTGGCTGTACTTCACCCTGGTCAACCTCGACACCGGCGAGACCCTGTTCGCCAGCACGGGTGACGAGCACCAGGCGAACGTGAAGAAGCTGCAGGCCTGGTGCGCGTCCCACACCGGCCGGTGCTGATGACCCGTTGTGCCGTGCTCGGTCAGCCGATCGCGCACTCGCTGTCCCCGGCGATGCACCGGGCGGCGTACGCCGAGCTCGGGCTGGACTGGCGGTACGACGCCTACGAGGTCGGCGAGGACGAGCTGCGCGGATTCCTCAGCTCGCTCGGCGACGACGTACGCGGGCTGTCTCTGACGATGCCGCTGAAGCGGGTCGCGCTGGACCTGGTGGACAGGGTGGACCCGGTCGCGGAGTTGATCGGCGCGGCGAACACGATGCTGTTCGAGCCCGACGGATCCCGCTCGGCCCACAACACCGACGTACCGGGGTTGGTGGCGGCGTTCGCGGAGCGCGGGATCACCGGCGCGGACACCGCCGTAGTACTGGGTGGTGGGGCGACCGCGGCCTCGACGCTGGCCGCCCTGCGGGGGTTGAAGGTCAGCGAGGTCACCCTCGTCGTACGCGACCTCGCGAAGGTCGAGCGGCTGCGGGACCTCGCGGCCGAGCTCGGACTGAAGACGTCGGTCACGGACTTCGGTCAGGTCGAGCAGATCGGCGGGTTCGACCTGTGTGTGTCGACGTTGCCGGGTGGCGCCGTCGATCCGTGGGCGGAGCACTTCGCGCAGGTGGCGCCGGTCGTCTTCGACGTCGCGTACCACCCGTGGCCGACCCAGCTCGCGATCGTGGCGCACCGGATCGGTACAGAGCTGTTGAACGGCCTTGATCTGCTCGTGCATCAGGCGACTCTCCAGGTGGAGATGATGACAGGTAGGTCGCCCGCGCCCTTGGCGGCCATGAGAGCCGCTGCGCGTGAGGAGCTCGATGAGCGTGAGCCAGGTTGATCGCCGTACCTTTCTGAGGGCAGGCGGCGCGGTCGCCGCGATCGCTCTCACCAGTTGCTCCGAAGTTGCTCCTGGTCGGCGCTGGTGCCGCGGTGATCGCCCGGATTCTGGTACGCCGGTGCGCTTGCTGAGGTATCCACAGGTCGCGATTGGCGGAGCGGCGGGTGGGCGCCGGATCGTCTAGGCTCCTGGATCGTGCCGGCTGATCACGCGTTGCTCGCCGCGAGCGCCGGTGTGGTGCTCTGCGGCCCAGCGGCGTACCTGCTCGGCCCGTGGCTATTGCGCCGGATCCCCGAGCCGATCTTGGAGGAAGGCGAGACCAAACCCCTGTACGCCGAACTGGCCGGGCCGCGGGCGGCGTACTGGTGCGGGGCGTCGGCCGCTGTCGCAGGCGGGCTGCTCGGCTGGACGCTGGGGAACTCGCCGGCGCTTGTCGCGTGGCTGATCCTTGCCGTTGTCGGTGCCGTGCTCGGTTACATCGACACGCGGACGAGGTACCTGCCGTCGGCGATCATCTGGCCGTCGTACCTGGTGGTCGGGTTGGCGCTGGTGGTCGGCTCGGCGGTGTCGGGGGAGTGGGATTCGCTGCGGCGGGCGGCGATCGCGGGGGTGATCGGGTTCGGGGTGTTCTACGTGCTCTGGTACGTGTTCCCGCGCGGGGTGGGGTTCGGCGACGTGCGGCTGTCCGGGTTGCTCAGCATGGCGCTCGGCTGGCTCGGCTGGGGTGAACTCGTCACCGGTCTGTACGGCGGGTTCTTCCTCGGCGCGGTGATCGGGATCGTGCTCACGCTGGCGAAGGTGTTCAAGCGCAGACAGCTGTTCCCGTTCGGCCCGTTCATGCTGGTCGGTGCGCTGATCGGCGTACTGGTCGGTGGTCCGCTCGAACGCCTCTACCTCGGCTAGGGCCGAGACTCCAGCGGATCAAGGCGACCTGGGACCCGCGTAATCTGTTCCGGCACAAGCTTTCGATCGAACCGGCCTGACGGCCGACCTGAACCGGCCGGGGCGCCGGGCCTGATCCTCGGGGGACGGGCCGGACGCCCCGGCCCACCTCTTAGTGACGCTCTTCGAGGCCGATGGCGTCACGGAGTTTCTGGGTGGCTTCCCGGAGTCCGGGGTCGGTGCGGGACTGCGAGTTCATCAATTCGGCGAGTGCCTCGGCGATGACGTTGAGCTTCTCCTGGGCGGCCTCTTGCCGGGTCTTCGCCGCCTCAGGCCGCTCCATCTGCGGATCGTAGTGCGGATGACCGGCTTTCGGATCTCCCCGAGCTCACCAGCCGGGGTAGCGCTGCCGCCAGCCGGTCTCGGGGCCGTAGTCGCCGTGCAACCGGGACTGCTGGGTGAACTCGAACACCAGGTCGTCGGCCAACTCGAGGATCACGCCACGGCCTTCGACAGCGAATACGAGCTCCGGCGGCAGCGCGGTCTCCCCGTGCAGCGCGCCCAGGATGTTGCCGCAGATCGCACCGGTCGAGTCGCTGTCGCCCGAGTGCGTCACTGCGAGGGCCAGAGCGTCGAGGAACTGCTCGGGCTCGGGATGCACCAGAGCGCAGTACACACCGATGGCGAGCGCTTCCTCGGCGATCCAGCCGCCACCGAGTCGTTCCACGGTCGCCGGGCCTGGCTGGCTGTGGGCGGCCAACTCGCGCGCGGCTGCGAGCGCAGTACTGGTTTCTTCGTGGCCGGGTTTCTGGGCGAGTAGTGCCTGCGCGGAGTCGAGCGCTGAGTTGAGGTCAGCACCTTGGCAGATGGCGTGGACGATCGCGGCGAGCGCACCGGAGGCGAGCTTCCCGGTCACGTGCCCATGCGTGTACCCCGCTGCCTGCGCCGCCGAGTCGAACGCCCACTCGGCACTGAACCACTTCGCCGGCAACAGCCCGAAAGGCGCCGCCCGCATCACCCCGCCGCAGCCCTTGGAGTCGTTGACCGCCTGGCCGCCGAACTGCTGGATCCGGTCGCCGCCCTTGCGGGCCTCGGTCAACGCCGACAGACACGTATTGCCGGGAGCGCGGCGTGCGTACAACCACTGCTGACCCTGCAACCACCCGTCGAGCTTCCCACTCGGCCCCGGCAACAACTGCGTATCGAGCCACCGGTCATACGCGTGATGCACCACCGCCACCGTGAACCCGAGCCCTCGATCGGTCCGCACTCCCGCGCGGATCAACCCCTCGACGGTGAACAAGGTCATCTGAGTGTCATCGGTCACCGTCCCCGCCGGCCACCCGACGCCCCCGGCAACAAACTTCCGCAACCCCTCCGGATGAGCAGCAACAATCTCCTGCCCTTGCGAGAACTCAACCGGCCCCCCAAGCGCATCCCCGATCGCCCCGCCCAACAAGCAACCCCGAACCCGGGCCCGATGTCCCTCATCCTCAACACGCATCACCCGCCGAGCCTACGACGCCCCCGAGTGTCCCTCGGTACACCCGAGCCGAAGCACCACCTCGCGGGGTGCTGTCCACGGGGTGGGCGGGAGCGGGCGGCGCGGGAGCGCGTGGGAGGATTGCGGCATGCTGCGCTGGCTTACCGCCGGCGAGTCGCACGGACAAGCGCTCGTCGCCGTACTCGAAGGTCTTCCCGCAGGCGTCCTGGTCACCACGGATGATGTGGCCGACGCCCTGGCTCGTCGTCGTCTCGGTTATGGCCGGGGCGCGCGGATGAAGTTCGAGCGGGACGAGGTGACGTTCATCGGCGGGTTCCGGCACGGGGTGTCGCTCGGCAGCCCGGTCGCGATCCAGGTCGGGAACACCGAGTGGCCGAAGTGGGAGCAGGTGATGGCTGCCGATCCGGTCGATCCGGAGGTGTTGGCCGACCTCGCCCGCAACGCCCCGCTGACCCGCCCGCGCCCTGGGCACGCCGACCTCGCCGGGATGCAGAAGTACGGCTTCGACGAGGCCCGTCCGGTGCTGGAGCGCGCGAGCGCCCGGGAGACCGCGGCCCGGGTCGCGCTCGGTGAGGTCGCCGCGCGGTTCCTGAAGCAGGCGTACGGGATCACCATCGTCAGCCACGTGGTCGAGCTCGGCACCGTGAAGGCGCCGTACGGCGTGATTCCCTCGGCCAGCGATGTCGCCAGGCTCGACGCGGACCCGGTGCGCTGCCTGGATCCGGATGCGAGCAAACAGATGGTCGCCGAGATCGATCAGGCGCAGAAGGCCGGCGACACCCTCGGCGGTGTCGTCGAGGTCGTCGTGGACGGCCTCCCGCCTGGTCTCGGCAGCTACGTGCACTGGGACCGCCGGCTGGACTCCAAGCTCGCCGGCGCGCTGATGGGCATCCAGGCGATCAAGGGCGTCGAACTCGGCGACGGCTTCGAGCTGGCCCGTACTCCGGGATCCCAGGCGCACGACGAGATCGTCGCCGAGGACGGAGAGGTACGCCGTACCAGCGGGCGCTCGGGTGGTACCGAGGGCGGCATGAGCACGGGGGAGACCCTGCGTGTGCGCGCCGCGATGAAGCCGATCGCGACGGTGCCGAGGGCGCTGCGCACGATCGACACGGTCACCGGCGAGGCGGCTTCGGCGCACCACCAGCGCTCCGACGTCTGCGCCGTACCGGCTGCGGGCATCGTCGCGGAGGCGATGGTGGCCCTGGTCCTGGCGGACGTGTCGATCGAGAAGTTCGGCGGGGACTCCGTCGGGGAGACCTCGCGCAACCACAAGTCGTACCTGGCGAACCTGCCGTCGACGATCGCCGCGCGCGAGTGGGCCCAGTGAGCCCGCTCGTCGTCCTGGTCGGTCCGCCCGGTTCGGGCAAGTCGACCATCGCCGCGCTGCTGGCGACGCGGCTCGGCAAGACGCACCGCGACACCGACACGGATGTCGAGAACGAGGCGGGCAAGCCGATCTCGGACATCTTCGTCGACTCCGGCGAGGCCGCTTTCCGTGCACTCGAGCGGGCCGCGATCGTCGCCGCGCTCAAAGACGATGGCGCGGTGGTGTCTCTCGGCGGTGGCGCGGTGCTCGACGCCGAGACCCGTGCCGATCTGGCCGGGCACAACGTCGTCTACCTGGACGTGTCCATCGGCGAGGCGGCCAAGCGAGTCGGCCTCGGCGTCGCCCGCCCGCTGCTGCTCGGCAACGTCCGAACCCAGCTGAAGAACCTGATGGACGCCCGCCGGCCCTTGTACGTCGAGGTCGCCAAGCTGACGGTGACCACCGACGGCCGGACGCCGGAGGAGATCGCCGACGAGATCCTGGAGCACCTCGGATGAGCACCGAATCCGGTACCAACGGCGTGGTGGACAAGACCCGCAGGATCAGGGTCGAGGCGGCGTCGCCGTACGACGTTGTCATCGGCAACAACCTGCTGGATAAGCTGCCTGCTCTGCTCGGCGACGGCGTACGCCGGGTCGCGGTGATCCATCCGCGGGCCCTTCGTACCAGCGGCGACGCCATCCGCGACGACCTGACCGCGGGCGGGTTCACCGCGCACGCGATCGAGATCCCGGATGCGGAGGAGGCCAAGTCCGCCGAGGTGCTGGCCTACTGCTGGTCGGTGCTCGGCCAGGCCGGCTTCACCCGGTCCGACGCGATCGTCTCGATCGGCGGCGGTACGACGACCGACCTCGCCGGCTTCGTCGCCGCGACCTGGCTGCGCGGCGTCCGGGTCGTCCACATCCCGACCACGTTGCTCGCCATGGTGGACGCGGCCGTGGGTGGCAAGACCGGCATCAACACCGCCGAGGGCAAGAACCTGGTCGGCGCCTTCTGGGAGCCAGCGGGAGTGTTGTGCGACCTGGCCGCGCTGGAAACCCTTCCCCGCAACGATTACGTGAGCGGCCTGGCCGAAGTGGTGAAGTGTGGGTTCATCGCCGACCCGGTGATCCTCGACCTGGTGGAGAAGGACCCGGCGGGCGCGTCCGCACCGGCGTACGAGCACACCGAGGAACTCATCGCCCGCGCGATCCAGGTGAAGGCCGACACGGTCGCCGCCGATCTCCACGAGCGGACGACGACCGTCGGCGGCCAGGTCGGCCGGGAGGCCCTCAACTACGGGCACACCCTGGGCCACGCGATCGAGCGGGTCGAGCGGTACAAGTGGCGCCACGGTGCCGCGATCAGCATCGGCATGGTGTTCGTCGCGGAACTCGCGCGCGCCGCGGGCAAGCTGGACGACGCCACAGCCGACCGGCACCGCGCAGTACTGGAGTCCCTCGGCCTGCCGACGTCCTACCGGGCCGACGCCTGGTCGCACCTGCAGGACGCGATGAAGCTCGACAAGAAGACCCGGGCCGACCGGTTGCGCTTCGTCGTACTGGATGGGTTGGCCAAGCCGACCATCCTCGAAGCGCCCGACCCGAGTCTTCTCGTCGCCGCCTACGCCGAGATCAGCTGAGGTTCAACGCGGCTTGGTGCTGTCGGGCTGCAGCGAGATGACGGAGTACTTACCCTCGTTGGTCAGGGCGACGACATAACGCCCGGTTAGCGAGGCGCTGACCGGTTTGCCGGCCTTGTCCAGCAGCCGGGTCTCCAGCTGGACCTTGTCGCCGGCTACGAGCTTCGCCTCGGCCTGGGCCTGAACGTAGCCGAGGCCGTCGGTCACCTCGCTCGTGAACCACGGCGTCGGCTTGCCCTTCACGACGATCCGGCGCTGGACGGTGGCGGCCCCCTCGGGGGCAACGACCCACCGGCTCGTGGACAGCTTCGCCGGTTTGCGCCCGCTCAGGTCACTGATCAGCCCGACGCCATCACCGGTACCGCCGAGGCCGTCCGGGTAGTTGGTGCTGAAAGTCCCGAATTCGTAGTCGCGTTGCACGTGGCCGTGCGCGTCTTTCGTCGGCATCCGGCCGACGCAGGCGTAGATGCGGTCGCCTGACTTGACCGCGACGGTCCAGCGCGTGCTTCCGGGGGGCGGTCCGGCGACCTGTCCGGCGATCTGGGTCGCGTGCAGAATCTTGTCGACCTTCGCTCCGGCTCCAGGCCAGTTCAGTGGCGCCGTTCCGTAGGTCTGCCCGGGAATGTCCTTGGAACCGATCCACTTGGCGCACTCGGTCCCGAACGCCTTCGCCTGGGCGTCGGTGAGCTTGCCCCGGTCGATCGAAACGGTCTGCTCGGTCGGCTTGTTCGTCGCCGACTTGCTCGCACCGACCGACTGCCCGGCCGCGCCTGGGTCGTCATGCTTCAGCAGCGACGGCACGGTGAGAGCGCCGGCGGCAACCACCGCGATCGACGCGGCGGCCGTAACCGGCAGCAGCCAGCTCCTCCGGCCACGCTTCTCGTCGGTCTCGGCCAGTAGGTGGTCCAGGATCGTGGTCTTGTTGGGGAGCGGTCGCTCCGCCGGGATCTGCTTGGTCATCCGAGCCCCTCCGTGGTGCCGAGATCGAGGAGGCCGGCCAGGCGCGTCCGCGCTCTGGACAGCCGGGATTTGACGGTGCCTTCCGGTACGCCGAGGGCTCTGGCCGCCTCGGCGATCGAGCACTCCGACCAGATGACGAGTTCGACGGCCTCGCGCTGCTTGGCCGGGATCCGGTCGAGCAGCCGGCGGATCTCGCTCATCGCGCGTTCGTCGTCGACCCGGTCGGCCGCCGCTCCCGAATGGTCGGGGACGGTGCCGCTGTGATCGATCAGCTCGACCCGGTCCGTCAACGCTGTCTGTCGCCGTGACGACCGCAGGACGTTGCCGCACTCATATCCAGCCATCACCAGCAGCAGCGGCCGGGCGGTGTGGAGTGTCAGCCGGTCGATCCGGCCGGCGCGAGCCCGTCGCCAGAGCGCGACGAAGGTCGCTTGGACGACATCCTCGGCGCTCGCCCACGACGACGTCCGCCGGAAGGCGAAGTTGTAGACCGCGTCGCTGTGGCGATGGAACAGATCGGCCAGGGCCTGCTCGTCGGCGACCCGGAGTCGTTCCCACAGCTCCCGGTCATCGCTGACAGCGGACCTGGGGCTCGCCGCCATCCGCCGCACTCCCATCGTTGCTGTTCTTGTGCTCATACCGGGGAGAGTCCGGCAGTCGCGGCGCGGGTTCCATCGGGCTCGAAGTCAGCCCAGTTCGTCCGGCAGCGGGCGGTGGTGCAGGACGTCGAGCCGGGAAACCGCTCTGGTCAGCACAACATAGAGACGGTTCAGGCCGCGGGTTTCAGTTAACTCGGTTAAATCTTTGGCCGGGTTAACACTTTGCTATCGTCTGCCGCATGGCCGGTTTGCGGGACCGCAAGAAGCAGCAGACGCACGACGCGCTCTCCCAGGCGGCGATCGGCCTGTTCCTTGAGCGCGGCTTCGACGAGGTGTCGGTCGCGGATATCGCGGCGGCCGCGGACGTCTCCAAGCCGACGCTCTTCAAGTACTTCGCGACCAAGCAGGATCTCGCCCTGCACCGGATCTCCGACCACGCGCACGAGGCCGCCCGGGTCGTGCGAGCCGCTGCCGCCCCGCCGGTCGAGGCGCTGCGCGATGACTTCCTGGCCGGTCTCGAACGGCGCGACCCGGTCACCGGGCTGAACGACCATCCCGAGGTGCTCGCCTACTACCGACTGATCTTCATGACACCCGCTCTCGCGACCCGGCTCTACCAGTTCATCGCCGCCGATCAGACCGCTCTCACGGAGGCGCTGACAGAGGCCGGGGACGATGACTTGGAGGCCGAGCTCACCGCGGCTCAGCTGATCGCTACCCGGCAGGTTCTGTCCCGCCGCAACTGGCTAGCGCTCTCGACGGGCACCAGCGCGGACGCGCAGTACGCGAAGGCGGTCGACGAGGCGAGCCGCGCCTACGGGCGGCTCACCACTAGGGTGGAGCTGTGACTGATGTGGCTGGTGGGCGTCGTGTACTGGTGCTGAACGGACCGAACCTCGGCCGGCTAGGATCGCGGGAACCCGATGTGTATGGCGCGATGACGTTCGCGGATCTCGTCGCAGACTGCGAGAAGACCGGTGCCGAGCTCGGCCTCCAGGTGGAGGTCCGGCAGACCGACGACGAGGCGGAACTGGTCGGCTGGCTGCACGAGGCCGCCGACACGAAGACCCCGGTGGTGCTGAACCCGGCCGCCTTCACCCACTACTCGTACGCCCTCCGCGACGCTTGCGCCCAGCGCACCGCCCCGCTGATCGAGATCCACATCAGCAACCCCGCCGCCCGCGAGGAGTTCCGCCACACCAGCGTCGTGGCCGCCGTAGCCACCGGCACCATCGCCGGCTTCGGCCTGAACTCCTACCGCCTCGCCCTCCAGGCCCTCACCACCCTCCCGTAACTCCACGCGGCCGGCCCTCGCCGCGCCAAGCCTCCCTCCTGACCACGTTGCACTCTCCAGCGGCTCTTCCGTGCTAGCTCGGTTGTTTCGTCTTAAGGCTGGCTGAAGGGTGGGTAGGGAGGATGGGTACGTCGAATGGGGGTCCGGTGTGAGTACAGAGGTTCGACGCTCCGGGGGAGTGGGGCTTATGGCGCAGCAGCGCGTGCCGGTGTGGGTGAAGGCTCTTGATCCGTTGTCGCGGTTCGGGCTGATGCATGCGTTGAGGCAGCGGCCGGAGATCGCGCTGATCAGCGACGCCGACCTGGCGGAGTTCCAGCAGACACAGGCAGACCAGCGCACCGCCCCGCCGCTGGTCGCGCTTGTCGTCGTCGACTCGCTGGACACGATCGCAGTACAGGTACTGCGATCGGCCGCGCAGTGCGGGTGTCGCCGGATCGTGCTGATCAGCAGCACGATCGACGACGACGCGCTGATGACCGCGGTCGAGTTCGGCGTCTCGGGAGTACTGCGGCGCGCGGACGCCACAGCGGACCGGATCGTCCACCTG
This sequence comes from Kribbella qitaiheensis, assembly GCF_042657745.1. Classification (GTDB taxonomy): domain Bacteria; phylum Actinomycetota; class Actinomycetes; order Propionibacteriales; family Kribbellaceae; genus Kribbella; species Kribbella qitaiheensis. Next base: position 60,113 of record NZ_JBHSKE010000013.1, on the reverse strand, counting down.
CTGCAGTCGGCCGCCGCCGGCAACGGCAATCTGCCACCGGATCTGCTCGGCCGATTGCTCGGTCAGGTGTCCCGGATGCAGCGTCAGGTGCTCGCGCCGCGCGGCCTGTCCCACACCGGCCTGTCCGACCGCGAGACCCAGGTCCTGCGACTCGTTGCCGACGGCAAGGACACCCAGGAGATCGCCCGCGAGATGTCGTACTCCGAGCGCACCGTCAAGAACGTCCTCCACGACATCACCACCCGCCTCCAACTCAGAAACCGCTCCCACGCGGTCGCCTACGCGCTCCGCGAAGGCCTCATCTGACGCCACCCCGTCTCACCACTCCCGAACCGCCCAGCCGGGCGCCCGCCGGCGCTCGACCTGCCGGCGCTCGACCTGCCGGCGCTCGACCCGCCGCGGCCGCTCCGCCGGGGTGCCATCTTGTGTGCGGCGTGAGTGTCAGGTCGGGGGTCTGAGTCGGGTCGGAATGGTGGTTTCGGGGGTGGCCCTGTACCGAGCGACAGGTAGAGCCGGGCGGATCGCCGAGGTTCCAGGCGTGGGGTGCACTCCGGCGTTGTGTGTGCGGCGACCACTACCTGTCGTTCGGTACGCCAGTGGGCCCCGAGGGTGGTCTCGCGCCGGTGGGTGGGAGCCCGTAACAGCCGGTGGCCCGTGTGGTTGTGGGGACCTCGGACACCCTGCAGGGTGCGGGGATCTCGGACACCCTGCGGGGACCTCGGACAGGGTGTGTCGTGTCCGGGGTCCCGACTTGGTGTCCCAGCCCCCCGCCTTGTGCACCAGTTGAGTGTCCGGGCCGACCCCGAGACATGACTGTCCACTCTCACAAGATCAGGGCAAAGTGTTAGGCCGGGGCCTGAGGTGATCGGGTGGTGCACAAGGTCGGGTTCCGTGGGGGTGTCGCCGCGAGATGGACTGCGCCGGCACGGTCGGGGCGGAGTAGTCCGAATGCGGTGATGTGCGTTTCAGGTCCTTCGAGGACGGGACGAGCGCCGGTGGCGCGAGTTCCTTCTTCTTCGTCTGCGCAACCACCAAGGCGGTCAGGACGACGAGGCCGCCGACGAGTTGGGCGGGGCTCAGCCGCTGGTCGAGAGCGAGCCAGCCGAGGATGGTCGCGACCACCGGGCTGAGGAGTCCGAGGAAGGTGACGTCGGTAGGCGAGAGACCCCGCAGCCCGCGGAACCACAGGGCGTAGGCCAGCGCGGACCCGATGATCGTCAGGTAGGTGTAGCCGGCCAGGTTCGCGAAGGTCAGAGACGCGGGAAGCGCTCCCTCGACGATCCATGCGACCGGCAGGAGGAGGATTCCGCCCGCGACGAGTTGCCAGCCTGTGGTTGCGAGCAGGGGAGCCGGTGACGCCCAGCGCTTGCTGAGCACGACCCCGGTCGCCATCACGACGGCACCTCCGAGGGCGGCGACTACGCCCCACGCGTCGAGTCGCGCGTCGGCCCGGAGTACGAGGAGACTGACGCCGGCCACGCCTGCGATCGCGGCCAGCAGTTTCCGAGTGGACAGGCGTTCGGCGAGCAGGCTGGTCGACAGCACGGCCACCAGCAGAGGCTGCAATGCGCCGACGGTTGCCGCGACCCCGCCCGGCAGTCGGTACGCCGCGACGAACAGCAAGGCGAAGAACACCCCGATGTTGAGTGCGCCGAGCACGAAGGCGCGCCACCACCAGATCCCCTGCGGCAGCCGCCGGGTGATCGCGACGAGCAGCAGCCCGGCCGGGAGGGCGCGGATCACCGCGGCGAGGAGCGGACGGCCCGCAGGGAGCAGTTCTGTGGTGACCAGATACATGGTTCCCCACAGCGACGGCGCGATGGCCGTGATCAGGAGCAGGGTCAGTCGATTGCTTAGCACTAAGACAATATATCTCAGCGCTAAGCAATCCGCCAAGGTTTTAGCTCACCGCTAAGAGATCCACTACGCTGAACGGATGGCGGATCATGTCGACCTGGTGCTCGAACAGTGGGGCGAGCAGCGCCCCGACCTGGACGCGTCGCCGATGGCGGTGCTGGGCCGGCTGAAGCGGCTCGCGCTCCTGGTCGACGGCGAGCTCCGGCGCAACTTCGCCGCCCACGACCTCGACTCGGCCTCGTTCGACGTGCTTGCGACGCTGCGCCGGAGCAATGCGGAGCACAGCCTGACCCCGGCCGGTCTGATGCGGTCGTCGATGGTCACCTCCGGCGCGATCACCCAGCGGCTGGACCGGCTCGAGGCCCGCGGCCTGGTCACCCGGAGCCGCAGTGAGACCGACGGCCGCGGCGTCGAGGTGAAGCTCACCCCGGCCGGCCTCGAGTTGATCGACGCCGCCCTGCCGACCCACGTGGCCACCGAGGACCGGCTGCTCGAAGCGCTCTCCGGGCCGGAACGCGACGCCCTCGCGGACACTCTGCGGACCTTGCTCGAATCCCTCGGCGACAACACGGACTGACGGCATGACCTCGGCCGGCAACGACCCCCTGTACGCCGGGAAGTTGCGCTCGGCGCTCACCGATCTCCTGGTGACGCAGGGCGTGATCCACGACGAGCGGGTCGAGGCGGCCTTCCGGGCGGTGCCGCGGCATGTCTTCGTGCCGTTGGTGCCACTGGAGATCGCGTACACCGACGACGTGGTGCTGATGAAGCGGGATGAGGCCGGGGTCGCGATCAGTTCGGTGTCCCAACCGACGGTGGTCGCGATGATGCTCGAGCAGGCGGATATCCGGCCGGGGCATCGAGTGCTGGAGATCGGCTCGGGCGGCTACAACGCCGCACTGCTGAAGGAACTGGTCGGTCCGGACGGCTCGGTGACCACGATCGACATCGATCCGGACGTCGTGGACCGCGCACGGGCGAGCCTCGCCGAGGCGGGGTACCCGGAGGTCGAGGTGGTCTGGACCGACGGCGAGTTCGGATCGGCGGAGAGCGCTCCCTATGACCGAATCGTGGTCACCGTGACGGCCTGGGACATCGCCCCGGCCTGGATCGAGCAGCTCGGCGCGGACGGGCGGATCGTCGTACCGCTGCGGGTGCGAGGGCAGACCCGGTCGATCGCCTTCGACCTGGAGGACGGATACCTGCGGAGCCGGTCGATGACGTTGTGCGGGTTCGTGAACATGCAGGGGGCCGGGGCGAACTTCGAGCGGGTGGTCCCGATCCATGGGGACAAGGTCGGGTTGAGCATCGACGAGGACCAGTCGATCGACGCGGCCGCGCTCGACGGAGTACTGCGGCAGCCGCGGGCGCGGGCCTGGTCGGCAGTGCTGATGAACCGCGAGGAGCCGGTGTCCGATCTCGATCTCTGGCTGGCGTCGACGCTGCCCGGGTACTGCGTGCTGACGGCCGGGCGGTCCGCGCGGAAGAAGGGGCTGGTATCACCGACGCCGCGCTGGGGAGCCTCCGCGATCGTTGCCGACGGCACCCTTGCCTACGTGACCTCGAGGGCCACCGTCGACCCGGACTTCGTGGAGCTCGGGGCGATCGGACACGGACCGGACGCGTCAGACCTGGTCGCGCGGCTGATAGCCCAGATCCAGTTCTGGCATCACCACCACCGCCACGGCGCCGAGCCCGTCGTCACCATCCACCCCGCCACAACCCCGACCGCCGAACTCCCCACCGGCCACCACATCCCGAACCGTCACACCCGAACAACCATCACCTGGCCCTGACGGTCGGCTGTGGGTCAGCCTTTCGGTTGGGGTGGGCGGCCGGCGTTGCGGACTGTTTGCCAGAGCTCGTCCATGTCGGTGCGGTCGTCGGGCTCGGGTTTGTCGACCCAGCCGCTGGCCCAGACGTTCTCGTCGCGGCCGGTGTCGAAGACGGATTCGGCGAACGCGGCGGAACCGAGGTACCGGTTCTCTTGCTCGGCCGGGTCGGGGCGGGGAGTGCTCTCGGGGCTCTCCTGATTGTTCTGAGCGGCCTTCGGACGGCCCGTGGGAGCGACCAGGCCGCGGGCGTACTTCTGGGCCTCGATGATGCCCAGGTCCCGCTCCTCGCAGATCAGCCGGACCGCGGTGACCTCGTTGCCGGACGCCATCAATTCACGGATGCGCTGCTCGAACTCGCCCTTCGGGGTCGGCAGGTTGTTCTGCGACGGCCGATGGGACGGCACGCGGGCAGCCGGCTGCCAGACGACGGGCGGAGGCGGCGGGTACTGCCCCGGCTGGTACTGGCCGGGCGCCTGGGACTGGGCGGTCGGCGCGGGAGAGGAGTGCTGGCCGGGCGCTGGGTACTGCCCGGGCCCAGCGGCTTGCTTGCCTGCCTGGAGGAGTTGCTGGAGCATTCCGGCCAGTTGCGCGCTGCTTTGCGCCCGGCCGGACCCCTGACCCTGCGAGGCGGGGAACGTATTGCCCTGTCCCTGGCCGGCGGGTTGGGTGTACTGGCCCTGCAACTGGGTGGGCTGCGCGCCGGACTGCTGGGCCTGCATCCGCTCGATCAGGCGCTGCACCCGCGGGCTGGGGTTGCTCTTGTCCGCCTTGCGGTTGCTCGCGTTCTTGATCAGCGCGCCGACGATCAGCACCCCGATGAAGACGATGAACTCCAGCATCAAATGCCTCCCGGCCCGGCTCACTGAACTACCTGGTACTCAGCGTAGGGGCAGCCCGGTCCTCCCGCGGGCCACCGGCCGGGCGCTGAGTCCGGCTGCGACTGGGCGGGGACTGGGCGGGGAGTCGGCCGCAGTACGTGGTGACCGCTACAATTGGGCGTACCGCTGATCACTTTCGAAGGGCTTCCCGCGTGGCAACGACGAACGACCTCAAGAACGGCATGGTGCTCAACCTGGATGGGCAGCTGTGGTCCGTCGTCTGGTTCCAGCACCACAAGCCCGGCAAGGGCGGTGCCGTGATGCGGACGAAACTCAAGAACGTGCTGTCCGGCAAGGTGGTCGACAAGACGTTCAACGCCGACGTCAAGGTCGAGGTGGCCAACGTCGACAAGCGGGACATGACGTACCTGTACAACGACGGCGGCTCCTACGTCTTCATGGACAGCTCCACCTACGAGCAGGTGCACGTTACCCCCGAGGTGGTCGGCGAGGCCTCGCACTTCCTGCTGGAGAACCAGGACGCCATCGTCGCCGTGCACGAGGAACTGCCGCTGTACGTCGAGCTCCCGCCGTCGGTCGAGCTGACCGTCGAGTACACCGAGCCCGGCCTGCAGGGCGACCGCTCGACCGGTGGCACGAAGCCGGCCAAGCTCGAGACCGGCTACACGATCAACGTCCCGCTGTTCCTGACCACCGGCGAGAAGGTCAAGGTGGACACCCGGACCGGGGACTACCTCGGCCGCGTCACGTCCTGAGCCCCGAAAGCTGACAACAGAACATGTCTGCCCGTAGCAAGGCCCGCAAGCGCGCCCTCGACGTGCTCTACGAGTCGGAGGTCCGCGGGCTGCCCGTCGGCGGCACCCTCGGCGACCGGGTGGCTGACAACGACCCGCCGGTGAACGAGTTCACCGTGGCGCTGGTCGAGGGTGTCTCGGAACACATCGACTCGATCGACGAGCTGCTCAGCACCCACTCGGTGGGCTGGACGCTGGACCGGATGCCGGCGGTCGACCGCAACATCCTGCGGATCGGCGTCTACGAGCTGTTGTTCGACGAGCAGGTGCCGGACGTGGTGGCGGTCAGCGAGGCGGTGTCAATGGCGCGCGACTTGTCCACCGACGAGTCGCCGGCCTTCGTGAACGGCCTGCTGGCGCGGCTGTTGCAGCTCAAGCCGACCCTCGGAGTCTGAGCTCCACGGTCTGAACAGCCCCAGAAACACAACGGGCCCGGTACCGCCACGGTGCGGTGCCGGGCCTTCTCAGCCTCCCCCTTCGTGGGCGCGGGGGGAACGGCCCCGGCCTGGTACTGAAAATGCCTGGTACTCCGTAGTTCAGGTCTTCCAGGTGTTGCTGGTCGCCCGTCCTCGTGAAGGAGGGCGGGCAGGCGGCCGTGGGCAAGCTGCTACGAGCCCCGACCGTCTTGTCGCGCCCGGCTCAGCCGGCTGCTTCGGACTCCTCGACGTCGCCCTTCGCCTCCGGGTTCAGCACGCCCCAGGAGATGAAACGCTCGGTCAGAGTCGTCGGCGACTCGTCGTAGATCACCGCAAGAGTGCGCATGTCGTCCTGACGGATCGACAGCACCTTGCCGTTGTAGTCCCCGCGCTGAGCCTGGATCGTGGCCGCGTACCGCGCCAGCGGCCCGGCCTCGCTCGCGTCGAGGTGCTGCAGAGCCTCCAGATCGAGGATCAACCGGGGCGGAGCTGCAGCCGCAGCAGCCGCACTGGCGGATCCAGGAAGCAGCTCACGGATCGGCACGCCGTAGAAATCGGCGAGCTCCGCGAGCTTCTGGACGGTGACGGCCCGATCGCCACGCTCGTACGAGCCGACGACGACCGCCTTCCAGCGACCCTTGGACTTCTCTTCCACGCCGTGCAGCGACAATCCCTGCTGCTGGCGGATGGCGCGCAACTTGCCGCCCAGTGTCTTCGCGTATTCGCTAGGCACGCTGGTTCTTCCCTCCGACTTTTGATCGACTACCCGGTGGCCCGGATGGGTGGGCCGTTTTGGTGAAACCCCCCACGATTACACAGAGTAACAATATTCCGGCCGCGAGGCTAGCGTCAAGACGGCGTGTCACATCCGCTAGCATGTCAAGCGGTCCGAACGTCCTTTAAAGACCCGTCCAGAGAGGCGGGAAAGGAGGAACGGTAGCGATGAGCCCTGCCTTGGTACCAGAGCCCGCGCCCGAGTCAGTCTCCGAGACTGCCCCGGTCGCCAAGGCCGTACCCCGCACAGTGCTGGATGCTTCCGACATTTCCCGGGCACTGACCCGGATCGCGCACGAGATCCTCGAGCGCAACCGCGGTGCCGACCCCGTGGTCCTGCTGGGTATTCCCACCCGAGGGGTGGGGCTCGCGAGCCGCATCTCCGACCGCATCGCGGCGGTCGAGGGGCGGAGCGTGCCGACAGGGTCACTCGACGTGACGATGTACCGCGACGACATCGGCCTGAAGCCGGCCCGCGCGCTGGAACACACCGACATCCCGCCGGGCGGCATCGACGGCAAGGTCGTCGTGCTGATCGACGACGTGCTGTTCTCCGGCCGCACCATCCGCGCCGCGCTGGACGCGATCGGCGACATCGGCCGCCCGAGGGCGGTCCAACTGGCCGTCCTGGTCGACCGCGGGCACCGCGAACTTCCCATCCGCGCCGACTACGTCGGCAAGAACCTGCCCACCTCGCTGGTGGAGCGGGTCACGGTCCACCTGACCGAGTACGACGGCGCCGACGCCGTCCTGATCGCCGACCAGACCCACCCCGACAAGTCCCGCCCCGACAGGACGTCAGCTGACAAGAAGTCCGGCAGCACCGACAAGACGGGAGCCTCCGCGTGATGCGGCATCTGCTGAGCGCGGGCGATCTGAGCCGCGACGACGCCCACCTGATCCTGGACACCGCCGAGGAGATGCGCTCGCTGGCGGACCGGCCGATCAAGAAGCTGCCCGCGCTGCGCGGCCGCACGGTGGTGAACCTCTTCTTCGAGGACTCCACCCGGACCCGGATCTCGTTCGAGGCGGCCGCCAAGCGGTTGTCCGCCGACGTGATCAACTTCTCCGCCAAGGGCTCGAGCGTGAGCAAGGGGGAGTCGCTCAAGGACACCGCGCTGACGCTGCAGGCGATGGGCGCGGACGGCGTTGTCTGCCGCCACGGCTCCTCGGGTGCCCCGCACCTGCTGGCCAACTCCGGCTGGCTGACCGGCGCGGTTGTGAACGCCGGTGACGGCACCCACGAGCACCCGACGCAGGCGCTGCTCGACGCCTTCACCATGCGACGCCACCTCGGCTCGCTCGAGGGTCGCCGGATCACCATCGTCGGCGACGTCCTGCACAGCCGGGTGGCCCGGTCGAACGTGCTGCTGCTCTCGACGCTCGGCGCCGACGTCACCGTGGTGGCACCCCCGACGCTGCTGCCCGTCGACATGACCACCTGGCCCTGCGAGACGTCGTACGACCTGGACGGGGCGCTGGCCAAGAGCGACGCGGTGATGATGCTGCGGGTGCAGCGCGAGCGGATGAACGACGCGTTCTTCCCCAGCGCCCGCGAATACACCCGCCGCTACGGCCTGGACGTGCACCGGATGGCGCAACTGCCGGACGAGGCGATCGTGCTGCACCCCGGCCCGATGAACCGCGGCATGGAGATCAGCGCCGAGGTCGCCGACTCGACCCGCTCGGTGATCGTCGAGCAGGTCACGAACGGCGTGGCGATCCGCATGGCCGTCCTCTATCTGCTGCTCTCAGGAACATCCGAAACGCCGAACACTGAGGAGACCACCGCATGACCGCTTTCCTGATCACCGGAGCGAGCATCATCGGCGGTGAGGTGGCGGACCTGCTGATCGACAACGGCGAGATCGTCGCCATCGGCAACGACCTCGCCGCTCCGGAGGACGTGGAGAGCATCGACGCGAGCGGCAAGATCGCTCTCCCCGGCCTGGTCGATCTCCACACGCACCTGCGCGAGCCCGGTCGCGAGGACGCCGAGACCGTACTCACCGGCACCCGGGCCGCGGCGCTGGGCGGCTTCACCGCCGTGTTCGCGATGGCCAACACCGACCCGGTCGCAGACACCGCCGGAGTCGTCGAGCAGGTCTGGCGCCTCGGTCGCGAAGCCGGGTACGCCGACGTCTACCCGATCGGCGCGGTCACCGTCGGCCGGCAGGGGACGCAGCTCGCGGAACTTGGCGCGATGGCGGACTCGGCGGCCAGGGTGCGAGTGTTCTCCGACGACGGCGACTGTGTCTGGGACGCCGCCCTGATGCGGCGCGCACTCGAGTACGTGAAGGCCTTCGGAGGCACGATCGCGCAGCACGCGCAGGAGCCCCGGCTCACCCAGGGCGCGCAGATGAACGAGGGAGCGCTCTCCGGCGTTCTCGGACTGACCGGCTGGCCGAGTGTGGCCGAGGAGTCGATCATCGCGCGCGACATCCTGCTGAACGCGCATGTCGGGTCCAAGCTGCACATCTGCCACCTGTCCACCAAGGGCTCGGTCGAGATCGTCCGGGCCGCGAAGCGCCGGGGGCTCGAGGTCACCGCCGAGGTGACGCCGCACCACCTGCTGCTGACCGAGGACCTGGCGGCGTCGTACAACCCGGTCTACAAGGTGAACCCGCCGCTGCGGACCAAGGAGGACGTCGAGGCGGTCCGCGAGGGTCTGGCCGACGGCACGATCGACATCGTCGCCACCGACCACGCCCCGCACCCGGTCGAGGACAAGGACTGCGAGTGGAGCGCGGCGGCGTTCGGGATGACCGGGCTGGAGACCGCTCTCTCGGTGGTCCAGCACGCGATGATCGACACCAAGCTGATGTCGTGGGCGGACCTCGCCGACCGGATGAGCTACCGCCCGGCCGCGATCGGCCAGGTCAGCGGCGAGCACGGACAGCCGCTGGCAGCGGGAGCGCCCGCCAACCTGGTCCTGGTCGACCCGGCCGGCGAGCGCACCGTGGTACCGAGCGAGACGGCTTCGTTGTCGCGGAACACGCCGTTCGACGGGATGACGTTGCCTGGTCGCGTCGTCGCGACCTTCCTCCGCGGGAAGCCGACCGTACTGGACGGGAAGCTGACCCGGTGAAGACCGTTCTGGGCATCATCGGCACCTTGCTGGTGATCGGCGCGGGCTGGTTCGGCATGTACCGCGGCTGGCGCAACCGCCAGCAGCGGCAGGCCGACCTGGGCCCGCTCCCGGCGGTCCCGGCCGACGTCAAAGGCGCCAAGACAGAGGGCGTGTACGTCGCCACGACGACGGCAGGCGACTGGATGGACCGGATCGCCGTGCACGAGCTCGGAGTCCGCAGTACGGCGGACCTGGCCGTCAGCGAGGCCGGCCTGATCTTCCACCGGCAGGGCGCGGCGGATGTCTTCATCCCGGCTGACCACCTGACCGGGGTCCGGACCGACCGCGGTATCGCCGGGAAGGTGACCGCCGAGGCTTCCGGCCTCGTGGTGGTCACCTGGACCCACGACGGCCACGAGCTCGACACCGGCTTCCGGCCGCGCCGCAAGGCCGACACGCGCCCCTTGACCGATTCCATCTCGACCCTGATCGGAGCCGAGTAAATGAGCCAGGCAGCTTCCACAGCCGCCCTGCTGGTCCTCGAGGACGGCCGTGCCTTCGCCGGTACGTCGTACGGGGCGACCGGCGAGACCTTCGGCGAGGCGGTGTTCACCACCGGCATGACCGGCTACCAGGAGACGCTGACCGACCCGTCGTACCACCGCCAGATCGTCACCCAGACCGCGCCGCACATCGGCAACACCGGGGTGAACGACGAGGACGACGAGTCCCACCGGATCTGGGTCGCCGGGTACGTCGTCCGCGACCCCGCCCGGGTGCCGTCGAACTGGCGGGCCAAGCGCACCCTCGACGACCAGCTGAAGGCGCAGGGCATCGTCGGGATCTCCGGCATCGACACCCGCGCCCTGACCCGCCACCTGCGCGAGCGCGGCGCCATGCGGGCCGGCATCTCCACCGAGATCCTGGACCCCGCGGCGCTACTGGCCAAGGTGCTCGAGCAGCCGCCGATGGTCGGCGCCGACCTGGCCTCGGAGGTCACCACCGCCGAGGCGTACGTCGTACCGGCTGAGAGGGAGAAGCGGTTCACCGTGGTCGCGCTAGACCTCGGGATCAAGTCGATGACGCCGAAGCGGATGGCCGAGCGGGGGATCGAGGTCCACGTGCTGCCGGCCACCGCCACCCTGGAGGAGGTGCTGGCGGTGAACCCGGACGGCATCTTCATGAGCAACGGCCCGGGCGACCCGGAGACCACCGAGCACCCGACCACCCTGCTCAAGCAACTCCTCGAGCAGAACAAGCCGTACTTCGGCATCTGCTTCGGCAACCAGGTGTTCGGCCGGGCGCTCGGACTGGGCACCTTCAAGCTGAAGTACGGGCACCGCGGCATCAACCAGCCGGTGCTCGACCGGGCCACCGGCAAGGTGGAGATCACCTCGCAGAACCACGGGTTCGCCGTGGACGCGCCGATCGACGAGAAGGTCGAGACGCCGTACGGGACCGCCGAAGTCAGCCACATCTCGCTCAACGACAACGTGGTCGAGGGTCTGAAGCTGACCGGGCGCGACGGGCGCGTGCTGGCCTTCTCGGTCCAGTACCACCCGGAGGCCGCGGCCGGTCCGCACGACTCGGCCTACCTCTTCGACCGCTTCGTAGAACTGATGGAGAATCGCTGATGCCCCGCCGTACAGACATCGAGTCGGTGCTGGTGATCGGCTCCGGGCCCATCGTGATCGGTCAGGCCTGCGAGTTCGACTACTCCGGCACCCAGGCCTGCCGGGTGCTCAAGGAGGAGGGTTTCCGGGTCATCCTGGTGAACTCGAACCCGGCCACGATCATGACGGACCCGGAGTTCGCCGACGCCACCTACGTCGAGCCGATCACGCCGGAGTTCGTCGAGAAGGTGATCGAGAAGGAGCGCCCGAACGTCCTGCTCGCCACCCTGGGCGGCCAGACCGCGCTGAACGCAGCAATCGCTCTCCACGAGAACGGCGTGCTGGAGAAGTACGGCGTCGAGCTGATCGGCGCCTCGGTGGACGCGATCCAGCGCGGCGAGAACCGCGAGTCGTTCAAGGCGATCGTGGAGAAGCTGGGCGCCGAGGTCGCGCGCTCTGTGGTCTGCCACAGCATCGACGACGTGATGGCCGCCGCGGCCGAGCTCGGCTACCCGCTGGTGGTCCGGCCGTCCTTCACGATGGGCGGCGTCGGCTCCGGGATGGCGTACGACGAACCGGACCTGCGGCGGATCGCCGGGGCCGGGTTGTCCGCCAGCCCGACGACGGAGGTCCTGATCGAGGAGTCCATCGTCGGCTGGAAGGAGTACGAGCTCGAGGTGATGCGCGACAAGGCCGACAACGTCGTGATCATCTGCTCGATCGAGAACGTCGACCCGATGGGCGTACACACCGGCGACTCGGTCACGGTGGCGCCGGCGATGACGCTGACGGACCGCGAGTACCAGGTGATGCGGGACCTGGCCATCGGCATCATCCGCGAGGTCGGGGTCGACACCGGCGGGTGCAACATCCAGTTCGCGGTGGATCCGTCCGACGGCCGGCTGATCGTGATCGAGATGAATCCACGGGTGTCCCGGTCCTCCGCGCTGGCGTCGAAGGCGACCGGCTTCCCGATCGCCAAGATCGCGGCGAAGGTCGCCATCGGCTACACGCTGGACGAGATCCCGAACGACATCACCAAGCAGACCCCGGCGAGCTTCGAGCCGACGCTGGACTACGTCGTCGTCAAGGTGCCGCGGTTCGCGTTCGAGAAGTTCCCGGCCGCGGACGCCACGCTGACCACGCACATGAAGAGCGTGGGCGAGGCGATGGCGATCGGCCGCAACTACACCGAGGCGCTGCAGAAGGCGCTGCGCTCGCTGGAGAAGCCGGAGGCGCGGTTCTCCTGGGCCGAAGCGCCCGCGAGCGACCTCGAGCCGTTGCTGGAGGCAATCAGGACGCCGCACGACGGCCGGCTGCGCACGATCATGGACGCGATCCGGGCCGGGGCGAGTCCGGAGCAGATCTTCGACGCGACCAAGATCGACCCGTGGTTCGTGGACCAGCTGTACCTGATCCACGAGACCGCTCTCCAGGTCGCGGCCGCACCCCGGCTGACCCCGGAGATCCTGCGGCTCGCCAAGCGCCACGGGTTCTCCGACCTCCAGCTGGCGGAGATCCGCGGGCTCACGGAGGACGTCGTACGGGGTGTCCGGCAGGCGCTCGGGATCCGGCCGGTCTTCAAGACGGTGGACACCTGCGCGGCCGAGTTCGCCGCCACCACGCCGTACCACTACTCGTCGTACGACGAGGAGAGCGAGGTGGCTCCGCGCACCGAGCCCGCCGTCCTGATCCTCGGATCGGGGCCGAACCGGATCGGGCAGGGCATCGAGTTCGACTACTCCTGCGTGCACGCGTCGATGGCGCTGCGCGACGCCGGCTACTGCACCGTGATGGTGAACTGCAACCCGGAGACCGTCTCCACCGACTACGACACCTCGGACCGGCTGTACTTCGAGCCGCTCACCTGCGAGGACGTGCTGGAGATCGTGTACGCCGAGATGCAGGCGGGTCCGGTCGCCGGCGTGATCGTGCAATTGGGCGGGCAGACTCCGCTCGGACTGGCCCAGCGGCTCGCGGACGCGGGAGTGCCGATCGTCGGCACGTCGCCCGAGGCGATCCACCTCGCGGAGGAGCGCGGCGCCTTCGGCAAGGTGCTCGCCGACGCCTCGCTGCCGGCGCCGAAGCACGGCACCGCGATGTCCTTCGACCAGGCCCAGACGATCGCCGCCGAGATCGGATTCCCGGTGCTCGTGCGGCCGTCGTACGTGCTGGGTGGTCGCGGCATGGAGATCGTCTACAGCGAGGCCGAGCTGACCGCCGCGCTGCAGCGGCTCAGCGGTGACGCGATCGCGGCGAACTGGGAGCACCCGGTGCTGATCGACCGGTTCCTGGACGACGCGGTCGAGATCGACGTCGACGGGCTGTACGACGGCAACGAGTTGTTCCTCGGCGGCGTGATGGAGCACATCGAGGAGGCCGGGGTGCACTCGGGCGACTCGTCCTGCGCGCTGCCGCCGATCACCCTCGGGAACGCGGACATCCAGAAGATCCGCGAGTCGACCGAGGCGATCGCGCGCGGCGTCGGAGTACGGGGTCTGCTGAACGTGCAGTACGCGCTCGCCGGCGACGTGCTCTACGTGCTCGAGGCGAACCCGCGGGCGTCCCGGACGGTGCCGTTCGTCTCCAAGGCGACGGCGACGCCGCTGGCGAAGGCCGCGGCCCGGGTGATGCTCGGGGCAACGATCGCCGACCTGCGGTCCGAGGGGATGCTCCCGGCCGAGGGCGACGGTGGCACGCTGCCGGCCTCGACGCCGATCGCGGTCAAGGAGGCCGTGATGCCGTTCAACCGGTTCCGCACCATCGACGGGACGTCGGTCGACACCCTGCTCGGACCGGAGATGCGGTCCACCGGCGAGGTGATGGGCATCGACGACACCTTCGGTACCGCGTTCGCCAAGTCCCAGGCAGGGGCGTCCCAGCCGCTGCCGGGATCCGGCAAGGTGTTCGTGTCGGTCGCCAACCGGGACAAGCGGCACATGATCTTCCCGGTCAAGCGGCTGGCGGATCTCGGCTTCCAGATCTACGCGACCGAGGGGACGGCCGACGTACTGCGGCGCAACGGGGTCGAGGCGGTCACCGTCCGCAAGAGCAGCCAGGGCCCGGGGCCGAACGGCGAGCCGACGATCGTCCAGATGGTCCAGGACGGTGAGCTGAACCTGATCGTCAACACCCCGATCGGGATCACCCAGGGCGGTTCGCCGCGCATCGACGGCTACGAGATCCGCAGCGCGGCGGTGGCCCGAAACATCCCGTGCATCACCACGGTGCAGGGCCTGGCCGCGGCGGTGCAGGGGATCGAGGCGCAGCGGGCCGGGGACATCGGAGTGCGCTCCCTGCAGGACTGGACCTCACGGATCCGCGGCAAGGCCGACTCGGCGCCGGGTGCCGGCGCAAACGTCGGCGCGGGTTCGGCGAGTGTGGGTGTGGAGAGCTGAGCGGCGTGTACCGGAAGGTGATCAGGCCGGTCCTGTACCGGCTGGGCAAGGGAGATGCCGAGGTGGCTCATGAGCAGACCTTGCACGGGCTGCGCCGGCTGAGCCGCGTTCCCGGCGCGGTGAGCGCTCTCTCGCGTTCCTACGGTTCGCTGCCCGCCGGGCTGGAGCGCACGGTCTTCGGGGTGCGTTTTCCGAGCCCGGTCGGGCTGGCCGCCGGTATGGACAAGAACGGTGTCGCCCTGCCGGCCTGGCGGGCCCTCGGATTCGGGTTCGTCGAGGTCGGCACGGTGACGGCGCAGGCCCAGCCGGGCAACGAGAAGCCGCGGTTGTTCCGGTTGGTCGAGAGCGAGGCCGTGATCAACCGGATGGGGTTCAACAACCTCGGCTCGGCGGCTCTCGCGGACCGGCTGGAGCAGTACGGCGATCTCGGGTATCCGCTCGGGATCAGCATCGGGAAGTCGAAGGTGACGCCGCTCGAGGACGCGGTGCAGGACTACGTCACGTCGCTGCGGCGGCTCTACCACTTCGGCGACTACTTCGCGGTCAACGTGAGCTCGCCGAACACGCCGGGATTGCGCTCTCTGCAGGACTCCGGCCACCTTCGGGAACTGCTCACGGCGCTGCACGCCGAGGCCGACGCATTGAGCTCCGGTGGTCGCGGGCCGAAGCCGATCCTGGTGAAGATCGCGCCCGATCTGACCGAGCAGGCGATCGACGAACTGCTCGGCGTCTGCACGGACGTCGGCGTGGCCGGGATCATCGCGACCAACACCACCATCGGGCGGGGCGGGCTCGCTCCGGCCGACGAGCGGCTGGCAGGGGAGACCGGCGGTCTGTCCGGTCGTCCGCTGACCGAGATCTCCGCCAAGACCGTGGCCCACATCTATGCCGAGACCGGGGGAGCGCTGCCGATCATCGGCGTCGGCGGCATCCTCGACCCTTCCGACGCGGCCCGCCTGCTCGACGCCGGCGCCAGCCTCGTCCAGATCTACACCGGCCTGATCTACCGCGGCCCGGGCCTGATCCGCCAGACCAACCGCCACCTGGCCGGGCAAGGACTTCGATGAGCCTGAGGACTTCGATGAGAGAGCGAGAACGCCCTATGAGCAGCCAGCCCTTCGGAACCCGGCTCCGCGCCGCGATGACCGAGCGCGGCCCCCTCTGCGTCGGGATCGACCCGCACGCCCACCTGCTGGAGGCCTGGGGTCTGCCTGACGACCCCGACGGCCTCGCCTCGTTCACGTACGGCGTGGTCGACGCACTCGCCGACCAGGTCGCCGTGTTCAAGCCACAGTCGGCGTTCTTCGAACGCTTCGGGTCGGCCGGCATCGCAGTACTGGAGCAGGCGACGATCCGCCTGCGCGAGGCCGGCGCACTGGTGATCATCGACGCCAAGCGGGGTGACATCGGTTCGACCATGTCCGGCTACGCGTCGGCGTACCTGTCCGAGAAGGCGCCGCTCGCGTGCGACGCGCTGACGGTCAGCCCGTACCTCGGGTTCGGTTCGCTCCAGCCCGCGATCGACGAGGCCCGCGAGGCCGGTGCCGGTCTGTTCGTGCTGGCGCTGACCTCGAACCCGGAAGGCCCGCAGTTCCAGTCGGCCCGTACTGCGGCCGGGCCGACCGTGGCCGGCGCGGTTCTTGACGGGCTGCGCGAGTTGAACGCTGACGCGGACGACCTGGGATCCTTCGGGGCCGTGGTGGGCGCCACGATCCAGCCGACCGACGAGAACCTCGACATCCGCGGCCCGCTGCTCGCCCCCGGACTCGGAGCCCAGGGAGCCACGCCTGCAAGCCTGTCGAAGGTCTTCGGCGCCGCAGTCCACAACGTCGTACCGTCAAGCTCCCGCGAGATCCTCGGCGCCGGCCCCAACCCGGCCGCCCTCCGCGAAGCCGCAGCCCGCTCCAACGACGCCTTCCGGACGGTCCTCGGCTACTGATCGTTGTAGAGGTCGGTCAGCAGAGCCACGGCTGCCTGAGTGGCCGGGTGGGGGTCGTGGCGGCGCCAGGCCAGGTGGACCTCGACGAGAGGAGCGTCGCGGACAGGGCGGTAGACGATGCCGTCGCGCCGGTACTGCGTGACGGTGGCTTGCGGGGTCAGGCCGACGTACCGGCCGGTGGCGATCGCGGCTAGCCAGTCGTCGATGTCCTGGGTGTGCTCCAGTTGAGGGCGCGAGCCTTCCGGCCAGAGGTCGGTCGTGGTCGTCCCGGTCCGGCGATCCACCAGCAAGGTGCGTTCGCGTAGCTCGTCCATGGTGATCGAGCGCCGACGCCGCCAGGGGTCGTCGGCGGCCATCGCGCAGTACCGGCGTTCGTCCGCGATCTTGGCGTGTGCGAACCGCTGGGTGTCGATGGGTGTCCGGACGACCGCCAGATCGCACAGCCCTTCGGCCAAGCCGCCAGTCGTCGTGTTGGTGCGGACCAGATGCAACTCGACGTCCGGGTAGAGCGCGGCCCACCGTCGCTGGAACTCGCCCGTGTGCTGCCCCATCGCCGACCACGCATGCCCGATCCGCAACCGCGTATGTCCGGTCGTCGCCTCCCGCACCAGATCGTCCGCTTCAGCCAGCAGATGCCTTGCCCGCGCCAGCACCTGTACGCCGGCCGTGGTCGGGCTGACGGTCCGGCTGGTCCGGTGCAGCACGCGCACCCCGAGAACCTGCTCGAGACCGAGCAGAGTCCGCGACACCGCCGCCTGCGAGATCCCCAGCTCGATCGCGGCGTCGGTGAAGGTGCCCGTATCCACGATCGCCACCAGGCACCGCAAGTGCCGCAGCTCGAGACCCATGACTCCAGCGTATAGATCCCCTCGTCGATGCATTTTGCGAACAGTTGGCACCCGCGCAGCCTCGAGTCATGACAACCGCCAGTCATACCCCCGCAGCGCCGGCGACAGCCGACCCCCAGCCCGCGCTGGGGGTGCTGATGATGTTGGGGAGCGGGCTGTCCAATCAGGTCGGGGCGGCCATGGGAGCCCTCGCATTTCCGGTGATCGGGCCGGTCGGTGTGGTGGCGGTGCGGCAGTGGTTGGCCGGGCTGTTGCTGGTGGCTGTTGGGCGGCCTCGGCTGCGGGAGTTCACGGCTCGCCAGTGGTGGCCGGTGCTCGGGCTCGCGGTGGTGTTCGCGACGATGAATCTGTCGCTGTACACGGCCATCGACCGGATCGGGCTCGGCCTGGCGGTGACGTTGGAGTTCCTCGGGCCGTTGACGGTGGCGCTGGTGGGCTCGAGGCGGACGATCGATCTTGTCTGTGCGCTCGCGGCCGGGCCGGCGGTCGTGGTGCTCACCCGGCCGCAGGCGAGCACTGACTATCTGGGCGTCGGGCTGGCGCTGGTGGCGGCGGTCTGCTGGGGGTGCTACATCCTGCTCAACCGCACGGTGGGACGGCGGATCCCGGGAGCGCAAGGGTCGGCCGCTGCGGCTGCTGTGTCGGGGCTTGCCTACGTCCCGGTCGGAATCTTCGTGCTCTGGCACCATCCGCCGACGGTCGCGGCGATCGGGTACGCACTCGCGGCCGGACTGCTGTCGTCGGCTGTTCCGTTCCTGGTGGACCTGCTCGCGCTGCGCACGGTTCCGGCGCAGTTGTTCGGGGTCTTCATGAGTGTGAACCCGGTACTGGCTGCCCTGGTCGGCCTGCTGGTGCTCGATCAGCGGCTCGATCGCCTCGACTGGTTCGCCATCACTGTGATCGTCGCCGCCAACGCAGTTGCTGCGGGAACAGCTGGACGGCAGGGCAGATCAGTGCGCGCTGCCGTGGCGAACGGGGGCTGACGCGAGAGGTTACGGGCTGGTTCCAACCCGGTCGTGCGACGTTGTTCACGGCGTGTGGTGCGCAGTGTTGACCCCGGTGTTCGGAAGGGTTGCCGTGACGGGAAGCGAACGGCTTTCCGCGGCAACAGATGGGACAGGAATGCGTAAGGTTGCGGCCCTCGCGGCGGTAGTGACATTGGGCGTCGGCACATTGACGGCGTGCTCGGGTGGCGACTACTGCAGCGAACTGCAGAACTATGCCGAGGCGGTCAAGAACGCCGACATCAAGGACTCCGAGGCCGTCGACAAGATCCGCACCGAGTCCGGCAAGCTGTCCAAGTCGGCGCCCGACGACCTGAAGGACGACTGGTTGGTCGTGAAGGACTTCCTCGACAAGGCGAAGGACGCGAACGGCGACCAGACCAAGCTGGCCGAGCTCGCCAAGAACGAGGGCCAGAAGATGGGGACCGCCTCCGAGGCGATCGCCAAGCAGGCGAAGGACACCTGCAAGGTCAGCATCGAGAACTGACCCCCACCCGCCGAGCCAGGGTGGCGAAAAGATGGGTTTCCGGTTGGTTTGGTGACGGCCGGTAGCGTCTGCGGCAACACCCCCGAGGACCACTCGAGACCCCCGAGGATGAGGAACAGATGCGCACAGTTGTGATCACCGCGACCCTGATCGCCGCGGCCGCCGGGTTGACCGCATGCACCGAGGAGCAGGCCTACTGCGTCGATCTGGCCGGCTACGCGGCCTCCGCGGTGAACGTGGACCCGCAGAACCCGGCCGACTACGCGAAGATCCTCGAGGACGCGAAGAAGCTCGAGAACAGCGCGCCGGCCGAGGTGAAGGACGACTGGGCCAAGATCGTGACGATCGCGGAGAAGGCCCAGCAGGCCGGTACGGATCGTGTCGAACTGGCTCGGCTGAGCAAGGAGACCGGGCCCGCGGTGACCGCCTACAAGTCGATCGCGACACATGCGAAGGACTCGTGCAAGGTAGATGTCCCTGAGCTGAACTGAGGCTGTCCCGTCGCGTGTTAGGTTCAGCGGCGAAGCCACAAAACGGGACAGGTGAAACGGTGCCACTTCCTTCTTTGACCCCAGAGCAGCGTGCGGCTGCTCTGGACAAGGCCGCGGCCGCACGGCGTGAGCGTGCGGAGATCAAGAACCGGATCCGGCACTCGGGGGCGTCTCCTACGGAGGTGCTGCACGAGGGGCAGACGAACGACGTGATCGGCAAGATGCGGGTGAGCGCGCTGCTGCAGTGCATCCCCGGGGTCGGCAAGGTCCGGGCCCAGCAGATCATGGAGCGGGCCGGGATCTCCGAGACCCGCCGGGTGCGCGGCCTCGGGACGAACCAGATCGCCGCGCTCGAGCGCGAGTTCGCCGAGTGACGCTGATGTCGACGGATCTGATCACGACGCAGCAGGAAACGGGCCGGAAGATGGATTCGGACACGGGCAACGACGCGGAACGCGGTACCGGCGGGGCCCGGCTGACCGTCCTGGCGGGCCCGACGGCCGTCGGTAAGGGAACTGTCGCCGCCGACATCAGGGAGCGCTTCCCCGACATCTGGATCTCGGTCTCGGCGACCACCCGCAAGGCCCGGCCGAACGAGGTGCACGGGGTGCACTACCTGTTCGTGTCCGACGAGGAGTTCGACCGGATGATCGCCGACGACGAACTGCTCGAGTGGGCGGTCGTGCACAAGGCGGCCCGCTACGGGACGCCGCGGCAGCCGGTGCTGGACAAGCTCGCCGAGGGCCGGTCGGCACTGCTGGAGATCGACCTGCAGGGCGCGCGGCAGGTGCGCGAGACGATGCCGGAGGCGCAGTTCGTCTTCCTGGCGCCGCCGAGCTGGGACGAACTCGTCCGCCGGCTGGTCTTCCGGGGGACCGAGACGGCCGAGGAGCGGGAGCGCAGACTGCAGACGGCTACGCTGGAGCTGGCGGCCGAGAAGGAGTTCGACGTCACGATCGTGAACGCCTCTGTTCGGGAAGCGGCCGATCAGTTGGTAAAGTTGATTCGATCACCCTCCATCTCTGGAAAGAGCTGAACTTGTCTGCCAACCAGCCCGTCGCCATCGGCATCACCTCCCCGCCGATCGACGACCTGCTCACCCACACCGACTCGAAGTACAAGCTGGTGCTCTACTCGGCCAAGCGGGCTCGGCAGATCAACGCCTACTACTCCCAGCTCGGCGAGGGCCTGCTGGAGTATGTCGGACCGCTGGTCGAGACCCACGTCCAGGAGAAGCCCCTGTCGATCGCGATGCGCGAGATCAACGAGGGCGTGCTGACCTGCACGGACATCGACCCCGAGGCCGAGGCGGAAGCTGCCGCCGCCGCTGCGGAGAAGTCCGAGTAATCATCCGTCGATGACGACGCCGGGTTCAGCTCTGTGACCGCCCAGCAGCGGCCGTCCGTGGTTCTCGGTGTCGGCGGCGGGATCGCGGCCTACAAGGTCTGTGATCTGCTCCGCCGGCTGACTGAGTCCGGGCACAGTGTCCGGGTGGTGCCGACCGCGGCCGCCCTGGAGTTCGTCGGGGCCGCGACCTGGGCCGCGCTGTCAGGGCAACCGGTCACCGCCGACCCGTTCGACAACGTGCAGGAGGTCCCGCACGTCCGGATCGGCAAGGGGGCCGACCTCGTCGTGGTCGCGCCCGCCACCGCGAACCTGATCGCGAAGGCCGCGCACGGCCTGGCGGACGACCTGCTGACGAACACCCTGCTGACCGCGCGCTGCCCGATCCTGTTCGCGGCCGCGATGCACACCGAGATGTGGGAACACCCGGCCACCCAGGCGAACGTGGCGACCCTGCGGTCCCGCGGCATCACCGTGCTCGACCCGGCGGTCGGCCGGCTGACGGGCACCGACACCGGCCGCGGGCGCTTGCCCGAGCCAGCCGAGATATTCGCGATCAGCCAGTTGATGCTCGCCGATGAGACCGCCCGCGCCGCTGGGCAGTCGGTGGCGGATCTGACGGGCAAGCACGTCCTGGTCAGCGCCGGCGGCACCCGCGAGCACCTGGACCCGGTTCGCTACCTGGGCAACTCCTCGTCCGGCAAGCAGGGCTACGCGCTGGCCCGGATCGCCGCCGCCCGTGGCGCCAAGGTCACCCTGGTCGCTGCCAACTCCGAGCTCGCGGATCCCGCGGGAGTCCAGGTCGTCCCGGTCACCAGCACCCGCGACCTGTACGAGGAGATCACCAGCCGCGCGGTCGACGCCGACGCGATCGTGATGGCGGCTGCTCCCGCCGACTTCCGGCCGGCCGATGTCGCCGAGCACAAGATCAAGAAGACCGGCGACGGTACGGTGCCGGCGGTCAACCTGGTGGAGAACCCCGACATCCTCGCCACCATCTCGCATGACCGGCAGCGGTCGGACCAGGTCATCGTCGGGTTCGCCGCCGAGACGGGCGACGCCCAGCACAGCGTGCTCGAACTCGGCCGGGCCAAGCTCGAGCGCAAGGGCTGCGACCTGCTGGTGGTGAACGACGTGTCCGGCGGCAAGGTCTTCGGCAGCGACAACAACGAGGCCGTCATCCTCGATCGCGACGGCGGCGCCCTCCCGGTCCCCTCCGGCAGCAAGGACGCCCTGGCCGGCGTCATCTGGAATCTCGTCGCCACCCACTGGCACTAAGCCGTTCAAGGCGGTCACTGGACAGATCGCTCTGTGCCGTGTGCAATATATTGCATGCCAGTGCCGCACAGTCGAGGGCTCGTCTCCAGGACGCTCCTGAGGGAGAACGCCTACCGCGCCATCCGGGACGCCATCGTCGACGGCACTCTCGCGCCGGGGGAGCGCCTCAACGACGCGGATCTGGTGGAGTGGCTGGGCGTCAGCCGTACGCCGGTCCGCGAGGCGCTGGCGCGGCTCGAACAGGCCGGCCTGGTGCAGACCAAGCCCGGGCGCTCGACCATCGTCAGCCCGCTCGACGTCCGCGAGATCCGCTCCGCTCAGCTGGTCACCGCCGCGATGCACGAGCTCGCAGTACGCGAGGCGATCCCGAACCTGTCGGGAGCCGAGCTCGACGCCATGCGCGAGGCGAACCAGCGCCTCGCCGATGCCCTGCGCCGTAACGACGTCGACGCCGCGATCGCCGCCGACGACGACTTCCACGGCGTACCGGTCGCCGCCTGCGCGAACCGCGCGATCGAGACCGTCCTCGAACAGTTCACCCCCGTACTGCGACGCGTCGAGCGCCTGAGGTTCTCGTCGCTCGGCGGCCGCGGCTCGGTCGCCCAGCACGACAGGATCATCTCCCTCTGCGAGGCGGGTGACGTCGAACGCGCCACCGCCGCGACTCGCGCGAACTGGCAGACCCTCGTCCCCCTGCTCGACAGCTCACTCCAGGAGGCTTAATGCCCATCGACGCTTTCGAGCGCTACCCACTGCTCTTCGGCCCGAGCCCCGTCCACCCGCTCGATCGGCTGACCGAGCACCTCGGCGGGGCGCGGGTCTGGGCCAAGCGCGAGGACTGCAACAGCGGTCTGGCCTTCGGCGGCAACAAGACCAGGAAGCTCGAATACCTGGTCGCCGATGCGCTTGCCCAGGGCGCCGACACGTTGGTGAGCATCGGCGGCGTGCAGTCCAACCACACCCGCCAGGTGGCCGCGGCCGCAGCGAAGGCAGGCCTGAAGGCCGTGCTGGTGCAGGAGAGTTGGGTCGACTGGCCGGACCCGGTCAACGACAAGGTCGGCAACATCCTGCTGTCGCGCATCATGGGCGCCGACGTCCGCCTGGTCCGGGCCGGCTTCGGCATCGGCTTCAAGGAGAGCTGGCAGCAAGCGCTGGACGACGTCCGGGCCGGCGGCGGTACGCCGTACGCGATCCCGGCCGGGGCGTCCGACCATCCGCTCGGTGGGCTCGGGTTTGCCAACTGGGCCGGGGAAGTCCAGCAGCAGGAGCAGGAGCTGGGCGTGTTCTTCGACACGGTGATCGTGTGCAGCGTCACCGGCAGCACGCAGGCAGGCATGATCGCCGGCTTTGGGGGCCAGGATCGTCCGCGCCGGCTGCTGGGCATCGACGCGTCGGCCAAGATCGACGAGACCCGGGCGCAGGTGGCCAAGATCGCCCGCAACACCGCGGAGCTCATCGGCCTCGGCCGGGAGCTGCGGGAGGACGAGATCACGGTGCTCGAAGGCTGGGCCGGCGAGCTCTACGGCATCCCGGTGCAGTCGACGCTGGACGCGATCCGGCTCAGCGGCAGCCTCGAGGCGATGATCATCGACCCGGTCTACGAAGGGAAGTCGATGGCCGCGCTGATCGACCTCGTGCGCGACGGCGAGATCCCGAAGGACTCGAACGTGCTCTACGTCCACCTCGGCGGCCAGCCCGCCCTCAACGCCTACAGCGGCCTCTTCCAGTAACGCGCTTAGTCGGAGAATCGAAGCGGTCAGGATCTGGCCGCTTCTCGTTCTAGCCTCAGGGTATGAGCGAGCAACTGCAGTGGAAGTCCGTGGTCGCCCGCCGGATGGCCCGGCATCACCTGGCCGTTCCGGCGGCGAGCAGCCCGGCGGACGTAATACGGGCGATGTGTGGGGCTCATGCGCAGGTGTTGTCGGCCGGGGAGGTGTCGGTCGCGCTCAGGGTCGACGGGGCCACGCGGACAGACGTTCAGAAGGCGTTGTGGGAGGACCACAGCCTGGTGAGGACGTTCGGGCCGCGGGGAACAGTGCATCTGTTGCCGGCCGACGATCTGCCGTTGTGGACGGGCGCGCTGTCCGCTTTGCCGAAGGGTCCGGCGGCGCCGAAGTACATGCGACTGACCGACGATCAGCGCGACGAGGTGATCGCTGCGATCGGTGCGGCGCTGGCTGACGACGACCTGACTGTCGACGAACTGTCCGAGCAGGTGATCGCGCGGACCGGTTCGTGGGCGGGTGATCTGGTGATGCCGGCGTTCCAGGTGTTCTGGCCGCGCTGGCGGCAGGTCATCCCTGATGCTGCGAACGCGGGCATGCTTGCCTACGGCCCCAATCGCGGTCGCAAGGTCACCTACGCGAACCCGCACCGGTACACGCCGTTCCAGCCGATGAACGGGGAGGAAGCGCTCTCTGCGCTCTTGGACCGATATCTCCGCAGCTACGGCCCAGCGACTCCCGAGCAGTTCGCGAAATGGCTCAGCACCTCGACGGCCTTCGTGCGGAACCTGTTCGACGGCCTGCCGGAGGTCGACCTCGAAGGCAGCCGAGCGTGGCTCGCCGAGGGCGACACCGCGATGACGGACAAGCCGGCTACCGGAGTACGGCTGCTGCCGTACTTCGACGCGTACGGCGTGGGCAGCCATCCGCGCGACCTGCTCTTCCCGGGCCGGGCATCGACCCGGGCGCTGGCCGGCGGCCAGGCGGGCAACTACCCGCTGCTACTGGTGGACGGAATCGTCGCCGGGGTGTGGCATCAGCGGAAGTCGGGTCGCAAGCTCCACGTCACAGTGGAACCACTGAGCACCCTCAGCCCCACCCGGCTGCGCGCGCTCGATGCGGAGGTCGATCGCCTTGGTCACATTTTCGACGCGAGCCCGGTGCTCACCATCGGCCCGGTGGAGACCGGTCCGCATGCCTGAGTGAGCGTGAAACTCGCTCCGGGTAGGATCGGCATCACCATCCGCATATACCCAGTTGTCCACTATGTGGCGCAGAATCTCACGAAGCGAACGGATCGGCCCGTCATTCGGGACCTTGGCCGGATCTGCTGGCATACTTCCCAGATACATCGCGTGGGGCGGTGCTGTGACGGGGGAGAGGCTGCCCTGTCATGTGGCGAACGAGGAAACCCGAGGAGAATCCGTGGCACGGCGCCTTTTCACGTCCGAGTCGGTGACTGAGGGTCATCCGGACAAGATCGCTGACCAGATCAGCGACTCAATCCTTGATGCCCTGCTGGCCGAGGACCCCAAGAGCCGCGTCGCGGTGGAGACCCTGGTGACGACCGGCTTGGTCGTCGTCGCCGGCGAGGTCACCACCACCGCGTACGTCGACATCCCCGGCATCGTCCGGGAGCGGATCCTCGAGATCGGCTACGACTCATCCCTGAAGGGCTTCGACGGCGCTTCCTGTGGAGTCACGGTTGCCATCGGCAGCCAGTCGCCGGACATCGCGCAGGGCGTCGACACGGCGTACGAGACCCGTTCGGACGAGTCGTCCGACGCGCTCGACCTGCAGGGTGCGGGCGACCAGGGCCTGATGTTCGGCTACGCGTCGGACGAGACGCCCGAGCTGATGCCGCTGCCGATCACCATCGCGCACCGGCTGTCCGCGCGGCTGTCCGAGGTCCGCAAGGACGGCACGATGGCCTACCTGCGTCCCGACGGCAAGACCCAGGTCACGGTCGAGTACGAGGGCGACAAGGCGGTCCGGATCCACACCGTGGTGGTGTCGAGCCAGCACGCGGCCGACATCAGCCTCGACTCGATGCTGAGCCCGGACGTGAAGAAGCACGTCGTCGACCCGGTGCTCGAGCAGTTCGACATCGACTCGACCGACTACAAGCTGCTGGTGAACCCGACCGGCCGGTTCGAGATCGGCGGCCCGATGGGCGACGCCGGCGTGACCGGCCGCAAGATCATCATCGACACCTACGGCGGCATGTCCCGTCACGGTGGCGGCGCGTTCTCCGGCAAGGACCCGTCGAAGGTGGACCGCTCGGCGGCGTACGCGATGCGCTGGGTGGCCAAGCACATCGTCGCCGCGGGGCTCGCCTCGCGGGCCGAGTGCCAGGTCGCGTACGCGATCGGCAAGGCGGCGCCGGTCGGCTTCTATGTCGACACCTTCGGCACCGAGACCGTGCCGGTGGACAAGATCAGCGACGCGGTGCTCGAGGTGTTCGACCTGCGTCCGGCCGCGATCATCCGCGACCTCGACCTGCTCCGGCCGATCTACGCCCAGACCGCCCGCAACGGCCACTTCGGCCGCACCGGCGAGGACTTCACCTGGGAGCGGCTCGACCGCGTCGAGGCACTGAAGGCCGCGATCGCCCAGTAGTTCCCCGTGACCGCCCGCGACCTGACGAGGTCGCGGGCGGTTCGCCCGTCCGGACCGGTGCCGCGGTTGTCCCCAGGCCTCCCGGCGGTTGTCGGCCGGTCCGACTAGAGTTCACCGGTGGCACAGAACGGGGACTCACCTGAGCAGTTGACGCTGCTCCGCGAGACTGTTCGCCGTTCCCGCACCAAGGAGCCGGCCGGCATCACCTCGACGCTGCCGATCGCCCAGGTCGCGGTGGACATGCCGCTGCCGCATCTCGACCGCCCGTTCGACTACCTGGTGCCCGACGATCTGGCCGACGCGGCGCAGCCCGGCGCGCGGGTCAAGGTGCGCTTCGCCGGCAAGGACCTCGACGGGTTCGTACTGCGCCGGCTGGAGGCCTCGGACCACGATGGCAAGCTCGCGCGGATCCGCAAGGTCGTGTCACCCGAGCAGGTGCTGACCCCCGAGGTCGCCGATCTCTGCCGGGCCGTCGCCGACCGGTATGCCGGGGTCTTCGCGGACGTGACCCGACTGGCGGTCCCACCCCGGCACGCCAAGGTCGAGGCCGAGCCGCTGAAGTGCTCCCAGCCCGTCCGCCCGGTCGAGTCCGCCTCGCGGTCGGAGTGGTCGCAGTACCCGGTGGCCGGTGGGTTCCTCGACGCCCTGACTCGTTCGGAAGCCCCCCGCGCCATCTGGACCGCGGTACCGGGGGCCGACTGGGCGCTCGCCTTCGCGCAGGCGGCGGCGGTCTGTGCGTCCTCGGGGCGTGGCGCGTTGCTGCTCGCGCCCGATGCGCGTGACCTGGAGCGTCTGGCCGAAGCCTGTACCGCGGTGCTCGGGCCGGACGGATTCGTCTCGCTCTCGGCCGACCTCGGCCCGACCGCGCGGTACCGGGCGTTCCTGGCGGCGTTGAGAGGTTGCACGCGGGTGGTGATCGGCACGCGCGCGGCCGCGTTCGCGCCGGTGGCGGATCTCGGGCTGGTCGCGCTCTGGGACGACGGCGACGACTCGTACGCCGAGCCGCGCGCGCCGTACCCGCATGCGCGCGAGGTGCTTCTGCTCCGGGCGCATCGGCAGAAGTGCGCCGCGCTGCTCGGTGGTTTCGCCCGATCCGCCGAGACGGCCGCGCTGCTGGAATCCGGCTGGGCTGCCGAGTTGATCGCGGATCGCGCGGTGGTCCGGGCGGCCGCTCCGGCCGTGCACATCGCGGGGGAGTCGGACACCGAGCTCGCCCGCGATCCGGCTGCCAGGGCCGCGCGACTCCCGCACCGGGCGTTCGAGATCGCGCGCGAGGGGCTTCGCTCGGGCCCGGTCCTCGTCCAGGTGCCGCGAGCCGGGTATCTCCCGAGCCTGGTCTGCCAGACCTGCCGTGCGCCGTCCCGGTGTTCCACCTGCGGCGGGACGTTGCGCCGTACCGGTGGTTCCGGGCCGCCGAGTTGCAGCGTGTGCGGCCGCCCGGCGGCGGACCACCGATGCCCGGACTGCGGCGACACCCGGATGCGCGCCGCCGTCGTCGGAGCCCGCCGTACCGCGGAGGAGCTGGGCCGGGCCTTTCCCGGGGTCCTGGTCCGTACTTCGGGCGGGGACAACATGCTCGACAAGGTGTCCGACCAGGCGGCCTTGATCGTCACCACACCCGGCGCGGAACCAGTCGCCGAAGGCGGCTACAGCGCCGCCCTCCTGCTGGACACGTGGTTGCTGCTCGCCCGGCCGGATCTGCGCGCCCCGGAAGAAGCGGTACGGCGATGGTTCAACGCGGCGGCGCTGGTTCGTCCGGCTCGCGACGGTGGTGCCGTGATCATGGTGGGCGAGCCGTCCTCTACGCCGTTGCAGGCGGTGGTGCGGTGGAGCCCCGAGGGGTTCGCGTCCCGCGAGCTGGAGGAGCGCCGTACTGCGCGGCTGGCTCCGGCGGCCAAGCTCGCGGAGCTCACCGGGCCGACCGAGGCGGTGTTCGATCTGGTCGCCCGGGTGCGGCAGTTGATCGATCCGCAAGCAGGGTTGGAGGTTCTCGGTCCGGTGGCGACCGACGACGAGACCTCGCGGGCGGTCGTGCGGACCCCGCGATCGGCCGGTGCGAGTCTTGCGCGGGCCCTGAAGGAAGGGCAGGCCGCGCGCAGTACCAAGAAGTTGATCGGCTCCGTCCGAGTCCAGGTCGACCCCGCGTCGTTCGGCTGATCAGCCTCAGCCTCAGGCGCTTGCTGCGGCCAGTCCGGCCGGGCGGGACGCGGCCAGCAGGTGGTTGCCCAGCGATGTGCGGGAGTAGAGCACGGCCCGTCCGTCCCGGCGAGAGTCGACCACGCCCGCCGCGCGCAGGATGCCCAGGTGGACGCTCAGCGTCGGTGCCGAAACCCCCAACTGATGCGCCAGGTGCGTGGTCGACATCGGCAGATCGAGGTGGCTCACTATCGCGGCGCGGGTCCGGCCCACCAGTTCGGCGAGCGGGGACTCGCTCACGTCCTCCTGACTCTCCCAGAGCCGCCCGAGGCCGCGCGGTGGATACGTGATCGTCGGCACGTGCGGCGCGGCCGTGACGGGGAGCGCAGCGGGCCAGGTGAAGACGCAGGGTACGAGCAGCAATCCCTGGCCCGGCAAGGGTTCGCCGTCGCAGCTGTACGGCCTTTCGATCTCGATCCGGTCGCCGGTGAAGCGCACCGACGGATGCAGGTTCCGGAACAGCCGGTCCACCCCGCCGCTCGCGAGTTCCTCCAGCCGGAACGCCAGATCCTCCTGGAGCAGCGAGCGCATCCGCCGCCAGTCGGGCTCGATCGCCTGATGCCAGTAGTTGTCGAGGGCGGAGGTGATCCGCTCGAGGGCCTTGCGCGGATGCGCGATCAGCCCGGGCAGCAGCGGGTGCGGAGTCTCCGCGTGCAGCTTGGTGAGTTCATCGACGACGAGGTGATGCGGTGTCGCCGCCACCGCGGCCAGGCCCGACTCGAAGCTGGTCGACCGTCGCGGCGGCGCGGGGGTGATGAAGTCCGGGATGTAGCTCACCGACGGGATCAGGGCCTTGAGCAACAGCAGGTCGTCGTCCGGGTCCACGCAGAGCGGGCGGACCTTGCGCAGCCACGGTCCGTGCACGCTGCCGGCCGTGCTGTTGCTGAGCGCCCGGACACTCGTCACCGTCTCCCAGACCGGCGAGAACGCGAACCTGATCCGGCTCACGTCGTCGGTGCTGAGCCTGATGGTGATCACCCGAGCACTGTAGCTCCGCGACAACGCTGCGATCGACGATTAGTCCTCCGCCTAATGTTCGACAGCCTTCCTCGCGGGCTCGACAGTGGAGCCATGAACGCGCGTACTGATGCCCCGCCCCTGCCGAGAGCCTTCTGGGCCCTCTGGGTCTGCCAGTTGGTGAACCGGCTCGGCAGCTTCGTGCAGCCCTTCCTGGTGCTGTACCTGACCCAGGACCGCCACCTGTCCGCCGGTACTGCGGGCGCCGTGGCCGCTGCTGTCGGTGCAGGTTCCGTCGTCTCCCAGTTGGTCGGCGGCTGGCTCTCGGACCGGGCCGGGCGCCGCCGGACGATGCTGATCGGCTTCTTCGGTACCGCGGCCGCGCTGATCCTGCTTGGCTCGGCGCGCTCGATGCTGACGATCTGGGTGGCGGCCTTCGTCGTCGGCCTGATGGGTGACCTGTTCCGGCCCGCGGTCCAGGCGACCGTCGCCGACCTGCTCCAGCCGAGAGAGCGCGTTCGCGCGTACGGGCTGCTGTTCTGGGCGATCAACCTCGGCTTCTCCGTCTCCACGGTCAGCGCGGGCGTCCTCGCGAGCATCGGCTACAACCTGCTGTTCTGGATCAACGCCGGTACTTCGATCGTCGCGGCGCTGGTGATCCTGCGGATGGTGCCGGAGACCCGGCCGGTGCTGGACGAGGGTCCTCGTCGGCCGTTGCTGCCCGTGGCCCTGCGCGACACCACCTTCCTGCTGATGATCCTGCTCCAGATCGGCTACGCGACGATCTACTTCCAGGGCTACTCGACCCTGCCGCTGGCGATGGCGGCCGACGGACTGCCCTCGTCGACGTACGGGCTGGTGATCGCGCTGAATGGGGTGGTGATCGTGCTGGTCCAGCCGTTCGTCAATCGCCGGCTCTCGCTGCTCGACCGGCCGAAGTTGCTGGCCACCTCGATGCTGATCGTCGGAGCCGGTTTCGGCCTCGGCGCTGTCGTGCACAGCTGGTGGGGGTACGGGCTGTCCGTGGTGGTCTGGACGATCGGCGAGATCGGCTTCGCCGCCGTGATCGGCGCGGTCTTCGCCGACCTCGCTCCGGTCGACCTGCGCGGCGGCTACATGGGCCTGGCCGGCAGCATGTCGTTCGGCCTCGGCAGCGTCATCGGCCCGCTGCTCGGCACGAACACCCTGGAACACGCCGGTCGTACGACGGTGTGGCTCGCCTGCGCCGTGCTGGGAGTCGTCCTTTTCGCCGCCCAACTGGCTCTGGCTCCCGCTCTTCACGCCCGGGCCCGCGCTGCCGCGGCGATTCCGGCGCCGACTCCTTCCTGAGCGGCCCGGATCATTCCGTAGGGTTGCGGTCATGAGTAAGCAGAAGGTCGACCAGGTCGTGTTCGATATCGGTGGGGTGCTGCTGGACTGGAGCCCGGACTACCTCTACGAGGAGCTGATCCCCGACCAGGAGCAGCGCGAGCACTTCCTGACGAAGATCGCCACCCCGGTCTGGAACCAGCAGCAGGACGCGGGCCGGCCCTGGGCCGAGGCGGTCGCCGAGCTCACCTCCCTGCACCCCGAGCACGCGGAGTGGATCGAGGCCTACGACACGGGCTGGCTCAAGATGGCGAAGGGCCTCTTCGAGGACTCCGCGGCCGTGCTCACCGAGCTCCGCGAGCTGGGCGTGCCGACGTACGCGCTGACCAACTTCTCGGACGAGAAGTGGGCCGTGGCGCAGCAGACGTTCCCGATCCTGGCCGGCTTCGACGGCGAGGTGGTATCCGGCACCGAGCGCACGGTCAAGCCCGGCGAGACGATCTACCGCATCCTGCTCGAACGCTACGACCTCGATCCGGCGCGCAGTTTCTACATGGACGACAAGCAGTACAACGTGGACGCCGCCCGGGCAGTCGGCTTCGACGCCGAGCTGTTCGTCGACGGCCAGACCCTGCGCAACCAGCTCAGGGACCGGGGGATCAACCTCCGTCCCTGACCGTCAGGCGGTGGGCATTGTGGTCTCCCGTTGGGCGTGTGACGGTAGTTACTGTAGGTACGCCTGGGACCACAGTACGTGCTTGTGGCAACAATGGGGAGCGGGTCCGTTGCTCTTAGCCACCAAGCCCGCCGCGGAGCCGGACGGCGGGCGGCCGGAGAAGGGTGCTGTGGTGCACCACTAGACTTGGCTGGTCCCCGTTCGGTGAGTGTTGTGGAGTTTGCGTGTCGGTCCAGCCCATCCGCCTGTTCGGCGACCCTGTCCTGATCACCAAGGCCGACCCGGTCGTCGACTTCGACGCCGAGCTCCGCCGGCTGGTGTCGGACCTCACTGACACCATGCAGGCCGCGCCCGGCTCGGGCCTGGCGGCGCCGCAGATCGGCGTCGGCCTGCGCGTCTTCACATACTTCATCGAGGGCGAGCTCGGCCACCTGGTCAACCCGGAGCTGAGCCTCTCGGCCGACGAGCAATTCGGTCCGGAGGGATGCCTGTCGATCCCCGGCCTCACCTTCGACTGCCGTCGCGCCCAGCACGTGATCGCCAAGGGCTTCAACATGTACGGCGACCCGGTGGTGATCGAGGGCTCGGACCTGCTGGCCCGCTGCATCCAGCACGAGACGGACCACCTCGACGGCGTGCTGTTCGTGGACCGGCTGGACACCGATACCCGCAAGGCCGCGATGAAGGCGATCCGCGAGGCGGAGTGGTCCGGCCTGGCCGGCCCGCCGCAGATCAAGGTCTCGCCCCACCCCACGAACGGATTCGGTCTGTGAGAGTCGTCTTCGCCGGCACCCCTGAGGTCGCCGTCACCGCGCTGAAAGCCGTCGCCGCCAGCGGCCACGAACTGGTCGCCGTGGTCACCCGCCCGGACGCGCCCGCCGGCCGCGGCCGCAAGCTGGTCGCCTCCCCGGTCGCCGAGTACGCCGAGGAGCTGGGCGTCGAGGTCCTCAAGCCGGTCAAGCCGAGCGACCCCGCGTTCCTCGAGCGGCTCCGGGAGATCGCCCCGGACGCCTGCCCGGTCGTCGCGTACGGCGGGTTGCTGCCGCAGGCGGCGCTCGACATCCCGCTGCACGGCTGGATCAACCTGCACTTCTCGGTGCTCCCGGCCTGGCGGGGCGCCGCGCCGGTGCAGCACTCGATCATCTCCGGCGACGACGTGACCGGCGCGAGCACCTTCCGCATCGTGAAGGCGCTCGACGCGGGACCCGTGTACGGCGTACTGACTGAGCGCATCGGGCCGAAGGACACCGCGGGCGATCTGCTCAGCAGGCTCGCGGAGTCGGGCGCCAAGCTGCTGGTCGACACCCTCGACGGCATCGAGGCGGGTGTCCTGGAGGCTCGGGAGCAGCCAGCCGACGGCGTCACGCTCGCGCCGAAGATCAACGTCGAGGACGCCGAGCTGGATCTGACCGCGCCCGCGCAGCGGGTCGATCGGCTGGTTCGCGGCTGCAACCCCGCGCCGGGTGCCTGGACGACGTTCCGCGGTGAGCGCCTGAAGGTGCTCGACGTCGACCTGACCGACGACGAGTTGAAGCCGGGCGAGCTGGTGACGACCAAGTCGAGCGTGACGGTCGGCACCGGCAGCAAGGCGCTCCGGCTGGTGACGGTCCAGCCCCAGGGCAAGAAGCCGATGGCGGCCGCGGACTGGGCCCGAGGCGTCCGCATCACCGAAGCGGACCGCTTGGGTGCAGAATCAGGCCCGGACTCAGGTTCGGAATCAGGCGCCGAGTGAGCGACCGTAGTCCTCGCAATCGCGCGCCGCAGCGTCGCCCCGACAAGGTCCGCCAGCTCGCCTACAAGGTGATCCGCCAGGTCACCTCCGCAGACGGCTACGCCAACCTCGTGCTGAACAAGGCGCTCCGCGACCAGCGGCTCGGCGGCCGCGACGCCGCCTTCGCCACGGAGCTCGTGCACGGCACGTTGCGCTGGCAGGGCACGTACGACGCGATCCTGGCGCGCAGCGTGTCCCGCCCGCTGGCCGAGCTGGACCCTGAACTGCTCGACCTGCTCCGCCTCGGCGCTCACCAGCTCCTCAACATGCGGGTCGACTCGTACGCTGCGGTAAACGAGATGGTCACGCTGACCCGCGCGGAGATCGGCCAGAGCCGCAGCGGCCTGGTGAACGCGGTGCTCCGCAAGGTCAGCCAGCGGTCCCTCGACCAGTGGATCGCCGCAGTCGCTCCGGCGCTCGACGACGACCTGTTCGGTCACCTCGCGATCGCGAAGGCCCATCCCCGCTGGATCGTCGAGACCTTCGCGGACGCCCTCGGCACGGACGGCGACGAGCTGGACGAGTTGCTCGACGCCGACAACGATCCGCCCTGCGTGACGCTGGTGGCCAGGCCCGGCCTCGCGGATCTGGACGAGCTGATCGAGGCCGGAGCCACCCGCGGCCGCTGGTCGCCGTACGCGGCGGTGCTTCAGGGTGGCGGTGATCCGGGACGGATCTCCGCGGTCTCGTCCGGGCGCGCCGGAGTACAGGACGAGGGGTCGCAGCTGGTTGCTGTCGCACTCGCGTCGGCGCCGCTCGAGGGATCGGACGCCAAGTGGCTGGATCTCTGCGCCGGGCCGGGCGGGAAGTCGGCGCTGCTGGCGGCGATCGTGAGCCAGCGGGACGGGGTGTTGACCGCGGTCGAACCGCAGCCGCACCGGGCCGAGCTGGTGAGATCGAACCTGCGTGCGGTGCCGGGCGACCACCAGGTGCTGGTCGGGGACGGGACGAAGCCGACCTGGCCGGAGGGCTCGTTCGACCGGGTGCTCGCCGACGTGCCGTGCAGTGGCCTCGGAGCCTTGCGCCGGCGTCCGGAAGCGCGCTGGCGCCGTACGCCGGAAGACGTCGAGGAGCTGCGGCCGTTGCAGGAACGGCTGCTGGACTCGGCGATAACCTCGGTGCGTCCGGGTGGAGTGGTGGCCTACGTGACCTGCACACCGCACCCGCGGGAAGCCGGATCCGTCGTCGACGCCGTACTCTCCCGGCGGTCCGATGCCGTGCTCGAGGACGCCCGCCCGCTGTTGCCTGGGGTGCCGGCGCTGGGGAAGGGGCCCGATGTGCAGCTCTGGCCGCATCTGCATGGGACGGATGCGATGTACCTGGCTCTGATCCGGCGGTCTTGAGGCTCGGTCGGTGGACCGGTGTCAGGGGCGTGAGGCCGAACGGTCATGATAGGGAGGTGACAACGATCGCCTCCCGGCCTGCCCCGACCGCCCAGCAGCATCAGCTCATCGGGCTGGCGGCAGCCTTCGGCATCGGCATCCTCTTCGCGATCCAGTCCCGCCTCAACGGTGAACTCGGTGGCCGGCTCGGCGACGGGATCGCGGCCGCGCTGATCTCCTTCGGTTCCGGTCTGGTCATCCTGCTGATCGGGAGTGCGGTGGTGCCGCGGATCCGGACCTCGTTAGCACAGGTCTGGACGACCGTCCGTACTCCGTCTGACGGGCAGGGCTCGCTCCGCTGGTGGCAGTGCATCGGCGGTCTCTCGGGGGCCTACCTGGTCGTGACGCAATCCATCACCGTCGTGGTGATCGGCGTCGCCGTGTTCACCGTCGCGGTCGTCGCGGGGCAGGCCGTCAGCAGTCTCGTGGTGGACCGCCTCGGCTTCGGACCGGCCGGTCCCCAGCCGTACACGCCGCTGCGGATCTTCGGCGCCTTGGTGGCTCTTCTCGCTGTGGTGCTGGCGGTGTCCGATCGGTTGAACCACCCGTCGGGCCTGCTGCTCGCAGTACTGCCTGCGCTGGCCGGGATCGGTACCGCGGTGCAGCAGGCCATCAACGGACGGGTCGCGCGCACGGCATCACCGGACGCCTACGGCGCCATCGCCGCCGGGCTGATCAACTTCCTGGTCGGCACGGCCGCACTGCTCGTCGTGTTCCTGGTCGACCTGATCGTCCGTGGCGCGCCACACAGCCTGCCGACCGAACCCTGGCTGTACGTCGGGGGCGCGTGCGGCGTGATCTTCATCAGCGCGGCGGCCGCGGTGGTGCGGGTGGTGGGCGTGTTCGTCCTCGGGCTCGGCACGATCGCCGGTCAGCTGATCGCCAGCCTCTTCATCGACCTGTTCCTGCCCGCGTCCGACCAGGCCGTCACGCTGCCGGTGGTCGCCGGCACCCTGCTCGCCCTGGCCGCTGTCGTGATCGCCTCGATCCCCAACCTCCGCCGCCGCTGACGCTGCGCTGTCACGCGGTTCCGCGGACGCGGCGGATGTAGTTGCCGTACTGGCGGCGGCCGGCGAACTTCCAGATCAGCTTGACCGGTGCCGGCAGTTGGGACAGGAAGTTCTGCTCCTCCTCCGGTGAGGTCTCCTCGAGGATCGCGCCCAGGAAGAGCAGCCGCTTGTGCTTGTCGTCGATCGACTCGGCGCCGCGTTCACCGAGCTTGCTCCACTGCTCGACCGTCAGGTACTTGTGGACCAGCGGCAGGATCTCCTGCTCCTCCTCGGCCATGTGCTCGTCGAGGATCGCCGATGCCTCACGGACGGCCTGGGCCAGCGCGTCGCGATCGTCCGGGTTGGCAGTGGCCCGCCAGGCCGGCGTCAGCTTGTCGATCTGGTCGAGCGCCGTCGACAGCGCCGCATGCTGGAACTCCATCCGGTGCACCAGGTCGGTGTGCAGTGTCGCCGTCTCCAGCAGCGGCGGCCACAGCAGGTCGTCCTCGTTCTCGTGATGGTGGTGCAACGCCAGCACGATGTCGCTCAGATGTTCGCCGACGATCGCCGCGCGGCCGGTGTCGCCCGGGCCGACGCGGCTGATCACGTCGGGCAGCAGGCGGAACTCACGCCGGAAGACTCGGTGGATGACGACCATCTCGTGGGTGTCGGGCTCTGCGGTGATGCTCATCTTTTCCTCCCCGGAGAACGCGGCTCGGTCGCCCGTGGAGTCCAGAACCACCTGGTGCCGGCGGTACCGGAGTACAGGTGTCGGCTGCCACGCTGCCGGATGGTTCCCCCCAACCGACGCGATGCCGCCGTTTCACGGTACCGGAGCCGGCGCCACCTTCGTCGGGGTTTTCTGCCGGTCGCCGGAGCGCGGTAGCCGGATGACGCCCTGGGAGACGGCGACGCCGGTGAGCACGACGAGCGCGCCGACCGGCTGGTACCAGGTGAGGTGCTCGTCCAGCACGATGACGCCGACGACGATCGCGAAGATCGGCATCACGTAGGTGACCATCGAGGTCATGCTGGCGCCGATCAGCCGGATCATCCGCAGGTTGAGCACGAACGCGATCCCGCTGCCCAAGGCGCCCAGGGCAACGACACTGGCGATCACCTCCACGGACAGCGACCACGGTGTCGGCGGCGCGTGACCGGCGATCAGCGGGGCGACCACAGCCAGTTGGATGGTGGCGCAGAGCAACAGTGCGGCCGACAGCGCGGTACCGGAGAGGTTGCTGCCGGCGATGAAGCGCTTCTGGTACGGGATGGCGACGCCGTAGGAGAGGGCCGCGCCCATGCAGAACAACTGGCCGACCAGATCCGCGCCGCCCTGCAGCTGCCAGGCGCCGAGCACGACCATCATGCCGAGGAACCCGACGAGGAGGCCGAGCACTCGCTGCAGGGTGAACTTCTCGGTCCGGAACACCAGGACCGCGATGGGAAGCACGGCCAGCGGGGTGATCCCGTTCCAGATGCCCGCCAGCAGGGACGGGATGCGCTGCTCGCCGTACCCGAAGAGCGTCCAGGGGAGGGCGGAGCCGATCGCGCCCACGACGAAGGTGTGCGCCCAGATCTGCGGCGAGCGGGGCAGCGCCTCGCGCTTGACCAGCAGGATGGCGAGCAGCACGAGCGTGCCCGCGAGCACCCGCCCGAGCGCGAGGTACGCCGGATGCAGTTCGCGGACCCCGATCGAGATGAAGAGGAAGCTGCAGCCCCAGATCGCGGCGAGGACCAGCATCGTGGGGGCCCAGGCCTTGACCGGCGGCTTGTCAGGAGTCGTCAGGGTGCTCACTCCTGACATCCTGCAGCAAACCCCCGACATTTTCAGATTTTTGTCTGGAAGCGGGCAGATGGACGATCGGTGGTAGGGCAGGGGTGCGGCGGGGGAGGATGGCGTCATGGGTGACTTTGAGGTTGATGCTGTCCGGAAGCAGTTCCCGGCGTTGGCGGAGGGGGCGGCGCACTTCGACGGGCCGGGTGGGTCGCAGACACCGCAGGCAGTGGCCGACGCGGTCGCGCGGACGATGGTGTCGGCGCTGGCCAACCGCGGTCAGTTGACCGCGGCCGAGCGGCGGGCAGACGAGATAGTGGTCGGCGCGCGGCAGGCGATGGCGGACCTGCTGGGGACGGATCCCGGTGGCATCGTCTTCGGCCGGAGCATGACGCAGTTGACCTACGACTTCTCCCGGACACTCGCGAAGAACTGGAGGCCGGGCGACGAGGTGATCGTGACCCGCCTGGATCACGACGCCAACGTCCGGCCGTGGATCCAGGCCGCCGAGGCTGTCGGCGCCACCGTGCGCTGGTTGTCCTTCGACCCCGCCACCTCCGAACTCGACGACCTCCAGCCGCTGCTCTCCGCACAGACCCGCCTGGTCGCGGTGACCGGTGCGTCGAACTTGCTCGGCACCCGCCCGGACCTCGAGAGCATCGCGGCCAAGGTTCATGCGGCGGGCGCTCTCCTGTACGTCGACGGCGTGCACCTGACCGCGCACGCCCCGGTGGACGCCGCGTTCGCGGATTTCTACGCGTGCTCGCCGTACAAGTTCTTCGGGCCGCACTGCGGGGTGCTCTCGGCATCGCCTGCGTTGCTCGAAGGACTCCGCCCGGACAAGTTGCTCCCGGCAAGCGATGTGGTGCCCGAGCGGTTCGAGTTCGGCACCTTGCCGTACGAGTTGCTCGCCGGGACCACCGCAGCGGTCGACTTCATCGCCGGTCTTGGTGGAACGGGGGCGACCCGGCGAGAGCGCTTGCTCGGATCTCTCGCGTTGCTGGAGAACTACGAGGACGAACTGCGCGCGGAGCTTGAGCCCAGACTCGCCGCGATCGACGGAGTCACCTTGCACGGCAAGGCCCAGCGCCGTACGCCGACTCTGCTGTTCTCCGTCGACGGGTGGGAGCCGCGCGCGGTCGCGGCGAAGC
This sequence comes from Kribbella qitaiheensis, assembly GCF_042657745.1. GTDB lineage: Bacteria > Actinomycetota > Actinomycetes > Propionibacteriales > Kribbellaceae > Kribbella > Kribbella qitaiheensis. Next base: position 21,576 of record NZ_JBHSKE010000013.1, on the reverse strand, counting down.
TCGCGGAGGCCGGGGTCAACGCGCCGGCGGGTACCTTCTACGCGCTGGAGACGGCCCGCCACGCGGGTCTGGGAGACACCGGAGCTGTGCGCGCGGGCCTCGCGCCGTACACGGATCGCACCGACGTCGACCGCTTGGTCGAGGCAGTCGAGCGCCTAGGTTCCTGACCCCGGCAAGCCTCGGCTACCAAGTCAAAGCCCTTTCACCGTTCGGTTCTGCCTCGTGAGACTACGGGCATGAGACTCGCACGTCGGTAACGCTCCGCCCGGTTCTCCCAGTTCGGAGTGCCGGGTTCCCGCGCGCCCTGAAATGCCGCTCGACAGCGGCGGGCGCCGACGCCCGACCACAGAAGAGCTCCCATGACCTTTCATCAGCATCTGCTGGTCGCTCACTGGTTGAGCGAGAATGGCGATCAACCGCACGAGGACACTGCCGTACGCCGGGGGCTGCTGAGGCGGCTCCTTGATCGGTGCCGTGCGGTCAGTTGGGCGAGATGGCTGCTTGGTTGGCCGGCCGGGTCCTCACTCCAGGCGGCGGCGACGTCGTCCCCGAAGCCCGCTGTGGCAGTGACCGTCAAGTCGTGGTCCGTGTAGCCGTACAGGTGGTCGAGCTCGACGGTCGCGTTCTCGAAGTCGAAGCGCAGGGCCGAGACCTGGCGAGGCGACACCACTGAGTTGACGATGCTCGCCAGCAGCACTGGGTGCGGCAGATCGCCACCAGGGGCCGGCCGAAGCCGCCGGACTCGACGGTCAGTTGCTCCTACTCACAGTGTGTCTGCAAGTCGTGATACACCAGCTGCTGCCGTTTCGGGTGTGAGGTTATCCCTTGTGGATAAGGCGAATCGGTCCTCAGCTGAGTTGCGATCGGGTCATCACTCAGGGTAGTGTCGAACGCATGTTCGACAGGGATGTGGCTGAGTTGGGTGCGACCGAGACGCTGACCTCGGCCGCCGAGCTGCATGGGCTGCGTACGCGGGCCGAGGTGCGGCTGATCGAGCTCGCGCAGCATTTCGCCGACCTGCACCCCGACCCGGCGACGGTCCCCGGCCATGTGTTGTTGGCCGGTGGTGAACGCGGTGTGGTGTATGGGGGTGTGGGGTGTCCTGGTGTCGCGGAGTTCGCGGTCGCCGAGTTCGGGGCGATGATCGGTCGCTCGGCGGGTTCGGCGGCGGTCTTCATCGGCCAGTCGCTGGCGTTGCGCCATCGGCTGCCGCGGATCTGGGCCCAGGTCAAGGGCGGTCATGGTGAGCCGTGGAAGGCCCGCGCTGTCGCGACTGCGTGTTTGGCGCTGTCGGTGGAGGCGGCCGAGATTGTCGACCGTCGGGTCGCGGGGATTATCGATACCGTGACGCCGGTGCGGTTGGACAGGATCGTGAAGGCGGCTGTTCAGCAGGCTGACCCGGACGCGGCGCGGGCTGCGGCCGAGGCCAGAGCCAAGGAGCGCGGTGTTTGGGCGGGTCGCGCCGACGATCACGGCACCACCACGCTGTATGTGCGGGCGGCGACCGGTGACGTGATCCATTTCAAGGCGACCATTCGCCAGATCGCCGATGCGCTCGCGCAACTCGGTGATACCGACACCTTGCCGCGGCGCAAGGCCAAGGCGATCGGGATCATCGCCGACCCGGCCCTGACCAACGAGCTCCTCACCGTCGCCCACCACCTCACCCCAACCACCACCACTCCCCAGACCGCCACACCCGCAGCGCCCGAGGCCGCCGCACCTGCATCAGCAGAGGCAGAACCAGCCAAGGCCGGAACAGGCGCCGCGAACCCCGGTCCAGATCCCACCGACCACACCGCGCATCCCGCCGACCTCCCTGTCCCGTTGGCCGACGAGACCGCGGATTTTGCGGGTGGTGGGGAGGATGGGGCGATGGGACGGTTCGTTGTCGATGAGCCTGGCGAGCACGATGAGGCCGACCGGGAACCGCCGCACCCCAGCGACCCGGCCTACGACCGCTTGTTCTGTTCGGCTGGTCTGCCTGATCCAGGGGCAGCAGACGACCGCTGCGCGGAGACTCCTGAATCACCGCCGGGCGACGGTCCAGGGATGGACGATGCCGGACGTCGGGAGGTCGCGAGGAGGTTGGCGGCGATCAAGGAGAGTGCCTACAGCGGCCAGGGTCGCGGTGTCGCTGGGCGCAGGCCTGCCCGGACGACGCTCTATGTGCATATCACCGACGAGACGCTGCTGGCCGGCGGTGGGGTCGCGCGGGTGGAGCGCTTCGGTCCCGTGTTCGCGGCCCGGCTGGAGGAGTTGCTCGGCCACGACCAGATCGTCGTCAAGCCGGTCATCGATCTGAACGGCAAGGTCGGCGTCGACGCGTACGAGATCCCGCGCCGGATCCGGGAGCGGGTCAAGCTCACCCACCCGGTCGAGCAGTTCGTGTTCGGCGCCGCCGAGACCACCGACAGCCTCGATCTGGACCACATCGCGCCGTTCGACTTCAGCGCGACCGGGCCACCACGGCAGACCAGTACCGACAACCTCACCCCGCTGCGGCGCTACAGCCACCGGGTCAAGACCCACGGCGGTTGGCGGGTACGCCGCCTGGACGACGGTGCGCTGGAATGGACCACCAAGCACGGCTTCAAGTTCCGCGTCGACCACACCGGAACGCACCCGCTGGTCGACCGATAGCAACCGGTGGTGTCGTCGCCTGTGTGAGAGACTCAGGCGGCTGGTCGCGTGCCGAAAGCGGCTAGGACGGCGGGGGCATGCTCACTGGTGCGACCCCGACCTACGGCCAGGCGGGTCTGCGCGGGTCTGCGCGGGTCCGAGTGGGTTCGCCTGGATTCGCGGGGGCATCGCCACCGATCCGGTCGACGCGGCCTCGGCTGCGAGCAACTCGTCCACCCGGTGAGCGGCACGGCGATCGGCCTCTCAACGACGACGCCGCCGGCGGGATGCTCCACCTCTTCGCGAACTCCCGGCCTCCTCGTCGTCGAGATCCACCGCCCAACAGCGTCTTCCAGATCTGTCGACCCCTTGTCTACAGCAGCGCGAGTCCGGTCATCAACGGCGCTTGACAGTCATCGAAACGAGTAACTAAAGTCCGTGGGGTAAGTCCGGTAGCCCCCTGCCGCAGGCAAGGTCCGCCCGATCCATCCCCTTTCTTGCACGCGTACTTCCCGGGTCGCCGAGTTCGACGAGGTGCTGCAGGTCGGTTCGTTGTGGGCGGCGCGCGCAGCGGCGACGGATTCGTCGGGCTGTGCTGTTCGGCGTCGGTCGAGCGACGGGAGCCGGCCGAATTGAGATCCTCGGGACCGGTCGCGGCCGGGGTCTGCGGGGTCGTCAGCGCCACCAGGGTACGACGACCTGCCGGCCTTCGCCTCGGTGTTGTCCTCGGCAACCATCGGATGGTCCGGCGGGCGGCTGGAGTACGAGTCACCCGCGCGCGGGCGGCTGGAGTCGGGGGAGACGACCTGGACGGTGTCCTGTCACAGCATGACCTCCACCTTCACGACCGGTTCGGCCGTGGGTGAGGGTAGTGGCGGGCGCTCCGCACCCGGAGAGCGCTCACCTGTATCCGATCATGCTGCGAAGGAGCACGCGGAGTGAGAGAACCGAGCAAGGTCTTCGTCCAGGCCGGTCCGTCGGACGCCCTGACCACCGCCCCGGGCACCGGCAACGGCTGGTCCGCGGCGGGTATCGAGGTCAAATGGACCCCGATGGGTGAGGTGGTCGTCAGCGCGGTGGGCGGAGTCTCTCGCGTGGCGCTCCGGTGGGACGAGGCAGTACCGGCCGAGGCGCTGGTGCTCGGTGACGCGTGGGAGCGGTCGTACGGCGATCTCCAGTGGAGGCACCTGCAACCCGAGCGGCTCCTGCCCTGGTACTGGCTGGTCCACGACCGCCAGACCGGCACCACGACCGGAATGGGCGTGGACGTTCACCCCAGCGCGTTCTGCTCCTGGACCGTCGACCAAACCGGCATCACCCTCTGGCTGGACCTCCGCAACGGCGGCGGCCCCACCCAACTCGCCGGTCGGGCGCTCACCGCGGCGACGGTACGGCGCTTCGAGGACGCCGGCACTCCGTGGCTCACCCTGCACGCCGCGGTGGCAGCCATGAGCTCCCACCTGCCCGAGCGCTCCGCGCCGGCGCCCGTGGTCGGGGCGAACAACTGGTACTACGCGTACGGCGAGGGCTTCGACGAGAAGGCGGTCCTCCAGGACGCGGCCACGGTCGTCGAACTGGCCGACGGTCACCCGGTGAAGCCGTTCAGCGTCGTCGACGACGGCTGGAACCCCGGCGGCAACGGTTCGGGTGGTCCCTGGGAGAGCGGGATCCCGGGCCTCTTCGACGACATGGCCGGGACTGCCGCCGCGGTGAAGGCGATCGGCGCGCGCCCCGGGCTGTGGTTCCGCCCGTTGCTGTCCCGGGAGAGCGGTCCCTGGGGTCGCCCCGGCAGGGCCGACGGACCGGGCCGCGCGCTCGACCCGTCGTACCCGGAGGTGCTCGACATGGTGCGGGCGGACCTGCGCCGGTTCAAGGACTGGGGGTTCGAACTGGTCAAGCACGACTTCAGCACGTACGACGTGTTCGGCCGCTTCGGTCCGGCGATGGGGTCGCGGCTGACGGACTCCGGCTGGCAGTTCCACGATCCGGGCCGGACCACCGCCGAGATCGTGCTCGCGCTGTACCGCGAGGTCCGCGCGGCGGCCGACGACGTCGTACTGATCGGTTGCAACACGGTCGGCCACCTGGCCGCGGGCCTGGTCGACGTCCAGCGCACCGGTGACGACACGTCCGGCCGGGACTGGGAGCGGACCCGGAAGATGGGCGTCAACTCGCTCGCGTTCCGGCTGCCGCAGCACAACCGCTTCTTCACCCTCGACGCCGACTGCGTTCCGTGCACGCCGCAGACGCCGTGGGAGCTGAACCGCCGGTTCCTCGACCTGGTGGCTCGCTCGGGAAGCGCTCTCTTCGTCTCCATCGATCCGGCCGCGCGCACCGAGCAGACCGATCGCGATCTTGGCGACGGTATACGGTTGGCGCTCAGTGGTGGCGTCGCCGGTGGGATCGAGCCGGTCGACTGGCTGGTGAACACGACGCCGAACGTCTGGCGCGCGGGCGACAGCACCGTTCGCTACGACTGGGGGCAGCCCTGGGGTGCTGACCCGGCTTCGGGCTAGGAGTGCCCGTGCAGCGAGGAACAGGGGGAGTGGTGAGCACCGAACAGCCGCCGGCCGTGGTTCGCCGGGGTACGAATCTCGACCGGGTCGGCGGGTTCAACGACACGGTCGTGCTGGACGCGATCCGCCGGGCCGAGCAACGCCTCAGCCGGGTCGAGATCGCGGCGGCGACCGGACTGTCCGGCCAGGCGATCTCCAACATCACCCGCCGCCTCCTCGACGCCGGCCTGGTCCGCGAGGCCGGCCGGCAGAAGAGCACCGGCCTCGGCAAACCCCGCACGCTGCTGGAACTCGAGCCCACCGGCCAGTACGCCGTGGGCGTGCACCTCGACCCGGCGGTCGTGACGGTGGTCGTGCTCGACCTGACCGGCCAAGTGGTCGCGCGGCGACGGGCGGAGACGCCGGCCACCGACGATCCGGACGTGCTGATCGCCGGGATCGCGGCGACGGTCGAGGACGTCATCACGGAGGCGGGCGCACCACGCGAGCGGGTGGTCGGCGTCGGGATCGCGGCGCCCGGCCCGATCGACGTCGACCGCGGTGTTGTGGTCGATCCGCCGAACCTCACCGCCTGGCACCTGGTCCCGCTGCGCGATGCTCTGCGCGTGCGGACCGGCCTACCCGTGCTGCTCGACAAGGATGTCACCGCGGCCGCGTCGGCGGAGAAGTGGGCCGGTGGTCCGAACGGACGCGGCAGCTTCGTCTTCTTCTACCTCGGTACCGGTGTCGGCGCCGGGCTGGTGATCGGCGACGAGGTCGTCCGCGGCGCGACCAGCAACGTCGGCGAGATCGGACACATCATCGTGGACCCCGACGGTCCGCTCTGCTACTGCGGGCGCCGCGGCTGCGTCGGCGAGACGAGCCAGCCGCGCTACCTGGTCCAGCAGGCGGCGCAGGCCGGAGTCGTTGCCGCTGGCATCGATCTCGATGATCGGCACGCGGTCGACCTGGCGTTCGCGCAGCTCTGCTCCGACGCCGCTGCCGGGCCCGGTGTGGCGCGCGAGATCATCGCCGCGCTGGCCGAGAGGATTGCCAAGGTGGTCGAAGACATCGCGAACCTGCTGGACCTCGAGCGCGTCGTCTTCGGCGGCCCGCACTGGAACCAGCTCGCGCCGTTCTTCGACGAGTCCGTCCGGTCCGCGCTGGAGGAGCGCTTCCTGGTCCGTTCCGTACACCCCTTCGTGGTTGCCGGGACCGCCCTCGGCGAGGATGTCGGCGCGGTCGGAGCGGCCAGCCTGGTGCTGGACCACACGTTCTCGCCTAATCCGTCCGTGCTCCTGCTCGGGCCGACGGAGAGCGCTCCCGCAGTCGCTCAGGTCGGTTCTGCTGAAAGGTGATGTTGTGATGACCGGTATCGATGCCGACCTGCTGGCTCGCGCCGCCGAGGAGGTCCGCCGGGCGACCGGCGACCAGGTGATCGCGGACATGTTCCAGCGGTCGATGGCGGCGAACCTGCCCGCGGTCGCGGAGCGGCTGCCCGACGGGACCACCTTCGTGCTGACCGGCGACATTCCGGCGATGTGGCTGCGCGACTCCGCCGCCCAGCTCCGGCCGTACCTGGTGCTCTGCGGCGACGACTCCGGGCTGCAGGACGTGCTGATCGGCGTACTGCACCGGCAGTTGGAGTACATCGCGATCGACCCGTACGCGAACGCGTTCAACCGCGAGGCCAACGGGGAGGGCCACACCACCGACGAGACCGAGATGTCCCCGTGGGTGTGGGAGCGCAAGTACGAGATCGACTCGCTCTGCTACCCGATCGAGCTGGCCTACCGCCTGTGGCGGATCACCGGCCGGCAGGACGTGATCGACGAGCGGTTCCGCGCCGCCGCGGACGCGATCCTGGAACTCTGGACGGTCGAGCAGGACCACGAGGCGCGGTCGGCGTACCGGTTCCAGCGGCACGACGAAGAGCCGACGGACACCCTCGTCCGGGAGGGACGCGGGCGGCTGACCACGCCGACCGGGATGTCGTGGAGCGCTTTCCGGCCGAGCGACGACGCCACCGAGCACGGGTTCAACGTGCCCGGGAACATGTTCGCGTCGGTGGTGCTCGGGTACCTGCAGGCCATCGCCTCCGAGGTGCTCAGGGACGAGTCGTTGGCGGCGCGGGCCAAGGAGCTGAAGGCCGGCATCGACGAGGGGATCGCGCTGCACGGCATCGTCGAGCATCCGACGTTCGGCCGCGTCTACGCGTACGAGGTGGACGGCGCGGGGGAGCGGTTGCTGATGGACGACGCGAACATGCCGAGCCTGCTTTCCCTGCCGATGACGGGGTTCGCGGCCGCCGACGACCCGACGTACCTGGCGACCAGGTCACTGCTGCTCAGCCCCGAGAATCCCTATTACTACAGCGGAACCCACGCGTCCGGGATCGGCAGCCCGCACACGCCGCAGTCCCACGTCTGGCCGATCGCGCTCGCGGTTCAGGGCCTCACCAGCACCTCGGCCGAGGAACGGCAGCAATTGCTCGAACTCCTCCGCGACACGACCGGCGGCACCGGCCAGATGCACGAGTCCTTCCACTGCGACGACCCGACCGTCTTCACCCGCGAGTGGTTCTCCTGGGCCAACGCCATGTTCTGCGAACTAGCCCTCGCCCACGCCGGCCACACCCTCTGACACGCGCCCGTACTGCGGGTCCGGGCCGCGTGGTTTTACTGCGGATCGCAAAATCCTCGCGGCAGCCAGCCGTCCAACGGCTTCGAGTTCGCGCCACTGGTTGTCTACGTGGTCGAGGTCTCGGCGGCCCTCTTGATCGAGGCGGCCTCCGTCTCGACGTACCGCTTGGTCAGCGACCGCGTGAGCAGCCAGCCGATCCCGGACAGCGGACCGGACACGGTCAGGTCGAGGGTGAGCCGGCTCCCGTCGGGATGCGGCTCGACGACGTGCGCGGCGGTGATCGTGACGCCGGGCGAGCTCGACTCCCAGCTGTACGACGACCCGTCGGCCAGCTGGGTGACCGTCCACACCGCTGTGGGCAGCTGAGGCTGCTGCAACCGGGTTCGGCAGCCGACGGCGAGCGGTCCGGCGTCGAGACGCTCCACAGCGTCGACCGTCGGGATCCGCTCGGGCCAGCGCTCGACATCGACGACCACCGCCCAGACCCGCTCGGGCGGGGCCGCGATGGTGACGGCGTGCTGCAGGCCGGGCATGCGCTGAGTGTACGACGGCGCCCTGCGAGACTGAGGCCACCGGACCCCTGCCACCGACTATCGGCATCAGCGCACCCTGCTCGGTCAGACGACGTCGCGGCGGCACGTGGTCAGGCGACGTCTCGGCGGCGCATGGTGACGGCGGCCAGCAAGGCGAAGACCAAGGTGTAGCCGAGAAGCGTCAGGAGAGCGCGTTCTCCGCTCACGGCGTCGCGCACTCCGGGAGGCGCGTCGGCGGCGATCATCCCGGTGACGCTGAAGACCAGTGCACCAGCGTTCGCCCCGGGCATCGCGTCGGACAGGAACTCCAAGTCGGGCAGCAAGCTGCTGACTACGCCGGCCAGGAGTGCCTCGACGCCGAGGATCCAGACGACGCCCAACCCGATCGGCAGCGCGACGTTGCGGAAGGCAACCGCCAGAACGACGCCGGCAAGACACCACATCGTCAGAACCAGCCAGCCGCCCGCCAGCGCCTGCAGGATGTCGAGCGCACCCGGCCAACTCATCGGCGCGTTCTCCGCCGCGGCGATCCCGACGCTGCACAGGGCACAGGCAACGAAGGTCCCGAGCACCCACACCGCCAGCATGGTCAGCAGTCCGAGCAGTTGCCCGGCCAGGATCGCGCCGCGTCCGGCCTTCTGGGTGAGGATGGTCTTGAGCGTTCCCCAGGTGTACTCGCCGCCGACCACGATCGCCCCGAGCACCAGAGCAAGCGCTCCCGCGAACACCGGGAAGCCGCCGATCGTGTTGTCCAGCACGCGCTCGGGCAATACGCCGCGCAACACCTGCGCCCGAGGTACTCCGCTGGTCTGCTGGTTGTCATCGCCGGTCGCGTAGCCCAGGTACGGCAGCAGATAGCCGAAGATGAGGCTCAGCACGAGCCCGGCTCCGAAGAGCACCCAGACGGCTGATCGTTTGCGTAGCTTGAGCAGCTCGGCGCGATAGCTACCCAACATCGGCCTTCTCCTCCGGCTGGGTCGTGGTGAGCTCGAAGAACACGTCCTCGAGAGCCCGTTCGGTACTGCGGAGCTCGGACACCGCGATCCCCGCCTGGACCAGGACCCGGTTGACCTCCGCCGCGCGGTCAGGGGCCACCTTGACTCGCAGCGTGTCGTCGTACAGGTGGACGGTGTCGGCGCCGAGAGCCTCGATGAGAACGGAGCGAGCGCTCTCTCGCGGCGCTGCCCGGATCACCAGTTCCTGCTGGCTGCGCAACTCCTCGACGTTGTGCTCGGCAACCATCTTGCCTTCGCTGATGATGCCGACGCGGTCGCAGATCTGCTGTACCTCGCCGAGCAGGTGGCTGGACAGCAGCACCGTCCGGCCGTCGGCGCCGAGCTCGCGGATCAGCCGGCGCATGTCCCGCATCCCGGCCGGATCGAGCCCGTTCGTCGGCTCGTCGAGGATCACCAGCTCGGGATCCTTGAGCAACGCCGCCGCCACCCCCAGCCGTTGCTTCATGCCGAGCGAGTACGTCGAGAAGCGGTCGCGCGCGCGGTCGGTGAGATCCACCAGTGCCAGGACCTCGTGGATCCGGGCGCGCGCCACCTCGGCGTACTCGGCGAGCAGGCGGAGGTTGTCGAGCCCGGACAGGTACGGGTAGAACGCGGGCGACTCGATCATCGAACCGGTGCGGGCGAGCACCTGAGCCTGGCCGGGGGCGCCGCCGAGTACGCGGACGGTTCCGCTGGTCGGTGCGATCAGGCCGGTCAGGATCCGCAGCGTGGTGGTCTTGCCGGCGCCGTTCGGCCCGAGGAACCCGTAGACCTCGCCGGACCGGACCGTCAGATCGACACCGTCGACCGCGAGGGTGTCGCCGTAGCGTTTGGTCAGGCCGGTGACCTCGACCAGCGGAGCAGCAGTTTCACTCATACCCCGACCTTGCCCGCCACCACCCGGCTACCGCGTCGCCTCGGGGGAGTGACCCGGGCTACCGCCAGGGGAGTATCCGGGCCAGCCCTCGTAGTACAGGGTGCCGGGCAGCCCTCGCAGTACTAGCCGAGCCAGCCGGGGCGGACGAGGCCCGTCTGGTAGGCGACGACGACGAGTTGGGCGCGGTCGCGGACGCCCAGCTTCACCATCGCGCGGCTGACGTGGGTCTTGGCCGTGGCCGGGCTGAGCACCAGGCGTTCGGCGATCTCGTCGTTGGACAGACCTTCACCGACGAGCGCGACGATCTCGCGTTCACGCTCGGTCAGGACGTCGAGCTCCGTGCTGGCGTGCGGTTGCCGGCTCCGTGACGCGAACTCGGCGACCAGGCGGCGCGTCACTCCCGGCGAGAGGAGCGCGTCACCACGGGCGACCACCCGGACCGCCTGGAGCAGCTCGACCGGCTCGGTGTCCTTGACCAGGAACCCGCTCGCGCCGACCCGCAGCGCCTCGAACACGTACTCGTCCAGGTCGAACGTCGTCAGGATCACCACGTGAACCTCAGAGAGCGCTTCCTCGGCACCGATCTGCCGAGTCGCCTCGAGCCCGTCCGTCCCCGGCATCCGGATGTCCATCAGCACCACGTCCGGCTTCTCGGCGCGAGCCACCTCCACCGCGGCCGCCCCGTCGGACACCTCACCGATCACGGTGATGTCGTCCTCAGCGTTCAGCAACGAGCGGAACCCCGCCCGTACCAACGCCTGATCATCAGCCAACAACACCCGAATCATGCGCCCACGCTAAAGCATCCCCCGGTCAGGCGAGGCCGGCGTCGTGGGCCAGGAGGGCTATCTGGGTTCGGTTGCCCAGTTCCAGCTTGGTGAGGATGTGGGAGATGTGGGCCTTGACGGTCGCCACGCTCATGTAGAGCTCGGTGGCGATCTCGGCGTTCGCCTTGCCCTGGGCAACGGCCAGCATGACGTCGTACTCGCGGGGGCTGAGGCGGGAGAGCGCTGCCTGGGCCTCGGTGTGGGAGTCCGCCTGGGTGGCCGCCCGATCCATCAGGCGCCGGGTGATCGCGGGGGACAGGATCGGGTCACCCGCCGCGACCCGGCGTACGGCCTCGACGATCTGGGCCGGAGGAGTGTCCTTCAGCAGGAACCCGCTCGCGCCCGCCCGGAGCGCGTGGAGAACGTTCTCGTCGGTGTCGAACGTGGTCAGCACCACCACCTCCGGCGGGTTCTTCCGGGCCCGGAGCCGCCGGGTCGCGACGATCCCGTCCACCCGCGGCATCCGGAGATCCATCAGCACCAGATCGGGGAAGTGGGCGTCGATCGCCGCGGGCACCTCGTCGCCGTCGGCCGCCTGGGCGACCACCGAGATCCCGTTCGCGCCGTCGAGCATCATCTCCAGGCTCGCCCGGACCAGCGCGTCGTCGTCTACCACCAGGACCCGGATGGTCTCGCTGTCGCTCATGCGGGCCACGGTAGCGAGGCGTGCAGCCGGAAGCCGCCACCGGCCGCCTTTCCGTGGTCCAGCGTGCCGCCCGCGAGATTCACCCGCTCGGTCAGCCCGACGAGCCCGGTGCCGCTGCCCGGAGTGAGCGGTACGCCGTTTCCACCCGGGTTGGTGAGCTCGATCTGCAGGGATCCGCCCGGCCGTCCTTGCACCACCAGCGTGACCGGATACCCCGCCGCGTGTTTCCGGGCGTTCGTCAGCCCCTCCTGGACCACCCGGTACGCCGTCCGCCCGGTTGCTGGTGGCAACGAACTCGGATCCGCGACGGATTCGTCGTACCGGATCTCTGCGCCGGCCTCCCGGGACTCCGCGACGAGTTCCCGCAGGTCGCTGAAGGTTGGTTGCGGGCGGCCCCCGGGCAGTTCGTCGATCTCATTGTCGCGCAGGACGCTGATCACTTCGCGCAGTTCGTCGAGCGCCTGGTGGACCCCGGTGCGGATCACGCCGGCGGCCTTGGCGAGCTTCTCGGGCGACGAGTCGGGCCGGTACTCGAGCGCGCCGGCGTACGTTGCGAGCAGGGACAAGCGGTGCGCGAGTACGTCGTGCATCTCGCGCGCCATCTTCGTCCGCTCGAGGGTGCGCGCCTCCGCGACCCGGCGGCCTTGCTCGGCCTCGGCGCGGACAGCGCGATCTCGGAGCGAGTTGACCAGAGCTCGCCGGGCCTGGATCCACTGGCCCCAGCCGAGCAGCGCGGCGTGGACCGCCACGTCGAGGATCGCGTACCAGGCCAGGTCGAGGCCGTTCCGCGGCCGGACTATGCCCTGGACCAGGTGGCCTGCGACACCCGCGAGAGCGACCAGCGCGGCCACCCGCAGCGGACGCCGCTGGGCGACGGTCAACGTGCCGACCGTGGACGGCGGGGTGGCTGCCGGGGAGATCGCGGCGAGCGTGGCCAGGATCAGCGCGATCGGGATCGGGCGACGTCCGAGCAGCGGGATGAGCCCGCAGGCAACCACTCCCACCACGATGTCCAGTACCAGCCAGCCGACCTGGGGCGAGTTTGCGTGCCGCCCGATGATCGTCAGCGCCGAGAGCGTTCCGACCGCGCCCACGGCGAGCACGTTCCCCCAGCGCCAGTGGTTCGTCGGACCGCAGATCTCCTCGACGCCGCTCTCTTTCATGCCGCCGAGGCTAGGCCGCGGCCCGGCCGGATCGCCACCGACCAAAGTCGATACCCCGCAGACTTCCGGCCGGGTCGCCACAGCCTCGCGGCCGATGCCGCGAGGACGCGCTCTCTTGAATCCTGGGCCTCATCAAAGCAACGGCCACAGTGGAAGGACCCACCATGAGCACCACGAACCACACCTTCTCGAGTACGTCTGAACGCGCTCTCCAGGGCCCCACTCGGGTCGCAGGTCGCAGCAGGCTGGCTGTCGTCGGGGTCACGGTGGCGGCAGCGCTCGCGGTCTGGGCGGTGCTCTCACAAGTGGCGGGTATCGACCTTCAGGCCAAGCGGGGCTCGACGATGCACATCGGCGCCGCGTCGGTCTTCTTCGCCTCCGCAGCGATGGCCTTCGCCGGCTGGGGTTTGCTCGCGATCCTCGAACACAACACGGTCAACGCCCGCAAGGTATGGACAGTGGTCGCCCTGGTCGCCTGCATCACCTCGCTGGGGAGCCCGATCTTCGGCGGGATCGGCGTCGGCGCCAAGCTCGGCCTGGCCTCCCTGCACCTCGTCGTAGGCGCCGTCACCATCCTCGGCCTCCGCCGCACAGCACTCCCCGCCTCAGCTCGGTGCAACGCCGTGGACTGTGAGTGAGATAGGGAGATGGTACGGATGAGCGGCTGGGCGGCGTACGACGCGAAGAAGCGGGAGCTGGTCGGTGGGTTGAGCGGGACGGTGCTCGAGCTGGGTGCGGGCAAGGGCGCCAACTTCGGGATGCTGGGCAAGGGTGTCGACTGGATCGGTCTCGAGCCGCACGCCGCGAGCCGCCGCACGCTGGAAAGCACGGCAGCCACTTGGGCCGACAAGACCGGCGGAAGTTACCGGGTTCTCGACACCGGCGCTGAGCAGATTCCGTTGCCCTCGGCAAGCGTTGACGCGGTGTTGTCGACGGTCGTCCTCTGCTCGGTGGACGACCTCGGCGGAGTACTGAACGAAGTACGGCGAGTGCTCCGTCCCGCCGGGCGTTTCGTGTTCTTCGAACACATCGGCGCGGCTCGCGGAAGCTGGGTCCGTCGCCTGCAGGGCCTCATCAGGCCGATCACCCGTACCTTCGACAAGGGCTGCGATCCCACCCGCCAGACGGGCGACGCCATCCAGTCCGCCGGCTTCACCACCGTCACCCTCGACCGCTACACCCTGCCCGGCCTCGTCCCCATCCCCTACATCGCCGGTACCGCACACCTCTAGTTGCTCAGGAGGTGGAGAGGCGGGCGGCCAGGTAGAAGCCTTCTATGTGGTCAGTGATCAGGTTGGCGGCCTTGGTGGGCTGGCCGGCGCGGATGGCGGCGACGATAGCTCGGTGTTCCTGGCGAAGCCCGTGGGCGGTTGCGTCCCAATCGGCGAGGTTGGGGACGGCGGCGAGGACATAGCTGTGGATGGCGGTCCGCAGTGACGACATCACCGCAGCGATCAGCACGTTGCCGGCCAGCGCCGAGAGCGCGACATGGAACTCCGCATCCAGCAGGTGGAACTCCTCCGGCGTCAACCCCGGCGCATCCATCCGATCCAGCAATTCCTCAGCAACCGCCAGCCCGTCGTCGGCCTGGTCCCCAGCCCCAGCGGCGCGGTTCTGGGCCGCTTGGCGGGCGGTCCAGGACTCGAGCAGGATGCGGGTCTGGACGATGTCGCCCATCGGCAGATGGTTGGTGGCCAGGTGCAGGCGCACCAGAGCGGTCAGGGGAGAGGCGGGTTCGGCGACGATCACGGCGCCTGCTTCGGGGCCGGAGCCCGTGGCGGTGCGGACGACGCCCATCGCCTCGAGCACCCGGACCGCCTCGCGGACCGAGGGCCGGCTGATCCCGAGCTGCTCCGCCAGCGTGCGTTCGCCGGGCAGCCGCCCGCCGAGCCGGAGCCGGCCCGCCGCCAGATCGGCCTCGACCCGGCTCAGGACCAGCTCGTAGTTCTTCACATCGGCGAGTGTAGCCCTGTGGTCGGACCACAGACTATGCTGTGGTCCGACCACACCGCCGACTGCCTGAGAGAAGTCCCATGACTGATCGCCAGATGCCTCGCTGGTCCGAGCTCAAGCCGTTGCTGCGGCCCAAGCCGGTCACCCTGAACGCGACCGACCGCCGTCTGCAGAAGGCGCTCACGATCGCGGATCTGCGCGCCATCGCCAAGCGGCGTACGCCGAGGTCGGTGTTCGACTACACCGACGGCGCGGCGGAGTCGGAGATCAGCTTGTCCCGGGCCCGCCGGCTGTTCGCCGAGATGGAGCTGCAGCCGTCGATCCTGCGCAACGTCGCCGAGATCGACCTCAGCACCACCGTCCTGGGCAAGCGCTCGGAGCTTCCGTTCGCGTTCGCGCCGACCGGCTTCACCCGGATGATGAACCACGAGGGCGAGAGCGCGGTCGTGAAGGTCGCGCAGCAGATCGGCATCCCGTACGCGCTGTCCACGATGGGCACCACCTCGATCGAGGACGTCGCGGCGGCCGCGCCGGACGCGCGGAAGTGGTTCCAGCTGTACGTGTGGAACGACCGCGACGCCGGCGAGGACCTGGTGAAGCGATCGGCCGCCGCCGGGTACGAGGCATTGATGCTGACGGTGGACGTCCCCGTCGCCGGGGCGCGGCTGCGCGACGTACGGAACGGGTTCACGATCCCGCCGTCGCTGACGGTCAAGACGGTGCTCGACGCTTCACTCCACCCGGCGTGGTGGGCCAATCTGCTGACGACCCGGCCGCTGACCTTCGCGTCGCTGTCGAGCTGGAGCGGCACCGTCGCGGACCTGCTGAACCAGCTGTTCGATCCGACCATGACCATCGAGGACCTCAACTGGTTGCGCTCGATCTGGGACGGACCGCTGATCGTGAAGGGCATCCAGACGGTCGAGGACGCGCGCCGGGTGGTCGACGCCGGCGCCGACGCGATCGTGCTGTCGAACCACGGTGGTCGCCAGCTCGACCGCGCACCAACACCGCTGCGGATCCTGCAGGAGGTGCGGAAGGCAGTGGGCACCGACGCGGAGGTGTACCTCGATACGGGCATCATGAGCGGCGCCGACATCGTCGCGGCAGTCGCGCTCGGAGCGGACGCGTGCCTAGTCGGCCGGGCCTACCTGTACGGCCTCATGGCCGGCGGCGAGCGTGGTGTCGCCCGCGCGGCCGAAATCCTGACCACCGAGGTACGCCGGACCATGGCGCTCCTGGGCGTCCCCAGCGTCGCCGACCTCAACCCCTCCCACGTCCGCCTGCCAACTTATTAGTACTGCGTACGCGGCGCTCAGGTCAGGAGTGGGCCGGGGCTCCCAGCGTCAGCGGGCCGGCGTAGTGATCGAAGAACAGGCGGGCGATCAGCTCGCCGCGTGAGCCGGTGCCGGACTTCGCGAAGATCGACTTCAGACGGTCCTGCACCGTGTGCGACGACAAGTGCAGCCGGCCGGCGATCTGCTTGGTGGACAGGCCTTGCGCCACCAGCTCGGTAACGGCGAGACCTTCACCCTGGTTGGCGAGCTGACCCTGCACGGCGTCACCCGGACTGTCCAGCTGGTAGGCGAATTCCTCGGCGTCGTCGACGACCCGTCCGGCGTGGAGCGCACCGGGTTCTCGGCGACGACCAAGATCAGCCGCGCCGCGTTCGGTGTCGACATCCAGCTCGGCTTCGGCGCCGGTAACGTCGTGGTGGCCGACACCATCGAGATCGCCATCGAGATCGAGTTCACCTCTGACGGATCGGAGCCGCGATGAGCAAGGTCGTGCTCTACATGTCCATGTCCGTGGACGGTTTCATCACTGGCCCGGACGACAGCAAGGAGCACGGGCTCGGCGTGAACGGTGAGCGGCTTCACGACTGGCTAGGCCCAGGCGGCATGGACCCGGCGTCGTACCGGCCTGTCGACAAGGCCAGCGCCACCGTGTTCGACGAGTTGATGGACACGGGGGCGGTGATCACCGGCCGGCGGACCTTCGAGTTCGCGGGTGGTTGGGCCGGCGATCACCACGACGGCGTACCGATCTTCGTCCTGACCCATTCCGCACCCGACGAGCCCGCGCCGGGATCCGCCCGCTATGTCACCGACGGCATCGAATCCTGCGTTGCGCAGGCGAAAGCCGCGGCAGGTGGGCGCGACATCCTGCTGCACGGCGCCGCGACCGCGCAGGAGTGCCTTCGCGCCGGGCTGCTGGATGAGCTGGAGCTGCAGTTGATGCCTGTGCTGCTCGGCCAGGGCCGGCGGCTGTTCGACAACCTGCCGCCGGATCACGTCGAGCTCGAACTGGTCCGCGACCTGGACGCGCCTGGTGTCCAGCACCTGCGGTACCGCGTGCGGTCGGAGGGCTGACCGATGGCGCAGATCCGGCTCTACATGACCATGTCCCTCGACGGGTACGTCGTCGGACCGCAGGACAGCATGGACAACCCGATGGGTGTCGACGGGTTCCGCCTCTTCAACTGGCTCGACCGGCGCAACGACCCGGGACCTAGCGGCGAGGTGTACGCCGAGTCGCTCGCCACCCGCGCCCTGATCTCGGGCCGCCGGACCTACGAACATGCAAACCACTGGCAGGGCGACCACCACGACGGCGTACCGGTCTTCGTGCTCACCCACGATGTCCCGGACGATCCGCCGCCGGGCAGCGTCCGCTTCGTCACCGATGTGCGCCAGTGTGCCTCGCAAGCCCGGGCCGCGGCGGGGGATGGCGACGTCATGGTGCACGGGGCCGGTGCGGCGCAGGCGTTGCTTCTGGCAAAGGAGCTCGACGAGCTGGAGTTGCACGTCGTACCGGTTCTGCTCGGGCAGGGCCGACGGCTGTTCGACAACCTGCCGGCGGAGCACATCGAGCTCGACCTGGTCCGCCGCCTGACCACCCCGGACGAGGACCTCCCACAACGCGTCACCCATCTCCGCTACCGCGTCCTCCGTCCCTGACCCCGCGCGCTGCCTCTCCTGAACCGTGGAGTCAGGGGAGGGGGAGGGGGAGTTGGGCGATGATGCGGAGGCTGCCGGTGGGGGTGCGGGTGGTGGTGAGGGTGCCGCCGAGGGCGGTGGCTCGTTCGCGCATGCCGACGATGCCGTTGCCCTCCTTGGGTGGACCCGCCAGAGACTTCCCGTCGTCGTCCACCTGCAGCAGGAGCGACTCCTCGCCGTACTGGATGCGCACGGTGGCTTCGGTCGCCTTGGCGTGCCGGACGATGTTGGTGAGTGACTCCTGGATGATGCGGAACGCCGCGCGGTCCAGCCCGGTCGGTAGCGGCCGGGCCTCCCCGTGCACGACCGTGTGCACCTCCAGCCCGGCCATGGCGGTCCGGCTGACCAGGTGCTCCAGCCGGTCCAGCCCGGTGACTGGTTGGCGCGGTGCGGACTCGTCCGACTGACGCAGTACGCCGACGATCGATCGCAGCTCGACAAGTGCTTCCTTGCTGGCCTCCTTGATTGCCGCGAGGGCAGGAGCGGCCTGCTCAGGCTGTCGGTCGACCAGGTGCAACGCGGTGGAGGCCTGCACGTTGATCAGCGAGATGTGGTGTGCGACCACGTCGTGGAGCTCCTGGGCGATCCGCAGGCGTTCCTCGCCGGCCCGGCGGAGCTCTGCCTCGCGGCGGGTCTTGTTGGCGGCCATCACCCGTTCCCGGTGGCCGCGGAACAGCTCGGCCACGAAACCCAGTACTACGAAGCACGTGCCGACCAGAAGGACCTGGTAGACCCCCTGCTCGTTGATGCCGAGGATGAGCCGCCCGAGCACATGCCCGGCGTACAGGGCGACGAGGCCCGCCCACCCGGCCAGGCGATGACCGGTCCGGATCACCGTGAAGACGGCGATCACGAAGCTGAAGATCACCGGGCCCCAGGGGTACTCCATCAGCATGTAGACCAGCGTCGACACGACCGTTGCCCACAGCACCGGCACCGGGTGGGTCCGGAGCCAGTAGAGGGACACCGTGCCGATCAGCAGCAGCACCACCATGAACCAGTCCGCCGCGCGCCGGTCCTCCTGGCCGCGGGACGCTCCGAACGACCCGAAGACGGCGATGAACGACAACACGGCAGGCAGCGCCAGCCGCTTGACGCGGTCCCCGAGAGTCGGCGCAGAGGTGCTCACCCTGGAACCGTAGAGGTCCGGCTCACCCGGTGTCATCGTCGCCACGGCGTACTTGAAGCTGCTCCGTACGGAGTAGTTCAGTACTTGACTTTATAGATCCCCTCTTCGTACTGCGGCCCGTAGTACGTCTCGAGCGTGGCCAGGTCGTCGCCCGGGCGGTCCAGGGCCTTGGCGATCTTGGCGCGGCTCGGCATCGCGTCCGGGTTCCAGGTCTCGGGCTTCCACAGCTTCGAGCGGAGAAACGCTTTCGAGCAGTGGTGGAAGATCTCCTCGATCTCGACCACCAGCGCCAGTTGCGGGCGGTTGCCCTTCACCACCATGTCGTCGAAGAACGGCGCCTCGCGGATGATCCGGGCCCGCCCGTTGATCCGCAGCGTCTCACCGCGTCCCGGCAGCAGGTAGATCAGCCCGACATGCGGGTTGGTGAGGATGTTGGTGAAGCCGTCGATCCGGCGGTTCCCGGCCCGCTCCGGAATGGCGATGGTGGTGTCGTCGAGCACCTTGGTGAACCCGGCCGGGTCGCCCTTGGGGGAGACGTCGCAGCTGCCGTCGGCCGCGGAGGTGGCGATCAGGCAGAACGGCGACTCGGCGAGCCACTGGCGGTCGAGCTCGTGGAGCTCCTTGCGGGTCTTGTCGGCTGCGTGCTGCAGGGGCTCGGGAACCACCTCGCGCAGTTCGTCGTACGAGGTGATCTCGACCAGTCCGGGGATCTCCATCAGGCGGCGCACTCCTCTACCAACGAAGGCTGGACCGCCGGGCCGACGGCCCGCGTCCGTGCCGCCCATCGTACGGCGGGACCAGTCGCGCAACTGGTCCCAAGGAACAGGGCGCCGACCACGATCCAGCCCACGGGACCCCAGCCGAGTACCAGCGTGGTGAGCAGCGCCGGGCCGAGCATCCGCGCCACTGCGGGGCCGGTTCCGAAGAAGCCCTGGTACTGGCCCTGCTTGTCGGCAGGGGCCAGGCCGAAGCTGATCTCCCAAGCACCAGAGGCCAGCTTCATCTCGCCAAGAGTCAGGAGAGCTGCAGCAACAGCCAGTACTGCGGCGGCGCCGGCCGGGGCGAAACCGAGCGCAGAGAGGGCGAACACCCCGCAGGCGGCCAACATGGCGACTCCGGCGAAGCGGACCGAGCGGGTCGCCGTACGAAGGTCAGTGACGCTCCTTGCGATACGTACCTGGAACAGGGTGACGCCGATCGTGTTGATGATCAGCAAGGAGGCGACCACCCAGTCCGGCGCCTCGGTGCGCTCCACGATCCACAGCGGCGCCACCAGGCTCAGCAGCGGCATGAACATCAGCATCACCGCATTCAGCAGAGCCAGTACTGCGTAGGGGCGGTCGCGCAGTACTGCGAGGCGAGGCTCCCCTGCTACCCGAACAGTGACGGCGGTGACCGCGGGGACCCGGTGGATCAGCGCGGCGGCGATTAGGAAGCTCGCGGCGTCGACCGCGAACACGGTCAGGTACGCCGGGGCGGTGTCGAACCGCAGGGCGACTCCACCCATCGTGGCGCCTACGGCCAGACCGGCGTTCGTCGTCGACTGCAGAAAGGCGCGGATGCGCGTGCGCTCTGCCGGTTCGACCAGGCCGGCGAGAAGGGCTTGCCGGGCGGCAGTGAGGCCGGTCTGGCTGCTGGCGTACGCCACTGCGGCGATCACGAAGAGCGGGAAGCTCCGGACGAACAGGAACGACGCCACCGAGGCCGAGGTGGACAGCGCCAGCAGAATGGCGACGCCGTGGGGCCCTTTGCGGTCCGCGAGGTTCCCGAGCGGCACCCCGGTCAGGAAGCCGACCAGCCACGCGATCGTCAGCCCGAGCCCGACCTGCGCGGTGGATAGCCCCACCACCCGGGTGAAGAACAACGCCGACGTGACGATGAACGCCCCATCACCGACCGAGTTGGCCAACTGCGCGAACGCCAGGTTCCGGGGCGCCCCAGCAGGCGGCAACAACCGCCTGGCACGACGGTCGGTGTCAGTCATCTCAGTCTCCCTAAGCTCTCGATACCAAGAGCCTAGAAGCCCACCGGCCCACCAGTCAGTTCCACTTGTCTCAAGTTTTCATGGGCCAATTCCCATCCACCAACTTGACCCGGCCACCACTCCACCCCGCGCCTACATACCGCCGGCGACCACAGAACCGGTGGCCACCCGCCGCACAGCACCACCACCCAGCCGCACCCGCCCGCCAACTCGAGGGGTTACCCGCTCCTGTTGCGGGTTACCCCCCGGACCATCGAGAGGGGAACCCACAACAACGGCAGGCAACCCCCGCCCCGAACCGCGACCCGTCGCTCGTGGCCCCGCTGTGCAGCGATCGCCCTCTCTGAGGGGTCAACCCCTCAACCGCAGGGATGCCTGCTCAGAACCCGAGGGGGCAACCCGCACCCTCGGGGTTGACCCCTCAGAGGGAGCGCCGGTACGTCGGGTGGCTGCCCGGATTCCGAGGAGGGAACCCGCCTTCGGGGGTCGACCGGCCGGAGGGCAAGCCGGTACGTCGGGGAGCCGCCGGGGACCGGGGACGGAGGGAGAGGGAGAGCCGGCGGCGTACCGAAGGACAGGTAGTGGTCGCCGCACGGGCCACTGCGGGGCGCCGCCTGCGCCTGGGTCTCCGAGACTCCACCAGTACTGCCTAATGGGTGTTATCGGGTCGGTCGCTGGCAGACTCGGTGCCTGTAGCCGCTGGTAAGTGA